>NZ_CP113943.1:0-1898765 GCF_029392835.1 Lactobacillus sp. ESL0681 | reverse complement strand
CTCCTTTCTAAAAGGGTAAGTCATCATCTATTTCATCAGGTACCTTGGCCAACATCCGTGGATCCATTTCCTGTTCCATTGGCATGCCAGGTACATTTTCATTGAGATAACCTTCAAACTTGGGACCAAACAAAGTATCTGGACGTAAATATCTATACATTTTTTTGTCGTTAAGCCATTGTGCACACTTGTTATCAATCACTTTCTTAAAATCAGCTACATCATAGCCGTCATTTACTCGAGCATTAATCAATCGTTGGGTAGACTTATTCGTATATTTAAAATTTCTTTTTGCCTTGTCATTCAAGTAATCAATTATCTGCTTAAAGACTGAATTATTTTTCTGTGAGACAGGTGGTTCTGCTTCAGCAGGACTATATATATTTCTATTATTATTGTTCTCTTTATTAATGCTCTCTTTAGTGGAAACATATTTCACGGGGGTAGTGAATTCCGTTTCACTAGGGGTAGTGAACGCTGTTTCACCGGGGGTGGTGAATTCTATTTCATCATGAACAGCCCACCCGTTTGCAAAAGCTCTTGTTAAGCCTTTGCCTGCGGTAATTTCACGTTTCACCACTTTTCCATCATCATTTTTAAAGAACTTGCGTCTTACCAAATCACGTTTTTCCAGCAAATCTAAGTAGTTGATTATCGATCTTTTTGTACAATCCAATCGCTTACTCAACGTATTATTATTAATGTAAAATACACCAGTAACATTGAGCATTGACACAATTTCTCCTAACAAAATAATTGCTTTGGGCTGCTTTAACAAAGTTTGATCATGTGCCACGCTAGCCGGTATCATCAAGAATGCTCTAGATTGATTTAAAGTATCAGTCATTTACTTGCCTCCCGACTCTGAACCGCTTAGCCACTTCTTATAAAGTTGCTGCTTATAAATTTGGGCATAAGCTTGTTTACTTTCGCCACCTAAGCCATGTAAGGTAGCCTTACTTTCTTGATTGCCGGCTACCGCTTCTGAGACAACTTGTACTAGCTTTACTTCTCCGTGCTCATCAGTAATTGTGTAATCTAGCAATTCTTTGTCAGTAAAGATTTTAGTCGGTGCGGTTTGCTTCTTTGGTGCTGGTTGCTGGCGTTTAGTAGTTCGCTGTTGTTTTTGATAGCCACCACCTGGATTACTATCTTGTGCATCTGGATCTTCGTCTTTATCCGTAATATTGAACAGCTGCTTGTAAAAATATTTTTGTGCACTCGTACAAGCCTTCTGTACGGCTTTCTCGCCCGTATCTGCACCAGCCCCTGGCATTGACCCTGTTAAAGTTTCAACCCCGTCAGTAATAGTAAATGTACCCAAAACATAAACGAAATTGTTTACCCCTCTGTTCTTAGTTGGTTGTTGTTCCCGCTCAATAATTTCAAACTTAGGAATAATTGAAAATTGATTCTCAGAAATTACTCGTTGCACAGCTGCTTTAATCGCTGCTTCTGATTGAAAAGAATATCGTTGAAAGTTATTGTTACCGTCTTTGGCAATTGCTCCGATATCATGATTAGCCTTAGCAATTTTTTCAGCTAGTGGCACATAATCTTTGGGATGTTCTTTAATCGCTTCTGTCATAATTGAACCTCCTAGCTAATCGTTGTCTTTCGGTTAGGTTTCAAGTGTGCACCTGCTACTTCTTTGCCGTCTTTCAAGTCCTGATAAATCTTTTGGCGATCAATCTTGACGACTTCTTCTTTAATCTTGTATTCTTGTGGTAATTTTTCGCCATCTGAAACAATTGTTTTGTCCCTATAATTGCGTGGCTTGAGGATATGATTCTTAGTCTGCAATTTCTTAATGTTTGCTTCGTCCAAAATACCAGTCATGTACTCTTGCAGATTATTTATTCTGTTTTCAGCAAAGTGTTTTTGATCAGTTAACTTTCTGATTTTATCTTTTAGAAAAGTAACTTCAGAGTTTGTTTTCTCAATAACGGCTGCTAGACTATCTAGCTTTTCGTCACGTGTTAATTCCAGTGCATCAAGCGTGTCTTTCATCGCAATTGGATCAAGATCATCCTTGTCCATAATTTGTTTAATGGCATCGTTAATTTCAAAAAGCTTCATAGTTATCTCCTGCTTCCTTAATCATGTCTGGTATCTTACCAAGTTGGCTTAGTAGATTATTAGTTAGTGCTCTGTTGTGAAATTCAATAAAGCTCTGCTTAAATTGTTTGAATTCTATTGTGTTTTGGAGCGCTTGATAAGCCATTCTTACCTTTTGGTATGATTCCCCTTGTCCTTGTGGTAAAAGCTCTGTGAGCCTGTTTTCTACATCTTCAGTAGCCTGCTGTTCAATCATTTCTGTTAAATCATCTTTAGTAATATTCATGACCTGTCCTCCTCAATTGGTTCGCTAAACTTAAGCCAGACTTTATGCCAATCATCATCCGAAATATTTGTGTGCTTTGAGTCAACTAAGTCAAAATAGGCTTCTTTAAATTCCGCAGCAGTCAATGGTTCAGGACTATAACCTGATCTGGAATAGTTACCAAAGAACCACTCTCCATCAAGTTTGAATAAAAAGCTTTCTCCAATTTTAAAAATGCGTTTTTCTTCAGCCAACTCACATTGTTCCCATAGCCAAGCTGCGCCACCTTCAGCCTCAACTAAAGCCATGTCACTAAAATTCATTTCGCTAGCAATAATGTCTTTTAGCTCTGCAAAAGTAAAGGAATTAGCTGGCTGTACTCGACCAAACTGCCATCCGCCACGATAATCATAATGATAATTATGCAAACAAATACCATTCTTATTAAAAACTCGTCTCTCTTCGCTCATTGTGCTATACTCTCCTTAAATATGTTTATATTTCTTAGTCCACAATCTGTACCAGAGATTGCGGACTTTTTGTTTTCACCATAACAGTTACTTGCAATAACTAAATTTTCTTCTAGCTGCTTTTTATGTAGCCGTTCTTTAAAGCTCATCTTTCGTTGCTCCTTTCTTATCCCGCTTCAGAAAATACAATGCGCTGATAAACAATACTGCTGCAATTACTAAAATTAGCGCTCCAACATCTTCGAACAATTGTGTCCAACCGTTATTCCAGATGCAGTTCGCATCATAAGCTGCAAACTCCACAACTGCCATAACTAGCAGCCCAATGAGTGTCGTTGCTGCATAATCTTTGTCTTGCTTAACCATTTACATCACCTCCTTAACTTTGCATTCCAATCTATCTGTTGCCTATGTTCTTTTAACCATTGTTTTGCTTCATCTTCATGAATTCGAAATGCCTTACCTTTACCAGGATGAATGTCTTCCACCCAATCGGGATTAAACTCATAAAAAATATTTTGTTTAATCCAATCAGGCGTTTTTTTGATGTATTTTTTATTAAATTCATTAAGATTAATAATTTGACCACTAGCATTCTCTTCTATGTGATTTCGTAGTCTAGTCATTACTTTCGCTTCGACCAGTTGAACAATTTTATCAATAGACTTAGGCGACAACTCAACGGTTATGCTTTCAACCAATTTCCCCACTTCCTTTCTAAAATTTATGTACAGCTCCTAACTATTAATGCGATAATCATTAATAGTTAGGAGGTGATTTATATGACAGCAATAATTACAGGCAAGAGTGGCTCCAAAACTAAAATTACTAATTTAGTTAAAGTAAAGGTACGTTACAATTTGGCCGCAAAAAATTCTAAAGTTACCGCTGATGAATTTAGAAAGCTTGATCCAAATTCAATCAGTGGATATGTTTCGTTCATTGGTGACCAAACACTTGTAGTCAATCTATCAAATACTGAAAGTATTATGATGTATGATTATTAGTTCATAATTGCCTTGTATAACTCAGCAACAGCTTTAGTATCCTCAGCAGAATACACAGGCATTGTTGTTATTTCTTTGAAGTAACTTTTAGCAAGACATTCAATTTTCTTATTAGTTATTTCTTTCTGAGAGTGGTCATCAATTGACTGCTCTTTTTTAATTGCATCAACATTTTTTCTTAGCTTTTCAATTTCAGCATTTGCTTCTCTAGCTTTGCTGATAATTATGTCCAGTTGCTTTATTGCTTGTTTAGCATTGATTTTGATTGTTCCTTGCATTATATTTTCTCCTCCCTACACCAATTCCATTTGCTCTAGCACTGGATGAATACCATCTTCAGTAAGCAAGTCATAAATGAACTTCTTGCCTTTTTGTGTCCACTTGAGATTGTTGTGAACGCCTTGAGCTTTTTTACCGTCCTTTGAGTAAGAGTATGGCTCGTATTGCGTGTAGCCTTCGGCATCATACTTGCGATACAGCACCCACACTTTGCCTTGACGATAAATGACATGCCGCTTATGCAACTCAACATTCAGCTTCTTAGCCGTCATGCCAAAATCCTTAGCAATTTCAGTCGTGGTCATTAGTCCCGGATTTCGCATTTGGCTGTCGTAATAATCTGCTTTAGGTTTAGCCTTTAAATACGTCTTCTGCTCTTCAAGCCATTTCTCAGCTCGCTTTACGGGATCTTCAATCATGTAACTGTCGAGGTGACCAGCTTGAATCGCTTTAATTTCTTGCTCCATTTGATTAAAAGCGTTAATGTACTTCAACTTGAATTCCATTGCTTTAGAACCTGTATAGCCCATTGCCAACAAAGTGAAACCATCACGATTCATAAAATACATTTCTTTTAGACGACCGTAGCTGTCGCTATATGTTGACCTTTCGAACATGGGTCCAATTTTGGCCCCATCTTTTTTAATTATGTCTCTGACATCTCTTAACACTTTCTTGTGTTGCTTTCCAAATACTTCTGCAACTTGCAAGCTGCTAGTTACAACTTGTTGATTTTGCATGATCACTAATTCTTGCATCTTATTTCCTTCTTTCTAATATCTGTAATACAAGCCTAATTTTTCAGCAGCCTGTTTGCGAATCTCTTTAGAACGCGGACTCATATCACCATGAAGCGCACGATTAAGCTGCTGCGGTCCAGTTCCAATTGCTTTTGCTAACTCATATTGCTTCATATGATGCTTTTTTAAAGCAACAGTAAATTTAATCTCCATATCTTCAACGATATTTGATAATTCTTCTTCAACCATGATTTTCACTTCCTTTCTAAAGCTTGTGAAAACGCCTCCTACTTTTTATGAGATAATTATGTTGCAAAGGAGGTGACATTTATGACCTGGAGCACATTTATTAGTATTGCCAGCATGCTTTTAACAGGAGTTTCTTTATTCGTTAACCGGCGCAACAACGAACGGAATAATCAAACTATTAAAGATATTGAACTAACCAAAGAAGGGTTTGCTCGTGAAAATGAAAAACTTAAACGCGAGCAACATCTTCAAGATAAAAAGAATGAATTAATTTCAAATTTTTTGAGTTCAATTAATACTTTTGATGGGGTTATGATTGCTAAGAATCAGGAGCAAGCTTTATCTGATTGCGGAAAAGTATTGCCTATACTTAGTCCAGATAAAGCCAAAGTTGTTAACGACCTAATTTCTGTAATTCAAAGCATTAACACAACCAGTTGGCTAACTGAAAAAGAAATTCAAAAAATACATACCACTATAAAAAATGCAACAGTAGCAATACTAAAATAGTTAAAATTACCGTCTCAAAGCATATGATTATGCATAATAAATATTTTGATATCCGATCATTGTGTTTATCGCAAACGGATTCAGTCGCTAAGACTAAACAAAATGCTGATAGCACAAATTCAATTCCCCAAGCTATTTCATTCATGTACATCACCCATCACGTACCAGTCATTAGCGGTTATGTAATCTAATGTTGGCATCCAGCATGCAGAAATTGTTGTTTCATCAAATTTTGGCTGAACTATAATTCCAGCTGTTGAATTGGTACAAATAAACATCGTAGGCCGAGGACCGTCACTTTTTCGTGCGATACCCTTGCCTATTTTTTGTGCTCTTAAAGCAGCATCACGAATATTCATTACTTCTCACTTCCTTTCAGTATTTTTTTAATCAAGTTCTTGATGAAACACACTAAAATTGATAATATAAAAACAGGTTTTGAAAGGAGTTGTTCACTTTGAAAGACTTTTTGAGAGACCTGTTTTCTCGCGGATAACTGTTTAACCGTTAAGCTGGTGAGGACTTTAGCGTTAGTGTCTACGTTAAGACGCACAACCTTGTGGGAGATAAATTTTTCTGTCGTGTAAATTTAACTCGATAGGATTTATTATTCGACGTAAAGGTAAATCCTTTAAAGCAAGACTACACATTAAAGTTAAGCAGCTGAACTAGGTACAGGCTTGGGCGACGATACCATCAAGTCCTAGTTGGTGTTTCAGGACGCACTTGAGAATAAAACAATTTCGCAGTCATAGCTTTCCTGAGAGCTATGATTTTTTTAATGCATCATATTTCCTTCTTTCTTGTTATACTTAAGTCATCTCAATTAAAGGAGGTGACAATTATGGAACTAAATTATGATTTTGTCCGTGAAATCTTGATTGAAATAGCTAAAAGCAACCATGCAGGTGGCCCAACAGCAAAAGAACTAATTGACTTCGCTGAAACCAAAGGCTTCACTTATGATGAACTTGCATATACCCTTGCAAGGCTATTCGAAGGCAGCCTTGTTACCAAACTCCCTACTCCTGTAGGTGATTCGTATAAAATAGCTCCTTCTGTGGGAAATCTAACTTGGCAAGGTAATGAATACTTGAACTCAATTCGAAATCAAGATATATGGACAAAAACAAAAGACAAACTGAAACAAGATGGCATTAAAGTTGCATTTGATACCGTAGTTTCGGTAGCCAGTGCGATAGCTAATCATCAACTCGGCCTATCTTAAATTCTGTTCCATCAACCCAGATAAATATTTCTGTAGAAAGCTGATTTTTAGGCAATAATTCTAAAATCAGTTTTTTCATTTCTCCTTTTGGATGGATGTCATCATCAAAATAGAGTCCTTGGCCTGCACTTGCGATTAGCGGAATTCTGTTTCCATCTTTATCAAGATAGAAATAAATATAGTTATTGAGTTTTTCCAATCGTACATTTTCCATCTATTTCACCTCCTTCATGCAATAAACGGTATTTTTTTAATCAAGTTCTTGACTTATTTAGACCAGTTCCATTTGCTCACTACCCAATAGTTTGTTAATGAAATACTTCTGACCTTCACCAGTTACCATCGTTGTGTAAGTTACATAAGTGCTGCCGTCAGGATTGCTTGAAGCCTTTTCTCTGACTTTAAACCAACCATGATCAATCGCCCATTGAGTTGGCGTATTCCACAATCTGCCACGCTTTTTGATTAGATAGCCATGTTCTCTCAACCAAGCAAACAATCTGTTCTGACCAATATTTACGCCATTACCACGTAAAATTTTTGCTAACTGTCCAATTAAAATAGTTGCTTTACTGGTAGATACTGCGTCTGCAAATATTGCCTTTGGCTTCATCTTTTCGTTTTCAATTTTGAGATGATTGTTTTCGTCTTGCAGAATGGCGTAGCCTCGTTTGACAATTTCGGCTGGATCGTTCCATTTCTTTTCAACCTCAATTAGATATTTGCGATATTGCTTACCTTTCTCAGTTCGACTTAATAGGCAAAGTTGTTTTGCCATGTCGATTGTTAAAGCGTAGTCTAAAAGTGGCTTAGTACCACCGTTTGGCATGTCCGTAACTGTAGTTACAGTCGTAAAATCTACGTCTTCTTCGAAGTCTTTAAAATTCTGTTCAACCCATTTACTAAATCTTGTAGTTAAACCTAATCCTTTGTGCAAGTCCCTGGCACTAACCAATTGTTGGTCACCTTTGACCTGTACTTTTATTAATTCCTGCATTTAAATTCCTTCTTTCTTGTTATACTTAAGTCATCTCAGTTAAAAAGGAGGTGACAATCATGGCTAAGGATAGAGATTTGTTAAAGCAAGCTATTAAGTTAACTTGCTCTCAAATAGAAGCAAATTCACGTACTACAAATGATGTAGTTTATAAAAAAGACATGATTAATTTAGTCAAAATGTATTACGATGAATTGGTCAACTTAGAAAGCAGTTAATATTCTTCTGTTCTTTCGGAAATCTTTTTTCCATCAACACCAGAATACAAATATTTTTTTCGCTCTCTTGTAATTTTTAAATTATGGAGAGCTTTTTCTATCTCTTCAGATGTCCCTGTAATTCTTATTTCCATTTGTCTCACCTCCTTAATGCAACAAACAGTATTTTTTTAATCAAGTTCTTGACTGTAATTAGCACAGGTGCTAATATGTAGTCATGACAAATAAGCGTGAAATCACTGCTATATCAATCTTCACTCGCCAAAGTAACTGAATTGATAGGCTAGTTTTTTCTTGCTCAATTACTTGATGAATTAAATATAAGTCATTTGTGCTAAAAAGTCAACCGATATTTTTGCACTTGTGCTAAATTTGATCATTTGAATTATAGGAATGGTTGGTATGACTACATTTGAAAGATTAAAAGAATTAGCATCTGAGCGAAAAATGACGCTCTCATATGTAAATGATAAGGCTGGTTTAGGAAAGAATTCTATTTATCATTGGAAAACAAAAACACCCTCTACAGAAAACCTGCAGAAGGTTGCCAAAGTTCTTCATACTTCCACTGACTACCTGCTTGGTAATACAGATGACCCGTCACCTGTGTCAAAAGATCATCGTGCTATAGATATTGAAAACGATGAATTATTATCTTACCGTGGTCGCCCAATTCCTGATGATTATCTTGATATTATTAAAAACCTGATGGATTCCGATATCCAACATGGTAGGAAGAGGTAGATAAAATGATAGATAAAGAAAAAAAGATTCAGCATTTTTTAAAACTGTATTACAGTGATATTGATAATTTTAAAATTAAACATCTACCATCATGGGTTTCTTTCTATGCTTATCAACTTCAAAATGAAGTAAATAAAACTACACCCAGGTATTATAGAAAGTACATTCCTGGAGAAATAGTTTTAGTTAACTTTGGTACCTCTATTGGTCAAGAACTTTGTGGTCCACATTTTGCTGTAGTTTTAAATAAAAAAGATGATAAATATAAAACTGTTTTAACAGTTGTACCTTTGTCTTCTAAACTGCACAGTTCTTATGTAAGTCTTGGTAAGGAACTTACAAATAGAATGCAAGAAGCTGTATTTGCTTCTAGAAAATCTACCTCTAACGAATTAAAATCAGTTTCAAAAGAATTAAGTGAGTTGCCAAATATTTTAAAAGGCGGCCCAAAAGCAACAAAGGAAGAAATAAATATTATTACTCAATCTACTGCTTTGCAAAAAATGAGTAAAAAATACAAGCAGACTAATGCTGTTGATGAAAAAGACTGGATTTTTTTAAAAGGACTGCTAGCAAAATATGCAAATAGTGATCATTATCCTACATTAAGTAAAGTATCTGATCTCTTTGAAGCTACTGATAAACTTAATGAAAAATTAATCAAGTTAAATTTATCCACAAACAAAATAAAAAAATTTAGTAACGAAGTAAAAAAGCATAATAAAAATACTTTTGCGGCTGTAAACAATATTAAAACAATAAGTAAATTAAGATTAATAGATTTTTATGACAAGAGTATAGTTAGTAGAATTCTTATTTCAGATAATGCTCTTCATAAAATAAAAATTAGTCTAAATAATCTAATTTGATTTCTTCCATCACATGTGATAATCTCTAGTTATAGGCACGAGTGAGTGTCGATCACATAGTGATCTTATATTTAGATGAGCTTATGCTCGAGAGAAGAAATTAATTTCTTCTCTCTTTTTTTATTTAAAGGAATAATATGAATGATTTGATACAATTTTTATTTGATTTTGCTTTTGACCAAGGTTTTGGTATCGCTCAAATTTGTAAAGATGAAGAATACCGTTCTCTTGCTGATAAAACAAGAAATTTAATTATTATTAACACTAATTGGAAAAATAGGAATGAATTACCTTTCATTATTGGTCATGAAATAGGACACTTAATGGATGGTGACACTGGTATTTCTAACTATTGCGGAAATGCTTTAACATCTAAAGAGCGTCACGCAGATTTATATTCACTAAATCTAATTTTTGATTACGCAACTATACAGTATGATTCTTTTGAAGAACCACATGATTTTATGCAGCAATATGGAATACCCAACAGAATGTTTGATGACACTGTTGATTTATTTAGAAATAATGACGATTTATTATTTTGAGAAAAAATACAGACCTTTATTGGTCTGTATTTAAAAGCTTTATTCTACAAAACTTTTTACAATTTTATACTTACTAAAATCTTTTTCAGTCTCAAACTCTAATTGATTAGTTTGGTTTTTGCTCCAATTCTCTACAACAATAGGCTGTGTATCTACAACTACTCCGTTATTATTTAAGAGCTTCACGTTAATTGAAAAGCTCTTAAAACTATAGTTAGTAGTATTCTTTACTTCAGCATCGTATGTCTTTAATCCATCCATATTTTGAGTTAACTTAAATTTTATATGCTTAATAAGTTTAGAAACTTGCTTTTCTTTTTTATTCTTACCGACTACACTTGAGCCGTTACGTGTAAGTTCGGTCCAATCGTCATCATATTTGGAATCAAAAGTTAACTTGTGAGTTTTGTTAATTTTTATGAGAATTTCAGTACGCTTATTATAACTTTCTTCCCACTTCTCAGGAAAATCTGAGTCATTATAACTCTTGACAGCTTCTTTTTGCTGATTCAATGCATTTATATATTCTAATGCTTCTTGATGCAATTTATCGCTTTTAAATTTTTTATTTTTATACCTACTAATTGAATCCAATTCAATATTTACAATCTTCGCATACTCAGATTTTTTAATATTAGAAACATCTTTTATTTTATCAGTTGCATCCCATCTATTCTGTAATCCTTGTTCCAATCCAAAAATAAAATTTGTATCATAATATTTGACAGATTTCTTTTTACTACACCCTGTAACAAATAAAATCATTGGTACAAGCAGCATTACAATAAAGTATTTTACTTTTTTCATTCTATTCTCCTAAAAATAATAATTGCACTTTCAATAACAATTGTATTAAATTATTACTAAGAATAAAAGGAAAATTTGTTCATAACTTCAACTAACAAATTTAGCATAAATAATTTTTAAAAGGAGTTTAAAATGGGACTATTTAAGCCGGGTAAAGATGGTAAGCCGAGTTTTCTAGATCAACTGGAAACAGTTAGTGACGCCATATCAGAGGTTGATTCTGTATTTCAGAAAAAAGTTCGTTGTCCAAAGTGTCGATCAACAAATATTTCTGCTTTAGGCCAGCATAGAAAGAAATTTTCAGTTGGGAAAGCAGCTGCTGGAACAATGCTAACTGGAGGAGTCGGCGCACTTGCAGGCTTTGCTGGTAAAAAGACTAAAAAGGTAGATATGATTTGTATGGATTGCGGAAAGCAATTCCAGTACAAAAAATAATCCCACAAAAAAATCCCCCGTGCATAAACACGGAGGAAAATAAAAATCGATTAACAGCTCGTCTGGAAAACTTAACTATTAATCGATTAAAAGTAATATTGGATATTTACTCTCTTTAATTATTTTAACATATTTAGGAGGCAAAAATGGGAAGACAAAGCCATAGAAGAAAAGAAAATCAAACTGCCACAAAATCAATTAAAGAATACGTTTATATAGACGAAACAGAAATGAATTCTGTATTGGCACAATTAAAAGATGGTATTCCAAAAGTTATAAGAAAAGTAAATCAAACTACATCAGAAGCAAGTTCAACGGATTCTGAAGGTACCAGTAAAAGCAGTGGGATACAAGGTGGTATTCCTAAGCTTGCTGAAGGAAAACTTGATTCCGTAAATCAGAATTCACATCAAGAAACAATTGGAAATTCTGATATGAGTCAAAACGCAATTGATACTGTGTATAGTGATCACGCAATTGATATTATTGAAAAAGAATTAGAGCATGATCAACTTATGCATACACATGCAAAACAAATTGATGGTACTTTTGTTAAGTTAAAACAAGAATTTAGTATAACAGATTTCGGATTAATGAGAGACTTCACAGATAATGATTCACTTGAAAAGTTAATTACTGACGAAGATAATAAAGAAGGCTTTCAAATGTTTAAAGACTCTGCCATTGCCTTACAAGGATTGTTCCCTGAAACAATTTTCATTAAGCTTAACAGTTCTTTGGTAATCGGAAACGAAAGGAACTTTCGGTATAATAAAGCTCAATTACAATCAGCAAATTTCACCAATAGAAAATTAACGGTAATTGGAAGAATCGAAGCATGTTTTACTGAAAATGTCATGAAGAAAATAGCATCACCATTTAGTGATACTACAACTGATAATTCTATTTCTGAAATTGGAGAAATCATGCCAGTGTTTTCCATGTATTTTTTACAAATGCTTTTTCAGCTTAATAAAGAAGATAGAATCATCAAGCCTTTGGCAATGTATTTTGAATAATTAACATAAGTACTTTTCGATATCCTTTTTTATTTGATCTGATTGAATCTCGTTTTCTTTATGGAGTTTATCAAATTCAGCAGATGCTTTCTTCATATTCGCATCCACTCTTCTCTTAGAATTTAAATATTCTTTTTTAGAACTTAAGTATTCTTTTCTAAATACTTTTAGATTTGGATTTTTAAACATGATTAAGCATTACCTCCTTTAAGAGTATTATAACAAGATATATAAATTTAGTCACTTAAAATAAAAAAATCTTACAAAAGTTCCATCGCCAAACGTTACTCTTGTAGGATTAATCATCATCTGCGCTATTAGTGCGCTCAAATTTATTTTAGCACAATTGGAGGTGCGTTTTAAATGTCTATATATAAACGTGGTAAAAAATGGACAGTTCAGATATCTTGGTATGTCCTTGATCCGGATTCGAAGTCTGGAAAAAAGAAAAAATATAAAACCAAAGGTGGCTTTTTTACCAAAGCAGAAGCCAAAAAATGGGAAATCGAACAAATTTCTGCTAAGAATTCTAACCAAATTACTAATGAGAATCCAGTATTTGTTGATTTCTTCTGGGACTGGGCAACTACCTATCGGCTTCCAGGAACCACAGACGCAACTAAAAGACGGTACACAAGTCAAACTAATATTTTAAGAAAATACTTTGGTCTGACTAAAATAAATAATATTAGCCGCAATGATTATCAAAAATTCATTAATGATTATGGCGAAAGTCATTCCAAGATTACAGTTAAAAAATTGCATGGTGTTATCAAAGCATGTATTTCAGATGCACACGATGAAGGAATTGTCCCACAAAACTTTACTAATCGAATCAATGTGGTTTGGAACGACAAAAAGACACATCATATTGAATACTTATCAATTGCCGAAATTCAAGCTCTAATTAAGGTTACTAAGGACTCGCTGAATCATAAATTCACTACCCCATATATGATTTTAACTGCCACCTATACAGGAATGCGGCTTGGCGAAATTATGGCTCTTACGTGGTCTGATATTGATGAAAAAAAGCAAACAATCAATATCAACAAGTCTTACGATTATATTTCTCAAAAAATTAAAGCTCCTAAAAATAGCAGCTCTAAAAGAACAATTTATATTTCAAAATCATTGATTAAGATTCTTAATGATCTAAAGCAAAATGATCACAAATTTGTGTTTGCTGAAAGTAATAACAAGCTACCAAGTAACAATTCAGTTAACCATGCACTTAGAGTTCGTATGAAAAAAGCAAACATCAACAAAAAAGGATTCCATTTTCATAGCTTAAGACATTGCCATGTAGCATATTTAGTAGCTCACCACGTTGACTGGTATGAAATCAGTAAAAGGCTTGGACATTCAAATATTGGAATTACAATGGATACTTATTCATACATGATTGACGAAATGAAAGCTGCCCAACAAAAAATATTAGCTCAAGCATTAGATTCTATGGACGAACCACAAAAATTGCATTTAGCATAGCTTGGCTAACATTTGGCTAACATACTAAGCTGAAAGTACTAATTTATAAGGCTTTACAGCCATATTTCAATGACCCCGGTGAGATTCGAACTCACCTCTACGGTTTAGGAGACCATTGTTCTATCCAGATGAACTACAGGGCCTGAACACCTAGAAACTTACTTTACCAAATTTATAGCATAAAAGCCAATCTTTTTAGTAATTAATATTGTCTGGTGAAATATGGTCTTGGACTATTAGTATCCGCAATTTTATCCGCGGCTAAAACAAATGGTGTCCAAATTGCCAAAGCAATTAGCATATTAATCACGCTTAAAACAATTGCTCTCCAGTCATAATTACAAGCTAAAAATGGTCCAATAATTGGCGGAATAATGGTTGGAATTGCCGCTTGGACAGGATTTACCAATCCCATCATGGTTACCCAGTAGGAAAAGGCCACATTAACCATTGGTGCAACAATAAATGGAATAAAATAAACAGGATTTAAGACAACTGGTAATCCTAAAACAATTGGTTCATTAATATTAAACACACCAGGAGCCAAAGCCACCTTAGCAATTGTACGATAATCACTTCGCTTAGAAAAAAGTAAAATTGCTACGATAAGCATTAACGTTCCACCGGCACCACCAAACCAGGCGAAAACATCAAATGATCCCCTTACCCACAATAATGGAGCAGGATTACCACCACGAACAGCTGTAATATTCACATTCTGGGCAGTTAACCAAATTGAATCCAAAATTGGTGCTAAAACACTTAGACCATTGATTCCAAAAAACCAAAAAACTTGAATCAAAAAGGTAACTAGCATTACCATACCAAACCCCTGACCCATTTTTACCAATGGCAACTGAATCGAATTAAGTAACCAATTACCAAAATACGTTCCTGTGGTAAATTGAAAAATAAAATTAATTGCTCCCACGCCAAAGATAGCAATTAACGCTGGTAATAGTGAATCAAAGGCTCTTTGTTGTGCTTCAGGCAAATTAGCTGATAACCGAATTTTAAGTCGCGCCTTATAACATATAACAAACAATCCTACGCCAATCGAACCAAATAAAATTGCTGTAAAAATTCCAGTGGTTGAAAGCTGCTTAGTATCAAAGGCATGCCGAACGGAAATATTTTGTCCAGCAATGGTAATTTGCGTAAAATTAGCAATGCTCATTGCCAAAGAAGAAACCGATACAATTGCACCAGTTATTGAATCTACCTCAAAATTTTTAGCTAAATGATAACCTAAAGACAAGGCTAAAAATAACGCAAATAAAGCAAAAGTGCCCCGCCAAACTACGTCACTAATTAAAACCAGTGGCTGCATGGCCCACGCAAAAGTTTTCCAGCCTAGATTAGTTTTTGCTGCTGCAATCAAACTCTTAACCAGCAAGGCAACTGATCCAGCAATGGTAATCGGCATTACCGAAACAAAAGCATCCCGCAACGAAACCAGCCAGCGTGTCTGTCCTAGTTTACTTGCTAACGGTAATACGTAATCCTCAAGCCAATCTACTAAGCGACTCATTTTTGCTCCTTCTGCTTTAAGTAATGTGGATGATAGCCCTTATTTTTATTATGCCGTTTCTTATGTTTAGGCTTTTTACTAGTAGTTGGTGCCTTCAGTTCAGGTACCACGGATTTAGACTTAGGCAACTTGGTAGTTAACTTATTCCCAGCAAAATACACCCGTTCAATTTCTAGATCAGGTAATAATTTTTTTAGATCGCGCAAGTCATGATCATCACCTAAGGTAACCACATAGCCATGCGCTCCCATCCGTCCCGTGCGACCAGCACGATGCAAATAAGTATTTTGCTCACTTGGCAAATCATAATTAACTACATAAGTTACGTCCGCAATATCAAGGCCGCGTGCAGCTAAATCAGTTGCTAACAACAAATTAATCTTACCAGACTGAAAATCTTGCAAAGCCTGAGCTCTTTTTTGTTTACTAAATTCATTAGCCAGCAAAGTAAATTTAGTTTTAGTATGAGCAAAAATACCAGCGAACCGCATCATCGTTTGATTAGAATCAAAAAACAAAATTCCTTTGAAATGATCAAGTCGGCTAAGCCGTTGCACAAAATCAATCTTATGTGCATTATCAATTTGTAAAAAATAATGTTCAAGAGTTGTCGGTTGCTCATCCCGTACATCAATTACTCTAAATTTACGTGCAAAAATTGTTTCAGCTTCCTGCGTGATTTCGGACTCTGTTGCACCGAATAATAAAATTTGACTATCAGTAGCAAGATTTTGTCCTAATGAACTCAGCAATTCTTTTTTACTAAACTCTAAAATATCATCAGCCTCGTCAATAATTAGGGTCTTAATCTGACTAACTTTAATGCGATTACTAGAAAAGAAATCAAAAAAGCGACCTGGTGTAGCAACCACTACTTCCGGATGTTGCTTTTTTAGCTTCTGCTCTTGTCGCTGACGATTACCAGCTCCCACTAGACTGATAGCCTTTAAATCTAAAGCATTTACAATTGGATTAATTGCATGACTAATCTGCACTGCCAATTCTGTTGTCGGTACAATGATAATTAAACTATTTGGTTGGCCCTTTAACGTCTTTTCTAGCGCTGGCAGCGCATACGCTAAGGTTTTTCCAGTCCCAGTTTTAGCTAAGCCAATGCAACTATTGCCATTTAGAATCGCTTGATATGTCCGTTTTTGAATTAAAGTTGGTTTTTGATAACCTAACTTAGTTAAAATTGTTTGAATTTCTTGTTTCATTATTGTGTTAATTGTCCATATTTCTGTTTATATTGGGTAACTGTACCATTATAAGTAATCATAGTTACACCACCTTCTTCTAGTCCCGCAACATTTTTGACATGGCCATTATTAGTATAAAGCCAAAACGCATACTGTAATCTACTGGGTGCTTTGGGACTATCTGCCATAAATTTAATATTATCAGGAAAGTACTTTTGATATTTAACTTCTAAATCGACCATTACCGATTTTCCTTGCTGCATAAGCATTTGACAAAACTGGCCCATCTGCTGTAAATAACGCGGATTGCGCTCGCTAACAGCTGGTTCAATCAAAATCGGCAAACTACCAGTATTCGCACCGACCTTTTTCATAAAATAACGATAATGCTGCAATGGAGTTGATTCATTACTATATGCAACGACCGTACCAAAAGCCAATTTAGTTGCTAAAATCTGATCGCGATAAATTAAGTAATCATCATCAAAATATGATCTGCCCTGGGTACTACGCAAATAGACAAAGGAAATGCCGTTGGATTGCAGTTGGTGCAGATCAAGATAGCCAAAGTCTTGATTTAATTCAACGCCAATTGCGCTGGCAGTAGAATTGGCTGGCAACGTAGTTTGTTTTTTATAATTAGTCAAACTAATCAGAAGCAGCCCTATCGTAATTACCAACAAAATCAAAATCGCCGGCAGCGTAAATTTATGATGAAATCTCTTCATTGCTAACCCCCAATATTAATTTTTAAGCTAGACTGATTAATTATACCAGTAATTTAATTATAAGCGAAAAGGGAGATTTTAGATAATTCAACTAAAAAATGACCAACCAAAAGTTGATCATTTTTAAAATTATAATTACAGATTAACTGGATAAACTGGCTTTTTACCCTCATAAACTCGTTTCATATCAATCAAACTATGTTCAATCATGTTTTTAACTGAGGTCTTAGTATAGTAGGCTGAATGCGGTGTAATTACTACATTGGGCATCTTAGCTAGTTCCTGATAAGTTTCAGGCAGTTCAGACATATCAGTAAATTGCTTCTCAAAAAATTCATTTTCTTCAGTCAACACATCTAGCGCTGCACCAGCAATCTCTCCTTGCTTTAGCGCGTCAATCAAATCTACCGTGTTAATTAAGGGACCACGAGCTTGGTTAATAACCAAGGCAGAGTTCTTCATCTGCTTGAATTGTTCAGAGCTAATCATGTTTTCCATCCCTGGATCAAGCGGTGTGTGCAAGGTCAAAATATCGGCCTCTTTAATTACAGTATCAAAATCGGTATATTCGACAAAAGCTTCATTAGCAGCATTTTCAACCACGTCATAGGCGATGACTTTGGCTCCTAGCGCATGGAACATCTCCGCTACAGCACTACCGATTCTGCCTACACCAATAATACCAACTGTTTGATTATAAATCTCATCACTCATCAAATTTGGTTCACGAACAAAATTAAGCTTTTGCTCATTCTGGAAAATTTGACCCCAGTTTCGTAATAAAAACATTGCTGAAGTCAGCGCATTTTCGGCAATTGCCCGTGGTGAATAAGCTGGCGTCGTAGTAATAAGCATATGGTATTTATGCACATATTTCCAATTGACAATATTATAACCAACTGAACGCAACGCCAAATGCTTAATGCCATAGTCAGCAAGTTTTTGATATACAGCTTCATCAGCAATATCCACTACTTGCATGACACTAGCCACATCAAAGCCTTGTGCCTGAGTGACTGTTTGCGCATCAAGAATATCTTCAGTAGTTTCGATTTCGTCATCTGGATGATGTTTACGCCAGCTTTGCACGTGAGGCATCTGTTCTGGCGTAATATTATATAGTAAAGCTTTCATTAAATAAATCCTCCTTTAAGTTAAATTACTTAATTAGCATTTTAACTTAAATTAATATAATATGAAAGATTTATTTGTGCTATCGCCAATTTAATATGCCCGTTTGCCCTTTTTATAAACTGCTTTATCTACTTGTACGACAGCATGAATATCAGCTAATGGATTTTCATCTAAAACTAAGAAATCTGCATACTTACCTGCTGCCAGAGTGCCGTATTCATCGTCAATCTTCATCAACTTGGCACAATTCAAACTGGTCTGCAAAGCCTCAAAATTAGTAAATCCTTGCTCAACTAGTAACGGCAATTCTTGTGGAGTCATCGTGAAGTCATTAAATGGCGTACCAGCGTCTGTTCCTAAGGTAATTGGTACACCAGCATTTTTGGCTTTAGTAATATTACCCCTTAAATCTTTCCAAGCTGCCGAAATTTTAGCCATTTCCCAATCTGGAATTTTTCCGGGTGCATATTCCATAAATGCCCAAGCACCGACAATTGTTGGTGTTAAATAAGTCCCTTTTTCAAGCATTAAATCAATTTCTTCATCATTGACGTAAAAACCGTGTTCAATACTGTCAACTCCAGCTTTAATGGCGTTCATAATGCCGGGATTACCTTCAGCATGCGCTGCGACCACGTAGCCCTTATGGTGCGCTTCTTCCACAGCTACTCGAATTTCTGCTTCACTAAGTTGAGGCTGGTCTAAGGCATCATTTTCAGTCATTACGCCGCCTGTGGCCATAACTTTGATAGCTCTGGCACCCTTCTTAATTTCTTGACGCACTGCTTTACGCATTTCATCTGGAGAATCAACTAAAATACCAAAGTTAGGACCATCTCCATGGCCTCCAGTCATCGAAAATGGGTGTCCTGATGGCAAAATTTCCGGAACTCTAGTCAATTTACCGGCTTTAATTAATTCATTAAGTTCAATGTCAATCTCAAAAGTACTGCCACATTCGCGAATATAAGTTACACCTGAACGTAATAAATCATGCAAATGATCGACAGCTCGCACGGTTGCGACAACTGCACCTGCTTTTGAATCACCATCGGCAGTTAGCGGATCGTTAATAATATGGGTATGACAATTAATTAGTCCAGGCATCACATATTTATTACTCAAATCTATCGTCTTGTCAGCTTTAGGTGGTCTAGCTGTGCCCACTTCTTCAATTTTACCAGTTTCATCATTAATCAATATATAACTATCTGATTGTAAATTATCTTGATCACCAACAAACAGATTAGCGTTAATAAAAACGGTTTGACTCATTTTGTAATACCTCCAAAAATTTCCAATAAAAAAACACTCATCCCAATCTAAGGACGAGTGCTCGTGTTACCACCTTTAAATTCACTTATTACTCACATAATAAGCCTCACTAGCTATCAAACAATAGCTTGTAATGATAACGGATACAACTCCGCTACTAGCTCAATATCACTAGCAGTCATCAACCAAAAGCCCATCTTCATTGTTCATTACCTACCAGCTTTCACCAACTTGCCAGCTCTCTTTAAAGATAAATCTAAACAACTATTCTGCTTTTTTGAAATATATAATATTTAATTATACAGACAATCTATCATCATAATTTAAGCTTGTCAACTTAATATGCACGTTTACCCTTTTTATAAACTGCCTTATCTTCTTGTGCAACCGCATGTACATCAGCCAGCGGATTTTCATTTAAAACTAAGAAATCGGCATATTTACCTGCTGCTAGAGTGCCATATTCATCGTCAATCTTCATCAACTTAGCTGAATTAACACTAGTTCTAAGTGCCTCATAATTAGTAAACCCTTGTTCAACCAGCAATTGTAGTTCAACCGGCGTCATTGAGAAATCATTGAATGGTGTACCAGCATCTGTTCCCAAAGTAATCTTAACGCCACGTTCTTTAGCATGCGTAATATTTTTACGTAGATCATCCAATGCATCAGCTGCTTTTTTGATTTCCCATTCTGGCACTTTACCCTTGGCATAAGTTGGAAAGGCCCAATCAGCGACCACCGTTGGTGTTAAGTAAGTGCCCTGCTTCAGCATTAAGTCAATTTCTTCATCATTAACATAAAAACCGTGTTCGATACTATCAACACCAGCCTTGATTGCATTCATAATCCCAGGATTACCTTCGGCATGTGCAGCCACAATCAGATTTTTATGATGTGCTTCTTCAACAGCAGCGTGAATTTCGGCAACACTGAGTTGTGGATCAGTCATAAAATCGTTCTTGGTCATCACACCACCAGTTGCCATAACTTTGATTGCTTTGGCACCCTTTTTCATTCCTTGCCGCACTGCTTTACGCATTTCATCTGGAGAATCAACTAAATGACCAAAATTAGGCATATCTCCGTGACCACCAGTCATTGAATATGGGCGACCAGACGGCATTACTTCTGGCACCTTATCAATCTTGCCATCAGCAATCATTTCACTAATTGAAATATCAATATCATAAGTGCTACCACATTCGCGAACATAAGTTACACCTGACTTCAACAAAGTATGCAGGTTCTTAACTGAATTGACAGTAGTTTTCACAACGTCTGTTGCCGTACCACCAGTTGGATCATTAGAATCCATAATCATATGATCGTGGCAGTTGATTAGACCTGGCATTACGTACTTATTAGCTAGGTCAACTGTTTGATCAGCTGCTGGCGCACTCCCAGTACCAATTGCAGTAATTTTACCAGTTGTGTCATCAACTAGCAGATAGCTATTTTCCTGGACTGCTTCACGTTCACCGTCATAAAGATTAACGTTAGTATAAACTGTTTTAGTCATGTAAATTCTCCTAAATTATTTAATTAATTTTCCTGCCTGGTAAACCTGTTTATCAACTTGCTCAAGTGCCGCAACATCAACTAATGGATTAGCCGATAAAACCAAAAAGTTAGCTTGCTTGCCTTTAGTCAAAGTGCCGCAATGTTCATCAACCTGCAGCAATTCTGCCGCATACTTGGTTGCACCCAGTAATGCCTGGAGCGGAGTTGCGCCAACTTCTACCAGCAACTTCATCTCGGTAGTCGTACCGTTATCAAAGCGATTAAATGGCGTACCGGCATCTGTACCAACGACCACTCGCACACCGTGCTTGATAGCCATACCAACATTATTAAAGAATAGTTCCTTGATTTCCGCGTTTTTATTACGCATATAGTCTGGTAAAACTCCTTCTGGTGCATCAGCAATACATTGTGGTGCATTAAGGGTTGGAACCAAGCAAATATTATGGTCTTTCATATAGGCAGCTTGCTGTTCATCGATAAAGATTCCGTGTTCGATTGAATCAACCCCTGCCTCAATTGACAGTTGAATTCCGCGATTTCCTTGTGCATGAGAAGCCACAGTCATATGTTTGGAATGAGCTTCTTCAACCGCCGTATTTAATTCCTCAGCGCTCAGTTCAGTATCATCAACGCGGTCAGTTGGCGACATCACGCCACCAGTTGCCATGACCTTAATATTTTTCGCCCCATGCTTAAACTCTTCACGCACTGCCTGGCGCATATCACTGGCTGAATTGGTCAAATGTCCCCAAATTGTGTCACCATCTTCACCTTCTGGAAAATCACCGTGACCACCAGTAATGCTCATTGGTCGGCCTGACGGAACAATTTCTGGACCCAGGACTTTACCTTGTTGCATTAACTTCATCAGCTTCACATCAGCACCAGAAAATGCACCACAATCACGAATCGTAGTTACTCCATTTTTAAGTAAAGTTTGCAAATTCTTTAAAGCATTTACCGTAGCCTCGGTTTCACTAACAAATGCCGTTCGATTATTCATTGGATCCATTGTGATGTGAGTATGCGCATTAATTAACCCTGGAACTATATATTGTCCATGCAAATCAACTGTTTGCTCGGCCGCAGGCGCTGGACCCGTGCCGCTAGCCTGAATAAGCCCCTGATCATCTACCAATAACCACGCATTATCCTGCATCTTAGCCGTCTCAGCATCAAATAAATTACAATTAGAAAATAAGGTAGCCATATTTCCTCCTTTTTTAGATCAAAAATTAATTTAGTAATTTTATTTTAAGGTTAGCTTTACTTTTTTACAAGATTAAATTAAAAAAGTTATTGATTAATCCGAAAAGTTCTCTTATAATCGTAAGCATACAATTTTTACATATTATAATTTTATTTTAATTTAGGGGTGACATTATGAGTCCAGCGTTGTATGCCGTACTAGCTTTTACAGCAGTTATGCTTTTTCTAATGATAGGTGAATGGGTATCTTCCATTACTAATGCATACGTACCGTCAGTTTTTATTACCGCCGTCCTCTTTGCCGTTGGCTATTGGACGTTTTTACCCAAAGATATCGTTGCTAAAGCTTCCTTTGGGCCAGACTTTGCTAACATTTGTATTTCGTTATTATTGGTTCACTTAGGAACTTTAATGAATTTAAAGCAATTAATTCAGCAATGGAAAGCAGTCTGTATTTCACTATTAGGAGTTGCTGGAACCATTCTGCTAACTCTAACAATCGGTAGTAAAATTTTTGATTGGCACACGGTCATCGCTGCCGTTCCACCGCTAACTGGTGGTTTAGTTTCTGCACTGCTAATGACTAATGGTCTTAAAGCAGCTGGGATTACCGGTTTAGTTGCCTTGCCAATTGCCATGTTCGTTATGCACTCAGTAGTTGGCTATCCGTTAACCGCTTGGATGCTTAAGCGTGAAGGACGACGTGTTGCTGGTGAATACCAAAAAGGCAACCTGAGTGTATCAACTAGCCAAGAAGAAGAAACAGAACTTACTAAAAAGTCAAAATTACCAGAAGAATACCATACTGCATCTTTTATTCTCGTAAAAGTCGGTCTAGTAGCATTGCTAGCCAATGCGTTTTCTGCCTTTTTATTGAAAGTTCTTCACTTTGACTTAAATGCCAACGTAGTTTGTCTAATCTTCGGAGTTATTGCTCACCAACTCGGCTTTTTAGAAGACAGTGCATTAAACAAGGCTAACGTTTATCAATGGTTGATGTACGGCTTATTGGCTTATATCTTCTCGCAATTAAGCGTCACGACACCGCAAATCATCGGTAAAGTTTTCTTACAAATCGTAGTTTTAATGTTCTTAGGAATTTTAGGGATGTTTTTGGCTTCCGCAATTTTGGCAAAACCATTCAAGATGAGCCCTGAAATGGCCTTTGCATGTTCACTGACTGCCTTATTCGGATTTCCAGCAGATTATATTTTAACTACTGAAATTTGCCATAACGTAGCTAAGGATAAAGATGAAGAAGCAGTCCTGCTTGATCAAATGCTGCCGAAGATGCTAGTTGGTGGCTTTGCCACAGTATCAGTTGCCTCAGTCATTATTGCTTCCGTTTTCTTGAAGTTACTATAAAAATTCAAATAAATAAAAACAACTTTTCACGCAGAAATGAAAAGTTGTTTTTTATTTTCGGGGTATGAATAAAAGATATTTACTGTTTTATTTGATTTCAAAGACTGATTAATAGAAAAATTGATTATAGCCGAGACTGACCCACACATCAAAATACAAATCAGTTCACTTTTAAGTAACGATGACGTTGTGGTTGGCATATCCCTTTCGGGTCATACCAAGGACTTATATGATTCTCTAAAGTTAGCCAAAAAAAATGGTGCCAAAATCATTACCATTTCCAATGATTTAAGTTCACCAGTTTCTGAACTTGCCAACACCAAATTGCAAACTGCAGTTAGCGAATTCACTAGTATTGGTTCGGTGGCTGGACAAATTTCTCAACTTTATCTCTGTGATGTTTTGGCACGTGGCTACGAAAAATATACCAAGATTGATAGTAAGAAATTAAAAGAGAATGTTCTACGAGAAATCATGAAAAAAGAAATTTAGACCACACAAAAAGCACATGCCTACGCATGTGCTTTAATTATCTATGCTCAACTGTAAAACGATATAAGCCAAAACTCATCTGTCGCAAAATTCTGGTCATAATCACAGGATCAAACTCACTACTAGTCGACATTACCTGGGTATGCCCACGTTTTTCTACTAAATCATACTTAGTCTGCTTAAAGCCATTGCGCTCATAAAAACGCAAGCGACTAAGACGCTGCTGGTAATTCTCAGCTTCTGCAACTACTGGCTCAATATCTAGAATAATTTCTTTACTAGCAAATTCGTTTTTCAGAAAAGTTAATATTTTAGTGCCATATCCCTGACCGCGCAACTGATCATTAATTGCCAAATAAGCCAAATAAACAGCCGTTTCTCCTTCAACATAATAAGCCAATCCGCAAAATTTATTTTGATCATACAGCACCGTATAATGAACATTCTTATGCCAAGCCATCATCGTCAAAGCCATAACTGGAAATCGCTCCCATCCTGGAAAAGCCGTTAAATAGAGCTGCTTAAAATCACGATATTCTGGCCTGCCCCATTTAACTTCCCTAAGTTGCAAAATAAATTTCTCCTTTAACTATTCAAAATCTAGACGATAAATTTGATTATCAGCAATATCTTTGACATCTGCTATTGCGTCTTCGAGATTAAATTCAGTTAAATCAACTTCTTCACCACCAAAAAAATCAATTATATCTGGATCAACTTGTCCTTGTTCGTATGATTCTTGATAATCATTCAATCCCCAAGTACCACCAATATCTTCAATAATACCATAGCCTTTGCCCTTGATAATCTCAGTTGGTAACATATCTGTATTAGCAATTGCTTCAACTTTTTCAACCTTAATCGATACTTCCCAGCCATCACCAAAATCATACTCCAGTAATAATTCAGCATCTTTTTTAAGACCACTATCTTGCAGTTTAACAAACCCTGGCGTAAAGTCATCTGGCGCCAAATCAGCTTCAAGCAAATTTTCCTCAGTATCACATGGCATTAAATACTTAGTATCAAAAGTTGGTAATGCCAACATTATCATTTCTGCTAGAGCTTTATGTTCTTGATTAGCTCCTCGTTTTAATCTACGCAATTCTGTTTGAATAATACTGCTACGCACATAAGTTAAGGCATAAAGATACACTCCAGGAAACATCTTAAATAATGCCATTGTAGCATCTGCTAAATAAACCATGTCGTGTTGACCATCAATTTTATAACGGCGCCAAATTTTAGTTTTACTGCCTTTTAAAGTCGCTTTAAATTCATATAGATTATGCTTTTGCTTCATTCTTGTTTTCCCTCATGTCCACTAAAATCGTTAGTATCAGTTTTAGAATAACATGCAGAATCATACTGAGCAATGGCTTTAAGTCTTTATTAAAAAGAACCTTTTAGAATAACTTAAATAAATTATCCTAAAAAGTTCTAAATCCAGAAACTTTCTCTATATATAAAATCAATGAACCATTCTTATATTAATTTCTTATTCAATATCTGCATGTCGCGCAGACATTGACTCGTTAGTTTCACCCAATTTTTGCATTAAATTTAATACCAGACTATCACAAACTAATAAGCTCGCTTGTTCAAATAAAGCTCCCATAGGCTGCGATGAAGTCATTATTTTAGACTTTTTACTTTGAGCGGGAATAACCAATATATCATCTGCAATTTTTCCTAAACTAGAACTGCTATTTGCAGTTATAGCTGCTACTTTAACATGATTATCCACTGCCTGCTGAGCCTCAACAAGCAACTTTTTAGTTTCACCTGAACCCGATATTAATAGCAAAAGATCATTTTCTTGAGTGTGTGGACACGTAATATCGCCTACCACATTAACTGACAAACCTAAATGAACCAGTCTATTAGCAAATGCTCTACCCATTAATTCAGATCGACCAGCACCAGAAACCAAAATATGTTTAGCATGTAAAATATTATCTACTAACTTTTGGGTTTGAGCAGGAACTATTTTTTCTGACAAACTGTTTACTTCATTAATAATTAAATCCAAATATTCCAAATTTTTTATTCTTTCTCTGCTAATAAAGTCTCAGATACATATTTTTTAACTTCTGCTGCTTTTTCATAACTACAATAATCAATAAAGCTTGGATTTTGAAAAGAAGAAACTAACTTGCGTAGTACCGTGATATGCTTTTCGCCTGAAGTTAAAGCTAAATTAAATACTAAACTGCATTTAACTTTTTGATCCTTATCTTCCATTTTGCCAAACTCTACACCTTGTGGAATTCTTACTAAACTTACACTATCATGACGAACTAATTTGGCATCTCCATGTGGCATAGCTACACCAGATCCATTTTGAAGTAATAGACCTGTAGGAAAATCTACTTCTCGATCAATACAAGCATCAATATACTTAGCATCAATATTAGCCGACTGTAGCATTAAATTTCCCGCAAACTGAATAGCATCTTGATAACTATTAACTGACTTATCTGCATCTTTTACAAAAATTTCAACTTCCATGTTTATCCTCGTTACTTTTGCAGTTCCTGCTTGACTGCAGAATAGATTTCTTCTTCACCAATTCCAGTTAGCAAACCAGCGCCAACAATGACCTTTGTCGTAATACCAGGTGTCGCCAATTTAGTTGAAGACACCACCAAATCGTAGCTATTAAAACGATCTGCTGAACAATCAGATATCGAAGCTTTATCGACTTGTGCTTCTAAATTATTTTCTTTTAAATAGTCTTGCAACACAGATACCATAATTGATGATGATGCAATCCCATTTCCGCAAACTACCAAAATTTTTTTCATAATTATTTCTCCTATAATTAACTATTTATAATGTCTACCTACTTATTCACTAACTTAAGCTATTTTATTCTCACGCTTTTTCAATAAATAACCTACGGATACAAGTATCAGACCAATTAAGATAAAACCGAAAATTCCAATGTGGGTAGCTGCTGCAAACAGTCCAGTAAATGGATTCGCAGATGGATTTAACGAAGAATACATCACACCAGCCTTAGCTCCAGCACCAAACTTATGGAAAACTTCATTTGTCGCTGGGGTCATCCAAGATGCAATATATAATCCACCACCAAAAGTTACAATCGAAGTTAACCATGTTCTTAAGATATTACCCTTAAATACAGGTAGCATGCAGGCAATAAAGAATACGAACTGCGATAAATCGCCTAGTGGCATAACCTTATTACCAGGTAAAATTACAGCCAAAATAACAATTACTGGGATTAGTAGTAATGATGTAGCAATAACTGAAGGATTACCAACAATTAAGGCGGTATCCATACCGACCGTGATATTTCGGTTAGGGAATTTTTTAACTAGCATTTTACGAGCTGCATTAGATAAAGGAACCAGACCTTCCATCATAATCGAGGTCATTTTTGGCAGTAACAGCATAACCGCCGCCAAGTACATCCCTAATTGAATACTGGAAATGATTGTATGGTATGGATCAGACCACCCGTACCCAATTAATCCTAATAATAGTCCAATAAAGAATCCAACAATAATTGGATCACCAAAGATACCAAATTTCTTTTGAATACTTTCTGCAGTAATATTCCATTTCTTTAAACCAGGTATATGATCGAATAACCAATTAAATGGATAAGCAAAAATTAAATATGTATTGGCAACTGGATGTGAAATCGAAACTCCTTCAGGCAACCCAAAGTATTCTTGATTTTGCTTAGCACCTAAATCGGCAGCTATTAAAGCCCATACATGAAATAATGCTGCTGTTAATACACCATAGAGAAAATTACCAGAATAAGCATAAACAATTGCTCCCATTGAAGCATTTTGATGCAAATTAAAAACATCTACATTTACACAATCCGTTAATTTGAGAACCAGCATTATAATATTGGTTACAACACACAACGGAATTATAATCGCACCTAAACTCGATCCAAACCCCATAACTGCAGTAGCAGCACCACCAACATCAATGGCCGAAAGTGATGAGCCAGTTGCTTTGGCCAGTCCCCTAACTGCTGGACTCATTTTATCTAGCATAAAGTCAATTACCATAGTCAGAGCGATAAAACCAATTCCAACTTTCATTGCACATTGAATTGCCTCTGTGATTGGTCTTTTTAGCAGAATCATAAATATAAAAAAGATAAAAGGTATAAAAATAAAGTTTCCAATATCATTAATAAATTGCGTTACTATTGCCATGATTTTTACTCTCCATTTACTCTGGACTAAATCCCATATTCCAAGCTATATAATTAGGTTTTTCTAACCAACGATCATCATCTGCCTTTGCCTCAAGTAAATTCTTTTTTGAATTTTCTCTTGCTGTTTCAAATTTAAATGGATTGTCGTACCACGCATCAACAACTTGTTTCATATATTCAAAACCATTTACTCGGCAACCTAACCCAATAATTTGAGCATTATTACTCAATCTAGCTCTTTGTGCTGAATATGGATCAGTAACTGCAACAGCACGAATCCCCCAGTGTTTATTAGCTTGACAAGTAAAACCAATTCCAGTCCCACAAATATAAATACCTAATCGACAAGCATCTTTTTGAATAGCCTCAGCCATATCATCTGCTAATCTAGCAAAAGTATTCTCACCATCTTTAGGTGATTTTACTGGATCAAATACAATTTCCGCATCTTTCTCCTCAAGCAAATATTTTTTTAGCTTTTCTTTAGTGGCAAAGCCAATATTATCTGAAGCTAAAGCGATTTTTGTCTTCATAATTATTCCTCCTATTATGTTAATACGCTTTCATTACAACAACTAAATCATACAGTTTGTTTTAATTGGTGTCAATAGGTAATAATTGGCTTATTGGAATTTATCTGCTCTAATTATCGCTAATAGCCAATAAAAGCCAACTAATTTTTTATTTTATTTTTATTATGTTATTCTGGTAAATAATGTTTGAAATAGAAGGTAATTTTATGCAATTAATGGAAGAAAGACGAAATCTAATTTTGTCAGAAATAAAGAAAACCGGCGTTGTCTATGTGGGAGAATTGTCCAAAAAGTATAACGTATCATACGAAACTATTCGAAAAGACTTAAGCTTTTTGGAAAAACAAGGTCTACTAATCAAACAGCATGGTGGAGCAACTCTTAAACAACACTCTGTTGAACACCCATTTCAAACTAGAGAACTGGAAAATAACGATTCAAAGCAATTATTAGCTAAAAAAGCATTCACTCTAATTCCACCTAAAAGTTCATTAATTTTAGGTACAGGCAGTACAATTGTCGAATTGGCTAAACTTTTTATTGGTCAAAAGGGCTATAAAATATTTACTGACTCATTACCTATTGCTGAAATTTTATTAGCAACTGACAATCAAGTTTCCTTTTTCGGTGGTAAATTAAGAAAAAATAGTTCTTCAGTTTATGGCGGCTGGACAGTTAATCAAATCAACCAAGTGCGAGTTGATCTGTGTTTTTTAGGCACAGATGGCTTTGCAAATTTTGCTGGTCCAACAAGTCCCTCATCATCAGATGCATTTATCGACCAAAATATTTTAAAGGTAGCTGAAAAAAGTTATATTCTTGGCGATAAATCAAAATTCAATAAGAAAAGTCTTTATAATATTTGTGATTGGCAAAAAATCACGGCTCTAATTACTGATAAGGAAGAATCTGAACAATTAACAGAATTAAAGAAAAAAACTAAGGTTATTACTTGTTAGTAATAACCTTAGTTTGGTTATGAAATATAGACACTAATAGATAATATGAATCAAACAGCCCTTTTAAATTTTTTTATTCACAAAATATTTAGCTATTTTAGTAGACCATTCAAGATAAGAAATCGAAACATAATTCTCATTATCATGTGATATATTGTATCATTTGTTATACAAGAACCTAATTTTCGTTATTATATTTATTTTTCTGACACCATAGATTGTAGAATGAGGATAGAACAACCATAAATCAACACCAGCTTCTAATACTTATTTAGATAAAGCTTAACATCTAATAAAATCTCTCTAGTTTTAGCTAGCCTCAACCCTCCAGCATATCTATTTACTGCTACAGGTTCCCAAGTCATAATACAAAAACCTAAAAAGCCAAAGACTACTGCGATAGATTGCATAAGTGATAAAGCGAAATTTTTTATGTCATCAAAAGATAAAATTATTTGTTTAGAGCTCAATAATGCTGTAAAAGAACCCACACCTATTACAGAAACTATTCCTCCAATGAGTTTAAGCACAAACATCAAAATCTTGACAAAATCGTTTTGTTTTTCTTTAGTAATTTTTATATTATGATCAATTTCATCTATAAGCAAATCAACTTGTCTTTCATTTTTTATATTATACTTACTTAAAACTTCCAAAAAATCAGAAATTTTAGGTTTAGCAATTGCATACTTAGGTCGAACTTTTATTTCAAAGTATGCACAATATATAGCTGTTGAAACTAACAATAATAAGAAAACAAAAATTTTTCCCCACGAAAAAGGATATAACTTCAAAAAAGTGTAACAAACAAAAAATATCCATAAAATAATACCCAACCATGTCATTAGATCCAAAATCAGCTTTATATTAAAAAGTGGATATAATTTACAAAAATCATTTTTTATTTTTTCCAAATGATCACTCATACACAATCACCTTTACTTACCTATATCTTTCCACCAATAACTTTCTGAACCTTTCACCAGGATAGATATATTTTCGCTTATCATTAAGCTTAATCGTAACTAATCGTCTAAAGTTAACAAAATGATTTATTTTTAAGGTGTTCAAAACATTCCCTTCAAAAAAATCATAAAGATCATACTTTTCATCGACTACTTCACGTTGAGCAAGATTCAAAGTCGCAATAGCACTCCGATTTTTAAGTCTATCAAAAACAACTACTGGACTTGCTTCAAACATTTTATGAAGTGCAGCAATCATTTGGGTATCACTATCATAGAGTCTCAATAAATAGGTAACAATGAAACTCCCCAAATCGTCCATATCAGCTAGTTTAATATCAAATAGAAATAACGTAAACTTGCTGGCAAAATTAGATAATTGCAAACATTTGCGCCTATCAAAATAAAAAATTTTGGCACCCCAGTCAAGCAATGGATCAGTTGCTTCCTGTTGAATTATTTGTTCAGCGAGCTCTCGTTTAATTGGATCTGATAAATTTTGTGGCTCTACTATTTTGTAGCGCTCAAAAGTTTGCTTAGTCGCATATATAATCATGATAGAATTTCTCCATTTCGTTAATTACCCCGAACGCTATACTTAATATATTATATCGTACCTTTACTATTCTTTCCGATTAATCCACACTCGACAAAATAATTATACAATTCCCCATTAAATTTAGAATTAGCAATTGCATCTGCTCTTAGTGCTATCATTTTCATTATGTGTTTTACCATAAATTTTGGATCTTTACTTTGACTATACATAACAACGTGATAATTTCCATCAGTATATATTTTATATAAAAAATGTTGCTTAACAAAATCAACCCAATCAGTAAATTGACTAAAATACTCATTTTCAGTGGATTTCATACTTAGTTCAGCCCAATTTTCAAATATATATTCTAGGTATAAATCCATATAATCGTGACAGCTATTTTTTGACTTGGGACACATTAATTCTATCTTACTTTTAACCATACCTCCCCTACCAATTTTAGAAGGTAGTAGCCAAAAGTTGGCCAGACAATGATACTCTTGAAAATAATTCTGTAAATACTTGGGCCAGTTATTGTAAGCTGTTCTTTGTGTTGAATTTTTGCCAGCTTCAGGTGTCAGATTGGCAATCCAGTTAAAACTATTCATAGTATCACCAGCAAAACTATTATTTTCAAATTTTGCATTTAAATAGTCAGACGACTTACGCAATATATGCTGATTAGGAATAATATTTTGGTAGATTATTTCGTAATACCCCACTACTAAATCAGTCATATCCTGGTCAGGTCCTGAATAATACGATTGACTAGAATAGATCTTATTTTGATGTTTAAACAACTGATTCTTACCTGTTATCGCTTCAATTGGCATTAACAAAACTGCTTTTACTTGCTCAATTTTTTCTTTACAAATCATATTTATAACTAACTATTTTACAATTTTTCTGGTTCTTCCAAATTTACCAATAATAACCCAATCGTTTGATAAACATCGCGAATATCCTGCTGACAAAATCCTTTTACCCAATGATTGATAACAGTATATATAGCATTTGAAATCAACTCAACTTTTCTTACTGAAAAAGCAGTTCGCGGTCGTAAATACTCTTCAATAGCAAATGCTAATTCTTTACGCAATACAGCATAAAAGGTATAAGGGTCATTGGCAAGAGAAATTATATTGAAATAGAAAAACTTATTTTCAGCTATCACTTTAAGCAAACGATAAAAAATGCTATTAAGGTGTTCCGAGTTCTGACACTTCAGGGCTCTTTTCATTTGCAGAGTCAAAACTGACAAAAATAAATCAGAAAGGTTGCGATAATGATTATAAAACGTTCCACGATCTATTTTTGCCTCTCTACAAAATAGGCTAACGGTATATTTAGTACGAATATTTTCGGTTAATGCACTTTTTAAAACTTTTTCTGCACATGGTAATGTCATATATTTCTCCATATTTATTACTGTCTTATAATATAATTAAATATATCAATAAAAGCGCAATCATACAAGTACTTTTTAAAATATTTTTTTGTCACTGACAGCTTGATACTTCAAAATGTGGATCTAAGTGTCATTGGTAGTCTTAAAATCAGATTACTAACACTTTTAACTGAATGACTTGTAGCATCGTATCAACAGGATTTTTTCTTGGTTTTATTTAGCTAACGATAAGAGTGCTAATATGTTTAGCTATTATTTCAAAAAATAATACCCTAAAAATGTATCAGCAATGCAATAAAGACGTTGATCACAGTAAGAAAATAAAATTCATGTTTAAGGCCTTTATACATAATTGCAGGGCTGTGCTTAATCCATCTTTTAATGACTGTGTAAAAGGGAATTAACCACAAAATAGAGTAAATTCAGAGCACACCACAGGCTATCCAGCTTTTATAACAGAACTTCTAGAATCATATCAGAAAGAGAAAATGCCATACTAAAACAAAATGCTTTAAGTAGAATTGCCTAAAGTATTATAGCTCGTATTAGTTAATCCAATTTTTCTTGATATCAATTATGGCTAGTACAAACATAAATTCTTGACTCCTTCATATCATAATGACAGCATATATTATTTCAACAGAGATATAAAATTCTTACCAAAAATCAAGTAAAAGACCGAGGATGATATTCATCCTCGGTCCTCTTTTGCTCCGGCTGACAGACTCGAACTGACGACATCTTGATTAACAGTCAAGCGCTCTACCAACTGAGCTAAGCCGGAATATTAAAAAAGCACGGCAACGTCCTACCCTCGCAGGCAGTTTCCCACCAACTACTCTCGGCGTTAAGAAGCTTAACTTCTGTGTTCGACATGGTTACAGGTGTTTCCTTCTTGCTCTTGCCACCGTACTTTTTATTCTCTTTGAGTTTTTACACTCAAAACTAAATATAATCTACTCTTTTTACCGTTCCACTCTCTTTCCAAATTGCACTTGCACTCGCTTTTTGGTCAAGTCCTCGACTGATTAGTACTAGTCCGCTCCAAGTATCACTACTCTTCCACTCCTAGCCTATCTACCTCATCGTCTTTGAGGTGTCTTACTACTTTACGTATGGGAAATCTCATCTTGAGGGGGGCTTCGCACTTAGATGCTTTCAGCGCTTATCCCTGCCATACTTAGCTACCCAGCTATGCCTTTGGCAAGACAACTGGTACACCAGCGGTATGTCCATCCCGGTCCTCTCGTACTAAGGACAGCTCCTCTCAAATTTCCTACGCCCACGACGGATAGGGACCGAACTGTCTCACGACGTTCTGAACCCAGCTCGCGTGCCGCTTTAATGGGCGAACAGCCCAACCCTTGGGACCTACTACAGCCCCAGGATGCGACGAGCCGACATCGAGGTGCCAAACCTCCCCGTCGATGTGAACTCTTGGGGGAGATAAGCCTGTTATCCCCAGGGTAGCTTTTATCCGTTGAGTGATGGCCCTTCCATGCGGTACCACCAGATCACTAAGCCCGACTTTCGTCCCTGCTCGAGTTGTCTCTCTCGCAGTCAAGCTCCCTTTTACCTTTACACTCTATGAATGATTTCCAACCATTCTGAGGGAACCTTTGGGCGCCTCCGTTACTCTTTAGGAGGCGACCGCCCCAGTCAAACTGCCCGTCTGACACTGTCCTAAATCTCGCTTAGAGATCCTAGTTAGAGTAGCCATCAAACAAGGGTAGTATCCCAACATTGCCTCTGATAATACTAGCGTACTATCTTCTCTGGCTCCTACCTATCCTGTACATGTTTAACAGCTACCCAATATCAAATTGCAGTAAAGCTCCATGGGGTCTTTCCGTCCTGTCGCGGGTAACCCGCATCTTCACGGGTATTATAATTTCACCGAGTCTCTCGTTGAGACAGTGCCCAAATCATTTCACCTTTCGTGCAGGTCGGAACTTACCCGACAAGGAATTTCGCTACCTTAGGACCGTTATAGTTACGGCCCGCCGTTTACTGGGGCTTCAGTTCGAACCTTCGCTTGCGCTAAGCTCTCTCCTTAACCTTCCAGCACCGGGCAGGTGTCAGCACCTATACGTCGTCTTACGACTTTGCAGATACCTGTGTTTTTGATAAACAGTTGTTTGGGCCTATTCACTGCGGCTGGTTCTTACACCAGCACCCCTTCTTCCGAAGTTACGGGGCTATTTTGCCGAGTTCCTTAACGAGAGTTCTCTCGCTCACCTTAGTGTTCTCCACTCGACTACCTGTGTCGGTTTGCGGTACGGGTACATTAGCTCTCACTAGAAGCTTTTCTTGGCAGTGTGACTACTTCACCTTCGCTACTTTTATTTCGCTCCTCATCACGTCTTGTGATTATCGAAAGTAAGCATTTGACTCACTCTCTCACTTAACGCTTGAACATGGCTTCCAGCGCCATGCGTGCTTCACCTTCTGCGTCCCTCCATCGTTATTAACGATCTAATGCAGTACAGGAATCTCTACCTGTTGTCCATCGGCTACGCCTTTCTACTATTACCTTAGGTCCCGACTTACCCTGGGCGGACGAGCCTGCCCCAGGAAACCTTAGTCTTTCGGCGGATAGGATTCTCACCTATCTTGCGCTACTCATACCGGCATTCTCACTTCTAAGCGCTCCACTTATCCTTTCGATTAAGCTTCTCCGCTCTTAGAACGCTCTCCTACCACGCATTACTTTCATAATGCATCCACAGTTTCGGTACTATGCTTAGCCCCGGTAAATTTTCGGCGCAGCGTCACTCGACTAGTGAGCTATTACGCACTCTTTTAATGATGGCTGCTTCTAAGCCAACATCCTAGTTGTCTACGCAACTCCACATCCTTTTCCACTTAGCATAGATTTTGGGACCTTAACTGGTGATCTGGGCTGTTTCCCTTTCGACTACGGATCTTATCACTCGCAGTCTGACTCCAGTGCGCAGATATCTGGTATTCGCAGTTTATCTGAATTCAGTAACCCTTGACGGGCCCTTCGTCCAAACAGAGCTCTACCTCCATTATCTTTTCTCGCACCAGGCTAGCCCTAAAGCTATTTCGGAGAGAACCAGCTATCTCCAAGTTCGTTTGGAATTTCACCGCTACCCACAACTCATCCCCGCAATTTTTAACTTACGTGGGTTCGGTCCTCCAGTGCGTTTTACCGCACCTTCAACCTGGTCATGGGTAGGTCACTTGGTTTCGGGTCTACATCAAATAACTCCTGCGCCCTTTTCAGACTCGCTTTCGCTACGGCTCCGTCCTTTTATGACTTAACCTTGCTATTTAACGTAACTCGCCGGTTCATTCTACAAAAGGCACGCCATCACCCTTTAACGGGCTCTGACTACTTGTAAGCACACGGTTTCAGGTTCTCTTTCACTCCCCTCCCGGGGTTCTTTTCACCTTTCCCTCACGGTACTGGTTCACTATCGGTCACAAGTGAGTATTTAGCCTTACGAGATGGTCCTCGCTGCTTCAATCGGAATTCCTCGTGTTCCGACCTACTCAGGATACTGCTCAGCGTGCTTGAAATTTCGCTTACGGGGCTCTCACCTTCTCTGGCTTATCTTCCCAGATAATTCTGCTATCTCTTACACTACCTTTATTGCAGTCCTACTACCCCAAATGATAAATCATCTGGTTTGGGCTCTTTCCGTTTCGCTCGCCGCTACTATGGAAATCGATTTTTCTTTCTCTTCCTGCAGCTACTTAGATGTTTCAGTTCACTGCGTCTTGCCCTTATTAGCTATGTATTCACTAATAAGTAATACAATTTCTTGTATTGGGTTCCCCCATTCGGATATCTCCGGATCTCTGCGTACTTACCGCTCCCCGAAGCATTTCGCTGTTTGTCGCGTCCTTCTTCGCCTTCTTGTGCCTAGGCATTCACCGTGCGCCCTTCTTTTCTTGACCTTACCTCTAAGATCTTCTCTCTCGGTCGCTCGTGCAATCTGTTTTTCTCTTTGATTGTTTCTCGGTTTTTTCTAGATTATATTCAGTTTTCAATGTCCTAACTTGAGGTACTACCCTCAAAACTAAACAATGTCTTCGTTTCTGTGTGCTTCCTTGCTCCTAGGCTTCTTTTAGTATTCCTACTCTCCACCTATTCGCTCTTCCTTAGAAAGGAGGTGATCCAGCCGCAGGTTCTCCTACGGCTACCTTGTTACGACTTCACCTAATCATCTGTCCTACCTTAGACGGCTGACTCCTTACGGTTATCCTACCGGCTTTGGGTATTACAGACTCTCATGGTGTGACGGGCGGTGTGTACAAAGCCGGGAACGTATTCACCGCGGCATGCTGATCCGCGATTACTAGCGATTCCAGCTTCATGCACTCGAGTTGCAGAGTGCAATCCGAACTGAGATTAGCTTTAAGAGATTCGCTTGCCTTCACAGGTTCGCTCCTCGTTGTACTAACCATTGTAGCACGTGTGTAGCCCAGGTCATAAGGGGCATGATGACTTGACGTCGTCCCCACCTTCCTCCGGTTTGTCACCGGCAGTCTCATTAGAGTGCCCAACTTAATGCTGGCAACTAATAATAAGGGTTGCGCTCGTTGCGGGACTTAACCCAACATCTCACGACACGAGCTGACGACAGCCATGCACCACCTGTCTTAGTGTCTCCGAAGAGAACGTCATATCTCTATGATTTGCACTAGATGTCAAGACCTGGTAAGGTTCTTCGCGTTGCTTCGAATTAAACCACATGCTCCACCGCTTGTGCGGAAATACCGTCAATTCCTTTGAGTTTTAACCTTGCGGTCGTACTCCCCAGGCGGAGTGCTTAATGCGTTAGCTGCAGCACTGAGAGGCGGAAACCTCCCAACACTTAGCACTCATCGTTTACGGCATGGACTACCAGGGTATCTAATCCTGTTCGCTACCCATGCTTTCGAACCTCAGCGTCAGTTACAGACCAGAGAGCCGCCTTCGCCACTGGTGTTCTTCCATATATCTACGCATTCCACCGCTACACATGGAGTTCCACTCTCCTCTTCTGCACTCAAGAAATACAGTTTCAGATGCAATTCCTCAGTTAAGCTGAGGGCTTGCACATCTGACTTGTCTTCCCGCCTGCGTTCGCTTTACGCCCAATAAATCCGGACAACGCTTGCCACCTACGTATTACCGCGGCTGCTGGCACGTAGTTAGCCGTGACTTTCTGGTTGATTACCGTCAAATATATAGCAGTTACTCTATACATCCTTCTTCACCAACAACAGAGCTTTACGATCCGAAAACCTTCTTCACTCACGCGGCGTTGCTCCATCAGACTTGCGTCCATTGTGGAAGATTCCCTACTGCTGCCTCCCGTAGGAGTTTGGGCCGTGTCTCAGTCCCAATGTGGCCGTTCAGTCTCTCAACTCGGCTATGCATCATTGCCTTGGTAGGCCTTTACCCTACCAACTAGCTAATGCACCGCGGGTCCATCCTTTAGCGACAGCTCGAAAGCCGCCTTTTATAGCTTGATCATGCGATCTTACTTCTTATTTGGTATTAGCACCTGTTTCCAAGTGGTATCCCAATCTATAGGGTAGGTTACCCACGTGTTACTCACCCATCCGCCGCTCGCGCTCTTAGCTTCCTACCCGAAGGTATTCTGTTAAAATTGCTCGCTCGACTTGCATGTATTAGGCACGCCGCCAGCGTTCGTCCTGAGCCAGGATCAAACTCTCATTTTTATCTGTTTGTTTGAATGTTTGCTCATTCGTTCTCCAAGATTTGCATCTCGGATTTATTTGCTTGCGAAATTGACTTCGCTCTTGTTTTGGGCTTTTACACCCGCACACTTTTGCGAAAACATTGTTCAGTTTTCAAAGTACTACCTGCTGCTTATAGCAGCGCTTTTCTATTCTAGCAGACCGTTTTGATCTTGTCAATAACTTTCTGCTCTTTATTTTTGCCCTCTGGCTTCAAACCCTTTGTTTGTTGCCCGACGACAGTTATTAATACTAGCAACTCTTTTCCTCTTTTGCAAGTCTTTTTTACTACTTTTTTCTCGTCTCTCCAATTTTTCCTTGTTACACCAGCTTTTAGGGCATTAAACTTTTTTAATAAAAAATAGTCGTACTTACCTAAAAGGGCAATTGCGACTATCTAAAAAGTTATAAAGTTTTGCAATAGGATAAGCCAATGACAATGATCATCATCAAAATGGTAATTAGTGCCGCATGCTTACCGTTAGTCTTCTTTAAAATAAAGTAAACGGCAACTGTTACCAATAGGCTTAGGACACCAGGCATGATCTTATCAAACATCGATTGCAGTTTAATGACATTGTTTCCGACTTTACTTGATACGTTAGAATGAACAGCAATTTTAATTGGCGTTGAAACCTTAATCACAGTTGAAATTAGCGCGCCGACTACTATTAATCCGACTACATTTGCCATCGTTGTGATGCGCTGGATCAAATCACTTTGCTGATTTTTATTCAAAAAGTCGATGCCTTTTTTATAACCGTAAACAACTGCATAATATCTACCAAAGACGTTAATGATGTTGTATAAAATAAACATCAAAATTGGACCAAATACATTACCACTAAATGCCAATGAAGCACCAATACTACCAACTATTGGAATCCAAGTAAATTTAATTAAGCTATCACCTAGTCCAGCAAGTGGTCCCATTAAGCCAGTTTTTAACGGATTAATGCCCTCTTTTTCATCCGGTCCCGTTGTTTCCTCCATCGCTGCAGACAATCCTAGAATTGCCGCATCAAAATTGACATGTGAATTATAAAAGACTAAATGGCGTTTCATCGCCGCAGATAATTCTGCTTTATCTGGATAAATCTTGGCTAAAGCCGGTGCGATTGCTCGCATAAAACCCACGCCTTGTAAAGTTTCATAATTCAGTGTAATTCTCATTGTATTCAAGCGTAAAAACATCTGCCACAAATCTCGTTGATTGAGTTTATGTTCTGGAGCCTGCAATTTTTCTTCTGTCATAGGTCATAATCCTCCTCATCAATATCGTCTGAACTTGTTTCCTGGGCCATTGCTGGTTTAGTTGCTGAATTAGTTGTAGTTTCCCGTGTTGCTCTCTCATATAGAAAGGCAAAAACTAAAGCAATTAAAGTAATCGGTAAAATTTCCAGCTTTAGATATGAGGAAAGCACAAACCCTAAAATTAAAAACATCCATAATTCAGCCTTTTTCAGCATCGACATCATCAATAATGCAATACCGACTGCTGGAATAATTGAACCTGCTGTACTTAAACCATCAATGATAAATTTAGGTAAGTCACTCACGACTTTTTGAATGGCACCAGCACCAAACTGTAATGCTAAAAAAGTTGGAAAAGCTCGAGTGAAGCCGTACAAAATTGCCGGTGGCCAAGTTAACCAAAAGGTGCCCTTGACATCTGCTTTATCAGCCAATCTTTTTGCCCAGCCATTAAGCGAGCAATTGATAGTTTCGACTAAAATCAATAATTGTTGAGCTAGAATTGAAGTGGGAACTGCTAAGGTAATTGCTGTTGCGACCATTGTTGAAATACTTCTACCAGGATTGCCCATAATTGCCAACGCAGTACTGATCATGGTACCAGTAATCAGGTCTGGAGCCATATAGGCACCAACATTGCCAATACCCATCCACATAATTTCTAGTGTTGCACCAATTATTAGGCCTGCCTGCAAATTTCCAAGAATTAATCCAACAATTGGGGCAATTAATAATGGTCTGCGAAATAGTTTGGTGCTAACATCATCAATTCCCAGGAAAAATGCCAAAACCGTTATGATAAAGACTTTCATTTGCTCAATACCTCGCTTAAACTAACTGCTCCATCACTTGGAACCATCTGGATATTGATCTTGGTACCCTGAGCAATCAACTTTTCAAGCACCTCTTTTTCTTCATCCGTTAAAAAGACCGCCTTAGTATATTGTTTACGTTGCTCGTTACCCCGAATTCCACCAATATTTAAATCAGAAATTTGATATCCACCTGCTACTACTTCTGCTACCGCAAAAGGCGAAGCAAAAAGTAACATGGTTCGTCTGCTAACCGGATGATTAGGTACTATCTTCAAAAATTTTTGAGGTGAAAAAATATGCAGCTTGACATTTCGCGGTACACTCATTTGCAATACATTCGACTGAATTTTATCATTTGCTACTTGCTCATCAACAATAATTACCTGCTCAATTTGCTTAACATTAAGCCAAGTAGTCACTACTTGACCGTGAATTAACCGATCATCAATTCTACAAAACTCCACTGCCATTTTCGTCTTCCTCCTGCTCCTCAAATCTTGCTGAAATATTCTGAAAGCCAAGTTCATATGAATTTGCCAGTGACTGCGCCAATTCCGTTAAGCTCCGCTGACGGTTAGTAAATAAATCTAGTAACATTGGTAAATTTAGCCCACTTAACACTAAAACGTGATCCTTTTCCAAATAAAAAGTTCCACTAACATTCGATGGTGTGCCACCGAGAATATCAACTAAAATAATCGTGCCATTACTTGTATCAAGCAAATCATACTTGCGTGCCATCTGCTCCTTTGCCTGCGCCAAATTCAGTTCTTCAGTAACTGCCAATACTGCACAATTAGTTTGTTTGCCAACGATCATTTCCGCACTCTTCAATGCTTCCTGCGCAAAATAACCATGACTTGCTAAGATCACTGCTACTGCTCCACTTTCCTCACTCATTGCTATTTCCTTTCTCTAAATAAAAATCCCTTGCTTGCTGAATTTCTGTATTACTAATTCCAAAATGTCCTTGCAGATAATTTTCAGGTGTTCCAAATAATTCTCTTATTTTAGTAAGTGCTGCCTTGATATAAGATTCTCGAGTATCAATCATCGCCATTAAATAATCTAGATACGACTTTTCTTGAACCAGCTCATGGTACAACTGATATTTAAGTTGATTACGCTCTTTGCGAATCACTTTAGTCAACATGTAATCCTTAACTATCTCATCTTCTTGCACATTTAATAGTAATAAAACTAGCATTGAACCAAAACCCGTCCGATCTTTGCCGCCGCGGCAATGATGGAGTATGGGCAAAGACTCTTGTCTAACCACCGCTTTTAATAGTCTTCCATAAGCTTTTTGGGCAATTGGCGAAATAACTAAGTCTTGGTAACTTTCAATGACGTTTTCCCCGCGATCGTTGAGATATTTTTGAGCAATCTCACCATTTTTCAATGATTGGACTAATTTTTCATTTTCGCCTTTCAAATCAACTACACTAGCAGCTGCTTCAGAAAAACTTGATTGTGGATCACAATTTAAAATTTGCGTGACTGTCGGAATAAATTTATTCGGGTGAATCTGCCTTTCATGTGGCGAACGATAATCCACAATTGTCTGTATCCCATAATTAGTCAAAATTTGTTGGTCTTCACTATTGAGATTGGTTAGTTGATCACCGCGGAATAGTTTCCCCCATTTGACAAAACGTCCATCATTAGTCCGATATCCGCCCATATCCCGCAAATTAATCGCATTATCTAACGGCAGAACACGTTCAGCAAAAATGTTTGTGGTAAAATTATCCGACTTGATAATAAAATATTTTGGCAATTGACTACGTGGCAGTTTAATTCGAAAAGTTCCAGTTTGACTTTCGCTAACTACCGTATCAATTTTTTCATTCTGTGGCTGATTGCCAATCAACAATTGATACTCTGCGGTTTTATTAGTTTGTAAGTTTATATTTAGCTTGTCCCCAGATCGCTTAATTGCGATTCCTGGAATGATATATGGCTGTTGTTCCATTATTGCAACCCCTTTCAGAAGTATTATACTTTATGAAAAATATTTTATCAATATATTTTTTTAGAAAATAATTTTCATTTTTAAACAAAAATATAGTATAATTAGTAGCACATTGTTTATGCTTTAACTCTTAACTTAACGTTCTAAGTAATTTATAGAGGAGAAAATCATTTTGAATCCACTAATTTCTATCCAAAAAAAATATTTAACTTTTTCCAAGAATGAAAAATTTATCGCTGATTTTATTTTGCAAAACAGTCCAGATATTAACAACATGAAAATTTCCGAATTAGCAAGCAAGACCAACACTTCTAATGCAACAATTACGCGCTTTGTCCATAAGATCGGTTGTGCGAGCTATTCTGATATGAAAATTAATATTGGCAAGCATTTAATCCATGCCACCCCCAAAAATGAGAATAATATCTTAAATGAAGTTTTCAATTTTTACCAAACTGTGATTAAAAACACGCAACAAATGATTGATGAAAGTTCGATTAAGAAATTCATTAACTTACTTAAACAACAAAAGAACATCATTATTATTGGTGCCAGCAGTTCTGGTACTTCAGCACAAACTTTTGCATTACGGCTAATGCGCATGGGATTAAATGCACAAAGTTTTGCTGATCCCTATTGGATGCAGATGCGTGCTAGTATTGCATGTTCGCAAGATTTATTCTTAGCTATTTCTAACAGTGGCGTCACCGATTCAATTGTCAAAACCTTAAACTTTGCCCAAGAAAACCAGGCCAAGATTGTCTCAATTACAAGTTATTTAGCTAATCCAGTTGCTAAAATGAGTGACTTAACCTTTCACGTTTATAACCCTCGGTTTGCTAATAATGAAAAATTTATTAATTCACAGTTTTCCAATATGTATCTGATTGACGTGTTAACTTCATACTTGCAAGAAGATAATTGCTTTAATCAGACCATGAAAACTACCAGAAATTCAATTGGCGACAAATAATATCACTCCACCTTTTCCTTCAGTTCTCCTAATTTTTATGTTACTGTATGTTTTAACATCTAATATTTAGGAAAGGATGTTTTACTAGATGAATAATTTAACTAATCCTGAAAGACGTCAAGTACATTCGATTTCAGAAACCAACAGTTTTTTGACAAAAATGTACGGCTTAATGGGTATGGCTGTTTTAGTCTCAGCTTTGAGCGCTTATCTGACGATGACAACTTTTAGAAACGTCGTCATGCAAATGCCACCAGCAATGATGTGGATCATTTTATTAGTTCCACTTGGATTATCGATGGGAATAAGCTTTAAGGCTAATCGTAATCCAGTTGCTGGACTAGTGATGCTAATGTTGCTTTCAGTCATCTACGGGTTCGAATTTGCCCTCTTAGCTGGCTTTTATACTGGTAGTCAAATTGCCTCAGCCTTTGTTGCAGCAGCTGCCGTTTTCATTTCAATGGCTCTTTTCGGTACTTTTACAAAGAAGGACTTGACAAATTGGAATGCGTATTTAGGAGCTGCCTTAATCGGCTTTTTAGTTGCTTGGATTGTCAACATGTTTCTTAACAGTCCAACAATTACCTATATTTTCTCATTCATTGGCGTTATTATTTTCACCGGTTTGGTCGCAAGCGATGCCCAACAAATGAAGCGAATCTATACAAATTATGGTAATCAAGTTTCAACTAACGGCTTAGCTATTTTAGGAGCTTTGCAATTGTACCTGGACTTTGTTAATATTTTTATGTTCTTGTTAGAAATTATGGGTATCGGAAACGATAACAATAATTAAAATTATGACACACAAAAAGCAGTTGCTTTTCAAAGGCAACTGCTTTTTTATTTACCAACATAAAATTCAATTCGTTGTTGCAGATTTTCAAAGGTAACTGGACAATAGGCACCAATTTCACCATCAAGGTTAACTGGCAATTTTTGCTCAGCACTTTTACCAACTAATTCAATCTTTAAATTACGGGTTTTGGTATAAATAATATCCGGATCGTCAACATGACGCCCATTTAAGGCTAACGCCATCAAACGTAATAACTTAACAGGATCTGCTGGCTTAACGATGATTAATTGAAATAATCCGTCGCTTAATTGTGCATCTGGCATAATCTGCTCGAAACCGCCAATTGAATTAGTCATCCCTAACAGCAACATTGACAACTCGCCTTCATAGACGCCTTCATCATACGTTAGACGCAATTCATTTTCAGTCAAATGTGGCAACATTTCAGCGCCCTTAATCAAGTAAGCTGCATACCCTAAAGCTGATTTAACTTCTGAAGGCACGCCATAAGTTAACTCAGTCAGCGATCCACAAGCGGCAATATTAACGAAATATTGCCCATCTTCAGCAAACGTTGCTCGTCCAATATCCATTTTGCGAGTTTGGTCAGCCAAAATTACTTGAGCGGCTGCTAGCGGGTTATCCCGCGGAATATTTAATGCCCTAGCATAATCATTAGTTGTACCGGCAGGAATGATGGCCATTTTAGGACGATGCTCCAAAAATGCAATTCCATTAACCACTTCGTTAATCGTACCATCTCCACCGGCAGCAACAATTAAATCAAATCCAGCATTAGCAGCACGGGTTGCTTCCGTTTGCGCACTCTTAGCCTGCGGAGTAGTCCGAAAACTACTTGCCTCATACCCGGCTTGCTCCAAAACATCTAAAATATCACCGACATTTTTGGGCATTTGCTCGTGACCGGAGACAGGATTATAAATTAATCTTGCTTTTTTAGTCATAGTTCTTACCTTATTATCTTAAACTCAATACTACCGTTTTTGTAATTCTTGATTCAGGAGTTGGTTAATTACCTTCGGATTGGCTTTACCACGAGTTTGTTTCATAATTTGACCAACAAGATAGCCAATTGCCCGATCTTTACCATTCTTAAAGTCTTCAACCGACTGCGGATTATTGTCAACTACTTCTTTAACCATTGGGGCTAGAACACTAGTATCTGACAACTGTACCATGCCTTGATCTTCAACAAACTTTTTAGGATCAGTTCCATGTTCAATAGTTTCTGCAAAAACTTTTTTGGCAATCTTAGAAGAAATCGTACCATCTTTGATTAACTTAATCATTGCAGCTAAGTTAGCCGGTGTTAACTTAATGTCAGCTAGTGATACCCGATTATCATTTAAATAACCATTAACTTGGGTATTCATCCAGTTAGCGGCTAATTGCGGATCAGCGCCAGCAGCTACAGTCTCATCAAAGAAATCAGAACTTTCTTTAGTCTGCAATAAAACATTTGCATCATATGGCTTTAAACCGTACTTGTTAACATAATCATCATAGCGATCTTGGGCAGATTTTGGCAAAGTTTGCGCAATCTCATCAATCCATTCTTGGCTGATACGATCTGGAGCTAAATCTGGTTCTGGGAAATAACGATAATCCGCATCGCCTTCTTTAACCCGTTCCAATACAGTTTTGCCAGTTGCCTCATCGAACCGACGAGTTGAAAGCTGTACGCGACCACCAGAAAGTAAAACTTGCGCTTGCCGCTTTTCTTCATAAGCAAGTGATTTACGAACATGCTCAAAGGAATTAAGATTCTTCATTTCAACCTTAGTTCCCAATTCTTTTTGACCAGCTGGTCTAATCGAAATATTAGTATCAACCCGCATCGATCCTTCTTCCATTTTAACGTCAGAAGCACCAGTAAACTGCACAATTTTACGTAATTTTTCTAGATAGGCATAGCCTTCGTCAGGATCAGAAATCTCTGGTTCTGAAACCACCTCTAATAATGGCACACCCTGACGATTCAAATCCACATAAGAAAAACCGTTTGTTCCGTGAGTATTCTTACCTGCATCTTCTTCAATATGCATTTCATGGATACCGATCCGTTTTTTCTTACCATGAACTTCAATTTCTACATAGCCATCACGTGCCAATGGTTCAAAAAATTGTGTAATCTGATACGCTTTAGGGCTATCAGGATAGTAATAATTCTTACGATCAAAATGTGTTACCGGCGTAATATGAGCATGAGTTGCTAGTGCAACCATAATTCCCAATCGATAAACATCTTTATTAACGTAGGGCAAGACACCTGGCATTGCCCAGTCAATGACGTTGGTTTCAGTATTTTGCTTAGCACCATAACTTACTGGCGAAGGTGAGAAAATTTTACTTTTAGTTTTTAATTCGAAGTGAACTTCGAATCCAATTGTCGATTTAAAATTCATCAGTTAATCCTCCATTCCAGCTGGCTTTTTTTCATAAAATTTATTTGTTCGTTCGATAAAATCAGCAGTCTTAAAGATACTACCCTCATCAAAGCGGTTAGCCATAATTTGTAACCCAACAGGCATACCATCAACTAATCCGGCTGGCACACTAGCTGCAGGAATTCCAGCTAAGTTAGCAGAAATAGTTAGAATATCATTGTTATACATTTTAATTGGATCTGAAATTTCGCTGCCAATATCAAATGCAGGAGTCGTCGTCGTTGGCCCTACTACTACATCATTTTGGGCAAAAATATCATCAAATTCTTGGCAAATTAGAGTTCTAACCTTAGCAGCTTGTCTAAAGAACCGGTCATAAGAACCAGCTGATAAAGCAAATGAGCCTAGCATAATCCGCCGCTTAACTTCCTCACCGAAACCCTCTGAACGAGACTTGACATAAACATCTAACAAATTCTTCGTATCATCTGCGCGGTAGCCATAGCGAATTCCGTCATAACGTTGCAAGTTAGAAGAAGCTTCACTGGACGCAATAATATAGTAATCTGGCACAACATATTTAGTTAGCGGTAGCGAAACTTCATTAATAATTGCACCAGCAGCTTCTAAAGCAGCAATTTGTTCTTTAACAACTGTGCGAATTCCCGCATCAACAGCATCACTCAGATATTCTTTAGGAACACCAACACGCAATCCCTTAATATCTTGACCGATAAACTGAGTAAAATCTGGCACAGCCCTAGTTGATAAAGTTGAATCATGATCATCGCTGCCAGCAATCACGTTTAACACTTGTGCAGAAGTTTTGGCCCGCTTGCTCATCACACCAATTTGGTCAAGTGAAGAAGCAAAAGCAATTAAGCCCCAACGGGATACTCGACCATAAGTTGGTTTAATCCCAAAAATTCCGTTAAAAGCTGCTGGCTGACGAATTGAGCCACCAGTATCAGAGCCTAAAGCAGCAACTACTTGACCAGAGGCAACTGCTACTGCCGAGCCGCCTGACGAACCACCAGGAACCTTGTCCAAATTCCATGGATTATGAGTCACACCAAAGTACGAATGTTCAGTTGAAGAACCCATCGCAAATTCGTCAAGGTTAGTCTTGCCAACAAAAGTTGCTTGGGCCTTTTTTAGTCGCTCAATTACGGTTGCATCATAAACAGGCAGATAGTTGTCTAAAATATGACTCGCAGCTGTAGTCTTCACACCATCTGTCATAATATTATCTTTAATTGCAATTGGAATCCCGGCTAGCTTATTATGTGAAAAGTCCAGCTCTTCACTAACTTTAGCATCCTCTTGAACCGTTATCCACGCATTCAGCTTTTTATCAGTTTGCTTAATATTGGCCACAGTGTCTTGGGCTAGCTTATCAGCCGACAAAGTCCCCTGTGCCAATTTTTGATTTAATGAGTCAATATCTTCATTTAAGTAATTCATTACTCGTCCTCATCCTTATTAATAATTACCGGAACCTTGATAAAGCCATTAGCTTGTTCAGGAACATTTTTCATTAATTCTGTCCGATCCTGCCAATGTTCTGGTTTATCTTCTCTAAACACAGTATCACGGTCAACTACCTGAACTGTTTCTGAAACACCAGCTGTATCAACCTCAGATAATTGATCAGCCATATTAATAATTGAGTCCATCTGCTCCGTTATTTTACCCATCTCAGCTTGACCAAACTCAAGTCGCGATAAAGTCGCAACATGCTTAATTGTTTCTTCTGTAATTTTCATATAAATACCTCCTTATTCACCGCCATAAACATGGACTTGATAACTACTATCAGCAGTTTCTTTGGCAACTAGTGCTTGAATATCGTTGACTGAGCCAATCTTGATTTCAATTGGAACATTGTTAGCCAAATACTTTTTTGCCGTCGATAAGACTAACCGAGTAAAACTTTGTACTTGTTCATAACCATAAAATTGCGTCGTAATCGAAATATTTTCTTGCGCTAATTTACCATTTTCATACCGCAAAGTCGCCGTTACGCCACTGATATTAGGAAAATAGTTTTGAATTGATTCCTTAAAGCTGCTAAAGCTTGAAGCATCATTACTATTAATTGCCTTTTTATTTCCCACAGTTGGCAAGACTTCTGTTTGTGCAGAAATAGTTTTCCATTTAGCTATTTTACTACTATTAGCTGCTGCTGTCCCGCTCAAAAAGTAAGTTCCACCAACTAAAGAGTCTTTACTTTCTTTTGAAAATAGCCCAACAGTAATGGGGATATTTTTTAATGACTTCTTTTTGCGCAAACGTGCAACCACCTGCTCAGCTATTTGCTTACCAGCCTGCTTTTGTTGCGCACGCGTAATCTGCTGCTGATATTCTGGACCACCACTAGTCTTTTGATAATAATCAATCGAGTTTAAAGCCAAACCAATACTAATACCACCAATATGATAATTAGAGCCAGAGCCAGTTAAATAGTCCTGCTCTAAAATTTCTTCTAAGTAATAAGGATTATATTGCTTAGGGTTAAGCCCTACTGGATTAGTCTTAGACTTGCGAGCCAGCCATTTATTAACAGTTGCAGCACTGAGATACTGTCCTTCTTGAAAATAAAACGACTTGGTCGAATATTCTGCTTTAGAAATTTGCACCAAACCACGCTCAAGCTCGCGTGTATCAACGGAATTATCATTATCAGTGGCAGTTAATCCAGCAATCGGACTAGTAACATAATGACCATTCTTTAATAAAACCGTGTAACCATTATTACCCGTGTCAGTTGTTTGGTATGATTTTGTTTTTGTATTTTGCGTTGTCTTGGCATTATTAGCTAAATCAGAGTTTTTTAAATTACCACAAGCAGTCAAACTCAATCCTAATCCCAAGAGCGCAAACATCTGCAAATATTTTTTCAATGTAATATTCCTTTATTTAATTTGGTCAATCGCAGCTTCTTCAGTCAAAAGCGCTACACCAAGCTTTTGCGCTTTAGTATACTTGGAGCCCGCATCTTGACCATAAATAACATAATCAGTTTTACCAGATACTGATCCTGTAACCTTAGCACCCAGAGCTTGCAGTTTTTTAGTAAATTCAGGTCTAGTATAATGTGCTAGCGTCCCAGTAAGCACAACTGTCTTATTTTTGAAAAAGTTATCAGGGATTTCTGCAATCTCGCTTTCGGTTTCACCTAAATAAGTTAGATTGACCCCATTTTTTTCTAATTGAGCAATTACTTGCTTAACTTTAGGTTGAGCAAAATAGGTAGTTAATGATTCCGCAATTGTCATCCCAATTGTATTAATTGCAACAATATCTTGCACATCAGCCTGCATAATTTTAGTCATATCTTTAAATTTTTGAGCGATTAATCGAGCAGCTTTAGCCCCAACATGGTCAATTCCTAAACCTGTCAGTAATAATTCAACTGAATTACGCTTAGAATCAGCAATCGCAGTTAACAAATTGTTAATTGCTTTATCCTTAAAATGATCTAGTTGTGCCAAATCAGTCGCAGTTAATTGGTATAAATCAGCCACATTATGAACTAAATCATGGTCGATTAACTGCCGCACAATCTTCGGTCCCAGACCAGCAATATCCATTGCAGGACGAGAGGCAAAATGCGTTATCCCCTCTTCAATCTGTGCGGGACATGATGGATTAACGCAACGCAATGCCACTTCGTCTTGCAGATGAATTAGCTTCTGACCACATGATGGACAAGTAGTAGGAACCTCATAAGGAACGCTATCCTTGGGACGTTTAGCTAATACAACTTGTGAAATTTCCGGAATGATATCTCCAGCTTTATGCAACATGACTGTATCGCCAATGCGGACGTCTTTTTGTTTAAGCAATTCGGCATTATGCAAAACGGCGTGTGATACCGTTGTGCCAGCTAACTGCACCGGATCCATTATCGCCGTTGGCGTCACCACACCTGTCCGACCAACAGTCCACTTAATTTCATGAACGACTGTTGCCTGCTCTTCAGGCGGAAACTTATAAGCAATTTCCCAACGTGGCACCTTAACTGTATTACCTAACTCTTTTTGCAGAGCTAGGTCGTCAACTTTTAGTACAATGCCATCAATACCATAAGTTAAAGTATCTCTTTTAGCAGTGTATTCATCAATAAAATCAAAAATTTCTGTTAACTTAGCTAACTTTTGTCCAGTTTCATTGGTATGAAAGCCCAACTTAGCCATTTCAGTCATCGCTTGATGCTGACTAGTAATATCCTGTGGGGGATTGACCCAAGTATAAATAAACGTACTCAAATTACGCCGCTTAGTAACCTGTGGATTTAATTGCCTTAACGAACCCGCAGCAGCGTTACGGGGATTAGCAAAAACTGCTGCGCCTTGCTGATCACGCTGTTCATTTAGCTTAGCAAAGGCTTCCTTGTCCATGTAGCATTCGCCACGTACTTCAGTCGTCAACTTTTTAGGTAGTGTTTGCGGAATATCAGCTATATAGCGTGCATTCGCCGTTACATCCTCACCAACATTACCATTTCCCCTAGTAGACGCCCTAGTTAACTTACCATCAGTATATTCTAAGGCAATTGACAAACCATCAATTTTTAATTCAACATTGTAAGCTACAGCATGTCCCACCAGTTTTTGAACTCGCTCATCAAAATCAGTCAGTTCTTGTTTAGAAAACACATCGCCCATTGATAGCATTGGAATTTCATGTTCGACTTTGCTAAATTCGCTATCAACCTGACCGCCAATACGCTGAGTAATTGAATCAGGTGTAACTAATTGCGGAAACTCCTGCTCTAGTTTAACTAATCGCTGATAGTTTTGATCATAAACACTATCTTCAACTGCAGGATTATCCTTAGTATAATAAGCATCAGCCCAACCATTCAGTTTTTTTCTCAGAGTAGCAACTTCCTGTTTAGCTTCATCAAAAGTTAAATCTGCCATTTTATTCCTCCTGACTAAAAACTTAGCTTCAAATTCATTATACCTTTTTAATTGGTGCAAATGCTGCTAAAAGCCGCTTAATTCCTTGACCGGTAAAAGCAATGTCGAGTTCCATGTCTTCACCCGTACCATTAACCTTAGTCACCACACCGCGGCCCCATGATTTATGCTCTACTTGATCGCCAACCTGCCAGCCTTCATGCTCAGCACCAATTGCCCCTTTAGGCTTGACTTTAGGTGTATAAACTTGCGCCCGTGCCCGTTCATCAGCATGCGCAAATGGTGCAGCTTGTGCCTCAAAGTTACTTGTTGGAATTTGCGGATTAACCACTTCCAAATCAGCGCTATCAATCTCTTCCAAAAATCTTGAAGGTGGATTATTTTGCGTGCGACCATACATCATCCGTGAATAAGCATTAGTCAAAAATAGCTCTTGTTTAGCTCTAGTAATTCCCACATATGCTAAGCGACGTTCTTCTTCTAACTGATCGTCTTCTAGCAGGGCACGTGATAATGGAAAAATCCCATCTTCCATTCCTACTAAGAAAACTACCGGAAATTCCAGACCCTTAGCAGCATGCAAGGTCATTAAGGTCACTTGCTGCTCACTATCAACCAGGTCATCCTGATCACTTAATAGCGAAACTTCCGCCAAAAAATCACTTAACCTACTAGCATCATCACTATCTGCTTCATATTGATCATCAAAACGCTTGGTAACTGATAAAAATTCATCTAAGTTTTCTAACCTAGTTTCAGCTTCAATCGTGTGCTCAGCCTTAAGTGCAGCAGTATAACCAAAGTCTTGCAAGATCTTTTCAGTTAAACCAGTTACGGTATGATCACCACTGTACTTAATTGCGTCTCGTAATTTAGCACCAAAATCACTCAACTTGCTGGCAGCACGCGTGGCTATCTTAGACATACCAATACTGGTTAGCGCATCTAACAGTGTAAAATTATTTTCCTGTGCAAAAGCCAAAAACTTATCAACTGTCACGGCACCAATTCCACGCTTAGGTGTATTAATAATCCGATTAAAACTGAGAGTATCACTAGGATTAGCTACTAACTTCAAATAAGCCATAATATCCAAGATTTCCTTACGATCATAGAATTTATGACCACCAACTATTTTGTAAGGAATATTAGCCTTCACAAAAGCTTCTTCAACCGTTCTTGATTGCGCGTTTGTGCGATATAATACGGCAAAATCTTGATATGACCGCTTTTTTTGGTCAACTTCCTCTTGAATTTTAGCTATGAGGTAGTGCGCCTCATCATCGCCGCTTTGTGCTTTATAATAGGTAACCTTAGCTCCTGATCCTTGATCGGTCCACAGATTTTTCGACTTACGATTACGATTATTTTTAATAACTGCGTTCGCAGCCGCTAAAATATGACCAGTAGAACGGTAATTTTGTTCCAACTTGACTGTTTGCACGCCATCAGCTTGATAGTCACGCTCAAAGTTCATAATATTTTCCATATTGGCTCCTCGCCAACCATAAATTGATTGATCGGCGTCACCCACCACACAAATATTTTTATGTTGAGCAGCTAATTCATGACAAAGTTCATATTGCGCCTCATTGGTATCCTGATATTCGTCAACTAATAAATACCGAAATTTATTCTGATAATAATGTAAAACTGTTGGCTCTTGTTTAAACAAAACAAGCGTTTGCATAATTAAATCATCAAAATCCATAATCTGATCGCGCTTTAAGCGGTGTTGATACTCCTGATAAACTTTCACCGCCATTTTTTCAAATGGTGAACTGCTACTAGCTGCATAAGCATCAGGAGTTAATAAATTATTCTTCGCATTAGAAATAGCCGATAAAATTCCACGCGGTTCATACATTTTAGGGTTAACATTTAATTCTTTTTCAATATGCTTGACCAAAGTCAATTGCTGAGCCGAATCAGCGATTGAAAAGTTATGAGTATAGCCAATTTTGTCCGCATCACGTCGTAAAATTCGGACACAAAGAGCATGGAAAGTCGACATCCAAATATCTCCAGCACTAGGACCTAGCAATTTTTGCTCACGTTCACGCATTTCACTAGCTGCCTTATTAGTGAAAGTAATTGCCAAAATATTCCAAGGCAAAACTTGCTTTTCTTCAACCAAATAAGCGATTCGTCTAGTTAACACGGAGGTCTTCCCCGATCCAGCTCCTGCAACAACTAACAATGGTCCTTCAGTTATTTTAACCGCTTTTTGCTGCTGCGGATTTAATCCTGCTAAAATTGCTTCTTCACTCATGAATTTTCCCTTCATTAAAAGCTTGCATAACTATTTTATTGTACCAAAAAACTCAGCACCTTTTGGGCAAATTATCTTACTAATTATCGTATTGCTCCAAATTATATTGCTTAATCAATTTGATCAATTTGTCCGCATAATTCGGATCAGTCGCATAACCATCTTGAACTAGGGCATGTGCCTGTTTTTCATAATCTTTAGCTGCCAAAACATGTCGGTATTGCCGATGATTCCAGGTTGTTCCTTTTTGAAAAAGTTCTGCATGAGCTCTAATTGAAGCTTCATATGAATCATAAATTTGAAAACGGGCTTTAACCTCAACCCACTTGCCTTTAACATATTCTTTAGTCGTCAAAACAGCTGAAGTATTAGGATTAGTTCCCTTAACTCCAAATAGGTTGTTGTATTTTTGTGATAGGCTACTTTGACCATAGTCACTTTCTAAACATGCTTGCGCAATCGTGATACTGGGTAGTAAGTCATAACTTTGATCAACTTTTTTGGCAATTGGACCAATCTGTTTAATAAATTGCTTGTGCTGCTTGATAACTTTTTCACGTGCTTCTTTGCGAGCCAATTGCTCTTGACGAATTTGTTCTGATTCAATCGCTTGATTGCGATAATATCGTGCACCAGCTAAAACTACAATTAATAAAAATAAGATAATAAAGGCAGTAATTATAATCCGCCAACTAGATTGTTTTTTACGTTTACGCTTTTTTGCCATGAAATTTTCCTTGCTTTAAAAATCCTGTCTTAAGTATAACCCGACTGCGGGTAATTGTTGATTACTGTAAACAATTTTTAACCAAAAAGTTTTGCTTTGAGGGTTTTTTAGGCAAAAAAAATAGAGCCAATAGCTCTATTACATCATGCGGGCAAGAAGACTCGAACTTCCACGATCTAAAAACGATCACAAGATCCTTAGTCTTGCGCGTCTGCCATTCCGCCATGCCCGCAATACATGTATTACTATACCCTAAAAATCGATTCAGCACAAGGTGTTGCGACCACTTTTTCCTAAAGAAATGTACAACAGTATCTAAAAATTGGAGGCACACTAAACGATTACAACAAGCAAAATCATCAATCGTTTAGAAAAAATTGATATCTCAGTGCTATACTGAATAAAGTAATAATTGCACAAGCTAGAGTTAGTTGGCTTGTTAAAATTTGTAAGGAAGTATAAATTTTGAAAGAAAATTTTTTTCGTAAGTGGCATGTTTTTCAAACCATAGCTCAAATGATTTTTTGGATCGCTATTGGGATTTTTACTATAATTAATCCTAACCATCTTATTTTTAAAAAGCGGCTGTCTAATTGGGTAATGTGTTTAATGCTTTTAGCAATGCTGATCTTACAATTAACAATAGCAAAACCAGAAAAACGAGACAGCCATTGGATACAGTTTAACCACTACCTACAGATTTTTCTAATCGGTATCACCCTCCAAGGTAGCGTGAGTACCTTTTTAGCATTTGTTCATAAGTACCATATTTTAAACTTTAATTTTTGGGCTATTTTAGCAACCCTTTATTCTCTTATAATGTACTTGCCACTAGCCCAGCTTGCTCTGGCTAAGATCAAAAACAATTGGGGTCGCATGTTTATGCTGGCATTTGTCATCTTTTCATTTGCGCTTAGTGGACCCACTTTGGCTGGCAACAGTTCTCACTTATACTTACAGCCATTGCAACTGCTAAATAACTCTGGCGTCACGGGAACTATTGCTCTGCTTTTAATCACATTACCTGTAATGCACGAATGGGGATTCGCCAGTCCTCATTTTAAAATAAGTAGGAATGCCGGTCTAGGAGTATTGGCATTTATTGTGCTGGTAATCTTTGTTGACATTATGTTCAACAGCTTCAATGTTTCATCATCATTCAAAAACCTCTTCACAGCTTGGGATTTCAAGTTCGTCAAAGTCAGTTGGATGTTCACATTAGAAGCTTGCGAAGCCGGTATTGCCGAGGAATGGCTTATGCGTTACTGCATGAGTCGCCTGCTAATGCGGCAATTCAGCAATAGTAAAAATATGATTATGTGGAGTGTCATAGGTAATGGCATACTTTTCGGTCTTTTTCACTTTGGCAATATTGCTGGACAACCTGCTAGTGCAACGTTTGAGCAGATGTTCTCTGCCGCCTCATGGGCATTATTGATGACTGCAATTTACCTGTATACAGATTCTTTGGCAATTAATATGGTTTATCATGGAATCTATGACATGCTGGCATTTTATACCAGCGGCTCAGTTCATGAAGCTGTTCCCGATGCTTTTACTTGGCAGATTGATATTTTACTTTTCTTTATTTATGCCTCTGTTGCCTATTTCCTAATTTCAGGAAAACGCAAAAAGACAATTGAACTAAACTTGGCTAATAATGAGATATAAAGAACATTCTTTATGAAAGTATACAGTCAGAATAACTAATAGATATTAACTAAATAATCTTTGATGAATAATCAAAAAACATGTATTTGCCCGTTCGCAAATACATGTTTTTTTATCAAATTCCAAAAATTAAATTATAACTCTTAACCTCTTCCAATAAGAAAATTAATTAACCATTTGTTCATTGACATAGCGTGCATATAATTGATGGTGCTGCATCAAATATTGGTGCGTTCCCTGACCAGTAATTTGTCCGTGCTCAATAAAGTAAATCTGATCAGCATTCACAATCGTTGCTAGCCGATGCGCAATTACCAGAGTTGTTCTGCCCACCATCAATTGATCAAGCGCTTGTTGAACCTTGCTTTCTGATTCAGAATCTAAACTAGCCGTAGCCTCATCCAACATTAGAATTTTAGGATCCCGTAAAAAAGCACGTGCAATCGCAATTCGTTGCTTTTGACCACCAGATAAGTTAATGCCACGCTCACCAATCTTAGTTTCTAATTGATCTGGAAATTCACGCACAAATTGATCTGCATAAGCCAAACTTAAACCATGCCAAAGTTCAGCATCACTTAAACTTTTACCTAAGCCATATTCCAAATTATCGTGAATAGTACCAGAAAAAATTGCACTATTCTGAGACACATAACCAATTTGAGAACGCCAGTTATGTAAATCAACTTCAGCAATATCCTGGTCGCCTACCTTGAATTGCCCCTGATCAGGCTGATAGAAACGTTCTAGCAGAGCAAAAATCGTTGACTTTCCGCCACCACTAGGACCAGCAAAAGCAATTACCGTATTGGGCTGAGCGCTAAAAGTAATGCTATGCAAAACTGGTTCACCAGAATGATAACTAAAACTAATATCGTTTGCAGTTAAAGTTTTACCCTCAACATTAATTTTATGATTAGCCAACCCTTCTTTTTCAGGAGCCAACCTCAGAATAGACTGAATTCGCTCAGTTGAACCCATCGCCTTTTGTAATTGGGAAAAGAATGTCGCAAAGTTGGCTACTGGCTCGATTACATTGAACAAATATAGCAAAAAAGCAACCAAAGTCCCGTTAGATAGGGTTCCTTGACTGATTCGGAAAATGCCATACGCCAAAATTCCAGCAAAGACCGCCATCATGACCGTAGTCATAACTGGCTGCAAAATTGCCTCAACTCGTGCACTTTTAATCCCAATCCCAAAAATTTGGTTAATTAAACCTTGACCACGCTGTTGCTCAAATTTTTCACCATTACTGGCTTTAATCAAACGTACCTCGGATAATTTTTCACTCACATCACCATTAAACTTTGCCGTTGCCGTCTGTAATTTACGCCCAAGGTGGGCCATAATCCGACCTACTGGTAATAAAATCGCTACAACAATTGGTACCAAAACAAACATCAACGCTGCCATTTGCCAATCCATTACAAAGAGAATTATTAATGAAAACAGCAACTGGATTGCCCCAGTAATAAAATTAGGGAATTGTGAAGCAATCAAATCCTTAATTACGCCAGTATCATTGACCAACCGTGAACTACTTTCACCAGCTTTAGTGGAGTCAAAATAGCTTAGTGGTAATTTTAACAAATGTGACCAGAGCTTTTCCCGCAGTCTTTTAACAGCATCTTCACCAAAATAACGCAAAATATAGCCACTAATCGTACCCAAAATTAATTGAGCCACAAAAATGGCGATTAACGCGATTAAAATCGTAAAGTTAAACTTACTAAAACTGCTAGTATCAACTAAATTACGGGTCATAAGCGGCAAAATTAAATTAACGCCGCTCGTAATCATGCTAAAACCAATCCCAACAAAAAATAACACTTTTTTCAGTTGTAATTCATTAAGCAGATGGAAAAAATCTTTTAATTTTACGCGATCTAACTCATCTTTACGTGACTTAAACGTCATTACTTTACCGACTTTCTCTTTTTGGTCTTAATCATATTTTCTAAATAAAAAACACTAAGTATACTTGATTAATTATATTGCATCCATATCGTTATGCAAAATTTATTTTGTAACATCAGAATTAATTAACTTAAGTTGACCGCCGCAGCGTCCACATCGGTAACGATGCAGATTAACTCGGCGAACCCTAGCATATTTTTGTCCACAACTTTGACAAATATAATTGTATATTGTTTTCCTGCGCTGTCTTAACCCGATATCAGGTGTATATCGTAAACCACCAACTTGTTTTAGCAAAACTTGAAAATCACGATCACAATGCCGATATCCCTGTCCTGATAAATGGAGATGATAATGCGTTAATTCATGCTTAATAATCCCAATTAAATCAGTCCGATATTTTTTTGCCAGAAAATGCGCATTAATTTCAAGATGATGATCAGTTAAATGATAACGGCTACCAGTAGTTGTCATCCTCGTATTAATTTTAACTTGGTGAGTAAACGGCTGTCCAAAAGCTGCCAATGAAATTTGCCGCACTAACTGTTCTAACTCCAATTGCTTCATTTATCTGAAAAGCCGAGCATACAAAGCCGCTTGCCGTTTAGTTTTAATTCTAACTTTAAGTGCTGTTACCAATTTGCGTTTAAACGGCTTAGCGCCTTCCATCCAAGTACCTGTAAAAACATGAATCGTTTTAGAATCAGCAGAGGGATTACATAAAACCCCATCTGGATAAACTTGAATACCAGTTTTGAGCATTTGAGCTTGATTGTTAGGCTTAGCGCCATACTTATTTTTGAGGATATCAGCAACCGATAATGTGTTAACTCCAGCTAGCTGATGGTCTTTATCAAAAGTAAAATCGCGATCATCATAATAGTCTAGCATGTCCTTAAGTAGCGGATGCCCTTTTTGCGCACCAAAAACTGCAGTAAAAGGATTATCAGAATTTTCAAAGCCAACAAAAGCTTGATTTGCTAGTAATGAATGTAAATTATCTAGTACTAATACATCAGTATCTAAATAAATACCACCCATTTCATAAACTGCTTTGGCACGAATATAATCTGACACAAAGGCCCATTTTTTTGCTTGATAAGCTTGCTCAACATACTTATTTTCATGAATATCAAAATTAGTTTCATTCCACTCTATTATTTGATAATCTGGTAAATGTTTTTGCCAAGTGCGCATACAACGCTGAATATTTTTAGGCTTCGGATTGCCGCCAACCCAAACATAATGAATAATCTTGGGGATCATTTTAACCTCGCTTACAAAAGTTCTTAACTAATTCAATTATATCTTGATTAAAGTCCAGTTTCAGTAAAAACATTAAAGCCATATACAAGACCAACATAATTATTGATTTCAAAACCATGTTGATAAAAGCTGATGAAGCCAGTTGTGGCAACAACATGCCGACCACTAATACTACTGCAGCAATTAAAAAATACTTCGGGATCTCTTGAAAAGAATACTTAAAATCATATCCATCTCGTACAATCCATAATCGTAAAATTAGCACAACAAATTCCGTTATCAAAATCGCACACATTGCTCCAGTGGCGCCATACAGTTGATCCAAGAAAAAGCTTAAAATCACTTCTAAAATTGCACCAATAATTACAGGAAGTGCATAATCACGATCACGGTGATTGGCTAGCGCGAATTGATTAGCGAACACACCACCAGTTGGGATCATAATAATAGTTAAAGTAAAGAAAAACATCAATGGAATCATCGGTGTAAATTTTTCACCAAAAAAGAAGGGCACAAACTCTTTAGTATTAGCCATAATCACCACTGCAAACATAGTTCCGAGCCAAACTGTGGCTTCCAATGATTTTTTTAAAACAACTCGCTGCTCTTTTTGACTTTCACTAGCCATTTTGGGCATGATCACCAAAGAAATGCTAGTAATCACGCCTAAAACCATATTAGAAATTCGCTGTGAGTTATCATAATATGCTACTTGAGTGGAGTTTTGAAAAAAACCTAAAATCGGCTTATCAAGAGAAGTGTAGATTTGCGTGGCGATTTGCGGAATTAACAACGTAATGATGGTTTTGACCGTTGTTTGAAATTGATAAAAATGACCTACTGGCCGGTCTACATAACGATGGATTTCAAACCAAAAAACTAGTGAACCAAGCATAGTCGATACTGACATAATTAACATGTACTTCCATAAGTCCTTTGGCTGCTTGACCCATAATAAAATTAACACCACAGAAACCAATTTAACAGCAGTATTCTTTAATACTACCCGACCAAATTCTGCTAATCCTTGAAAAAACCAGGAAATATCAACCTGGGCTGAAATAAGGTATGGCACCATTAATAATAAATACTGCCAATATTTGACCCTGAAAAAGCTAGCAACCGTTACCACAATTATAATAGTAGCAATCCCTGCCAAAGCTTGAAAGTACCACAATCCCCAAAAGGCTTCAGTCAATTGCTGACGATTACCAAAAGCACGCTTTTGAGAAATCGTTCGCATTCCAATATAAGAAACTGATAAGGTACAAAAAATCATCAAGAATTGCACAGTGTTATTGACATTGCTGTATATCCCGTAAGTTTTGGGACCCAGTATTCTTGACAAATATGGCACTGTAATCAGCGGTACTAACACAAGAAAAATCTGGTAAACTGCATTATATAAGATATTTAAAAAAGTTTTTTTCACAGTTTTCCCTCTAAAAATTACTAGTCAGGTAGTTAAAGATATCCTCGCAATAATTGGAGCTATCAACTTGGTTAGTTAATGCTAACCAATATTGCCTTGACGATTCATAATTCTCGTGATTTTGCGGCAATTGCTGCAGACTTTGAATTAGCTCCATTTGATTATTAACACACGGTCCAGGAACAACCTGCTGATAAGGTCCGATTAGTAATCCACGAACTTTTTCATATTGCAGTAGATAATTGGTTAAAAAGATGATTGGCCGATCTAAATGAAGATAATCAAAATAAATCGAGGAAAAATCGGTCATTAAAAAATCGGTGGCACCTAATAATTCATATAAATCAATATCATTAGCAAATAAATAGTCATTTTTCAAGAGTGCCAAATTAGAATAGCTGCTAGTTAACTGTTCAACTAACTGCATTTCGTAAGGATGTAATTTAATGATTAAATATTGGTGCCGCTTTTTAAGAGAGTCATTCAATTTTGCCGCATCAAAATCCGATAATCCCAAAAAATTTCCATTCTTAATTGCCTCTATCAGCTGCTCATCAGCTAATTCTTCACGAAAAGTTGGCACATATATTCCAAGCTCAGCTTGTTCATCATGTTGGTTAAACAAATCTTGTAAAATTTGTTGTTTAGAAACTGCCGCTTGCTGCAGAACATCCCATCGCGGAAAACCCAACTGCTGATACTTAGGAGCGCTAATCGGAATACAAGCGCTCATCAACGTTTCGTATAAATCAGAACTTGAGCAAACTACATCTGTTGTCTTAAGCCATAATCTTGCATTACGCTGATTATCTTTAGCTTGAGTATTATAAGCAGCTAGTCCCATGCGCTTGAGCGGAATCCCATGCCAAAACTGTAAATTTACTTGCCTTTTGTGCACCTTAAATGGTTGGTGAGTCGTTAACACAAATTTAGCCGCGCCAATTTCATACCAAGTTTGCCAAGATAAGTGAGCAGATGGCCACGGCTCAACTAGTGTAACCGTATATTCTGGGTGTGCATTTTTTAGATATTTGGCAAATAGATACCCATTAGACCCAGACCTTCCCGAACCATTTAGCACCACAATTTTTGTTGCATTTATTTTGACAAAACGCGCACAAAATTTCATCAAACTTAAATAGAGCCGAAATAAAAAACTTTTCATTAACTAACTTCCTAAATAATCTATTAACTTAAGAGTACAAAAAAAGCCTAAGCAAACTCAAGTACTTTTAGGATATTTTTTATTTTTTTAAACTTAAAACTGTACCAGGTAAGTTTGCATTTGTTATTTCTGTGACTATTTACTAAAATTAATCTAGTAAAAATAATTAAGGAGTATCTGTCGTGAATTCTGAGCAAGCATTTTCTGCCATTCCACTTTATAAAAAAATCTATCTTGATTTGAAACAACAAATTACTAATGGCAGTCTCAAGCCACAACAAAAGTTACCTAGTGAGCATTTTCTCTGTCAAAATTATCATGTCAGTAGAATTACTGTACGCAAGGCATTGAAACTATTAGGTGATGAAAAATTAATCGTCTCAGTTCAAGGTAAAGGTTCGTATGTTTCTTCTACAAAGATGACGGGTAAATTAAACCGAGTTCAAGGATTCTCAGAATTTGCCGTTTCACGCGACAAAGCCAGTAAACAAACTATTCTTAAACGAGAAATCTTAAAAGATCCTGCAATTGCTAAAGCATTGCTTCTACCTGAACAAGCAGATTTAATTTATATTAAACGGTTATTTCAAGTCGATGAAGTCTCAATCGCAATTGATGAAGCCTGGCTTTCAGCAGAACACTACCCTGATCTGCTATTCAATATCAATGAACAGACGCCACTTTACGAATACCTTGAAAGCAAATATCACGAAATTGCCACCAGTTCTCATCGTGAAATTAATAGTGTTTTACCCTCACCCACACAAAAAGAACTGCTTAGTCTGACTAAAACAGTTCCTTTATTTGAAGTCGAAAAGCTGGCTTACGATCAGTTTAAGCAGCCGCTGGAATATTCACACTATGTGGTTCGCGGCGATAAAATGACCTACACTATCGATTCGACTTCTGATAGCCATATTCACTTAAATGATAAGTAATAATTAGTTAACTCCATGAGCCATCATCTAAAACAAAATGATCATTGCCAAGATTGATCATGGCTTTGGCTTCATATTGTTTTCTGGTTGCCTGATAATTAGGCAGCTTTTTATTTTGTTCTGCAATTGGATTTGTAGTAGGAATGGCAGCTAATAAACTCTTGGTATAGGGGTGAGTTGGATGAGCAAAAATTTCTGCAGTTGGACCCGATTCAACGATATGACCTAAATGAATTACTCCAAGATGACTTGAAATATGTTTGACCATTGCCAAATCATGGGCTATAAATAGCATTGCACTTCCAGTTTCTTGCTGAATTTTTTGCAGCAAATTAACCACTTGTGCCTGAACAGAAACATCTAACGCCGAAATTGCTTCATCAGCAATAATTAGCCTTGGACGCATAATTACCACGCGAGCAATCCCAATTCGCTGTCTTTGCCCTCCAGAAAGTTCTCTTGGATAACGATTAATAAATGAACTATCCAGTCCTACCACTTGCAGCATATCTACCACACGTTGCACTTTTTCATCATCAGTCAATTCAGGAAAATGAATATCTAGTCCCAATTTAATAATTTCGCCAACTTTTTTACGCGGATTTAAAGACGACATCGGATCCTGAAAGATCATTTGCATATCTTTACGCAACTTCGTTGTTTGAACTTTAGTAAGCTTACCAGCAATTGGCATCCCTTCAAATGAGACTTCACCACTAGTTGGTTGATACAAACGGATAATTGATCTGCCAATCGTAGTTTTTCCACTCCCCGATTCACCTACTAAACCATAAGTTTCGCCACCCTTAATATTAAAAGAAACATCATCAACGGCTTTAACAATTTTTTTATTTGCCATCGGAAAGTATTGCTTCAGATGGCGCACTTCAAGAATATTATCAGTCATTTAGATCAGCTTCTTTCATTTTTCGGATACGCTTTTGCAAGATTGCTGGAACTGCTACTTTAGGTGCACGTGAATCAAGTAACCAAGTTGCCGCATAATGATGATCATTGATCTTAAACATTGGTGGTTCTTGTTTAAAATCTACATTTAATGCATAAGGATTACGTGGTGCAAAGGCATCACCAACAATTGGTTGAGTCAAGTCAGGGATCGTTCCTGAAATTGTCGGTAATACAGACACATCTTCATTAATATCTGGTACAGATTCAAGTAGTCCCCAAGTATAGGGATGCCTTGGATCAAAAAAGATATCTTTACTTGTACCTGTTTCAACAATCTTGCCAGCATACATCACATTTACATAGTTAGCAATGTTAGCTACCACTCCCAGATTATGAGTTATAAAAATTACTGACAATTGTCGATTGCGCTGAATTTCTTTAATTAAGTTCAAAATACGAGCTTGAATTGTCACATCGAGACCAGTAGTTGGCTCATCACAAATCAATAATCTTGGATCCCCAGCTAATGCAATTGCAATTACAATTCTCTGCCGCATACCACCAGAGAGTTGGTGTGGGTATTGGTTTTGGACAACCTTTGCATTATGAATTCCAACTGTCGTAATTAGATCCAAAACCCTTTTGTTTATTTCCGTTCGCTCAAGTCGTGGATTAGCTGCCTTAACAGCTTCAGCAATTTGTTGCTTAATTCTCATTGTTGGATCAAGAGAGGTCATTGGATCTTGAAAAACCATGGCAATTTCTTTGCCTTTAATTTGATTTTGCAGAACTTTAGATTTAGTTTTAAGCAAATTAATCGTTTTTTGTCCTGCAGCTGTTTGATAGGTAAAGTTGATAGCATCCGCGCTAACAGATTGATTAGCCTCTGGCTGTCCCATAATTGGTTTAACACTAGCAGATTTACCGCAGCCAGATTCACCAACTAAAGCAACAGTCTCCCCCTGTTTAACTTGATAACTAATTCCCCTAACAGCCTGAACATCACCACGGTCAGTATGGTAAACTACTCGTAAATTTTTTATTTCTAAAACAGTTTGTTTCATCATCTCACCTAGTTTCCTTCAATCGCATCGCGCAAGCCATCGGCAATTATATTAAATGTCAACATAATTGCTGCTAAAAATAGCACCGGGAAAATCACCATATATGGATAAACAATTGCTTGAGTGTAGCCATCATTAATCATTGTCCCAAGTGATGCTAAAGGTGCAGGGACTCCCAACCCAATAAAGGCCAAAAAGGCTTCCAAGAAAATAGCATTAGGTACAGACAACATGAAAGTGGTAATAATTTGTCCGAGCGCATTAGGCAAAATTTGTGAAAAAATAATTTTTAAATTACTTTCCCCCATAGTTCTAGCAGACAAAACGTACTCACTAGTTTTCAGCTCCAAGACTTGTGCACGTACAATTCGGCTCATGTTAATCCAACCAACTAATACCATGGCCATAATAATACTAACTAAACCTGGCTTCATTACTAAAACCAGCAAAGTAACAATAATAATCATTGGTATGGTGCTTAGAATTTCAGTAATCCGCTGCATAAATAGATCAACTTTACCGCCAAAATAGCCTGAAATTAAGCCAAAGCTAGTCCCAATTACCAAATCAATTATCATGGCAACCATAGCCACTTCTAAAGAAACTGAAGTACCTGCTGCTACCCGGACAAAAATATCTCGACCCAGATTATCCGTACCAAACCAGTGTCCTTTCATTCCAGGTGCTAAATTTGAATCACTAGGATAAGGAGTATTAGGTGAAAATCGACTAAAGTGTGGCGCCAAAAAAGCAATTAAAACGATTATAATTAATACAAAGACGCTAATGACCGCTGCCTTATTTTTTAAAAAACGTCGCCAAACTAACTGACCAAAAGAATATGACTTACCTGCATAATGATCAGATGTGGTAGATTTAGGAGCAAATTCGAAATCAGTCTTTTCATTATTGTTCATCTTACTCACCCTCATCCAATCTAATTCGTGGATCAATTAAGCCATATAAAATATCAACCACTAGCATAATTCCGATAAAAAGCAGTGCATAAAAGAACGTAATACCCAAGACAACGTTATAGTCATTTGCTTGAATTGCACTAATATACAAGGTCCCTAATCCTGGAATTGCAAAAGCTTTCTCGATTACCATACTACCAGCAATTAAATCGATCATTAATGGTGCTAAAACAGTAATCACAGAAATTAAAGTATTTCGTAAAACGTGATGACCGATTAATTGATATTTTTTAATTCCCTTAGAATCAGCCAAACGATAATAATCAGAATTCATGATTTCAACCATATCGTTACGGACATATTTTTCAATACTTGCCATCGTAAATGTACTCAAAGCCACAGTTGGCAAAATACTGGATAAAAATGGCTGATTAGGTTGATAAGTGCTTGGGAAAACCATCAATTTGTAAGAAAATAACAAAGAAATAATTAGTGCAACTACAAAGTTTGGTAAACTAATTCCTAAAACTGATACTCCAGTCATTAAGTTATCCCAAATGGTATTTTGCTTTAAAGCAGCAACAACACCCATTAAAAAACCAGTAACTGCTCCTAAGGCAGTAGCTTGCAGCCCAATTTGAAGTGACACAGTAAAATGTTGCAAAATCATGGTTGTTACTGGTGTATTAACTTGAATTGAATATGACACTCCAAAATCACCAGTTAGCATATTCTTCAAATAATTCACAAATTGCAACCAGACTGGTCCGTCTAAGCCATATTTATGATAAAGTGCTGCAACTTGAGCATGGGTCATTTTTTCATCATTAAACGGTGATCCCGGCATGACCTTTTCCATCATAAACAGAATTAAAGTAATCAAAAATAAGGTAACAATTGCAATTAGAATTCTTTTTAAAACATATTTTTTCAAATTCATCCCTTCTAACTATTTAATATAATAATGGAGCTGAGATTAACTCCCAGCCCCGATTAAAAATTCCTTGATTTCTATTTAATTGATGCATATTTAAAGACAAATGGTACACCAGCAATGTGCATCTCTAGGCCTTTAATATTAGGTCTAATTAAAATTGGATAACCATTTTGGTATAGCGGTGGACAAGAAGCGCTGTTAATTAAAACATTATTAGCTTTAAGGAGCTTGTCATAGCGCTTAGCCTGATTGGTCATTTGATTAGAATCAGCTAACAGTTGATCAAATTCTGCATTTGACCAGCGACCATAGTTACTATCATTTTTGGATTGGTACATACTTAAAATCGCTGTTGGATCAGCATAGTCAGGTCCCCAACGAGTAAGGGTTGCATCATAATTGGCCTTCATCATCTTATCAACCCGTGTCTTCTTAGAAACCTGTTGCAGATTAACTTTCATACCTGGCAAATTCTTTTCAATTTGCGCTTTAATATAAGCTGCCACGTTCGCATAAGAAGGATCACTATCGTCATAAAGTAACGTAAACGATCTTAGTTGTGTACTTGACTTAGCTTTCTTCCAATAACGCTTAGCCTCAGCAGGTGAATATTGTGAATAATTTGTCGTTGACTCATCTGCAAAATCTTTACCAGTTTTAGGGTTGGTAACTAGATCCTTCATAACCATTGAATGAGTTGGAACAGATCCGTCTTTTAGAATATGTTTTGTTATCTCTTGGCGATCAATACTTACAGAAATTGCCTTACGTAAATCAGCATTATCTAAGCCAGGCTTTTTAACATTAAACATTACATATTGGGTAAAATTACCAACCTTATTCTTAAAGCCTTTATCCTTGCGATACTTAGAAACCAATTGACCACTTAAGTGAACATAATCGGCACTACCATTTTGATAAGCTATTGCTGCCTTTTCAGGATCAGTAATCACATTAAGCTTAACTTCTTTGATGTTAACGTTCTTAGCATTCCAGTATTTAGGATTTTTTACTAAATTAACGTTATTATCGCCTGACTTCCAATCTTTTAATTGGTAAGGTCCCTCATATACAAGATGCTTAGAATCTTGAGCAAACTTCTTACCTACCTTTTTAAAGTATTGATGATTGACTGGCGAAAAAGCACTAAACGCCAATAATTTAGATAGGTATGGCACTTCTCTATCGAGTTCAACTACTAATGTTTTCTTATCTTTAGCTGAAACACCTAATGATTTTACCGGCTTTTTTCCTGCCACAATAGCATCTGCATTTTTAATTCCAGCAGCGCCAGGCTGAAAATTGAACGCAGAAGCAATCTTAGGATCAGCTAGACGTCGCCAAGAAAAGACAAAGTCATCAGCTGTGACAGGATCTCCATTTGACCATTTGGCATTCTTACGAATAGTGTAGGTCTTAGTCAAGCCGTGATTACTGCTTTTTACTTTTGAAGCTAAGGCTAATTCTGCTTTTCCCTTAGGATCAATTGTATAAAGTCCCTCATTGATATTGTCAACTACAGTAGATGAAGTATTTTGATATGCTAATACTGGATCAAGTGAGTCAACTGGCACATCTTGAACGACCGTTATTTTGCTTTGCTCTTTATTACTTGAATTGGAATTGTTCTGACAACCTGTTAGTAACATTCCCAAACAAGCCAACGTAGCTGTAGCAAATATTGCTCTTTTTTTCATAATCTCCCTCTTTTCTAAAATGATTTTTGATGTCCAAAGCCACCAGAAATCTTGCAAGTAGCTGCTGCACTCTTACTAGCTGCCACAGCTGCTTTACATAAATCTGGTTCATTCAAATAGGAAACTAAAAAACCAGCGATAAAGCTGTCACCAGCTCCCATGGTATCAGTTACCGTAATACTTTGAGCTGGTTGATAATATCCACCTTCAGCATTGAGCAAAAAAGCGCTGTTCGAACCGCGAGTTATGACTATAACTTCTGGTCCTAATGTTAAGCAAGATTTCGCAAAAGCTTCAGCCTCTTGATCACTTAAATCAGCTCCAGAGAAAAAAGCATAATTAATATTAGGTAAAACTTGCTTTAAATAATGCTCCTTGCGACAATCAGAAAAATCAAATGCTACTTTAGTTACATCATGTAAGTCTGACAAATAATTTTCTAAACTGGCATAAATCCCAGTATGGACAACATCAAATTTTTTGATTTCAGCAAAATCATCTGGTGTCAGCTGCAAAGCTAATAAATGCTGTACAGAATTTTTGGGTCCTGCCTGAAATTCTCGCTCACCATCGTTAATGACAACTCTTGGCTGAGCTGTAGGTGCATAAGCTTTACGACAATTCACTAACTCAACCTGTTCTTGTTTTAGCGATTCATTAATGTGGGTTGCACGATCATCATTGCCAAAGATTCCCAAATATGCTGCAGTAGTTGCACCTGCTCTTTTAGCATCGACTGCAACATTAACACAATTTCCACCAGGAAAATATATTTTTTGCTGGATATAAGTATCAGCAACATTATCCCCAATTGCAATTAGTTTCATGGATTACACCTTTAATAGTCCAAATGCCACATGTAACGACGAGCTTCTAGTGAATGTCCACGATGATATTCAAAGCCTTCTGCTAGCTGCCTATATACAACACCAGACAAAATTTGAGAATAATAATCTCTAAAGTCTTCCGCAATTTCATGCATATCAAAATCAGCATTATCAATAACATAAACTTTTTGACTATGTTGCTTAGCAAAATCAACTACGCGTTGATCCATTTCTCTAGAAACACCCATACCTTCACAAATAATAAATGGTACGTCGTAATCCGTAACTTCGAAAGGACCATGGAAATATTCGGCTGAATTAATATAGCTACTATTAATCCATTGCATTTCCTGTAGCCAGCATGCTGAAAACGAATAAGTTTCACCAGCATTAATTCCTGAACCAACTGCATAGATCAATTTCTCGCGCTTTAATTCGCTAGTCCATTGATCCGTAATTGATTTATATTGTTTACGCGTGCGAGCTGCAATCGTTTCTAAGTCATCTAGACCCTTTAAGCCTTGGTCATATTTAGCATCCCCAGTTAGTTCTTTCAAAAAGCCAAATGTAAAACCGTACAATACTCCAGTATTTAAATCTGCAGCATCTGTACCCTTACCCCAACTATAGTGCAAAGTATAATCTGCAGTTTTTTCCAAAGCGGAGTCTGCTGTAAAGGTAATTGCTACGGTCATTGCTCCCTTTTGTTTAGCAAACTTGGTAGCTTCAACTGTTTCAGGAGTACTTCCAGAATGTGAACAGGTCACTACTAAGCTGTGCTTGCCTAAATCATGGGGATCACGACTAATAAATTCACGAGCAGGCAGAATTGTAGCCGGAACATCACATTCGCGACCTAAAATATATTCTGCTGGCTGCATAAATGCTAAAGAACCTCCACAGGCTGCAAAATAAACATGATTAATGGGCATAATCTTTTTTGTTGCAGCAACTGCCTGCTTAATTTCTTGTTGATATTCTTTTTTCATAAATAATTCCTTTCTGATTGCTTGTTATATGATGTTATATAATAAGATAGTAGTATTATTTTAATCTGTCAAGCTTTTTTTAAAAAATATTTCATATAATATCCAGACTAATTAAGGGAATCACTTTTTACTAGCTGTATGGAATTGAATTAAAGGTTATGTTCACAACAAAAAAGCTTTCACAAATTTGTGAAAGTTTTTTTAAATTTATTAATTTTTGCTTTATCTTTTACGACAAATGTTTACCGATTTGATTACCAATAAGTGATAAGGTAAAACAAACCACAAAGTACAGCACCGCTAATGCCGCAAACATTGGTAAAATGTAGTTGGCATTTTGCCCATAAATAACTTGAGCATGCTGCATCATCTCGGGTACCACAATAATTGTCGCTAAGGATGTATCTTTGATCAACGAAACAAATTGACTAATAATCGTGGGAATCATATTCTTATACGCCTGCGGAAGCACCACATGCCACAAAGCCTGGACGAAAGTCATCCCAGTTGAACGTGCGCCTTCCAGTTGCCCCGGATCAACAGATTGGATACCTGAGCGAACTATTTCGGCTAACATGCTTGATTCAAAAACGGTCATGGCGATAATCGCTGCAGGAATGGTTTCCGGTCTTAAGCCAAAATTCGGTAAGCCAAAATAAGTAAAGAAAATAATCAACAACAGCGGTACATTGCGGACAATATCGACAATAAAACCAACAATTTTTGACAAATACTTAATCTTAGAATAGCGAATTATTCCTAAAATTGAACCAAAAATAAAACTTAAAATAACAGAAATTACAGAAATATAAATCGTTACCCAGAGGCCCATTAACAAAAAACGTATATTAAGCCACGAAAACGCGTTAATCCAGTTTTGCATTGTTTGTCCTCCTTAACTAAGCTTCTTTTCTAAGTGCTGCATATAATAACTGATTGGTAAGGTGATAATCAAATACAGTACCCCTACTACCAAATAGGTATTAATCGTATCAAAAGTAGTTGAAGCAATTGAGTTAGCCTGATACATCAGATCAAATCCAGCTACAAAAGCTAGCACTGATGAATTCTTGACCAAGTTGACAAATTGATTACCTAAAGGCGGAATCACAATCTTGAAGGCTTGCGGTAAAATAATATACCGCATCGCCTGCCAATACGTCATCCCTGTCGAACGTGCACCTTCCATTTGACCAGCACTAACTGATTGAATCCCTGAGCGAATTGTTTCAGCAATAAAAGCGGATGTATACAAAGTTAATCCGATTGTACCAGCTGTAAAACCATTAATCTTTACCAAATACATTGGAATTACCAGGTAGAAGAACATTGTAACTACCAGCAGTGGCACATTACGAAAAATTTCTACATAGGCATGCCCAATTATTCGGGCCACCTTATTAGGCAGCACTTCCATAATGGCAAAAACAGTACCAATTATCAAACTAAAAAATAACGCAATTATACTAGAAAGGACTGTCCAGCCCAATCCAACTAATAAGTCATTACTAAAATGGGTAAAAATATTAATCATCGGCGATACAGCTCCTTATATTTAAAACCGGGAACATTGCCAAACCATTTTTTAATTAACTGGTTATATTCACCATTATGTTGCATTTCAAGGACTGCTTTGTCAACAGCCTTAGTAAATGAGGATTGCCCCTTATTAACTGCTACACCATAAGGCTCATAGGTAAATGTGCCACCTCTAACTTCATAACCTGGGTTTTCAACTGCTAATCCCATTAAAATACCATTATCACTGGTCAAAACATCACCTTGACCAGACTTCAAAGCGTTCATTGCCTGAGCATAATCTTGTAATTCAATTACTTTTGCTTTAGGAGCAACTTTCTTAATATTGGCAACATTATTAGCTCCTACGACACCAATAACGGTTTTACCTGCCAAATCCTTAGTAGACTTTATCTTGGAATCTTTGGGTACTAACAGCGACTGACCTGCACTAAAATATGGTTTAGAAAAAGTAATCATTTTTTTACGTTCAGGTGTAATTGATAAAGTAGCAATTACCGCGTCAATATTATTATTTTTTAATAGCGGTATTCTAGATTGTGAAGTAGTGGTAACAAATTCGGCTTTACCCTTAGGTCCCAATATGTGCTTGGTAATATGCTTGGCCATATCTACATCAAAGCCTTTTTGCTGACCATCACGAACATCTATTAACCCAAATAATTTAACATCACCTTTAACACCCCAGGTAATAGTATTGGATTGCCGCACATTATTTAAAACAGACTGATCCTTGTTATTTCCACATCCAGTTAGAAACAAGATACTAAACAACAAAGGAAATAGCCAGAATTTCTTTTTCATGATTGGCCTCCTTAATGGTCGATAATTTTACTTAAGAATTGTTGTGCCCTTTCTGTCTTAGGTTGCTTGAAGAAGATATCACTATCGTCATCTTCAACTACTCTACCTTGATCCATAAAGATTACTCGATTAGCAACTTCTTTAGCAAAGCCCATTTCATGAGTAACAATTAGCGAAGTCATGCCACTATCATTAGCCACTTTCTTGATAACCTGCAAAACATCATCAATCATTTCAGGATCAAGAGCAGAAGTTGGTTCATCATATAAAATGAGCTGTGGTCGCATTGCTAGCGTTCGCGCAATTGCCACACGTTGCTTTTGTCCACCAGAAATTTGTGCAGGCATATTGTGAGCCCACTTTTCTAAGCCGACCATCTTAAGCAGCTCCATAGCCTGCTCTTCATTTTCTTTTTCAGGCAGATGGCTAACTATACGTGGTGCTAGCATAATATTTTCTAGCACGTCTTTATTTTTATAAAGATTAAAATGTTGAAATACCATTCCAACATCACGTCGCAAAATGTTAGGGTCAGTCTTAGGATCAGAAAGATCATGATTATTAACAATCAATTTACCTTCTTGGAATGATTCTAATCCATTAACTGTTCGAACCAGTGTACTCTTTCCTGAACCCGAAGGCCCAATCAAAACAACGGTTTCACCCTTGTCAATTTCTAAATTAATGTCGTGCAAAGCATGGAAATGACCATAATACTTTTGCACGTTATGGAATTCTATCATCGACATTTTATCACTTCTTTCATAATTTTTTTGGTTACGCCGACTTCTATTTTACTATACCGATAAAGAATTTAGAAAAATATTCTCTTTTTTTAATAAAAAATTATATTATTTTTATAATTATTAGTCACCAAAAAAGCCTTGACGCAGACGCATCAAGACTTAAGCTGTTGTTTAATTGTTAAATTTTATTCATTAATATCTTTACTTGGAGTTCGCTTGCCAAAGTTTAAGGCTAAAATTACTCCAATAATTGCTAGAACTAAAGTAAAGTACAGTCCATAATGAACACCATTAGTAAACTTAGCTGCGACATTGGCACCTGAATAAGCATTTTGTCCCCAGCTCAAAAAGCTAGTAGCTAAAGCAGTAGCAACGGCACCAATAATTTGCTGCATTGTATTCAAAATCGTACTACCATCAGCAGATTCCGCGCCCTGCAGTGAATTTAGCGCGTGTGTCTGAGCTGGCGACATTGCCAGCGGACAACCAATCATTAAAACAATATGAGCAGCAATCACATAACCTAGTGATGAATTGCTATTAGAAAAAATCAACATTACGATTCCGATAACCGCAATCGCAAAACCGGCTACTGCTGGCTTTTTAGCACCAAACGAATCATACAAGCGACCAGCAAATGCTGAAACGATCGCATTGATAATACCACCAGGTAACATAATCATTCCCGTTATCGCAACTGGTAATGATAAACCTTTTTGCAAATATTGTGGCAATAAATACATCGCCGATAAAATAATGGCAAAATCAATCATCACTCCGCATGCTCCCAAAGCAAAAGCACGCTGATTGAAAACATGAAGATTCAAGACTGGTTCACTTAAACTGAGTTGCCGTTTGGCATAAAGCATCAAAACGATCACTCCGATAATCAACAGACCAATAATTACTGGTGAAGTCCAGCCTAATTCACTTGCTAGACTCACACCCATTACTAGGGCTGAAAAACCAATAATAGATTCAATTACTGACAACAGATCAATCTTGGGTTTAGTCAGTTGACCCACATTTTTCAAAGCAAAAATCGCTAAAATTAATGCAATTACTAAAAAAGGTACAAACATCCAAAAAACGTAGTTCCAGGATAATGCTCCTAACACAATCCCAGTTAAAGTTGGCCCAATTGCGGGAGCCAGCATAATTACTAATGCGCAAACGCCCATGGCTGTACCCAATTTTTGTGGTGAAAAAATTAGCATCGCAACTGTGAACATTAACGGCAAAATTAACCCGGTTCCAATACCTTGAATCATTCTACCAGTTAACAAAATCGCAAAGTTAGGTGCCATTGCCGAAACAATAGCTCCAACGATAAAATCAACCAAACCAAAAATCACAATTTGTCTAGTAGTAAACCATTTTGATAAAATGCTTGAAAATGGCAAAATAATGCCAATTAATAGCATATAGCCTGTAACTAGTAGCTGAACCTGCGAGGCACCAACATTAAATTCTTTCATTAACTGTGGTAAAGCAATATTCAGAGATGTTTCTGAAAGCATCCCCACAAATGCACCAATCAACATGCTGGACATGACTAGCCACGGCTTTTCAACCTTGACAATTGCATCCATTTTTTTCATTTAATAAACTCCTCCTATGCGCTCCATTTTCGAGCGACTCGATTATCATAGCAAAACAAATTTTTTTGTGTAAGTTTGATAGCACTTCCAAAATAAAAAAAGTTAGTTTACACTATTTTGAAAGGAGAGAATTATGGAAAAAACTGAAAAATATCAATTGCTTGTTAACCAAGCTCGCAGCTTACTTGAGAATGAACATGATCTAATCGCCAATATGAGTAACATTAGCGCTCTACTATTTACTTTACCAAATGTCAGCTATGCTGGATTTTATCGCTATCAAAATCACGAGCTAATTTTGGGACCATTCCAAGGACCAGTTGCTTGCATGCATATTGCGCTTGGCAAAGGAGTTTGCGGTGTTGCTGCCAAAACTCAAAAAACGCAAATCGTATCTAACGTTCATAAATTTGCTGGACACATTGCCTGCGATGCTGCTACTAATTCGGAAATTGTAGTTCCAGTAATCAAAGATAATCAGCTGATTGCGGTCTTAGATCTTGACAGTAACGACTTTAATACCTTTGATGAAATAGATGCCAAATTCTTGGAAAAAATTGCCCAACTAGTCGTAAAATAAACGGGGAATTGAACCGATTTTTAATACAAGCAAAAAGCCTAGCTAAAACTAGGCTTTTTTAATTAGCTAATTTTCAGAATTGATATCACTTAACAAAAGCAGTCTTTTTAACATACTTATTCTTACCTATCTTGTAGAATTTTTTTCCTGAGATTTTTGTCGGATTACTTTCTGTATTAACTTTGGTCCCCTTTTTAAGTTTTTTCTTGGATATTACTTTGCCCTTTTTATTATAAATACGAGCATTATGCTGCAACTTTCTTGAAACTTTAGGCTGCTTTTTAGTAAGATAACTACCATTAATCCAACCTTGACCTGAAATGTACATTCTTTGCGTAGCATTATAATACGTAATAGTCTTAGTTACTGTAACTTTTTGCTTTGAAGTAACAGTTGATGCTTTATCCGTTTCAGTATGATCAGTTGGCCACTGATAAGTTGGACCATTCTTTTTAACATAATAAGTTGTTTTAGCATTCGAAATTTGTGGATCATATTTCGTTAAATCATAATCAACAATTCTTTTATCAAGAGTTTGATAATAATCGTGGGCTGTAGCATAAGTTCCGGTCAACGCCTTAGTCACATCATGAAAAGTTGGTGCATTTTCAATCCAAGTTTTTTGATAAAACAATGGATCAGTAGAAATGCCATGACGTAATTTAGTTCCATTATCATTAAATGAATCATTGAAAGTCGCATACTTTCTAAATTCAGCAGTTATATAATAACTATTACCGTCGGCATCTTCTTCTCGAGTTTTCTTAGCATATTTATCCCCTGTCCACGTATCATTAGCTTTCATACCAAATAAGTTGTTGGCATTAACCGCTAACTCAGATTGTCCCCAGTTTGATTCAACAATTGCTTGGGCCAGCATTACTGATGGATAAACACCATATTTTTTAGCTGATTTTTCTGCCTGAACTGCCGCAACATCTAAAAATTTTTCTTGTTGATCAGTTAACGGAGTTATTTTTGCTTTTGACGAAGCTGAGTCTGCCAAAGCTATTTGACTAACATTAAATGGAGTAGCTGCTACAAAAATTGCTGCTATCAGACTAGTTATTATTTTTTTCATAATTAAAACACCTTCCATATCTACTCTGGAAATAGCTCATTGATTCTATTTTCATCAAAGCCGAAAAACCAAGTTAATAAAAATCCACCTAAATACGCAATTAGCATGGCAATGATAAATTGTACTTGCTGACCAGGTTGAATAATCAATAATCCAAAGATTCCTGATACACCTTGAGACACTGTCCCTAAGTGAAACAATGATGCTGCAACACCACCAAAACCAGCACCTAAACAAGCGGTAATAAATGACTTACCTAATGGTAAAGTTACAGCATACATTAGTGGCTCGCCAACACCTAAAATTGCAACTGGGATTGAACTCATTGCCAATTTTTTAAAGCGCTTATTTTTACTTCTAAAATATAAGGCTAGTCCAGACCCTACCTGACCACCACCGGCCATTGTTATGATTGGCAGCAAATAATTGATACCATGTGTTGGGCCTGTTGGATCATTTAACATTACATGAATTGGCGTTAAAGCCTGATGCAACCCAACTGATACTAAACCTAAGAATGAAGATGACAGAATATAGCCGCCAATCCAACTGAGCTTGGTATACATAAAGTCCATTACAACATATATGATATTAGTTAACCAACTACCAAAAGGCTGCAAGAATACCACGGATACTAGACAACAAAAGACAAGCGTTAAGATAGGTGTAAAGAAAGTATCTAAAATATTTGGCATCCACGTTCTTATCCATCTTTCAGTTAGAGCAATAAATATACCCATAAATAACGCAGTCATCAACCCGCCAATTCCTGTAACATACGGTTGATTAGTAATTGGCATCGAAATAGCCAATGATGCCAATGGAAATGAAGGGATTCCACTTAAACAAAAAATACCGCCAATTCCACCTAAAATTGCTGAACCCTTGAATTCCTTTGCAGCATTCATTCCAACAAAGACGGGTAAAAAGGCAAATAGTCCCCAACCAATAGTCTTAATGGTCATATACCACCAATCATTAGCAAAAGCATTACCTGTCTGATAATCAATTACGTTAGTTATTCCGTTAACTAGTCCTGCAGCAATAATACCTGGTAGTAATGGAACAAATACATTGGCAATATGGTGTAATCCTCTTTGAAGAGGTTTATCATGCTTAGCCTTTTGTGTAGCCTTATTCTTCTGGGCTTGTACTTTAACATCATCTAAATTGCCAACATCATCGTCGTCTTGTCCCAAGTCCAAATTAGCCAAAGCAGAAAATTCTGCCGCCACTTTAGTTACCTTCCCAGGTCCAAGTACAACTTGCAAATCATTATCTTGACTAACAACACCCAAAACACCATCTGTACTCTTTAGTTCATCAATATTATCCTTAGATTTGTCAATGAGAGTTAGACGCAAGCGAGTCATACAAGAAATAACTGCTTTTACATTTTCTTTACCTCCCACTGAATCCAGAATTTTTTTGGCTAAAATTTGTTCGCTATCTTTCTTCATTGTAGTTACCCTTTAATTTAATTGATCTAAAGCCCAACCATAAGCATTTGGTGCAACTTTAGTCCAGTAAGTCCAATTGTGATTATCGCCAGAATCCTTAACGAACTTAACATTAACATCATTAGTCTCTAGCTCTTTAACAAATATAGAAACATCTTTAATTGGTACAGTCGTATCAGCTGAAGTCGATTCTACAAATAACTTTACCTTGCGCGAATCAGAGTTTATATATCTAGTTGGAAAAACCGAATTATAAAATTTATCAGACCAGCTAACATCACCGTCCATAAAAGCATGCATCCTCATTCTAATTGGATTATCTTTAGGCAAATGCCGCCAAACCGCTGGAGAAATTAAGACTGCTTTATTAAAAATAGTTGGGTACTTCAAAGCTAAACGAGCAGCACCATAACCGCCCATAGAAATACCACCAATTGCGGTACTATTTGGATCAGTCTTAGTCTTATATAGCTTATTGATTGTTGGGATCAAGTCATCAACAATCGCACTCTCCATTTGCATTCCACCATTTTTTTGATTGATGTAGAAGCTGTTAAAACCATCAATAAAAACCACAATCATTTTTTCATTTTTACGGTGAATTAACCCATCCAAAATCTGTTGCGAATTAAAGCGTTCTAGCAAATTTCGGTGATTGCCATCAACTCCATGCATCATATAGAGGACTGGATAACGCTTGTTACTATTTGCGTTATATCCTGCAGGCAAATAAACATCATAATCCCAATCCATATGGAGTTTTTTCGAATACATTGTTGTCGTTACAACTTGACTTTGATTCGGTTTAACCGCAGAATCAGCAGCAGCTTTTTTCTGTCCACAACCAGTTAACAATAATCCTAGAGGTAATACTGCTAATGCTGAAAGCCAATATTTTCTTGATTTCATTGTTCTTTCTCCTTCTTAAAGTAAGAATGTTAGTTATCTAAAACATAATCTTTTATTTGCTTACCAAGCTTTGATTTTAAAAACTGATCAATGCTATTTCCACGCTTGCTTCTAGCTTTTAAAGTATCAAATATCGCATGGAGATCATTTTTATCAGCATAGCTTTGATCACCAGAATTTTTCTGAATTTCATTATAACGTTGGGTAGCTAAACTAATTAGTTTACTATTATTAGCAGAAGTGGAATCATTATTAATTCCTGCATACGCTAGTCCAACAATATCACCATATTTAGCAAGTAAATAATGGCTGCCAGCAAAATCATTCGGAGTCTCTTTAGCATTAATAATCGGTGTGTTTCGACAATTCGTTAGCAATATAACTGCTGTATTATCACGAGGATCAACAACTGTTAAAGTTCCTGTCCAACCTGTATGACCTACAGTATTTGCATCAGACAAGTTAGAAAAGGCCCATGAATATTTCCCACTAGCTTCACGCCTCCAACCCAAACCGTATGAAGAATCTGTAGATTTAGGCTTTATAAATTCATCCAAAGTGTCCTCATCAAAAATTTTACTTTCACCGTAACCGCCATGATTAATGACAGTTTGTGCTAAAACAGCTAAATCGCTCGCATTACTAAACAATCCGGCATGTCCGCTGACACCTTTCATCGTATAGTAAGCTTTCTCATCGTGAACTTCGCCTTGAATCGTATGTGTTCTAATGTTGTTAAAATTAATCGTATGGTCTCGAGTATTACCATTTAATTCAGTTGCCGCAATTTGATTCTTAGAAAATCCTTTCTTTAAAGGGTTAAACAGAGTATGCGTCAAATTTAATTGCTGATATATATTATTTTCAACATAGTCATCTTCAGACTGGCCAGTTACTTTTTCAACAATTAATCCTAATAACATATAATCTACATCTGAATAAATAGTTTTAGTTCCTGGCTTATAAGCAAGCGGAGTTGCAATTATTTTTTTCAAAACTTCAGACCGCTCTTGTGTATAGACTGGGTTGATATTTTTACTAGTTTTGTCAGAACCAGTTGGATCATAATTATTGTTATGGTATTGCGGATCTGCTGGAAAACCAGCTTGATGCATTAAAATATCACGAATAGTTAAATTGGATTTACCCTTAATTGCGTCATTGGCTCCATCTTGAAAATCAGGAAAAATTGTTGCTACTTTTGCATCAATGTCTAATTTACCTTCTGAAACCAGTTTTTGAATTGCAAAATTAGTGGCGTACATTTTGGTATTGGAAGCCAAATCATACAGGGTATTATTATTATTTACTTTAGTACCTGTTTTTAATCGCTTATCATTCTCAGAATAGCTATTTAGTAATCCATATGCACTTTTCTTGATAATCTTACCATTATGCACAATGACTAATTGAGCTGAACTAAATCCATGATTAATTTCTTGTTTAATTAATGTATCTAATAATTCAAACGAATTGTTCTGTAAATTAGCTTTTTTCTTTGAAGCGTCAGTTAGAGTTGGATATGGAACCCTAACTTTAAGAATATCTTTTTCATTAATCGCTTTATTTACTGAAATTTGTAGTGAATTATTGCCATTCTTGGTTAAAGATCCGATTTTTAACTTAGTCCAAGTATTTGACTTGACCGAACTTAAGTTAACTTTTTGACCATTAACATATAAACCAAATTTTTTCGGCTTATTAGAATAAACTGAAACTTCCCCTTGTCCAGCAAATCCATAAAACTTTCTTGTAACATTATTAAGCAAAGACCAAGTATCAAAATCAGGATTATCATCTTTTTCATCAATTGGAAAAGTCTGAGATAGTTGATAGTCTTTTTTATCATTTGAAGTAGCCAAAACACTCGCCTCTACATTACTCGCTGCCATACTATGACTTATTAAAATTCCAATCAGTAGAACTGAAAATACAACAAAATACTTGTTAAGAATCCTTTTTTTCATTCTAATCCCCTTCATATCATATTTTAAATTGCTTACATTTTGAATTCGCTTTCAGTATATAGCAAAGGAAAATAATTTTCAATAAATTTCAAAAAAATAAAAATTTATTTTTTAAGTAAATGGTGAATCTATAGATAGTAGTATCTTCAATTTTAAAAGAAAAAAGCAGTGGCTTAATATCTCATTGAATATCAAGCTACTACTAGGTTAGTGTATTCTGTGTTAAAACTTTAATTTTGATTTAGTAATTTATCCTTATAATAATTAAAGAAACTCCTCTTGCCTGTAATAATTGAAGTTGACCCTACCATACCGTATTTTAAAAGTTTTCTAGTTGCTGGTGATACTTGCGCTGTCGAAGTCACAACATAAGCAGTTTGTTGTTTATCAATATTAACTGGTGAAACACTAATTTGTTTAATCTTACCCGTAATGATGACTGGTTTAGGAACATTACGGGTAATTTTAAAGCGGATTTTTTGTCCTCGTTTTACTGAAGAAATATCTGCTGTTGACACGTATGACTTAAGTTGCAGTTCCGTCTGTTTTTGTAAAACCGGATAAATTTGTGCTACTTCACTACCTGCTGGGATATACTGCGCCTTTTGATATTGGTCATTAATATGCAAAACTCCACTTTTAGGTGCTTTAATCCGATAAGTCTTAGCTTGATCTGTCAAATTATCAATATTAGCAGCAACTTCCTGTAACTTTTGACGGTTATCAACTAATTGCTGAGACACTTTCTCTAATTCCTGCATTTGTAATGAATCAAGCTTGGAGTTATTTTCTTGCAATTGATAATCTGTATCTTTTTTAGATTGATGATGGTCTTTATGTTGTTGATTTGCTTGCTCATTCTGCGTCAACACTATCTGCCTTTGTGCCAAATAGTCCTTCAAAATAGCGCGATAACCATATTCATCATCAGTAGTAAAAACATCTTGATTTTGCGAAATTCCCTGCTTCAATAAATTTAAACTCGTCTGTTGTTGTTGCAAATTCGATTGCTGTTGCTTATAGTATTGCTGCTTATGTTGATCTGCACTAGCATTGTAAACTAATAATAACTCTCCTCGCTTAACCAGCTTACCTTCATGTAATAAATTACGCTTAATTACATTAGTAGAGGATGATTGCACGACCGCTGCCGCGTGTTTAGGTTCAATCGTACCCATACCAGCAATCGTAATCTCCTTTTGTCCCCAAAAAGAAAAAGCCAGAACCACTACAATGATTAACGCCATTGGAATAATAATCATTGTGGAGAAGTTATTGAAACGTTTGGTATAAAATTCGCTACTTTCTAGGTATTTTTGATCCATTATTAACTTCTCCCCTTATTCACTGACCAAATCATAGTAATAGCCATGCTGTGCTAACAAGTCTGCATGCATACCTTGTTCCACTAACTTACCATTATTAAGTACCACGATATTGTCTGTTTCTCGGGCAATCGATAAACGATGCGCAATAAAAATAATGGTGCGATCAGACAACTTCAAGAGATTCTTAACTAGTCGTTTTTCGGTAATAGTATCTAGTCCACTGGTTGACTCATCTAAGATCAACACTTTAGCTGGTGATAATAATGCACGAGCAATTGCCAAACGCTGCTTCTGTCCACCTGACAGAACTGTTGCGTCTTCGTCAAGATGAGTTTCAAATTGCATTGGCATTTTCGCAATATCATCTGCAATTAATGCTGTCTGACAAGCCGCCAAAATATCATCTGGACTAGTATCTGACCGGTTACCTAACTTTAAGTTATCAAGAATTGTCCCTGAAAATAAATACGGATCTTGAGGCAGATAATTAACATAGCTGCGCAAAGTATGCTTATCAATATTCTGTAAATCATGACCATTAATCAAAATTTGGCCTGACTTTGGCTCAAAGAAATTAACTAGCAACTTAACCAACGTGGACTTACCCGATCCACTCATACCAACAATGGTTAACTTTTCATTAGCTGGAATCGTTAAATTAATCTGGTGTAGGACATCTGCGCCATAGCCATATTGGTAGGAGACATTCTTTAATTCAATTGGTCCTGCCAACTGACTAACCTGCTTGACTGGTCTAGTCTGTTTAAATTCACTCTCGACCAAAAAGACCTCATTTAACCGATTATTAGCTACTTGGGCGCTCTGCAACTTAGGTTGTAAGTTAATAATATTCTGTAAAGGATTAACGAAAAAGGATAATAAAGCATTGTAAGTCATCAATTGACCAACCGACAATTCGTTATGAATGACTAAGCCAGCCCCAGTCCATAAGATAACAACTTCTAAGGCTAACTGGACGAACAACTTAATTGCCTGTTGCAACGTATCTGACTTAGTATAAGCCAAACTCTTCTTAAGGAAGTCAACAAACTCACTATCAATCTTTTGATAACGGGTATCTTCACTATTTAGGCCCTTAATCGTTTCAATTCCACGAATATCTTCAATAATTGAAGAACTAACTACACTATTAGCTTCCATTTCCTTTTGATTAAGGCGTTCAAACGGTTTAGTAAAGGCAAGGATAATTACGACATAAATAGGAAGAGAAATTAACGTAATTAAAAATAGTTTGCTACTTTGAATTCCTAGAATGACCCCCATAATGACCACAATACCAACATCTAGTAACATGGATAAGACAGCACTAGCAAGTGCATCAATAATCTTACTAGCATCTGAGAAACGGGAGACAATCTCACCAGTATTGCGAGTGGCGAAGAATTCCATAGGCAACTTAAAAATGTGCTTAATGTAACCCAGAATAATTTCAATCGATAGCCGTTGCCCCAGAATTGCTAAGAGGAAATTCTGCGCATAGGTGAAAATCGCTTGAAAAACATAGAACACGATTAATCCGATTGCAATAATTGCCAAAGTATTCTGTAAGTTATTCGGAATGTAAGTATCAATGATCGCTTGTAAGAAATACGAGCCAACAATACTGATAAGTGTGGTCAATAAAGCTGCTAGCACAATGTTAAGTAGCAGCTTCTTTTGCTTAAGTAAGCCTGGAATAAAAGAGAATAAAGAATTTTTCTTTTCTTTCACCGGTTCATAGGTAGCCTTAGGTGCAATAAAGATTGCCACCCCAGTCCACTCTTGTTCGAACTTAGCCTTGGATATTTTCACAACGCCAACTGACCCATCTGGGTCAGCTATCGTCACCGTTTTTTTACCCACTTTTAGCACAACATAGTAATGTTCAAGTTCTTGATTTTTAATCACATGTGCAATAAATGGTAGTGGTAAGTCTTTGACATCAAATAATGACATATCTGCCTTAATTGCTTTAGTTTCAAAACCAAACTTCTGAGCAGTCTTGACCAAGCCAAGTGCTGTCGTTCCCATTTGATCAGTCTTGGCCAAGTTACGCAACTTGGCTAAAGAAACTTGAATTCCAAAGTGCTTGAACAACATCGCCAGAGCCGCTACCCCACAATCGGTCTCATCAACCTGTTGTATATAAATTTTATTATACATAAATACCCAACTTCTTAAATCGCTTTCTTTTTATATTCCTAATTATACTAATAAAAAAAAAAAAACAATTTATTCCTAAAAAATGTTGACAGTGTAATTGAAAAGGCTTACAATAAAATCAAGTTTTCGAAAACTTAAAAATTTATTTTTATTTTAATTTATAATTTATATAAAAAGGAGCTTATCATGAAAAACGGTAAAACTTTATTGAACTACTCCATCCTAAATAATGATGAATTATCACATTTTACTGGTGGCAAAAAGAATTCTTGGATGGACAATGTTTCAGGTATAGCTGGTTCGGCCAGTGGAGGTGCAGCATTAGGAGCAGCTATTTGTGGTCCAGCTTGCGGATTTGTAGGGGCACATTATGGTGCAATTGCATGGGTTGCAGCGACAGGACTTTCTGGCGGATTTGGTAAACATCATAAATAATTAAATAGTAATGAGAGGTAAAAATATGAATAAATATCAAATAATTGACGAACAAAGTCTATTAAATATTGTCGGTGGAAACAAGTGGGGCGATGCTGTGCTGGGAGGTCTTTCTGGTGCAACAGCAGGACTGAAAGCTTGCAAGGGCTTGGGAGCTTGGGGCATGGCCATTTGTGGTGTTGCAGGAGCAGGAATTGGTGCCTATTGGGAATATAACAAATAATATTCTTATATAATGGAAGAAAGTATGAAAAAATTTTTACCTTCTTCAGTAAATTTAAAATATGTTACCAAGGTGCCCATTAACGGTAAATAGTGATAATAAGATTTAAGTATTTAGTAAAAATCACTTATAATTAATGAATTGGTGAATTTATGTTTGAAAACAAACTAAGCTTAGCTCAGTCATTTAAAGCTTTTAGTATTTTGCAAGTTCCAATTGGAATAGTTGGGTACTTTAATATGAATTCAGAATTTAGATTAATGTATTTAGTTAGTGCGCTTGGTTTCGGTGTCTTTGTTTTTATTTTATCCTTTTCTAAAAAAATCGTTAAAGCAAAGACGGCTAAAAAGGAAGAAATGACTTTTGCCCAAAAGTGGGATCAAATTATGGGAGTAATCTTAATTTGTACAGGATTACTTCCATTTATATTTTTAGAACAAAATATTATTATTAGCTTATCATTTATCGACATTGGCATTTTTTCTTTAATTATACCGCCAACTCATGGTGATAAAGACGGTAACAGTTAACTTGAAATTATGAAAAAGATAATTATGTTTGAACATAGATTAACTAATAAGCAACGACTGCAAGTTTTTGGAATATTACAAATTCTAATTGGTATTATCAGCTATTTTTTAGTTAACAAACAGATCAGATTTCTCTTCCCAATTATTTACTTTATTTTTGGACTTTTACTTTTTCTTTCATCTTTTATAAAAAGGGATCATAAAGTTCAAGCCCTACCAGCTAAAAATTGGAATTATTTACTAGGACTACTTCTGATTTGTATTGGAGTATTAAATTTGCTTATTCCAAAACAAAAAGGAGTGGGGTTATCTCTTCTTGATTTAGGAATTATGTTCCTACTCTCACCTAATACTGATAATTACAAAAAATAACTGACGCAAATATCTAATCAAATAAGCTACTAAATTGTTACATATCTAATTTATAATACGAGGAGAATGGCGAATGAAAAAAATTATAAGTCTCATTTTACTATGTTTTATTACTTTAATTGGTTGTTTTACATTAGAACCTACTAAAGAAGTTTCAGCTAGTAGAATAGAGGATTTTGTACAACAAATTTCAATTATTAAGTATAAATGGAACATCAGACGGACAAAACAAATAACTGCACAACAGTACTTAAGTTTAGTAAATAATAAAGAGCAAAACCAAGATTTCATTGTATACTTTGGATACAAAGATTGTCAGTATTGTCGAGCTGAATCAAAATATATAAATAGATACATGAGGAAAAATAATTATCCAGTTTATTATATTAATATGGAAGAAAGTCTTGTTGATGCAACACAAGATGATTTACAAAAAATTGATGAGTCATTAGAGCCCTATACTTTTTCAGGTACTCCAACATTTGCTTTTTTCCGAAACAATAAAATTCAAAACATGTTAATCGGGTATCCAGTGACTGTACATCAACTTAAACAGATAGATAAGCCAATAAATACTTCAAACGAACAATCTTCATTAAGCAGAGGATCGATACAATCATATTTAAAAAAAGCTAAACCAGTAATTTCCTATTAAGGCTAGCCACCAAAAGATGACATAGACAAAATAGTATAATTACAAAGTTGAGCTCAAGGCATATGTGAATAAGTAAAGAATTGTTACGTATCTAAAAGAGAATTTAAGTGACAAGAAAAAAAGTTTTTCTTGTCACTTTCTTTTTAAAATAAAAAGGAAAATACATGATTAGTAATAAAATAATCAGAAAATGGCATTTAGTTCAAACTTCAATACAATTTATTTTAGCAATTTGCATAACTATACTGAATTTTTACTATGCGTCAAAAAATAATTTGAAAAGTTCTCTTATTATATCTTTAGTTATTCTCTTGTTAACTGGATTACAGTTTACTCTTCTAAAAAATACAACTAAACATAAAACATTGATGCAATTGAATTTCTACTTTGAGTGTTGTATTATTCCATTTACTTTACAAACAATCTTATCTAGTATACTAATCTCCATTAAAAAATCACATGTATTAAATCTAGATTTTTGTATAGTTATTGTCATGCTTTACTCTCTTATTATGTATCTTCCAATGACACAGCTATCATTAGTTAAGATAAAGAATCTTTGGGGACGAATATTAATATCAATAATAATTTATTTTTTAGTTCTTTCTGCTCCCACAATTTTCAATAGTTCGACTTCTAACTGGCTTACCACCATTAGCAATAGTGGCATACTTGGTACGATTAGCTTTGCTATCATAGCCTTATTTGCCATGAAGAGTTGGGGATATAAATTATCAACTTTTAAAATAAATTCCAAACCTGAATTGTCAAATTAAGTGCAACAGTTATTGGTCTATGAAGATACATATTGCTTGAATAACTTTTCTGCTGTTTGATAATGGAGGATTCGACGATGTTTACGATTAATTGCTTTAGTTGCTTTTTGAACATAGTCATCTGTCTTATCTTGCATACTTTGACCTTTAGGAAAGAACTGCCTAAGTAAACCATTGCAGTTTTCGTTGGTTCCTCTTTCCCAAGGCGAATACGGATGTGCAAAGTAAATCTTGCAGTGCTGTATTTGAACCATATCCGCAAACTCTGAACCATTATCAAACGTGATCGTCTTGTACCAGCTTGGATGCTGATCAATTTCTTCTTGCAGAAGCCTCAAGCAAGTAGCAGCACGGTAATCTGGAATCTTGATAACCACTTCAAAACGAGTTACACGTTCGGTCAAGGTCATTAAAGCCGGCTGATTCTTACGCCTAACACCTTTAACTAGGTCACCTTCCCAGTGCAACAGCGTTTTTCGATCTTCCACTTCTGCTGGACGATCTTCAATCGAATCACCTAGATGCTTCTTGTGCAGCGCATGTCCACCATGATTGTGACGACGTTTGCTTCTACGCCTCTTCAGTTTCATTGGTAGATCAATATTGCTTATATCGAGCAATCCTTGATCGATATAGCGATAGACTGTTGGGGTACTAGGACAAGGATAGCCAGGCATAGTCAGTTTGAATTCACCAACGAATTCATCGATGCTGGTTGCGTCAAACTTAGTCTTAAAGCGTCTTGAGAGCATTTTGAAGAAGACTGAAAAATGCCTAAGTGGATCGCGTTTATAGCAATTTAAACGTTTTTGATCATGATAAATTTGGGCAGTATCGGCATAGTAATGCTTGTAGAGAAAATAATTATGATCACGTTGAAGTACACTGCCACGTTTGATTTCACGGCTAATCGTTGACTTATGACAACCAACCTCTTGGGCAATAACTGTACGAGAAGTGATGCCAGCATCAAGCAACGCTTGAATTTGGCCACGTTGCACACTGGTTAATTGATGATAACGGCTAGACATGCTAGAATTTGAATTGGTCATGAAGATTTTCCTTTCTTGCTTTTTGATACAATTCAAGTTTAGGTCTTCATGACCTTTTTTGTTTAACAATTAACGTTGCACTTCAATTTTAAATTCGGGAAATAAATTCCAAAGTATCTCTTATTCCTATGGTCTTGATTATTACCTTTATCATCTATCATTGCCTATTTAATGGATTCAACGAATCAAGTTCTTGGAATAATTTTTTAACCAGTTGGTCTTTCAAAGTCCCTTATTTAAAATGGAACTTTATCCTGGGAGGAATTCAAGCAGGAATAGGTGAAGAATTTTTACTAAGATTTGTTATTTTAAATCTATTACTTCAATTGTTTAAGACCAAAAAAATCAAATTATTATCGCATTATTTTTTAACGCTTTAATTTTTGGTTTCCTGCACCTAACAAATTTAAGTACTCAATCATTTAATGCCACTATTCAACAAGCTTTATCTGCTGCCACTTCCGGTATTTTATATGCTGCAATTTATTTATATACTGGTTCATTACTAATTAGTATTATCTATCATACTTTATTTGATATTTCTGGATTCACTACTGCTGGAACAATGGTTATGTCTGCACCTGCAACTTATGATTGGCAACTAACATTATTTTTTGCAATTATTTATCTTGCTTTAGCGTATTTCTTAATTAGTGGCAAGCGTAAAAAAGTAGTAGAAGACAATTTAAGACAGCATGGTTTACTTGCTGTCTAACTATATTTTTATTAAGGAGATGATTTAGATGAAAAAATATAAGACTTTAAGTATTGCTGATTTATCAAGTATTCAGGGAGGAAATAACTATATCATTGCTCCAAAAGACTTCTTTACTATGCATGGTCGACAGAAATTGAAGCACCTGCATATGATGGGAGTTTGTGAATAGCTCAACTTATTATTAGCCAGCGTTTTAAGACGCTGGCTTTTTTCTTTCGTCAAAATAAAAACAACTCTCTATCTAAGAGAGTTGCTCACATTTCTATTTCTTACCTAGCTTACGCTCAAATAATTTTACTATTTCAACAATAATAATCATGCTAACTCCTGCTGCTAAAACAATTCCCCATTGTAAACCGTTAAGTTCTGTAACCGCGAAAAACTTAGTCATAAATGGCAATTCAACTGCAGCCATGATGATAGCAGAAACTAAAATCGCCCAATTAAACCACTTATTAGCTAAAGTTCTTTTAGTAAAGATTGATTGGTGAACATACTTAGAATTGATCGCATGGAAAAGCTGGATCAAGCCTAAAGTTAAGAAGGCCATCGTCAAAGCATCACCATGTTGTAAGCTTGGATTACCCACATGAGGACCAAAGTTCAAGCCCAATTGGTAAGTAATTAAGACAATTACCCCTTCTAAGATTCCTTGATAAACAATTGAACTAGCAACTCCACCGCTAAAGAAGTTAGATTTCTTTCCTCTTGGTTGGCGCTCCATAATCCCTTTTTCTACCGGTTCAAGTCCTAATGCAATTGCCGGTAGTGTATCAGTAACCAGGTTAATCCATAATAGTTGCACTGGTGCCAAAATGTCCCAACCAAGCATAGTCATCATAAATACCGTCAGAACTTCTCCGACATTACAACTCATCAAATACAAAATGGCTTTTTGAATATTACTGAAGACTTTTCTACCTTGCTTAACTGCTTCAACAATCGTTGCGAAGTTGTCATCGGCTAGTACCATGTCACTAGCGCCCTTAGAAACTTCAGTCCCAGTAATTCCCATCCCAATTCCAATATCAGCTTGTTTCAAACTTGGCGCGTCATTAACCCCATCACCGGTCATAGCTACGATCTTGCCGTTAGCTTGCCAAGCCTTAACAATACGCACCTTATGTTCAGGTGATACTCGAGTATAAACGCTGTAATCTTCAACATGCGCACTCAAATCGGCATCACTTAATTCGTCAAGTTGGGCTCCTGTAATTACTCGATCGTCTTCACCAGGATTTAAGATTCCTAACCGCTCAGCAATTGCTTGAGCAGTTACCTGGAAATCACCAGTAATCATCACCGTTTTAATTCCTGCTGCTTTAGCTTGAGCAATAGCAGTTTTGGCTTCAGGTCTTTCAGGATCAATCATCCCTACTAATCCTGCAAAAATCAAGTCTTGTTCAACATTATCAGTTTTTGGATCAGTATATGTCTGATCAACAACTTTATAAGCAAGTCCCAGCACCCGCAATGCTTTTTGGGCCATTTGTTCATTAACCGCTGCAATTTCAGCTTTTTGCTCATCAGTAATAGGTGTAATTTGACCAGATTGATCAATTTTAGTGATCCGTTTTAGTAATTGATCCGGTGCCCCTTTGACAGCTACAAAATACTTATCATCTGCCTGATTAACCGTACTCATTAGCTTACGTTCAGAATCAAAAGGCACTTCTTGTACACGCTGATAATCATGCAATAATTGCAATACATCAAGCTGCTGATCAAAAGCATATTGAATTAAGGCAGTTTCTGTTGGATCACCTAATAAGTTTTGGTCATCACCAATTTTAGTATCATTTGCCAAAATCATTGCTAGTAATGCAGGCTCAGTATCTGATATTTTTTGCTGCGTAGAATGCGTCTGTCCATCATAGAAAAGTTGCTCTACAGTCATTTTATTTTGAGTCAATGTTCCAGTCTTATCAGAACAAATGACGTCTGTTGCACCGAGAGTTTCAACTGCAGGCAGTTTCCGGACAATTGAGTTGTGTTTGGCCATTACCTGAGTACCAAGTGCCAGAATAATTGTCACAATTGCAGGTAGACCTTCTGGGATAGCAGCAACGGCTAAAGAAACCGCCACTAAGAACATTTCAATTGCCAATTTATCAGCTGGTTGACTGCCCTGCTTAGTGAAGAAGCCAACTACAAAGACAACCGCACAGATAATCAAAATCATAATCGTCAAGGTCTTACCTAATTGATTCAGATTTTGCTTCAAAGGCGTATCAGTTTCATCGGTGTTATTAAGCATAGTTGCAATTTTACCGACTTCAGTTTTCATTCCAGTTTCAGTGACAACACCTTCGCCGCGACCGTAAGTGACATTGGTATTGGAAAAGGCCATATTAACTTGGTCAGCTAACGCAACTTTTTCATCTTGTAAAGTTGTACTACTTTTATCAACGGGTACTGACTCTCCTGTTAGCGCTGATTCTTCAATCTTTAGACTATTTGAGCTAATTAACCGCAAATCAGCCGGTACAACATCTCCAGCTTCAAGTAAAACAATATCCCCAGGTACCAATTCCGTACTAGGAATCTTGACGATCTGCGAATCGCGGCGAACATGAGCATTGGGTGTCGACATTTCTTTAAGTGCGTCGATGGCTTCTTCTGAACGGGTTTCTTGGAATACTCCCAAAATCGCATTTAACATTACCACTACCATGATAATGACCGCATCAGTCCACTCTTGAGCAACAAATCCAGATAATACGGCAGCAATAATCAACACGATAATCATAAAGTCTTTGAATTGGGCCAAGAATCGCTGCCAAATACTGGTTTTCTTTTTACCTGCCAAACTATTGGGACCATATTTTTGCTGACGTTGGTCAACTTGGTCAGTGCTTAGTCCATTAGCAGTACTGGTTTCTAACTTGGCCTCAACCTGCTCAATTGGCTGATCATAAAAACTCTGTGGCATTTTTTCCTCCTATAATAAAAATGAGACTTACATGCATGACGCACACAAGTCTCACTAATTAAGATAAGTCCAGAAAGTTAATCTTTCGGCTGTTGGGCTTATCGCAAGTAATTGCTGTTACTCCCTTATGGTTAAGTTCATTATAAAGAAAATCACTAATTTACACAAGGGAAAATTAGTGATTCGTTATCCTACCTACTTTAAGCCAGTCCATTGCCAGTTAGTAACTTCTGGCATATCTTCACCATGATCACGGATATATTGGTGATGCTTAGCAAGCAATGCATCCATCTTATTGATGAAACCGGCACTCTTATCCGCTAAGCGAGGGATACTTTCTACTGCGTCCTTAGCTAGATGGAAGCGATCAAGCTCATTTACCACCCGCATATCAAATGGCGTAGTAATATCACCCTCTTCTTCATAACAGTGAATATGGACATTGTTCCGTTTACGGCCAAACCAAATTGACTGCATCATTGCCTTGAACCCATGCCAAGCAAAGATTACTGGCACATCACTTGGGAACAATTGCTCAAATTCTGCATCAGAAATCGCTGCAGAATTGTCTTCAGGACTCATTAACTTCATGACATCAATTACGTTGATATAGCGCATTTTTAAATCTGGAAATTCATGATGTAATAAATCAATTGCAGCCAAAGTTTCCATGGTTGGTTCAGTTTCAGTTGAAGCAAAGACAACATCAGGCTTGGCGTTTTGATCAGTAGACGCCCAATCAATGTATGACAAACCATGTTCAGCTATCCGGGTTGCTTCATCAATTGAGAACCACTGCGGACGAGGTTGTTTCGAAGTTACCAATACATTAATACATTCCCGATCGCTAAAAGCTTTTTGCGAAATAGCCAGTAAGGAATTAGTATCAGCTGGTAAGTATTCATGAATTAAATCCGGACGATTCTTTTCATATAAATGCGTTAATACACCTGGATCTTGGTGAGTATAACCATTATGATCTTGCTGAAAAACAGTCGAAGTAGCCACAAAGTTAAGCGCTGGATAATCATTACGCCAATATTGGTCTTTAGCTTTCTTCAGCCACTTCATATGTTGAGTAAGCATTGAATCAACTACACGTCCAAATGACTCATAGGTCGCAAAGAAACCATGACGTCCAGTTAACACGTAACCCTCTAACCAGCCTTCATCTTGGTGCTCAGACAATTGTGAATCAATCACACGACCACTTGGAGCCAAGTCCTCATCATTTGGTGCATGAATATCAGCTTCCCATTGCCGCTTTTGTTCGTCTAATAGTTTAAATAAGCGGTTTGACTTAGTTTCATCTGGACCAAAACCACGAAATGTAGTTGGGTTCAATTCCGCAATTTCATTTAGATAATTAGCCCATTCACTCATATCCTGAGCCTCAACAGATCCTGGCTTATCAAAATCTAAGGCAAATTTACGATAGTCAGGTAGATTCAAACGTTTAGGACTCTTACCGCCGTTAGTAATTGGATTCATCGCCATTCTGCGATCGCCATGAACCAAATTTTGCTTAACAATCTCAGTTGGCGCACCATTTTCATCGAATAATTCCTCTGGGTGATAGCTTTCGAGCCAATCAATCAGCATTTGCTTGTGCTCCATGTCAGCTTGAGCAACAGGAATTGGAATTTGGTGAGCCCTGAAAGAATTTTCAATTGGATTACCATCAAGATCGGTCTTAGGACCGGTCCAACCTTTAGGTACACGGAAGATGATCATTGGCCAGTGCGGCAAGGTATCATCATTATTTTGGCGCGCATTTGCTTGGATTGCCTTGATTTCTTCAATAACAGTATCCATGATATGTGCCATGTCTTCATGCACTTGCATGTGGTCTTTATAACCGGCAAATTCGCCACCATCGTATGCAGAAACAATATATGGCTTCCAGCCCATACCTTCAAAGTACTTGGTCAATTCTTCATCAGACATCCTTGACAGAATAGTCGGATTAGAAATCTTAAAACCATTAATTTGTAAAATTGGTAAAATCGCACCATCTTTAATAGGATTAATGAACTTATCACTAAACCAACTTGCTGCAAGCGGACCAGTTTCCGCCTCGCCATCACCAACCTCAACTGCAGCAATTACATCAGGATTATCTAAAATTGCACCTGTCGCATGAGAAATCGAATAACCAAGCTCGCCACCTTCATGAATTGAACCTGGAGTTTCAGGAGCCGCGTGTGAAGCCGAGCCTCCTGGAAAACTAAACCGCTTGAATAATTTAGCCATACCCGTTTCATTTTGGGCAATTTCCGGATAACGCTCGGTATAAGAACCGTCTAAATAAGCATTAGAAACCATTACCTGGCCGCCGTGACCCGAACCTTCAATATAGAACATGTCTAAATCATATTTTTTAATTGCACGATTAAGATGGGCATAAATAAAGTTTTGTGGTGAAATCGTCCCCCAGTGACCGATTGGTTTGGGTTTAACATCACTAGCTGTTAGTTCACGCTTTAATAACGGATTACTCATTAAGAAGAGTTGTCCAACTGATAAGTAATTAGCTGCACGCCATTGTGCGTCTACACTTGCTAAGTATTTCTTTGAATCGTAGTCAACTGCCATTTACTTTCTCCTTTAGCAATTAATTGCTTAACTTCTTTTCAATACTTACAGTATAACAAATTTTATTTAAAATTCAACCATTTAGTAAATTGGTGCGTTCCAATTTTTTTGCGAAGTGATAAAGTTAAACATCCAGCAGATAAACTTAATGGTTACTATACGCAAATGCTGAAAAGTACTTACAAAAATGCTAAGTTTACTTAGTAAACCATTAAACTTCAGATCTAAAAATGCTAAATTACTTTGAGGGAGAAAATCAATGAAGCAAGAAGAACGATTACGAGCAATTAAACAATTATTAACTAAAAAACATCAACTTGATACTAAGGATCTTGCTAAATACTTCAATGTTTCCTTTGATACGGCCCGCCGAGACGTATTGCGCCTGACCTCAACAGGTCAAGCAATCCGCGTACACGGTGGTTTACTTGAAATAAGCCACGATGACGTACCCAATTTTTTAACTAGAAACCAGATTGATTCGCCAGTCAAAACCCAAATGGCGCAAATGGCAAAGCACTTCGTTCATCCAAATCAATGTGACTTTATCGGTCCATCGACTACTCTTAAAAAATTATCACAATTGATTAATGGGATGGATTTACAAATTGTCACCAATTCCATCGATAATTCATTGGAATTGATGCGTTCAAATCTGCCAAGTGTACGTTTATTAGGTGGTAAAATTGATAAGCAACACCGCTTCAGTTATTCTATCAGTGCCCTTGAAATTCTAAAAAGAATGAATTTCAATACTGCATTTATCGGTACCTCCAACGTTAAAAGCGATGGCTTATATTTAACCAAAATGAGTGATGCCGAATTAATCAGAATCGCTGCTCAACGAGCCAATCGAGTTGTAGTAATTGCCGAATCGTACAAGTTCAACAACCAAAATACTTCTCCCTACCTGTCAATTCCCTTAGATAACATTGATGTGTTGATTACAGACACACCGTTATCAACAGAAATTAGACAAAACTTTGCGACAAATACGCAAATTATTCCAGTACTCAAAAAAAGAGCTAACTAATACCCCCCTCTTTTAATATAAATGTATCCAAATTTAAGAGTTACTGGAAACTCTATATAAAAAGCGTCAGGACAAAATCCTAACGCTTTTTTATTGATTCAAGTTAACAAAAGTATTAAATCGCATGTACCGATAGTGAATCCGCATTGTTGAAAATTCAAATGGTGTGCCGTCATCTAAAAAAAAGATTCCCGCCATTACACCAACTGGTTCTGTAGTCTGCAATTTAAGCAGCTTTTGATCTTCTATACTTGAAGGTTCAACTGTAATATTCAAAAAAGCTTTGGTAACTACTTTATTTTGAGTATCTTCTAAATAATTGAACAACGAACTTTTTAAGTGCTCTGCTTTTAACTCAGGTACAATCTTAATTGGTACATACCCAGTTTCCAGCAAAAATGGTTGCTGATCAATTAATCGTAACCGATGAAATTCATAAACAAACTCATTTTTATTTAAAAACAGGTCTTGAGCAATTTCAGCTGTCGCCTCAACTACATGAAAATCGAGCAATTTAATCCCCAATTTCTTACCTGGAACCTTCAAACTATCGGTTAGTCCCAGATTAGATCCTTCATAACGAAACAACGATTGGTTCTTCAAATATAAGGGATTGATAAAAGTGCCACTTCCCCGCTTTTTGAAAACTATTCCCTGCTGTGACAACAATTCCATCGCCCGCTTCATTGACGAACGACTAACATGATAATATTCTGCCAAACTTCGTTCATCTGGCAAACGCATTCCTTCATATTTGTTATCCAAAATATTTTGTTTAATATCGTGCATTACCGTACGATAAACAAAGTCTGCCATTTGTTTCCTCGCTAATTCGCTCTACTGATCGCTTTAACAAACCAATCCGTAAACACGGCTTGATCTACCTTGACTCCAACTAATACATTATTAGGCTTACCAAAGAAGCTATCAAAATCAATGATTGATGCACCATAGGCCTTAGAGTTCCCCGTATCAACTTCAAGAAACGCTGGCTTAAATTCATACATTGCTGGATTAAGCAGCATTCCAGCCGCTAAAGCGTCATAAATTTCGCGGCCATCACTATCAGTTTCATCATGCAAGTTAGTCAAGATATGGTAAAGCATTTGCCCAGTCTTACCAAACTTGGCGATTTTTTGGAGTGTAGCTTGCGTGATAAACGCTTGATGTCCTAATTCAAGTGGTGCCAGTAAAATCTTGATACCACTACTAAAAACTATCTGGGCAGCTTCGGGATCACCAGCAACATTATACTCACTATATGGACCCCAGTTACCACGTCCAATTGCACCACCCATGATTACTAATTGCTCAATCTTAGCTAAATCACCAGGATATTGTCTAAAATATAGCGCAAAATCAGTTGCTGGACCAATTTGCATTAAAGTTACTTTTTCTGAGCTACTTGCTACAACTTCATGAATTGCGTTAGCGGCAATTCCAGGTTTTAACAAAGTCTGATCAGGATCTGGAAAATCAAAACCTGCCATTCCCGACTCACCATGAACACTTGAAGCATCAATTTGCTTCCTTAATAAGGGACGTTTTGCTCCGGCAACAACTGGTACCTTAGTCTGCAAAAAAGTTTCTAATTTTAATGTATTCGCTAAGGTTTTATCTAAGCCTACATTGCCCCAGGTCGCAGCAAGCAATTTAACATCCAATTGTGCTGAAAATAAGGCAATCGTGATTGCAACTGCGTCGTCAATTCCCGGATCGGTACTAATGATCAATGGTTTTTTCGTCATGTATTTTCCTCTTTTAATTATTTGCTAAGACCATCATACCAAATCTTAACAGTTGTTGCTTGTTAATAATTATAAATTAAGACCTGAAATTGCTATATACTCTGGTAAATTTTATGCTTTTTGGCGTTGCACAATCGAGCCATCTGCTTTAGCAATAACTACTTCATCACACATATTCAAGAAAAGTCCATGCTCAACTACTCCAACAGTATGATCTAAGTAATCAGCTAATCCGTCAGGAACCGGAATTGGATCAACATTTAAATCAATAATATAATTGCCATAATGCGTTACAAAACGTCCGCCGTTTGCCATGCGCCATTGCGGTTTCAATCCCTGCTTAGCAAAACGTTGAAAGTTCTGCTCACACGAAACAGGCAAAACTTCCACTGGTAAAGCGAAGCCACTTAACTTCTGAACTAGCTTGGATTCATCAACAATCCAAACTACTTTTTTGGCATTTACAGCAACATTTTTTTCAAGAGTGAGAGCGCCGCCGCCGCCTTTGATGCCGTTAAAATTATCGTCAACACGATCAGCACCATCGATAATTAAATCAAGCTCATCAACTGCGGCAAGCTGGTCAACTTCAAAGCCCCAGCTCTCCAACTGCTTCTGACTTCTAGTAGAAGTAGTGACCACAGCCGATAAATTCAAATTACCTTGTTGCTTTCGTTTCCCAAGTTCATCAATCAAAAATGCTACTGTCGAACCAGTACCAATGCCTAGCTTCATTTTTGATCTCACGAGATCTGCTGCTTTAACTGCGGCTTTTTGTTTGAGTTTATCTTGTTCTTGCTTGTCCATTTTTCTGCTTTCTAAATAATTAATAAATTAGTTCTATTATAGCAAATCTAACCTACGGCTAGACATTAAAAAATCAGCTAATTAAAGCTGACCTTTTTAATATTTTTATTTTACTTATCAATATTAGGGGCTTGATTAATTTCAGCCGACATCATCCAAATTCGTTTTTCAACTTCAGTGTGACAAGTCGTGAACATGTCATTAGTTGAGTAGTCGCCTTCCTCATCGCTAACTTCCAAGCCCTCTTGGTAATCTTGCTCTAATTGACGATAACCAGCAATTATCTTAGCATAGCGTTCATCAATCGTTTCGTTCCAATTAGGCTCTTCATCCTTGATCTTCGTCTTTTTAGCAATATCACTTAAAGTTGAAACTGGATCACCATCAAGAGTGATCAATCGTTCAGCTACCAAATCTTGTTGATTGGCTAGTTCATCCATTACCTTATCAAGATATGGATGCAATTTCAAAAAGCGTTCACCACGCATATACCAATGATGTTGGTGAACCACCATATGCATTTGGGTTAAATCAGCAACCAATTGATTTAAAACTTCTTTTGTCTTAGGATACTTCATTGAAAATTCCTCCTATTCCAACAGTTCTGTTTACATTTTTATACTAACAGAATGGGACAGATTTTTCTAAGAAGTTGTTTATGAAAAAGTAAAAAACTCTATCACGCATTATTATTTCCAGCCAAAAAATTATAAGCTGCGCCATACAAATTTGCTGCATTGTGTTGTTGACAATTCTTAATCGCTGGCATAATTTCATTTAGTTGAAACCTGCTTAGTCTTGCTTTAACCCGCTTGCTAACTTCAATAGCAAGATCAGCTCTAGCAGAAACACCGCCACCTAAGATAAAAGCATCAAAATCAAATGCAACCTGCAAATTAGTAATTGCCTCAGCTAAAACATCATAAACATGATTAATCAACTTTTGCGCAGTTTTATCACCCTGATTAGCTAATGAAAAAAGCATTTTACCATCAATTTGTTTACCGGTTTCTGCTTGGTAAGACTTAGTCGCATTAACTACGGTGCCATCTTGAGCAAATAGTTTCCCAGAAGCCGTGGTCATAAACCCAAATTCGCCACCAGTCAAATGCGTACCTCGATATAATTTCCCATCAAAAAAGATAGCGCCACCGATTCCTGTGCCAATCACAATAAAGGCCACATTTTTAAAATTCTTGCCACTGCCAACTTTCATTTCACCAATTCCAGCACAATTAGCATCATTTTCAATAGCTACTGGTAAGCCAAACTCAGCTTTTATTTCGGCAAAAATTGGCCGCTTATGCAAATATGGTACGGCACTGAAGCCTTTAATTTCTCCTTTCTCGCAATCGACATCCCCGGGTGCACTAAGAGCTATTCCTTGAATATCATTGCCATCGATAAAACGATGCATTTGCTCAAATAAATCACCAAGTGTTTTCGGCGTCTGGAAACTACTTAGATTAGTTAACTTACCATCGACAAACGTCCCAGTTTTTACTGTAGTACCACCGATATCAAAAACTGCTAATTTCAACTTTATCCCCTACAATCATAATATAAATTAATTTACTTAGTATAACAAAAATAAGACCCGATTTTTAGTAGCAAATCAGGTCTTACTCAAGAATAATTATTTTTCTAACTTCAACTTATCTCGATCAATGCTCTTGAAGAAACCAAAGTAAATTAAAGTATCCATTATCAAGCTGAATAGCTGCATTAACCCACCCGAAAGGTGACCAGTAGCTAGTATCCCAGACAAGATCGGTGGTGTAGTCCAAGGTGGATAAATTCCAATTGTTTTAGCTACTAAACCAGTCTTCATTGCAAAATAAGTCACAATAATATTAGCCATTGGAGCAAAAATAAAAGGTAAAATGATTTTATAATTTAACACGATTGGCAAACCAAAAACTACTGGCTCGTTAATATTGAAAATCGAAGGTCCAATTGCCAGCTTTCCTAAAGCTTTCAGTTCCTTACTCTTAGCAAAAAATGCCATCAAAATCACCAAGCCTAAGGTAGCACCACATCCACCAATTCTAACAAATTCATCAAAGAAAGTTTTAGTTACAATGTTAGGAATTGGCTTACCGGCTTTCAATGCAGTCGCATTTGAGGCTAGTGCAGCATACAAAACCGGATCGATAATTCCCGAAATTGCATTGGCACCATGAATCCCAAAAATCCATAAAATACAGATAACTAGTTCAATTACAATTGCTCCACCTAAAGTATTGCCAACTTTACTCATTGGCTCCTGTAAAAAGAAAGTAACCACATTGGGAATACTCTTCATTGGTGTTGCTTCAACGCCAATCCGAATTAACCAAACCACAAATAACGAGATACCACCTGGAAATAGTGCTGCAAAAGAATTACTTACAGCTGGTGGAACACTATCTGGCATTTTAAAAATTAAATTTTTATGTACTAACCAAACATATAAATCCGTTACAAATAGTCCCACTAGCAAAGCTACAAACAAACCAGATGAATCAAAGTCTTTCAACGGAATCAGCAAACTACCATCTTTGGCTGTTTGCATCGGGATTGTTAAGATAAATGCTGCAATTGCGACAATCATCGCAGAAAAGGCATCAACTTTATAACTCTTAGCCAAGCTATATGATATACCTGCTACTGCCACTAACCCCATAATATGAAAAGATGCATTTGTGACATACTGGACTACATTTGCCCAATTAGGTCCAAAGATATTGGCCATAAACTTAAGATATCCTGGCCAAGGAAACTGACCAATAATCATAAAGACTGACCCAATAATGATCATTGGAACAGCAGCTGTCATCCCATCACGCAAAGCCACCATGTGTCGCGCACCTGATATTTTGGCAAAAAAGGGAATTAACTTTTGATTTAAAAAGTCAGATTTTTTATTACTAACCATTCTGGTATCCTTCTATAATCCTAAAATATTTTTCAATATATTGTTAATAATTAATTTTTAGGTGCAACAGTAGCTTCCTTTTCTTCCTTTAGTAACTTATTATCATAATGCTTAATAAATGGATACCAAACCAAAAATGCTACCAAAGCTGATACTATTGCAAGAACTGCACCTTTCCAACTAACTGTTGCAAGGTATCCACCTAGTCCAACTGGTGTTGGCCATGGTTGTTGAACTCTGATTTTAGGGACTAAACCCGTTGCAAAGCCTGCATATGTTACTATTCCTGAGGCTAGTGGCGCACAAATGAATGGAATCATTAATTGAATATTATAAACAATTGGCAATCCAAATAAGATTGGTTCATTAATATTAAAGATTGCCGGAACAATTTCAACTTTTCCCATTTCCTTTAGTTGTGACGATTTGGCTCGTGATACTAGCCAAATAGCCAACCCCAGTGTGGCACCAGAACCTCCAAGAGTAATAAAACCATTTAAAAATTCTCCTGCAAAAACATGTGAACTGCCTTGAACATTCGCAGCCATATTGGCTAACGCAATTGGTGTGTAAAAAGAGCTAATAATTGTCGCACCATGAATACCAAACCACCATAAAAAGTGAATTAAAAAGATAATTATTAAGAAACCCCACCAAGTATCCGCAATCTTACTAATGAATGAAAATGGTACAAATAACACTTTAAATAAATCGGTACCTAGCAAAACCAATGCTAAGTTTATCACTGTAATTAATGCTGCGATACAGAATGCTGGTATTATTGCACTAAACGAATTGGCCACTCCTGTAGGGACTGCTGCTGGCATTTTAATTTGCCAATTATGCTTTACCGTATAGCGATATACCTGCACTGTCAGCCAAGCGATGACCAATCCAATAAAAATTCCAACGGCCCCAATTCGATAAATACCTCCAGTTGAGGCTTCATATCCGCCCGCAACCATCTTAGTTTTGGTAAACAGTTGTACAAATTGAATTGAACCATTTTTCCAAACTAATTCAGGTACTGTAATAAAAAATCCCATCAAGAACATCATTAATCCATTCATTGGAACTAAGTTAATATGTTCTTCATCGCGATAAATTTTAGTATATGAATAAGCAAATGTTCCAGAAAATACTAATGCCAAAATCCCCATTGTTGCGTTATAAACCGCTTGAAAGATATTGGAAAAACGTCCTATTGTGCTTGCATACAGTTCAGCAAAACCCGGAACTGGAAAAGCCTGAGGAAGTACTGTCAAAATCAAGAAGATTGCACCAACAATTGAAAACGAGATAACACTATACCCTGCATCCATAATTGCTCTAACAAAGCGTGATCCGGCAAATTTTCCAATTACAGCAGCCATTTTATCCTTAAATGACTGATTTGTAGTATTTGTCATGATAAACCTCTCCTAAAATAAATTAATGATTTTTCTTAAACGTCTCAATAACGCTAGCATAGCGATCTTGATTTTTTCTAATTTTGGCAATTCGCCATTCACAAATTAAGCACAAAATTATTCCAGCTATTAAAATCAACGAAATAAATTGGGTAACTATTTTTTTAGATGAAAAAGGAAAAAATACTCGCCCAAACGGAAATAAATTTAGTACTAATAAAATTAAATTTACACCCAATTGTAGCCAAAAATACTTCCTAGTCAGGGGAACATCTAGTTCTTGGTTATGCATTTTAGTTAATTGCTCAATAGCTGCAACTGCTGAACAAAGAGTCATACACAATGCTGCAGCAATCCCTAGCCAGTGTTTATATGGCAATGAAAAAGTCAGCCAAAAAATATTTACAAATAAAAAGATAGTTACGATATATCGTGTCATTAAATAACGACTGAAATATAAATATTTTAAATTATCTTTTCGCTTGTTTTTTTGTTGAATATCATACGCTTTATCTTTGGCCATTTATACAAAATCTTTCCTTAGATGTGTTTAACCATACTGAAAAATGTTTAACCGTTAATCAAATCTTCTGCTTGCTTTAAAACTTTTTCGCCATTCATCATTCCATAGGCTTGCATATCAATTACTCCTAGTGGTACATCTTTACCATCTCTGCCAGCCCCTTTAACCTTATCCTTAAAATCGGCTTCCATATATCTAACTTGTGGTCCAAGAAGTAAACAATCGATCGGCTCTTGCTCAAGATGCTGAGTAGCCTCTGAAGCGGGACAAGCAAAGATCTTTACATCAAGCCCTTGATTCTTAGCTGCTTCTTGCATTTTTGTTACTAATAAAGAAGTACTCATTCCTGCTGCACAATTCAACATTATTGTTTGTTCTGCCATAATTCAAAATCTCCTATACATTTTTAAAATTTCTATAGTTACTATTATAAGCGCTTACAGAAAAATCGCAAACCTTTTTTTATTTTATATTTAACTTGCTGGATGATATTAATGTATTGTAAAATTACATTATGGAAACGTTAACAGATTATTTAGAGAGGTAATGTGTATGTATTCAGCTAAAATGCCCAAAAATTTCTTGTGGGGTGGTGCCGTTGCTGCCCACCAGCTAGAAGGTGCATGGAATGAAGACGGTAAAGGTCCCTCTGTAGCCGATGTAATGACTGTTGGATCAGCAACCAAGCATCGAGAAATTACTAGTGAAGTTCTTGAAGGCAAAAACTATCCTAATCATAGTGCGATTGATTTTTATCATCACTACAAAGAAGATATTAAATTAATGGCTGAAATGGGCTTTAAAGCTTTCAGAACTTCAATTGCTTGGACTAGAATTTTTCCTCAAGGTGATGAAGCAGAGCCAAATGAAGCAGGTTTGAAATTTTATGACGATTTATTTGACACTTGTCATCATTATGGAATTGAACCCGTTGTTACTCTATCCCATTTTGAAATTCCGTTGCATTTAGTGCATAAATATGGTGGTTTTACCAATCGTAAATTAATTGACTTTTTTATCCGCTTCGCTACCGTTTGCTTTAAACGGTATAAGGACACAGTTAAATACTGGATGACTTTTAATGAAATTGATAACCAATCTTCATATAACGATGACTTCTTAATGGCTACCAACTCTGGTATTTTTTTCAAGGATGACATGACTGATAAAGAAAAAGAAGCAGCAATGTACCAAGCAGCTCACTACGAATTGGTCGCATCAGCATTAGCTGTAAAAGTTAGTCACAAAATAAATCCTGATTTCCAAATTGGCTGCATGATTAATTATTCACCAGTTCGCTCATTGACACCTTCTTCTGAAGATGTCTTGTTAGCTGATAAATTTGAGCAACGCCGTGATTGGTTCTCAGATGTCCATGTCTTTGGTGAATATCCTAAAGAAGTTGAGTCTTACATTAACCGAAATGGTTATCGCCCTGACATTACCGATGAAGATAGGATAGTACTCAAGGAAGGAACAGTTGATTATGTTGGCTTTAGCTATTATCAAACTACCACCGTTTCTGCCAAAAACGTCAAACCAGATGCCCTAAACGACCTAACCAATTCGATAGCGCAAAATCCTACTTTAGAACGAAGTGATTGGGGTTGGGAAATTGATCCAGCAGGTTTGCGAATTGCATTAAATCAACTGACTGATCGATACCATTTACCATTATTCATCGTTGAGAATGGTCTGGGAGCTTATGACAAGGTCGAAGCGGATGGTGCTATTCACGATGATTATCGTGTTGACTACTTAAGAAAACATATCTCAGAGATGGAAAAAGCCGTTGCAATTGATGGGGTAAATTTAATGGGATATCTTCCATGGGGACCAATTGATCTCGTTTCGGCTGGTACGGGGCAAATGGATAAAAGATATGGTTTTATCTATGTTGACAAGAATGATGCTGGAAAAGGTACCTTAGAGCGTTCTCGTAAAGATTCATTTTATTGGTACCAAAAGGTAATTAAGACAAATGGTCAAGATCTAGCATAAAAATAAAGTTTCCAATTAATGGAAACCTTATTTTTTTAGTTTAATATTTTTACAAATTAGAATTATCATCTTTTAAAGCACGCGATTTATATAATTTTTCATATAAATCAACCATTTCACCAGCCAAATCTCTAAAAGTGATCGCATTCATCAAATGATCTTGTGAATGAACCACTAACAGCGTAACATCCATATGATCACCTTGCGCCTCTTTAGTTAGCATATCAGTTTGAGAATTATGAGCATCTAGCAATGAAGCATCAGACTCCTTAAGCTTTGCTCTTGCTGCTTCTATATTACCCTTTTTTGCTTCCCTAATTGCCTCAAAGGCCAAGCTTTTAGCATTGCCACCATTAGCTATTAATCCCATAGCAGCCATTAAGGTTGCCTGTTCTTTATCTTCTGATTTAGATACCTTATTTTCCTTTTCTTCAGTCATATTTATTTCCTTTAGTCATTATTACTACAATTATATTTTATATAATTTATCCTTAATTAGATTATATTATAAAGCGCTTTTTAAAGATAGCAAATACTTTAAAATTAAGATATTCATGCAGACAACAGTTAGTTTACAGTGTTGGCTTTTAGTTAAAATTAAATACTTGCCATCTTCTACCTGAATTTTATAAAAATACAAGAAATTGCTTAAATTAATAATTACGAAATATCTTCAGGTTTAATCCTATTAGCAGCTTTAACAAATGGAACGTAAATTAAAAAGCCAACAAACATATTAAACAATTGCAACACAACTGAACGCCAATCCATTGTTGCAACAATGGCATTAAGAATTGGTGGCATAGACCAAACTATATTGTTTCTTACTGGCGCCACAAGTCCCATAGTTACTGCCCCATAGGCAATAGAAACCATAACCAAAGGTGCTAACACAAAAGGAATAAAATAAATTGGATCTAAAACAACTGGCAAACCAAACATCGTTGGTTCATTAATGTTAAAAAAGCCAGGAACAATTGATAATTTGGCAACTGCTTTTTGATCTTCACGTTTAGAGAAAATCAGAATTGCAATTAACAATAAAAGAGTTGAACCTGCTCCACCTATCCAAGCATACAGATCAAAGTCACTACTGGTCCAAGTATAAGGCAAAGTTTGACCTTTTTGAGCAGCATTAATATTAGCTACTTGTGCAGTCAACCAAACCCCATTCATTACCGGAGCTAAGACATTGGTTCCATGTATACCAAAGAACCAAAATACTTGCACAAGTAATACCATTAAAACGACTGAACCATATCCTTGACTCATCTTAAGCAATGGATCTTGAATTGTTTTAGAAATAAAGTCAATCACTGTCGTATTGTTAAGACTAAAAAGATAATTAATTATTCCAACTGTATATAAACCTGCTGCAGCTGGAATAATTCCTGTAAAGGCATTTGCAACTGCAGGAGGAACACTATCAGGCATTTTAATTGTAATATGTTTTTTCATTAACCAAATATAAATGGTAACAGCAACTGCTCCCATAATCATGACAGTAAAGAAACCAGCAGAACCAAAGTACTTACCAAAATTAAAGTAACCCCAACTATTGATACTCTTTCCATCAGAAGCTGCTCCTGATGCAACAATATCCTTGATAGTGTTCTTTGACAAAGTATGCTTTAAAGTCAAAGTAAAGTTTTGAGGTAAACACATAATGAAGGTTCCTAAGGTAACTATTCCACCAGTTACTGGTTCAACTTTGTATTGAATACACAAATGATAGCCAAAAGTATAGGAAAACAATAACCCTAAAATTGCTAACGATCCTGTCCAAACCATCGAATTAATCCCGATAAGCCATTGCATTGAGTTTACAAAACCAGTCCAGCCAAAAGAAGTTGGAATATCTCTTACAAGCGAATTAAGAACCGAAGCAACCGAGCCAGCCATCATTGCTGGCATAATAGCAATAAAGGCATCACGCAAAGCAACCAGCCATCTTATCGACCCAATCTTAGCTGCAACCGGCACTACATATTTATTTAGCCATTTAATTAAAGCATTCATTTAAATTCCTTCCTAAACTAACTATAAAATACTCTAGTAAGTAAAATATACTTATACTAATTATAAATAATCATACCACTTTTAATCTTAAATTAGAAAGCGTTTTTTCAGCTAACTAGTTACCCATTTATTTTAGGTATACAAAAAGTGCTTCTAATTGTTAGTCATTTATCTAACAATTAGAAGCACTTTCAACTTCCAATGACTTTTAAACTTTTTTAAATTGATGGTTTATAGCTATAATCCACTTTTCCCATATATTGTCTAAAGTCTGTATCATGAGCACGTTTTTCACCAAGTTCATCGCGGTATAAAACACCCATTTCATAAAAGACTATTGGATTGAAGTAGTCTACAACTGAATTATCAATTTCTTCCATTCCAAAATCTTTTGAATCAATAACTTCCAACTGACCATGATATTTTTTAATAAAGTCTCTTGAACGAGTATCCAAAGCACGTGTATCTCCAGTATTGACACACTGAATAAATAAGTGATCATCCTGCAATACTTCAAATGGTCCATGGAAGAATTCAGCAGAGTCAATAAACGCACAATCCATCCACTGCATTTCCATTAATGAACAAATTGCAAAGCCATAAGCTTGTGACATATTGGCACCTGAACCTAAGATATACATAAAATCTTGTTTACGATATTTTTGGGCAAATTTTTGAGCTGCAGGTCTTTGCACTTTACGAGCATTATCTACAATTTGATCAATTTTATTTAAACCAGCGATCATCTGATCATATTTTTGGTAAGACTCTTCAGTTTGATGTAAAAATTCATTTAAAATCCGATAATCCATTCCCATTGGGACATCCTTATGTGAAGTTTCTTTACCCCAATCATAAACGTAAAGTTCATCAGACAATGCAGGATCTGTAATATCTGAATTAGGATCATTGGTAATAGCAATCACAAATGAGCCTTTTTTCTTAGCTAATTTTGCAGCTTCAATAACTTCTGGAGTATTACCACTGTGTGATAATGCAAATGTAATACTGTGTTCATTCCAATGTGGAGAATTAATCATTGTTAATTCACGAGCTGGTTTCCATGTAGAATGAAGTTTAGTACTTTCCTTTTCGATAAAATAGTGACCAGGATACAAATCATTCATCGAACCACCACATGCAGCAAAATAAACATCTGTAATTTCTTTTTTACTATCAATAATTTCTTTAATTAATTCTTTTTCATTTAACATTTGTTTTTCTCCTAAATTAAAAATTATTTTATGGAACTAAAATCTTAAAATATGAACAAACTATTCCTAGTACAAAAGTGCCTAACATTATCCATCCCACACTGACACCCTTTTTAAGCAATTTATACATTATATAAACAGCTACCAGTGGCAATAACCCAGGAACAATTTGGTCAAACACATCAGCTTGCAAAGTTAGCTTGGCTTTACCTTGTCCAAAACTTATCGGAGTATTGATCACAACATAATTAGAAGTCATCGCCCCAATTACAATCATTCCTAGTATTGAAGAATAATAGGATAATTTTTCAATAGTTCCAGAAGAATTTAGTTTATCTAAAAAGCCAACTCCAAACTTGTAACCATATTTTAAGCCGTACCATCTAATTAACGTTGTTGGAATATTATATGCAAGAATAAAAACTAATGGTCCAATTATATTACCCTTTAAGGCAAATGTAGCAGCAATGGTAGTACAGATAATTCTCCAAGTTCCCATCATCAATGAATCACCAATGGCTGAAAAGGGGCCCATTAAACTCGCTTTAATGTTACTAATCGTGGTTGGATCGAACTCATCGTCCTCAGCATATCTTTCTTCCATTGAAGCCGATATTCCCATAACAGTAGAAGCACAGAAATTCGACACATTAAAGAATTCAGTATTCCGTTCTAAAGATTCTTTTAACTTCTCAGGTTTATTCTTAAAAATTTTCTCTAATAATGGAACCATTGCATATGCATATCCTGGTCCAAGCTGCTTACTGTATTCCCAAGAAGCTCCCATTGCAAACGTACGCCAGAAAGATTTTCTAAAATCCTTATTTGTTAACTTATTAGAAGTCGTCATCATCACTCACCCCTGCATTACTTGCATTATTTTTTTCAGCTTGTTCATCTCGAAAGTACATAATTACCACTAGAACCACTCCAAAGAAAGCAATTCCCATAATTGGCACTTTTAAGTATGCAGCTACCAAAAAGCCAAGGAAAAAGAATGGGAAAACGTCTTTTTTCATAATTACTTCAAGTAGCATAGCAAATCCAAATGCAGGCAAAATCTCACTCGCTACTACTAATCCATCTTGAACAAATTTTGGAATTAGACTAACAATTGATTTAGCAAAATGATTACCTAATACATAGGTCAAAGTAACTAAAAGAATCGATGGTGCAAAGTGAAGCAGTGTACCACCCCAAAAAGTAAACTGACTATATAATTTGGTCTTGCCTCTAGCAGCAATTTCTTCACACTTTTTTACAAAAACCGGTGAAACTAACACATATACTAGATTTTGCACAAATAAAACTACCATTGATACAGGCAAGCCAAAAGTTATAGCTGTCGCAAAATTGCCATTGGTTTGTAGGGCTACACTAGTACCAACGATACTTGCCGAAACCATATCTTGCGGAGTCGACAATCCTATCTCTTGTACTCCGATAAAAGATAACTCCATTTGCGCACCAATAATAATCCCAGTTGATAGCTGTCCTAGGACTAAACCTGTCAAGGCACACATAACTATTGGACGATAAGTTTGAGAACGTCCGAATAAAAAATATTCTGCATAACCAAAAATCGCCACTAAAAAAATTAGAAAAGTCTTCATAATAGCTCCTATATTTTAGCCAAAAATTTTCTTCTTTTCAGTTGGTACCTGCTGGCAATACACTTGCACTCCATTTGCAACTAATTTATCTAATTCTTGTCGCTCATCTGAAGTAACAAAAACAGCTGATGATAGCGACTCCTTGCCATCTGCAGCTTGTGTACCACCAAGATTTATTTCTTTAATTGCTGGTACAGCTTCAGCTAATTTATAGACATCGTCAATACTTTTAACAACGATAAACAATTTGTATTTATCAGTTACACCACTATTAATCGCCTTGATCGAATCAGCAATTGTTTTAATAACTAACTTAACTCCTGTGGGTTTAGCTAATTTCATAATCGTTTTTTCAGTATTATCATTAGCAACATTATCGTTAGCAATTAGAATACAATCAGTAGAAAGATGTGAAGTCCATGACACAGCAACTTGACCATGTAATAATCTGTGATCTACCCTCGTTAGCACAATCATTTTAAAATTCCCTTCTTTAAAAAATCCTAATTTATAAGTCTTATCTTCCTTAAACAATGTTAGCGGTTTTACAAATAGAATTCAAGTTCAAATTTAAGTTATTAGCTCTATTTATCGATAAAAGCCCTAAAATAGCCATTTATCGGTGATATTACCTTATTATCCTGATACCTTGAAAATAAAAGCAGATCAAGTTTCCCTAAAAAGGAATTCTTAATCTGCTTTTTATCCTATAAATTTAGTATTTGCAAAAATCTAATTCAAAGCACCAATCATTTTTAAAATTCTTCGTTATCTCCTGAAGTAGTATTCGAGTAACGATATATACCAGTTTGCCCAGCTTCAATAACTGAATCGAGTAATTTTTCCAATGGCATTTGCTCACGATTGATAAATAATTGCAGCAACATAGGAATATTTACTCCAGTAACAATTTCCATGTCCGGATAATCCTTAATCAATTTAACTAAGGTGTTAAAAGGAGTACCGCCCTTCAAATCGGTGAGGCACAAAACAGGACCTTGCAGTAAATCTAATTTTGCTTTTAAATCATTTTGAAGTTGATCTAAAGATTCTCCCATTTCAAATTTAACAGTTTGACAATCTTTTTGAGTACCACAAATCATTTCCGCTGATTGCAATAATTCTTTAGCAGAATTACCATGCGTACAGATTAATATTCCCATTTTAAAATCTCTTTAATAAGGCAATGCACGATAGTAACGACGAATATCCATTGGATGACGGTTAATGTGTTCAATATGGACATCAATCCGATTATTAATAGCATGGAAGACAAACGGACTTAAAGTTCCACGATATTTTTCTGAAATTCCTGGTAAATCATAGTCTTTAGAATCGATAATTGTGTAATTGCCACAAATTTCTGGTAAAAATTTAGCAACACGTTCACTTAATGAACGCTGTGAATCCTCACCAACATAAACCGTCACTGGAGTATCACGATCAATCACTTCAAGCACACCATGGAAGAATTCTCCAGCTTCAATGGCCCGAGTTCTAATCCAGTGTTGCTCTTCCCAGTAACACATTGCGTATGAATACACGGCTCCCCATTGATTACCAGCACCTACAAAATAATGCATTTCATCGTCATGATGTTTTTCAGCAAATTTTTGAGCAAAGTCATCTGAACTTTCCGCAATGTCAGCTATATCTTGGGCAAAATGATTATCCATTTCTTGATAAAATTCATCATAATCAGGAAATTCACCATTCAAATACATTAAGCGGTCACCTACCATAAAGAACTTAAGTTGTTCATTTTCTGGATATGAAATACAGTAAGTTAACATTGAAGCTAATTTTGCTTTAGGATCATCCATAAAACCTAAAACTGTTGCTCCAACCTCATTTAACTTTTTAACAGCATCAACCATCTCTTGAGTATTACCAGTCACTGAAGAAATAATCACCAATGAATCACTAGTAATGCGCTTATTACCAGTTGTTAAATATTCAGCGGCATTTTGATAGAAAGTTTCTAAGGCAGTTTTTTCTTTCATATGTACAGTTGCTTGCATAGCTGATGCATAGGTTCCGCCAATTCCTAACCAACAAATATTAGAAATACCTTTTTTAAATAATGGATCAATTACATCATTAATTTGACCTCTTAGTTCTAAAGCACCATTCATACTATCAATTAATTCTTGCTTGTTAAATTTACGCATTTTATTTTTCCTTTTCTATTATTTACTATTTATTTTTACAATGTTTTTAATTAAATTTTTGAAGCCGTAATTTCATCAAAATCAGGATATGCCGAGTGTTGCAAATCTATATCTTTTTCTTGCGATAACCGATATGCCAATAAATGTACTGGAATCGTCATAAATAACGCTGCAAGTAATTCATCAGTATTTACTTTCAAACTCAAATCATAATCTTTTTTACTTTGGCTATCATTGGCATAAATCGTATATACATTATCAACGTGCTTATTTAAAAATTGCTTTAATAAATCTGCACGCTCTTGCAACTTTCCGTTAGGTTCTAAACAAACAATAAAATCATTTTTCTCTAACCCCAAGTATGGGCCATGCATATATTCTTCTAGTTCTTTACCCCATGCGCTAATTCTAACTGCTTCAGTTATTTTTGTTTCACCTTCACGACTAACGCCATAAGCAGCCCCATAGCCAATAAAGGTAATTCGTTTAGCAATATTAAATTTTGTTAAGTTCTTGTCTACCCATGAACTAGCACCAGTTATAACAGCAGGGACCTGCTTAATTACAGCTTTGATTTTTACAACATATTGTTCAAATTCATTTGTCGAAATTTTATGGTTTTGTTTAGCTATTATTAATGCTATTAAAATTAAATCTAAAATTTCTATACTATAGCCTGCACTAACATATGGCATTTCCTCTATTGGCATACCCATATCTAAAACGTTCTTAGCTACTTTAGCAACAGGACTATCCTCCTCGCTAGTTAACGCAAAAACCGTATGGTCTGCTTGTTGCAGTCCCTCAATTAACTTGACAACTGAATAACTGTGCCCACCTTGTGAAATTGCTATACATAAAGTATTGTCATTTACATGTAATAAATAATTTTCTGAAATTGATGGTTCTTCAATTTGAATTGGCATTGCCAAAACCTTACTCATAAATGGCAAAGCACCATAAGCAGCGTTAGAACTTGATCCGGTTGCATATATAACTACATTATCAATCTTTTCAGTATCGACATTGGCAAATTTTTTTACAAATAAAGCTTGATAATTATCCAAAACGCTTTGATAATACTGCGGTTCTAATTGAACATAATCTTCTATACTTTTCACTTACAACACTCCTAAAAATTATTGTCCTAGTAATCCTGTCCACGCACCAAAAATGCCAATAGCAGCAATCAAAAGCAAAATATACTGCGACTTCCAGCCTTTTTTATCAAGCCAATAAATAAAACCAGTAAACAGTAATGGAATAATTCCAGGAACAATTCCATCAAAAATCTTTTGTACAGTCGTTGCATCAGCACCAGTTCCAATTTTCATTGGCATGTTAACTGTTACCATCGTGGCAACCATAGCTCCGACAACACCAAGTCCCAATACAGAAGCACCATAAGTTAGCTTATCCATTAACCCAGTTTTTTGAACCTTATCAATAAAAGAAGAGCCAATATTATAGCCAATGAATAGACCATAATATCTAGCAATGATTGCCGGAATATTGAAAATCAATAAAAATAAAATCGGTCCAAGTATGTTACCCTGCATAGCTAAAGAAGTACCAATACCAGTCGCAATAACTCTCAGAGTTCCCCAGAAGAAAGAATCTCCAATCCCACTTAGCGGTCCCATTAAGGCTACTTTGATATTATTAATCGAACTTTCATCAAAGTCAGGATCAGTTGCATTCTGTTCTTCCATTGCAATCGAAATACCTAATGGAAATGTGCTCAACCACGGTGTAACGTTAAAAAATTCCAAATGACGCTTATACGCACTACTCAGCTTATCTTTGCTATTTTTATAAATTTTTTCTAGAGCTGGTACCATGGCATAGGTATAACCCATATTCATTTGCCGTTCATAGTTCCAGGACCATTCCACAGTAAATGAACGCCAAAAAGTTTTCATCAAATCCTTTTTAGTTAGAATTTTAGAACTCTTCATCTTCATAATTGATACCTCCATTATCTGAATCTTCTGTATTTATACCTGCTACAGCCGTGGCACTTTGATCTGTGTTAACAAGTGCTTTACCCTTAAATGCTGAATAGCCTGTCAATACTAATGCTAGACAAGCACCAAAAATTGCCACTCCTGTAACTGGAACTTTTAGATAAACAGCCAGTGCAAAGCCAAGGATAAAGAAAGTAACATTATTCTTATTGACCATCATCTTCAATAACAATGCAAAACCATAAGCTGGTAATAAACCTGTTGCGATTCCTAGACCATCAATTACAAACTTAGGGATAACAGCTAAAACCTGCTTAATTACTGGACTACCAAGCAAATAAGAAATTCCCACAACTAAACCAATTGGTAGGTTAATTGAGAAAAAGCCACCCCAATTACTCATTCGGCCAATACCTTTTCCATTTGCTTCATCTCCATATTTATCTGCCTTATGCACAAAGAATGGCAAAATAAAGATAAAACAAAGGTTTTTAATTACTAAAACCAAAGAAGCGATTGGAATTCCCAAGGTTAAAGCCACAGCAGTACTTTTTCCTGCATTTAACGCAAAAGCCGTACCTAAGACACTACCCGAGATAATCTCCGGCGGAATTGAAGCACCAATTGAAAATGAACCAACAAATGCTAATTCTAAAGTTGCTCCCATGATGATTCCTTGGTGCAAATTACCCAAAACTAAACCTGTTAATGTACACGTAACTAGTGGCCTTGATAACATTGATGAACCTAAAAAGTATTCTCCATTTCCTAGCATTGCAATCAAGGCTAAGATCAAGGCGATTAAATATTTATTCATAATTTACCTCTCAATTTATTTATGAAATTCTCGCTTTTCTTCGCTAGGAACTTGTTGAATCCAGACATCAACGCCATCGTTTTGCAGATCGACTAATTGTTCAGCCTCAGTATCAGTCAAGTTGATAGTTTTAGAATAATTTTTGGTTCCTTCACGAGGTTTGGTACCTCCTAAATTAAGACCTTTGATTTTCCCCTGAGTACCTTTTATTAACTTTGCTGCATCAGCTACTGATTCAACTACAATCAACATTTTATATTTATCAGTAATTCCTGAGTTAATTGCTTCAATACTTTCGGCAACACTCTTCATTACTAGTTTGGCATTGTCAGGTTTAGCTAAACGGATAGCTGATTTGCGAAAATCATCTTTGGCGACACTATCGTTAACAACAAAGATGGTATCGGCATCCAAACTATAAAACCAAGAAACTGCAACTTGGCCATGAACTAAACGGTGGTCCACTCTTACAAGTTTAATCATGTTATATTTCCTCCATTAATTAAAATCAATTGAATATTCAGTATTTAATGCATCTTGCATTCGATATTCAATAGCAACATTTTTCTTATCAGCTGTTGAAAAAAGATTAGTTATCTTAAAAATTGGTGATCCAATTTTTAAGTTCAACTGCTTACTACTTTCAGCTGATGCCTCAATCAACTGAAAATCTTGATATACATTTTCAAGATTAAATTTACCTGAATTTACCACCTCAATGATGGGCGTCACCTTCAGACAAGCTGGATCAAAACCTGGGAAATTATCCAATGGCAATAATAATTTTTCAAAGGATTTTCCATGGCTTGATAATGTTTTAAATGATACGTAATACAGTAATTCATTAGCTGAGATTCCTAATATATCTGCATAATAAGGGCCAACTAACCGTAAATAAGTATCCTTAAATTTAACTTTATCTGATGATTCAAGATAAGTTGGTCTGATGATACCAGTCATATTCAGAATATTTTGCTTTGAAATAGTAGGCCTTACAAATAAACCACTTCCTTTTTTACGAACTACCTTTTGTTCACTTACTAACTGATCAATTGCTTTACGAATAGTTGTGCGACTTACACCATAAATTTGTTGTAGTTCATTTTCATTAGGTAAACTATTTCCTGGAGAATAAAAACCATTGGCAATTTTGTAATTAAGATCAAAATAAACATTTTTAAATAGCATCTTAATCCTCCTGATAATCAAAAATATTATTAGCAGTGAAATAGTATTTAAACTGTTTACCAATTAAATATTGCCTGGTACATTCAAGTGGACGATCATCAGCTTGATAATTAAAACTTTCAATTTGATAAAGAGGCTCACCGTCTTTAACTTGCAACGCCTTAGCCAACCTATCATCTGCTAAAATACACGTGATATCCTCTTTACCATATGTTGGTACAGCATTATATTCATCACATAAAATCTGATAAAGTGATAAGTTAGTAAAATCCACCTTTTCCAAAGTTGGAAATTCCGCTTTATTAAAGTATGTAATTTCATAACTTAGAGGCTTATCCCTGTTGCAGTGAATTCTTTCTATCTTTAATAATTGACTTGTCTTTGACCCAAAAAAGTTTTGCAATTGTTTGGTGACCTGAACACTGCTTGTCGACAAATGCTTTATCTTAACATTTTGATTTCCTAACTCGGCAGTCATTGACTGCATCCCCAGCATATTAATATCGATCTTTTTATTTACTTCAATTCCTGAGCGTTGTTTAACAGACACTACACCTTCGTCTTGAAGGTGACGCAAAGCATGTTGAACAGCACTTCTGCTAATTCCAAGCTTATCAGCAATTTCTCTTTGACTTGGTAAATCTTCTCGCTTATCAATGGAACTAACCAGATGCTGCAAATATTCTTCTACTTGTATACTAGGAGATATCTCTCTAAATTCTGTTATATTCCCTCACTCCTTTGGTCTTATTTTTATAAAACTTATATTTAAAATATTGAATATTCAAAAATTTATACAGTTTAATAGCTATGTAAACAAACTTCAAAAGATAAGTTTTGTTTTTTTAATACCAGATATAATAGTAATCGCTTTCAAAAAATATGTCAACGCTTTTTTATAAAAAAGTCTATTTTTGATAAATTAAATTACCGATTAATCTTGATTTCAGCACATTTTTACTTTAACTATCATACAAACTAAAGTAGAATATTATTGATAAAGAAGGAGCGTCTTAGATGTCTAAAATTGAAAAACCTGTCGTGATTGGCATAACTGGTGGATCTGGTAGTGGTAAAACTACTATTGCCCATAAAATAGTTGAACAAATGGCTGAAAATGAGCACGTCTTGATTATGGCTCAAGATTCGTATTACAAGGATAATACTAATATTTCAATGGCTGAACGCATGAAAATTAACTATGATCATCCTGATGCCTTCGATATCCCACTACTAAAAAAACAGATCAACGATTTGCTTAACTATCAGGCAATCGAAATGCCAATCTACAACTTTAAGGATCATACTAGAAGCAAAGAAACCATTCACATTGAACCTGCAGATATCATTATTCTTGAAGGAATTTTAGTTTTAGCTAGCGCAGATATTCGCGATCTGATGGATATTAAGGTTTATGTCGATACAGACGATGATATTCGCTTTATTCGCCGATTAGAACGCGATATTAAAGAACGTGGACGCTCAATCGACTCAGTAATTGAACAATATTTGCAGACCGTTAAGCCGATGTATCATCAGTTTATTGAACCAACTAAACGCTATGCCAATATCATTATTCCTGAAGGTGGGGAAAATGATGTCGCCATCGACATGCTGACAACCAAAGTACACGCTGTCTTAAATCGAAAATAAAAAAGTTGAGTTTTTACGCTCAACTTTTTTATTAACGAATTTTTGCATAATATTTAAATTATCTTTGGCTTTAACGCCTTATCGAAAAGATTGGTAATTAATTTAACTAGAACGCCATCAAATACCAAAGCCGAAATCATGTTAGTAATGAACATTGTAATTTGTAAAGTCATACTGTATTTGTTCCAACCATATAAAAAGTAAGTTGGGACAAATGACCCCAGTCCGGCAAAGAAAGCGCCAATCAAGACACTAGTCCAAGAAAATTTTTGATAACGTTCTTTTTTAGGAAAAAAACCAATCTCATTAGTTGCTCCTTGAACTATTCCAGAAATAACTGTAATGGCTCCCCACTGGCCCCCAATTGCCATCTCAACAACTGCAGCTAATGTTTCACCAATTGTTCCGGAACCACTTGTAGGGACAAAATACATTGCTAATGGTGCCGCCATGAGCCATAGGCCAGCAAATACTGTATCTGTCACTGGGGCAAAACCTGTTGGCAGTAAAGCCATTTTAACCAGGTTATACGCCCAATTAAAGCCATAAGTATAAACTACCCCCATAATAATACCAATTAAGGCAATCAAAATTATTGATTTAACATTCCATTTTGATGATCTGGTAAACATAAAAATACTCCTAGCCCTTCTTAAAAAAGTCAACTAGGAGTACAATAATGCTTAATTATTAAACACTTCCCTAACGCAGGTATTATCCTGTTCAGGTTCCAAGGGTTTTTCTCAGCTATTAAGCACCCCTAGTGACATACTATATTTTCGTATAGTATACCACAGGCAATGCTATTATGATAAGGAAAAGGAAAAATGAACAAAATTCCAACAAGAATTAAAAATTACGAAGACATGGGTATTGGTTTGTTTATTCATTGGGGGCTATATTCACAACTTGCTAAAGGCGAATGGACGGAATATATTCATCAACATGATCAAGCAGAATACGAAAAATTAATTGCTTCCTTTGCGGCAGAAAATTTCGATGCCGATAAAATTGTCCTTGCTGCTAAACAGATGGGCGCCAAATACATTGTCCTAACTACTAAGCATCATGAAGGCTTCTTCTTATACGACACTAAAGGCTTATCAACATTTGACGCAATACATAGTTTAGCTCACCGTGATTTGATTAAAGAATTTGTAAATGCCTGTAACAAATATGATATCAAACCATTTTTCTACATGGCAACTTATGATTGGCACTCGCCTCTTTATCAGAATAACTTTAATGATTACCTTGATTACTTATTGAATTCAGTCAAAATATTATGTCAAAATTATGGACCAATTGGCGGATTTTGGTTTGATGGTGATTGGGATAAAAAAGACGCAAATTGGAAACATTCACGACTTTACGGTATGATTCGCAAATATCAACCTGAAGCTATCATTATTAATAATACCGGTCTTAAAGAACGTGGCCAAATTAGTAATTCAGAGATTGATGTTGTAACTTATGAACGAGAAACACCCAGCCAAGTCAATCACGGCTTTGATGATAAGTATGTAGCTGGTGAAGCTTCAATTACTATGAACAAACACTGGGGATTTGCCAAAAATGATTTAGATTTTAAGTCCGGTAAAGAATTAATAGAAAATATTGTGCATTGTCGCGGCATTGGTGCCAATATTTTGCTCAACATTGGACTTACTGGTAGTGGCAAAATTCCTGAAATAAATCATGCTATTATGCAACAAATAGGTAATTGGACAGAGATGGCCAGTGAAGCTATCTATAAAACCCGACCTGAGGCCAGGGTCCAAGCAAATGGTAATCAAAAAGATTTGGTACTTGGCAATGACAAAAATAAGTATCTGTTTATTCATGACTTAGAAATCGTCGGTAACGACAACGTGGTACTGGGCGGAGAAGGAAATACTTTGCGGTCTTTTGAAGGTTTCTTCAAAGAAATAAAAGCTATCAGCTGGTTAGACAACGGAGAAAAGCTATCATTTATGCAAGAACCAAAAAACGGTACATTAACTATTAATGCTTCTGGTTATGTCTATGGTAGCGATTGGTGTGTTCGCATCGCAAAAGTTACCTTTAAATAATACTTCAACTTTACCAACTAAAAAGCTCGCTAAATATTTCAAAAAGAAATTTAGCGAGCTCTTTTATATTAAATTACTGAAACTTGAAAGCTAGAAATCACCTCAAAAGAGCGTGATTTCTAGCTTTTTTGCCTAAAAAATAAAAACGCAAGCCCTCTCTGCGTTATACTTTAAATAACCAAAACTAAAGTTACAGGAGTTCTTACGTTATGAACAGTATACCGCAATTCAATCAAGAAAAGGACACTTCTTCCTTAATTTCATCTTTTACAAAATTAATTGGTCTAGCTGACTTAAGTAAACAAGTTAATTTTAAACGTCATTCTTTAGTTAGCCTGCTCATGGTAGTCAAATGGTTAATCCAATCACGTTTTGCCCGTAAATCACTGTATCGTTTTGACCAACCAGCTGAATTTACCTCTAAGACTGGCAGAAATATCCTTAATGATGAAACGCATCAATTGGCAAAAACTGCTTTGCTTAGCTGCTGCCAAACTAATTAAAGTACTTAAACCGGTAATTGACAAGCGTAGAAGACTAGCTTTGATTGTAGATGATACTTTGCTAGCACGTTCCTATTCTAAGAAAGCTGAATTACTTGCCAAAGTTTACGATCATAATGAGCATAAATATATTAATGGTTTTCGTGGCTTGACCGTTGGTTGGAGTGACGGCAATACTTTTTTGCCAGTTAATTTTGCTTTGATGTCCACCAAGAAAAAACAAAATCTGCTTGGCAGTAAAGCCACTACAACCGATAATCGTTCTATTGCAGGCAGAAGAAGAACCCAAGCCCAAAGGCAAATGAATGATGTCACGGTTGAATTGCTTAAGCAAGCTATCAATGAAGGAGTACCAGCAGACTATGTACTGTTTGACAGCTGGTTTGCCTCGCCAAAAATGTTCTGGCAGTTAAAGCAGTTAGGATTAGACAGTGTCTCGATGCTTAGTTGAGCAAGAAGGTATACTACCGCTATCGTGGTCGCCTTTATGATGTAAAAAGTTTGTATGAACGCTTAGCTGGCTCAAAGCTGAAAGCCAAAGATGACTATCTTTATAGTTGTGTAGTCGAGGCAGAGTATCAAGGACATAGTTTTCCTATCAGACTAGTATATGTTACTAAACGTGGTAATAAGGGAAAGTACTTGGTCTTGGCTACCACCAGATATCAGCTGCAACCTAAAGAAGTCATTCAGCTTTATGGTCGTAGATGGCAGATAGAAACCTACTTTAAAGCAGCTAAGCAATACCTAGCTTTAGATAAATCACAAATTCAAAGTTACGATGGTCAGTGCGGATATTTTGCAATTACCGCCTTAACTTATGACTTGCTGGCTTGGCAAGAGAGACAAGCAGTTGATGAGCGAACAATTGGGGATTTATTCTATTTGATGAATGATGCGTTGCCGGATTTGGCGTTTGAAGAAGCATTGGTCTACCTGCTAAGTGCCCTAAAAGCAGTTAAAGAAGAAATAACCACAGAAGTCGAGCGGATAATAAATAATTTTATTAAATTACTGCCAAGATTTATTCAAAAGCAGCTGCAGAGAAGCGTCTAAAATATAATTAAGAACCAAAAAAGCCAGACTCAATAAGGAATCTGGCTAGTTTTACTGCTTTCAAGTTTCAGTTAAATTATACTTTATCTTCCTTAGTGGTACCTTGTTTATCCTTGCGGTGCATAAAGGTTTTAATATTGCGATCAAATGAGTTTAAAAAAACAATACATCCAAAAACAAACACTGCCCCTATCAAAGTTAAACCAATAGAATTCTTACAATAAATGATTCCAAATGCTAATAACAAAATGCTAAGTAATCCTACTAAGACACTGTAAATTTTATGTCCAGCAAGATAAACTTGGCTAACCACTTTATTGGCAAGCAAAAAGATAATTAACAAGCCAATAATTAATAAAAATGTTTGCCACATTTAATTTTTCCTTTGATTACTTAGACTCAAAATTAAATTTTGTCCAAGGACGTAAATATTTTAGTAGTGATAATTCATCAGCCTTAATCGCCCCAACCTTATTCTTTCTTTTATCACTATGTGGTTGTAAAACTACTTGTAGTTCATTCTTATAGACACCAAAATCATCATTACAAATTAGAATGTCCCCTACTTCAAATTCACAATCATTATCGTGAGCTGGATTATCATCATGATATTTAACTCGTGGTTGAGTTGAACGTGCAACTAAGGAATTACTATCGCCGCGACGAAAATGATTCTCAGTTAATAAAATTTTTTGTTCTACTTCACTAATATCCTTAACCATTTCTACGTCAAGAGTTAGTTTATATCTATCTAATTCACTAAGACTGCGCAATTCAGATTCACTAGCATACGAATTGCCAATGATGACATCATCAATTAGATTACTCATAAATAGGGACTTAGCTTGAACTTCAACTGGTAAATACCGGTCCGATTCCCGCGTAGGTAAACCATCATTGACATCCCAAGGACCATGAGTTCCGCATTGACTAGAAACAAACGCTGCTGTATGAATACCATGTTTTTTGAAGTTTTTACTACATTCAATAAAGAAGTCATCATCTAAACCGCAACCAACTTGTGGATAAAAGTTATGACAACCGTAAATAAACGGTTCGTTTGCTTCGTAACTCAAAATATTATCTAAATACCCGGTGTTATTACTCATATTCAATTCTATAATCATATGTTCAGGATTATAAGACAAAGCGGCTTCAGTCATCCCATCAAATCCCTCATCTAATCTGATGGCAGAAGCACCTAATTCTTCAAAAAATGAAAGATCAGTATATGAGGCACCTAGTTGTTTAAAAATCCGTGGCGACACATCAAGTGTAGTACTAAAACCATGCTTATTACCAAACTTAATAATATGTTGGAACTTTTTCTTAGTTGCTTCCACATCTTTAGCTTCAAGCATACTCATAAAAATTCGCGTATAACCATATTTTTCACCTAACAAAAGATACTGCTCATCTTCTTGTTCATTACTGTGATCCGGATAAATTGATAATCCGATATTTCTCATCGTCATAGATTGTCTCCTATAAAAAATTTAATCATTAAAGTTAAAAACACTTCACCAAATTACTTGTTGAAGTGTTTTTAGTATTTAATAGAACTATTTATTTAATTCTTCCTCGACTAAATCAAGTAATTTACCAGTAGCAAGAGGATTATACATATTGCGTGGAATCATCACAAAATTAATATCATGATTATTTGCTTCTTCTTCAACAACTTTTTTACGATAAACTGATTGCGGAGCAAGCAGAACAACGTCATAATCATTGGCATTCAAGTCATCAGCAACATTTTCTGTACCAGTTGCGTGAACTTGAACTTCCTGACCGCGTTTTTTTCCTTCTTTTTCCAAACCCTGAGCAATCAGAGAAGAACTCATTCCACCACTACATGATAATAAAATTTTCATTATATATTCCTCCTAAATTTCATTTAAGCTGCTGCAACTTCTTCGGCTTCAGTTTCAGCTTCAACCTTAATTTGATGTCTGTCCCACATCTTAAAGAATGGCAAATAAATCAGCATCGAGACCAAAATATTGATGATTCCGACGACAATTGCACGCCAATCATACCCAGTCGCAAAGAACGCTCCAATTGGTCCTGGCAAAACCCATGGAACAATCGCCGTAGTTTTATTTAATAATCCTGTTACTGTTGCTGCCCAAGTAATCAATCCATCAGCCATTGGTGCCAAAATAAATGGAGCCGCAAAATATGGATTAAGCACAATTGGAATACCAAACATAACTGGTTCACTAATGTTGAAAATACTTGGAATTAAAACAACTTTACCCATGGCCTTGCCCATTTCAGATTTAGAAAAGAACGCCATTAAGATACAGAGTGCCAAAATAGACCCAGCACCACCAATGTAAACAAAGAATTGTAATAATTGTTCTGTCATAAAGTGTGGTACTGTTGCAGCCGTTGCACCGTGTGTAACGGCTGCCATATTAGCATTTAAATGTTGATACCAAAATGGATAAACAGGTGTCGAAGTGATTGCACCATGCACACCAAATAACCAAAATAAAGAATTAAAAAAGATCGGTACCAGCACTGAAATCAAATTATCTTTACCAAACTGTGCTAATGGTGACAACAAATCAAGTAAGGCCTGATTTAAATCAAAATGTAAGCCAGCCTTAATTAGCCACGCTGCAATAATTAAGACAGAGGCTGGAATTAATGAAGTAAACGCACTTGAAACTGCTGGCGGCATACCATCAGGCATTTTGATAACTAAATTTTTCTCTTTAAAAAAGTGAATTACCCAAACTGAAGCAGCTGCTGCAAACATAGCTGTAAATAAGCCATATGATCCAAAGTTTTGGGCTGGAAAAACTGTCCCTGCAGCAATTCCAGTCTTCTTAGCAATCTCAGGTGTAATAGTACCAGGAGTAATAGTCAACATTAAATACACCATCACAGCGATTGTACTACTAGAATTACGATCAAGCTTATATGACTTAGCTAAGTGCGAAGCAATTGAATAACATGCATACAATCCCATTAAACCAATTGAAAAAGTAACCGGTAATTGAAAAGCAGCAATATTTTGTTTGATAAACGGCAACGGAATCTGTGCAATCAAGGTAAAAATAGAACTGGCAATTGAAACTGGAATAATTACGGCCATCCCATTTGAGATAGCCGACATATACCTATTTCCAGCTATTGCAGCCATTACGCTTGAAATTTTTTCTGAATTAAATTTCATTTCTGCCTCCTTTATACGATAAATAAAATTATTTTTGTTTTTCCTTTAATTCAACCAACTGCTTGTTAGTATTAACAATATTGGGAGTTAAATCACGAATTAATTCTGCAGCCATCATTTGATCTTCTGCATGAACCAGCAAAATACTAAACGGTAGTTTTTTCTGATCTGCCTCAGAACTAATTATTTTCAAATGAACATTTTGTGCTGTTTTTAAACATTCATTAGCCTTCTTAAAATTAGTATCATAATTAGCGAATTCACCATGCTCTGCATCATCAATAATTTGCATTAATAAAGACCGTGCCTCACCAGTGTTGCTTATCATATCAAAGGCAACCTGTTCGATTTCATCCATTTTACTTCACCTTCTTTCAATTAGTATTATCCTGAATACTAGCTGTTTTCACCATTCGTTAATAGTAACCGCTTGCATATACCAATTATATTATAAGTTCAAAATTGTTACAATCTTTTTTTGAAAAAATACATCAAAAAAAGCCCTTGAAATTGATATTTCAATTTCAAGGGTTTTTAAATATTTAACACACCACAATACTTTTAATTAGTTTGTTTATTAATTTCCCTTAGCCCAGGTAAACTAACCATGATAAGCAAACTAATAATATATAGACTTGATAAAAAGCCCATCACCACCGTTAAGTTATAATGATCCATCAACATCCCGATGATAACTGAAGAAAAACCACCAATTGCTCGCCCAACATTAACAATAATATTATTCGCACTCGAACGAATTTCAGTTGGATACAGACAACTAATTACAGCACCATACCCACCAAACATCCCATTAGAGAAAAAGCCAACAATGGCGCCAATTAGCAGTAGTGTAATCATGTCAGTGGCTAAACTTAGGGTATAAACCATAATTGCCGAGCCAATTAAGAAAATGGAAAATGCTCGGCGAGGACCAAAATGATCAAAAATTGAACCAAAAGTCATCATCCCAATACTCATTCCAACGATGGTGGCAATCATCCATAAACTTGAATTAGCAACATTCAAATTCAATTGCTTTTGAACAATCGTTGGCAGCCAATTCATTAAGCCAAAATAACCAGCTATCTGCACAATCATCATGATCATTAAGCCCAAACTTTGCCACGCTAAACGAGGAGTAGCAAACATTTTGCGGACAACCGTTGTTAATAAGGAATCTTTTTCTGCACTTTTTGCATTTAAAAATTGTTGACTCTCATGCAAATGCTTTCTAACAAAAATAGTTAGCACCACTGGCACAATTCCGACCAAAAATAACATATGCCAGCCAGCAGTTGGAATAATCCAAGCCGCAATGATTGCTGCAAAGATTGCGCCAATTTGACCACCAACAGCAGCAATTGAAGTTAACTTACCAATTTCATTTTTAGGAAAAGCCTCAGCAATTAACGAAATCCCCACTCCATATTCTCCGCCAGCTCCGACACCTGCTAAAAAGCGTAAACCATAAATCAAATAAAGATTATTGGTAAACGCCATACAAGCCGTAGCAACTGCAAAAATGATTACGGTATGGCTAAAAGTTTTTACACGGCCAATCTTATCCCCCAAGATGCCAAAAATGATGCCACCAAATAACATTCCTACATTAGTAATCGATGAAATCAGTCCTGCTGCAGGTCCTGAAAGGTGTAAATCAGCAATCATTGAACTCATTGCAAACGACAAAAATAGCACATCCATGTTTTCTAACATAAAACCCGATGAAGTAGACGCAAGCGTCCATTTCTGATTCTTACTTAGTGCATGTCTGTGCCGATTAGCTATTTCCATATTTAATTCCTCCAAAATGAGCGCTCACTGTCGCTCAATTATTTCCTTGGAAGATCATTTTACTCGGTTTATCTTTTTTTACAACAATATTTTTAAAATTTACTAAAACTAGCCAGTTTTTCTGTAGTTAAATCACGAATAATTGCCACTGTCAAATCAACCGCGGCTTTAAAGTCTTGGTAGGCGCTAAAACAATATGGTGAATGCTCATACCGAACAGGAATCCCAATCACAATTGTTGGTGCGCCATTTTCATAATATATTGCGGCACCATCTTGACCACCACCAGTTCTAACTGAGCGAGTATAAGGCAAATGATTTTTATCAGCCAAATCACAAGCATACTGCTGAAATTTAGGATTAGGCAGAAAAGAAGTATCCATATCCCGCAACATTGGTCCACGTTTCAACCCAGTCTGTGACAACCAACTATCTGTAAAAGTATCATCTGCTGGACAAGATTCAAGCACAATTGCCAGATCAGGTTTTACAGCTCTAGCAGTAACATAGGCTCCACGTAAACCAACTTCTTCTTGACTTGATAAAGCAGCAACTACGTTTAAATTGGTTTCCTCACCTTTCAAGTTATCCAACACGTCTACCATTGCCGCAGCGCCAAATCGGTCATCAAAATCTTTACCAAAAAATAGACCATTTTTTTCGTTATATTCACACTTTACATCCACAAAAATTGGACAGCCAGTATCAATCTTATAATCGTTAATCGTTTCATCACGTGAACTCGAACCTACATCAATCGACATCTCACTAACATCAGGAACATTATTACGTTCAGCGTCTGTCATAAAGTGCGGTGGTTTAGTAGCCACTACTCCACTAACATATTCACCATCACGGTTCTTAATTTTAACGCGCAAAGCTGGAATATTATATTTAACCCAGCCACCAAGAGGAACAAACTTAATCATTCCGTTTGGTCGTACAGCCTGCGTAATGAACCCAACAGCGTCAGAATGAGCATCAAGCTGGATAACCGGCTTATCACGTTTATTTTCTTTTTTGGCAGCATAAACATTCAACATACCATCGACTTTAACATCTGCCAAACCCTTAACTGTTTGGGTAAATAGCTTAACAAACTCTTCCTCAAAGCCTGAAGTCGAATTTGCATCTGAAAAATCTTTTAGCATTTGAATTTCTTGTTCTTTTTTCATTTTGCAACTTCCTCACTTGTCATCATCTTATCTCTATTATAGCAAAGAAGATCAAATTTCAACTGGATTTCTAGCCAATCGACTAATTTTAGAGAAAAATCGCTATCATTACAGGCAAAACGATAATTTGTGCAACTTTTACTTGAAAAAATGATATAATCGAACTTATTAAGTTTAGCAATTTAGTTGAAGTGAAGGGTAGATAAATGTCGAAACGCGACAATATTAGTAAAATTATTGATCATAAGCTATTTACTGAGGACGATATCCAGCAAATGTGTGTCAGCTTAGGTAAGCAATTAACCGAAGACTATGCTGGAAAAAAGCCATTAGTTGTTGGAGCCCTTAAAGGAGCAATCTTCTTTTTAACTGATTTAGTTAGAGAAATGGATGTTGAAGAAGAAATTGACTTTATGGATGTTTCCAGTTATGGGAATTCCTTCGAGTCTACTGGTAATGTCAGATTAATTTCTGATTTAAGTACAGACGTTAGGGGCCGCGATGTGTTAATTGTTGAGGATATCGTTGATACTGGTCTAACTTTGCAGTACATGAAGGAGTTGATACTGCAGCGTGGAGCTAACAGTGTTAAGTGTTGCGTTTTGCTTAACAAAGAGGCCAACCGTGCAACAGATGTCGAGATCGAATACTATGGTTCAAAAGTTGGCAATGAATTTGTAGTTGGGTATGGCCTGGATTTTAAGAATTGTTATCGTAACTTACGTTACATTGGTGTGTTAAAGCCAGAAGTTATTGCCCAGACTGCAGAATAAATAAAATACGACAATCGAAAAGGAGTTATTTTAGCAAATAACTCCTTTTAAGTTTTACCAATTTTTATCCTATGTTTGGAACATCATCAAGGTGCTTAGCATTAACAACAAACCAGCGCATAAAGCCCTGTTCAACTTTTTCTAATTTGAACTCAAAACCTTCAAATTCAACCGTTTCATCTTCTTTTAAATCTGGATAGTGCTCCATCATGTAGCCACCAATAGTGATAATATCACTATTTTGAAAACTAGCTAGATCCTTGCGGAAATATCGTTCAAAATCATACAAGGTGGTTTTACCAGAAACATGAATCTGCCCTGTCTTATCCTTGATAATGTAATCATCAGAAACATCATCAATTTCATCTTTAACAGTGCCAAACAATTCCTCATAAATATCTTTATCCGTAACAATTCCACTAGTACCACCATATTCATCCACAACCAAAACAATGGGAGTATGTTTTTGAATCATTAAATGCAAAACATCTTGAATTGGCATCGATTCTGGCACAGTTATCATTGTTCGAATGATTCGAGTTATTGGAACCTGAGCATTGATTTGATTTTGTTGAACAATGTCAAAAGAATAAACATAACCAACCATGTCATCCTTATTATTATCACGTACAACTGGCAACCTGCTCTGACCAGACTTTAGATAAAGCTTCAAAGACTGCTCAATTGTATCCGTTGAATTAATTACTACCAATCGCGTACGATCAGTCATAATATCCTTAGCAACTTTATCATTGAGTTCAAACGCCCGTTTCATATAAGTCAAGTCGTTTTTATCAAGTGACCCACCATGAACAGCTTTACGTGATAACTTGATGATTTCAGATTGTGAATAAACCTCGTCTTCTTCTTTTTCAGGATCAAAACCTAAAATTTTTAGTAAACCATTAGAACTGGTATTGAGTAACCAAACAAAAGGATAAACTAAAGTATGGAAAAACTGCAAAGGAGTCGCAATTGCCAATAACATCTTTACTGGCATTTCAATAGCAATATTCTTAGGCACAATTTCAGTTACCACAACCTCTAAATAAGTTAGAAAGATAACACCTAAAACTGCACTCAAAGACCGGACTACCGATCGATTTAGTTGTAACAAATTAAACAAATTAGCAAACAATACTGCAAAGGTATCGGCCGAAAACCAACCTAAAACTACTCCTACCAGCGTAGTACCGACTTGCGTTGTTGATAAGTATTCATTTAGATTATGCACCATATGCAAAGCACGTTTAACCTTACCAGTATTGCCAGACTTGTTAGCCAGCATATCTTCTAGTTGACTAGAACGCGTTTGGACTAATGCAAATTCTGCAACTACAAAAAAAGCCGCAAACACGAAAATCACTAAAGTTGCAATTAAGTTAGTTATTATTTGGGTTGTATTCAAAATTATTCCCCTCAATTAAAATTCTAACCTATATTTTAGCATTAATAACTTGTCTATTCACAAAAAGAGCAGAATTATTTAACAAGTTTATAAACTTTTTCAAACGGCAATCGTTCTGGGAAAAATTTGGGATCATTAACTTCCGCTAATTTATCCTTATATCCTAACCCAATTGCCATTCCGACCAGTTCATCTTCCGGAATTTGGCCATATTTACGCACAATTTCAGGATAAGCAACCATAGAATGCGCGGGCATTACGCCTAAGCCCTCATCGATTGCTAACAACATTATGCTTTGTGCCAGAATTCCTAAGTCAAAAACAGACCAAGCTGGCGATGAACGCGGAATTGTCAAATAAGCCACAGCTTGCGCATTAAACATCGTATCATTTGCATCTTTAAATAAGTCCATTTTGTTATGAAAAAAGTATGGTAAAGTTGCTCCAACAGCTGCCATATTTTGACTAGGATATGAATCCCAGTTTAGCGACAGTGTGGTAGCAAAATCTTCATGTGGTTTTACATTTTCATCAAGTTGTTGTTTTACCTCCCTTTTAAGGCTACTGAGAGCATTTTCAGTTACCATATAAATTCGCCATGGTTGCGAATTTAATAATGACGGCGATTCTTGCGCTTTTTTAACTATTCTAGCAAGTACTTTTTCGTTAACTTTTCTATTAGTAAACTTACGAGTTACGCGCTCATGGTCATATACATCATTAAATTCCATTGCGATTCAAATCCTTACATCTTAAATTAAGCATATTAATACACTCTTATTCTTTCCAATAAATAAATTTATCAAAAAACTTAAACATAAGTAACAATAACCTATACTCTTCCCGTTTTTAACATAAAACTTGAATAATTTTATCCAAGTTTTTTTGCTAAAAATTAATTAAATTAATCACACACACATAATAATACTAATCAATAATGGACAACTTTGCAAAGATAAAAAACAAAGATAACACTTATAATTCGCGTTTTATCAGGATTTAATAACGATATTTTTTGTAACATTTTTAGATAGTTATAGCTATATTAATATCAAATTATTATTTTATAACCTAATATCATTTTTTAAAATAATTAATGAATAACTAAATATCATTCATAAAAATTAGTACATTTTACTAAAAAACAGTTCAATTAGACTTTTCTAATCAAACTGCTAAATTAAAATTTATATTTGCGACGCAGCTCTCGTTCCTGATCGCGTTTTTTGATCGTTTCACGTTTATCATACTGCTTTTTACCTTGACCAACGCCGATTAATACTTTAGCGAAGCCATGCTTTAAGTATACTTTTAGTGGTACAATCGTAACTCCTCGCTCTGCTTGTTGCTTAGCTAAGCGCACAATCTCTTTTTTATGCAGCAGCAGTCGGCGACTACGCACAGGCTCATGATTGTAACGATTGCCCTGTTTGTATTCACTGATATGAACGTTCTCTAAGAAGGCGGAACCATTAACAATTTGAACATAGCCATCACGCAAATTAATCCGACGAGCGCGAACTGACTTAATCTCTGTTCCCGTTAATGATATTCCAGCTTCAAACGTATCCTTGATGAAATAATCATGATGAGCTTTTTTATTTTGCGCAACTAAATTCTGATCTTTACCTTTCATCAGTTCACTATCCTAACGCTTATATCTACTAAAGTGTGGATGATTGCCATTTGAGTGATAATTTCCACCCTTTTTACCATTATGATTACCACCGCGATCATGATGAAAATCACGCTGGTCACGGCCAGCTCTATTACCACGATCATAATGTGGCGTCTTTGGAGCATTCGGATCATAAACCTCGAAATCGAGTTGGTGCTGTTCAATATTAGCATTAATCAGAGTTACCTTGATTGGCATCCCAACTCGATACTGCTTATGATTACCACGACCAGTCAATGTCATGTTCTTCTCATTATAACTATAAAAATCATCAGTTAAATTCGAAATATGAATTAGCCCTTCAACAGTATTAGGCAATTGAATAAACATCCCAAAACTGACCACTGAAGCAACAACTGCATCAAAATGTTGCCCAACTTGATCAGCCATGTATTCGGTCATCTTCAAGTCATTAACTTCTCGCTCGGTATCGATAGATACCCGCTCCTGAGTTGAAGTTTGTTCAGCAACATCTGGTAAATAACTAGCAAAATGCGTTTGCGTTTCTTTTCCTACACCTTCTTCAGCATAAGCATGAATCATTCTATGTACCATTAGATCAGAATAACGTCTAATTGGTGAAGTAAAGTGCGTATAAAATTGTGCTGCTAAACCAAAATGTCCTAGAGGTTCTTCTGAATAATGCGCCTGTTTTAAACTACGCAACATCATCATTTGCACTACTGCTTCTTCAGGGGTGCCAGTGGTTTTAGATACGACTTTTTGTAAATCAATTGGCTTAATATGATTAGGATCTGCCTTAACGTCCAAACCAAATGCACTGCAAAATTCGAAGAAGTTCTTAATTCTTTCGCCATCAGGTGTCTCGTGAACCCGATACAAAAACGGTACGTGTTTTTTATAGAAATCTTCTGCAACCGTTTCATTAGCTATTAACATAAAAGATTCAATCATCTTTTCTGCAACACCACGATCATGCAACACAATATCAGTTGGTTTACCTTGATCATCCACAACAATCTTGGCTTCAGGTTCCTCAAAATCAATTGCACCACGTTGATGACGCTTTTGATACAAGGCATTATGCAATTGTGCCATATCTTGTAACATTGGTTGTAATTGTTCATATTTAGGCTCAAGTTCAACAGTATTGTTAGGATCTAAAGCTTGATTTACTTTTTTATAAGTTAATCTGCCATGCGATTGCATCACACTAGGATGAATTTGATAATTAACTCTCTCACCACTTGGCGTAATTTCCATTTCACATGATAAAACTAAGCGATCTTGGCCTTCATTTAGAGAACAAATACCATTAGAAAGACGAAACGGTAACATTGGGATTACCCGATCAACTAGATAAGTACTATTACCACGGGTATAAGCTTCTTTGTCAAGTGGAGAATTTTCAGTAACATAATGCGCAACATCAGCAATATGAACTCCTAAATGATAATTTCCATTAGGCAATTTCCATAAAACCACAGCGTCATCAAAATCTTTAGAATCGTCACCATCAATGGTAACTGCTGGTTGATCGCGAATATCTTCTCTGTCAACCAGATCTTGCTCACTAATATGGTCGGGAATTTCATTGGCCTGCTTCATTGCATCTTCAGACCATTGAGTACGGACTTCATGAGCAGATACAATCGACATAATATCGACGCCAGGATCATTCTTATTACCAATAATATTAATTACCAAACCAGCCATGGTATCTGGATTATCCTTACTTGGATAATTGGCAATTGAAACCTTAACCATATCTCCCATCTGTGGTCTTAAACCGTCTTCACCCACATAGACGCGATACCGATGTAATTTTTTATTAGTACTTAAAACATAGCCAACAAAATGACTCAACTTTACTTGTTCATCAGGCAAAGGATAAAATTCACCAACTAGCGTATCCATGCTACGCTCAATAATGGTTTCTACCTGGCCTTCAGGACCTTTACCATTCCAAGGATTACCATCAGCTGTTATTTTAACTCTGACTTGATCGCCATCAATTGCATAAGCTGTGTAATCACTAGCAATGAAAATATCATCAACAGTATCATCCTCAAGCTTTACAAAACCAAAGCCTTTATCATTTGCCTTAAAAATTCCTTCAACAACTGTGTTTTCTACAGCTAGCTGATAACGGCCGTTACCATCGGTAATAATTTTCTTTTCTTGTTCCAGATAAGCCAGTGCCTTAACCAGATCAGAAAAACTTCCCAAATGATCACGGCGCAAAAGCCGCTCAATCTGCTCCACTTGATATTGTTTATTAGGATTGTGACGGAATATCTCCAAAACATTAGCTAAAATTTTTTCATTTTGTGCCATGCACAAATCTCCATTTCATTAATAAAAATACAAAAAAACCTCCCAAAACATTGATCGGGAGGAACCAAGCCTATTTTGAAGACAAATAAGCTAAAATAATAGCAAAAACGAAAAAGAGCACTAACAAAACTGCGGTCACTTTTTCCATAAATGCTTCAAAACCACGTTTCTTTGTTTGACCACTAAAAACCGCGCCACCTGACAGAGCATTCAATGCATCCTGTTGCTTTTGCGGCTGCATCATTGTTGCAATAACAATTAAGATTGAAACGATAATTAGTAGCGTCATAAATAAATTATACATGCGCTGCCTCCAATATAAAGATACGATTACTGTTAAATTTTAGCACAAAATAGAATTTATTTCGAGCCCTTATTCTTAAGTTCAGGCGCATCTGTTTGGAATTTATCCTGCGTCGTCTTTTTACCATTTTGATACCATAAAGAAGTTTTGTCAGTCGTATATAACCTCTTTAACGATACTTCTTTATTGTAATCATAATCTTTGACCTTTACTTTTTTGAACCATTTGGGTTTATAAAAACGCAACAGATTCTGATCAATTATTCGATCCGAAAGCGACAACTGCGTTGTCACATTATTCGAAATTGCCGTTAACTTAGTCTTCACCCTTTTAGTTGGTTTAGTTAACTCAGTCCCCGTCTCAGTATCATAATAACTCCCACTAACCTTAGTATACTGCGGTGTAATAAAATCACCATTTCGCTGTGGGACAATTTGCGGATTCTGCTTGCTCAATAAGTCATGGCCAAATTGAATTGTTTGCTTATTATTAATCCCTAACAAATTAAGCAGTGTCGGCAAAACATCTATTTCACCACCATAGGTCGGTTTAATACCGCCCTTTAAACCTTTCATATGAAACATCAACGGTACCCTCTGAAATTTCAAATTATCGAAGTCAGTGAATTCGTCTTGCTTAAGTAGTTGTGCACTCGCCTTATGGTGATTACCTGAAATACCATAATGATCACCGTAGAAAACCAGTAACGTTTTTTTATCTAGCCCAGTTTTCTTTAGCCAACTCATAAATTCGCCAATTGCCTGATCTAAATAGTGTGCAGTCTGCACATAACCATCAACCGTTTCATCCCCGGTATCAGTCTTAGTAATTGTTTGGTTCTTCTTATCCAGATCATATGGATAATGATTGGTTACAGTAATCATTTTTAAATAAAACGGCTGCGGCAAGCGCTCAATATATTTGATTGATTGCTCAAAAAACATTTTATCCTTAATCCCATATCCCAAATAGTAATCTGGCTTGTTATCATAGTAAGATAAAGGCATAAAATATTGATACCCGAATTGTTTATATGCGTTGTTCCGATTCCAAAATGAACCGGCTCCACCATGCATCACAGCAGTAGTATATCCTGCTTTTTGATTGAGAATTGCTGGTGCACTTTCAAAAGTATTCGAGGTACCATAACTTGACATTGCAGATCCCGATTGCAGACCGTATAACGAATTCTCTAGCATCATCTCAGCATCAGAGGTTTTTCCTTGCCCAACCTGATTATAAAAGTTGCTAAAACTCAACGTATCTTTAGCATGATATAGCTTGTTTAAGTTTGGTGTTACAGCCTTGCCTTTCCACTTATAGCCAATTAAGAATTGCTGAAAACTTTCAAGGTGAATTACCAATACATTTTTACCTTTAGCTACTCCGGTATATTGCGGATTAGGCTTAACATAATTTGCACGCAGAAATTTTTGAATCGAATTAAGATCTGAAACATTTGCTTTAGCCATTTGTGCACTTGTTTGGGCAGTTTTAAAACTATCATACACAGCGTACTCATTGATACCTAAGTATTTAACAATATAGTTATTATCAAACGTTCTAGTTAAAAGGCCTGAACGATCTTTTTGCGCCATTTTTAAATTAAGTCCAATTAAAACGACAGCTAAACATTCGATTAAGATATTAAATTTGATTTTTAACGTTCGTAAGTCATACTTAATAATTTTACTTGCTAATAAACCAACAATTACTACAACATCACTTAAGGATAAAAAATCTGTCGCATGAATAATACCAACAATACTTTTACCTAAATTATCTGAAGTTGATCCTGAAGTCTTAATAATTGATACCGATAAAAAATTTGAAAACTCCCGATAATATAAAATATTGGCAAACAGCCATAAACTAAGGATTAAGTCAATTGTGATGATAATCCAATAGGACTTGCGCCCCTTAAAAAAGAGTCCTGCACCGAGCAACAATAAGCCAGCAGGTAATGGATTAAAAAATAAGAGCAGATTTTGCATTGCTCCCACAGCACCTAAATTGAACTTCGTCAAATAGATCACATAAGTTTTAAGCCAAAAAGATACCAAAATCATGGTAAAAAATCCTAATTTGTTTTCAGTTAACCACTGAAAAAAAGCTTTGGTTCGTGCCATCCGATTCTCCTTTCACTAACTTAATATCTTACTCGCAAGCTAAATAAAACAAAGTTCTTTTAGGAAATATTAACTATTCTTGTTTGCCATAACTTTCTTTGGCTTAAAACTCCAACCAAAAATGCCCAAAATCATCCCAAAGAAATAAGTTACAAAGCGCCAAATAAACATTCCTAAAACTAAAGTACCACTATTGCTAATAAAGGTCGCAAACAATGTCTGAAAACTATATTCGGCACCTCCAGAAGCGCCAGGAATGGGAACAACTGCCATGAACATGGTAATCATAATATTCATTTGTGTTACACTAGCCCAGTTTGCTGGCACATTGAGAGTTACCAAAATAAGATATGGAATTGAATAAAAGCATAATAGCTGCAGAATTGTAAACAATACACTTAGGACTAATTTCTTTTTTTCTTGTTTTAATTTTTGACTTTCTTGATAAAAAGTATCAATTTTGGCCATAGTATTTTTGCGCCAAGACGCAATTTTCTTAGGACTGAAAAATTTAGCAAGTAAATCGAGCAGCCAATTAGCCAATTTTTTAGTCCAATCGTAAGCAAACAGGGCCGCAAGCAAAAAAATAATCGATCCTACATGAATCAAAAAGCCAATTGCAATAAAAATTGCTAAACCAGCAAACTTGGTTGCTACTAGATGAAAACCAAAAATAATCGTTGTTATGTAAGCAAAAAAGACCACGATTTGGTAAATGATAAACTTCATCAATAGTAGCGAAGTTGCCCGACCACCTTCAATCCCCATCTGTACCATTGCAGCCAATTGTGATGGCTGACCTCCAGTAGACATTGGTGTGATCGCATTAAAAAGGGCTTGAATTAATGGTATCCGAAAAAATGACCACTTAGATCGATGAGGTTCGTTTTTGCGACTAGCCAAAACCGCCAACGTGCTCGCTTCAAAACCATAAGACAGCAACATTAACAAAAAAACGGCAATTAGTGCCACGTAATTTATGTTATTTGCAGCTTGCAACAATTGAGTAACTGGTGTTGATTTTAAATCCACATACAAAACCGTGCCACTAATAAGTAAGACAACTAAAATGCCCCAGACGTGTTTTTTATTCATTAGCGAATCTGTCCTAATTTTTTACCAATCGCATATTGTTCATGATAAAACTCATTCCAAATTCGCGCCAAATTATCTTCTGAATATTTAACACTAGCCTCGTTAGCTAAATTACTATACTTATTTAACAAAGCTGGATCAGAGGCCATTTGACGTAATTGTGCATTCATCTGATCAAAATCTTGACCACTTAAATAGTAACCAGCAATAATGGCTTGATATAAGTCAAGGTCCCGCAACAAAACTGGTGTTCCACAACTAAAAGCCTCAAGCACTGACATTGGAAATAACTCATCAAATGATGGTAAAAGGAACACGTCCGCAATATTCAGATAGTCAACCAATTTTGAGCGTTCAATTATTCCTGTAAAGGTGAGGTTTTTAGGAGGGTTGTCAACCAACTTCTTAAAATGGTCATAACCATCAGTGATTTTGCCAAACGAAAACCCACCTGCCCAGATAAACTGCATTTCTGGATTAGCCTTGGCCAGCTTAACAAAGTCATCTACACCCTTACGTGCTTGCACTTGCCCATCACCTAGTACAACGAATTTATCCAAAGGAATACCTAATTGATGGCGAAACGCATTCTTCTTTTCCTGACGTTCAGGATAAAATTCTGCCTTTGAGACAAAATTGGGAATATATTTCACTCGATCTCGTTTAATACCATACTTAACCAATTTATCAATAAAAATTGGATTAACCACCACAATTTGATCCATTCGTTTATAAAAATCAATCACATAGCGATAAAAAACTTTTTTAGCAAGATTAGGTAACTTAATTGAGCCTTCTAAAGTTTCCGGTAAAAAATGTACATACCCAATCTTACGTCCACGTGCACTTGCAAAACTGTTAGCAAAATAAGTAGGATTAATTGTATGATAGTGAGTTAAATCACTCACTCCATATTTATTATTGGTAACGTAGAACTCATCAACTAGACGCGTCCGCATCAAATCCATTAATTCCTGATAAGCAGAGCCAACTCCCTGTCCTTGAACCGAAACGGCTTGCGAAAACATATTTATTCTAATCATTTGTATCCTCTTTAAGATCCTGGGCGTAATTTATAATCACATCTTGATAAAATTGATATACTCTTTTGCCAAAACGTTTAGCAGAGATTTGCTCCAACTTTTTAGCTAACTCTTCTTTAGGTATTTCATACGAACCTTGTCTCAGATAATCTAAAATCTCAGTAGTCATTTCACTAGGTTGAGTAAAAACTTTTCCCAAACTAGTATCATCAAACACCTGTTCAGTGTAATCTGTATCATAAACAACACATCTAGTACCAGCAGCTAGGGCTTCAATGTAAGTTAGTCCCTGAGTTTCAGTATCACTAGCCGAAACAAAAACATCAGCCATCTTGTAATATGCACCCACGTCTTCGTGGGCTACACTACCAGTAAATATAACATATTCTTCCAAAGTCAAACGCTCTACTTGATCTTCTAAAACATCAACATCTGGACCATCACCAGCAATTACTAAGCGAACTTTAGGAAACTCATCAATAATGTCTGGCATTGCCGTCAAAATACGATCAATTTTCTTTTCGCCAGCTATTCGACTTAAAGTTAACAACACAGGTGCGTCACTGGCAATTCCTAATTCAGCACGAATATCACGATTAGGCGCTTCTGACATCGTATTGACGTCGACACCGGTTGGAATGACTCTCATAGGTATAGTTACGCCATATCGCTTAAGTAACGCTTTAACACGCTCGCTAGGAGCAATTACGCCGGCCATATTTTTAAGATAAACGTTAGTAAATTGCTTAACATGATATGGCTTTAATAAATGACCATTTAAAACATAATGTAAGTAATCTTCGTACATAGTGTGATAAGTATGAATTGCTGGAATTTTGAGTTGATGGGCCACGTATTTGCCAATCATTCCCAAAGCAAATTCAGTTTGTGTATGAACAATATCAAGGTTAACTTCACGCGCAACTTTAGCAGCTTCAAAAAAGCCACGAAAAGCCACCCGGCGATCAGTAAAAGAAATAAACGGTACACTACTAAAGCGAAAGACATTCGGTTCAACAGTATCTTTAGATACATGCGGATCAGTTGTAGTAAAAATGAACACATTGTGTCCCTGCTTCTCCAATGAATCTTTTAAAGTCTTAATTGAAGTCGCAACTCCACTAATTTGTGGAAAATATGTATCGGTAAAAATACCAATATTCATTTGAATACCTCCATATACAGGTATTATAAAGATTCCACATTACTTGTGCAATTTTTATAAAATAAATTAATTTTTTTCATAAAAAAACAGCCCCTATTCAGGAGCTGTTACATATAGCGGTGATCGGGGTCGAACCGATACGTCCTATAGGGACACCAGATTTTGAGTCTGACGCGTCTGCCAATTCCGCCACACCGCCATTTATATTAAATTAATAGTCTAACAAAGGTAGACATAAGGCGGAGGTCGGATTTGAACCGACGATTAAGGTTTTGCAGACCTCTGCCTTACCACTTGGCTACACCGCCATTAGCTATTTTATTAATAGATTGGGATAGCTGGATTCGAACCAGCGCATAATAGAGTCAAAGTCTAGTGCCTTACCGCTTGGCTATATCCCAATACTAGGGCGGAATATGGGATTCGAACCCATGTATGCCGGATCCACAAACCGGTGTGTTAACCCCTTCACCAATTCCGCCATGAAGTTTTAACAGGGATAGTAGGAATTGAACCCACACTAGCGGTTTTGGAGACCGATGTACTACCTTTATACGATATCCCTATTATGGAGGAGGGTGGATTCGAACCGCCGAACTCAGAGAGAGCGGTTTTACAGACCGCCGCGTTTAGCCACTTCGCTACTCCTCCAGGCTGATGGCGCGGGACGGAATCGAACCGCCGACACAAGGAGCTTCAATCCTTTGCTCTACCGACTGAGCTACCGAGCCATCTTACGGTCCATATCAGATTTGAACTGATGATCTTCTCCGTGACAGGGAGACGAGATAAACCACTGCTCCAATGGACCATATTGCGGGAGATGGATTTGAACCACCGACCTTCGGGTTATGAGCCCGACGAGCTACCTAACTGCTCCATCCCGCGATGTTATTAAAGGAGGATGTGGGATTTGAACCCACGCACGAGAAACCCGTCTAACGGTTTTCAAAACCGTCCCCTTAAGCCACTTGGGTAATCCTCCAAAACTTAAAACGTCAATATTATTGCTGACAATGACCCGTACGGGATTTGAACCCATGTTACCGCCGTGAAAGGGCGATGTCTTAACCACTTGACCAACGGGTCGGATTTAGCTTGCAACACAAGACGCTTAATTATAATACCTGATATCAATTGAGATGTCAATAAGTTTTTTGATTTAAATAATTGCTTACCTAAATCACAACGTTATTAATAATACATTATTTATGTCAGACTTGCAAGTTTTTTAAATAAATTCCTTATTGTATTTTCTAGAACACTTTATTTACGCTAAACGCAAGTCTTATTTTATTTAAATAAAGTTTTGCGCATCTTTTGGATAAGGCGTGAGCGTGCCCGAATAATCGTCATTTGTTCAATCTGAAATTTCTTGATTACTTCTTCCTGCTGTAATGTTCCAATACTAATTAATAAGCTCAACTTTTCTAAATCAGATAACTTTGGGATCAATTCTGCAAAGTATTCACTCATTGGAATTTTGCTATCAGCCGAAAATTGCTGGTTCAAGGGAGTAAGACCATTCTTTATAGCAGTTTCAAAAGTAATAGATTGTGTTAAAGTTTTTCTGCGATAAGCTTGATCCCTTCTAATTAGTGTTTTAGCATGATTATCAAGCCTTTTCTTAAAGTAACTACCGAAGCGCCCTTTGCTACTTTCATAGGCCATTACGGCCTGATAGCACTCAATTAGCGCATCCTGCTGCCAATCCTGACTATCATAGCCTCGTACATAATATTTACATTTAACGTTATTAACCAATGGTTGATAATAGTGAAATAAATTCTCAAGTGCATCATCACTTCCCGCCTTTATTTGCTTAATTAATTCTGCTTCAATTTCCGGTGTTAATTCAAATTTTTGCATATTCTATTCCCTATAAAACGCTTTATTAGCTATATAAGTATAATATTATTTTTAAATCAAAACTAATACCGAAACAATGTTCTAAATTAACAAAAAGACTAAATTAACTATTAATTTGACACAATAGTTCAATTGTGTTGAATTACTTTAAAAAAACAAAAAATATTTTGAAAATAAGTTAGCCAAGCACAGCACAAATTGATAACAATTTCAGCTCGTCAATCAACAATTTTATCCCAGAAATAAATCGTGGTGGAAGAAGGATTGGCTGCAAGTCACCTACTTATGATTTGCTGAAGAAGTAAGCAAATTCAGCACACTACATATGGTTATCGTAACTTTTCCAACATGACTGCTAGAATTATGTTAGAAGCAAAAAATATCGTACTAAAAGAAAACACTTTAAGCATGTTTGCTTAAAGTGCATCTAATTCATTATGGAAGATTGTAGAATGAAGTTGAACACTTAAATTCATTAAAAAATAAAAAAAGTCCATTGGACTTCTTTGATAGAATGTAATTACCTACAAAACTTTCTAGAAAGAAGTTACCAATGAACTCTTTACATTCTACCATATCCACTCATCTTAAAGGCAAATATCTTTCCTTTGAGAACCGTGTTACCATTCAAGTTTTACATAGCCAAGGTCAATCCTTACGCCAGATAGCTAGGGTAATTCATTGTTCCCCTGCTACGATTAAAAATGAGCTTGAACGTGAGCAAAAAGCTTGTCATGATACAAAGCTTTTTCGTTATGCTGCGCAAACTACTCAAGCTAGATATCTAGACCAACGATTAAATTGTGGTCGTAAGTGTGATTATCTGGTTAAATGCCGCATTAGACGCTTTATTCCCAAAGGTAAGTACATCAAAGACTATAGCCTAGAGCAAATCTATGCCATTGAAGAATGGTGCAATAACTTACCCAGAAAGATTCTGGCTTATCACACTCCAGATGAATTATTTGAACACAGATTAGATCGCACCTATCAAATTAATTAATGCGGGTGGTCAACTTGAAATTGCAATTTACGTCTAATTCATTATTTATCTTCATCAACAAGGTTTGACAAAGAGCTATTAAAAACCAAATCAGACGATCGATTGAAGAAGTATCAGACTTGCTTGCCCCTGTTTAGTTAAAAATTCAGTCCAACAAAGTAAAAGAACGCTGATAAATCAGCGTTCTTTTATAATATATGACGGAGACTGAGGGATTCGAACTCTCGCACCGGAATAACCCGATCTACACCCTTAGCAGGGGCGCCTCTTCAGCCACTTGAGTAAGTCTCCAAATGGGCCTAAGTGGACTTGAACCACCGACCTCACGCTTATCAGGCGTGCGCTCTAACCAGCTGAGCTATAGGCCCATAAAGCGGGTAACGAGAATCGGACTCGCGACTAAAGCTTGGAAGGCTTTCGTTTTACCACTAAACCATACCCGCACATAAACTAAAAATGGCGCGGGACGGAATCGAACCGCCGACACAAGGAGCTTCAATCCTTTGCTCTACCGACTGAGCTACCGAGCCATCTTACGGTCCATATCAGATTTGAACTGATGATCTTCTCCGTGACAGGGAGACGAGATAAACCACTGCTCCAATGGACCATATTGCGGGAGATGGATTTGAACCACCGACCTTCGGGTTATGAGCCCGACGAGCTACCTAACTGCTCCATCCCGCGATGTTATTAAACTAAAATACAAAATCCAATTATGGACCTTGTAGGACTCGAACCTACGACAGGACGGTTATGAGCCGTCTGCTCTAACCAACTGAGCTAAAGGTCCGAGCTCTTACAATAGCGGTGGGGGGGATCGAACCCGCGACCTCCCGGGTATGAACCGGACGCTCTAGCCAGCTGAGCTACACCGCCAAAAATAGTAACCACATAGATTACAAATCGGGAAGACAGGATTCGAACCTGCGACCCCCTGGTCCCAAACCAGGTGCTCTACCAAACTGAGCCACTTCCCGTATTTAATGCGCCCTGAAGGATTTGAACCTTCAACCTTCTGATTCGTAGTCAGACACTCTATCCAGTTGCGCTAAGGGCGCGTCATTATATGCCGAGGACCGGAGTCGAACCGGTACGATTGAAACCAATCGCGGGATTTTAAGTCCCGTGCGTCTGCCAATTCCGCCACCCCGGCAAGTAATGAAAGCGGAAGACGGGATTCGAACCCGCGACCCCCACCATGGCAAGGTGATGTTCTACCACTGAACTACTTCCGCGTAATATATAATGCCGATTATACGATTTGAACGTACGACCCCCTGTTTACAAGACAGATGCTCTACCAACTGAGCTAAATCGGCATAATGTAAATATGGTAACAATAATGGCAAATACGGGTGGTGGGACTTGAACCCACACGTCCGAGAACACTAGAACCTAAATCTAGCGCGTCTGCCAATTCCGCCACACCCGCATATGGGGCCATGAGTCGTGACGGGCTTGAACCGTCGACCCTCTGATTAAAAGTCAGATGCTCTACCGACTGAGCTAACGACTCGGTATATGGAGGATACAGGGCTCGAACCTGTGACCTCCTGCTTGTAAGGCAGATGCTCTCCCAGCTGAGCTAATCCTCCATATAAAGCACGGCAACGTCCTACCCTCGCAGGCAGTTTCCCACCAACTACTCTCGGCGTTAAGAAGCTTAACTTCTGTGTTCGACATGGTTACAGGTGTTTCCTTCTTGCTCTTGCCACCGTACTTTTTATTCTCTTTGAGTTTTTACACTCAAAACTAAATATAATCTACTCTTTTTACCGTTCCACTCTCTTTCCAAATTGCACTCGCTTTTGGTCAAGTCCTCGACTGATTAGTACTAGTCCGCTCCAAGTATCACTACTCTTCCACTCCTAGCCTATCTACCTCATCGTCTTTGAGGTGTCTTACTACTTTACGTATGGGAAATCTCATCTTGAGGGGGGCTTCGCACTTAGATGCTTTCAGCGCTTATCCCTGCCATACTTAGCTACCCAGCTATGCCTTTGGCAAGACAACTGGTACACCAGCGGTATGTCCATCCCGGTCCTCTCGTACTAAGGACAGCTCCTCTCAAATTTCCTACGCCCACGACGGATAGGGACCGAACTGTCTCACGACGTTCTGAACCCAGCTCGCGTGCCGCTTTAATGGGCGAACAGCCCAACCCTTGGGACCTACTACAGCCCCAGGATGCGACGAGCCGACATCGAGGTGCCAAACCTCCCCGTCGATGTGAACTCTTGGGGGAGATAAGCCTGTTATCCCCAGGGTAGCTTTTATCCGTTGAGTGATGGCCCTTCCATGCGGTACCACCAGATCACTAAGCCCGACTTTCGTCCCTGCTCGAGTTGTCTCTCTCGCAGTCAAGCTCCCTTTTACCTTTACACTCTATGAATGATTTCCAACCATTCTGAGGGAACCTTTGGGCGCCTCCGTTACTCTTTAGGAGGCGACCGCCCCAGTCAAACTGCCCGTCTGACACTGTCCTAAATCTCGCTTAGAGATCCTAGTTAGAGTAGCCATCAAACAAGGGTAGTATCCCAACATTGCCTCTGATAATACTAGCGTACTATCTTCTCTGGCTCCTACCTATCCTGTACATGTTTAACAGCTACCCAATATCAAATTGCAGTAAAGCTCCATGGGGTCTTTCCGTCCTGTCGCGGGTAACCCGCATCTTCACGGGTATTATAATTTCACCGAGTCTCTCGTTGAGACAGTGCCCAAATCATTTCACCTTTCGTGCAGGTCGGAACTTACCCGACAAGGAATTTCGCTACCTTAGGACCGTTATAGTTACGGCCGCCGTTTACTGGGGCTTCAGTTCGAACCTTCGCTTGCGCTAAGCTCTCTCCTTAACCTTCCAGCACCGGGCAGGTGTCAGCACCTATACGTCGTCTTACGACTTTGCAGATACCTGTGTTTTTGATAAACAGTTGTTTGGGCCTATTCACTGCGGCTGGTTCTTACACCAGCACCCCTTCTTCCGAAGTTACGGGGCTATTTTGCCGAGTTCCTTAACGAGAGTTCTCTCGCTCACCTTAGTGTTCTCCACTCGACTACCTGTGTCGGTTTGCGGTACGGGTACATTAGCTCTCACTAGAAGCTTTTCTTGGCAGTGTGACTACTTCACCTTCGCTACTTTTATTTCGCTCCTCATCACGTCTTGTGATTATCGAAAGTAAGCATTTGACTCACTCTCTCACTTAACGCTTGAACATGGCTTCCAGCGCCATGCGTGCTTCACCTTCTGCGTCCCTCCATCGTTATTAACGATCTAATGCAGTACAGGAATCTCTACCTGTTGTCCATCGGCTACGCCTTTCGGCCTTACCTTAGGTCCCGACTTACCCTGGGCGGACGAGCCTGCCCCAGGAAACCTTAGTCTTTCGGCGGATAGGATTCTCACCTATCTTGCGCTACTCATACCGGCATTCTCACTTCTAAGCGCTCCACTTATCCTTTCGATTAAGCTTCTCCGCTCTTAGAACGCTCTCCTACCACGCATTACTTTCATAATGCATCCACAGTTTCGGTACTATGCTTAGCCCCGGTAAATTTTCGGCGCAGCGTCACTCGACTAGTGAGCTATTACGCACTCTTTTAATGATGGCTGCTTCTAAGCCAACATCCTAGTTGTCTACGCAACTCCACATCCTTTTCCACTTAGCATAGATTTTGGGACCTTAACTGGTGATCTGGGCTGTTTCCCTTTCGACTACGGATCTTATCACTCGCAGTCTGACTCCAGTGCGCAGATATCTGGTATTCGCAGTTTATCTGAATTCAGTAACCCTTGACGGGCCCTTCGTCCAAACAGAGCTCTACCTCCATTATCTTTTCTCGCACCAGGCTAGCCCTAAAGCTATTTCGGAGAGAACCAGCTATCTCCAAGTTCGTTTGGAATTTCACCGCTACCCACAACTCATCCCCGCAATTTTTAACTTACGTGGGTTCGGTCCTCCAGTGCGTTTTACCGCACCTTCAACCTGGTCATGGGTAGGTCACTTGGTTTCGGGTCTACATCAAATAACTCCTGCGCCCTTTTCAGACTCGCTTTCGCTACGGCTCCGTCCTTTTATGACTTAACCTTGCTATTTAACGTAACTCGCCGGTTCATTCTACAAAAGGCACGCCATCACCCTTTAACGGGCTCTGACTACTTGTAAGCACACGGTTTCAGGTTCTATTTCACTCCCCTCCCGGGGTTCTTTTCACCTTTCCCTCACGGTACTGGTTCACTATCGGTCACAAGTGAGTATTTAGCCTTACGAGATGGTCCTCGCTGCTTCAATCGGAATTCCTCGTGTTCCGACCTACTCAGGATACTGCTCAGCGTGCTTGAAATTTCGCTTACGGGGCTCTCACCTTCTCTGGCTTATCTTCCCAGATAATTCTGCTATCTCTTACACTACCTTTATTGCAGTCCTACTACCCCAAATGATAAATCATCTGGTTTGGGCTCTTTCCGTTTCGCTCGCCGCTACTATGGAAATCGATTTTTCTTTCTCTTCCTGCAGCTACTTAGATGTTTCAGTTCACTGCGTCTTGCCCTTATTAGCTATGTATTCACTAATAAGTAATACAATTTCTTGTATTGGGTTCCCCCATTCGGATATCTCCGGATCTCTGCGTACTTACCGCTCCCCGAAGCATTTCGCTGTTTGTCGCGTCCTTCTTCGCCTTCTTGTGCCTAGGCATTCACCGTGCGCCCTTCTTTTCTTGACCTTACCTCTAAGATCTTCTCTCTCGGTCGCTCGTGCAATCTGTTTTTCTCTTTGATTGTTTCTCGGTTTTTTCTAGATTATATTCAGTTTTCAATGTCCTAACTTGAGGTACTACCCTCAAAACTAAACAATGTCTTCGTTTCTGTGTGCTTCCTTGCTCCTAGGCTTCTTTTAGTATTCCTACTCTCCACCTATTCGCTCTTCCTTAGAAAGGAGGTGATCCAGCCGCAGGTTCTCCTACGGCTACCTTGTTACGACTTCACCCTAATCATCTGTCCTACCTTAGACGGCTGACTCCTTACGGTTATCCTACCGGCTTTGGGTATTACAGACTCTCATGGTGTGACGGGCGGTGTGTACAAGGCCCGGGAACGTATTCACCGCGGCATGCTGATCCGCGATTACTAGCGATTCCAGCTTCATGCACTCGAGTTGCAGAGTGCAATCCGAACTGAGATTAGCTTTAAGAGATTCGCTTGCCTTCACAGGTTCGCTCCTCGTTGTACTAACCATTGTAGCACGTGTGTAGCCCAGGTCATAAGGGGCATGATGACTTGACGTCGTCCCCACCTTCCTCCGGTTTGTCACCGGCAGTCTCATTAGAGTGCCCAACTTAATGCTGGCAACTAATAATAAGGGTTGCGCTCGTTGCGGGACTTAACCCAACATCTCACGACACGAGCTGACGACAGCCATGCACCACCTGTCTTAGTGTCTCCGAAGAGAACGTCATATCTCTATGATTTGCACTAGATGTCAAGACCTGGTAAGGTTCTTCGCGTTGCTTCGAATTAAACCACATGCTCCACCGCTTGTGCGGGCCCCCGTCAATTCCTTTGAGTTTTAACCTTGCGGTCGTACTCCCCAGGCGGAGTGCTTAATGCGTTAGCTGCAGCACTGAGAGGCGGAAACCTCCCAACACTTAGCACTCATCGTTTACGGCATGGACTACCAGGGTATCTAATCCTGTTCGCTACCCATGCTTTCGAACCTCAGCGTCAGTTACAGACCAGAGAGCCGCCTTCGCCACTGGTGTTCTTCCATATATCTACGCATTCCACCGCTACACATGGAGTTCCACTCTCCTCTTCTGCACTCAAGAAATACAGTTTCAGATGCAATTCCTCAGTTAAGCTGAGGGCTTGCACATCTGACTTGTCTTCCCGCCTGCGTTCGCTTTACGCCCAATAAATCCGGACAACGCTTGCCACCTACGTATTACCGCGGCTGCTGGCACGTAGTTAGCCGTGACTTTCTGGTTGATTACCGTCAAATATATAGCAGTTACTCTATACATCCTTCTTCACCAACAACAGAGCTTTACGATCCGAAAACCTTCTTCACTCACGCGGCGTTGCTCCATCAGACTTGCGTCCATTGTGGAAGATTCCCTACTGCTGCCTCCCGTAGGAGTTTGGGCCGTGTCTCAGTCCCAATGTGGCCGTTCAGTCTCTCAACTCGGCTATGCATCATTGCCTTGGTAGTACTTTTTACCCTACCAACTAGCTAATGCACCGCGGGTCCATCCTTTAGCGACAGCTCGAAAGCCGCCTTTTATAGCTTGATCATGCGATCTTACTTCTTATTTGGTATTAGCACCTGTTTCCAAGTGGTATCCCAATCTATAGGGTAGGTTACCCACGTGTTACTCACCCATCCGCCGCTCGCGCTCTTAGCTTCCTACCCGAAGGTATTCTGTTAAAATTGCTCGCTCGACTTGCATGTATTAGGCACGCCGCCAGCGTTCGTCCTGAGCCAGGATCAAACTCTCATTTTTATCTGTTTGTTTGAATGTTTGCTCATTCGTTCTCCAAGATTTGCATCTCGGATTTATTTGCTTGCGAAATTGACTTCGCTCTTGTTTTGGGCTTTTACACCCGCACACTTTTGCGAAAACATTGTTCAGTTTTCAAAGTACTACCTGCTGCTTATAGCAGCGCTTTTCTATTCTAGCAGACCGTTTTGATCTTGTCAATAACTTTCTGCTCTTTATTTTTGCCCTCTGGCTTCAAACCCTTTGTTTGTTGCCCGACGACAGTTATTAATACTAGCAACTCTTTTCCTCTTTTGCAAGTCTTTTTGCTAAATTATTTTGAATGACTAACTTAATAATTCATGTTAAAGTTGTTATATCAAGGTTTATAGGAGGAAAATAAAAATTAAAAAATTTGACTTAGCAATCGTTGGAGCCGGCCCAATTGGACTATTTAGTGCCAATTATGCTCACTTACATGGGCTCAAAACGATTATATTCGATTCACTAAAAGAAGCTGGCGGTCAGCCAAAACTACTTTATCCATTCAAAAAAATTTTTGACATCCCTGTCTTTGATTCAATCACAGGAATGCAATTAATTGATCGTTTGAAAAAAGAAGCACCTAGTCATGCTGATTTTGTTCTACATCATCGAGTAACTAATATTCAAAAAATTGCGGATGAATTTTTAATTGATAATACCTATCTTGCTAAAAGCATCATTATTGCAACCGGAAATGGCTCATTTACTCCCAAAAAGTTTCCTTTGAAGCTTAATGATCAAACTAAGCCACTTGTCCATTACTACATTGACCAACCGCAAAATTTTGCCAATCAAACAGTAGGCGTTTTTGGAGGAGGCGATTCCGCACTCGACTTCGCTCTTGAACTAGCTCAGCAAAAGCAAACTATTGTTAAGCTAATTCATCGGCGAAACGATTTTCGCGGTTTAGAGTCCAGTATTGAGCAACTAAAAAGTTTAAAAAATGTTGAAATTCTGACTCCTTATCTTCCTAAAACTATCTCAATAGTGAATAATCAACTAGATGTTGGTCTAAAACAAGTTGGTGAGGATCAAATCTTACACCACCTATTCGACCAAATTGTCGTGGCTTATGGTTTCCGTGCCAACAATAATTTAGTAAAAAATTGGGGCGTTAACGTAAACAATAGCCAAATTACTGTTTCTAGTGAAATGAAAACCAATTTGGCTGGAATTTATGCGGTTGGTGATGTTGCAACTTATCCTGGTCGCGTTCCCATCATTGGCGTTGGTTTTGGTGAAGCACAGATTGCTGTTAATTCAATCATGCGCTCACTATTTCCTGAAAAAACGTTAACGGTTCATTCTACTAGTAGATAAATTTAGGAGATATCCATGGCGATTATCAACTTTATTCTTAATATTGATCAGCACCTAGTCGAAATTGTAAATCAATTTGGCGGCTATACTTATCTAATCCTTTTTGGGATTATTTTTATTGAAACTGGGCTAGTTATCTTTCCATTTTTGCCAGGTGATTCACTAATTTTTGCGGCTAGTTCAATGGCTGTCAATCCTAAATATCATCTAAATATTTGGTTAGTATACCTCGCAGTTTTACTTGCTGCCGTCATCGGAGACGCCTGTAATTATGAAATAGGTGCCCGATCTGTCAATGCTGGTGAAAAATATTCTTGGTTCAACAAATTAATTAATCAGAAAAATCGCGCTAGTGCTGAACATTTTTTTGAAAAACATGGGCCTATTACAATTGTTATTGGACGGTTTATTCCGTTTATTAGAACCTTTGTACCATTTATTTCCGGTGGTAGTAAAATGCACTATGGCAAATTTGCCATTTATAATTTAGTTGGCGGAATTATTTGGAGCGGACTGTTTACCATCCTCGGTTACTTCTTTGGAAATATTCCGTTTGTTAAAAACAACTTTTCAATGTTAATTTTGGCGATTATCCTTATCTCGGTTGTGCCAATTGCAATTGTTGGATTGAAAAAGCATTTTACTAAATAAAATAAAAAAGAGCTTCATAGTGACTTAATCACTACAAAGCTCTTTTTTATTGTCCCAATAACTTTTGGGCAAAATATAATTCATAAATAATCCCAGCTACCGCAAAACATGAGGCAAAAAAGCCTTCAGTTAAGACATTAATAATTGGATCTGTTGCCGGATCAAACAACCAGGTATTACTCCCAGCAAAAAATAAATGATGAAAAGCTATAAAAAAACTATCAAAATTAGTTAACGCAAATGGCAGTAATGCAATCGGCAATAACAAGAATAGTAAGGCCCAAACTTTATTAAGCTTAAGTGCTTTATTATTCTTGTTTTTCTTATGTAATAAGTAAATTACTAGGCAGCATAAAAAAGCCACTATCGCTAGAATAAATAGTCGTTTCACTTCGGCAAAGTGTTCTGCAGCTAATGGAGAAGTCGGAAAATCTGTCATAGCTAATTTTGTTTGCAAAGGCCAAATTAAATACCACAATAACTGATTGTAATTGTGCATAATTTGCCCTAACGTTAAATTAACTGTTTGACTAGTCTTTTGCACCAATACAAAAACTATTAACAATGGCCAACTAGCAATCAACGCACCAACCACACTGCTAGTTATCGCAAAAATAAAATGGTAAATCAATGTAAAAATGCTATTTTTGGTACTCATAATTTAAACTCATCTAAACTATTAACAATATACGTTGGCTTACGCTTGTCACTAATATCTTCGCTCTTGGTAATTCCAGTTGTCACTAGCAATTGATCAACTTTACTATTGAAACCTGCCTTAATATCCGTATCATAATTATCACCAACAATTAAGGTCTGCTCCTTAGCATAGCGTGATAGATTGAGCGCTTTTTCAACTATAATTGGCGCCGGTTTACCAATATAAAGCGGCTGCTTACCACTTGCAGCAGCAATCATGATACATTGCGAACCATTGCCTGGCATTAGCCCTTCATCACTAGGCAAATTCAAATCTGCATTAGTACCAATAAATGTCGCACCATTTCTAATTGCATCTGCAGCTACACGTACTTTATGGTAAGTTAAATCCCGGTCCATGCCTACTATCACATAATCAGGATTACGATCATCTAACTCAAATTCTGGATGCTGCAAAAACTCCCGTTTTAAGCCAATCTCACCAATTAAATAAACCCCAATCTTATTTTTAGTTTCTCGTTCCAAAATATAGCTAACTGTTGCCATGCTTGGAGTATAAACATGCTTTAAGTCTGTTTTTATACCGTGTGTAGCTAACTTGTCCACCACCATTTGTGGTGTCCTTGTGGTATTATTCGTTAAAAAAAGATAGTCTTTTCCAGCAGACTCTAGACGCGCAACAAATCTAACCCCTGCAGCAATTGTTTCCTTGCCACGATAAATAGTACCATCAAGATCAATTAAAAATAAGCCATAATCTTTCATTTAATTACTACTCTTTCTCTTTTTAATTACAAATGCATGGTGATTACCTTGTTCACTTTTAATGGCAACTGTCTGTTTTTTAAAACGAGTTTGGCGAACTCGACGCTTTCTAAAATTGGCAGATGAACTGTGCCTAGTATTAGCAGGGCCATTTCTGTGGTGACCGCGAGCGTGATTTTTCTTATTATTGGTATGATAATGGTGAACCGGATCTAGTAACTGCAAAATAAAGTAACTACCACCAGGATTACAGTATTCAAGCAAATAATCCGCAATTGTCTGCTGCTTACGATCCAGCGCGGTGCGAACCTTATCTTGGTAAAAACCCTTTAAGCGCAAATGTCCACTAGAAACATCCCCAACAATAAAATCATACTGATCAAGATAGGGATCATATTTCTGACGCAACATTTCTAAATCTAATCCTGCTTGCTTGTCAACTAAAACTCGATATACCTGATGATTTATCTGCAATTGATCTTCATTTTGCATTACAACAGCTAGTGGATGCCTCAGTGGCTGTTCTTTGGCAAACTTATTTTCACGATGACTAGTATCCTGATCCTTAGATACAGTTTGGCGCTCATTCATTCATTTGCTCCTTTCAGTGGATACTTCTGCGCTAAGTAATTGCCAACTACCTCACGCAAAAATTGTGGAAACAAAAATTGGTTTTGGCCAACTATTGCCAAAGTAGGGAAAAACGGCACTAAAACATAATGATCTAAACAGGCAAGTTGATAGTCTTGATCGGGATCAAGTGCCTTGCCCTTAACATAAACAGTTTGACTGGCTTCATCAAATTCAATCCCTTTATAGTACATTTGCCCAAAAATTTTCCCACGAAAACTCATTCCTTGTAAATGAAATTGATCAAGATAATGGCGATTTTTTTCAATTTCCATTACTAACCGCCACAAATCTCGTCCTTTTAAAGTAGAACGAACCACATGCATTGAATGTGGCAACGTCTTCTGCAAATCATATTCTGTTAAAATTCCCTGCTTAAATGGTTGCAAAAATAAACCTGAGCTAAGAATAGCCAAGTCGGTATCAGCAAAATCAGCAATCGCGTCTAGCGATACCTTAATACTGGTTTCCAAATTATTCCCGAATTTAGCCGGCAAATTAGCTACCCGTTTTTGATTCAAAATTGCTTTCCCACGCTTACGATAAGCGGCAATAGTAATTTCATCTTCGGGTTCTTCCTTCATCAAACTGGTTGGCGCTACCGATGGCGTAATTTGCTGAACATGGTGTTGATCATCAAGCTCAACCTGAACATTACCAACATAATTTCCCCATTTACCAGTTTGAGTAATCCAAACGCCGTTAACCTCTTCACCTTTTTTGAGTAAATTATGGCTGTGACCGCCAATAATCAAATCAATCTGTGGATAATTCTGTGCCAAAAAGCGATCCATGTCTAATCCGACATGGGTCAATAAAAATAAGGCATCATATTTACCAGCAATTTTAGGTAATACCGTATCCATTGCTTCTTTTAATTGTTTAACATGCCAATGATTTGGTTCATAAGAAAGTGGATAAGCAGCTGTCAAGCCAATGAGGGCAATTCGCGTCCCTTTTTTGGTAGTTAAAATTTGAACTTGCGATGCCCAGTGCGGCATTGTCTCGTCTTCTTCACGTAAATTAGCCAATACCACTGGAAATTGTGCATGATCAAATAAATGTTCCACCACCTCATGTGAATTTGAGATTCCCTCATTATTACCAATGGTTACGGCATCATAGTGAAATGAATTCATCAATTCAATATTAGCTTGCCCAAAAGTCGCATCCGTAAGGGGATGCGAGCGATCCATAAAATCACCAGCATCAAAAGTCAACACCTGATCAACCGATTGATCTTGTTGGGCCTGGGCCAAGTACCGGCCAATTTTAGGGAAATGCTCAAAATGCGAATGTAAATCATTAGTGTGTAAAATGCGAATTTTTTCCATGTGCCTTCTATCCAATCTGATTTGCTTTTAAAATTGTTTGATATGCTTCTAAAACAGGACCTTTTGGTTTGTCCCACTCAACCCAACTAGGATTTTGCCAATCAGCTTCATTAGTCAAGGTTTCTAATTGATAATTTTCATTGATATATTTTTCATAAGTAATCAATGCCTTAGTCCGCGGAATATTTAATTGCAAAATCCGCACCTCTTTTATTGCCCCATGATCTACTGCTAGTTCGGCAATTCCATTTTGGTCAATATTAGCAATCTCAAAATAGCTGCTGCCATCATTACGGGTTATTTCTTCTATTAAATCTAATTCTTCGTATTGTTGATCTGCCATTATAAAGTTCTACCTAAAATGAAATAAAAATTGTTACTTATAGTAAAAAAGTGTCACCATGCTATGGTAAAATGCAATAGAGGTGTACACATGAAACATCAAAGCCACCTAATATTGGTGCTTTTTTTCAGTTTAATTTTTTTAATAACTAGTGGTTTTACCGTCGTCGGGCACAGAGGAGATCCTACCAAGTATCCTGAAGAAACTATCCAAAGCGATGACTCCGCGTTCAATTCGGGCGCTGATTACGTCGAACTCGATCTGCATTTATCAGCAGACGGCGTTTTAGTAGTTTGCCATGATGACGATCTCTTCCGCGTAACCCACTCACATGCAATTGTATCACAAAATAATTGGGATGCCCTTAGCCAATTAAGATATGATAATGGCGAAACGGTCAAAAGTTTACCACAGATTTTTGCCCATTATCGTAAACGCCCTGAAACCAAATTCGTTCTAGAAACTAAAATTGATCATGGTGTTGATCATTCTTACCAATTAGAAGAACAAATTGCCCAGACAATCAAAAAATACCATATGGAAAAACGGGTCATGATTCATTCATTCTCCGCTGCCAGCCTGTTTAAACTGCGTGAACTAATGCCTGATGCCTACTTAATCTTAATTGTTGGCAGTCTTAAACGGATTAACTTTAGCAACTTACCACAAGTCAACGCAGTTAACGTCGCAGCTGATGTTATCCAAAATCATTCATGGCTAATCCATTGGCTTCATACACTGAATAAACAGGTTTACGTCTGGACTGAAATGGATGAATCACCCGACTTGTGGCATTGGCTAATCAATAAAAACGTTGATGGCGTGGTCACTAATTTTCCAGCTACCGGTTTTAAATATAAGTTAGCTAAAGAAGGTACTAAAAAATACGATATTCACCGTAAAGGAATCTATTTTGGTAAGCAAAAAACGCCAATCATGATGAATCCCTATGTCCGTGTTAAACAGGGTAAATATGTTAAACCTAAACAAAAATTGAATGTCATGTATGGCGTCAGGGCACATAATCAACTGTTTTATCAAATAGCTAATCAAAGCTTTATCTCTGCAGAATTCGTCAATCTCGACTTAAAAGAGCAAGACTTAGCACCTTATCAAGATAAACAAATTATTGCTAAACCACAAAAACAAGTCGCAATTTACCGTTATCCTGATAACCAAGCCAAAACTAAACAAAAACTACCAGCAAACCAATTATTTAAAATTCAAAATTTCAATGGTAGTCCAAAAAGTTTGTGGCTCTACACCAATCTAGGCTGGGTCAAGGCTAAACAAATTCTCTTCTATGGCTTTTTTGATCAAACTAGCTGGCACAATTATCGGCAATTACCACGTATTAGTCAGTATCGTAATATTGCTCTAACTGCCTACTTACCACGTACTAGCGATCCCGTCGTTCCTTATCTAAAGCTACTAAAAGTCACTAAAAAAATCGCCAACTAAAAAAGGATTCACTTTAATTGTGAATCCTTTTTATTATTGATTTAACGTACTTTGCTTCTTAAGCAACTCATACGGCAATTCGATTTGAGTTTCTGGTAATTCCTCGTTAGCCATTAGCTTAGTCAGCATTCTCATTGCCACAGCTCCCATATCATATAAAGGTTGCTTAATTGCCGTTAGTGCGGGTCTAACAACAGAAGCAATCTTAGTTGCACTAGCAGTGACAATTTCTAATTCATCCGGAACTTTCTTACCAGCATCTGTTGCTGAATTCAAAATTCCTACTGCAGTAATATCGCGAGTAACAATTACGCCATCAATGCCATCTTTCATCAACTGTGAATACAAATTATAACCATCTGCGTGATCTTTAATGTTAGTGTAAACATGTCCTTCACCCAAGTTATGATCAGCCATGAATTTTTGGTAAGCCGGAATTCGGTGATCAGCATTTACTACCGCTTTAGGATCGCCAACTACTAGCGCCAAGTTCTTTTTACCATCGTTATAAAGCAAGTTCAATGCTTCTGTATCAGCCTTTTGATAATCAATTGTTACTGATGGAAATTCTGTATGATTATCCTTAGTACCAGCCAAAACCACTGGCGTATCGGTTCTCTTAAAAGCATCAACTGCTTCCTGAGGTAAACGGTTAGACATATAAATCACACCATCAACTTGCTTATTAAGCAAACTCTGAATTGCTTGATCCTCTTTCATTAACCGATTCTCAATACTAGTAATAATGATATTGTATTTATAAAGCAGGGCAATATCATCAATTCCTTTAGACAATTCTGCAAAGTAAAGGTTGGTTAGGTCTGGTACGATTAATCCAACCGTTGTTGTTCTCTTAGAAGCAAGTCCTTGAGCCACTGCATTTGGTTGGTAGTGCAAACGATTGATAACCTTCATTACTCGATCGTGTGTATCTTTACGCACATTCGTATTACCATTAACCACCCGTGAAACAGTTGCCATTGAAACCTTGGCTTCACGAGCTACATCATAAATTGTAACTTCTTGTTTTCTCATTTTAAAATCCCCTATTTCTGAAATATTCAATATAAAAGATTACCACGATTTTTCCTCATTAGCAAACGTTTTCACTTATTCTTTCATTTTTTCATGGCTAGAACATGCTATAATTTGTTTAACTATCTGTTAATTTGAAAGGAATACACAATGAATTTAACTAAATTACAGGAATGGTTACAAGAAACAAACAATGACTTAGCCTACATTTCCAATCCAAAAACGATTGCCTATTTTACTGGCTATGAAATGGAACCACATGAGCGCATATTTGCCTTGCTAGTCTTCAAGGATCAAGATCCCTTCGTTTTCGTACCAGCACTAAATGTTGAAGAAGCTAAAAATTCTGCATGGAATGGTGATGTTTATGGCTATCTTGACTCAGAAAATCCGTGGGCAATGATTGCCGATCGAGTAAAGCAAACCACTACAGCTTACCAAAACTGGGCACTGGAAAAAAACGACTTGTCCGTTGCTCATTACCAATTAATCCATGAACAATTTCCTGATGCTAACTTTGAAAGTGATGTCTCCAGTTTCATCGACCAAATTCGTTTGTACAAAACTCCTACTGAAATCGAACAATTAAAAGCAGCTGGTCAAGAAGCCGATTTTGCTTTTCAGATTGGTTTTGATACCATCAAGACTGGCGTTAGCGAACGCTACATCGCTGGTCAAATTGAATATCAATTAAAATTACAAAAAGGAGTAATGCAGCAAAGTTTTGAAACCATTGTCCAAACGGGTGCTAATGCTGCCAACCCTCATTTAGGTCCTTCAATGGCTAAGGTTCAGCCTAATGAATTAGTTTTATTTGATTTAGGTACTATGCACAATGGCTATGCTTCAGATGCCAGCCGAACAGTTGCCTATGGCACGCCAACAGCCAAACAAAAAGAAATCTATGAGATTGACCGTGAAGCCCAACAAGCAGCCATTGATGCCGTTAAACCGGGAATGACTGCTGGCGAATTAGACAGTGTTGCCCGCAATGTGATTACTAAAGCTGGCTATGGCGAGTACTTTATCCATCGTTTAGGTCATGGAATCGGTAAAAATGTCCATGAATATCCATCAATTGTTCAAGATAACGATTTAGTGATTGAAGAAGGTATGTGCTTTTCGATTGAACCAGGAATTTACATTCCTGGAGTTGCTGGCGTCCGAATTGAAGATTGTGGTGTAGTTACTAAAAATGGTTTCGAGCCTTTTACCCACACCGACAAGGCACTCAAAACTATTCCAATCAATGATTAATAACTAACAACAAAAAATGCACCAACAAGAATCGTTCTTGTTAGTGCATTTTTGCTTATTAAAATTATTTTTAAGATTCTGAGGCTGGCGGGGTTGGCACAACTGGGTCAGAATCTGGTTTTGGTTCAGTTGGTTCGGCATGATACATATCTGCGACCGCATCAGTTGCACTGTCTGCTTGTGCTAAATCATCAGCATCAGAACTATCGATAACGATATCATCAAAATCTTTCAATTCAGAATCATCTTCAACTTTTTTAGGAAAAGAAGTTAATTGATTCTTGACAATCTCTGTACCATTATCATATTTTTGCTTTAAGTCATTTGCAGTTGGGTTTTCTTTAACCTTACGCTTCAAATCTTCTACTCGATCATCACTTACTAAGAGTGATCCGGCCACAAAGCCTGCTGCACAACCAATAATTGTTCCTAAAATAGCACTTGTAGTCTTTTTCATAAAAGTTGCTCCTTTACTTATTCTCTACCTTGACGACGTTTGCGTCTTGCAAACATTGATGTTACAGCAGAAGATATCACACCGCTACGCTTAGCGTGATTATTACTAAACTTCTTTGCTAACTTACGTGATGATGCATTAACATCCGACACGCTCGTCCCAACATCTGCAACTGCCTGAAAAACTGGATCTAAGGTCTTGACCTTGACGTTAACATCGGCTAGTAAGACATTGGTCTTATCAAGCAAATCATTCGTTTGATCAAGTATAACATTAACATCTTTAGTTAGCTGTTGAATTGAATCATTAGTGGTAGCAATTGTCTCATTTATTTGCTTAGTCGTCTTCGCCATCCGAACTAGTACCGGTATTGCGAACAACACTAAAATCAACAACGCTACTGCCGCAATTAATCCAGCCAGCGCACCATAGGAAATTTCCATTTCTTACCCTCCAATTTTGCATCTAAAAAAAGTCTAGCATGAAAATGCTTCAATCTCAATCTTTATGTAATATTTTGTTATAGTTAAAATACAGAATATGAAAGGCAAATTAATGAACAACACGTTTAATTTCAATCAAAATTTTTTAAAAATTAATTGGGACAAAGTTGGTGAGCATTTAGGCACGATTGTTTGGCAATTAGTCTTATCAACCATCGTCTTTTATCTGATTGATCATTTCGGCAAGAAGATAATTAACCACTATTTAAACCATAGTAAGCGAAAACAGACTAAACGTACTAGAACAGTTACTGCACTAATTAACAGTATCTTTCAATATACCGTAATTTTCTTTTATTTGTTTGGAGTACTTTCAATTTTAGGAATTCCGGTTGGGACTCTACTAGCAAGTGCCGGAATTTTTTCGCTGGCAATTGGGATGGGCGCGCAAGGTTTTGTCAGTGATCTAGTCAATGGTTTTTTCATCTTAAGTGAAGATCAATTCGATGTCGGCGATGTGGTGCAGATTAATAATCAAACTGGGGTAGTCATCCAGCTCGGCTTAAGGACCACTAGACTCAAAGGAACTGATGGATCAATTATTTACATTCCCAATCGTAATATTTCGGTTGTGCAAAACGTTGCTCATGGCGGGATTGGACTTGATCTAGAACTACAGCTTAATGCAGACAATGATTTTGCTAAAGTTTATATGCTAATTAAACAAGCTAATCAGGAAATCAAATTAGCTAAAAAGACCCTTGTGCAAGGACCAAAAATTGTCGGTATTACCAAACAAACTGCCAAAACGGTTAGTTATGTTGTGCATTTTCAAGTTAAACCTGGACAAGAACAAGTTGTGCAAAATCGCTACTTGGCCGAATATTTAAAAATTCTCCAAGCTAACCAAATAACCCTTGCTGGCTAAAATAAAAGTGTCTGGGAAATAACTCTGATTTTTAAAAATTAGGGTTAAAAGTGGCCGTTAAAATCGAATATTATTGCAAATGTTTTTAAGCTTTGTAACTTTTTCAGAGCTTAATATGAACAAAAGATTGCATCAAAAAGGGAATGTTAGCTTTTTATTCTAACATTCCCTTTTGTGCTGAGTTTTTTCCCAGACACTTTTTAGTACTTTCATGAACAAAAAGTCCTAACTTTTAGTAATTTTACTTAAAGCATCTTTAACTGCAGCCTTTAAAGCCCGGCTAGTATTAGAGGCACCGGAAACAGCATCTACTTCAATAGTATTTTGTCTAATCATTTCTTTAGGCAATTCTTTAAGTGCCTTAAGCCCATAATCAGCCGATTCTTCCTGTTTTAAAACTTCAATATCTTGTAAATTTTGTTGTTCATCAACAGTTATGCGAACGATTAATTCATCGCCCATACCAATTGTAGACTTCCCGATAAATTGATTTTTCTTAGTTGAGTAAACTGCAGCTTGCATATCAGATTGACCCAAAGCTGAACTATCAACTGGCACCTCGCTAGTCTGCTGCTCACTTATCACCGCTTCCTTGACTTGCGCAGCATTTTCGCCTGCAATTTTACCAAAAATCAAACAGTCAGAAATGTCACCGCCACCTTGATATTGCCCATTCCAAATTGAACCTAATTCCCCAGCAGCATATAAGTGAGGAATCGGTTCACCTGCTAGGTCTACAACTTCAGCGCGCGCATTTCTTCTAGGGCCACCTTGCGTATTCAACATTCCCTGACTTAAAGGAACTGCATAATAAGGGCCATCATCAAATGCACGCATAGTTTTAATATCACGATGAAATTCTGGATCATTGCCGGCTGCAACACTTTCGTTAAAACGAGTTATAGTTTGTTGCAAGTTTTCTTTAGAAACAGTTATTTTATCTGCTAGGTCTACCAAGCTCGCGGCTTTAATTGCCCTATTAGTAACAGCTTGGTAGTAGTCGTCTTTGTTTAGTTCGTTAAATTGCGTTTGATCAAAGACTAAATACGGATGCTCTTGCGTCTGCGGCGCGCGCCATAAGCCATGATTATACCAATAACCATGTCTAGCAACTTCGTCTTCTCGATGGTAACGCGTGCCATCATCACCAATTCTCAAAATTGAACCATTATTCAGTGCTGGTCCAGCAAATAATGGTGCCCTTTGACCTTCATCAAAATGTAGAAGCGTCATTGAACCTGAAGTAGCCTGCATATGCCACAAATCAGCTCCTGCTTCAATCGCAAGATCAATTCCGATACCCTTATTATAAATCGTACCAACTGGGCCAATAAATGGCTCACCAACATAATTTTGTACTTTATCTTTATTGTTTTCAAAACCGCCCGAAGTTAAAACCACACCGCTCTTTGCTTTAACATTAACCTTTTGCCCAGCTCTTTCAATTTGAACTCCAGCAATCGTCCGATCATCATTGGCCTTAATTAAATGTAATGCTGGAGCATCAAACCAAACATCAATCTTATCTGTTCGTTTAACAACTTGCTGACGTAATGTTTTCCATAAAGCGGCATCACTATAGCCTTCATGTACCAATAAAAAGTCAAAGTCTTCCGCACCTGCTAGTTCAGGATATTCTGGCGTCATTGATTGCAAGCCGGCAAATTTTTGCGGCTGTTTGTCAATCATTTCACGAACACTAACAGGTTCAACGTCCAAATATTTTTTTAGATAGTCTTTCATCTGAGCCAATTCACGCGTATATACGTCAACCATTTCTTCATCATAGTTCATTGGCTTAGTTAGATTAACAAAATATTGCTTGATTTTATCTGGCTCAGAACCTGACATAATTAACTGGCCACAATACCGTGTATTACCACCTTCATGTCCTTCTTGAGCAGAATCAATTAATAAGACCTTCGCACCATTATCTGCCGCAAATCTGGCAGCTGTAGCACCTGCACCACCAAACCCAACTACAATTACATCATATACTGCTTGCCATTTTTTTAATTGTTGTTCTAGCATTTAAAAATCCTTCCACAAAAAAGATATCGCTTTCATAAAATATATGCTTATTATAGGACTTCAAATTTTAATGTCAATTTTTTGTGAAATTATTATAAAGCTTTTTATTCAACCCGTTCAAGCCATTTAGGCCAAGCCTCAAGCAACTTAACAATTGCCTTACCTCGATGCGAAATTTCATTTTTTTCCTGCATAGTCATTTGGGCAAAAGATTTATTCTTTGCTGGCACAAAGAACAGTGGATCATATCCAAAACCGTCTTCTCCTCGCGGTGCTGCTAAAATCTGGCCTTGACACTCACCAGTTACTACTAAATCTTGAGCAAATTCTCCAGGTTTAGACGCTACAATTGTCGTTGTGAATTTAGCAGTCCGCTTTTCAGGAACAATTCCGCCTAATTCTGCTAACAATTTGGCATTATTTTGCGCATCATTGTGTCCTTGGCCTGCATAACGAGCTGAATGCACACCTGGCGCTCCGTCAAGTGCATCGACCATTAGACCAGAGTCATCAGCCAGCGTAATCATCCCACTAAAATTTGCCAAAGCGTGCGCTTTTAATTTCGCATTTTGTTCAAATGTAGTACCGTATTCATCAACAATTGGTGGATTATCGAAATCGCGATTAGTTTTAACCATAATTGCTAACCCAGCTTTTTGAAACGCCTGCTTTAGTTCTCTGGCCTTACCTTGATTCGTAGTCGCAAATAAAATTTCTTTAACCATTATTCTTCTCCTCCTGTTAGTTTAGTTGCAGCAAATTCAGGATCTCCCAAAATCTTTTTCCCCAACTTATCCACCATTGCTACATCTCCAGTTGTGTAATATTTGTGTTTAGCATCGACATTTGCTGCTAGCAAATCAGCTTTTCGTAATTGAACAGCAGTCTCTTTTGTTACTTGAACTGCTGGATCAACCAACGTAATTTTAGGACCTAGCACTTGGGCAAACTCCGCTTGTAAAATTGGATAATGGGTACAACCTAGCACTAGTGTGTCAAATTCCTGCTGCTTAAGTGGCTTTATGGCAGTCTTTACTGCAGCCATAGTTACTGACGGCTCAGCAGCTTGTTCAATTAACGGTACTAGTGTCGGTGTGGCTAACTGTGTTACCGCAATCCCAGCATCGCGAGCCTTAATTGCTTTTAAATAAGCATCTTGCTTAATCGTATAATCCGTTGCCACTACCGCTACCTTTTGATTTTTAGTTGCTCTAACTGCTGCTAATGCACCAGCTTGCACGATACCAACAAGTGACACTGCAACTTCTTTTTGCAGGATGTCCAGTGCAGCAACAGTTGCCGTATTACAGGCAAAAATAATTACTTTAGCATTTTTTCTTATTAAAAAATCGACACTTTGCCTAGTCAAGGCCACAATTTCCGCCTGTGTCTTATCACCATATGGCACGTGACCATTATCCCCAATAAAAATTGTTGATTCATTAGGCATTTGTTTAATTACCTGTTTAACCACTGTTAAGCCGCCAACACCAGAATCTAGTAAGCCAATTGGCCGATTATCTGTCATATAAATTTTCCCCCCAAATTTTTTCTACTTTAATCAATTTTACGGTAAAATATAAGAGAATAAAAGGAATGGATATTTATGCAAAATAACAATCAATCAAACGAACATGTTTACTTTATCAATCAATTATACCGTGACTTTATCTTACCCACTATTTTAGGTGAAGACACTGCAGAAATTCTTTATTGGGCTGGCAAAAAAATTGCCCGCCAATATGACTTAGCCTCATTTGAAGACGTTCAGAGCTTTTTTGCCACAGCTGAATTTGGTACCCTTAATAAAACTAAAGAACGTCGTTCATCGATAACTTTCACGCTTTCTGGTCAAAGTGTTAGTGACCGCATAACTAGCGACAATCAAGAATTTACACTAGAAGCTGGTATCTTGGCTGAAGCAATTCAAAAAGAAACTGGCCGCACTACCGAATGTGAATTAACCATTGATGACAAAAAGCATCAAGTACAACTAATTGCTAGTTTTGATTAATTTAATAAGTTAATTAGTTGAATTTTTTCTCCCTCTTGCCATATTATTAAAGTAAGTTGAGGAGGCAAATCAAATGCTAAAAGAATTTAAAGAGTTTATCAAACGCGGTAATGTCATGGATTTAGCCGTCGGGGTAATTATTGGTGGTGCCTTTACCGACATTGTTAATTCATTGGTAAAAAATCTAATTAATCCATTGCTTGGATTATTTGTCGGCAAAATCGATCTTTCTAATCTAACCCTCAAAATTGGAGCAGCAACTTTTAAATACGGTGAGTTCATTAACACCATAATCAATTTTTTAATTATTGCTTTTATCGTTTTCTTACTAGTTAAAGCAATTAATAAGATAACCAATAGTGAAAAAGAGCAAAGTGAGCAAAAGCCACCTGAACCTACTGCTGAAGATTACTTGAAACAAATTCGTGATCTATTACAAGAAAAACACAATTAAAAAACTTCCTGCAATGCAGGAAGTTTTTTAGTCTGTATACTGATTCAAAATCTGATCAAGCTTGGCCTTAGGTGTATAACCAGTTAATCGATCAACAACTTCGCCATCTTTTTTAATGATTAATGTTGGAATAGCCATAATTCCTAAAGAACTTGGTGTTTCCTTATTTTGGTCAACATCCATCTTCGTAAACTTAACGTCTTGGCGTTCCTCAGCCAATTCATCAATTACTGGTGACTGCATTTTACAAGGACCACACCATGTAGCCCAAAAGTCAGTTAAGACCACGCCAGTTTTAGTTTCATCTTCAAAATTTTGATCTGTAATTTCATCAACCATGAAGTCTACCTCCAAACAAATCTTTAGTTCCAATCGTTATCTTCAGTATAGCAAGCCTACTTACTTTTTACAAGTAGTTTACTTCAAGAGCACGATTGTTGCACCATTGCCGCCTTCGTTTGCCGGAGCATAATTATAACTGTCAACATGTTGATTGCTGGCTAGATATTGCCAAACTCCCTTACGGATCGCCCCTGTACCAATACCGTGAATAATTGTTACTACATCTAATCCTGCTAATAATACGGAGTCAAAATAGCGATCCAAGTTAGTCATCGCCTCTTCATAACGCTGTCCGCGCAAATCTAGCTCTGAACTAGCGTTAGCTCTTCGCATACTACTAGTTGCCCGAACAATATGTTTAGCTTTAGGCTTAGTAGCAGCAATCCGTTCAACATCCTGATCGCTAACTTTCACCTTCATAATTCCCAATTGCACCTCATATTGATGCTCAGATAATTTTTTAGAAATCGTACCGACTTGTCCATACGACAAAACTTTAACGCGATCACCTACATTAACATGATGGCGTCTTTTTTCGCGCTGTAAGACCTTGTTTTGCGCTAAATTTTCGTTCTGTTTAGCAAGTTGATTTAACTCACCTTTAGCAGAAATAACTTCATTTTCTTTCAAATTACCCTGCTGTTGCTCAAGCTTGGCAATGATTTTATCAGCTTTTTTGCGCTTTTTAGCTACAATTTCACTAGCGCGTTCTTGAGCAAAATCAAGTTGTTTTTGCACTCGCTGATTATACCAATCAAGAGCCTGCTGCAACTTTTGTTCAAGCTTTTGACTGCGATCAAGGCTAGTTTGCAAATGATTGCGAGCATCAGTGGCTTGTTGCGTCTGCTGGTTAAGCCGTTCAATCATAGTATTAATTTCTGTATTTTCCTCGGACATTAATCCTTCGGCACCCTTAACTACATCCTCGCGCATTCCTAAGCGACGGGCAATGGCAAAGGCATTACTGTGTCCTGGAATCCCAATTTGTAAACGATAAGTTGGTGACAAAGTTTTCAAATCAAATTCCATTGAGGCATTGGTAGTTTTAGGACGATTATAGCCATAGAGTTTTAATTCTGGATAATGAGTAGTAACCATAATCTTAGCTTGTTTTTTACGCAAAAAATCCAAGATACTAATCGCCAGGCTGGCCCCTTCTTCGGGGTCAGTTCCGGCACCAATTTCATCGATTAGCACCAAAGTCTGATCATCAACGTGTTTCATAATTTGGATAATGTCATTAATATGTGAAGAAAAAGTACTTAAGGATTGCTCAATCGATTGTTCATCACCAATATCCGCGGCAATTTCCTGATAAACCCCGACTACACTGCCTTCTTGAGCTGGAATAAATAAACCGGCTTGCGCCATAAGCTGCAAAACTCCAACTGTTTTGAGCGTAATCGTTTTACCACCAGTATTCGGTCCAGTAATTAAAACAGTATCAAATTCTCCACCAAGCCGAATATCATTCGGAACTACCTTATCTTGATCAATTAATGGGTGCCGAGCTTGCAACAGATTAATCGTCTGATCAGTGGAGAGTTTAGGTTCCGTTGCCTGCATTTGTTTAGCTAGTTGTGCTTTTGCTTGCAAAAAGTCAAGTTCTGTTAGTCCATCCGCAATCTCGTCAATTGCATCAACTTCCTCACGCGCTAAATCAGACAAATTACGTAAAATGCGCTGAATTTCTTGTCTTTGTTCTGCTAATAAATTTTGCTGGCGATTATTTAAGTTTAAAACCGCACCAGGTTCAATAAACAAAGTTTGGCCGCTGGCACTTTGGTCATGCACCACCCCACCAAACTTACTGCGATATTCCTGTTTAACTGGGATAACATAACGTTCATCCCGAATAGTTACAATCTGTTCAGATAAATATTTGCTAGTATTGCCCTTAATGTACTCATCCATTCGGGCCTTAATCTCTGCATCATTGCTTTTTAGGGCATGACGCAAACGGGCTAAGTTACTTGAAGCTGTATCAAGTACCGTACCATCATAATCAAGTGATTTTTTTAACTCATTTAGCAAAACCACCGGGACAGCTAATTTTGCCAAAATATCAGCAATTGCTGTTAAATCCAATTGCTCTGGATCAATATCTTCTAAAAAGCCATTAATATCATTGGCCAAAACCAAAATTAATAAGATATTACCTAATTCTTCTGCATTCAGATTAGCCTTAATACGCAATCGTTTGGTGCTTGGTTCTACCGCCGCAAAATCTGTTAGTGGTAATTGGCCTTTAATGCGCAATAAGTTGACCATTGCGAGAGTTTGCCGCAAAGTTAGCTCAACTTGGGCAAAATCACCGCTAGGTTTTAATTGACCAGCACGCTTTTTAGCTGGCAAGGTAATTGCTAATTGCTTAAGTTGCTCTGTAATTTTATCAAATTCTAGAGTTTCTAGTATTTTAGTATTCATTCGTTAACTTTTTCTCTTTTAAGTAAAAAGGACTGGCATTGCCAGTCCTTTATTTTTATTCACCACTTAAACGGTCATCATCCAAGAAGGTGTTAAGTACCCCCTGCACCATGTCCCATTCTTCATCCGATTCAATTTCATGTAAATCGTTACTGGTTACGTCACCTGCATCATCTGCATCATAACTAAACGCTTGAACTTCTACTTCTTCATCATCGCCGACTGCAGCTGGATAAAGCAAGATATAGGACTTATCATAGTCGTCAGCATGAAATGTAAATAATATTTCAAATAATTCTTCATTACCCTTATCATCAACTAAGGTAATTTGCCGGTCATCGCCGTGCACTTCTTGTGTCATATTAATCCTTTCGGTGTAAGTCTAAATAATTTTGTAAAATCAAAACAGCTGCCATCTGGTCAACAACCGCTTTACGCTTATGCCGGTCATGTATTCCTGCTTCCTCAATTAAGACACGCTGTGACTCAATTGTAGTTAAGCGTTCATCAGAATAATAAACTGGTAAAGCAAATTTGTCTTGCAGACGTTTTCCATAAGCTTTACTGCGCTGAGCAGAAACTCCAGATGAGCCATCCATATTATGCGGCAAGCCTAATACAAAACCGGTTGGTTCAAACTTGCGTACTAATTTTTTTAAAGGACGCATCCCAAAGTTATATTTTGACTCATCAATTGGAATCGTTTCTACCTTTTGGGCAGTTATCCCCAATTCATCGCTAACAGCTACGCCAATCGTTTTTGACCCAACATCTAAACCAAGCAACCTCATTACTTATCTTTACCCAGATAGCCCTTAACTAGTTCTTCAATAATTTCATCACGTTCGTGCTTCAAAATTAAATTGCGAGCATCATTATGCCGTGGAATATAAGCTGGGTCACCAGACAACAAATAGCCAACAATCTGGTTAATCGGATTATATCCCTTTTCTTCAAGTGCATTATAGACATCTTGCAGAGTGTCATAAACATTCTTGCCTTTATTTTTATTGAAGTCAAAATGCATAGTCTTGTCTAGTGAACTCATAATCATTCCTCCTAGCATAATTTTACTTTAAAAACTAGATAAACTCAATCAATTAATTTTTGGAAATTATTGCAACTACTGTCTTAATTGCCTCAGCAAGGCCTGCTGGATTTTTACCACCAGCTTGTGCCATATCCGGACGACCACCGCCGCCACCACCAAATAATGGTGCGGCTTGCTTAATTAAATCCCCTGCTTTCAGACCTTGATCTAAAGCCTTTTGTCCAAGGCTAATAATCATGTTAGCCTTACCATCGCTAGCAGCTGCCAAAACTAGGACATCTGATTTTGGCTCTTTCTTCCAACTGTCAGACAATTCACGTAAATCTTTCATTCCTTTAACATTAGCTTTTTGAGCAATTACTGTTAAATTACCGGCTTGTTCAACGTGATCAAAGATTTCACCCGCTTTAGCTTGATTAATCTGTAAATTCAAAGCGCCAATCTTGGTCTGACTATCATGCAAGTCTTTTTCTAAACTTTGAACTTTATCAATGATATTTTCTGGTTTAGTAGATTTTACTTCAGATTGAATATTATCAAGCAATTCTGAACGATGAGTCAAATATTCGTAAGCCTTCTTGGAAGTGACAGCTTCTATACGACGAGTTCCAGCACCGTTAGCATATTCTGCCGTAATCTTAAAAATACCGATTTGGCTGGTATTATCAACATGTGTACCACCACAAAATTCAGTTGAAAAATCTCCCATTTGAACAACTCGAACTTTATCACCGTATTTATTATCAAATAGTGCTAAAGCCCCCATTGCCTTGCCGTCTTCGGGATCAGTAATCGTGGTTTCAACATTTAAAGCAGCCCAAATCTTCTCATTAACCAGTTTTTCAACTGCCGATACCTCTTTTGGGGTCATCGGATCAACCACGGTAAAGTCGAACCGTAAAAAGTCAGGCTCAACTAAACTACCAGCTTGGTGAGTATGTTCACCTAGAACACTGCGCAATGCCGAATGCAATAAGTGCGTTGCCGAGTGTGAATGGCGTAAGCCTTCTCTACGATCACGATCAATCTTTAAAACGTATTCCTCATTCTTTTTAAGTGGAAGAATTACTTGCACAAAGTGCAGATTTTGGTCATTAGGAGCATGTTGCACATCGGTTACTTGGGCTACCAGTTCGCCTGCCTGATTATAAATATTACCATTATCTGCCACTTGACCACCGCGCTCTGCATAAAACGGGGTCTTATCAAAAATCAAGGTGGCATTATCGTCACTCGTTTCATCAACTAATTGATCGTTTGCAATAATATCAATTAATTTAGCATGTTTTTCTTCATAAACACCATATTCAAATTCTGACTTATCCTTAATCCCCATTAAAGTCTCATTTTGTGAGCCCATCGATTGCAAGTTACCGCGAGCTTCACGAGCACGATCTTTTTGGGCTTGCATCTCAGTGTCAAAGCCCTGTTTATCAACTTTTAGACCAGCATCTTGAGCAGTTTCAACTGTCAATTCATAAGGAAAACCATAGGTATCAAACAATTTAAAGGCATCTTTACCAGTAATTGTTTGGTTGTCACTTGCTTTGGCCTTTTCAATTAAATCATCTAGCAATGCCAACCCTGATTCCAAAGTTTCTTGGAATCTTTCTTCTTCATTCTTAATTACTTTGGCAATGAAATCCTGTTGCTCGGTAATTTCTGGATAATGACTTGCCATAATTTGCCCAACAACTGGTACTAATTTATAAAGAAATGCTCCCTTAATGCCTAAATGCTGACCATTTACATCAGCCCGACGAATCAAACGCCGCAAAACATAGCCACGACCAGTATTTGAAGGTAGCGCACCATCTCCGATTGCAAAACTAACCGTTCGCACATGATCGGCAATAATCTTAAACGAGGTCGTATCAGCTTTATTTTCACCATATTTTTTGTTTGCTGACATTTTTTCGGTGGCGTGAATAATCGGCAAAAACAAATCAGTTTCAAAATTAGTTGGCGCATCTTGCAAGATTGATAATACTCGTTCTAATCCCATTCCCGTATCAATATTCTTATGCGGTTGATCAACATATTCACCATTAGCTAAATGATTAAATTGAGAGAAAACAATATTCCAAATTTCAAGATAACGGGCATTTTCACCACCAGGGAAGTTTTCTGGATCATCTTCGGCTACATCGTTATTTTCTTGACCACGATCATAAAAAATTTCTGAATCCGGGCCACAAGGACCTTCACCAATATCCCAGAAATTTTCTTCCAATTTAACAATATGGTCTTCAGGCATCCCCACTTTTTTCCAAATCTTTTGGGTTTCTGTATCTTTAGGATAAACCGTGCAGTATAGCTTTCTCTGATCAAGATCAAGCCATTTCGGACTAGTTAAAAATTCCCAAGCCCATGCAATTGCATCTTCCTTAAAGTAGTCACCAACTGAAAAATTACCTAGCATTTCAAATAAGGTTTGATGACGAGCAGTTTTACCAACATTTTCAATATCATTAGTCCGAATTGACTTTTGCGAACTAGTAATACGTGGATTTTCAGGAACAACTGAACCATCAAAATACTTCTTCATTGTCGCTACACCAGAATTTATCCACAACAGCGTTGGATCATCTTGTGGAATCAGCGATTGACTCGGTGAAATCGTATGTCCATGCTGTTTAAAGAAGTCTAAAAACAATTGTCTAAATTCAGAACTAGTTAGTTTCTTCATTATTTTTCTCCTTTTTTGTTAAATAAAAAAGCACTGTTAAGCAAATTTGAGGACGCTACGACACGCGGTACCACCTCAATTGCAACAGTGCTTGTTACCTCTTGATTATCTTAATTAGTGCTAAGGAGCATCTTTTAATTAGTAGTAGAACTTTTTCAGCCTAAGGTTCCTCTCTTTGAACTACTTCATTAAAAAACATATCTTAATCAGAATTATTTTACTACTTACAGCATCCTTGTCAATGCTAAAAGCTACATAATTAAACCTTTTCAACATTAATTATTGGCACTTTGATCCACATCAAATAATCCCTGATAGGTAAACCGATCATTATCATAAGTAAAGCGCAGCACACAACAATTAGGCATATCAGTAATTTGCTTAGCAATTTCCTCAAAAGGCAGCCAAGCCGCTAAAAACATTAGAATTGCAGCACCATGACTCACAATTAAAACTCGCTGATGATCTGGCTTAGCCATGATCTTACTTATTGTCTGATTGACACGCTCCATAACCTGCTTAGCAGATTCGCCATCATAATCCACAAAAAAATCTGCTTCAGCAGGATCTTTAAAATTAAACTTTGGTAATAACCGCTCATCTTGAGCTTCAAATAAACCAAAGTCCCATTCTTTAAGTCCTTTCAATCTGGTATAAGGCTGCTTAGTCACTAGTTCCAAGGTATCGCTAGCTCGCTCTTGAGTAGACGTGTAGGCGTGATCAAAAGTTACCCCTTGCTTTTGAAAAAACTGCCCTACTCTTTTGGCTTTAGCAATTCCGTCTTTAGTCAAGGGAGAATCCACGGCTCCCTGCACTAACTGCCTCTTATTAAAGATTGTTTCCCCATGGCGCATTAGATAAAGTTCTTGCATTCTTAACCCTTCTTAATCTAAATACATATTTATGCTACTTATAAAAATCATCAAAAACCGTAATCGGCAAATGACGCTTGTGTTCACTTTTACGCCATAATGATTCTATCTTTTCCGCAGTATGTTCTGCTACTTCCTTACCTTCTAAATAGTCATCAATCTCCTGATAGGTAACCCCCAGCGCCTGTTCGTCTGGTAAGGCTGGACGATTTTCTTCTAAATCAGCAGTTGGCGCTTTTAAATAAAGCTGCTCAGGGCACCCTAATTCTTTTAGCAGCTGCTTACCTTGGCGCTTATCTAAGCGAAATAACGGCGTTACATCAGCCGCACCATCGCCATATTTGGTATAAAAACCACTGAAATTTTCAGCTGCATGATCAGTCCCAACAACTGCGCCTTGATTGGCGCCTGCAATAGCATATTGTACTAGCATCCGTTCACGCGCCTTAAGATTACCCTTATTAAAGTCATTAATTGTTTGCCCGGCCGCAGTAAGACTAGCAACAGCTGCATCAACTCCTGGCTTAATATTCACAATTAGGTCTTGATCAGGTCTTTGAAAAGCCACAGCATCAGCTGCATCTTGGGCATCAGCCTGCTCACCATATGGCAAACGCACTGCGATATATTGGTAAGTCTGATCACCAGTTTCTTCACGTAATTCTGCAATTGCCATTTGAGTTAACTTACCAGCTAAAGTAGAATCCTGGCCACCAGAAATTCCCAAAACGTAAGTTTTTAATCCAGGATTTGCTAACAAATAGCCTTTTAAAAAGTCAATTGAACGCCGAATTTCTACTTGTGGATCAATTTTGGGTAAAACATGTTCATAAGCAATAATCTCTTTTTGTAGTGGTCTCATTAACTATCCCTTTCAATCAATGTTTGATAAACCTGCATAATAGCAGTTAATTGTTTTTCTAATGAAAAATTACTGGCAACGTACTTCTTTTCAGTTTGGGCTATCTGAACAAGCTGTTTGGGCGGTGTTGCTATTGCCGCCTTAAGAGCAGCCGTAATTGAAGCAACATCACCAATTTGGGCAACAAACCCGTGCTTTTGATCAGGAATCATCATTTCAATATCACCAACGTTAGTTGATAATAATGGCAACAAATTATCACTTGCTTCAAGTAAAACTAACGGAAAACTTTCAGAATATGAGGTTAAAACCGCTAAATTCATTCGCCGATATAAATTCTTCAATTGCTTCTGGGTCATAAAGCCTTGAAAAGTTACTTGTGGACCCAAAGATAGCTTTTGCGTTAGTTCCTTTAAACTAGCTAATTGAGAACCATCCCCAGCAATGTACAAATGGACATTCGCATTATCTAATTGCTTAAGAGCCTTAAGTAATAATTCTTGACCCTTAACCTTTTCGGCACGAGCTACATTAACGATATTAAAATGTTCATGGTCATACTTAGCTGGAATTTCATCATCATTGTGAAAAAAAATCCCGTTATAAATTACGTGAATTTTGGCAGCAGGAAGCTGCGCCTTTTTTATTAACAACTGGGCAAAGTTCTGCGTTACCGCAAAAATGCAATCTGCCTTTTTTAAAGTATGCAGATTTACCTTAGTAAACAGCTTGCCCAAAATTCCACGACCAGCAAAATCTAAATATGGGTCTGAATGGACGGTTACACACCAAACAGCACTGATTCTGCGTTTAATTAGCGACAAAAATAAATTTGCTCGTGCGCCATGAGTATGCACGATATCATAATTGCCCTCATTAATAAAGTTGACTAGTTGCCGCAAACTAGTTAGTGCGTAACGACTATTAATCCCCAAAACTTGTACATTCAACTTAGCCTGCCGTGCTGCTTGCGCAACCGGCCCTTCAGCTAAGCATAACAGGGTAAAATCTTGGTCTTGCTTTTGTGCCTGCCTTAATAAATTGATGATGTGTGTTAAGCCACCACCCGATTCTAAACCAGCATTTACGTGTAGCACTCTCATAACTTTTTGCGTTCCTTTTTAGATTGACGTACTTTACTAACAAATTTAGGCAAAACCAACATTCGTTTAAAGCGACTCGGATTTTTAACTAAGCGATAAAACCATTCCAAATGATTTTTTTGCCAAAATTCTGGTGCGCGCTTGACCATGCCAGAAAAAACATCGAAGCTACCGCCAACTCCCATCATTAATGCAGGTAGATCCTGGCGTCTGAGTAAAGCCAGAAGCTGTTCTTGACGCGGCGAACCCAAAGCTGCAAAAACTAAATCTGGTTTAGTTTTTGCTATTTGATAAGCTACGACTTCTAAGTCTTCACTAAAATAACCGTCTCTGGCACCAACTAATTGAATCTGCTTATAATCACGAGCAACCTTCGCTTTAACAGCTTGGATTACCTCTGGCTTAGCTCCAATCAAAAAAACCCGTAATTTACACTGATTGGCTCGCTGCATCAACCAAGCAAACAGATCATACCCAGTTACCCGCTGCTTAAGCGGTGTTCCTAATATTTGCGCAGCCTTAACTATCCCAATACCATCCGGAGTAATGTAATCCGCATCTGAGTGTAAGATTTTCATGAACTCAGGATTTTCGTTGGCTGTCATGACAATTTCTGGATTAGCGGTTACTACCAAAGTTGACTGATGAGCATCTATCCGTTTAACTAATTCATTTTTAAATTGTTCAAAATTTTTATTATCAAAATTAACACCTAGAACTGCTACTTTATCCATCGCCAACTCCTCTATGTAACTCTCCCTTTTATTTTAGCAAATAATCAGACATTACGGGATAAGTTTTACATTTTCAACTATAAATATGATACTATTAATTCGTCAAATAATAGGAGCCAGCACAATGAAAAAAATTATTACATACGGAACTTTTGACCTGATTCACTATGGTCACATTCGCTTGCTCAAACGGGCAAAAGAATTGGGTGACTATTTAATCGTCGGTTTATCAACAGATGAATTCAATGAATTTCAAAAGCATAAAGAATCTTATAATAGTTATCAAGAACGTAAATGTATTCTTGAGGCGATTCGCTATGTTGATGAGGTTATCCCTGAAAAAGACTGGAATCAAAAGATAACGGATATTAAAAAATATCAAATTGATACTTTCGTTATGGGGAATGATTGGCAAGGTAAATTTGACTTCTTAAAACCATATTGCCAAGTCGTCTATCTACCAAGAACCCCTGGAATCTCAACTAGTAAAATTAAAAAAGATTTACACTAAAAAAACTATGAATCAGCTTCAAACTGGTTCATAGTTTTATTTTATTTAGAAAAAGTAAATTCAAACCGGTCCGCTACATAGCTGGCCCGTGTATATTCAAACGGAACTCCCGTTGACAGTTCGGTCACCTGCAAACGCGTAATTAATGGTTCACCCTTTTTGGCTTTAAGTAGTCTAGCCGTATTTTCATTTGCTACGGCGGCTGAGATATGCTCAGTTACCCGACCAATCTGATAATTATTTTGTTCAAGCGTGCGATACAAATGCGTCGAAATATCTGCTTTCGACATCTTAGCAATTAAGTTATGAGGAATGGTTACTACTTCATAACAAATTGGCACTTCATCAGCGTAACGAATTCGCTCCATACGCAAAATTTCCGCATCATCTGCTAAATTTAAGCGTTCCTTTTCTGACAATGATGGCTTACCAACTTGATAAGAGATTAGCTTACTTGATGGAACTTGACCATTGGCATGAGTAATCTCTGTAAAAGACATAATTCCCGACATTTTTTCTTGCACTTTGCGACTGGCTACATATGTTCCACTACCCAAACGTCGTTCTAAAATCCCTTCATCTTCCAGAGTTTTAATCGCTTGGCGTAGCGTCATACGTGACACGCCAAATTTTAGCGAAAGCTGTCGCTCAGACGGTATTTTGCTACCTACTTGATAAACATGGTTCTCAATGTCACGTTTAATTTGATTATGGATTTTAATATACATTGGTTCTTCCATCAGTCCACCTCCGAATATGTCCTTTTATTATAAGCCAAATTGGTCTATCTTGCATGAGTTAAACTAACTTAATTCTCAATCACTATTTTTTCTTAGCGGTCCAAGGCAATCCTAAAATTTTAACTTGCGACTTAGGACTACATTCCACAGTTACCGATTCATCACTACTTGCCACGACGTTGAGTCGCATTTGCGCCTCATTTTGAACAGCTAGCTCAGCCCCATTCGAATTAAAAACCACATCATGTCCTTGCAACTTAGCATGATCACTTAGTGCTAAAAAATATTGATATTCTAAACCACCATTAAAAGTAACTCTTTGTGCAAGGCATTCAGCATTATCTTGAAAATCTGCGTGGTTTTGCACTACTGAACTGATTATGGTTACTTGCGATTTATCAACGGCAATCAGCCGATTGAATTGACTATTTTGAATAATTACATGTGGCTGCTTATCTAAGTATATTCCACCCTCAAAGTTGCTATCGATAATGTTAACCCAAGATTCATCAGTGATATAGATGCAAGCATCATCATCAGACAATAATTTACTCCCTAGCATATTGAGCCAAGTCTGCCCCTGCAAAACAATAGTATCTGCAACGGAGTTATTTAGATCTAATTCCGCATTAGTTTTAACAAAAGTATCAATACTGCCATGAATCCGGGAATTGTTAATAATCGCAGTTCCGCGACCTTCAAGAGCTAACACACCAAATTCCTCAGCCACATTTTCAATACTAGAATCGTTCATTTCCAACCGAAAATCTGCATCAGCAAATAGTGACACTGAACCATTTAAGATTCTAGTAGAATACAATTCCAGAGTAATCTTGCCATTAGCAGCAATCGCGGCTGTATCTGAACCATAACCCTTAATGACACAATTGCGCAGACTTAAATAAGTATTAGCTTCAGCAGGAACAAACAAACTATTGTTATCCTGATTAGTATTAATACACAAATTCTCCAAACTAACAAATCGACTATCACTAGCCACATTAAGATAACCTAAGATAGTAGTATCTTCCGGCAGCCCTCCAGTTCCCTTAAAGGTAACGTCTGCCAAAGTAAGGCCCTGTGGCAATTCATAAAAACCAGGTTCTAAAAAGACTACATCATCTGCTCGCAAGTCCTTAAGTGCTTCATGCCAGCTAGTTTCACCACTGCCAGCTCCTACCCTAATTAGTCTTGGCATAAAATTCCTTCCTAAAATGAAAATAAACTAGCTTTAAACTATATTATTCTTCGAAATAAAAATCTAATCAAGATTAATAAATGCAAAAGAAAAAGACAACCTAACTCGCGTTGTCTTTTCCTACAGTTATATTGGGTTAGCTGGATTCGAACCAGCGCATACTAGTACCAAAAACTAGTGCCTTACCGCTTGGCTATAACCCATTAATAATGGAGGAGGGTGGATTCGAACCGCCGAACTCAGAGAGAGCGGTTTTACAGACCGCCGCGTTTAGCCACTTCGCTACTCCTCCGTTACGCACGTTAATTATAATACAGAAAAACGTGCGCAATTGCAAGTAAAAATTACAATTCTACTTTTTATTTTCTTTGACGTACTTTTCTAACCGTTTTAGACCTTCTTCAATCTGATCTAAAGCTACTGCATAAGAGAACCTAACATAGCCTGCCCCACCTTTGTCAAAGCAAGAACCTGCAGTAACGGCAACATGAGCCTTATCAACTAAATCATAAATAAATTTATTATCATCTTGTTCTAAGCCAGCCGGAATTTTGGCAAAAATGTAAAAGGCACCATTAGGCTTAACACAGTCAAATCCTAATTTAGTTAGACCATTATACAAAATATCACGGCGCTTCTGGAATTCAGCTTTCATCGGTTGGGCATCATCCATGCCATTTTTAAAAGCCTCTTCAGCAGCATCTTGCATTGGTGTAGGTTCAGTTGTTACCACTGCCTGATGGACTTTAGCAATTTGTTCCAAAATTTCTTTAGGAGCACAAGTTATTCCAATCCGATAACCTGTCATTGCCCAAGCTTTTGACACACCATTCATTAAAATGACTTGATCATGTAGTGATTTTTCCATTGAAGCATGTGGTTGATCATAATTAAGTTCGCTATAAATCTCGTCGCATAAAGCAAAGATCGGTTTATCACGAATCACATCTGCCAAGGCATCAAGCTCTGCTTGGCTATACATTACCCCAGTTGGATTAGTTGGATAGTTCATTACCAGTAATCGAACTCGATCACCATATTGTTCCAATACCTGTTGTAATTTTTCTGGCGTCAACTTGAAGTTATCAGTAGAGGTATCAATCTCCACAATTTCAGCTCCGGAATTAAGAATCCCCAAGTCTCCCATATACATTGAAAATAATGGTGTCGGCACAACCATCACATCTCCAGGATTAAGCGTGGCAACTACCGTATCAAAAATCGATTCAGTCACGCCAGTGGTAACCAATACTTCGGTTGCTGGGTCATACTTTTGACCGTATTTTTTAGCCAAAAACTCACTAGCAGCAGTCCGCAGACCCATTGTCCCGTTAGAAGGAGCATAATGAGAATGATTATCATCAATTCCTTTTTTAGCAGCTTCCTTAATGTGATCTGGCGTATTAAAGTCTGGTTCACCCAAAGTAAACTTTACTACATCAGGAATTTTACTGGCATAATCTGAAAATTTCAAAATTGGATTTGAAGGAGCATCAGCTAAGCCTTTTTTCATGTAATTAATTAATTCAACCATTTTATTCACCGAACTTTCTTTATTAGTTTAGTAAATTATACAATTAATAACGTAATTTTTCTACCAGTATTTTTTAATTTTTAACTAATAGTTTCTTTAACAGCATCAGTAAAAATTGTTCTAACAAAAAAGCTTTAAGCAATTAACTGCTTAAAGCTTTTTTTAATAATTATTCAGCTTGCGCTTGTTTTTGATACTTAGGTAGCTCACTTTCATCACAAAAGACAAAATGCCCCGGGACCACCTCTCTTAAGCGTTGATCTGTTGAGCGATTTTCAATACTAGCATCATATGATAATCGTTGACGCTGACGCTCAACTTCTGGATCAGGCAACGGAACTGCCGATAATAGACTTTTAGTATATGGATGCAATGGATGATTATACACGGTATCAGAATCGCCTAATTCCATCAATTGTCCATGATGCATGACGGCAATTCGGTCGCTAATATATTTAACCATTGATAAGTCATGCGCGATAAATAAGTAAGTTAACTTATGTTGATCCTGGATATCCTTAAGTAAATTAACTACTTGCGCCTGAATTGACACATCCAGTGCCGAAATTGGTTCATCCGCAATAATAAATTTAGGATCAACTGCCAATGCACGGGCGATTCCAATTCTTTGCCGCTGCCCACCGGAAAATTCATGTGGATAACGGGTTGAATGATCCGGATTCAGTCCAACAATTTTTAATAATTCTGCAACTCGCTGATCACGTTCATCGGCATCTTTAACTAACCCGTGAATATCAAGTCCTTCCGCAATGATATCTTTAACTTTCATCCGCGGATCTAGTGAAGCATATGGGTCTTGGAAAATCATTTGCACATTTTGCCGAAAATGTAGCATTTCTTGACCACGTGTTTTAATCTTACTAATATCTTGACCGTCATAAATAATTTTACCAGAAGTCGGATTATATAAGCGAATAATACTGCGGCCTGTAGTACTCTTACCCGAGCCAGATTCACCTACTAAGCCAAAAGTCTCACCTTCGTAAATATCAAAGCTAACATCATCAACTGCACGTACCTCATTAGGTTTACCATGATTAAAATATTGTTTTAAATGCTGGACTTGTAAAATTTTTTTACGTTCATTCATTTGCGTAAGCCTCCTGAAGCAGTCTTAGTTAAGTGTTCATACTCTTTGGCACGCTCAAGAATCGCCTTAGGTGGCTCAACTTTAGGTGCATCTGGATGCAGTAACCAAGTTGCTGCAAAATGGGTATCACTAACTTTAAAAAATGGTGGCTGTGCTTCCAGATCGATCTGCATTGCATACGGATTACGCGGTGCAAATGCATCTCCTTTAGGTGGATCCAATAAGTCTGGTGGCGTTCCGGGAATAGAAGATAATTTACTACCTTTAATATCTAGCGTTGGCATTGAACTCAATAATCCCCAAGTATATGGATGTTTAGGTTGATAAAAAATTTCATCAACTGTACCAACCTCTACGATTTTTCCAGCATACATTACAGCTACTCGATCAGCAATTCCAGCCACTACCCCCAGATCGTGAGTGATAAAAATGATCGACGTTTCCAATCTCTTTTGTAAATCACGCATTAAATCAATAATCTGTGCCTGTACCGTAACATCTAACGCCGTGGTCGGCTCATCAGCAATCAGAATTTCTGGATTATTGACAATTGCAATTGCGATCACAATTCTTTGCCGCTGCCCACCAGAAAATTGGTGAGGAAAATCTTTCATTCGCTTCTGGGCATCAGGAATCCCAACTAATTCTAAAACTTCTTGTGCACGTTTTAACGCTTTTTCCTTGGAAATCTTATTATGAATCATTAACGGTTCGGCAACTTGACGACCAATGTTCATAGTTGGATCAAGCGAAGTCATTGGATCTTGAAAAATCATCGAAATATCGTTTCCACGATGATCGTCCATTTCTCTGTCAGACTCTTTTAACAAATCCTTGCCCTTAAATAAAATTTCACCCTGTTCAATTACCGCATTTGCAGCCAGCAAACCCATAATACTCCGAGTAGTTACCGATTTACCTGAACCAGATTCACCCACAATTGCCAGGGTTTCACCTTTTTTAAGAGTGAAACTAATATCGCGAATTGCTTGGACTGTTCCAGCAAAAGTTTTGAAATTAATTTTTAGATGATTAATTTCTAAGATATTATTTGACATTAAACTAACGCCTCCCTATTCAGATTTTGGATCAAATGCATCACGCAAACCATCAGCAAAGAGGTTAAACGCAATCATTAAGACACATAACACGATTGCTGGATACCACATTTGATAAGGTAAAAAGCGAAAGGCCTTTTGTCCATCAGATAATAACGTCCCTAAAGACGCGTTAGGTGCAGGAATCCCGATCCCAATGAAGCTTAAGAAGGCTTCAAAAAAGATCGCGTTAGGAATCGAAAACATCGTTTGAATAATAATAGTTGAGGAAAGATTCGGTATCAAATGCTTTAGCGCAATCTTAAATGAAGACTCTCCAAGCGTTAATGAAGCCAAAACATACTCTTGTTCCTTGAGTTGCAACGTTTGCGCTCGAATTAACCTTGCCATTGTTACCCAGCTACTAAATGCAATCGCGATAATAATTGATGATAACCCAGGCTTTAAGACCAAGAGCAATAAAATTACCACAATTAAGTTGGGTACCGATGAAATGATTTCAATAATCCGCTGCATAAAGGTGTCAACTTTTCCACCTTTCCAGCCAGAAATGATTCCATAGGGCAGCCCAATTAGTAAGTCAACCAATGTTGCAACAAAAGCAATAATTAGCGATAATCTAGTTCCATATAATACCCGCGAAAACAGATCCCGACCTAAATAGTCTGTTCCTAGTAGATAAGTCCGATTTTTAGGAACATTATTAGTCTCATAAGGATGCGTTATGATTCCTGCCGCATTTTTAATTTCACCGCGAAAACCGGGAATATTAGTATTAGCAATCCGCGGCGGCAAATTAGCGTAATCTGCATTCTGAGTATTAGGATCATTTGGAGCCAAAATTGGTGAGCAAAAAGCCACCACTGCAATAATTAATAAGACAAAAAATGAAACTACTGCCACCTTATTTTTACGTAAGCGGCGAACAGCATCTTGAAAGAAGGTTAAAGATGGAGCGCTGATTTTTTCCTGATTAGCAGATTGATCACCAGCAATTTTTTCAAAACTTTCGGCTGTAATCTTTACATCTTCCATTTAATTATCCTCCTTATCAGTCAATCTAATCCGTGGATCAATAATGCCGTATAAAATATCAGTAATTAACAGCATGATCATGAATAATAATGCATAGAAAATTGTCAGCCCCATGATCGTCGGATAATCGTTGGTCATGATCGACTTAACAAACTGTTCCCCGATTCCTGGGATCGAAAAGATATTTTCGACTACCATAGAACCAGTTAAAATACTGGCAGTTAGTGGTCCCAAAATCGTAATTACAGGGATTAACGAATTGCGTAGCGTGTGCTTGACCACAGTCTGCCAACGCGTATTTCCCTTAGCCTTAGACAACTCAATATAATCGCTATTCAACACATCAACCATTTCTGTACGCATAAACCGCGCCGTCTGAGCAAGTGGCGATACCGCCAGAGCAAGTGATGGTAAAATGCTGGATTCCCAACCGTTCCAAAGGGCAATCGGAAACATATGCCATTTGAAAGCTAGGAAAAATTGTAGTAAAACTCCTAACACAAAGCTGGGAACAGAAATCCCCACAATCGAGACAAAGGTTGCCAGTGTATCAATCCAATTATTTTTATTAATTGCCGCAACTGCTCCTAACAGAATTCCTAAGATTGAACCCAGAATCATTGCCTGGGACCCAATTAGCAGCGATGGTTTTAATCTTGAAATAATTAATTGCAGTACCGGTTGGTTATTAAATTGGAAAGAAGTCCCAAAATCTCCATGCAACATATTACCTAAGTAGATTAAATATTGTTCCCAAACCGGTTTATTTAAACCGTACTGGTCATTCATGATTTTTAATTGGGCTGCCGATAATTTTTCTTGATTAGAAAATGGTGTCCCTGGCATTAATTTCATCATAAAGAAAGTGACACTTGCCACAATAAACAAAGTTAAAATCATGTAGCCGAGGCGTTTTAAAACATATTTCCACATTTGTTAGCCAACTCCTTATCAAATAAAACAAAAACGAAGTCCAGAATTAACTGATAACTCCGCTTTCGTTTTAACATTTTTTATTTATTTGTTAACTCGCACTGAAACCATGTTATAACTACCATTTGGTGATAAGGTCATGTTCTTAACCTTTGACTTGGTCATATGTGCTTCACCTACTTGATAAAGTGGTACGACACCCTGTTCCTTATTCAGAACATCTTGAGCTTCCTTCATATCTTGCCAACGTTTACTTGGATCATTAGCATCTTGCATCATGCTCTTGTCAACTAAATCATCAAACTTAGAATTCTTCCATTTACCAAAATTGTAACTAGCCTTTGACGTCATTAATGTTAAGAAGTTAATTGGATCTGGGAAGTCAGCATTCCAAGCGGTCACTACCATATCAAAGTCGCCACTGTCTGAACGACTTAAACGAGTCTTAAATGGAACATTATTAAGAGTAACCTTCAGTCCTGGTAGTTCTTCTAATTGATTTTGCAAAAACTCATCGAGCTTCTTAGCAGCATCTGTATCATCACCTAACATAGCAAAATTAAATTTTTTGCCAGTATTACCAGTTTCAGCTAAACCTTGCTTCCATAGCTTTTTAGCTTCTTTAGGATCATATTTAGCATATTCAGCTGCACTAGCCTTAGTTTCATCAACAAAGTCTTTTGACTTATCTGTTGGATTAGTCGCCATGTTTCTTGGCATAAACGAATCAGCAGGTTGACTACCGTCTCCTAAGACCTTCTTAGTCATTTGCGGACGATTGATTGATAGCGAAATTGCCTGACGGATCTTTTTATTCTTAAAGAGTGGTTGTCTCTTCAAATTTGGTGCGATATAGAAAGTTGAATTCATTTTTCGTGAATTGTAACCTTTTGAACCACGCATCTGCTTAGCATTATCACCAGTAATGATGACATCATCTAACTTGTTAGATTGATATAAGTTCAGAGCAGTCGTTGGATCTTTAACAACTTGATATTGTAATTTCTTAACTTTAACGTTCTTAGCATTCCAATAGTCCTTGTTCTTAACTTCATTCCAAGTATTATCTGGACCATCCCAGTTAACTAACTTGTAAGGTCCGTTAAAGACCAAGGTCTTAGAATTAGTACCGTATTTCTTACCCCATTTTTCTACTACTTTTTGATTCTGTGGGAAGTAGAAGGCACAGGTCATTAACTTATTGAAGTATGGAATTGGCTTTTCTAAAGTAACTTGCAAAGTATGCTTGTCTACTGCCTTAACTCCTAAAGTCTTAGCTGACTTCTTACCAGCAGTAATGTCTTTAGCATTAGCAATCCCTTCATAAATATAAGCATATTGTGACTTAGTCTTAGGGTCAACCGTGCGCCGCCATGCAAAAACAAAATCGTCAGCTGTCACTGGATCACCGTTGCTCCATTTGGTATTACGCAATGGAAAAGTATAAGTCAAACCATTATTAGTTGGCTTAACTACCTTAGTAGCAATTCCCGGCTTAACAGTCTTACCTTCATAACGATATAATCCTTCCATGGTATTAGTCGCAGCCTGTGAACCAATTACATCAGTATTCAAAGATGAATCCATTGTTGCAATGACATCCTTGGTCATGATCTTAACCGTACTTGACGGTGCCTTTGATTTTGACGAGTCGCTGCTCTTATTGCCGCAACCAGCTAACACAAAAGTACTCAGTAAAGCTGTTGCTCCCAGAGCAAGCAATTTTTTAACTTTCATTTATAACTCTCCCTCAATCTATATTCTAATACTTTTGTTATAGTTTACATTGTTGTACATTAAAAGTAAATATGTTTTATATGAAAATGTAACACAATTATAGAGGGACTTTCTGAAAATATTGTTTATTTTTGGATATCATTGTAAATTATACGGTGGTGAAAATACTATAATATCAATAATTATTTGCTTTTGGCTTAAAAATCACGTTATCAATACTACTTTAAATAGCTAAAATATTTTCAATTAAAAATAACAGTTGATTTTTTAATTTAAACAAAAAACCACAAACTTAGTTGTCCTAAATTTGAGGTTTTTCTTAATTTAATTAACAAAATAACTTACTTAAAGTTACTTAATTTAACATAACCACCATGGCTTAATATCCCATATTTTTTATTCTTAATGGTCTTGGTGCCATAAGTTTTGACTAGGGATTTTTTCCGTAGTACTTTTTTACCTAGCCTTTTACCGTTTTGGTCATAAATATAAGCATTATGGGTTAGCCTGGCTTCAATACCAGCAAAATTACTTACTCGAAGATACTGGTCATTGCCTAAAGTGTAGTATTTTTTTCCATTAATAGTCTTAGTACCTAAAACCATAACAGATTGATTCTTCCTAATTACCTTCTTACCAATCCGTTTTCCGTGTTGGTTATAAACGTAGGCATTATGCTTCAGTTTTTTCTCAGTAGCAACAGGAAGCGGCTTGTCAGGAGTAGGAGTTTCTGGTTCAGCTGGAGTTGGTGGTTCTGGAACAGGAACTTGGACCGGATCAGTTTTAGCAATCATAATCGGTAAGTTCTTCTTAGTGCCATCACCGTAGCTAATTTTAATAACGGCATTGCCCAACTGATCGGCAGTAGCTTCTTTTATATCAGGATCTAGATTACCTGCTAAATCCACAACAGCCCCGCCATCAACTAACTGGTAGTCTTTAGTCATTGCTTTATTAGGAATCCAACTCACTTCAACAATTGTATTATTACCATTATGAGTATAGTCGACTAATCCTTTTAATTCCTCTGTGGTCTTGAGCGAATTATCCGTTATATCAACAAAGCCAACAATCTCGTCTACAGCTTCATTTATCTTTGATTGTCCAGTTGTAACAGTAATTCTTTTGCCTGAAGCTTGATAGCGCTCATTATCTAATAAACGAGTAATGATATAACTCTCCTTAACAGGAACTTGAGCTAAATCACCACCATATAAAGCTTGTAATTCATCAGTTGTATACGAACTGCCACTTGGCAAGGTTGGAGTCCCAGTACCTACGGCTTTAATCCCCGTCGCCATCGTTGCAATGCCAGTATTGGTATCAAATTTAGTCCGACCTAAAGTTAGAACAAATCGCCCTTTATTGCCCGTTTCCCAAAGCATCCTATCCATCTTACCTAGTGCTTGATCAGTTACAAAATTACTAATATCTAGGTCAGTCAACCCACTATTATCGCTAAACATCGCGGTAAAGTTAGTAACCTTGCTAGTATCAAAGCTTCCCACATTAAGTGATTTCAAACTAGCATCATTATAGAACATATATTTCATATCAGTAACATTACTGGTATTAAAACTAGCTAAGTCGAGCTTTTCCAGTTTCGTTGCACCAGCAAAAAGATAACTCATATCTGTCATTTGACTAGTATCTAGCCGATCGGTACCACTAATTGTTCTGAGACTGGTCAACCCACCAAATTTACCTTGGCTGATCTTGGCTGCACTGTGAGGACTGTTTTGATTAATTTGATCAATTAAATCGTCTAGCAAACCTCGTCCTTTTACTGAAGTCTGTTCAGGATCAACTAAAGAAATTTTGTCCTTAATCACAATTTCTTGAATCGATTTAGCAATTTCAGTCCCTAAAAGCTTACTTAATGAATTGCCAGAAAGCTCGTTACCCTTGGCAGTAGCACTAATTGTTAGTGTCTGCTTTTGGGCATCATAGCTTAACGTGGCCTGCCCATCCTGCACTACTTTATCTTGAACAGCAGAATTTTTATTTGCTAAAACAGAAGTCGCTTTGACCTCACTACTGATTAAAGCGACACTTGCCACACTGCTAACCATTGCAACGCCAAATAATGCTTGACGTGTAATCTTCGACATCTTGTTGGTCTTGCTGTATTTAGTAAAATTAATTTTTATTTACCTCCAGGAATATTAAAAATAGTAAGACCCGATGAATTATATCAAGTTTTTTGCTAAGTACAAGTTGAATAACAAATTCTACCTGATTGATTCTCATGTAAGCATGATGAATACTAAAACACTGTCAAATAAAATAATTTTAACGGAGTTCTTTCTAGTCATAATTAAATTCGTATTTGTTTTATGATTCAAATAAACTAGCTTTTATAACAAAAATGCTATAATTAAAAAGAGAGCAGTAGTATTGTCCACACGCTCCCCTTTTAAAAAATTATTGCTTATAATGACGTCTAATATAATCAACAATCATGTCAGCAATAACATTGGCTAGTATGCCAGATACTAGACCAATTATAAATGTTAACACAGGAGTTCATCTCCTTAGAATTATCATAATTAAGATTGGTTAAGTCTTAGATAATTCCATTTGTCATTTTACCAGAATTTTATACATTGACAATACAGATAGTTGCTCATACAATATAAATATAAATGTTGACATTGGGGTAAATCTCCAAAGTCCTAAAGTTGGTTACTTTAGGCAGTCATTAAAATGATCCTCTGTTTACGCAGAGGATTTTTTAATACTGTCACAAACACGACCTTAGATAAAATCGCTCCTCTAATTCAGGGTAATGGTTAACATCCCTGAAATACAATTTTGGTACCTCAGCTAATTAAACCTGTTATAATAAAAAGTGAGCAGTGGTATTGTCCACACGCTCTCTTTTAAACATCGGGCTATTTCTTGAAATGGTCATACAGCCATGAAGAAATTAAGTTAGCTAGTATACCTGATACTAGACCCAAAACGAATGATACCATAGAGGCATTCATCTCCTAGAATTACCATAATTGAGAGTGGTTAAGTTTCAGATAATTCCATTAGTCATTTTACCAGAATTTTATTTATTGACAATGACTTAAAATATTGTAGAATGATAGTGAATGATATCAATGAGGCTGAACCTCAAAAAGCCCTAAAGCTGGTTACTTTAGGCAGTCATTAAAACGATCCTCTGTTTACGCAGAGGATTTTTTAATACCGTCGCAAAATACGACTAAATTATTCGGTAGGGCCAACTTAATGGAGTCGTAAATCGCGACCCCAAGTCAAAAAAACTTACTACCTTTAGAGTAGTTTTTCTTTTATAATTACGAGAAATCCGAGTCCCTAAAAATGGAAAATACGACAAATGCGACCCCCTAAAAAGAGAAAATCTTTTTAAGACAATTTCGGATATTAAGATTTTGCTAACCGTGAAATGCAAAAAATGCACCATAAATATCCGCCGGCGGAATTAAACACTTTTAAAATGACACTTATAAGCAAAAACTTTGCACCGATTTATATAATTACAGCTAATTTCATCTAATTCTATTTAACAAAAAAGCCTTAACACCAACGCCTGACGCTAATTGACATTAAGACTGATTACTTTAATTGGGTTAGCTGGATTCGAACCAGCGCATACTAGTACCAAAAACTAGTGCCTTACCGCTTGGCTATAACCCAAACATTTGAGCTTTTACTTGTCACTCAACATTAATAGTATAGAGAATTAGGTTTTCCAAGTCAAGCATAAATTAAATCTTTTTACTGTTAAAGATTTAGCTCATAAGCATATCTAGCACCATCTTCAGTTTGATCAACTTGAACAATACCACAGTATTGATAACCCATCGACTCAATTAATGCTTGCATACGCTTATTTAAAGCATGCGTATCTATCCGAAAATTACTAAACCCCAGCGCAATTGCACATGAAAGCAGATTAGAAATGAACGTTTGACCTAAATGCTGACCGCGAAACTCAGAATCAATTGCAATTCGATGGATTGTGGCATACGGAGATTGATTATTATGCCATTTTCCAGTAATTTTGGCATAGCTAGAATCGGGTGTCGTTTGCAAAACAGCCACTCCCGCAATCTTTTGTTTGACGACTAAGACATATGCCCGCTTTAAGGCAATGTCCTGCTCAAACATTGCCTGGTTAGGCCGCCCATCTTGCCATTGCGGACTGCCATCCTCTTTTAGTAACTGCTTTGCATTATCGATAATTTTTATAATAGCAGGTAAATCTTCCTTAACTGCTTTGCGTATATAAACTAACACTTTTAAGTTTCCTAACTCCTATTCTGTTATAATAAGACTATTCAAAAAATCACAAGGAGAATCTCTATGGGAATTAAATTAATTGCACTCGACACCGATGGCACCTTGCTAACGTCAAATAGTAAGATTTTGCCGAGTACTAAAGCTGCAGTTGAGCGTGCGCTTAAGCAAAACATTAAAGTAGTCTTGTGTTCTGGTCGACCAATTGCAGGGCTAGCTCCCTATCTGACTGAACTAGGAATTACTGGCAGTGACCAGTATGTTGTTACTCTAAACGGTGCAATCTCAATGACTACTAATAAACAAATCATTACCAAGGATCTAGTTTCTAACCAATTATATCGCAAAATAACCGCATTTAGCTTAGCAAATCAACTTCCGTTTAATGTAGTTGATGAAAATTCTAACATTATCACTGCTGATCATAACATTGACTATGTCGTTTATCTGCAGGCTTATGAAAATACTGCTCCGTTGTATGTCCGTACACCCGATGAGTTACCTGCAGACTTTCAAGCAGCTAAAGGATGTTTTGTTGGAACACCTGAACTACTTGACCAATGGGAAGAGGCAATCAAACAGGCATTTAGTTCCGAATTATATGTTATCCGTTCAGATCCCCACTTTATCGAGCTCCTCAATCCTAAGGTCAACAAGGGCAATGGATTGAGCGAATTAAGCCAATCCCTAGGAATTAAAGCTGATGAAGTAATGGCAATCGGCGACGAACGAAACGATATTCCAATGTTTGATTTTGCTGGAACTAGCGTCTGTATGGGAAATGGCAGTCAAGCAGCTAAAGAATCGGCAGACTATATTACTGCTACCAATGATGATGATGGTATTAGTCAGGCTTTTGACAAATTTGTATTTTAATTAAAAAAGGACAGTCTAGCTAAGATTGTCCTTTTTGTGTTGTTTAAATTTACGGCTTAAACCCTTGATTGTACTTTTCACTTTTAACTATATACGTCGGAACACTTATGTAATGTAAAGAACAAATATTTTCAGTCTGCGAGATACTGAAGCCAAAATAATTATAGTCACGATCATGGATGCTACCTTGGATATTAAAGAGATCACCCGCATGTTGCCATTCTTGATAAAGGCTGCGATTATTCCGATCAGCTTCGCCGCTACCAACATAACCAAAAATCATTTGTTTCAATCCAAAATAGATATTTTGCTTCAATTGCGCCATTGTCATTATTGACGACTGATGATAAAAGCCAGCCATATCTTCAACATAATTATCGTTAAGATTTAACCCATTAGCCTGACTAGCACTTACAATCCCAGCAACATAATGTCCATTAGCAATCGTTTGTCGATGATCGCTATATTCTTTAGCGATATCTTGCGCGAGTTTTTGCGTGCCTGAACTATTCACCCATGGCTTTAAAGCTAAATCTTTTCGCGCATTATTAATTAACCGTAAACTAAATGAAGTTAGCTCAGTTAGTTGAGTTTGCGACACATTAGTTAAGTCAACTTGTTCCTGCTCATCTCGCTTATTCTCACTTTTTTTACCCCTACTAAAGTTATTATCTTGCATTCCCTGCATTGAAGCAGTCACGAAAGCCTTACTTGGCTTTCCTTGATATGCTTGTAACAATGCCTTTTTAGTATAACCCTTGGGCAATTTTAGTTTAGCTTGCTGATATTTAGCTGCTGGCTTGCTTAGCTTAACATCTTTAGCCAAAATCCAATGCGAGTTGTTTCCAATTTTATAGGCAACCAGTTTTTTACGACCGATTTTACCTTTCTTGCTATATGGATAACGATATTTTGCTAAGGCATAGTAATTGGAGTGTTTACCCGATAAATGATACAGCCTGACTCTTTGATGATGCTTAACCTTAATATAGCCCTTTACCGTTGCTGCTTGGACAGCTAGCAGCTCACTAGCTTCTTTAATACCAAATCCCACCAGCATCATGAATCCACTAATTACAGCAATTACCAATTTCTTTTTCTTCATCATTTTCCTCAAGAATAGCGCCTTAATTCAACAAGCTTACTCGTTATTTTAAAGCCCACCGACTCCAATTGCAATTAAGTGATTTACAAACATTCACTAAATTAAAAAACAAGCACTATTTTTAACTAGCGCTTGTTATTTGGGGTATTACATATTTATTTGATTTTAATGTTTTGTTTTAGTACCAACCATTTGCTTGCCAAAAGGCTTTAGCAGCTGCCCATGAACCATAGCGACTTGAAACATAATTATCAGCTACGCGCTCTTGGTTAGCAGCTGAATAATCACCATTAAGGTATGAAGCAGAAAGTTGATATTTGCCAATGTATTGGCCATTTTGTGCACTGTATGAGCCACCTGATTCCCGATTAGCAATCCAAGCCTTAGCGCTGGAATCCGAATCAGTAGTAGTTGCTACATAACTTTGAGTAGTAGAATTCGAGGTCGTATCTACTGTATTTTCACTAGTTGCAGTACTTGTTTGCTCTGATTGAGCCGAATCTGCAGGTGTATTACCTGGATTAACAAACTTAGCTCTAACCCATTGATTCTTACCCAAGTCATACCACTTTTCGCCATTAGCATCATAAGCGGTTTTAATGACTTTCCAAGAAGAATTACTTGGTAAAACTTGTCCAGTAGCTACAGGATTATCATAACTATTCCAAACATTTATTGAATTGCCATCAACATAATTCACGGTTACAACTGTAGCATCATTCTCAACTGTGGCAGCTTGAACCGTATCAGCTTTGGTACTGTTCATTAACGCTACACTTGAAATTGACAAGGCCGCTACTGCTGCCGACTTAACTAAGATGGATTTTACCTTCAAAAAATTATCTCCTTAATAAAAAAATTCTATATCTATTCCTTTCTCAAATTAATTATTGTAAAACGATACTAATTAATTTGATTGTTTATATAGTACAGTGCTAACGTGTCAGAAGCATAACAGAACTATCACTCAACCTTTAAAAAAAGGTTACCTAAGAACTGTTTTCTGTAACATTTGTAATATATTTCAAACTGCCATTTGTCAGTGCGAAAATGGCTTAAGCATTATCCTTCAGTTAGTACTTGCTACTAGCAAGAAAGCCATTACGTAGCTGCTTAACCGTTGTATTAAAAAGATTATTTGCAACATAAATGCAAAAATACTATTCTTGCTTAAGTTAAAAGTGCTATAGTTAACATAGATTTTTTTAAAGAAAGGAACAAATTATGACTAAATATACCGTTACCTTGGAAGAAGCAGATCTTCAAATGATTAAAGATTGTCATTCAAAAAATCCATCAATCATGCAAGCAATGAATGATGCCAAGAAATGTGCAGAATAATTTCTAGTTGAGCTGTCTTAGTGATAAGGCAGTTTTTTTATTATAGAGTTTATTTGCACCAAGCAGATAACTATGGTAAAAAGGATAAAATGATAATTCATTAATACTAATAACAGAGGTACCCCAAATTGGATACACTAATCGTCTATTGTCACCCTTATGAAAAAAGTTTTAATCATGCAATCTTGACTAAGGTTACGGTTGCCTTAACTAACCAAAAACGAAACTACCAAATAATTGACTTATATAATGAAGGATTTAATCCGATTTATGATCAAGAAGAATTACGCTTGTTTCATGAAGGTGGTACTCATGATCCACTAGTCAAAAAATATTTGACCTTAATTCAAACTGCTTCAACTGTAATTTTCATTACACCACTTTGGTGGAACAGTATCCCCGCTATGCTCAAGGGCTTTATCGATAAAGTAATGAAAGAAGGAGAAGGACTTTCACATACCGTCAGTTCTACTGGAATTCATGGCAAACTGAATAACGTCAAACATGCTTACGTATTGACAACGTCAACCTCCCCAAAATTTTATTTACGTTTTTTTGCCGGAAACGCCATTAAAAAAGTATTCATCAATCAGACTTTGCGCCAATTAGGGATGCGCGGGCGTCACTGGCTACACTTTGGCAAAATCACTAATTCAAGTTACGCCAGACGTAAACAGTATTTAGATAAGATTGAAGGCTATCGGTTTAAATAAAAATTCTAGACTTTCTTTTGTTCAATTAACAACACTAAAACTAGCAACTAATTTTCCAACTAGCATCGGTAGAATCATATTTTTGCAACAGAAACAGTAAAAGCCAGATGATCGACAAACATAATAACACAAAAAAGCTTTGCAATTCTAAATAATTACAAAGCTTTTTATTAGATAAACCTCTTATTGCTAAGCTTCCATATGCCCAGAAATCGATTTATCGGTTACAGGACTAACACTTGTATCAATTCCAACTTTTTCACATAATTTTGCCGATAAAACTTGGAACGGAACCACATAAAATATTGGCGATAAAATATCACTAGTCTTAACACTAAACTTCAAATCTCTGTCAGTAACAGGAAAATCTTCTGCAGAAATCACAAAAACATGTTCACCATATGCTCTACGATAATATGCAGCAACATCAACCATTCTATCAAACTCAGCACCAGCGTTACCACCAATCAAGAAGATATAGTTATTCTTGTCGTAGGCACGTAATGGCCCATGCAGTTGTTCTTCTTGTTCATAGGCTGAACTTTGACGTCCAAAAGTTTCAAAGAACTTCAACCTTGCTTCTTGAGCGGTTGGATAATTATACCCAAATCCTGCAATTGAAGACTTATCCATTTTAACTAGTTCATCTTGATGTTTTTCAAACCAGGCTGTACTTTCCTTGACTACAGTTGGGAAATCCTCAACTAATTTTTGTGCATCATCAAGCAACTTTTGATATTTATTTTGACCAATTAAATCTTCTTTATGTGCAATTTCAACTGCTAACAAATAAAATTGCAATAAAGTTTCTGTATAACCGCGAGTTTCAGGGCCTACTTGTTCTTCTTCACAAACTAAATGGATATAGTGATCAGCAATCTTAGTAATAGCAGATCCCAGTTGTTCAGAAATTCCAACAGTAGCATAGCCTAATTCTTGTGCATGCTTCAATGCATCACACGTTGAATAACTATCTCCATGTTGTGATAATCCAACAACTAAAATTTGGTCATCCCTAAATACACTGCTTGGATTAATACTTTCAGAATAAGTGAAGACATTAGGTTCAATTGCCACACCTTCAACTTTTAGCAATTTGACAAACATATTTCGAACTACCCGCATAGCATTATAAGATGTTCCAGAACCTGTAAAGATCACTTTCTTAAAATCATTCTTTAGCCAGAAATCAATAAATTCCTTACCATAATCATTTCGTTCATCAAAGGCTCTTTGTAACACCCTTGCAGTATCCTCAACATGGCCCATCATTGTAAGTTTTGTCATTTTAAAAATCCTCCATTTTTTCTAATTTTATGTTATTTTTAGCTAGTTCTTGCATTCTAGTAAGATATTTTTCGGCTTGTTGTTCATTACCCAATTGCTCAGCTACCAAGTTTAAACGTTGATAGATTATTAATTTTTGTTCAGGCCGATCAGTCGACTTAAGCTGTTCTTCTAATTGAGTAATTAATTGTTCACTAGGTGCTAAATATACCTGATGCAGTATATTAATTTCCGACTTTACTTCAGACAATTCACAATTATCTAAAATAAAAACTTCTAATTGCTCTACCATCGCCAGATCCTTATTTTCAAGAAAATATAGGTATGAACGCATTAAATAAATCAAAGTATCTTTGTCTTTAACAAGATTTACCGGTTGATCAACTAGTTGCAGTACCACTTTATTAATCCCTTTTCGATCCTCATAAGCCAAATAGTAATCTAAAGTTAGCAATAGTCTGGTTCTTTTTGACAAACAAATAGTTGTAATAGGCGACTTAAGCAAATTAAAATATGATTTTTGATCTCCACTTTTTTCGTACTTTAACAGTTTAGTCGTTAATTTTTTATTTAATTGTGATTGCGCTAGCCAACTTAAAAATACTGCACCGAACAATAAAATTACAATAATTACTGGTTGCATAAACTATAACAAACCAACAGCTACAGCTAATATGCCTAAAATAATCAAACCAATCAAAATAACTGTTCCGTTCACCTTTTTCTGCAACAAGCCATAACAACCAAATGTTAACAATAGAGGTAATAAATCAGGCAATAATGAATCCAGTGTCTCTTGAACTTTGATTTTGGTACCACCAAATTTCAGTACCATCGGCACCTTGATAATCACCATCGACGCTATCATTGCACCAATAACCACCAAGCCCAATATCTTAGCTGCTTCAGTCAACTTTTCTAGAGTCCCGTCTTCACTGGCTTTAGCCAAAAATTTATTTCCACCTTCATATGACAATTTAAAGCCAAACCAACGCAGCAATTCACTAGGAATCACGTTAATCAAGAAATATAAAATTGGTCCTAGAATACTGCCTTTAATAGCCAGTGGGGCCCCAATACCAACACCAATAACTCGCAGTGTTCCCCAAAACATGGAGTCACCGATACCTGCTAAGGGACCCATTAATGCAGATTTAACCGAATTAATAGAACTTGCATCAAAATCTTCAGAATTAGCATTTTGCTCTTCCATTGCACAACTAATTCCAAGAATCATCGGTGAAACAGAAGCTGAACAGTTAAAGAACTCTAAATGACGCTGGTAACCCTTTTGTAATTGTTCCTCATCATCACCATACAAGCGTTTTAAAACAGGGGTCATTGACCAAGCATAGCCTAAAGCCATCTGTCTTTCATAATTAAACGAGCCTAACAATTGATAGTGACGCCACATAACACTGCGCAAATCTTTTTTAGTCAGCTTTTTCTTTGATTTTTGCTCCGATACTGCATTATCCATTATAGTAACTCTCCTTCGTCATTATTTGCTTGCGGCTTAAATTGATAGTAAACATATGCGATTATAAAGCCAAACATGGCGATGCCAATCATTGGAACTTTCAAGAATGCAACTAATGCAAAACCTAAAAATAAAAATGGTGCATATTTTTTGTCATAAGTTAACTGCATTAACATGGCAATCCCTAAAGCAGGTAACAAGTTCCCTGATTGGGCCAAACCGTCCTGGATTACCTTTGGAATAGATTTCACTATCAGTTTAATTACTGGCGTACCAACTAAAAAGCCAACTAATATTGGGACGAACTTGGCCAAAAAGAACATGGCTACTCCGCCCCATTCTCCTATTGCAATTCCTTTCCAATTTTTCTTTTCTATTTGCCTATCAGCATAATGAGTAAATACAGTATTAAAACTGCCAATAGCAATTTGAATAATCTGCGCAATTAAAGCAATTGGAACTGCCAATGTTAACGTTGTTTGCCAATTAGCTCCAGTTTTTATCGCTAAAGCTGTAGCCAATGCAGAACCAACAACCACATCAGGTGGCGTAGTCGTGCCAATGCCGACTAAGCCCATCCAAACGAGTTCCAATTGTCCTCCTAGAACCAGTCCAGTATTGAAGTCGCCCATCACTAATCCAACCAATGGACCAATAATTATTGGTCGATCTAGCATGTGCTGCCCACCAATTCGACTTTCCATATAGGCTAATCCACCGATTAGCGCAACTAAGATCCCTTGTAACATTTACATTACTCCTTTCATCTAAATTATTTATTAAAAGCTTTTTTAATTCCTGAAAAGTTCAATTTTTCAGTTGTGGGATTCACCTGAGCAAAAACTTCAACACCTTGCTGATCTAGCTTTTGTGCACATGCAAATTCGTCTTCAGTCATTTTTACCTGTGGTAATACTGCAACAGCATCTTGATAATGAATACCGGCTGTACCTACATTGACATTTTTAAGTCTTTCAACTCTTTCCTTTAGAGTCAATGCATCACGAACATTTTCTGTAACAACAAAAATCTTCTTATTAGCATATTTTGAATTATTTAAAATCGCTATTGCTGATTTCAAATCCTTAATTCCTAAAGTGACACCTGCTGGTTTAGCCAACTTCATCGTCATCTTTGACATGGCATCATTAGCTGCATGATCATTGGCAACTAATAAAATGTCAGGATGCAGCTGATTGGTCCAAGACACAGCCACCAAACCATGAACCAATCGATCATCTGCTCTTACTAAACTAATCATCTAAGTCATCTTCTTTCAATAAATCGTTAATATAGACAATTTGCTGTCTTGATTGTTTAACTGCAGCATTAATTTCTTTATCAGTTAGGCTTTCCTTACCCGACATTACTAGTTCTAAAACCAGAGAAAGATTAATACCACTAATAACTTTACAATCAAACTTTTTAATTAAAGCTAGTGCTTCTTTATTAACGCTACCTCCAGGTAAATCAGTCAAAATAATTATCTGGTTACCCTTTAAATCAATTATTTTTTCTTTTAGCTGGTCGGTAAACGTTTTTTGTCCGTCTACATAAGCATTTATATAGTGCACATTGGTGAGTGCATCATTAAAAAAACTGATTGACTTATGATAACCTTCCGCTAAATAACTATGAGTAGCTATAATGTATTCGCTCATTTGCTCACTTCCTTTAAATCAATGTCAAAATTCCGTGTTATTTAAAAATTATTCTGTTCTACACGTCCTTAAAATGTTAGCGTGAACATTAAATTTAAATAAATTTTACTCTATGTATATACATTTTGCAACGATTTTTATAAAAATATCTGCTATTTTTATTTATATATCGGTGACAATTGATATGAAGCAATGTGTCTTTTGCCTTTTATATTTGTGGTATATACATTTATCAGTAATATTTATATTCCCTCAGAATTTATTTTTGACTTAAGGTATAATTATCTAAAATGGTGATTTCTAATAGAAAATGACAAAGTATATAAAATAAGAGAATGCAATGGAACCAAAATACAAACAAGTTGAACGTTTTTATATCGATCAGATTAATAAAGGAAAATTAAATATTGGCGATCAATTACCGCCCGAAGTCGAAATTGGCGAAAAATACGGCTATAGTAGGATGACTGTGAACAAAGCACTCAAGAATCTTGAAAAAGAGGGCTATGTCACCCGCATAGCTGGTAGAGGCACATTTGTAAAGTCAAAGAATGTTTTACGCGTAATCAATGACGATGTCAGTTTTACCGAGTTCATAAAACGACAAGAAATGACTCCAGGATCAACTTTGTTATCCTATGAACTTGTTGAGGATACTTCAAATTATCTAGATAGTAACGATTTTGACTCTGAGCAAAATTACAGTAAATTACATCATTTCAAACGGTTGCGAACCGGAAATCAAAAACCAATCGCAATTACTGATGATTATCTAAATGCTGAAATTGTTAAGCATGTGGAATTTGACCTTTTAAATAACTCTTTATATGCTTATTTAAAAAAGTTAAAATTACCGGTGATTCAAAATTTTGTAGAAATAAAAGCCATTAAAGCAACAAAAAAGCAGCAAGAGCTGCTTAATTTGAAAGAAGATTTTTTACTAAAGACTCTAGAAAACACTGATACAATTCTGACTAATGGTGAAAGGGTAGCATTAGGCGTGTTTACATCTTATTACAATCCTAACTTGTATACTTATCGTTTTAACATTTAAAAAGGAGCAAGCTTCGAAATGAAGTGCTCCTTTTTGCTTGAACTATTCTGTTGCAAATAATGCTTTTATTTCTTCTGGTGTTTTAGCTGATTTTAATTCTGCAATAAAGTCTTCATGCGTTAATAACTTGGCAGTGTTAGACAAATATTTTAGATGTTCATTACTATCAACTTGAGGAATTAGAAAAGAAATTACTATTTCAGTTTGCTTGCCATCTAAAGACCGCCAATCAATTGGATGCTCTAATTTCAACACAAGCATAGCTGACTTATTAATTACAGCAGATTGAGCGTGAGGAATAGCAAAGCCGTCAGTCATCCCTGTTGAACCCTCTTTTTCTCTAGTGATGTAACTGTCAAAAACTTTTTCGCTATCGGTAGCCAGGTTGTTTTCCACGGCCATATTTGCTAAATATTTTAATGCTTCGTCACGACTATTAACATCAACACCAACTTTAATATTCTTAACATTCAGAATACTATTAGGATCATGTGACTCTTCATTTTCATTTAAAACTTGAGTAGTGGTATCGTTAACAACAGTTAAATTTTCAGATAATGCTGCTTCTTTTTTAGCAAATCTACCAGCAATTAATGCTAACAAAATTCCAGAAATCACGGCACCAATTAAAATCCACAATACCCATAGAAGTGGCTTGTTTACTAATGGTAAAACAATAAAACCACCATGCGGTGCAGGAACCGTAATTTTAGTAATGTAAGTCAAAACTGATGCTACAGCTGAACCAACCATAAAAGCTGGAATATTCCACAATGGGTGCTTAGTAGCAAAAGGAATCGCACCTTCAGTAATATGAGTTGACCCTAATAAAAAGTTAACATAACCGGCTGCTCTTTCACTATTAGAATATGCTTTAGGATTGAACAAAACCGCAAAACCAGTTGCTAGTGGTGGTGCAATACAAGCAGCTGAAACACCCGCCATGAAGTAGTAGTTTCCTTGTGCCAGTAATACAGTACCCGTAACATAGGCTGCCTTATTAATCGGGCCACCAAAGTCGGCTGCACACATAAAGCCAACAATAATTCCTAAAAGTGCTGGATTAGTATTTTCAAAGCCCTTTAACCACGCCATTAAGCCAACATTAAGAGCCTTAATTGGTGTATTCAACCAGAACATAATTGCACCGGCAATAAATACTCCTAATACTGGTAATAGGAAAATTGATTTTAGTCCCCTAAACTTGTCATCAGGCAAAGGTTTAAGTAATTTTTGTAATCCTAAAACAACAATTGCTGCTAAGTACCCACCAACAATTGCGCCTAAAAATCCGCCTCCGCCATTAAAAGTAATGAAACCAGCAGCTAAGCCAACTACAAATCCAGTTCTTTGTGCCAATGCTTCAGCAATATAGGCGCCTAATACTGGTGCCATTAGGTTCATTGTCGTACTACCGACAGTGTTTAGCATCGCAGCAAATTGATTATATTCGCTACTTTTGGGATCGGCTGAATTAATTCCCCAGAAAAAGGAAATAGCCATTAAAACCCCACCAGCAACTACAAATGGCAACATATGAGAAACACCATTCATTAAAGAGGTATAAATTTTATTACCTAATTTTGCACTAGCAGCGCTACTGTCACCTGAGCTTGTAGCCGTCTGTCCATCTTTATAAATCGGTGCTTCTAAAGCCTGTTTAATTAAGTTTTCAGGTTCTTTAACTCCGCGTGCTACCGGTACGACCAATAACTTCTTACCCGCAAAACGATCTGTTCCAACATCAATATCAGATGCGATAACTACTGCCTTAGCCGCTGCAATTTCCTCATCAGATAAATTATTTTCAACTCCCGTTTGACCGTGAGTCTCAATTTTAATGGTATAGCCTAACTTTTGGGCAGCTTTTTCTAAGGCTTCTTCAGCCATAAAGGTGTGGGCAACTCCTGTTGCACAGCCAGTCGCACCAACCAAATCATATTTAGCCATTTTAATTTTTCCTTTCTTTAACATCAATCTGTGGTAATAACTTTGCTAATTCAAAGTCGGTTAACCCAGTCTTACTAGCAGTATCACTTCCCGCAGCTACTGCTACTTTAAGAGCTTCTGCATTCGACTTTCCTTTTTCTAATAAGGCAATGAAAGTTCCTAGCATCGTATCCCCAGCACAAGCAGAGTTAACTACTTCAATCTTGGGAGCATTTGCAAATAAAATCTGGTCTTGATTAATTAAAGCCGCACCATTGGCTCCTAAAGAAACCAAAATATTGCGACATCCGGCTTGTACTAACTTTTCAGCAAATTCAATTGTCATTTGCTCAGTCATTATTCCCTTAAAGTCGAACAGAGCAGCTAATTCTTCATCATTAGGTTTAAACAAAAACGGGTGAAACTTAAGTGTATCCATAACTTCAGCATAACTGCTATCTATCACTAATTTTGCCTGTTTAGTTTGCACGACTTGTGCCATTTTTACTAAAAAGTTTGGTTCAATTCCTTCAGAAAAGCTACCTGAAACTACAACTGTGTCACCAGATTCGAGGTTAGCATCAAAGTAGGCTAAAAAATCATCTTGAACTTTCTGTTCGATATACGGACCTGGGTTAACTTCTTTATATTCAGTATGCTGATCTAAGACATCTGTAAAAACATTTACCCTAGTTGGTTCTGCAACTTTTAAGAAATTTGTCTTAATTCCTTGTTCTTTTAAGCCTGCAGTAACGTAATCTAAGGTAAAACCACCACCAATACCTGTTGCAATATTATCTATCCCCAACTTTTTTAAAATAAATGAAACATTAACTCCCTTACCATTAGGCTGTAATTCAAACTTTTCCGTTCGATTAACAACTTTGGGTTCTAGTGTTTGGGTTACAATTACCAAATCGATTGCGGGATTTAAAGTTACGGTATAAATCATCGCTTTTTTCTCCTTTTCCTTGCCTTTTAGATTATTATAAAGATAATTAGGTGTAACGTTTTTCTTATTTGATAGCGTTTACTAAAATAAACTGAAAATTTGTTACAAAAGAGGTCGTCATATGCCAACTAAAGAACTCAGCCCAACTGAATTACACCTTTGGAATATTGTTGAAAATAATCCAGAAAAAATTGCTAAAATGTCAATTGTAAAATTAAGCCAGTATGCTCATGTTTCAACCGCGACCATTGTTCGGACAATGCAAAAAATGGGCTACGGCGGCTATACATCATATCGTGAATCGTTAAAAATTAGGAATAATTCCAACTCAACTTTCAATGTATTAAATGAAGCTGACGATAAAATTCGCAGCGTCATTACCAAAAACGAAATTGAAATGAATAATACTTTACACAACCTCAGTTACAGCACTATTGAAGACAGCATTTCAATGACTAAACAAGCTAAAATAGTATATATTTTTGCTCGCGGTCTATCAGAATCAATTGCTGAAGAAATTATGGTCAAGTTGCAATTAACGGGTAAATACTGCGAATTTCATTCTGATCCTAATATCATTAGAACGATCGCTAGCAAAATTAAAAAAGATGCACTAGCAATCTTCATTACTCTTAATGGAGAAACCGATGAACTAGTAGCTGCTGCTCAAAAATTGAGTAAAAACGATATTCCTGTTTTAACATTTACAACTAATAAAGCTGGAAAAATCCTTGCATTTTCGACTCTTTCTTTTATCGGTTATAAATCTAAAACTAATTATTTTCCTGAATATGAAGTTAGGTCCCGTTTGCCTCTACAGATAATGACGCGAATTTTTTGTGATGCATACTCTGTTCGCGCTAATTTTTATAAAAGTAATTAACAACTCAAAATTTTTAATTCCAAACAAAAAGCCTTCTATCTTTTTCTGATAGAAAGCTTTTTAGCTAACAAATAATCTTTATTTTTCAACTGTGAGTTTATCACGCCAAGATTTGGCTCCCTTTAGCAACTCATTAAGATTTTCAATATTAGCTTTACCCTTAGTTGCTAACCACTCACGACCAACTTCTTCTCCTTCAGCAGCAAATGGCTTAATTGATGGCTTCCAAGTAGCTCGTCCGCAAAGAACTCCATTAAAATCTGCTCCAGCTTCTTCAGCCATTTTAATTTCAGCGATAAACTCTTCTGAAGTTACACCAGCTGATAAGAAAATATATGGTAAATCAGTTGCTTCAGACTGCTTCTTTAACAGGTCCTTAGCTTGCTCTTGTGTATAAACAACATTATTATCACCATTAAAGCCAGCAACGTACTTAATATTAAACGGAATTTCAACCTTTAAAACTGTTACACCATATTTTTCAGCCGAGAATTCTTTCATGGTCTTTATCACTTTGTCAGCTTTTACCTTGGCAAAGTCTTCACCTTTAGCATCCGAAATCTTAGCATCATAAGTCAAAAGTTCCAAAAATAATGGCAATTCATTCGCCTTAGCTTCAGCACCAACCCGTTCTACAAAGGCCTTCTTCTTATCATTAATTGCTTCACCTTCGTCCGGATCATAGTAAAGCAAGAACTTAATCGCATCACCATCTTCATTCTTAATTCTCAGTCCTGATTGGTCAGCAATTAAGTCTGGCATTCTACCTGGTTCAGTTGTATCATAGCCAGTCTTTTCATAAGAAAGCAGCAACCCACAGTTCTTATCTCTTAGCTTAGTAGCTGGCAAACCATATTCTGGGTCAGTTAAAATCGCTGAAGCATAGGGAGTTAACTCACTTGAAATCGCTTTTTTAAAATCAACAATTGTGGTTTCATCTGCCGGTTTATTAGCAGCTTCTGCTAACATTGTTTTAAGTGAGCCACGCTGATCAATAGCCAAAGCCGTAATAATACCATCATTAGTTGACAAATTTTCCATATGCTGAGCAACTTCTGAAGAAATCTTTCTCATTATTTATCTCCTTTAACGTTCATTTTAATCGCACACCATTATTATATACTCTTATAATTCCCTTTTGAAGCGTTGCAACGCTTTATGTAAAGCTTTTCACTTTTATCCTGAAAAATGGTAAAACTTTACTCAATCTAATAGATATTGAATTATTAAAAAAGCGCTTTTATGATAAAATAGGAATCAAATAATTATTGCCATTCACAGATTTAGGAGATTATTATGCCTTATACATACGCACTTAGATATATGCTCGATCCCAGAACTAACACACCAGAAAAAGACGAAAAATTGCTTGACTTTGTCAAAAAAGGAAAAATTGATGACGTTGCTTTTTTTATAAATGGTGAAGAACTAAACCATAGTCATTTAACAGAACAAGAAACTCAGCTTTGGCTAGATGCAATTAAGCCTCTACAAAAAAAACTAAGTAAAATCGGCGTTACAACCAGTTTAAATCCGTGGACCACTATTATGCATTCTGATCGCGGTTATGAGGTCAATCCTGAACTTGGCATTAATACTTTTGTCGATCTTGACGGACATAAATCTCAGGACATGGCATGTCCTGCCGACCCAGGCTGGCGTAAGTATATTTCTACCATCTATGCCCAATATGCTAGTCTGCATCCCAGACGCTTATGGCTTGAAGATGACTTTCGACATTTTAACCATTCGCCATTGAAACTAATGTGTTTTTGTGATTATCACATGCAAATTTATCAAGAAAAGTTAGGAAAAAATGAATCACGCTCCGAGTTTGTCAAGCAAATGCTTAAACCGGGAAAACCCACTGCTGAGCGTAAAATCTATCTTGATCAAGCTCGCAAAGAAATGATTGAAACTGAACATTTAATCGAGCAAGCCGTTCATAAAGTTAGCCCAGAAACAGATCTAGCCCAAATGACTTCTGCTCCCAATTGGCATGCTCTAGAAGGGCGTGATTGGAATAACTTATTTGCAGCACAAGCGGGATTAAATCATCCAAAAGTGGCTCGCCCTCACCTACCAGCTTATAATGAAGTCGCACCTTTACAATATAGTCGCACTTTTGAAGAATATACTCGAGTTACGGCAGCCTATTTGGGTAGCGATACCGAATTTTATCCGGAACTTGAAAGTTATATGTATTCACCCTTTGTTAAATCACTAAATTTTACCAAGTTTCAGATTATCACTGCTGCTCTGATTGGTAGCAAAGGTATCATGCTAAATTTATTCGACATGATGGGCAATGGAATTAACAGTACCTGGAGCTATGCTGAAGTGTTAGCCGAAATCAAGCCTTTCGTTAACCAGCTGTTAGACCATCGCTTACAAATGGACCATTTGAATGGAATTAAAATTTTGGTCAATCAAGATTCTAGTTATACCTTGCAAACTGCAACGGGTAAGGAAACTAAAGAACTACTACCACAAGAAACTAGTTGGGCTAGCCTTCTAAGTTCGTTTGGGTTTGCGACTACCATTTTACCAGTAAAACAAAATCCTAAAATTAAAAATCAAATACTGGCTATTTCTGGTCAACTACTGCGTAACTATCCCAATGACGAAATCTCTGACTTGCTTAAAAATAGTGTAGTTTTGCTAGATGCACAAAGCATTCAAGTCTTACTTGATCGCAATTTAAGTCACTTACTGCATATCAAAAAAGCTAGTTGGCACCAATCGCGTACTGGTTATCAGGCTTTTGAACAAGCAGATAATCACACTGTCAATGAAGTTAAAAATCCGCGAATCACTATGCTACAAAAAGAAAATTATTTAAAATTAACTTATGAAGAGAATGCTGACGTCAAGGTTTGGTCAAAGGCATACAGCTCAACTGACGATGAGCTAGGAAACGTGATGACAGTCATTGACCACCATATTATTGTCTTACCATTAGAGCAAGACCCCAATGGTGACTGGAAATCACAATTCACTAGTTACAAACAAGGATTACTTCAACAAATGCTTGACAGTATTCAACCAACTGATTATTTAGTTAATATGCCCAATGTTAAATTAAATATTGCAGATAATGGAAAAACGGTATGGTTAGCCAACTTTTCCTCAGATGGTTACCACCAAATTAACTGGCATCTGGGAGCAAGATTACCGAAGACAAGGGCACTGATTATTAGACAAAATGGTACTATGGTTACTAAAAAAGAAGTTAAAATATATATTAAAGCTGACATTGCCACAATTAATACAGAACTTAAGCCATTAGAAACGATCCAGCTGATTTTCTAAAAATAAAAATAATTGTTAGTTAAAAACTCTTAGTAATCATAAAAATTACTAAGAGCTTTTTTGACAACAAAAAAGTAAGCAACCAGTTAATGCTAGTCGCTTACTAAATTTATATTTATTCAAAGTACAAACAATTAGACAGCTACACCTTAGCAATAATTCCTGTACCACCTAAGATAATGCATAAAACTAATACGATTAAAATTGCTTTTGTTGAAGTCATACCTTTTTTACCCAGTAGCCAATAAACAAAGCCAACCACAGCAGCAGGCAATAATTTAGGAATAATCATATCTAGGTTATTTTGAATATTCATTGAAACTTTACCAATTTTAGGTACCCAAGCAAATTTAATATTAACCATCGTGGCCACTAAAGCACCAACCATAAATACACCCAGTACAGTAGCTGAATCAGTCAAAGCATTTAAGCGATCACGCATATCTGTCACTAACGAAACACCTTTATCATAGGCAAAGTTTAGTTGTTTCCAACGAAAGACACAAATTAATAAACTTGCTACAATCCAAATCAAAACGCCAATTGGATTACCTTGAGCTGCCATAGAAGCTGCCAACGCGCCAAAAATTGTTGGTACTAATGAAGCAAAGATTGAATCACCAATTGCAGCAAATGGCCCCATCAACCCAACTTTCATACTAGTTACAGTGTCTTTGCCTGCAATTCCTTCATTTTCTTCAACCGCCAAGTCAATCCCAGTGATAATTGTATTAAAGAAATTAGAACTATTGAAAAACTGCATATGTGTTTTCATCATTTCCTTTAATTCAGGGGTATCATCACCATAGATCTTTCTTAGCTGTGGCAGAATCGTATACAAATAGCCACTATTCTGCATTCTTTCATAATTCCAACCTAGTTGAAAACCAAATAACGATCTACGATTAATTTGGTTAAAGTCTTTATTAGTTAACTTATATTTTGGCTTAGAGTTCGTCATCAGTAATTTCTCCCTCATCATTTGTAGTATCAGTAATAGCTGCTTTATTCTCAGGCGCTGGACTTGACGTTGCTGCAGAGTTAGTTGGAATACTCTTATAGTGCAAAATAGCAAAAGCCAAACCAATTAAAGCAATCGCTAGCATTGGTAATCCATTAAAGATTGCACTAAATTCTTTATTCACTGTGGCAATTCCGGCACCCAAAGTTTGAATATTAGTAAATAATACTGAGAATAACGTCGTAATAGTAAATCCAAGAATTAAATATGCCGCATGTTTTTTAACAGGTAGATACCGAAGCAAAATTGCAAAGCCAACCGCTGGTAGCGTTGCCCCAGCAACTGTTAGTCCGGTTCCTAACCACTGTAAATCACCATTTAAAGCATTAGCAATCGTTTGTACTAACCCTCGTCCAAATGCCAAAGCAATAAACACGGGAACTGCGCGGGATAATGCCCAGGGAATTGCACCGTATAAAACATTTCGTTCAACTGCTTTATAGTTAACCTTTTCTTGATCAATCAGGTGATCAATTCGATGCGCAAAATAAGTATTAGTAAATCTTGCTAAAACATCTAGCTCAACCATAATCGCTGCAACAGGAACTGCAATTGAAGAAATAGCAGTCTGAGGACTCATGCCTTTAACACTAGTTGAAAAGGCAGTTGCCAAAACTGTACCTGTCGTAGCATCAATTTTAGATGCTCCACCAAAAGTACCGACTCCAAGTACCATTAACTGCATTGATGCCCCAATAATCAAACCAGTCTGCATATCTCCCATAATTAGACCAGCTATTAAGCCAGCACCTACGGGGGTATTCAATGCAGAATAAATTTGTAGTTCATCGAGTATTTCTAAGCCAGCATACAAAGTAAGCAGTACTATTTGCCACCAAGTCATTATATTTTCCCCCTACTTCACATTATCATCAATTAGTTTAAGTAAATTGCGTGCATCGACACTAGGATTTACTTGCACAATTAAATCAGTATTCTTATCTGATATCTTCTTAAAAATATCAGCATCTTGCTTCGTAATATTAACTTGCTTAGTTAATTCAATAGTATCATCCTGTTTAGACATATTGCCTACATTGATTGTATCTATTGGTATGCCCAAATTAATTAAATCTAGGAACGTTTGCGGTTTTTTAGCAACTAAAAATAATCTTTGCTTTCCATATCGCCCTTTTTTTAAATGATCAGCAGCCACATCAATTGACAAAACACTTAATCTAGTCGTCATTGGTGTTGCCATTCTCAAGCCACTTTTTTGAACATCATCTTTTGCAGCCACATCATCAAGTACAATGATACGTTCAACCTGCAACTTAGGTGTCCAAAGATTAGCAACCTGACCATGAACTAAACGTTCATCGACCCTTGCTCCTACAATGTTCATATAACTTCCCTCCTATTAAATATTATCGTTATATTTTTAAGCGCTTTCATAATATATATGATAAGGTACCAACCAATTTTTGTCAACCATGAGAACAATAAAAAAGAAGAACATGAACTGTTCTTCTTAAAAACTATTTAGAGACTTTATTAATTAAACTGATGAATTGTAACTCCCTTTACCACACGGTTAACGGTTCCAGTAGGTGAAGGAGTGTCAGGTTTATTATGACATTTAACAGATGTCAATAGTGCTAAAGTTTGACCAAACATAACATCTGGCAATGCTAAATATGCATCTGGAAGTAGCTGATCCGCACTAAACATAAACGATTTTCCATCGAAATCTTGACCAGCTTTTGCTTGACCGACCGCCATAACAAGTGGAACTATCTGATCATCTTTAATTTCATTCAAAATATCTAAATCATATTTTCTCGTGTATGAATCATTAGAAACATAATCAAAGACAATAGTTCTATTATTCAAAAATGACTTAGGGCCATGACGTAATCCCATTGAAGTATCAAATAAAGCCGCAACTTCTCCAGCTGTTAACTCCAGAATCTTTAAACGAGTTTCTTCAGCTAGTCCGCTAAGGCTACCACTACCAATATAGGTAATCCGATCAAAATCAGTTTCAACTAAAGACTGAATTTCTGGTTCACGATCGATTACACTACTACCCATTTGCACAATTTGATCAATAATTACTGACTTTCTCTGATCATCGATTGTATCAAAGATTAATAAAGCCGCTAAACTCATACAAGAAAAAGATCCTGTCATCGCAAATCCTTGATCTAGCGATTTTTCTGGCATCAACAAAACTAGTCCCGTTTTGTCATTAGCTAAATCTTTTGCTAATTGTCCATTAGGCGCACAAGTAATCGCAATTTGATATAAATGATTAACAAATTTCTTAGCTAATTCAACAGCTGCTACCGATTCTGGTGAATTCCCACTTCGCGCAAAAGAAACTAAAATTGTTGGTGTGTCTGCTTCAAAATAATTTTCCGGTGTTGAAACCAATTTAGTCGTATCTATTGCCTCAAAGTTATAACTATTGCGATCACCTTGTTTTTGCAAGTTTGGAGTAATCATATTCCCTACATATGCACTTGTACCTGCACCTGCAAAAATAACTCTGATTTTATGATATTTTTGCTCAATATTAGCTAAAAAATGATCAATTTTTGTTTTTTGGGTTTGATAAATTTTCCAAGTTTCTTGCCATAACTTTGGTTGTTGCTGAATTTCACGCGTAGTGATTTTAGCACCTATTTTTTCCAACTCTGCATCTGTTTCAGAAAACATTTTTATACCTATCTTTCTGTAAAAGTTAAAGTAAGTGATTGTATTGCTTCGAACGATAAATAAACTTATCGCCACGTGCTACCGAAATTGTAAATTCAATCGGAACATTTTTTTCATTAATAGTTTTACGGTAAATTTTCAAACTAGCTGAACCCACCTCTTCTTGTAAGTATTCACTTTCTTGCTTATCTAAATTAACTGCTTGAACATCTTCAAAAGCCATTACACCTAACTGTTTATATTTATCTTTAAGTACATCATATAATGGAACACCTTGTAATTCATCCAATGTTAGACTAGGAAAAAGCTTCTCTGGTAAATAAGTTTTACTATAAATATATGGTTGATCATTAGCCAGCCGTAAACGAACTAGCTCATAAGCTTTTTCTGCATTCTGCAAGTTCAATTGCTCAGCAATCTTTTGATTCGGTTCAACTAGCTTTAAAGACTGGTTCAATGTTGTGGGTTTTTGACCTGAGCGTCTCACCTCTTCAGAAAAGGAATACATCTCTCCAATATTAGGCTGATCAAGATACCGACTAGAAACAAACGTGCCTTTACCATGAAGTCGGTAAATAAGTCCTCTCTCTTCTAAATCTTGCAGCGCTAATCGAATTGTATTACGACTAACATTATACTGAATTAACAATTGGCGCTCACTGGGCAAGCGATCGTTAGGCTTTAAATGATTGATCCGTTTTTCTAAATCCGAAATTACTTGCCGATATAATGGTTTCTCCATTGACTTCACCTCTTTTTCAACTGGTTGATACCACTATTGAGTTTATCAAAGAAAGCGGTTCAATGCAATTAACTATATAAAAAAGCTATCCACTTATGAGCAAAAAAACTGAGCCACAAGGCTCAGTTTCAAATTCTCTATTCCAATTTTTTTACTTACTAATTCGCTTACCCTTCCAATCATAGAATCTTTGACTAAAACGATTTTTAGGATTGTCGTAAACAACAAGTTTATACAAAGCATAAATAGTTCCAACCATCGCGATTAAATTAGTCAGCCAATTTTTAAAGAGTAACTGTAGCAAATTGATTATTATTACAAACACTGCCCAAAATAAAACTCGATCTCTTCTCTTTTTTTCTGCTTTTGAAATTCTTGTTTTCTTCAACCTAATCATCCCTTATCAAAATTTCCTATAATTAGTTAAGCTTTTTCATTAGCAGCTGCATACTCCGCATTGCGCTTCTTCATTTGCTTTGCATACCATATAAACAATAATAAGTACGCTGCTAAAGCAAGTACAGCATAAACAATAAACATACCATGTTGCTTCCAGGCATTACCAACTAAGTAGGCAATAAATTTTTCAACTGGACCTTCCATCGTAGTATCAGAAACTAAAGTATGTGCTGGGATTGCAGCTCCAACCGAGTGGGCCATTTTAGTAACAAAAGGTCCAACCATCGTACCTGCCCAGAGAAAAATTGGTAATTCAATTGTACCAATGATAATCATCCGAATAACTTTTCCGCGAGTAACAACCAATAAAGCAGGTGTAACACCCATCGCAATAATGCCACCCAAAGGCATTAATCTATTACCTGGTAAAACCATCGCTTCAATCATCATAATTGGCGCTAAAACGTTAGCCGCTGCCCAAATTTCTGAGCGTCCGGCTAAGAATGGCCAGTCAAGTCCGATATTAAATGTCCGACCAGAAAATTTCTTAGTAGCAAAATCAGCAATCCCTTGAGACAATGGTTCAACTGAAGCAATAAACCAAGAACCGATAACTGAAAATAATTCAATACATGAGCCACCAACAAAGGCTAGTGTAAACATATCTTTCCAACCCTGCTCAGTAGCGAAATTATTACCTGCTAACAGCGATACAAAGATTCCTAAATACACTCCGATTGCAAAGCGACTGCCCCAAAAACCAATTTTTTCATTTAATTTAGTTGAGTCAAAGTCGAACTTGTCAAGCCAAGGTAAAAACTTATCGAAGAACTTATCAAACAACATAATTATTGGATTCATCATGTAATTCATATGAGTTGTTGTCATTGGGTTGCCTTCAGGTGCATCCAGCAAATCATTAAAAGTTGGTTTCATCAAATCTGAATTAATAATCTTCATCGTTCCAATGAACAATACCAATAATGTTGAAAGCCATAATGGTGCTCCAACAGAAACACAGAACAAGCCGACAAAGGCTAAATGCCAAACATCAAAGATATCAACATCTAGAGTATTTGTCTTATTCAATACTAATAAAACCACATTTAAAATAATTAAAACTAGCAAGTAAAACAAGGTATATGGCGAACCCCAAGTAATCGTAGCTAACGGTGCCCAGCCCATATCCTGCATATCCATGTGAATACCCGTATGCTTGACGAACTGCATCATCGGCTTTTGAAAAGCATTGGTTAACATATTCATAATGTTGCCAATTGCAGTAATTGCAATAGCTAACTTCAATCCACCCTCAAGTGCCTTAGAAAACTTAACCCGAAAGATTAAGGCAATCAAAGTTAAAACTATTAACATGATTGTAGCAGCACCCATATCAATTAGTGGTTTAAAAAGTGAGTTGGCAAAATCAATTATCCCATTCATTTTTATTTCCTTTCAAAAAGAACGCTATGCATTAATTTCCTTAACAACTTTTTCCACATTGTCATAAACTGGCTTAGCCATTGTCGGAATCCGGTATAAAATTGCCCCTGCATCAATCAATGGAATCTTAGGTTTAAAAGAAAGATCAGTTTTGGCAATTGTCAAATAGCCATCATATTTCGAAAGTAGGTCTTCATTGACATCTTTAACCATATACGCATCAACTTTAACGTTATAACCGCGCTTTCTCATTTCTTCTTCTACTGCATCTTTAATTTGATGTGAAGAATTTACTCCTGCACCACACGCTGCAATAAACTTAACTTCTCTACTCATAATAACCTCCTATTATTTTTTAAAATTCTCACTCATAAACTGATAAATTTGCTCAGGATTAGTGAAATTAAACAACCTTTGTAATTCTGAAACTGGCGTTAGTCTAAGAAAGTCCATTATTTGTGCGAGTATGTTAGCTTGTCCTTCTGGATCATTATTTAAAATCATAAATAAAAACTTAACTTGCAACTGTTCATCTGGGACAATCATGTTATAAAATACAACTGGCTCACTAAGTGCAATCGGTACTATTAGCCTCGCATTAACATACTCACTTTCTGTATGCGGCATTGCAACATTAGGTAACTCCTTAGCAATTGGAGAAGTATCAATCCCTGTTGGATAATTCTTCTCACGTTTCGTAATTTGCACGAAAAAATCTTCTTTAACATATTTTTTGGCTAAAAGCTTAGCTGATATTTCCTCAAAAAGCTCTTTTGAATCTTTAGCATTGCTAACAAATACCGCATCTGGCAAAAATAAACTATTTTGACTCACTGCACAGTCTCCTTTCTGATTCGACAAGTTTTCGTTTTAGTTCGTTTATGTTAGTTTTTGTTCACTTGCCTAATTGATATTATATGTAACCCTATTCAAAAATGCAAACGCTTTTTAGAAATTCTTTCAAAAATATCAAAAATAATCTCAGTTACTTAGCACTTAGATTCATACCAAAGGCTTAAACTACCCTTACAACAAACACAAAGAAAAACCATAATCAGCTTGATCATGGTTTTTCTTTGTGCGATTAAATTCTAATTTTATTTCAACTTACTAGTCGTGATATACACCTTCAGCCCATTTCTTATTTTCTTCATCAAAGAAATGGACATTATTCTTTTGAGCTGGATTTGGCTCAGCTATACTATCTATTTTATTAATTAATGCTTGATTCTTTTCATTAGGTTCATAATGAGCATCAAGATAAGCGTCAACAATATCAAAAATAAAGTCACGCCCGAGTACAATTCCACCAAAACCAAGTACATTAGCATTTAGCTCTTGGCGTGCATAAACTGCTTGAGTAGCATCCCCTACCATAGCAGCACGAACTCCTTCGTTCTTGTCTGCGGCAGTTGAAATACCAATACCTGTACCACAAAGAACGATACCTAAATCTGCACGGCCGCTCGCTACATCTTCTGCTACGCGCTTACCATACATTGGATAATGAGTACGACTATTATCATGAGTGCCTTCATCAATAACTTGATAGCCTTCTTCTTTTAAATGATCAGAGATTGCCATTTTGACTGGAGTCACAATATGATCATTTCCGAGCGCAATCACCTGATGTTTATCAATTTCTGGTTCAACAAACTCCGGTTGCGGTCTATCATTAGCAAACATTGCAATCCTCCTTAGATCATTTCTTCTAGCATATTTAACCGAATTTGGTGACGACCACCAGCGTATTCCGTATCAAGATAGCGTTGAATAATCGAATATGCTAATTTTTCACCTACAATGCCGCTACCTAAAGCAATGGCCTTAGCACCATTATGCATCGCAGTCATATGAGCAGTTCTTTCTTCATTCACGTTGGCCGTAACCATCCCTTTGACCTTATTAGAAGCCATTGCTGACCCAACTCCGTATTCGTCAAACATAATGGCCTTTTTGAAGCCATTTTCCATTACTTCATGGGTAACTTGCAAACTTGACTCAACAAAATCTGCTGCGGGCTCAGGCGTAACATCCAAAACATCATAATCATGACTTTTAAGATAAGCTTTGACTTTTTCTTTCAAGTCAAAGCCATCTTTGTCACTACCAATAACAACTTTCATAGTTAAAACTCCTTCCAGCAAAACTACTTATACACAGTTGTAAATTGACTGTAATTTTGCTCAACATTTGGGGCAATTTCATGGTTAGTAATTAAACCATCAACGTCACGTAAGTCATAAAACTGATGAAAATCACTATGATTCAGTTTTGAATAATCAGCAACTACAAACTTAAGCTGCGAGTGATCTAACCCTATCCCCTCTGTTTGCCCTTCCTCTAAGCTAGCAGTTGTCATAGCATAATCCTTAATCCCATTGACACCAACAAAACCAACAGAAAATGACATGGTTGCTAATTCATTATTGGCTAAAGCACCTAAAAACGCGCCACTTATCCTCCGATAAGATCCACCAATCATAATTAAATCATAGTCATTCATATTCGTTCTGGCAGCTTCAAAGACAGGCAAAGAGTTAGTAACAATCCTAAGATGTTTAACTTTAAGATTAGCAACCATCAATTCCAGAGTAGTTCCAGGTCCAACATAAATAGATTCGTTTTCATGAACCAAATTACAGGCACGTTTAGCGATTTCTAACTTTTCTTTGCTGTTAATTTCACGTTTTTGACGATAACTTTTTTCTGTTTTACTTTGATCAGAAACAAGCTGAGCACCACCGTGAATTCGCAGAATTTTACCTGATTTATGCAATTCATTTAAATCTCGTCTAATCGTCATATCAGAAACTTGTAGCGCCTTAGCAAGTTCATCTACTGTAACAAACTTTTGAGCACTTACTACTTGCAAAATGGTTTTTAATCTTTCACTTTTTAGCATTGGTTACCTACTTTTTAGCTAGATTAAGCAACTAACTTAGTTCATCTATATTATAAATGTTCTTTATTGTTTGTCAATGTTTGTTAATGTTTAATAAATTGAACAGTTGCTTATTTAATACCTATTTTTTTAATTATCCTTTCCATTTTAAAACATTCACGATCTTTAGCAAATCTCAAAAATACTTTACTGGACTCCAATCAATAGTTCCCTGTTCCGTTATGGTTTGCACTTGAAAACTGTGCTGTTTGTTAGGTTCTATTCCTTCTATAACTAATTTGGTTTCGGTAATTTCTGTATAAAGCAAATCGTCTACTTTAACGTTATATTTTGCACGTCCATATTTTTCATCAGCTGGTTGCCACGATAGCGTGACAGTAGTTATCTGACTCTGCGAAAAATTGAGTGGATCTGTAATACTCAATTTCTTATCTTTAGATTTAGCTAACAGAGCTAAAGGTTGAACCTCGCTAAGCTTAACCACAATCTCACTTGTGCTGACATTTACAGGAGCAAGCTTAATACGGAAGAATGTCTGCTTCATGTCAGTTCCGATTCCTTGCAAATACGAATTACTATAATACTCATGATCAAGATAACAAACATTATCGGACTGATCATAATCAGTCAAGTCTCGAACTAATCGTAAAGCTAATTTTTGACCAGCAATCAACACCGCACAATTTGTTGGCATTTCGGTCACTTTTATAGCCAATTCTGTCGTACGTATTTTTTCCATTTCAGAATAATTTCCAGTTGTTGGTTTAATATCAACTATTAAATTTTCATTTCTTAATTCAGTCGAAATATCCGTTTGAGCAAATTCCCCCATTTGATATTTAGCACTGATACCATCATCCTCATAAACAGTAAATTGTTGATCGGTAAAAGGATAAATTTCAAATTGACGCTCATTTTTAGCTAGCTGATATTCCTTGGGAGTATTAGTAGCAGGTGCTTTAGGGATTATTGCACCAGCTTTAACAAATAGGGGCAGTTTCCATACAGGCGCAGCAAAATTATTCAGTACTTGTCCGCCTTGATAAGCTTTTCCAGTATAATAATCAAGCCAAATCTGCTTTCCATCTGGCAAATAAATACCATTACGAAGATCATTGCCTTGATCATCAGCTGCCGTATTTTGATAGATTGGCGCAACCAAAAAGCTATCGCCCCACAAATATTGGTACTTGACCATGTCTGTATAGCACTCAGGTAAGTCTGGATATTCTAAAAACATAGCGCGAACCATTGGTTTGGCATCTTCAACGGCCTGATGAGCAATACTGTAGATATAAGGTAGCAACTGTGTCTTTTGCTTTAGATAAGCCCGATTAATTGCAGTAATTGCATCTGAAAACGCAAATGGAGTCTTGGGATTAGTTCCCCAACCATCCATATTTAATTGAATTGGCGTAAAAGCTTTCCACTGGTAGTCACGCGTGTTAACAATTGCATTACTGCCGGCATAAATACCATCCATATCCGAACCAACATTGGGTTGACCTGATAAGCCTTCACCAATATAAGTCGGAATTTGAAAACGAATATATTCCCATTGTCCACCTTTCTGGTCACCCGTCCAAACAGCTGCACTGCTATGTGTTCCAGCCCAACCGTCCATGGTAATAATAAACGGTCGCAATTCTTTACCTTTAATCTTTTCAATCATTTTTGCCGCAGTTTGCGTACCATTCAAACCAAAGGAATATCCATCACCTACCCAAGCCATGTCTGTTTTTAGAGCAGTTACCCCAACTTCTAACTCTTTTTCAAAATCACGATCTGTTGGCTTGGGATGTTGCGGATCCTTAGGAGACAAATTTTGTTGCGTCCATAAGCCGACTTCAATTCCTTTAGAATTAGCATAAGTAACAAACTTAGCCAAATTTTGTAAATTACCTTCCAAGGTATTCGTTTGACCATATCCAGCACCATAACCGTCATTAGGTAAAAACCAGCCTAAAGGCATATCCTGATTGAGATATTGGTCAAGCATGCCACGCGCACTTAATAAATAAGCAGCTCCTCCGGCTTCGCCGTTCAGCGTCTCACGAATTGCTTTACTTTCTAAATCTGCTGGAAGTTCTTTAGGATGATATTCTCGATAATAATTACCATCGGGATATTTAATCGCTTGTTTATCTTGAGCATCAGCCTTAATCCAAAAATCACGATTATAAGCATTTAGATGTGCTTCATAAAAACCATACAATGGCATCAATTGTGGCAAGCCAGTTAATTGGTGATACATATGCAATAGTTCATATGGCGTTTTGGCAAAGAAATAAATTGCATCAAATCGCTTTTCATAATGTCTAGTAACAATTGCATCAGCCTGTCTACTAGCAAAATCATATTTACCACAAGTAAAAGTATTACGCAAAACACCATAACCACTAGTTGACCAATAAAACGGTGCTGGAGAAGCCACCCCTTGGTCCACCCAATTATTCGTATTAGCCACAACTATCTGCTGATTAGTTAAATTAAAACGACCGTTTTGCGTACCTGCCCCAAAGTAGTTATTTCCAGCCTCATTAGCTAAAACTTGTTCACAGTATTCATCATTAAGATAGATCGGTTGTACTTCTTGTAAGACTGTCTGACCTTGCTTGGTAACACTCATGGTACCTGCATTCTTGACAAAATTAATGGTAATCGAGTTAGTCGCAATAGACCAACCAGTTTCAGTCCGCTCAAGCTCCACTTGGATAGACTGATCACCATCACCATATTCTTGAACATCAGCTGCCAAAATTTGAGCATGTAAGTCTGGCTGCGACTGTGCTGGTTGTTGATACTTTTCTACCGGATCAATGTAATATCGAAAGATACTAGAATCTAACCAATACAATCTGGCCTTCAGACCATTAGCATAATCGATTTGATAAAAGCCACCTTTAGCTTGGACATTAATAATCATATTTTTGTAAACAGCTATTTTCAATTAATTCACCTTTTCTCCTAAATATTTAAATATTATATCAGTTTATTAGTTGATTTTTCATATTTTGATAAAATTAACCATATTATTCCAATCAATAGCACTACTTATTACGACTTATTATAAAAAATAAATTAAAAATATATTGAATTATCATATTGTTACTGTTATTATTTAAAATAATATATTTTTTATATAAATTTACATATATAAGGATGGGATAGAATGAAAAAGTCAAAAATCATTAGTTATATTGCTATCTTAGCAGCCGTCTTTTTGTCATTGACAGCCTGCAGTAAAAACCAAGATAAAACCAGCAATGCGGTTGACAGTACCCCCAAATTCAAAACATCCGTGCCAACTAAAACTGTTAAACAAGGTGGCACATTAAGGGTTGCTTTAGAAACAGATACACCTTTCCAAGGCATCTTTTTAGACGAAATCTCAGAAAATTCAGTTGACTATCTAGCCTCTCAATTTGGTGACGAGACCCTTTTTTATTATGACAATAACTATAGAATAAATAAAAAAGGACCCGCTACACTTAAAGTTGATCAAAAAAACAAAAATATCGTAGTCACAGTAAAGAATGGTGTTAAATGGTCTGATGGCAAACAAGTCACGGCTAAAGATCTTGAGTACTCTTATGAAATTATTGCCAATAAAGCAACCAATTGTGAACGCTATACTGATCAAATGGCCAATATTGTTGGTTTAAGAGAATATCATGATGGAAAAGCACAAACGATTTCTGGGATTACCTATCCTAACAGTGAAAATGGACGTTCAATTAAAATTCGTTTTAAACAAATGTTTCCAGGAATGTACAATGCTGGCAGTAATTGCTATAGCGAAACTGCTGCACCTTATCATTATCTAAAAGATGTGCCATTTTCCAAGTTGCAAGCTAGCGATCAAGTTAGAAAGAACCCTATGTTCATTGGTCCCTATAAGGTTCAAAAAATTGTACGCGGACAATCCGTTACTTGGGTACCAAATAAGTACTATTGGCGTGGTAAACCAAAGCTAGACAAAATCTCAATTTCAGTAATTTCTACTAGTAGCGCTTCACAAGCAATTAAGAGTCATAAGTTTGATGTCATTGACGTGGTAAATACCCAATGGGAACAAGTTAAAAACACGAAAAATTATAATTTTGTTGCGTCAGTGCCAATGCAATATTATTATTTAGGCTTTAAAGTAGGCAAATGGGATAAAAAGCAAGAAAAAAATGTCATGAGTAAAAATTCCAAGATGAATAGCAAGCCGCTCAGACAAGCCATGGCATATGCCATGAATGTCGAGCAAGTTGATAAACGTTATACTCATGGTCTCAAATTTAAAGTCCCAACTCTAATTCCTGAACAGTTTGGTGATTATTTTGATAAAAATGCTAAAGGCTACACTTACAATCTGAAAAAGGCTAATCAAATTTTAGATCAGGCAGGATACAAGAAAAAAGGTAAATGGCGCACTCAGCCTAATGGCAAACCACTTAAGATTAACTTTATGGCGATGAGCGGTAATACTACTCAAGAGCCAATCATTCAAAACTATTTGCAGCAATGGCACAAAGTTGGTTTAAACGTCAAATTGTACAACGGTAGATTGATTGAAGCTAACTCATTTTATGACAAGCTGGCAAAAGATGATCCTAAAGTTGATGCATTTATTGGTGGTATAGGGATGTCAACCGAGCCTTCACAAGCTAATGCATATGGCGAAAACTCTGCTTCAAATTATGCTCGCTTTGCTACTAAGGAAAATACCCAACTAATTAAAGAAATGGACGCACCAGAATCATTTAATCACGGCCATCGGGTCAAGGTTTTCCACAAGTGGCAAAAATACATGAATGAGCAAGCTTACGTTGTTCCACTTGATAACCAATACACAGTTACTGCAGTAAATACCAAATTAGCTAATTATTCACTTGATCCTGAAAAATGTGCTAATAAGCATCCAATTTGGTATGATATTGGTTTTGCCAAATAAATTCGAATAATACTAAAATTAAATTAAAAAAATATTGCATTTCTAATTTTATGCTGCTATTATTACTGCTAATAATATTTTAGTTAGTTTAAAGGAGCAATGTTCAATGAAACAAACCAAAAATGCAATCTCCGCAAAAGAATTTTTTAATAAAGTATTATCAGGTACCGCAACAGGAATTATCGTTGGCTTGATTCCTAATGCTGTTTTGAGTTCAGTTTTGAAGTTATTTGGCAACAACGCCATTACAATTGGCATGAATCACGTGTTGCTAGTCTTCCAAATCGCAACCCCATTATTAATTGGTGCCTTGATTGCCTACCAATTCGAGTTTGCGCCATTGGACATTGCTGTAGTAGCGGCTAGTGCATATGTGGGTTCAGGCGTTACCCAGTTTAATGCTCAAGCAGTTAATCCAGCTAACAAACAAGCTGGGATCTTCATTTCATCTGGAACTGGCGATTTAATTAACACGATGATTACTGCTGCCATTGCCGTCTTTTTGACATTGGTAATCGGTAACTTGTTTGGATCAGTTAAGATTGTGCTTAACCCTATCGTAGTCGGTGGCGGAGCTTCTTATATTGGCTATCTGCTATTACCGCTAATTAGCAAAATCACAACTGGACTAGGCACAATTATTAATTCATTTACTAAGTTACAACCTGTTCTAATGTGCGTATTAATCGCCTGGATGTTTGCCTTATTAATTGTCACACCTGTTTCAACAGTAGCCATCGGAATGGCTATTCAACTAAATGGGATTGCCGCCGGTGCTGCAGCAATGGGAGTAGCGGCAACTACGATTGTTTTAGTAGTCCACTCTTGGAAAGTTAATAAGTCTGGTGTCACAATCGCTGTTGCATTAGGTGCTATGAAAATGATGATTCCAAACCTATTCCGTTATCCGATTATCGTCTTACCAATTCTAATCACTTCAGCCGCTTCGGCTTTACCTGTTGCTTTATGGAACATTTGCGGTACTCCTGCTTCAGCCGGTTTTGGCTTAGTAGGAATTGTTGGGCCTCTGGCATCAATGAGTGGTCCTAATAGTATTAATCTTCTACTAGCTCTACTTAGTTGGTTCGTCATCCCTGCAGTAGTTGCCTTAGCCTGCCGCTTCGTATTTGATAAGTGGCTACATGTTTACGATGAAAAAGTCGCTTTTGCCTACTTAGGTGATTGATTATTTATTAGAATATCAAAAAAGCTGCATGCTAATCGTTAGTATGCGGCTTTTATATACCGATTTAATCAATTATTCAGAGATTTGCTAACCAAAAATCAGGCCTCAATCTAAGTTGAGACCTGATTTTACTTATCTATTTATCTAACTTAACATCATTATCCGTATGACCAGTAGTTAGTGCTTGATGAAAATTCTCATAACTAACACTAATCATATCGGACAATGCAGGACTAGTGTATGAACCAATATGTGGTGTAAGTAAGACTTTCGGATATAATTCACGCAATTCTTGAACAATGCTATCGGAAAGTTTGCCATTAAATTTATGTCCAATAATTCTAGATTCGTTTGGTAGAACGTCAGACCCAAAACCACTTAATTTATCAGACTTTATCGCTGCAATTACTGCCGAATAGTCAACTAGTTCCGCCCTGGCAGTATTAATCAGAACTGCTCCCTGTTTCATTTTACTAATTAAAGCTTGATCAACCAAGTGATCATTTTGACCAGGAAAATAAGGCACATGAACTGAAACAATGTCGGAATTAGCGAGCAATTCATCTTGACTCACAAAATTAACATATTTAGCCGCAGAACTACTGGGATATGGGTCGTAACCTAGCACTTTTACCCCCATACCATGGTATAACTTAGCTTCTGTTGCACCTATCTTACCCGTTCCAATAATGCCAACTGTACAAGTATGAAACTCATTAGCAAATAATTCTGACAAAACTCTAAAATCGCCTTGACGAGTATTATCAACTGCTGTAACCACATTTCGGTAGAGCATTAATCCTAAAGTTAAAGCTAACTCAGCTACTGCATATGGTGAGTAAGCCGGAACCCGAGCCACCTTTTGCTGATACTTTGCGGCTGCTTGTAAATCGATGTGATTATAACCAACAGTTCTGGTAAAAACGTACTTGATACCCCAATCATGCATTTTTGCTAAATTGACTGCATCAGCTTGGCAATTTGCGCGCAATAACACTGCATCATTGCCTTTAGCTGTGCTGATATTATCATGAGTTAATAACTCAGGCTCTAGTTGTAAATCATAATGATATTTATTCAGCTTTTTAAAATATGGTACTTCATTTTCCCTAACGCCATAAACCGCTATCTTAAACATGATATACTCCTAGTTAATCAATCCCAATGTTATTCATCAGCAGTTTTGGTACTCTGGTCAACTTTTGCGAAAATCCCACTTTATCTTTTATTCTCCCTGAAACTTGTTAGCTTCAACTTCTCTAATAAAGTCAGCCAAATGCTTATAATATACTTCTGGATTATCAACCATATGGTGATGACCACCATTAGGCGTGGTAACTAAGCGAGAATTAGGAATTTCTCGCTGCATAATTTTCGCCGTATCAAGCGGCATGGTTTCATTCTCACCAAAAGTTAGTAAGGTCGGCATAGTAATCTGCTTGAGATATTTTCTAAAGTGCCAGTCTTTTAATTTACCAGTAACTACAAATTCATTATCACCTTGAAAAGCATGATAGACTGGTAACCCACCTATGCGCTTAATATGATATAGCTTACATGGCTGTCTACGATCTAAAAAATTAATATTCAAAATCTGGACATCTTCTTGATAGCGCTCATTTTCATAATCGTCGTTTGCTTCACATTCGCGCATAAAATCAATCTCTGTTTGTGGCAAAACCTCTTGACGACGTCGATTAATTGCATCAATATAATCATCAATTTCATCGACCATTGAAGAAATAATTGCTCCCTTAAGGTGTTTACCATATTTAACCGCATATTCTTGGACTAATAGTCCGCCCCAACTTTGACCAATTAAATAAAAGTTTTCCAGTCCTAATTTTTCCCGCACCTCATCAACTTCATCAAGAAAATATTCATAAGTCAAATACTTTTCAGCAATCTTTGGATCGGAATAATCTGGTTGATCGGAATATAGCGACCCTAATTGATCATACATGGTTACTTGTACATTTAGTCCCTGTTTAGCTAGTTGATCAGCTGCATCCTCCCAATATTCATGATTGCCACCAGGACCACCGTGCAGTGCTAGCAAGTGAATATTGCCCTGTCCTTGCGTACTTGTCCACAAGTGATAGCCGTTATCTAAAGTAATAATTTTTGAACCTGTTTTCATCTTTAACTCCTTATAAATTATTTTGCATAACCAACTTGATACCATAACGGCTGGTAATTATTAGACTTTGATGGCTTAACAGAATAACCTGTTAATTTATCATTCAAAGCCATAATCTGATAAGAATTATCAATCGGTATTACATAGGCCTGGTCATTCATATATTCTTGCCATTCATGGAATTTTTTAACCCGATATTTATGATCAAATGCTTTTTGCGAATTTATTTCATCTAATAATTGATTATTCTTATCACTAACAAAGCGTGACATGTTAAACGGCGCTTCTTCGCCATAGTAAGTCTGTGGTGATGGCTCAGACGGCATCGACCACCCACCGATAAACATATCTACTGCCGGATCATCGTTTTGAACTTTATCATAAAACGAATTATGTTCGATTAGCCGACCATCAGTCAACTTGACGTTTAAACCCAACTTGTGCCATTGTTGCAAATAATTTTCAATAATTGGCTCTTGAGTCGAATCTCCACTCATTGCGGCCAAATTAATTGTTAACGACTTACCATTAGGCTGAACCCGCCATTTGCCCTTCTTCTTATAACCAGCTTTATCCAATAACTGATTAGCTTTTTTAAGATTATGGTTGTAGCCTTTAGCCTTTTTATCAAAGTAATCACCAAACTGTTCTGGTATTAATGTTGGTACTCTAAAGGTCAACCCTTTAGTGTAACGCTTATTAACTGCATCAACATTCATGCCATAACCAATCGCTTGCCTTAAAGACTTATTATTCATCTTGGCTTGCGGATTTTCGACATTCTTACCTTGCTTTTTATCCCACTTGCCGACCTTAAAGGCCAAGTAATGATAATTTAGAGGAATTTGTGCGACAAAGTTAACCTTCTTAGTATCCTTAACTTGATTCCATTGCGTATTTACAACCTTCATAACATCAAATTTGTGACTCTTAATTGCCTGTGAGGTTGAATTTGGCGAAACTACTGAAATTACAATTTTGTCTAATTTTGGTTTACCACGCCAATAATACTCATTCGGTACCCAGGTTACTGATTGACCACGTACAACTTTAGAGACTTTAAAAGCACCATAAAATAGCGGCTTTTTCCTAATCTTATCTGAAGACTTTAGTTCTTTAAATGGCACGTCTTTTAAATAGTGATATGGTTCTGCCATATTCCAAAAATACCGGTTACCATTGTTAGTCATGCTAGGATTAAGTTCCTTGCAGTGAATTACTACCTTACGACCACGTTCACCATCAGGCATTTCAATTCCAGAAATTGTTTTAGCTTTACCTTCATGGTAATCTTTAAGACCGTTAATAATTTCAAACTGACTACCATATCTAGGACAATTAGTTGCCTTGTTAGCTAAAATCTCATAAGCGAATTCCACATCCTTAGCGTTCACCTGCTGGCCATCAGACCATTTAACTCCCTTTTTAACTGTAATCGTAATTGTTTTACGTTTAGAGTCCAGCTTCATGGTCGCAGGACCTTTATCATTTATTTGATATTGATCATCTGTATCAAATAAAGATTCCATTCCTGGTGCAGCTACCTGAGAGTCAATGTCATCAGATGACAATTCTTGTGAAAAAATCCCAGCAAATGGAGTATCCGTACCTAGACCAATTTTGACGGTTCCACCTTGTTTAGCCGCCTTTTTTGGCGTTTGAGTTGGAAATTTAGCAGCAGTTTTCGTTTCATCCTTGTTAGCGTTATCGCTTTTGCCACAAGCAGTTAGCACGATTGCGGACAAACCCAATATCCCTAGAGAAATACTCCTTCTCATCTTTTTCATTAATTTTCTCCATTTCTAAATTAAATATTATCTAAATATATCATATTTATTTCATGTTTTCACTATTAAAAATATATATTTTTAATATTTTAGATAGAAATTAAAAAAGTTTCTCAATTATAGCCATTACAAAGTACAATCAGATTAAATTACAGCGAAAAGTTATGAAAATTCAATTAATTTTAATAATTATGACTAGTTACAAAAAAGAGCCCCAAGGCTCTTTTCATTTTATCTAGTATCCTAATTTTTTCGGTTATTATCCGCTATTTGCTGACGAAGCTTTTTAATTAATGCAACTTTGCTATCATATAGTTTTTGCGACAGATCAACTGGGTATGCTTCTGGATTTAAACTGCGTTTATATTCATCCCAGAGACCATCCAAATTATCTGCACAAAACTGCCTGATTGCTTGCAATTTGGGTTGCTTATATACTAGCTTACCTGCTTGAAAAATATCTTTCAACAATGGTTCTGCAGTGAAATCCGTTACAGTCTTATTAATATAAGTGTATTGAGGATGAAACATAAATAATGCTTTCATTTGTCTTGGATCTTCATCAAAGCGAGCGATCCAATCCCCCTCATTCTTCTTGGCAGTATTAGCATTAATCCGCCATACCTGCTTTTTGCCTGGCGTCGAAACCTTGCTAGCATTAGAAGAAATTTTTAAGGTATCTTGCAGTTGACCGTGCTCATCAGCAATCGCTACTAATTTATAGACCGCTCCAAGAGCTGGCTGATCATAAGCTGTAATCAACTTGGTACCGATGCCCCAAACATCAATTTTAGCTCCTTGCATTTTCAAGCTGGTAATCGTAGTTTCATCTAAGTCATTGGAAGCATAGATCTTAGCACCAGTAAATCCCGCTGCATCAAGTTGTTTACGTACTTGTTTAGAAATATAGGCCATATCTCCAGAGTCAATTCTGACTCCTTGAAAATTAATCTGGTCACCCATTTCACGTGCTACTTTAATAGCATTCGGCACACCGCTGCGAACTGTATCGTAAGTATCAACCAAAAAGACGCAATCATGATGGGTTTGAGCATAAGCCTTGAAAGCTTCATATTCACTACCAAATGCTTCAACCAAAGAATGAGCGTGCGTTCCAGATACTGGAATCCCAAATAATTTGCCAGCACGCACATTACTGGTTGAATCAAAGCCACTAATATAAGCTGCTCGTGTACCCCAAAGGGCTGCGTCCGTTTCTTGTGCACGGCGACTGCCAAATTCCATGACACCATCACCTTGCACGGCTAATTTGACTCGCGCCGCTTTCGTTGCCACTAGGGTTTGATAATTAATTATATTCAAAATTGCTGTTTCAACTAATTGGCATTGGGCTAGTGGACCTTCGACTTGTACTAACGGTTCATTAGCAAAGACAATCTCACCCTCACGCATTGACCGCACCGTTAGTTGCAACTTGAAATTACGCAAATAATCGATAAAATCAGCATCATAGCCGACCTCTTCTTCAAGATAACGCAAATCACTTTCACTAAAATGTAGCTGCTTAAGATATAAAATTATGTGCTCTAAACCAGCAAAAATAGAGAAGCCGTTGCCAAATGGCTCTTCGCGGTAATATGCTTCAAAAACTGCATGCCGATCAGCAATTCCCTTCTTAAAGTATGTGTACATCATATTTATTTCATACAAATCAGTATGTAAGGCTAACGAATCGTCTTGATCCAATTCTTGATAAAACATTATTTTCTCCTATTACAAACATTTTAGTCCTTAATTATACTATTACAGCTCATATAGCTCAATTAAGAACCTAAAATAGTTAATTATTCGGTTTTTAAGCAAAACAAAAAAGTTTACACTTGATTAAGCATAAACTTTCTGTAGAAAAAATAATTATTTAGCTTGGGAATCATGCAATAAAGTTAACATTCCGCCAAGTTCCAAAGCAAAATGCACTGTGTGTCCCTGTGCAATTGCTTTTGGTGCATTATTTGGACAAACAAATGTTGAAACAATGTCAATACCATCTGGTAGCGGCTTAATTTGATGCACCGCACCCACGTGCAAATTAAAATCATCGTGTACTAGGTAAGTCTCACCTGCCATACACATTGGGTGATCTTCCAGACGCTTAACTGGATAATAATCTGGAATTTCTTTGGCAGGCTTACCATATGTCAAAGTTGGCTCACCAAACATCCCAAAAGTTTCCATAATCTCTTGCTTGCCAGTGGATAACTCACCATTAACATAATAATGCTCAGGATTAATTTTAAAAGCTAGATCACCACCAGTAACGTTATTAATTCCTTGACCAAAACTTTGGATATCAACCCCACTAACTACCAAGTGAGTTGTAGCCGTTTGACAACCTTGCTCTTCAATTGGTACCTCATTATATTCATGCCAATGTTTATCAGAATCTAACAGAATATCATGATACAGATCAAGTGTTCCTTGTGACCCCAATTCACTATGTGCCTTAACCGCAGTAGCAATTGCTACTTCTGGTTCCAGCCAATTAACAGAAACTTTATCTAGATCGTTACCAGAATTATCTTTAATTTTGACTCCTAAGTCCATTAATTCGTGCAATACATGCAGTGAACGCTCATATTTTAACCGCTCTAAAACTGCTGGCTTAACCTCTTCATCATTAATAAAAGTTTGGATTTTAAAATTACTCATTTTAATACCTCCTAAATTGCTTTCATTATACTTGCTAACCATAGTAAAATGAAATAAGCAAACTCGTACAAAATGTCTAATAAGTAAATACGGAGGAATTACCATGTCACGCGATCCACGCTACACTAAGGCTGAACAAAAAATCCAGTATAGCTTTTTACAATTATTAAATAAAAACCAATTTGAACAAATTACCATCGATAAAATTATTAAGAACGCAAATATCAGTCGTGGTACTTTTTATCACCACTATCAAGATAAATATGATTTAGTCGAAAAAATGCAGGCTGCAGAATTAGCCAATTTTAAAAGTTTATTAGCCAAAAGAGTTGAAAAAATGCAATTTAATGAACAATTGGATATCTCTGGTTTGCAACAACAAGTTTTAACAAGCCTCCAAAAGAGTCGTAAACTCAGCCAAATAAAAGTTGGACAACGGAGTTTTACTCAATCCCTCTTTGAATTAGTTGAATATGAAATTACTAGCTATATCAGCAACCAACAGCTTAAATATATTGGTAATAGTAATGATTTAGCAATTGCATCGCATCTGCTAACTAACGTTATCTTAAGCTATGTGGATTATTTTAAAGATCAAGCTGTGTTACCATCACTTACCAAACAAAAGCAAACTTTGCAAACCTTTAACGGTTTACTAACTCGGGTTATTACCACAATTTAAATTATTCATTTTGATTATCAAGTCTCTGGCGCAGACGCGAAACAGCCTTTCTAGGACCAGTTAAGATTAAGCGATCGTCAGTTTCCAATCGTACATCATCTTGTGGCAATACAAGTTTACCTTGCCGTATAATCCGGCTAATAACAATATCGTCTGCTTCTGGTAAATCTGTAATCAACGTCTCATCATATGCAGCATTAGTCACTTTAATTTCAAATAAATCAGAATTAGTTGAGGTAATCAAATCAAGAATTTCCGGAGCAATAATCGCGGCCTTAAAGACACTAACACTGGTGTTAAAAGTATTGAAATATTCAATATCAAGTGTAGCTAATTTTTGTTCCATCTCACCGGTCTCATCAGGATCGGGATCACTAAGCCGCACTATGACACGTTCAACGCCGTATTTCTTAGCCGCAATTGCCAATTGGTAATTTTGTTTAGCATTTAAATCGGCAATAACTAAGATATCTGTATCAAAAATCCCTTGCTCGATTAATTCTTTTACAGCCAAAGAATCAAGTAGGTTGATCGGGGCAGTATGTTTAAAGCTATCATATACTTGCTGACGAGCTGTATACAATTGTACTTCATACCAGTCACTTGGCAGTTGTTTAGCAGTTTCAACTGATGCCATCGCAGTTCCAATAATGTGCACTTGCGTTTTAGCAACCTTGTCAGCAGCTGGTTGATATAACTTTTTGAACAGCAGTGGCCCTAATAAACAAGTAATTACAGCTGCTAAAATAAAGGCTCCTCCTTGCTGACTGTTCACCACATGAATGTTTTGCGCAATTGCTACCCCTGAAATAACTAAAGTCATTGTCGTTTCTACTAAAAAAGTACCAGCAAGAGCGTTGCGCTTAGTTGCCAGCTGCTTGAAGTAAAAATAAGCAGGTAACTTAGCTATTAAGAATGCTAATAATAACAATGGAATTAAAATTAAGGTTGACTTAGAACTCAGTAATTCTCTTAAATCTAACTTTACCCCTGTCAAAATAAAGAAAAATGGAATTAAAAAGCCATAACCGATTGCGTTCAACTTTTCTTGAGTAACCTTTTCTGGTTCAAGTAGCTTAACCACTATTCCTGCCAAAAAGGCACCTAAAATATTCTCTGCACCAACAGAGACCGCCAGTACCACTAAAATAATGATAATCAAAAAGGCAAACCGCATATCAAGCTGTGTGGTTTCTTTAGTTAATTTGCCAAAAATATTAAAGAAATTACGAAAACGCATCAATAAATAAGCTGCTGCCAAAAAGACTAACGACAATAGCCAAAGGGTTGCACCATTACCACTCTTTAGTGCGGAATAAATAGTTAGACATAACAAAGGAATAATTTCACCAAAAACGCCAAATAATAATAAACCTTGACCATAAGGCCGACCTAAAAGTTCATTTTCCTTCAGAATACTGATCATCACGCCTAGTGAAACTGTCGCAAAAATTATGGAAGAGAAAAATAGATCTGAAAACAAACCAGTAACCGCAAAAATCACGCCCAGAGCGATTGACACTACTAAAGTCAAAGCATAAGCCAAACTTGCTATCTTAAGAGGACTCTTTTGCGGCGCGGTTTTCGCCTTTTTAGCTGCTAACATGGTAGTTGGCTGATGATGTTTAAATAAAGAAAAATCAATTTCCATTCCGCTTAAAAATAACAGCATAATTGTTCCAAGAGTCGACAAGGTATCTAAAACTGAGTTGATATGAACCAAGTTCAAGCAACTTTTTCCCAATAAAACCCCAACAATAATTTCTGCAACCGTACTAGGAATCAAGGTTACCTTAAAACGAGCTAATAAAGTTGGTGTCAAAAAGGCTGCCAACGAAACAATCACTAGCGATAAATCCATAGTTTTACTCCTCTAATTTCTAAATTAACTGCTATAATATAACACTTATTCTTATAGAAATCCAAGTTAGCGTTAACTTAATTTATCACTAAATCATAACCGAGTGTTTTTTAGTGTCTTAAATTGTTTTACTTAGCCAAATATCACAAGTTGTATGCTGTGAATTGATCAACGGCTTTTCAAGTTGCTTAAAGCCTACATGATGATACAGCCCTAAAGCAGAGGTCATATTAGAAAGTGTTTCAATATATAGTTTATGATATCCCAAGTTCTTAGCTCTTTCTTCACACAATTGAAGCAGCTTCTTGCCAATGCCTTTGCCGCGTGTTTCAGCACTCAAATACAACTTTTGTACTTCGGCAACACCTTGAACACTGGTTTCTCCAATGCCGCAGCCACCAATAACTGTTCCATTATTAGTAACAACCAAGTAGGTTCTCTTGGGATTAGCTAAATAAAACTGCGACAAATGAGCTAATTCTGGATCATAGTATGCAGTTCCTGGTAAATTATCGTGGTATTCTTCTAGAGCTTTCTTAATGATTGTACAAATAGCTGCATCATCCTGTTTTTGAATTTCTCTAAATTGAACATTACTTTTCATGACTAGCATCTCCTTATAAATTAGCTCCGCAAATTAAAATTATCATATTAATTTAATAATATTCTTTTTTTGAAAAATTGCAATTCTAAGTTGAATACTTTATCAATTTACTGGTTCTAATCCCCGCGCAAAATAATCTTCCACACTCACATTGACTACTTCTTCATCTTGCAGCTTAATTGGCAATTTAGTAAATAAGTATTTGTAGCAAGTATACTTGGTAAAGAGATCCGCGCGTTCATTTACATGCTGGACTGTCTGCTTAATTTTAAATTGATCGCGCCATTTACATTCACCGATTAATAACTGCTTGCTATCCAATGATTCTACAACCACATCAATTTCTTGGACATTGCCCTGCTTATCTTTACCCCACCATTTACCAAAAGTCTTACCAATAAAAGGTAATTTATTCACTGCATTCATTCTTCGTAAGTATTGCCTAGTAATCTCTTCAAAAATTGGCCCAATAAAATCACTCAAGTCTTGTATTGCTGCCAAGCAATAAATTGTGCCATTTCCTTGTTCAATTTCACCACGCACACCAAAAACATAGCGATACCAAAAAGCTAAAAAATTTTCAGTTATTTGGTATTGGCTAGTTTTTTTCTTAAGTGGATTGGCACCAAACGGGACAACGCGTTCAACATAATTAAGTTCACGTAAGGTTACCAAATATCTTGAAACTACACTGCTTTCCAACTGTGTAAACCCAACAATTTCATTAAGAGTATTGGCACCACTAGCAATAGCTTGCAAAACAGCATTATAATTAGCAGGTTCTCGAAACTCTTGCTTCATTAATAAAGTTCCTTCATTAAATAAATAGCCAGTCATCTTAAAATATAAATTTTCCAAATTCTTTTGAAAATTCAGTTTGGGATTAATCAATGATAGATAATATGGCGTTCCGCCTACACACGCATAGTATTTAACTTTTTCCTCATTACTAGCAGTTGGATAGAATTTAGCAGCATCATAATAATCTAGTGGATTAACTTTTAATTGCCCAGTTCTCCTACCAAATAGTGGACTTTTTTTACCCAAAACTTGATTTTCCATAAAACTCATTGATGACCCACACAAAATCAAAAAAATATTACTCTGCTTAAACTGATAATCAATAACATGTTGCAATATTGAATTTAATGACTTATTCGCTGTTGCCGCATAAGGATACTCATCAATTACTAAAACTAAATGTGCTTGAGAAAACTTCTCAGCAATTATTGCAAATAATGCTGACCAATCTCTTACCGCTGGGAAATTTTGAATATCCAGCTTTTCCCCTAAGATCTGAGAAAATTTTTGTAAATTAAGTGAGTCATTTACCTCTTCAGCTGGAAAAAATAAGGAATTCTTATCCTTAATAAACTCGTTCAATAACGCAGTCTTGCCAATTCTTCTCCTGCCGTAAACAATAGCCATTTGAAATTTATTCTGCTCATACATTTCTTCTAAAGCAGCCAATTCTTTTTTACGTCCAACAAACATTTTTTACTCCTGTAAGTTATACTAATTTAGATTATTATAATCTAAATTAGTATAATTAAACAACAAATAATCTTAAGCTAAAAAATACTAATCTAAATTATTATAATCTAGATTAGTATCTTTAATTTTATTTATCGTTTCAATATGGCCAAATAAAAACTCCAAGCATAGCTACTGCTATTCCTTGGAGTTAATTAATCAATTCAAATTATTTTTTAGCTGCCGATTTTTTAAATAATCCCGACATATAAACTGCAAACAGTGCTACTAGACCAATGCTTACTAAAACGATAATATCTGTTTGCGTAGTAGCTGAACTACCACTAATATACAGATTATTAGTAAATAGATCCATCGCAAAGCGAACTGGTGTCCAGCTGTAAACCCCATTTCTAAAAATTGGGCTCAACATTTCTTTAGGATAAGTTGCCACTGCCATTGATAATAACCATATTACCATCAAGATTGGCTGACCACCCATACCAAACCAATTCAGCAGACAGGTTTGTAATAGATAAAGAACTGCAACTGTCAAAGCTAATGTTAACAAGAAGCTCCCAGTATTTTTAATTGGTACTCCAAACATAAGGTGTACAATTACAAAAATTGCTAAGGTCGCAATTACCGTAAGTAAGATACCACTCCCCATCTGATTGTTAACAGTCTTTAGACCAATCTTGCTATCTTCATCCAGTTCATGGTGTGATTTTCTTAAAAACATTGACGGCATAAATGATGAAATCCAAGCTAACATGACAAAAATCATTGGTGCCATTCCACTAATACTCTTGTCCGGGATTTTATTCTTTACTTTAGTCGTAACTTTAATCGGTTGATTAATCGTTTGCCATTGCGCAGAAGACAATGTTACCTTATTTTTGTCCAAAGTGGCTTGCATTTGCTTAGCTAAACCTTGACCCAAACCCTCACCAATTTGAGGTAAAGCTGTTGACAAAAGCGATGACGCCTGCATGTTAGAGCCTTGACTAATCAAAACGCGAATCTTGGCTTGAGCTGGTTTTTGAGCTACTAACTTCTTCGCTTCAGCAAGTTGAGCTTTAACTTGTGGACTAGTTTTTTGCTGCGCTGGCAACTTAGCTAGCTTAGCCTGCATAATTAGACCCTTTAGGTAATTTTGCTGCGTCGTCAAAGTATCATCAAAATCCTTATCGATAACTAAGGCACCATAATATTTTTTATCAGCAAAACCCTGCTTTAATTTACTTTCCTTATTGACATCAATAATCTTTAAAGTGGCATCAGAGTCAGAAAACTTGTCCTTTAGACTTTTAACTAGCTTTTTGCTGACCTTGCTGTGTGATTCATTGACAATTGCCACAGGCATTTCTTTTACTTTAGCAGAATTGCGTGCGCCAACTTGTGCTATTGACAATAATCCGACAAAAGCACAGATGATTACCATACACACCCAAAAGAATTTACTTTTAACAACTTTCCACATACTATCCTACCTCTTCTAAAAAACATCAATGTTAGCCATTTTACGCTTTTTGGTATATAATTTACGCAACATTTTGCCCAAAATTGTTGCAAGATAGGAAATTTATATGAATAATCAAACTAAAATCAATACGACCAAAAAAGCAATTATTGATGCCTTTGTTTTGCTTACTAAACAGGAAAAGCCTTGCACAGTTAACGATATTGCTCAAGCTGCCCATATTAATCGCAGTACGTTTTATCGTTATTTTGAAAATAAAACAGCACTGATTGAAGATTGTGAAAACACCATTATTAGCAAAATTGCAGGTATTTATCATCATGTTTTCACCCAAGAAAATACAGATAGTAATCGTAAATTAGCCCAAAATTATTTAGAAAAAGTTTTGACAATTGTCGAACAAAATCTTGATTTACTATACGTTTTATTCAAAAAAGTCGATAATTCACATTTTTATGTCAAATTTAAAGAATTGCTAGCAGCCGCTAATCATCGTTTCTTAAAGCACCTGCTAGATCCTAATGGACCACTTTCTCAAAAAGAATTCGAGCTATTAATTAACTATCGGAGTTCTGCAATCTTAGGCAGTATCGAATTCTGGAGTTATCATCCACAAGAGTACTCTCGCCAGGATATTGTTAATTTCATCAAAGTAGTTTCATATCGTGATTTACAGAATTATCAATAAAAAAGACATTCATTGTTATTGTTGACCGATTTTATTTTGCCTAGCAAACGCAATTGCTAAGCAGACAGCTAAGATAAGATAACAAACTAAATTGAAATAAAAAAATCCTGTTAAACTTTTGAACCCTACTAACTTTTGAATTAGCAAAGCTGAATACGGTGCCAAAGTCCCTGCTAAATTATAAGAAATCAGGATAATTGAGGTAGTCAAAGTATTCCCACTTTGACTACGATTGACTTCATTTAAAATCCAAGGAAAGAACAGCCTTACGCCAAAGCCAGTCAAAAAACCACCCATAATAGTTAGAATAGTTGTTTGAGCCACTGCAATCATTCCCATAGCCAAAGCCATGATTGCCATTGCTAACGGAACAATCCAATTGTTTATCTTGGCAAAAACCCGTCCAAAAATTCCACCACCAAGCATTGCACCTAAACTCAAAGCCAAAATTACATAACTCGCATCAGTTGCGCTACCATACCCAGCAGTAACAATCAATGACGATACCTTAATTCTCATAATCATATAAAGAGAAATAACGATGAATGTTAGTAACAAATACGGTATTAAAGTCCCAAAATTAGTCTTAGACGTTGAGTGTACTACTTTTGGCTCGGTTATTCGCGGAATTCTCGGTACATATAAAGTAAATAAAATTAGAGCTGGAAGCGTAATTGCATACGCCAAAAATGACATGTGCCAGTTAATCTTAACTAATTGTCCAGCAATAAAAGTTACTAAAACTCCTCCTAAGCCCTCAAAGGTGCTTTGCCATCCTAAGGTCGTACTGCGCTCATTGCCAGTATAAAAATAACTAATAATTGTTACTAGTAATGAATTAAATAGACCTACACCCAAGCCAAACAAAGCACGAGTTAACAACAAAACAGTAAAATTATTAACCGCGACTGGCGCTAAACCCGCAATAGCTGTTAGTGATACCCCAATTATAACCGTTGATTTTAAGCCGATTTTATTAGCTAATGGATTACTGATCAAAATACCAACTATTAAAAATAATGAAGGAACAGTTGTTAAAAACTCAATTGCTGTCAATGGGACATTAGGAAAAGCTTTAGCCAAGACCGGAATATTTCCATTAATTGCTGGAGCAGAAGCAGTAATAATTGATACTAGCAAAATAGACACTTTCATTAATGAAGGTTTTTTCGAATTCATCTAACTTTCCTCCTGAATTTGTTTAAGCCAATCCTCAAATTCTATTCGATTGGCAACTGCTTTTCGATCTTCAATCGTATAGTTTGGCAATAGTCGCAAATGAGGAATTAACTTGGTAATAACAGTTTGCGTTTCCCCAGCACCATACCCAGCATTAGTTGAAAAGTCTGCAATTGTTTTGCCAGCTAACTGCTTACCAAATTGCTCTAGAAAGCTCCGCATTGGATTAGCCAGCGTCATCGCCCAAACAGGATGTGCCAACAAGACCGTCTGATATTGCATCAAGTTGGGAATGTCAGCTGACTTAAGAGCTGGCCACGCCTGAGCCTCACGTTCACGTGTCGCCCGATCAACTGAAGCGCGATAGTTAGCTGGATAAGGCTCACATGCAACCAGTTCATAAAGATCCGCGGCTAAATATTCAGCTGCGACTTGAGCTTGCCTTTCAGTATTACCACTCCTTGAAAAATAAATAATTATTGTAGTCGCATTGGAACTTAATTTTCTAGTTGGCGCTACTAACGCATTAGTATCACAACCATCAGAAATTGCTCCTCGACCATATTGATATTGCATAAATTTACCTTCTTCAAAAAACATGACCAGCAGTCATTTTAAATTCAAAAATTAAGCGCCCTTTTCAGAAGCGTTTCACTTAAACTAAATATTTTGCAAAGATGTCCTCTAATTCTAGCTCACAAAAAGATTGTACTAAAGCTACCGGCTTAATCTTCTCTGGCATAATACACCAACTTAAAACAACCCCATATATTTGAATAATTAATGACTGAGCCAGTTGCTGTATTGGCGTTGATTCAGCCAACTTACCCAAGCTAACTAAATCTTCAAGTAACTCAACTAGTGACTTAATATCAAACAGCAATTTGTTACTGTTATTATCATTAGCCGAAATATAGCGCACCCACTGGCGTGCCAGCTGAACTTTAGCTGCTTCAATCACTTTCACAAAATCAACTAAGTACGTCGTAATGCTAGCAAGTGGATCACTATCCGGAGTAACCACGGTTTTTACATGAGCAAACCGTTGCTTACTCAATTCAAAAATCAAATCTTCCTTACGCTTAAAATAATTATAAAAAGTCCCCTTTGCAATGCCACTTTCTTTAACAATCTTGTCTACCGAGACATTTTCATAGCCATCCTTAACGATCAATCTTTCAGCCGCTGCCAGTAAATTTTGGTAGGTTTGCTTGGTATTATCTGCTCTTTTACCCATTTTATCCTCCTTTGCTTTAGATAATAACTCTTTCAAGTTTAAAAGTAAATGACCGTCGGTCATTTTTGATGTAACAAAAAAGCCATGATCACGTGCCATGACTTTATTAATTATTTGACAAAACCAACCTTATACCATAATTGACGACCATTGTTCGTCTCGGACGGCTTCAGCGTATATCCCGAAACCTTATTATTAACCGCATAAACCGTGTATGAACCCGATTCTGGAATCGCGTAAGCCTCTTCATTCATATATTCTTGCCACTCATGGAACTTGTCAACACGATATTTATGGTCAAAAGCCTTCTTGGAGTCCATTTGCTTAAGCAGCTGGTTGTTTTTCTTGGTTACAAATCGCGTATAATTCTTCGGTGAATCTTCAGAATATAGACTGCTTGGCGATGGTTCGCTATCTAAATGCCAACCAATCTGACACATATCAAAGTCATGGCTATCTCCTTCAAGATTATTAACGTACGTATTAAATTCAGTCAGGCGATTGCCAATTAACTTAACATTTAGACCAATCTTGTGCCATTGTTGCAGGTAGTTTTGCTGAATAGTGCTTTGCGCACTATCATCAGTCACCCGCGCCATATAACGAATTGTTAATGGCTTACCATTAGGCTGAACCCGCCACTTGCCTTTCTTCTTATAGCCTGCCTTATCTAATAAATCATTAGCCTTCTTTAAGTTATAAGAATAATGCTTGGCATCCTTATTAAAGTAATCACCATATTCCTTAGGAATCAAAGTCGGTACCCGAAAACTTAAGCCATGTGTATAGCGATCGTAAACTTTATCAACATTCATTGCATAGCCAATTGCCTGTCGCAGTGCCTTATTATTCATCTTAGCATTGGGATCCATGACATTGCGATCCTTTTTAGCATCCCATTTGCCTACCTTAAACCCAATAAAATTGTAATATAGTGGAATTTGGGCTACAAAGTTTACCCCTTTAGTCTTTTTAACCTGCTCCCATTGCGAATTAATTACCTGAGTAACATCAAAACTCTTGCTCTTAATTGCCTGTGAGGCTGAATTGGTTGCCAGCACTGAAACCACAATCTTATCTAACTTTGGTTTACCACGCCAATAGTACTTATTAGGTACCCAAGTAATTGATTCACCACGTACCAGTTTCTTCATCTTAAAAGCACCAAAATACATTGGATTCTTTCTAATCTTGTCTGATGATTCCAGCTTTGTAAACGGAACATCTTTAAGGTAATGATATGGCTCTGCCTTTTCCCAGATATAATTATTACCAGAATATTCCATCCCCGGCTTTAATTCCTTAACATGCAGCACTAACTTACGGCCATTCTCGCCGTCTGGCATTTCGATCCCAGAAATCGTCTTAGCTTGGCCTTCGTGATATGCTTTCATCCCCTCAATATTTTCAAATAAATTAGAATAATTTTGAGATTTGGTTTGTTTATTTGCCAGAATTTCGTATGGATATTCTAAATCCTTAGCAACAACTTGCTTACCATCTGACCACTTAACACCCTTTTTAACAGTAATCGTAATCGTGTTATTTTTCTTATCAATCCTTTGGGTAGCTGGACCCTTATCAGTAATCTTATAATTGTCATCGGTATCAAACAGGTTTTCGTTACCAGGACTAGCAATGTTTTGGTCAATAGCCGTATTGGATAATTCATTAGCAAAAATCCCGGTAAACGGCGTATCCGTTTCTTCAGCGACCTTGAGTGTACCACCATGCTTAATGGCTTTTACTGGAGTCTTATATGGAAACTTTTCTTCGACTTTTTTGCTAGCAGGTTTTCCACAAGCAACTAAAGTCAGAGCAGCCGAAGCTAATAAAGTGGTGGACATAATACTTTTCTTGATACTAGATTTCATTTTTTCTTCCTCAATTCCCAAATTTTCAAAATAAAAAAGCCCCATTCAATTTAATGAATGAGGCATAAATCCTTCTTAGTTAAGCCCCAATCATTAAAACGCAAACAAGGGCTTAACTTATAAAATTACTAAAAAGCAATTACTTAAGTCAAGTCCTTCGTTGCAACAACAAGGCTAATAAATCTTGAGCAGTGGTTATTCTAATCTTTATTTGTTTATTAAAATTATTGATTTTCATTAGAATTATCCTCCCAAAATTAACTTGTCTTTAATGTTATAAAACTAACTTTAAAATGTCAAGCGGAATTTTAAAAAATATTACTAGAATCAATTGCCACTTAGTATCTCAATTGACATCGTACGTTCTAGTTTCTACAATTAACTTAAATCGTTTTCAAAAAATGCTATGCTATATTATCCATGTTGGATAGAAATGGAGTAAATATGTCAATTCCTACTATTACTTTACGAGGTGGTATTGAATTACCTGCTGTTGGCTTTGGTACTTATCAATTACGCGCTAAATCTGGCGCTACTGAAATCAAAAACGCTATTAATAACGGCTATCGCTTAATCGACACTGCTTATAATTATGAAAATGAGGGCACGGTTGGACAGGCAATTAAGATAGCCAATGTTAGCCGTGACCAGCTAATCATCTCGTCCAAATTACCCGGACGCTACCATGAATATCAAGCAGCTCTTGATGCTATTGAAGAATCTCTTTATCGTGCAGATCTAGATTATTTTGATCTGTACTTAATCCACTGGCCTAATCCAATGAAAGATCACTACGTCGAGGCTTGGCAAGCTTTGCTAGAAGCTAAGAAACGCGGATTAATTCGGGCAGCTGGCGTATCAAACTTTCTACCAGAACACCTTGATCGACTTGAAGAAGAAACGGGCGAATTACCAGAAGTAAACCAAGTGGAAATTCATCCACTGTTTAGCCAAGCCAAACAACGACAATACGATCGTGACCACGAAATTGTTACTGAAGCTTGGAGTCCGCTTGGTGGAGCTGGCAAAAAGTTAAGTCAGCCGATTCGCGATCTACCATTAATTAATCAATTGGCTCACAAATATCATAAAGATGGTGGGCAAATTATGTTGCGTTGGGAATATCAGCTTGGAGTTATTCCTTTGCCACGTGCCAAGAGTAGCAACCATCAACAGGCTAACCTTGATCTATTTGACTTCCAATTGACAGCCGCCGAGATGGATGCAATTACTGATTTAGACCAACCTGATGCTCGTGTTTCTGGGCAAGATCCTCGTACTCATTTAGAACTATAATTTACTAATTAAAAACTCCTCCATGTATTGATCTGAACCCTAAAATTAAGACAAGCTAATTTCGGGGGTTCGTATCAACATGAGAGGAGTTTTTTTATTTAGTATTATGACAGATATTTTTCTGCCATTTGCACTGCTACTCGACCAGAATAGACGCAATAACCTGCTTCTGATCCTGGCACATTAACACCATAAGTATTGCCAACTAACACTGCCGCTGCATCATTACCCACGGCATATAAACCAGCAAGTTTACGACCGTTAGCATCAAGCACCTCATTTCGTTCATTGACTCGCAAACCACCCATTGTGCAATACGCACCAACACCTAATTCAATTGCATAAAACGGTGCTTGACTTACAGAAGTTAAATATTGGACTGGCTTTTCAAAGTCAAGGTCTTGCCCCTGCTCACAAGCATGGTTATAAGCTTTAACCGTAGTTGCCAATTCAGGTAAGTCTATCTGATTCGCTAATTCGGCAACTGAATCAGCCTTAGTAATAAATGACCGCTTTTTATCGACTGCTTCAGTTAACATTTTTGGCAAATTAGCCAATTTAGTCTTTGTCGATAATGGCTTTAAGCTGCGTGGTAAACTGCCATTAGTAAACTTATCAATAATGCCCTGATCTAAAATTGCATAAACTCGTTCTTGGCGAATAATTGCATTGCCTGCATGTGCCCAATTATCAAAGACATTTTCTTTAACAAAGCGTTCACCAATTTCATTAACCCAGAGTGGCGCCTGCTCAGCCGAAGCAATGCCTAAATCTGACTTCCAATATTGATAAGATGGCACAGCGGATTCTTTAATCTGCCCACCAAACATCATTGCCATGCCTAAACCAAACTGTTTGGCTCCAGCTTTCCAGGCCATTGTTAAACCATCACCTGTATTTTTACCAGAATTTACTGGCACGATGCGATTAGCATTTTCATTAAAGTACTTAGCAAGCATTTTTTGATTATTTAAATAACCGCCCGTAGCAATAATTACAGCTTTAGCCATAATGGTCGCCACCGTATTACTTTCAAAATCCTGAACCTTAACCCCAGTAACTTGCTTATCTTTGCCAATTACTAAATCAGTGACAGTTGCTGATTTAATAATTTCAACTCCATGTTCACGTGCAAATGGTTCTAAACCTGCATGTATGGCCTTATTACCCAAACCGGAAAATAAGTGCCAAGTATCAATTCCTGAACCTAACGTTGCAACATTGTCAAACTGGACTCCTTTAGCCTTCAACCAATCAATATTAGCGGCACTCTGCTTAATATATTCGCGCCAAATTTTGGTATTGGCCTTGTAATGAGAATATTCTTGTTCATCATGTAAAAGTTCGGCTTGGTTGATCTCAATTCCTTGCTCTCGTTGCATTTTTGAATCTACTGCAAAGACACCTTCAACATAGTTGCCGCTACCACCAGTCGAACGCCCTTTTTCAATCACTAAGGCTTTCAAACCTTGATCAGCTGCTTGAGCCGCCGCAGACATTCCTGACAGACCACCACCAACAATTACTACATCATATTCACTATTCTTAGCTAACATCTTCTACCTCTATTTCTAAGCGCCTTCAATTAATTATAAACTTTAAATATTATGGTAGCAATGTTTCTCAGCAATATAGTTATATAAACACTTGATAGCAAATTTAGTTCTTTCTTATCCATTAATATTTCGTTATAATAGTTATTACAGAACAGCTAAGTGGTGGCTTTTCTTCTTAAAAAGAGGTGGTGCTTATGGTGTGTATTTACACCAAACACAAATTCTCAATGAAAGGAGGATAGCCCAATATCCTATGGATATTGTTACTCTGCTCTTGCAACTAGCGGCAACTGTCTGGGCTGGTTATGTTTTGGTCAATTCTTTTACAGAACTGACTAACGCCTTAACTACTTGGACAGCAGCAATTGCAAGACTGGTTTCCGTAATTAAGCAATTTTTTACGAGAAACAAAAAGTAATCACTTTGGCTTGGGTGAGCTAGTGATTACTTCGTTTACACATTAGTTTGTCACCACTTTAGCAGTGGTTTCTGTAAGGAGTTCTATGTCCAGTAGAACTCCTTTTCTTTTGTTATTATAGCACATTATTTCATTTTTTTAAATTATCGATTCTTCCAAAAATAACCTTTTTAACTCATTCATTTTTCGTTATAATAATTATTAACAGAACAGCTAAGGCGGTAGCTATTTTCCTTTAAAGGAAGTGGTGCTTATGGTGGTTATACACCTAACACAAATTCTATTGAAAGGAGGTAGCTATAGTGTCTGTTGCAGATGCTATTCAATTAATGCTTTCTTTTGGCACTTTTATTGTTGCTTTGATCGCATTAATTGTTGAACTGATTAAAAATCAGTCAAAAAAATAAATCGCCTTAGCTCTAGTGAAGCTAGCGATTTATAGTCTTTATAATTAAACTAACAAGCTACCGCCTTATGCGGTTTCTGTAAGGAGTTCTACTTGCAATAGAACTCCTTTTCTTTTGTCATTATAGCACATTATCTCTGTGATTTAAATTACTGATTCTTCGGAAAATAACCTTTTTAACTCATTCATTTTTCATTATAATAATTATTAACAGAACAGCTAAGTGGTGGCTTTTTCTTCTTAAAAAGAGGTGGTGCTTATGGTGTGTATTTACACCAAACACAAATTCTGAATGAAAGGAGGATAGCCCAATATCCTATGGATATTGTTACTTTACTCTTGCAACTAGCTGGGCTGGTTATGTTTTGGTCAATTCTTTTACAGAACTGACCAATGCCTTAACTACTTGGACAGCTGCTATTGCAAGACTGGTTTCCGTAATTAAGCAATTTTTTACGAGAAACAAAAAGTAATCACTTTAGCTTGACAGAGCAGTGATTACTAAGTAATTATTATATTTGTCACCACTTTAGCAGTGGTCTCTGTAAGGAGTTCTATTTCCAGTAGAACTCCTTTTCTTTTATCATTATAGCACATTATTTCAATGATTTAAATTATCGATTCTTCCAAAAATAACCTTTTTAACTCATTCATTTTTCATTATAATAATTATTAACAGAACAGCTAAAGTGGTGGTTTTTTCTTCTTAAAAAAAGGTGGTGCTTATGGTGTGTATTTACACCAAACACAAATTCTCAATGAAAGGAGGATAGCCCAATATCCTATGGATATTGTTACTCTGCTCTTGCAACTAGCTGCAATTGTCTGGGCTAGTTATATCTTGGTCAATTCTTTTACAAAGTTGACCAATGCCTTAACTACTTGGACAGCTGCTATTGCAAGACTGGTTTCCGTATTAAAGCAATTTTTTACGAGAAACAAAAAGGGCTGTACACTTTATCCTGTTGATGAATACCTTGTGGTATCTTATTAACAGGATATTTTTTTTGCAAAAAAGAGGCCATAGCGCCTCACTTATATTTCCTAATACCACTCAAGAAAGATGGGAGTTTTACTATGTCCTCTATTGATAACTATTCTACTAAACTTTTGCTTGATATTAAAGATAATAATCTGACTTTTTCCAATTTTTATCTAGCTGACGATCAGGTCACCAAAATCCTGGTTGCCGAACTTAAACTTCCTTGGTCTACTTGCCCTAACTGTCGTTACCCCTTAGTTCATAATGGCCATTACGTTTCCCATGTTCGTTATTTGTCAGCTAATGCCTCTAAGCCGCTTCAAATTGAACTGCATAAACAACGTTTATACTGCCAGTCTTGTCACCATTCTTTTATGGCCAATAGTCCTCTAATTGACAAGCATTGCTCGATTGCTAATCCAGTCAAGCAAAAAATCATTCAAGACTTAACTACTGATCGGGCAATGACTGACATTGCTCAGTCTAACCATGTTTCTGCCAACACGGTTTTACGCACTTTTACTAAGTTTAAACACCTGCCACAAGATACTGATTATAACTACCTGCCGGAACATCTTGGTGTCGATGAATTTCGCGGGGTTGGCCGCCAATTACATTTTATCTGTGTAGACGATGATACTCATGAAATTATTAAAATTCTGCCCACTCGTTTAAAAAAGGAGATTATGGCTTGCTTTAAAAAATTTCCTCTGATCGTTAGAAGCCGAGTCAAAACTATTACTATGGATCTCAATGCTTATTATCAAGACTTGGCTCAGGAACTTTTTCCTAACGCACAAATCATCATTGATCGGTTTCACATTGTGCAAATGCTTAACCGCTCCTTTAACCAACTTCGCGTCCAAACGATGAAGCAGTTTAAGCATTCTGATCGCCGTTATAGCTTGCTCAAATATTACTGGAAGTCCTATCTAAAGCCATATAACCAGTTGGAAGTTAAACAAGTTAAGTATTACCAGCACTTAAAAGACCGCTTAACCCAGGAACAAATTGTAGAAGAAGGCTTGGCTGTTAGTCCTAAATTGCGTGCTACTTATGATTTGATGCAGGACTTCAGACAAGCTTTAGCTAACCATAACCCTAAGCAAATGAGTCAGTTATGTGATGAAGATGTTGCTCTCGGTGAGCAGATGAAAATAACGCTTAAGACCTTTAAGCATAATCGCAAAGCTGTACTTAATGCGGCTACTTCCAAGTATTCCAATGGCTGCGTCGAAGGAACTAACCGCAAGATTAAGCAAATTCAACGCACGGCTTATGGCTATCGTAACTTTTCCAACATGACTGCTAGAATTAGGTTAGAAGCAAAAAATGCCATACTAAAAGAAAACAATTTAAGCATGATTGCTTAAAGTGCATCTAATTCATTATTTATCTTCATCAACAGGATTTGACAAAGAGCCACAAAAAGTAATCATTTTGGCTCGGGCTGAGTTAATGATTACTTCGTAGTCTTATTACTTTGCCACCACTCTAGCAGTGGTTTCTGTAAGGAGTTCTATTTCCAGTAGAACTCCTTTTCTTTTATTATTGTAGCACATTATTTCAATGATTTAAATTACTATTCTTCCAAAAATAACCTTTTTAACTTATTCATCTTTCGTTATAATAGTTATTACAGAAACAGCTAAGGCGGTAGCTATTTTCCTTTAAAGGAAGTGGTGCTTATGGTGGTTAAACACCTAACACAAATTCTATTGAAAGGAGGTAGCCATAGTGTCTGTTGCAGACGCTATTCAATTGATGCTTTCTTTTGGCACTTTTATTGTTGCCTTGATCGCATTAATTGTTGAACTGATTAAAAATCAGTCAAAAAAATAAATCGCCTTAGCTCTAGTACAGCTAGCGATTTATCAAATCGTAATTAAGTTTTATCTACCGCTTTATGTGGTTTCTGTAAGGAGTTCTACTTGCAATAGAGCCCTTTTTCTTTTTGCTATTATAGCACATTTTGTTTCAGGGTAAAATACACCAGCACCACAACTACAATATTTCTTATTCCAAATAGAGTCTAAGCCCTATTATAAAAAGCCTATAACTTGTTGCTAACTGTGATTTTAAAGCGCTATAATTAAATAAGATTTAACTAAGGAGCTTAATAATGACTAAAAATGTGGTAATAGCGCAATTCCTCACTAACATGTATGACACTCAGCGTGGGCAAATATTACAAAATGTTGACGCTACTGACATAACTAAAGATTTATATGAATCTGTGGCTAGGTTCGATACAGAATTACATACGATTATCAACTTTAAAAATCCGACAACTCCGCCACCACTGGAAAAATTAATAACTGTTGAACCATTCAAGCATTACTTAAATAACAAATTATATTTTTTACGCTGGGAAGTTACCTTCGATTATTTATTAAAGCATCCTGAAATTAATAAAGCAGCGTTAGTCGATGCTGGCGATGTAGAAATGATGAGTTATCCCTTTGATGATATTAACGAAGAAATCATTTATGTCGGCGATGAATATAGTGATCTTACTGATAGCATCGTTATAAACGATATTAAGCCTCCTTATTTAAACAATTTCATCCAGAAAAATCGTCACTTACAATTATTAAATGCTGGAGTTCTGATCGGTACCAGAAAAACTCTGTTAGAGTTCTTGGCGATTCTAATTAAGTTAATCGTTGAAGATGCTAGAAATAAAAAATTTTATCCAGATCAAGATCATTTAGGTAACCTTGAAATGTCGCTTATTAACTACGTGCTATACCGCTTCTTCCCAGATCGGATCCAACACGGTCGTAAAATTACCAATAAATTTAAATATGATGACCGCGATAGTCAAGCCTGGTTCAAGCATAAATAGTAATCAAACTTTATCCTAAATAAGTCTTAGCCAAGCAAAAAGCTCCGAAATAAATCGGAGCTTTTTATACTTATCCATCGGATAACTAGGCAACGTTAATCTTGATTAAATGGATTAAGGTTGAGCCGTCCTTAAAGGTCAGCTGAATAGCGGCAGTCATATCGCCAGACACGCTGGTGTCAGGAGCAGTCACCCAGTTAATCTTGGCAATTGTCTCGGTATTAGTCAGGAAGCTGCTTGGATCGGCAAATGCTGCTGGTGCTGTCGTGGAGTTCAGCGGCACACTAACTGTCTGCGTTTGCTGGAATTGCCATTGCAGACTCTGCGGCTTAACCATGACTGGCATTGCGACAGCTTGGGCTGTTCCGTCTTGATAATGTACGATCAGGTAGGCCAACTGGCTGCCAGCTCCAGCAAGTTCGAGATCGCTAGTGCCTTGCGCATCGCCTGACCAAGTATAGCCAATGATGTTTTGCTGATCTTCTGCACTTAAGTCAAGATAAGCAGCTGCAGTTGGATCATTTTGCGTATGGTCAATCGTAGTTTGGCTTAAATCAAAGGTCTTTTGTTGGTCAACTTGGGCATTAAGTGCCGTTACTTGTAAGTTAACTGTCATAGTTTGTGTTGATTCATCCTTAAATTTAATTACTAGCTCGGCTTGTTGCTCTCCGCGACTTGCCAGGGCTTGGCTAAAGGCCGCTGGATCAGCCCAAGTTAGACTGGCAATTGCACTTAAATCGCCAGCTAGGAAATTACTCCACTGATTTTGGTCAGTTACTTGCGACAAACTCGCGGTGGCACCGTTATTGACATTGACCACATGAGCGGTTAACGGCGCTGTCTGTGTATATTGATTAATAGTTGCCTGACTCTTAATGGTTACCGTTATTGGCACTGCTTGCTCAGTGCCGTCTTGGTAATGCACCATCAAGTAGACCGTTTTAGTAGCGCCAGTCTTACCATAGTTGACCTCAACAGAAGTATCTTGATCGGATTCATCAGACCAAGTGTAATAGGCTACAGGATATTGGTCAATTTGACTAAGATCAAGGTAGTTTGCCCCATTAGCAACGTGGTCAGTCGCTGAAATCGGTGTGAGGCTGGAGTTAAAGGCTACATTGACGTCATCTTTGAGTGTGACGCCAACTACATTAACCTTAATCTTGAAGGCACGCGACTTTTTCCCATTCTTAAAGACTGCACGGACAGTACCTTGGTCGTACAAGTCGGGATTATGGTTACTGACAGAGAGATAGTCGGTTGACGGCTCCCCGTTATTGACCCACTCCAAGTGATCGATGACGGAGCTGGCATTAACGCTGGTGCCATCAGCCGTCACGGATACCAATTGATTAATCACGTCGGGATCATAAAATTCCGGCTGCTTAGCAACCGTCACATCGCCAACATCAGTGGCGTGCAATTGCAATACACCATCTGTCGCAGCAGTTACTTGGTAATTGGCATTCGGATCAATTGCTTGACTAACTGATAAAGCTACTGGGACTTGCGCCATAGTACCGTCGCCAAAAGTAACCGTTGCAGTCGCATTAACGGTACCAGTAGTGGCAGTTAAATGTCCTGTCTCATCAATACCGTTACCACTCCAAGCGACATCGATCACAGCATTGTGGTCGTTATTGATTAGGTCATAAGTCTGTTTTAAATCTGATACCGTTTTAATAGAATTGTCTGCTTGATCAGTAAATTGCAGATATTGATCACTAGTAGCAACCAAATCCTGTCCAGCAGTTGCCACTAAGGTGCCAGGCTTAGCACTAGCAAGGTAACGCTCGTTATCATGTGCGCCTACCATGACATAAGTTTCAGCAGGTGGATTAGCAGAAGCGTATAAATCAGCTAATTCGTCTGTAGTATATTTTGTCCCAACTGGATGATCAATGGTACCGCCATGAGCAGCATCGACGGCTTGAATATTAATTCCATTGTAATCAAAATAAGCATTCTTATCAAAATGGTGTGCTGGTAACGTAAATACAAATTTATATTTAGAACCGAGTCCAGAAAACATATAGCTAAAATATTGTGCCATACTAGTATCAAAATTACTTAAGTCCAAAGAAGCTAAGCTCCAACAACTGCCAAACATTCCAGAAATATAAATCGCACTACTTGTATCAAATCTTCCTAAATTCAAATCTACTAAATTGGTACAATAAGAAAACATACTCGACATATTAACTACTTGATGTGTATCAAAGTTCGATATATCTAGTTTCTTCAATCTTATACACCCATTAAACATTTGATCAAAACTAATTACTTTACCGGTATCGAAGCTGCTTAAGTCTAAACTAATTAAACTTTTATCATAGTAAAACATACATGACATATTAGTCACATGACTAGTATCTACTTTATTTAATCCACTAATATCTTCTAATTGATCTAAGCCACTATAATAATTAGAAAACATAAAACTACTATCTTCTGGAAAAGCAACTGGATCGTCAATCATAATATGAGTAATTTTATTATATATATCGCTATTTAAGCCTGTTACTAATTTGTTAGCAAGCTGATTACCATCTGTACTAGCTTTGACATGCAAGGTCTTAGAACTAGCGTCCCAAAGAATATCACAATCACCATTCTTACCAAGATTTTCCAATTGTGCTGGAGCAGTAGCTTGATCATCATTAGCAGTTAATGTTGTTACATCATTGCTAGTAGGTGTAGTAGCTTCAGAAACATTAGTTGTCGATTCCGATGTCTCTACAGAATCTTCTGGCATCTGAGGTTTAGTTGCTGTGTCATCATCTGCGGCAGTATTCACCTGAGTTGTTTCAGCTGGAGTATTAGTCTCTGAATCAGACTTCAAAAACTTTTTCAATCCTGAATAGGTATCTAGGTCCGTTGTTTGATTAGTATCATCTGCTGCTTGTACATCATTATTGGTAGCTGCACTAGCTGTCTGACTATTAACACCCAGGAAGGTTAACCCTAATAGTACTGAAGCTGCTCCAATTGATAGCTTTCGAATTGAAAAGCGTTGCTTTTCAGCCCGTATTTGAAGAGAATTCATTTGCTCTCTTTGCTTTTTATTTAACATAATTTCTCCTTTTAATTATTATGCCGTTTTTAATGAAACCGGTTTCTAATTAGTATAAAGTAATTATAATACAAATTATTTTAAAAACATATGTTATTTATATATTATGAAATATTTTATATTAAATCTAAAGTCACTTATACTATTTAAAGTTTTCATACGATTAAATAATAGCTTAATACCTTGTACAAAAAAGATATAATTTATCGGACTACAAACAAATATTAGATAGCACTTTAAACTTTATTAAGTCAATACCAAAAGATTATAATAAAAGTATTTTTAATTGTCATTTTAAAGCGCTATAATTGAATAAGATTTAACTAAGGAGCTTAACAATGACTAAAAATGTGGTAATAGCACAATTCTTTACCAACATGTATGATGGTCAGCGTGGTCAAACATTACAAAATATTGACATCACTGACATAACTAAAGATTTATATGAATCTGTCACTGGGTTCAATACAGAATTACATGTGATCATTAATTTTGAAAATCCGACCACCCCTCCACCACTGGAAAAATTAATAACTATCGAGCCATTCAAACATTATTTAAATAACAAATTATATTTTTTACGCTGGGAAGTTACCTTCGATTATCTATTAAAGCATCCTGAAATTGACAAGGCAGCGCTTGTTGATGCCGGCGATGTGGAAATGATGAACTATCCTTTTGATGATGTTAAAGAAGGGATCATCTACGTTGGCGATGAATATATTGATCTCACTGGTGGCATCGTTACTGACGATAATAAACCTAAATATTTAGTAGATTTTGTTAAGAAAAATCGACACTTACAATTATTAAATACTGGCGTCATGGTCGGTACCAGAAAAACTCTGTTAGAGTTCTTGGCAATTCTAATTAAGTTAATCGTTGAAGACGCTAGAGACGAAAAATTTTATCCAGATCAAGATCATTTAGGTAATTTTGAAATGGCTATTACCTGCTATGTTTTATACAAATTTTTTCCAGAACGTATCTGCCATGGTCGTAAAGTTAATACTCACTATAGATATGATGAGCATAATACTACTTCCTGGTTCAGACACAAATAACAACTAACTTTTATACACTATCTCCTAAAAAATGAATCACTAATACTAATTTAGTTGATTCATTTTTATTTATGAAGTGTTTTACATTATTTATAAAAGCGATTTCTTGATTGGAAAAATAATTATAATACAAGCAATTTAAAGAACAGTCGTTATTTATATATTAATTTTAAAGTTTCTTGTACCATCTGAAATCTTTCTGGTTTAAGTATCAGTTAAATACCTTATCTATAAGGATTCTATCTCATACCATCAAAGAAAATCATTAACTTTAACCTTCATAATTAACTAATTCAAACTCAAAAGACCAAAATTATTATTTAGGAAAATATTATATTTAAAATGCTAATACAGTATTGCTAATTGCTATTTTAAAGCGCTATAATTAAATAAGATTTAACTAAGGAGCTTAACAATGACTAAAAATGTGGTAATAGCGCAATTTTTTGCCAACATGTATGACGAACAGCGCGGGCAAACTTTGCAAAATATCGACATCACTGACATAACTAAAGATTTATATGAATCTGTGGCTAGATTTGATACAGAATTACATACGATTATCAACTTTGAAAATCCGACCACTCCTCCACCACTGGAAAAATTAATAACTATCGAGCCATTCAAACATTATTTAAATAACAAATTATATTTTTTACGCTGGGAAGTTACCTTCGATTATCTATTAAAGCATCCTGAAATTGATAAGGCAGCGCTTGTTGATGCCGGCGATGTGGAAATGATGAACTATCCCTTTAATGATGTTAAAGAAGGGATCATCTATGTTGGCGATGAATATATTGACCTTACTGGTGGTATCATTACTGGCGATAATAAACCTAAATATCTAGCGGATTTTGTTAGGAAAAATCGACACTTACAATTATTAAATACTGGCGTCATGGTCGGCACCAGGAAAACTCTGTTAGAGTTCTTGGCAATTCTAATCAAGTTAATCGTTGAAGATGCTAGAAATGAAAAATTCTATCCAGATCAAGAACATTTAGGTAATTATGAAATGGCTATTACCTGCTATGTTTTATACAAATTCTTTCCAGGACGTATCTGTCATGGTCGCAAGGTCAACACTCGTTACAAGTACAGTGAACGTAATACTACTTCCTGGTTTAAGCATAAATAAAAGGAGTTAATAATGAACGAACAAGAATTTTTGAATCGCTTCAAGAATAAAATCTTTTCTTATCAAGTTAAAGCAGATGTTGGTAATTGGATGTCGGTTCAATTAGCACCTAGAGGAGATTTAGCAATTATTTTTGCTAATGATCACACCCTAAAATTCCCATCACATGTTGGCTTCTATCCAGCAGAACGGTGTTGGGAATTTGATGAGGCAAATCAACAAATCATTTTAAAAGATATCGACAATACTAAAATTCTCAGCCAGTATCAATTACCACAAACAGTTGAGGGGCATCAATTTATTCTTACTAAAGTAAACAATCCGAAAAATCGCTATATTTGTTATGAAACGATTGACTTTGACCAGGAAGTCAACTCCCAGCCAGACGTTTTAGCTAGTCAACGGTTAATTTTATTACCAGAACAGGCTAGCTCTGATGAAGAACAGAAATTGCTTCAAGAATATACCATCAAGTATTGCTGCGAGGCTAAACAATTAACTCCTCCAGACTCTGATCCATGGTCATTAATTGAGACGGCTTGGTCAGCCATTACTAATGACACGAATCTTAAAGCGGTGTGCTTAGTCCTTGCTGGTCAACCTGATTTTAAACACGAACTTCTAAGCGACCAGTTAACTATTCAAAATCAACCTGAGCAAGCCACCTGGATTTCTGGACAAAGAGATCAAGTGATTGTTGTTTTAGCTCAATTGCTAGTTAAGCACTATCATGAACAACTAGCCGAAGGTTCCCTGTCAACTCCATTAGCACTATTACCGACAATAGTGACTGAATAATTCATAGTAAACAAATATCCTAGCAAATGACCTAAAAGTTATTTGCTAGGATATTTTTTAGTTAAAAATCGCTAATTTACTCAATTCATAATTACCTTTTTCAGTAATTCTGTTGGCGTTGCTGGCTCTGCTCCATTCAACAACTGCTGATTATGCATGATTAGCAATTGCGATAAGGCTGACAGGACTTCTGCTCTATTTTCAGTTGCAGATCGCAAGCTCTTGGTATCGTCTTGAGAAAAAGCTTTACCATCTAGATTATTACCTCCCGAAAAGATGATATACGCCACCTTCAGATCATGATGCTGAACAATCTCTGACCATACTTGATCGATGAATTGCCAGTCATTATTACAATTAAGAAAACTGACTTCATAGCCAATCTTGGTAGCAAAGTCACTAATTAAGTCTTTTTCAGTTACAGACTGGGACGTATTAACAAATAACCGCCGTTGCCGGCTTAGAATACTCTGCGGTTGTACTGCTTTATTAAAATTAAAGTTATTACGACAGATATATCTTTGCCGTTCATCAGCAACGTTATTCAAGATAAGATAATTATCATCAAGCGATACAGCATAAGTTGTAACGATCTTAGTTCTCGACTCATCCTTAAAAATTAGATGTTGCTGTTCTTGATCAAATTCCCAGGCTCGTTCTTCAGGATAAAAGGGAATGTTAGTTACAAAGTCTAACGTATGATCAGATCGAAACACAATAATTAAATACTCAACTTTTCCCATAGTAATATAAGCCCAGTTCCCTGCATCAACTTTATATTGACAAAAAAATTCTTTATTAAGCAGTTCACTTTCATTCATTTTCATTATTACCTACTTTACTTATGTCTAAACCAGGATTTAACCGCATGCTCTTCGTTTCTAAACCGAGTAGTTACCTTCCTACCATGACAAAGCCGCTCATTAAAATAGTTGTAAGTAACAAAATTAATCAACCCCATATCAAAACTACCTAAATGTTCCTGATTAGCTGTAAACTTACTAGCTACCAGATCATCAGTTAGCAATTTGATAACAATTTCCAAAAATTCTAGTAATATTTTTCTACTACCAACAATCACACCTGGGTTTAGTAATTGCAAATACTGATTTCTTTCAACAAAATCATTTAAATAACTTGGCTTTAAATCATTCTTAACAATGGGATCATCAAGGTAATTATACTCATCACCAATATATAAGATATCGTCCTGAAGATTAGTAAATGGATAATTAAGTAGCTCAACATCTCCAGCATCAACTAGCGCCGCTTGATCAATCTCTGGGTGGTGTAACAGATATTCATAGGTTACCTCCCAGCGTAAAAAATACATATTATCACTCAAATAATTGTGAGGATCAACCTGAACCACGTTAAGCAATGGCCACTTCTCCGCTAGCTTCACAAAATTTCCCAAGATAGTCAGTTCAGTATCATAGCGAGCAACTGACTTATACAAAGGTTTAATCAATTCAACAACGTCATGATTTACTACTTGATGATCAGGCTGAGTATCTCGCATATTAACAAAAAACTGGGTAATTACCATATTTTTCCCCATTCCGTTGCCTCCATTAAAATTTCTGTCCGTATTTACTTTGCAAAAGTTGATAAATATGCCGTTCAAACCAATTAGACATCACGTCAGTGGCATCGTTATGGCGACCATCATATGCCTTAGCTAATACATAGGAAGTAGGATAATTCTTTTGCAAAAATTCTCTTAATTGGTTATACGCCAAGAGATCATAATCATCATTCTTCATATAGCTAATAATAAAATCCGTGTTGGTGAAGGTTCCGCTACGTAGCTGTTGCCACATAAGCTTGTCAACCTTTTGACAAGCCTCGTGACTATCACTACCTTCAAGCATCAACACCATATCAGCTGCACATTGGAAATCATCCGGTCGATTAATTCGTAAATTCTCTGCAATCGTCCCTAAATTTAATAGTGGCTTACCAAGTACAATACCACCCGGATTAAGTTGTGCACCATAATACATTGCTGCAAATGTTCCCATTGACATCCCAGTTAAGACCAAATCCTTAATTGTAAAATGCAACTGGTCTAAACAATCAGTGATAATGGTTCTTATCTTACTTACTAAACTTTGATCACCAATAAAGAAAGTCCCACCTGCGCCGCGATTATCATTTAACAATAAGTAGGGTACGCCTTTAGAGTGTAGCATCCCCCGCCCCTCAAAGACCTCAGCGCTATGATACCCACCAAAATAGACCGTCAATGGTGGCTTCAAGTTCCCTGGATTAAACAAATATTCAATTTCACCATCAAGTGAGTTTTGATCAAAGACCGCTGTTCCACCTAACTCAAGTAAGCCATACCGTCCTCGCGATCGCCGTTGATGCATTGACCCGAGTAAGACACTACCTTGCCCGCAGACATAATAATAAACGCTATAATAAAAATCACCATCGATACCATCAATGATAATTTTGCCATGATCTTGAATTAAATCTGCACCACTCTTAACAAACTTATTTAATAATTTATCACCATCAACCGTAAAGCATTGAACTTCAATTTTGATTTGCGCAGAACCAGTCGTTCTTAAATCAAACTTCAACTCCGTTGCATAACGCCCAGGAACATTGACACTGTAAGCCAAACGACCAACATAACGCCATTTATCAACAAAATTACAATCAATCTGCAAACAAGTATTCCCATAATAACTTACTTGATTCTGCATATCAGGTGATATGGTAATCTTATCAATCGTTGCTCGATAACCAACTTCGGTATCAAAAAGATAATGATTAATGTCTGCCGCTACATCTTCAGGGGATATTTTAAAGGCTCCACGAAAATCCAAAATAGCTTGTGCTTGTTCGCTTAGCACCGCATCTTGACTATAGAATACCCGATAAGCCGGTAATTGATTCAAAAGCTCCAATTTACTGAGCCAAGGAGAAGTACTATCAAGATAAAAGTAAGAGAACAAATATTTAGAATTAAAAATTTCTCGCTTAAAAACCGGTGATTGCGCATGTTGCTGCATATTTTGCGGATCAGCCCAAAGATAAGTGCAGTCTGTCAATGCATCAGCCAAATCCTCTAATGGCTGACTACCACTATGAAACAAAAAGGTTGTGCGGCCTTTGCTTTTACTCATTTTCTAATACCTGCTTCCACTTCTTCAGTATCAGATTAAGCGAAGATTGCTTAATCAATCCAACATCTTCGACTACTGCCCGATTCCATTTAGCCAGATCAGTGATAAAAACAGCTAATGCCTGCGTAATTAATTGATCTTGCTGGATAATAAAGCCATTTCGATCATTCTTAACTAAACCATTAGCCTGGCGAACTACTTGGGGAATGCCGGATTTAACAGCTTCCAGCTGCAATTGATAATCAGTCATCACATCTGTATCCAAAAACAAATACGCTTTTCTAAGCAAGTTTACCTTGTCTGTGTATTGCAGTCTTTCTGGACAAGAAAAACGATTGATGGCAGCGAGTTGCTGTACTTCAGCTAATTCATTAGGAGCCAAATCTGTTAAGGCAACCTGATCATCTAATTCGGCAATCTTTGCCTTAAACTTGGTAACAAAATCTTTAGTTGTCTGCTTAAATAACTTAATCTGCTCAACATTAGCATCAATGACAACTTTTAAATTTTCATGTTCTTTTAGTAGTTTGAGTAGCTGATCATAAATAGCCAAAAAGCGCTCGTTAGTTAATTCACCCACGTGCCAATAGATTGTCTTACTCTCTGCTTCCATACTGGTACCTAAAGCAAAATTGGCAAAATATAACGGAATCAGCTGGCAATTAGGCATAAAAGCAACGCCTGCTTGTTTAACAATTCCTAAAAAGATCTTTTTAAAAGTCTCATTTTGAAACAAATAGCTATCTTGCTGGATAATGCCACTAAAATTATTATTTATTAATTGCTGTTCATCAGTAAAATAATAATAAACTTTTGCTTGTAGTAAATATGGCCGTAAGTTAATGCTATCAATACTTGGCTCAACAATCAGCTGCTGACCAACGATATGCTTTTGTAAAAATTCATTTTCAACAGCTGCCAAATCACGATACGCTTGCTTTTTGAATCTAGAATGTTGTCTTGGCGGAATCGTAATCGTACCATCTTGGGTCTGAGTCATTACCAAGTCACCAGTAGCGCTAAACCATTGCTTCTTGATTAACACATCATTATTATCGAAGAATTGCCGACTACTACAAAAGCCCCGTAAGTCAAATCGCTCAACCTCATGACCGGCTTCTTTATAATAAGTGATCGTCTTCAGGTAGCCCTTAATGTCTTGGTCAATATTCATAATATGTTTATCACCATCATAGACACTGGTAATATTACCATCTAAAAATAACCTAACGTTCAGTTTGTACTCCTCTGGTAGCTGCAAATCATTCAGGGTTAACGGGGCACCAACTTGGCTAATACCTTGAATCTCATCAAAGAGATAAATAACCTCTGATTGAACTTCAATTAATTCATCAACATAGCGATCAGCATCTTCAGCTAGCAACAAGATTTGACTGTCATAACCCATTGCTTGAAAATTTTGGGCTAAATCTAACAGCGTATTCTTTTGATAAAAATTATTAGTTATGTGCAAATCAGGAATTAGTGTCAACATTTTATTCATCAACTTCAGTCAAAATCTAAGCTTATTTCAAATCAATCACATACAGGTGTTCACTATCAAGAGTTTGATATTCCTGCTCAATCATATAAATAATTGTCAATAAAATAAACAAATTACCAATAAACGGCGTCAGGTTAGCCCAGCTTGGCCACCAAAGCCCCAATACTAGTGGCCAAACACTAATCGCCACAATTATTAAACTGCTGACCCAAGTCAACCGTTTGAATTTCTGCATAATAAACTGCTCTGTTTTGGTTCCAGGAATAACATGATAAAAATAATTGCCATTTTCCTTCAATTTACGTGCTTTAATACTTGGTTGCAACGTAATCATTCCAAAGACAAAGTTTAAAATAACAATAACTAACGCGTAAAAGATAATCCCAGACGGTCGGTTAATCGAAATCAATTGATAAATCGTATCCTTAAGTTCAAATGAACTATGCTTAACTAGCATTGGTAATAACATAAACACTGACGTTGAAAACATAAATGGCATTGACCCGGCAGTTAATAATTTAATTGGGAAATACGACTGGGCGAATCGACTACTGAGTTGGGGATCAGATAACGGAATCCGCTCTTCTGCATGTATTAAAATCACCCCAACCACAACAATTACCAAGGCAATCAAAATTACTACCATTGTATTAATAACAGTGAAGTGAAATTTTGTTGTACCCCACCCTTTAGTTATTAATGATGGCAATGATAAAACCAGCTGTGGTACTAATAACACCGCGGAACTACCAATCCCTCGCTCAGTAATAACATTCGCTAGAAAAATCGAAATCATTCCGCCAGTTACTAACAATAAGATCGTTAATGCAAAACTAATATCCGTTCCCAGAAAATAAACTGGCATTAGTGCTTGTTTAAAATTAACTACATAGAGAAAAGCTTGCAAAATACCGACAATTAAGCTAACAAAGTTAGTAAAAATATCTATAGTATGTTGGGGAATTTGCCGCAAACTTTTCAAATCTAACGAATTAATTGCTTGTAAAATAATATTAGTTGTCATATATGGTCCGATGCCAAGCATCAATAACGCTGGTCTGCTAGTCTGAGCACCGGTATACATTCCTAGAACCTCGATTAACGTATTAGCTTGCAGATACTTAGCAGCGACATGCGGTTTAATAAACGGAATTATAATAAATTGCCCCAAAAAGTAAACCGTCACTAATAAAATTGTCCACAGTATCCGTTTTTGTACGACCCGCGTTTTCATCATAGTTTAAATTCTTTCTTCATTACTAAGCAAAATAAATCTGCATTCCCTTGACTTCATTGCCGCTAACCTCTGAACAGAGGACATTCTGCATTGCTGCATTCAAAATTGCTTGCTTCATCTGCTTAAAACTAGCCAAGGCTTCTTTTTGATACTCCGATAACGGATTATCCTGTCCGGTAGCCCGTTGAACGACAACATTACGCAAGTCCTCTAGATTATCAACTTCATCAACCCACGCATCATCGATTGCCTTAACGATTGTTAAGCGCTCATAATATTGCCAAGCTTCTTCATTTTTAAAATAACGCTTTTTCTCTCTGAAAGCCTGCATCGCCAATTTATTTAAAAACTGCTTCTTTTCTTTGGTCGAAGCTAAATTTACCTGCTGCACATCATAGTGCTTGGTGGTAATGTTCTCACAGATAAAATCACTAAATTGGGCTAGAGTGATGTCGGACTTTTGGGCAAAGTCAGTAATGGCTTCACGAATACAATGGATTACTACTTGATCCAATTCCTGATTCATCTGCATAACTTCTCGACGTGTCTGATAAACCGCCTCACGTTGCAACCGCGAAATCTCACCATACTCCAGTACCATAAATCTCGACGACTGATCTTCATACTTCACACTGTCTTGCAGCCGTTTAAATAATTTACGATAATGTCGACTACGTTCTACTTCCTGATTACTATCCTGCTCATGCTTAGCAACTTTGCGCTTAATCCGCTTTGACGGAAAACGACTGAGCAGTTGGTCTTGCAACGATGTATAAAAGACAGTTGTTCCTGGCTGACCTTGCCGACCGGATCTGCCTCGCAATTGACTGTCGATTCTACTGAGTGGCATTTTTTCTGTACCAACAACTAATAAGCCACCAGCTTTTTTGGCTTCAGGCGATAAAATAATATCAGTTCCGCGTCCAGCTAGTGAAGTTGAAACAGTCACCATCCCTGATTGACCCGCAATCTTAATCATTTCTGCTTCTTGTGCTGTTGAACGCGCGTTAAGCAAACTATGCGGAATATGAGCCTGCAATAGTAATTCGGAGTACAAATCTGAAAGTGATAATGACCCAGTTTCTACTAAAACCGGTCTTTTTTCTCGATAGCTCTTTTTAACTAAATCAAGTGATGCCAATAGCTTGGCCTCTGCTGTGTAAAAAACACGATCAGGTAAGTCACGCCGAATACTCGCCTGGTTAGTTGGTACCTCAATAACATTCAAGCGGTAAACCTGCATCAATTCCTTCTTATCATCTTTAGCAGTTCCCGACATCCCAGCCAATTGAGCAAATAAGCGGAACAAGTTCTGATAAGTAATGGAAGCAATTGCCTGTGTTTTCTCACTAGTCTCTAAACCTTCCTTAGTTTCAATTGCTTGGTGTAGCCCGTTCTGCATTTGCATACCGGTCATTTTACGACCACTATTTTTGTCAAGCAGAACAATCTTACTATCTTCGACAATGTAATCTCGATCACGCATCTCGATAGTATTGGCTTGCAAGGCAAATACTAAGTGACAGTATAAATCGGCGTATTCTTCAGCTAAAATATCTTCAAGCTCAAAGAATTCGTTAGCATGTCTTAGGCCACGTTCCAGAAACCAGACTTTTTTACGATCTAGACTCAATTCATAGTCGACATGCTCCTGACAAATCTTGACAAACTTATCGGCTAACTTAGGATAATTAGATTTCCCTTTTGGTTGCCCAGAAATTACTAGCGGCGTAGTAGCTAAATCAAGCAAAATTGCATCAACTTCATCAATTAAGGCAAACTTAAATTTTGGTAAATATTGCTGCTTAGTCACACTAACTAAGTTATTAGTCAGATAGTCAAAGCCAAACGTACCGCCATCTGTATAGACAATGTCATTGGCATAAATCGCCTTTTTCTGTGAAAACTCGCTATCTTGAGCTTCGTCATCTTCAGAAGCAGTCATGTTATAGCCCACGCTTAGACCTAGCCAGTTATAGACACGACCCATTTCGGTAGCATCACGCTTAGCTAAATAATCGTTGGCGGTAATTAGAAAGTTGCCATTGCCAGTCAGCCCATGCAAATACATCGGCATAGTCGCGGTTAGCGTCTTACCCTCACCAGTCCGCATTTCAATAACATTATGATCCTGCATTGCCACTGCACCAAATATTTGGACTGGATAAGGTGTCAGACCAAGTACCCGCTCATCAGCGACACAAATGGTGGCATAAGCCTCAACCATCAAGGCATCAAGCTTAGCACCTTGTGCTAGTCGCTTGCGAAATTCGCTAGTTTTAGCTTGCAAATCGTCATCACTTAGTGATTGATATTTAGAAATTAATTTAAGGATTTTGTTGGTTTTGCACCAATAACGATGATTTTTTAAATGCATTTTTACTTTATTATTTCAAATTAAACAGAGGATAGATTATGCCAATCAGAATTCCAGCGCCAACCAGAAGATTCATCATGATAACTAGCCATTCTGATTTAGTCTTTTTTCTGTCCTTCATTACTGGCAATTGCGTCTTTTCATGGGCAAAATCCTGCTGAATTTTGTCAGTCAATGGATCTTTCATTGGTTAAACCCTCTACAAGTTAAAGCAAGACATCAATTTTCTTGAGCGTAGCCTTTTCTTTTTTCAACTTCTTATAAGCCTTATTATTCATCTTAACTGACTCAATATACGGAATATTATTCTCTAAAATCCCCGATAAGTTGCCACGCACTTGACCATTCTCGTCTACCGGATCTTCATTTAAGTAAAAATGATTATGTGACTTGGTAGCTCGTAATGAATCAAGTTCAATTCCTAAGAAGTTGATATTAACCGTATCGTCCTCGGTCATCATCTGCCCCAACTGATCAATATAAAAGTCCAAAAGATTATCATATTTAGCAATTACTTCATGTTCCTTAGGATCCTCAACAGTAATAAAATTGAGCATTCCCTCATAATAAAAGTAACGAATTATTGGTTGGCCTTGCATGTCAACGAATTCAATTTCTTGTAATTGACCGTTAGCATAATACAAGTGACTATAAACACTGCCGTCCGAAGCATACTCTTCAATAAAATCGTAGCTACCATCAGGATTTAAATAACGGATATCTTGTGTTGCGCGCCGAGTATTAGGAAATAAATATTCTTGAGCAATAAAGACTCCTTGATCGTCAACGAAAATACTGCCATCTTTCTGCATTTGCACATAATCCTTAGATGGAATATTAACCTCATTAAAATAACGATAGCTCTTAGGATCATAAGTCCTCTTAGTAATGTGATCGATTAGCGTTGTCCCACTTAAGCCATTCTCTTGCAAAAAGTTACGCATATTCGGCATTGAGGTTAAACAAAGTAATTGACTGTTATTTTTTTGTGCTCGTTTTTTGATAGCGGTTAAGATGTTGCCGCCCAAGTTATTAACCTGATTAATTAGTTCGTAATCCATCAACTAGTTCCTTCCATTGTTTTGCGATTGCACTATTGCGATATTTATCAATTCCAACTTGCGTATTACGACGTAATTTTACGTAATCTGCCTTGAGCAGACGGGTAATCCCCTCTTTAATTTGTGCGACATTAAAATCATCATCATCACGCTTTAGTTCCTGGACAAAGCCATTTTCACCATCACGAATTAGCTGTGTGGCACCGAAGCGCGCGTTGAAGGTCACCACTGGTAATGCTGCATTCAGCGCTTCGATATAAGTTAACCCGAAACCTTCTGAAAATGAAGTAGAAATAAAGGCATCATGCCTTGGATAAACCAACTCTAAGTGTTGCGATAAGCCGCGTACGTGAATATATTTTTCAGCATGCTTTTCTTTAACAAGATCTTCTAAATGTTGCTTTTCTTCACCAGCACCATAAATATCAAAGGAAATATTCTCCCCCTCATCATGCAATTCGGCAACTGCCTTAACCGCAATGTCAACGTGCTTTTCTTTAGCCAGACGCGAAGCCGTAATTAGCTTCAAGCCCTTGCGATTGCGATCCTTAATATCCTTTGGTCGATCGCTAATGCCACCAACTGGGATTGCCAAAATCTTTTGTGCTTCTTGAGGAAAATCGATTAGCAAGTCTTGCCTTTGCTGCTCTGTTGAGACAACTACCTGGTCAACCTTGTTCAAGTGATCTAGCAAGTATTCATAATAATTATTCCAGAACGGCTTGGCTGGATCTTTGCGATCTGCCAAATGATCAGCATGAATTAGATAAATAAGCTTTGCATCAGGAATTGGTTCATTCATTAAGGCTTCGTCAGCCCAATCGCCACGGTCAATATAGAAGTTGCTTTTGCCGCCAAAGAAACGGTCAAGTTCACTGAAAAAGTGGTGATATAACCTTACTACATTGGCAAAGAAGAGATGTTCACCATTTTGAGAATAGAGGTGGATATTTTGCATACGATTTTCTTCATGAGCATTATCCAGGGTTTCGTATGACACCTTCAATTCACCAGTCTTGGTATTGAAAATCTGCGTTTGGTAAGCTCTAACCAATAATATTTTACTATTAGGATCTTGCTTATTCTGTTGTTTAACAAAGTGATGCACAATATGCATCCCAGAGTCAGTATACAGTTCATTAAGCCGCATCGTATTAGTGCTGTCACTCAATGTCCTAATCTTCTTTTCAGGGAAGGTTTCTGTTAGACCACCTTTTAGGTAATCGTCACCTAAGACAAAGTATTCCCACATATTAATGACATTTTGTTCTTTCAAACGCCACTTAACCATGGCTTTATGCAATTCTGGTACTTCTGCTAAAAAGACGAAGCGATAAGGTATCTTAGCTTCTTCAAATCGTTTGGCACGATAAAATTCGGAATGCTCAATTCCAGAATTTCCCATCCCCATTGCTTGGTTAATAAAAAAGTCCATTTTTCCTCCTAGTTATTATTACTAATATAAGCACGTAATATCTTGACTAATTTGCCTGTGGCATGATTGTTGTCGATCTGTAAAACATAATTACTTTGTCTGAATCTATTGAGATATTTGACAAGTTCCTCCATTTGCGAAGTCGTAAAGTCGCCAATGCCTGAACTTTGGACAGGCATCAAGATGAAGAGATGCTCCTGTCCCGGTTCAAAAGTCAACGCTTGGATCGTGGCAGTATAGTTACGCACATGAATGTGCAATCGGCTACGTTCTTGAGGTTCTTGAGGTTCAATTAGGACAGTGCGAATGCCGCCAACCATCTTCGTGGTAATGGTATATTCTGAAAGCAGCGGCGCAGCAGCTAGTAATACCATTTTGAAGCGCAGCTGTTGATTACCTAAACTAACTAATTCAAGCCAATAACTGGCTTCTTTAGCAGTTAAACTAAAGGTACCTGCTTTTCCAGAAAAAATCTGATAATTGAGTTGTTGATTATCTTTATCAAAAGTAGTCATTGCTAGCGACAGTGAATGCTCTGGCTGCTCTTGACTTACAATCTGAAATTGATAATCCACATCTTTTGCTAACCTCGGCATGATAATATCAGGAATAAAATCTCCATCGACAATTTTCATTTCTTTCCATAAAATTAGCGCTTTACCCGGTGAAACTATTGCGTTTTCATAGATTAAATCCTCATCTTCAAAATGCAACTTTGCACCATACATATAGATATAGCCCATATTCTGTGGCCTAAACAGGAGATATACCGTTACCAGTTCATTATCAGTCATTACGACCCCATTCTTCACATTCATATAAAAAGCATTCCTAATTAAATATTCGGAATGCTTTTTTAAGATTCATTAGTCTAAATAAGCACACTCTTATTTTACCACTAAATCAGCTTATCTTTTCTTGAAATTTTTAGCTAAAACGTATTGTCCGTTACGAATATGGTAATACGTCTTACCATTAATCTTCTTGGTACTATAAGTCTTAACTTTCGTGCCTTTCTTTAACACCTTGGTACCGATTCTCTTGCCGTGCTTATCATAGATATAAGCATTGTGCTTGAGCTTAGGTTCCTTACCAATAACATTACCGGCTGCTAGGTACTTGCCATGACGAAGATTGTAGAACTTGCGACCATCTACATAAATAGTCTCATATGCCTTAACCTTCTTGCCCTTCTTCAATACCTTGTTACCGATCCGCTTGCCGTTCTTATCATAGACATAAGCATTGTGATGCAACTTACCTTCAAGACCAATGAAGTTACCTGCTGCTACGTAGTGCTTGTTACCAATACTGTAGAAGTAGCGACCATTAATCAACTTCTTATCACCATAAGTCTTAACAATTGAAGTCCGTTTCAAAACTAAGCTGTTAGCACGTTTACCACTCTTGTTGTAAACATAAGCGTTGTGAACCAGTTTTCTAGAAACAGCTGACTTAGGATCAATGTCTTCATCAGTGTCATCAGTATCACGGTCGTTGACAGACTCATTAGTATTCGAAGCAGGAATTGTTGGTACATAATCACCGCCAGTTATTGCACCAGTATCTGTACCGGTACTTGGTTCTGTTGGTGTTCCGTCAGAATTAGAATCACTATTCGAATTACTATTGTCACTAGCCGGTACTCCGGTACTACCAGTGGCCGCAATATTTGATTCAGCAGTTGACAAACTAGTACTGCCACTTTGTGATATCTCAGTTGAAGTACTTTCACTAGCAGAAGTTTGCGAGTTGGCAGCATCAACCACCGAAGTACTAGTACTTGTAGAAACTAATTCTTCTGAATCGATAATCGAAGTACTCGTGCTTTGCGATCTTGACTCTTCTGAATCACTAATCGAAGTACTTGTACTTGTTGAAGCCGAGATAATTGAGGTACTAGTGCTCGTTGAAGCTGAGATAATCGACGTACTTTCACTTTCAGAGCGATCACTGTTCGAGTTTTCAATCGAGGTACTGTAACTTGCAGATCTTGATACTTCTGTCGAAGCTGAATCTGCAGCTTCTTTACTTACACTCGCTGAGAATGATGCAAAGATGATTGATGTGCTTTCGCTTTCTGAACGAGCATTGTCTGAATTTGCAATCGATGTACTAAAGCTTGTTGATTTAGATTCATTCACCTTGTTCGAGTCTGCTAGTGATGTACTATAACTTGCCGACTTCGATACTGCTGTCGAAGCAGAAATGATTGACGTACTTTCGCTTTCAGATCTTAATGTGTCTGAGTTTGCAACTGATGTACTATAACTTGTTGACTTCGACACTGCTGTCGAAGCTGAATCTGAAATTTCTTTACTTACACTCGCTGAGAATGATGCAAGAATCACTGACGTGCTGGTACTCTTTGAATTTTCTGCATCTGAATCAGAAACTGACGTACTAAAGCTGATTGACTTAGACTCAGTTACCTTGTCCGAGTCTGACAGTGATCTACTGTAACTTACCGACTTCGACACTACTGCTGAAGCTGATTCAGAAGCAGCCTTACTTGCACTTGTTGAAGTTGAAGCAGTGATGATCGACGTACTTTCGCTCTCTGATCTTGATGTATCTGAGTCTGCTACTGATGTACTAAAGCTCTTGGATCTCGATTCATTCTCTGCATTTGAGCTAGCAAGCTCCTCACTTACACTCGCTGATGCGGAAGTAATTGACGTACTTTCACTTTCTGATCTCGATGTATCTGAGTCCACAATCGAGGTGCTGTAACTCTTGGATCTTGATTCATTCTCGGCATTTGAGTTGGCAAGCTCCTCACTTACACTCGCTGAGAATGATGCAAGAATGATTGACGTGCTAGCACTCTTTGAATTTTCTGCGTCTGAATCAGAAACTGAGGTACTAAAGCTGATTGACTTAGACTCAGTTACCTTGTCCGAGTCTACCAATGATGTACTGTAACTTACCGACTTCGACACTACTGCTGAAGCTGATTCAGAAGCAGCCTTACTTGCACTTGTTGAAGTTGAAGCAGTGATGATCGACGTACTTTCGCTCTCTGATCTTGATGTATCTGAGTCTGCTACTGATGTACTAAAGCTCTTGGATCTCGATTCATTCTCTGCATTTGAGCTAGCAAGCTCCTCACTTACACTCGCTGATGCGGAAGTAATTGACGTACTTTCACTTTCTGATCTCGATGTATCTGAGTCCACAATCGAGGTGCTGTAACTCTTGGATCTTGATTCATTCTCGGCATTTGAGTTGGCAAGCTCCTCACTTACACTCGCTGAGAATGATGCAAGAATGATTGACGTGCTAGCACTCTTTGAATTTTCTGCGTCTGAATCAGAAACTGAGGTACTAAAGCTGATTGACTTAGACTCAGTTACCTTGTCCGAGTCTACCAATGATGTACTGTAACTTACCGACTTCGACACTACTGCTGAAGCTGATTCAGAAGCAGCCTTACTTGCACTTGTTGAAGTTGAAGCAGTGATGATCGACGTACTTTCGCTCTCTGATCTTGATGTATCTGAGTCTGCTACTGATGTACTAAAGCTCTTGGATCTCGATTCATTCTCTGCATTTGAGCTAGCAAGCTCCTCACTTACACTCGCTGATGCGGAAGTAATTGACGTACTTTCACTTTCTGATCTCGATGTATCTGAGTCCACAATCGAGGTGCTGTAACTCTTGGATCTTGATTCATTCTCGGCATTTGAGTTGGCAAGCTCCTCACTTACACTCGCTGAGAATGATGCAAGAATGATTGACGTGCTAGCACTCTTTGAATTTTCTGCGTCTGAATCAGAAACTGAGGTACTAAAGCTGATTGACTTAGACTCAGTTACCTTGTCCGAGTCTACCAATGATGTACTGTAACTTACCGACTTCGACACTACTGCTGAAGCTGATTCGGAAGCAGCCTTACTTGCACTTGTCGAAGTTGAAGCAGTGATTATTGACGTACTTTCGCTTTCTGATCTCGATGTATCTGACTCTGTTACTGATGTACTAAAGCTCTTAGATCTCGATTCATTCAAACTGTTCGAGTCCACAATCGAAGTACTGTAGCTCTTGGATCTTGATTCATTCTCTGCATTCGAGTTCGCAAGCTCCTCACTTACACTCGCTGAGAATGATGCAAGAATAATTGACGTGCTGGCACTCTTTGAATTCTCTGCATCTGAATCAGAAACTGACGTACTAAAGCTGATTGACTTAGACTCAGTTACCTTGTCCGAGTCTACCAGTGATCTACTGTAACTTACCGACTTCGACACTACTGCTGAAGCTGATTCGGAAGCAGCCTTACTTGCACTTGTCGAAGTTGAAGCAGTGATTATTGACGTACTTTCGCTTTCTGATCTCGATGTATCTGACTCTGTTACTGATGTACTAAAGCTCTTAGATCTCGATTCATTCAAACTGTTCGAGTCCACAATCGAAGTACTGTAGCTCTTGGATCTTGATTCATTCAAACTGTTCGAGTTGGCAAGCTCTTCACTTACACTTGCTGAGAATGATGCAAGGATAATTGACGTGCTGGCACTCTTCGAATTTTCTGCATCTGAATCAGAAATCGAGGTACTAAAGCTGATTGACTTAGACTCTGTCACCTTATCCGAGTCTGACAGTGACCTACTGTAACTTACCGACTTCGACACTACTGCTGAAGCTGATTCAGAAGCAGCCTTACTTGCACTTGTTGAAGTTGAAGCAGTGATAATCGAAGTACTTTCACTTTCTGATCTCGATGTATCTGAGTCTACTACTGATGTACTAAAGCTCTTAGATCTCGATTCATTCAAACTGTTCGAGTCCACAATCGAAGTACTGTAACTCTTGGATCTCGATTCATTCTCGGCATTTGAGTTAGCGATCTCTTCACTCGCACTCGTTGATGCGGAGATGATTGACGTACTTTCGCTCTCTGATCTCGATGTATCTGAGTCCGCTACTGATGTACTAAAGCTCTTAGATCTCGATTCATTCAAACTGTTTGAGTCCACAATCGAAGTACTGTAACTCTTGGATCTTGATTCGTTCTCGGCATTCGAGTTAGCGATCTCTTCACTTGCACTCGTTGATGCAGAAATGATTGACGTACTGTAACTTGCAGATCTTGACTCATTCAGACTGTTCGAGTCCGCAATCGAAGTACTGTAGCTCTTGGATCTTGATTCGTTCTCGGCATTTGAGTTGGCAAGCTCCTCACTTACACTCGCTGAGAATGATGCAAGAATAATTGATGTGCTGGTACTCTTTGAATTCTCTGCATCTGAATCAGAAACTGACGTACTAAAGCTGATTGACTTAGACTCAGTTACCTTGTCCGAGTCTACCAGTGATCTACTGTAACTTACCGACTTCGACACTACTGCTGAAGCTGATTCGGAAGCAGCCTTACTTGCACTTGTCGAAGTTGAAGCAGTGATTATTGACGTACTTTCGCTTTCTGATCTCGATGTATCTGACTCTGTTACTGATGTACTAAAGCTCTTAGATCTTGACTCATTCAGACTGTTTGAGTCCGCAATCGAAGTACTGTAGCTCTTGGATCTTGACTCATTCTCGGCATTTGAGTTAGCGATCTCTTCACTCGCACTCGTTGATGCAGAAATGATTGACGTACTTTCGCTCTCTGATCTCGATGTATCTGAGTCCACAATCGAAGTACTGTAACTCTTGGACCTTGATTCGTTCTCTGCATTTGAGTTAGCAATTTCTTCACTCGCACTCGTTGATGCGGAGATGATTGACCTACTTTCACTCTCTGATCTCGATGTATCTGAGTCCACAATCGAGGTGCTGTAACTCTTGGATCTCGATTCGTTCTCTGCATTTGAGTTAGCAATTTCTTCACTTGCACTCGTTGATGCGGAGATGATTGAGGTACTTTCGCTTTCTGATCTCGATGTATCTGAGTCTGCTACTGATGTACTAAAGCTCTTGGATCTTGACTCATTCAAACTGTTCGAGTTGGCAAGCTCCTCACTTACACTCGCTGAGAATGATGCAAGAATAATTGATGTGCTGGCACTCTTTGAATTTTCTGCGTTTGAATCAGAAATCGAGGTACTAAAGCTGATTGACTTAGACTCTGTCACCTTATCCGAGTCTGACAGTGACCTACTGTAACTTACCGACTTCGACACTACTGCTGAAGCTGATTCAGAAGCAGCCTTACTTGCACTTGTTGAAGTTGAAGCAGTGATAATCGAAGTACTTTCACTTTCTGATCTCGATGTATCTGACTCTGCTACTGACGTACTAAAGCTCTTAGATCTCGATTCGTTCTCGGCATTTGAGTTGGCAAGCTCTTCACTCGTACTCATTGAGGCAGAGATAATTGACGTACTTTCGCTTTCTGATCTTGATGTATCTGAATCTGCTACTGACGTACTAAAGCTCTTGGATCTTGACTCGTTCTCTGCATTCGAGTTGGCAAGCTCTTCACTTACACTCGCTGAGAATGATGCAAGAATGATTGACGTGCTGGCACTCTTTGAATTATCTGCGTTTGAATCAGAAATCGAGGTACTAAAGCTGATTGACTTAGACTCTGTCACCTTGTCCGAGTCTGACAGTGATCTACTGTAACTTACCGATTTCGACACTACTGCTGAAGCTGATTCGGAAGCAGCCTTACTTGCACTTGTTGAAGTTGAAGCAGTGATAATCGAAGTACTTTCACTTTCTGATCTCGATGTATCTGAGTCTGCTACTGACGTACTAAAGCTCTTGGATCTCGATTCATTCAAACTGTTCGAATCCACAATCGAAGTACTGTAACTCTTGGATCTCGATTCGTTCTCGGCATTTGAGTTGGCGAGCTCTTCACTTGCACTCGTTGATGCAGAAATGATTGACCTACTTTCACTCTCTGATCTCGATGTATCTGACTCTGCTACTGATGTACTAAAGCTCTTAGATCTCGATTCATTCAAGCTGTTCGAGTCCACAATCGAAGTACTGTAACTCTTGGATCTTGATTCATTCTCGGCATTTGAGTTAGCAATTTCTTCACTTGCACTCGTTGAGGCGGAGATAATTGACGTACTTTCGCTTTCTGATCTTGATGTATCTGAGTCTGCTACTGAGGTACTAAAGCTCTTGGATCTCGATTCGTTCTCTGCATTTGAGTTAGCAAGCTCTTCACTTGTACTCATTGAGGCGGAAATGATTGAGGTGCTTTCACTTTCTGATCTCGATGTATCTGACTCTGCTACTGATGTACTAAAGCTCTTGGATCTCGATTCGTTCTCTGCATTTGAGTTAGCGAGCTCTTCACTCGTACTCATTGAGGCGGAGATAATTGACGTACTTTCGCTTTCTGATCTCGATGTATCTGAGTCTGCTACTGAGGTACTAAAGCTCTTGGATCTTGATTCATTCAAACTGTTCGAGTCCACAATCGAAGTACTGTAACTCTTGGATCTCGATTCGTTCTCTGCATTTGAGTTGGCAAGCTCTTCACTTACACTTGCTGAGAATGATGCAAGAATGATTGACGTGCTGGCACTCTTTGAATTATCTGCGTTTGAATCAGAAATCGAGGTACTAAAGCTGATTGACTTAGACTCTGTCACCTTGTCCGAGTCTGACAGTGATCTACTATAACTTACCGATTTCGACACTACTGCTGAAGCTGATTCGGAAGCAGCCTTACTTGCACTTGTTGAAGTTGAAGCAGTGATTATCGATGTACTTTCGCTTTCTGATCTCGATGTATCTGACTCTGCTACTGACGTACTAAAGCTCTTAGATCTCGATTCGTTCTCTGCATTTGAGTTGGCAAGCTCTTCACTTGTACTCATTGAGGCGGAAATGATTGAGGTGCTTTCACTTTCTGATCTCGATGTATCCGAGTCTGATACTGACGTACTAAAGCTCTTGGATCTTGATTCATTCAAGCTGTTCGAGTCCACAATCGAGGTGCTGTAACTCTTAGATCTCGATTCGTTCTCTGCATTCGAGTTAGCGAGCTCTTCACTCGTACTCATTGAGGCGGAGATAATTGACGTACTTTCGCTTTCTGATCTTGATGTATCTGAGTCTGCTACTGATGTACTAAAGCTCTTGGATCTCGATTCATTCAGACTGTTTGAGTCCACAATCGAAGTACTGTAACTCTTGGATCTCGATTCGTTCTCTGCATTCGAGTTGGCAAGCTCTTCACTTGTACTCATTGAGGCGGAGATAATTGACGTACTATAACTCTTTGAGTTAGCTTCATTCAAGCTGTTCGAGTCTGCAACCGAGGTGCTGTAACTCTTGGATCTCGATTCGTTCTCTGCATTTGAGTTGGCAAGCTCTTCACTTACACTTGCTGAGAATGATGCAAGAATGATTGACGTGCTGGCACTCTTTGAATTATCTGCGTTTGAATCAGAAATCGAGGTACTAAAGCTGATTGACTTAGACTCTGTCACCTTGTCCGAGTCTGACAGTGATCTACTATAACTTACCGATTTCGACACTACTGCTGAAGCTGATTCGGAAGCAGCCTTACTTGCACTTGTTGAAGTTGAAGCAGTGATTATTGAGGTGCTTTCACTTTCTGATCTCGATGTATCTGAATCTGCTACTGATGTACTAAAGCTCTTAGATCTTGATTCATTCAAGCTGTTTGAGTCTGCAATCGATGTACTGTAACTCTTAGATCTCGATTCGTTCTCTGCATTTGAGTTGGCAAGCTCTTCACTTGTACTCATTGAGGCGGAAATGATTGAGGTGCTTTCACTTTCTGATCTCGATGTATCTGAGTCCACAATCGAAGTACTGTAACTCTTGGATCTTGATTCATTCTCGGCATTTGAGTTAGCGATCTCTTCACTCGCACTCGTTGATGCGGAGATAATTGACCTACTTTCACTTTCTGATCTCGATGTATCTGAGTCCACAATCGAGGTGCTATAACTCTTGGATCTCGATTCATTCTCGGCATTTGAGTTAGCGATCTCTTCACTTGTACTCATTGAGGCGGAAATGATTGACCTACTTTCGCTTTCTGATCTCGATGTATCTGAGTCCACAATCGAAGTACTGTAACTCTTGGATCTTGATTCATTCTCGGCATTTGAGTTAGCGATCTCTTCACTCGCACTCGTTGATGCGGAGATAATTGACCTACTTTCACTTTCTGATCTCGATGTATCTGAGTCCACAATCGAGGTGCTATAACTCTTGGATCTCGATTCATTCTCGGCATTTGAGTTAGCGATCTCTTCACTCGCACTCGTTGATGCGGAAATGATTGAGGTGCTTTCACTTTCTGATCTCGATGTATCTGACTCTGCTACTGACGTACTAAAGCTCTTGGATCTCGATTCATTCTCGGCATTTGAGTTAGCGATCTCTTCACTCACACTCGTTGATGCGGAAATGATTGAGGTGCTTTCACTTTCTGATCTCGATGTATCCGAGTCTGATACTGACGTACTAAAGCTCTTGGATCTTGATTCATTCAAGCTGTTCGAGTCCACAATCGAGGTGCTGTAACTCTTAGATCTCGATTCGTTCTCTGCATTCGAGTTAGCGAGCTCTTCACTCGTACTCATTGAGGCGGAAATGATTGAGGTGCTTTCACTTTCTGATCTCGATGTATCCGAGTCTGATACTGACGTACTAAAGCTCTTGGATCTTGATTCATTCAAGCTGTTCGAGTCCACAATCGAGGTGCTGTAACTCTTAGATCTCGATTCGTTCTCTGCATTCGAGTTAGCGAGCTCTTCACTCGTACTCATTGAGGCGGAGATAATTGACGTACTTTCGCTTTCTGATCTTGATGTATCTGAGTCTGCTACTGATGTACTAAAGCTCTTGGATCTCGATTCATTCAGACTGTTTGAGTCCACAATCGAAGTACTGTAACTCTTGGATCTCGATTCGTTCTCTGCATTCGAGTTGGCAAGCTCTTCACTTGTACTCATTGAGGCGGAGATAATTGACGTACTATAACTCTTTGAGTTAGCTTCATTCAAGCTGTTCGAGTCTGCAACCGAGGTGCTGTAACTCTTCGATCTCGATTCGTTCTCTGCATTCGAGTTGGCAAGCTCTTCACTTACACTTGCTGAGAATGATGCAAGAATGATTGACGTGCTGGCACTCTTTGAATTATCTGCGTTTGAATCAGAAATCGAGGTACTAAAGCTGATTGACTTAGACTCTGTCACCTTGTCCGAGTCTGACAGTGATCTACTATAACTTACCGATTTCGACACTACTGCTGAAGCTGATTCGGAAGCAGCCTTACTTGCACTTGTTGAAGTTGAAGCAGTGATTATTGAGGTGCTTTCACTTTCTGATCTCGATGTATCTGAATCTGCTACTGATGTACTAAAGCTCTTAGATCTTGATTCATTCAAGCTGTTTGAGTCTGCAATCGATGTACTGTAACTCTTAGATCTCGATTCGTTCTCTGCATTTGAGTTGGCAAGCTCTTCACTTGTACTCATTGAGGCGGAAATGATTGAGGTGCTTTCACTTTCTGATCTCGATGTATCTGAGTCCACAATCGAAGTACTGTAACTCTTGGATCTTGATTCATTCTCGGCATTTGAGTTAGCGATCTCTTCACTCGCACTCGTTGATGCGGAGATAATTGACCTACTTTCACTTTCTGATCTCGATGTATCTGAGTCCACAATCGAGGTGCTATAACTCTTGGATCTCGATTCATTCTCGGCATTTGAGTTAGCGATCTCTTCACTTGTACTCATTGAGGCGGAAATGATTGACCTACTTTCGCTTTCTGATCTCGATGTATCTGAGTCCACAATCGAAGTACTGTAACTCTTGGATCTTGATTCATTCTCGGCATTTGAGTTAGCGATCTCTTCACTCGCACTCGTTGATGCGGAGATAATTGACCTACTTTCACTTTCTGATCTCGATGTATCTGAGTCCACAATCGAGGTGCTATAACTCTTGGATCTCGATTCATTCTCGGCATTTGAGTTAGCGATCTCTTCACTCGCACTCGTTGATGCGGAAATGATTGAGGTGCTTTCACTTTCTGATCTCGATGTATCTGACTCTGCTACTGATGTACTAAAGCTCTTAGATCTTGATTCATTCAAGCTGTTTGAGTCTGCAATCGATGTACTGTAACTCTTAGATCTCGATTCGTTCTCTGCATTTGAGTTGGCAAGCTCTTCACTTGTACTCATTGAGGCGGAAATGATTGAGGTGCTTTCACTTTCTGATCTCGATGTATCTGAGTCCACAATCGAAGTACTGTAACTCTTGGATCTTGATTCATTCTCGGCATTTGAGTTAGCGATCTCTTCACTCGCACTCGTTGATGCGGAGATAATTGACCTACTTTCACTTTCTGATCTCGATGTATCTGAGTCCACAATCGAGGTGCTATAACTCTTGGATCTCGATTCATTCTCGGCATTTGAGTTAGCGATCTCTTCACTTGTACTCATTGAGGCGGAAATGATTGACCTACTTTCGCTTTCTGATCTCGATGTATCTGAGTCCACAATCGAAGTACTGTAACTCTTGGATCTTGATTCGTTCTCGGCATTTGAATTAGCGATCTCTTCACTTGCACTTGTTGAGGCAGAAATGATTGACGTACTTTCACTTTCTGATCTCGATGTATCTGAGTCCACAATCGAGGTGCTATAACTCTTGGATCTCGATTCATTCTCGGCATTTGAGTTAGCGATCTCTTCACTCGCACTCGTTGATGCGGAAATGATTGACCTACTTTCGCTTTCTGATCTCGATGTATCTGAGTCCGCAATCGAAGTACTGTAACTCTTGGATCTCGATTCGTTCTCGGCATTTGAGTTAGCGATCTCTTCACTCGCACTCGTTGATGCGGAGATGATTGACGTACTTTCACTCTCTGATCTCGATGTATCTGAGTCCACAATCGAAGTACTGTAGCTCTTGGATCTTGATTCATTCTCAACAACCGAAGTACTACCACTTACTGAACGGGAAAGTATCGTACTAATCGATGTACTTGCCGATTCACTCAAACTCTTGGAATTTGCTTGATCTGAAGTCAGGTGCGCATTCGATTCGACAATCGAGGTACTTGTACTCTTAGAACGTGCTTCGTCAGAATCCACAATTGACGTACTAAAGCTCTTAGATCTCGATTCATTCAAACTGTTTGAGTCCGCAATCGAAGTACTGTAACTCTTGGATCTCGATTCATTCTCTGCATTTGAGTTGGCGATCTCTTCACTCGTACTCGTTGAGGCGGAGATAATTGACCTACTTTCGCTCTCTGATCTCGATGTATCTGAGTCCACAATCGAAGTACTGTAGCTCTTGGATCTCGATTCGTTCTCGGCATTTGAGTTAGCGATCTCTTCACTCGCACTCGTTGATGCGGAAATGATTGACCTACTTTCGCTTTCTGATCTCGATGTATCTGAGTCCGCAATCGAAGTACTGTAACTCTTGGATCTCGATTCGTTCTCGGCATTTGAGTTAGCGATCTCTTCACTCGCACTCGTTGATGCGGAGATGATTGACGTACTTTCACTCTCTGATCTCGATGTATCTGAGTCCACAATCGAAGTACTGTAGCTCTTGGATCTTGATTCATTCTCAACAACCGAAGTACTACCACTTACTGAACGGGAAAGTATCGTACTAATCGATGTACTTGCCGATTCACTCAAACTCTTGGAATTTGCTTGATCTGAAGTCAGGTGCGCATTCGATTCGACAATCGAGGTACTTGTACTCTTAGAACGTGCTTCGTCAGAATCCACAATTGACGTACTAAAGCTCTTAGATCTCGATTCATTCAAACTGTTTGAGTCCACAATCGAAGTACTGTAGCTCTTGGATCTCGATTCATTCTCGGCATTCGAGTTAGCGATCTCTTCACTTGCACTCGTTGATGCGGAGATGATTGACCTGCTTTCACTTTCTGATCTCGATGTATCTGAGTCCACAATCGAGGTGCTATAACTCTTGGATCTTGATTCATTCTCGGCATTTGAGTTAGCGATCTCTTCACTCGCACTCGTTGATGCGGAGATGATTGACCTGCTTTCACTTTCTGATCTCGATGTATCTGACTCTGCTACTGATGTACTAAAGCTCTTGGATCTTGACTCATTCTCGGCATTCGAGTTAGCGATCTCTTCACTTGCACTCGTTGATGCGGAGATGATTGACCTGCTTTCACTTTCTGATCTCGATGTATCTGAGTCCACAATCGAGGTGCTATAACTCTTGGATCTTGATTCATTCTCGGCATTTGAGTTAGCGATCTCTTCACTCGCACTCGTTGATGCGGAGATGATTGACCTGCTTTCACTTTCTGATCTCGATGTATCTGACTCTGCTACTGATGTACTAAAGCTCTTGGATCTTGACTCATTCTCGGCATTTGAGTTAGCGATTTCTTCACTTGCACTCGTTGATGCAGAAATGATTGACGTACTACCACTTACTGAACGGGAAAGTATCGTACTAATCGATGTACTTGCCGATTCACTCAAACTCTTAGAATTTGCTTGATCTGAAGTCAGGTGCGCATTCGATTCGACAATCGAGGTACTTGTACTCTTAGAACGGGCTTCGTCAGAATCCACAATTGACGTACTAAAGCTCTTGGATCTTGACTCATTCTCGGCATTTGAGTTAGCGATCTCTTCACTCGCACTCGTTGATGCGGAAATGATCGACCTGCTTTCACTTTCTGATCTCGATGTATCTGAGTCCACAATCGAGGTGCTATAGCTCTTGGATCTTGATTCGTTCTCGACATTTGAGTTAGCGATCTCTTCACTCGCACTCGTTGATGCAGAAATGATTGACGTACTTTCGCTCTCTGATCTCGATGTATCTGAGTCCACAATCGAGGTGCTATAACTCTTGGATCTTGATTCATTCTCTGCATTTGAGTTGGCAATTTCTTCACTTGCACTCGTTGATGCGGAGATAATTGACGTACTACCACTTACTGAACGGGAAAGTATCGTACTAATCGATGTACTTGCCGATTCACTCAAACTCTTGGAATTTGCTTGATCTGAAGTCAGGTGCGCATTCGATTCGACAATCGAGGTACTTGTACTCTTAGAACGGGCTTCGTCAGAATCCACAATTGACGTACTAAAGCTCTTGGATCTTGACTCATTCTCGGCATTTGAGTTAGCGATCTCTTCACTCGCACTCGTTGATGCGGAAATGATCGACCTGCTTTCACTTTCTGATCTCGATGTATCTGAGTCCACAATCGAGGTGCTATAACTCTTGGATCTTGATTCATTCTCGGCATTTGAGTTAGCGATCTCTTCACTCGCACTCGTTGATGCGGAGATGATTGACCTGCTTTCACTTTCTGATCTCGATGTATCTGACTCTGCTACTGATGTACTAAAACTCTTGGATCTCGATTCATTCTCGGCATTTGAGTTGGCAATTTCTTCACTTGCACTCGTTGATGCAGAAATGATTGACGTACTACCACTTACTGAACGGGAAAGTATCGTACTAATCGATGTACTTGCCGATTCACTCAAACTCTTAGAATTTGCTTGATCTGAAGTCAGGTGCGCATTCGATTCGACAATCGAGGTACTTGTACTCTTAGAACGTGATTCATTCGAATCTGCAACCGACTTACTAAAGCTCGTCGACTTCGAAGCATTCGACTGATCAACCTGCGATTGTGACATCAATGAGTTATCCTTGATCAAGCTGACAATTGCCGACTTAACCTGCTCATAAGATGCACTACTGCGCTGCGAATCAACTTGTGCCCAGCTCTTAGAAGCTGCCAGCGAATTCGAAGTCGAAGCACTCAGGCGGTTAGAGCCTTGATCTTCAGCAAACGATTGACTAGCACTCAGTCTGGCACTCTCTGAAAAACTGTTCTCTTCAGCTGCAGCCTGTGAACTAGCCTGTTGGCTGTCCTTGACTGGCTTAAGGGTTGACTCAAGCGCCGATTGTGAATCATTCATGCTATCAGACAGCGAATCTTTATTAGCACTATCAGCCGCATCCAGATAACTATTATTGGCACTCGACGCATCGGCATGCATATCAGAGTTACTGTTACTCAGTTCGTTATATTGCGATGAAGCCGATTGATATTCGTTACTAGTAATAAATGATGCCGAAAGACTGGCACCAGACAGACTAAGTAAAAGCGAATCCTTGAGCGAATTACTCGTTGATAGCGACTTGCTAATGCTCGACATATCTGCCTCAACACTCGCCAAGGCTGCGGATACAGCACTAGCTGATTGTGCAGCATCGTCCTCTGCTTGTTTGCTAGAGGAATCTAGCCAATCCTGCAACATGCTCGCAGCTGCAACACTCTTGCTATGGTCAACAATTGCGGCACTAGAAGCAGATGAAGCATCAGCCTCAAGCTTACTTTCAAATGAAACTACGGTACTCTTGGCAGCCGAAAGTTTGCTGGAACTTTTGGCTTGCGACTCCTGACTCTTAAGACTCTGACTATCGTGCAGACTCACCTGTGTAGAAACCGAAGTACTCTGATCCACATCGCTATAACTAGCAGCAACCGCCTCACTAACAGCATTGCTAACCGAGTTACTATATGATTCATTCTGTGCTACATTTGCGGAATGTTGACTATTAAGATGTGAGTTACCAGAGAGACTGGTAGAAGCAGAGGTACTAGCACTCTTAGAGACCTCATTAGATGCACTATCACTAGCAACTGTAATTAAAGCATCCGAATTAGAACGAGAATCACTATCATTATCTGCAATCGTTTGACTTAAGCTCGAGCCAATTGTATTAGCTTGTCCATTATGTATCGAGTTAAGCATTTGACTAAAAAATAAACTTTGACTGGTTGCTGCATTAATATTAGACACACTAGCAGCCCACTCAGCTAAGCTAGTGGAATCAGACAAGTACTTACTGGAATCGTGGTTATTAGCCAAGCTGGCAGCTAACGAATTAGAAACATTCTCATTGAGCTTTGAATCATTCGCGCTAGCGTTAGTATAGTCACTCGCTAGTGAATTACCAGTTGAAACATAATTAACCTTAGAATCTGACTTGGCTTTTAAACTTTGCTTAGAAGTCGCTGAAACTTCTGACTTAACCTGTGGCTTAGTCTTAGAAGCAGATTCGTCTGTCCATTGATTATCATCAGCTAGTGACATCAAAGCTGCTTTAACTGACTGTCCACTAGCATTCAAGGTTTTCTTCTGACTTAGACCAGCTGCCGTTGCAGCTGACACACTTCCCGGCTTACTAGTAGTCTGCGAGGTCGTTAGTGACTTAGCAGTCTCAGAAGCTGGAATTGCGGCTGACTCAGCATTAACTAATAAATGCTTGTTTTGGGTTAATTTAACTTTGGGAACATTAGTTGCTGCCCGCGCGGTTTGCGGTGCGCTAAGCAAGCCGCCTAATAGCCCACCTATTCCGGCAGTCCCAGCTGCCATAAGATTACGTCTGAACGCCTTGGCTTTTTCGTTTTGTTCTTCCTTTTGCCCAGTTTGCGTTTCAGTTCCACTATTTGAACTCTTCATTTGCTTTCACCTGTAATTATGTCACTATCGTGTTGATCGTCATTAAATGCAAAAAGAGCAGACCCAACCTAAGTTGAATCCCTTCTTCTTGCCAGTTATCTTTAGCCTTGTTCCGATTCTGCCATTGCCATTACATCGTCAAAAGTCTGAATAATTTCATCAATCATTGATTGTGAAATCTCTCCTGGATTATTATTGATTTGATTAGTAGCATCAGACAAAGCAGAAAACAATCTCTGAAGCAAGTCTCCTCTTTGACTAACTGTTAAGTTAGGATAAGCAGTACTCAGCTTCATATAATCTTTTTGCCACTCTACATTAATAGTTTGGATAGCTGCTGGCTTAGTGGTAGTCATTTCAACTGGATCAGCTGGGCTATAAGCTGCGATTGCCTTAATGCCAGTATCATAAGCCTGTTTTACCTTTTTAATATCAGTTGCCATAGCCATTTGGTATTGATATTTACCCACAATACTATTTAATTCACTCTGATGAGTGGCTTGATACTTAGGATCACTTTGATCGTTATCCAGCCAATCAGTAGCCGCAGCATGTAGTTGTTGGTTCAAATATGTTTGATAGGCTTCTAGCAGCTTTTGTTCATAGCTATTACGATCCTGATTGATATAACTATTATCATCTTTACTATCAAGTTGACCGCGGTCATAATCTGTATCAATTATCGCCTTACCATCAACAAGCAACTGGTTAATCTGCGCACGGGTTGCTTCGTCAAGCTCGCTGTCTGGGACAGTCTGTTTGCAAGTATTGGCATAAGCTTGTAGTTCTGCCTTAGCACCCTCATGGTTGAACTTATCAATCGCTTGAGATTTAGCAGCGTTCATCACATCAACTAAGACAGCATTATCAATCGTGGCATTAGCATCCTCTGCTACGGCATCAATGCGATCAAGATATTCTGTTTGGTCAGCTACCGTTAAGCCTGATGCTCTTACTCGCTTCTTAGCACTTTCAAGTGCCGTCTGCAATTTCTGCTTAAGTTTCGTCTTAACACTGCCTAAGTCATTGGCTCCATCAAGTGCCGATTGGATATCATTAAGGCCATCATTATAGGCATTCTTAATTGCATCTTGCTGATCTTGTGCATTATCTTTAGTAGTATCTTGACCATTGACATTGTCAATCGTGGCATTGGCTGTTGATACCGTACCATTGACTTCATCGTGTGCCTTACTTTTATCATCAGGACTTAGATTTGGATTGTTATCGATTGTAGTATTGGCGTTACCTGCAATAGTGCCCAATAATTCCTTGGCTTTCGTTGCTTCGGTATCAATAATAGTGTCTAAGCCATTGGTAAGTGCTGTATCAATTCCGCTGGTGTTAGTTGCCGAGTCAATATCGTTTAGCGCAGCTGTCTCAGCATCATCAATCGTCTTGGCAGCATCACTGCCTTTATCTAGACTTAAGTCTCCGCGAGCCTTATCAGCGGCTGCCGTGATAATGTCCTTGGCATTCTGTTTACGCTCTGCAATTACTTTAGAATCATTGTCAAGGATTGGATCAATTACACTGTGATCATTATTAGTTAAGGCTGTATCCAAAGCCTCAAGTTCATTAAGGGCATCGTTCTTGTCTTTTTCAACATCAGCTGAAGTCGTATCGCCATCAATCTTGTTGTTGGCAGTAGTAACAATATCTTTAATGTGATCCTTGATTGCTTGCTTTTCGGTATCCGTGTACGGTGTGCCATCTTCATGGGTAGCGTTAGCTAGTGCTTGATCAACGTGTCCTGTGACTTCGTCACCCTTGTCAGTAACTTCGTCTTTAGCCTGTCCCTTATCGAAAGCTAACTTAATGGTATCTTGCTTACCTGTGACGTTATCTTCTGTAGCATCTGCTGCATCAACATTGGCAATGTCTTTCTTAGCCTTTTGGCCAGCGGCACTGTCACTTAATAAGCTGGTTGCGGTAGCTTTTTCAGCGGTAACAACTTCGCCTAAGCCAGTATCAAGTGCTGTATTAATTCCAACGGTGTTAGTTGCCGAGTCAATTGCACCCAATGCCGTCTTTTCGGCATCATCAATTTGCTTTGATTTTTTACTACCTTTAGTTACACCTAAATCCTCACGGGCTTTGTCAGCCGCCGCCGTAACGACGTCCTTGGCATTCTGTTTGCGCTCTGCAATTACTTTAGAATCATTGTCAAGGATTGGATCAATTACACTGTGATCATTATTAGTTAAGGCTGTATCCAAAGCCTCAAGTTCATTAAGGGCATCGTTCTTGTCTTTTTCAACATCAGCTGAAGTCGTATCGCCATCAATCTTGTTGTTGGCAGTAGTAACAATATCTTTAATGTGATCCTTGATTGCTTGCTTTTCGGTATCCGTGTACGGTGTGCCATCTTCATGGGTAGCGTTAGCTAGTGCTTGATCAACGTGTCCTGTGACTTCGTCACCCTTGTCAGTAACTTCGTCTTTAGCCTGTCCCTTATCGAAGGCTAACTTAATGGTATCTTGCTTACCTGTGACGTTATCTTCTGTAGCATCTGCTGCATCAACATTGGCAATGTCTTTCTTAGCCTTTTGGCCAGCGGCACTGTCACTTAATAAGCTGGTTGCAGTAGCTTTTTCTTGGCTAATAAGATCATTTAATCCGGTATTTAGCACACCAGTAAGCTTATCGATATCAGTTACCTTATCAATGTTAGCTAATGCAGTGTTTTGCGCACTAGTAATTGCGGTAGCCGCTGCATCATCCAGACCTAAGTCGTTGCGGGCTTTATCACTAGCTGTGTTGATAACATCACATGCATGATCCTTAGCAGTACCTAGTTTGGCATCTTTGATAGCTTGATCGATTGCATCAAAGGCAGTGTGATAAGCATCTTCGATAGTTTTTTGCTTACCTTTAACGGTGGCTGCAGTAGTTCCCTGGCTGTCGATATTATCAATGATTTTTTTTGCCGTTGAGACTGCAGTATTAGCAGCCTTCTTAGCAGCGGCCTTTTCGGCAGCAGTTAAGTCAGCATTGGTATCAATTGCGTCAACCTTGTCTTTTAGCTTTTTCTCGGCTGCAGCTTTTTCTTGATAGACTATCTTTTGCAAGCCATTATTAAGTGCCGTTTCAATCGCAGCAGCATCAGCCGCATTGTCAATGTTAGTTAGTGCCGTGTTTTTAGCAGAATTAATACCACTGACATAGCTACCTTTTTCAGTTTCGTCGATATTTTTGAAAGCTTCAGCGACAGCGGCTTCAATTGTTTGCTTGGCAGCAGCTTTATTGGCAGCCAAAGTAATGGCACTTTCACCGGCTTTTTCTGCAGCACCGATCGCTTCTTTACCAGATGCATTGTCAATTGCAGCGTTAGCAGCGGCAATAGTGTCAGCTAAGTCAGCATTATCCTTGTAGTGGTTAGTAATCGTGAAACCATCTAAGAGAGACTTATTACTACTATGGAACATCTGATCAATCGTCTTGTTAGTGCGATTATTCAATTCTGTGATAGCATCATCGCCGTTAGTGCCATCAATACCATAAATTGAAGTAGCTGGATCATAATTGGGAGCTCCTGATTGAGCAGTAGCTGCATTGTAGGCATTGTCAATTGCTGCTAGATAGCTGGCTTGGTCAGCATCTGACAATTTTGAACCCTTGACCATACTGATGGCTGCAACATAAGCATCGTGCAGTAAGCCCTCAGCATCTTTTTGCGCATCACCAAAATTCTTCTTCTGCAAGTCAACCAGTACCGGTCGCTTATCAGGATCGTCAGCAGGTAAATTCAAAGTTGCTGGATCGTAATCAACGAAGTTCGCATGTGGGGTTAACTCAACTTGCGCACCTGGGTTAAGTTGGTTTACTTTTTCTTTTGGAATATTGAATGTAAATGTATACTTGCCGTTAACTTCCTTAACCTGCGCTGTAAATGTTGTTGGTAAATCATCAGCGACAGTATTGGTCCAATCTGGACCTTCCACAGTATTGGTTTGACCATAAGGGTTAGGAACACCAGCATCAATTAATGTTTGCCCATCAAGACTAGAACCAGCACTAACAAACTTAGCGGTGACATAGGCGGCAGTCCCACCAGGTAAGATGCTTTTGAAGGGACCATCACTTTCAGGTCCATCTGTTGCTTGATCATAATTGAGTACTTCACCAGTGACCGTTCTAGAGCCATCTGCATTAGTCGTTACTTTAGTATTGCCAATATCCAAGAAACCACTCGGATTAGCTGGGATAAAGTGAATATTGTTATATCCCGGATTATTCACGTTAGATAAGGCACCCTCGATAATCGATGGAAAGATAGTGTCAAATGTAGTACCAAGCTTGTTTTTAAAGTAATCTATCAACTGATCTTGATCAGTAAAGTTAAGCACAGCCATTAGAACATTTTTCAATTCCGCATTTTCAGAGTCAGCCAAAACGTTTAGCATGTCTGTTGACAGCGGTGTCTTACCATTCAGAAGCTCCATCTGCAGAACTTCAATATTTTTCGTACTCTTATTCTTTTGAACTTTCAAGGTGTGGAATGGTGGTAGAGCAACCGATTGTTTACCAAATTCAAGCATTTGCCGAACGTTGGTAATGTCAATTTCATTACTACCAATGATATTTGCTTTTGTATTACTATGTGCGTTTAAAATTAGGCTCTTCGGGTTGTTAACTGTTAAAGCATTCTTACTCTTAACATCAACTAGGGTTAAAGCACCATTACCATCATTAACGGTAAGATTCAGGCTACCACCATCAAGGTTCGCAGTATTACCAATCAGCAGCATAGTTCCCTTGTAACTACCCATGTTGTTACCAGTAACATTGAATTCAGAGTTACGTCCTACAAAGAGATTACCACCGTCGTAGATTAAGTTATTAGCTGGTGAACTTTTACTAATGGAATCGGAAACATTGCCATTAGTATTAACATTGACAACACCACCATTAGTTATACGAAAATCTGCAGTGGAATCATCCAATACAATAGCTTTAGTACGGTGATTATCAAGAGCAGCCTTAGAATTATAATCATCCATTACATAATTACCATTAGTATCAAAGTGTCCACCAGTATTGATATTAAGTGTTCCCTGAACATTTACTTTTGCAGTACCATAGATAATTAGACCATGACCAACACTAGTATTTTGAGCACCAAGTGCAGTCCCAGGCTCTTGAAGATCACTTCTTGGATTCAATGTAACGTTGGCTCCAGACTTAACAATAACCTGGTTAGGATTAGCATCAGTCCCACCATACATCTCAATCACATTACCAATATAAGTCGAACCGGTGAAATCACAGCCTTTTTCGAAGATTAACTGACCACCCTCCTTGTTAAATTCAAATAATTGTTGTTTACCAGTGTCTTGAGTATCGGCAGCCTCAATGTTTCCAGTTTTTGTGTTCAGTGCTTGATAGTTTAAAACTGTTTTAACATTATTCTTACCATAAAAATGGGCTACCGTATTTTTACCAACATACAACATTTGCGAGCCAGTATAATTAACGTTATAGAACGAAATATTTGCTGATGGAGTATAATTTGAGTTAGCAACGCCAAACCAAGTACGACCATACAAATCTAGATTCTGATAAGTTATATCCATCGGGTGGACTTGATCATCATATTGGATAAGCTCCCGACTTTGAAAATCGATCTTTTTCCGATTACTATTTGGATCATTTGGAACTGAATCCTTAGCCTTAATTAACAACTTGCGTGGCTTATAATTCAGCCTAACCATATTACCTGCTGCACCCCAAGGAAACGTAATATCAGCCGCTATATTAATAGTCGTAATATGTTCATTCCACAATGCATCAGTTAAATCCAAGTAGTCGAACACATCAACTTCACTAGCTGTAGTTGTAGTAATATCGCTGTCTTTTCTCACTTGGTCTCCCGTGCTAGGCTGTTTCCAATCTTCCCTAGAAGTAATTTGCTGTGATGCTTTTTCTGGCTTAGCTATATCCGCATCAGTTTCATTTGGCTTTTGCTCTGGCTTAGTTATTTCCGGTTGATTCTCAGCGCTTCCATCAGCGGCAGAATTTGCTGGGCTTTCTGGCTGATTACTTGGCGCATTATTTGGTTTTGTATCAGGCTGCGGCTCTGCGGTTTGATCAGAGTTAGCTGATTGGTCTGGCTTGGCAGCAGTCTGGTTGTCCTCATTAGCCACCTGTTCATCGCCACCGCGCAGGAATTTAGCTAATCCTTTATATGTAGATAGGTCAGGCTTAGCTGTGTCCTTTTTTGGCGTGGCTTCCTGCTCTGGTGCTTGACCTTGGTCAGCTTTGCTAACAGTTGCACTATTTTGTGCAGTTGGCTCCACCGTATCAGCTTTGATAGTTTGTGAATTCACGCCCAAGAAAGTGAATCCAAGAAGTACAGAAGCTGCACCTATACTTAATTTACGAATAGAGAAGCGTTCTTGTTTGGACTGCATCTCCATCTTGCGTAACCTTTCACTAAAATTGTTTTTTCCTAGCATATTTTTCTCCCCAAAATAATGTTTACTAACAGTATTTTAAGACCTATACGCACAAATGTAAATATAAATTAAGAAATTAATTCCCCTTATTTTAATAACTATTACATGAAATAGTATGATTTGTTTCACAATAAAATAACCATAATTATAAAATTATAGCTTATATTTAAGCGTTATGGCATTATAAATAACAATAACATTTTGGATAAATTTAATAATTAAATAATTAATTCTATTTTTTACTAATTATAAATTTTTTTGAAAAAATATATTCTTCTCAAAATAAAGATATACAATAACTGCAAAACTTCCGGATAAGCTAGACCAATTATCGCTATATACTACAGTAGTTTTTTCCTTATCCAATGCTTATTGTCATTGGATAATACCTTAAAGGTTGAACTATAAAAAAGTTTAGTATGCCTGAATCTTTTCGATAAGTTTTGCACATAACAGCACTTTAGCTTGGCAAAACAAAAAAGCCCCGAAATAAATCGGAGCTTTTTATACTTATCCATCGGATAACTAGGCAACGTTAATCCTGATTAAGTGGATTAGGGTTGAGCCGTCCTTAAAGGTCAGCTGGACAGCGGCGGTCGTATCGCCAGGCACGCTGGTGTCAGGAGCAGTTGCCCAGTTAATCTTGGCAATTGTCTCGGTATTAGCTAGGAAGCTGCTTGGATCGGCGAATGCTGCTGGTTCTGTCGTGGAATTCAGTGGCACACTGACTGTCTGCGTTTGCTGGAATTGCCATTGCAGACTCTGCGGCTTAACGATGACTGGCACGGCGACAGCTTGAGCTGTTCCGTCTTGATAATGCACGATCAGATAGGCCAACTGACTGCCAGCTCCAGCAAGTTCGAGATCGCTAGTGCCTTGCGCATTGCCTGACCAAGTATAGCCAGTAATATTTTGTTGATCTTCTGCAATTAAGTCAAGATAAGCAGCTGCAGTTGGATCATTTTGCGTATGGTCAATCGTAGTTTGGCTTAAATCAAAGGTCTTTTGCTGGTCAACTTGGGCATTAAGTGCCGTTACTTGTAAGTTAACTGTCATGGTTTGTGTTGATTCATCCTTAAATTTAATTACTAGCTCGGCTTGTTGCTCTCCGCGACTTGCTAGGGCTTGGCTATTGCTTTACGTGATGACTTGCACATTATGGGTAAATGCTTTATCTGTAGCTGTTATATTAACAATCTTTAGCTTATAAAAAGACTGGAAATATTTTTTATTTTTATGGTGCTAACAACTTTTTACCAAAAATAGTGAATTCGCCTGTTTCTTTGCTATAATGATTAACGAATACAACCAAGAGTTTTGAGGGCGTTGGTCGTTTTTCTGTAAAGGAAGTGGTGTCTATGACATTATTCTTGAGGAAAGGAGACCGTCTGCTATTTAATGTCCGACAAAGTTTTCGAACTTTTAAAGGCATTGCATGGCCAAGCCGATGCTTGGGTAAAATTAGCCTGGCAAATGAATCCTCACGATCCATTTGTTGCTGCTTTATCCTTGCTCGACACCAGCCTAGCAATTTGGCTAACTTTACATCAGCCAAAAAAATAGCCGTCCTACTAATAACTTTGGTGAGTTATAGGACGGCTATTTAGCCAAAATATAATTTGACCACCGCTCTTAAAGCGGCAGTTGTTTTTCCGAAAAAGCCATGTTAGCGCATGGCTTTTTTCGTTATCACTATTCTAACACATTTTATTCGTTTTGCATTTTTTTCTGATTTTCTTTGCTATAATAATTGACGAATACAACCAAGAGTTTTGAGGGCGTTGGTCGTTTTTCTGTAAAGGAAGTGATGTCTATGACATTATTCTTAAGGAAAGGAGACCGTCTGCTATTTAATGTCCGACAAAGTTTTCAAACTTTTAAAGGCATTGCATGGCCAAGCCGATGCTTGGGTAAAATTAGCCTGGCAAATGAATCCAAACGATCCGTTTGTCGCTATTTTATTCTTGCTCGACACTTGTCTAGCAATTTGGCTGACTTTACATCAGCCAAAAAAATAGCCGTCCTACTTTATAACTTTGGCGAGTTATAGGACGACTATTTAGTTAACCTATCATCTGACCACCGCTCTTAAAGCGGCAGTTGTTTTTCCGAAAGAGCCATGTTAGCGCATGTCTTTTTTCGTTACCATTATTCTACCACAATTTAATTGTTTTGCACTTTTAAACAAACTTTTTTGCTATAATTAAACAAAAGATGAATAAAGCTAAAGGGCGGTGGCTGTTTTACTCCGAGGAGATGATTGCCTATGGAAACATGGAACAAATTCTTGAAAGGATTAGCAGCCTATGAGTGTGGCAGATGCGTTAACGCTGATGTTCACATTCGGTATGTTTATTCTGGCGCTGTTATCGTATATCGATCAGCACCACCGAAAATAATTGTACTAAAAAAGCCGTCCTACACTTTAGCGAGTTATGCGACGACTTTCTTAGTTTAACGTAATTACGCCACCGCCTTTTACGCGGGACATCTTTTTAGAGGTAAGCTCCAACTTACCTCTTTTTTCTTTATATCAATATTCTACCACAATTTATTCGTTTTACACTTTTTTCTGGTTTTCTTTGTTATAATAATTGACGAATACAACCAAGAGTTTTGAGGGCGTGGTCGTTTTTCTGTAAAGGAAGTGGTGTCTATGACATTATTCTTAAGGAAAGGAGACTGTCTGCTATTTAATGTCCGACAAAGTTTTCGAACTTTTAAAGGCATTGCATGGCCAAGCCGATGCTTGGGTAAAATTAGCCTGGCAAATGAATCCAAACGATCCGTTTGTCACTGCTTTATCCTTGCTCGACACTTGTCTAGCAATTTGGCTGACTTTACATCAGCCAAAAAAATAGCCGTCCCATCAATAACTTTGATCGAGTTATGGGATAGCTATTTAGTCAACCTATAATTTGACCACCGCTCTTAAAGCGGCAGTTGTTTTTCCGAAAGAGCCATGTTAGCGCATGGCTTTTTTCGTTATCATTATTCTACCACAATTTAATTGTTTTGCACTTTTAAACAAACTTTTTTGCTATAATTAAACAAAAGATGAATAAAGCTAAAGGGCGGTGGCTGTTTTACTCCGAGGAGATGATTGCCTATGGAAACATGGAACAAATTCTTGAAAGGATTAGCAGCCTATGAGTGTGGCAGATGCGTTAACGCTAATGTTCACATTCGGTATGTTTATTTTGGCACTGTTGTCGTATATCGATCAGCATCACCACAAATAATTGTACTTAAAAAGCCGTCCGATACTTTAGCGAGTTACACGACGACTTTTTAGTCAAAATGTAAGTTGCCACCGCCTTTTACGCGGGACATCTTTTTAGAGGTAAGTTACAGCTTACCTCTTTTTCTTTATATCAACATTCTAACACAATTTATTCATTTTGCACTTTTAAACAAATATTTTTGCTATAATTAAATAAAAGATGAATAAAGCTAAGGGGCGGTGGCTGTTTTATTCCGAGGAGATGATTGCCTATGGAAACATGGAACAAACTCTTGAAAGGATTAGCAGCCTATGAGTGTGGCAGATGCGTTAATGCTGATGTTCACATTCGGTATGTTTATTTTGGCGCTGTTGTCGTATATCGATCAGCACCACCGAAAATAATTGTACTAAAAAAGCCGTCCGATACTTTAGCGAGTTACACGACGACTTTTTAGTCAAAATGTAAGTTGCCACCGCCTTTTAAGCGGGACATCTTTTTAGAGGTAAGCTACAATACAACTTACCTCTTTTTTCTTTATATCAATATTCTAACACAATTTATTTGTTTTGCACTTTTTTATGGTTTTCTTTACTCGATTCCTGACTTGCAACTTGACTAATCATAGGAAAAATAACCGTCCAATAACTTTGGACAGTTATAGGACGGTTATTTAGCCAAAACATATTTAACTACCGCTATTAAAGCGGCAGTTGTTTTTTGAAAAAGATGAATAAGCTAAAAACGGCGGCTCTTTTATTCCAAGGAGATGTTTGTTTATGAAGAACATAGAACAAACTATTGAAAGATCTAACAGCTAGTGAGTAACTTAAACGCATTAACGCTAATATTTACATTCAGTACGTTTACTTTAAGCATTGGTTACGGTATCGCCATTATCAACAAAAAGTCATTCTATAATTCAGCTAGTTATACAACAACTTTTTTGTTTAACGTGATCATGCCACCGCCTTTTATGCAAAACATCTTAATATAATTAATTTTAGCATAAGTATACAAAATCGCAATCTATTTGTTTGCTAAGCTACCGGGATACTATATTTGAACCGTGATTTTTATGTTATATGAGGCTTATAGCAAAAAAGCCACACTTCCATTCAGGAACGTGCAGCTTTTGAGTTAAAACATTTGTTTAATTAGCTTAATTATTTTACCCAAGTTGTACAAAATCAGCTGGCTGCTCTGGAGCAGTTTCAGCATTATCAAACACACTGTTAACAGTCCGTTCAATATACGCAGCAGATTGTGGGTGCTGATACAGGTCAACTCCATTCTTTTGGAAAGCATCGGCCTCAGCGATCTTATTCATCGCTGCCCTGACCGCTTCTGGTGCTAAATTGCTGGCCGCATTAGGTAAGGACAAGTTAACCTTTTTGTTATTACTGTTCAAGAATACCAATTGTAGTGTTTTGCTAGTTGTAGTCATGATTTTTACTCCTATCATAAATCTTAAATTAAACTGCTGTGGCGGATAATGGGACAGAATGTTTTTGGATTAATGTTGCTGAGCCGAGCTCGTCTTCCTGCAATTCAGACAATGCTTGACCAACTGTTGCTAATCCAGCTGCACTAACACCGGGTTTAACGTTCTTAAAGATGCGTGACTTAGTACCTTCTTGGCCGTATCTCTCATTTAAAAAAGTGTATTGGATTGATTGATCTAATAATTCAAAATTCATTGTAATTTACCTTTCTTAGTAAGAATTGTTTGCTTTTTGTAATCGGCTGGCGCGCTCAGTTGTCTTACACTATTACTAACGAATTGAACTGGCAAAGTGTATCACTTTAATTAAAATAATTTTTTAAGTAAGAAAATAGCCGTCCGTATCAAGGTATGGACGACTATTTAATTTCTAAATGAATTTTTAAAGCAATTATCCTTAGGACTTACGCACTGGGATTCGCTGCGCCAACTGAGCAAATTGTTGAATCGACAATTGCTCTGGTCGCACCTTGGGTTCTAGGCCTAATTCGGCAAATACCTGTGCGCGCTCAGTAGCTACTGGAAGTAACGGCTTTAGATTATTATTCAAGGTTTTACGCCTTTGGGCAAAACACATTTTAACCACCCAATTAAAATGCTCTGCATCCCCAATAGCTGGTTTATCCACAAGCGGTGTTAAAACCACCACACTTGAGTCAACTTGCGGTCTGGGAATAAAGGAGCTACTTTTGACTGATAAGGCAATTTCAACCTGCATCTGTGTTTGAACCGCAATCGTTAATGGCCCATAGGCCTTAGTACCTGGCTTAGCACACAAGCGTTCTGCCACTTCTTTTTGCATCATTAAGGTTAAACTAACAAACTTTAGCTTAGCTTTATTCAAAAAGAAAATAATTGGTGTAGTAATGTAATATGGTAGATTTGCAACTACTTTAATTGGTTTTGTTAAATCGAAGAAATCTCCCAAGTCTGCTGCAAAATCAGCTTGCAAGATATCCTTCATCATTAATTCAAAGCGCTCAGCAATTGGCTGACCATTAACCTCTTTGGGCAATTCATTTTGCAAGATTTCAGGTAAGTTATCATCGACCTCATAAGCAAAAACTTTGGCACCAGCCATCAGTAGTTGCTCTGTTAACGACCCAATGCCTGGTCCAATCTCAATTACTTGGTCATCAGGCTGAATGTCTGCCGCTTCAACAATTCCCTTGATTGCAGTTAAATCGACCAAGAAATTTTGTCCTAGACTTTTCTTAGCCCGCATAAAATAACGGTTAATAATTGCCTGCGTTCTCACTGGCGAACCAATTGGTATTTCATTACTCATTTTTAATCTCCTCAATTGCCTGCTTGAGTTCTGCCAAAGTAATCCCAAAGGTTTGCAAACGTTTGTAGAATTGTTTGGCATTACCATAACCAATTCGCAATTTAACCCCCACTTGTTCACGCAGCTTACGTGAGTTGGCACCACTAGCCAAACCTAGCCGAGCATAATCTTCGCGAGTTAGATCACTAGGAGTAACTTTAGCTTCATGCAAATCCCTCAGTGCTTTAGTTAGAACTTCTTTAGACGCATGCTCAACTCCCAAAGAATTTCCCCGCTTTTGTGGTACTCCTTCTTTGCGAGTAATAAAGGCTTGCTTAGCAGAAGGCACTGCTTGAGTAACAATTCGGCGAATTCGTTCACCATTTAAATCGGGATCAGTAAAGACGATGATTTCACGTTTTGGCGCTAACGCCTTTAATTCCGTTAAGACTTCCTCAGGTACATCAGAGCCATTGGTCTCAATCGTTTCAATTCCCGGAAAAAATTGCTTCAACCTAATCGTGTCATCCTTGCCTTCAACAACCACCACTGCATTAAAATGTTTTTTAATTAAGCCCATAAACTCTCTCTGTATTCATATAAGTTGCCTGAGCAACTTCCGCTAAAGGTAAATCCTTTATTTCAGCAATCGCGCGTGCCACATAGTAAACGTTGGCTGGTTCATTTTGCTTGCCGCGATATGGCTTGGGCGTTAAATATGGTGCATCTGTTTCTACCAATAGTCGATCAAGCGGCGTCTGTTTTACCGCTTCATGAACTTCCACAGCTTTTGTAAAGGAAGCCACACCTGAATAAGAAAAATAAACATTTAAATCTAAGAACTTATTCAGCCACTCTACATTGCCATTGAAGCTATGTAAAACTGCTCCATATTCAAGATTGCTGCGACGTAAAATCTCATAACAATCGTTAAAAGCATCACGCGTATGAATATCTACCGGTAATTTTAACTCATGTGCAAGTTCAACCTGCCTTGCAAAGACTTTTCTTTGTTGCTCGCGGGGACTTTCATCCCAATAATAATCTAAACCAATCTCGCCTAAAGCTACTACACCAGGAATTTGCAGCTGTTCAATCAGCTGATCTTCTGCCTGTTGATCGTAGTCTTTAGCAACATCTGGACAGTAACCGACCATTGCATAAACGTTATCAAATCGCTGACTTAAATCAATTGCTCGTCGATTAAAATCTGGATCCTGACCAACACAGATTAGCCGAGTAACACCCAATTTTTGTGCCCGTTCAAGATAAAATTCTTCTTGACCGCGAAACGGTTCATCCTGCAAATGTGTATGATTATCAATCAGTTCCATTAAGCTAACTCGGCCCCAACTTCATGTTCATCGCCAACTAGTGCTAGCTTAACTTGACCGTCTTTTTCACTTGATAAGAGCATACCTTGGCTAATGTGACCAAGCATCTTACGCGGCTTCAAATTAGTAACAGCTAACACTTTACGGTTCAGTAGTTCACTGGCATCAGGATAATATTTGCGAATGCCACTTAAGATTTGTCGTTCCTCGCCATCACCAAAATCGAGTTGGAATTGCAGTAACTTATTTGAACCTTTAACTGGTTCAACTGCCAAAATCTTCCCCACTCTAATCTTCACTTTATCAAAATCATCAATCGTAATTTCCGGATCATGACTTTGTTTTTGACTGCGACTTTGCTTTTTCGGCTTAGCCTTAGTCATTTCAGCCTTAATATACTTAACTTCTTCTTCAGGTTTTAATCGTGGATAAATCGGTGTTGGCTTGTCTGTTACCTGGACATTCCAAGCAAAATTGCCAAAAGCTAACACTTTTTGTTCAGCATTATTCCAATCTAAGCCTAATTGCTTGAACATCTCAACTGGTGTTCTCGTCATAATCGGCGCAATTAATAGTGCAACTAACCGTAAACTCTCGGCTAAGTTGGACATTACTCGTGACAACTCTTGCGTCTTGCCAGCTTTATTTAGCGACCACGGCATCGTTTCATCAATGTACTTGTTAGCCCGACCAATAAACTTCCAGATAACATCAATTGCTTGCGTAAAGTAGAGTTTATCCATATTCTTTTGGTATTCAGCAATCGTTTCGCCAGCGGCATCAGCTAGTGCTTGTCCCAATTTGTCTTGTTCTTGGGCAATTGGAGCGACATGTCCTGCTTCATACTGATTAATCATTGAAACTGTTCGATTAAGTAAGTTGCCTAGGTCATTAGCCAAGTCAAAGTTGACCCGCTCAACGAAGTCTTCTGGAGTAAAGACCCCATCCGAACCAAATGGCAAAGCCCGCATTAAATAGTACCGCAAGGCATCAACACCATAACGACTGGTAATTGATTCCGGATAAACCGCATTACCTTTTGATTTCGACATTTTGCCGTCTTTCATCAAGACCCAGCCATGACCAATCACGTGTTTTGGCAATGGCAAATCAAGTGCCATTAACATAATTGGCCAATAAATTGTGTGAAAACGTACAATTTCTTTACCAACTAAATGAACATCAGCTGGCCAATATTTTTTGAATAATGAGTCATCATCTGAGCCATATCCTAGGGCAGTAATATAGTTAGATAAAGCATCAATCCAGACATAAACCACATGCTTAGGATCGCTTGGTACAGGAATTCCCCAAGACACAGTAGTCCTGGTAACTGATAGATCCTCAAGTCCAGGTTTAATAAAGTTATTGACCATTTCTTTTTCACGAGAATGCGGCAAAATAAATTCGGGATGATCTTGGTAATATTGGTAAAGACGATCGGCATACTTGCTCATCTTGAAGAAATATGACGGTTCCTTAACTAATTGCACCTCATGACCTGACGGGGCCTTGCCACCAATTACATTGCCAGCATCATCTTTATAAACTTCTGCTAGTTGTGATTCAGTAAAATATTCTTCGTCTTCTACTGAGTACCAACCAGTATATTCACCTAAATAAATATCGCCTTGCTTTAGTAAACGCTCAAAGATTTTTTGGACACCTTTGACATGTTCTTCATCAGTCGTCCGGATAAACTTATCATAAGAAATATCCAGACTTTCCCACAATGTCTTATAGGTTTTAACCATGTTATCCACAAATTCTTGCGGCTTAACACCTTGCTTTTCAGCCTTTTGTTCAATCTTGAGACCATGTTCATCTGTCCCAGTCAAAAAGAAGGTATCGTAGCCCTGACTCCGTTTATAACGAGCAATTACATCAGCAGCAATTGTTGTATAAGCATTACCAATTGTCAATCGGCCAGACGGATAATAAATTGGGGTTGTTACATAAAAAGTTTTTTGCTCAGCCATATTTGTCTCCTTAAGAAATTTTGGTTTTTCATTCCATTATACTACACTAAAAAAGCAGCAGAACTGGATTATTAACTTTTTGAGTAGCTTTTCACTCAATAAATAGTTGATCAAGTTAGCGTAAAGTATTTGTGGGGAAAATAAAAAATAGAAGATTACCTTCTGCTAAAATGTAGTTTGAACAAGATTACATTCAGAGAGGTTTTCTTCTATATGATTAGTTTACTACAAGACTTACAACTTTTGTTAGATAATTTGACTGCTAATACTAATAAGCTGCTTGGTAACCAGCTTACTTTTGATGATTTGTTAGAAGCTTTTATGCAAGAATTACGCCATTGGGGCTTAAACCTAATTGGGACTTATCTTGAGCAGCTCGATGATAATTATAAGCAGTTACCCAGTCGTAAACAGAAATATATCGTTAAAGCTACGCGAACTTGTATTAAGCAAACTCTGTATGGTCAGCTTAGCTTTAAGCGTACTTATTACCAAGATAAGAAGTCTAAGCAATATTTCTTTTGGTTAGATCGGGCATTATCCTTTGAAAAATATGGCCGCATGACTCTAGGCTTTAAGGCAGCTGTCTTAGAAAATGTGGCTAAGTATCATTATCAAGCAGCCATTGACATGCTTAAGTACAGTGAAATTCATTCTAAAACCACAGTCATGAATATTGTGCATCGTGAGGGACAGCTATTGCCTAATCAGCCAGATCAGGTCCAACCGCGCGATAAGCAAATTGTTTATTTAGAAGCTGATGAAGACCACGTGGCCTTTCAAGATGGCAGTAATCATTTTATGAAGCTGGTTTATGTCCATGAAGGTTATGATGAAAGGCAGAAGCGGCATCATTTAATCAATCCGAAGTATTTTACCGGTACTTATCCTGGAGTAGCCAATGAACAACTCTGGGACGAAGTCCTATGTTATTTAGAAGCTAATTATCCACAGGCTAAACAAGTTTATCTGGCTGGCGATGGCGCACCATGGATTAAAGCTGGAGCTAAATATTTACCTAACTGCAAATTTGTCTTGGATCGCTTTCACTTGTTAAAGTATTGTCACAAAGCAACCGTTAATACTAAAGCCAGTGCAGCTTATCGGTTATATCATTGGGCTTTAACAGGTCAGCAGGATAAAGTAGCGTTATACTTTAAAACCCGTTTTAGTGATCCAGAATTAACCAGAACACAAATAGAGGCGCTAAAGCAGGCAAAGACCTATCTATTAGGTAATTGGCAGGCAATCTTAAATACCCAAGCTCCAGCCTATCAGCGCTGCACGGCTGAAGGACATATTAGTCATTATTTGTCAGAACGCCTAAGCTCAAGACCAATGGGCTGGAGTAAAAAGGGCGCTGAAGGTGTAGCTAGGAGTATTATCTTCCAGTTAAATGGTGGCGATATTACTCATTATTTGCTTAAAAAGCAAAAAGAAACAGCTAAAGCGCAAAGAATTATGCAAGTAGATCAGCGGTTTAAAGCCAAAGCAGAGACTTATTATGATGAATTTCAAGTAGAATTTGGGGAAACGGCCAAAGCCCATTACTGGAATCAGGGAATTATCAATGGTGGACAATTAATTGAGCTGCCAGAACAAATAATTTAAAAAAGCAAAAACTACGAAAAGCAGCAGGTAAAGGCTAAAAGTTTATTACCCACAAAAAGTTGACACTAACGTTGATCAAAATAACTTTGAATTTTAATTTTACTTTCGGTAAACTAACAATAGAAGTTGCTAAGATGGTGGCTGTTTTAATCAGAAAGGTCGTGGTGCCTATGTACCTAAATCTTCATGAAAGGAACAGTAAGTATTCTAATAAATACTTTTTTCGCAATTGGTGCGGCAATTATTTTTGGCTTTTATTTGTTGACTGAGATTACCAATTCAATGACCGAATTAGTAATAACAGCGGACAAATTGCTAAGAGCAATTGCTGAACTGATTGAAGTAATTAAGAAATTAATTGCAAAGAAATAACCATCTTGCTTTGGAAGGCGATGGTTTTATTTCTTAAATAAAATTGTTGTCAGTCACCATCTTTGATGGCTTCTTAGAAGAGAGTTATGCGACAACATAACTCTCTTTTCATTTACATGATAACACATTTTTCATGACAAATTAAACTTAAAAATTTTTGGCTTTTATTTATTAACTGCGATCATAAATTCAATGACTGAATTTATAACATCAGCGGACAAATTGCTAAACTGATTGAAGTAATTAAGAAATTAATTGCAAAGAAATAACCATCTTGCTTTGACAGGCGATGGTTTATTTCTCTAAATAATTATAAGGTAGCCACCATCTTTGATGGCTTCTTAAAAGAAAGTTATGTTAGAGCATATCTCTCCATTTTTGTTTTATCACGATTCACTAAAGAAATAAAAAATTATTTTTCATTCGCTACTTTTTATTCCCATTCAATCGTTGATGGCGGCTTACTCGTCACATCGTAAACTACGCGGTTGATGTTCGGAACTTCATCGACTATGCGCGTTGAGATTTTTTGCAAAACATCCCAAGGTAAATGCGCAAAATCCGCGGTCATTCCATCAACCGAAGTAACTGCACGAATCCCAATCGTATAATCGTATGTTCGACCATCACCCATGACGCCAACTGACTTAATGCCTGGCAGCACTGTGAAGTATTGCCAGACTTCTTGCTCCAAGCCCGCCTTTTTAATTTCATCTCGCAAAACCGCATCACTATCGCGGACAATTTTTAATTTATCCTCCGTAACCTCGCCCAAGACACGAATTCCTAGGCCTGGTCCTGGAAATGGCTGCCGCCAAACTAAATCATGCGGTATACCCAACTTTTCACCTAATTCACGAACCTCATCTTTAAATAACTTGCGCAATGGCTCGATCAATTTAAAATGCATGTCTTCTGGCAAACCACCCACATTATGATGGGATTTAATCGTCTGTGCAGTGTTAGTCCCGCTTTCAATCACATCAGTATACAGCGTGCCTTGTGCTAAGAAGTCAACTTCCTGCATTTTTTGTGCTTCTTGGTTAAAGACTTCAATAAATTCATTACCGATAATTTTCCGCTTTTGTTCAGGATCAGTTACCCCTTTTAACTTAGTCAAAAAACGTTCTTGAGCATTCACACGGATAATGTTCACTCCTAAATCTTGGTTCAAAGCCGCCATGACTTCGTCGCCTTCATTTTTGCGCAGCATTCCGTGATCAACAAAAATAGCAGTTAGTTGGTCGCCAATCGCTTTGTGGAGCAGCGTTGCAGTCACACTCGAATCAACTCCGCCCGACAAACCTAAGATGACTTTTTTATCCCCAACTTCGGATCTAATCTGTTCAACTTGCATTTCGATAAAATCGTCCATTGTCCAGTTGGCCTTAGCCTGACAAACTTTAAACGCAAAGTTGCGCAGAATATCTAAGCCATACTGCGTGTTGCGCACTTCAGCGTGAAATTGAATTCCGTAAAATTGCTCAGCATCATTAGCAATAGCAGCAATTGGGCAGTTTTTGCTCGAAGCCACCGTCTTAAAGCCCACTGGTGCTTCGGTTACCAAGTCGCCATGACTCATCCAGACAAATTCCTTGGCAGGCAGATTATCAAACAAAATCGAATTAGGGTCTTCCACCTGAATATCCGCACGACCATATTCGGAATTAGCTGCTTTTTCAACCTTGCCATCCAAATAATGCGACATTAGTTGCATTCCGTAACAAATTCCTAAAATAGGAATTCCTAATTTAAAGATTGTTGGATCGACATTAAGAGCACCTTTATCATAGATACTGTTAGGACCACCAGAAAAAATAATCCCTTTAGGATTAATTTGTTTGATCTTTTCCATGCTAATATCATGCGGTAAAAGTTCAGAATAAATACCAAAATCGCGCAAACGGCGCGTAATTAGTTGATTATATTGACTGCCAAAGTCCAGCACGATTATTTCATCAAAATCTGCCATTGCTTTTTTCACGCTACACACCTTTTTCACTTTTTAAACAACATTATCTAAATTAATTCAACTGTACTAAGAATTAAGCTAGCGGTCAACCTTTTTTTAATTCAACAACAGATTTTGACGAATTATATCTTATAAGTTGTCCCAATAATTCGTTTTTTTTGAAAATTTTATTCTTGCACAAGTTCATCTGCTTTGTTAGAATGCGTTCATCAAGTAAATATTGATCTGTATATTGTCGTAATCAGGGCGGCAGTTTCTACTCAGAACCGTAAATTCTGAACTATGGGTCAAGCAGCAATTTGGGCAGTTGAGCTAACTGCTTTAAGGGCTTCTTTGACCGTTTTTAGGTGAAAGAAGCCCTTATTTTTTTCAAGGAGGAAATTGTGAAGTTATTAGAAGAGCGCATTCGGCGTGATGGTGAAGTTTTACCCGGTAATGTCCTAAAAATCAATTCATTTTTAAATCATCAGGTTGATCCCGAACTAATGATGGCAGTCGGACAAGAATTCGCCCGCCTTTTTCAAGATAGCGGCATTACCAAAGTCTTAACTTGCGAAGCATCTGGGATTGCTCCCGGCATAATGGCCGCTTTTGAACTCCGCGTGCCCATGGTCTTTGCCCGCAAAAAGAAGCCGTCCACTCTCAATGACGCTGTCTACTGGGCAGATGTTTTCTCCTATACCAAAAAAGTAACTAACAAGATTTGTGTTGAACAAAAATTCCTCAATAAAGATGACAATCTGCTAATTGTTGACGACTTTTTAGCTCATGGTGAAGCTGTCAAAGGGCTAATTAGTGTAGCCGAGCAGGCTCATACCAATGTTGCCGGAGTAGGCGTTGTAGTTGCGAAAAATTTCCAAGGTGGCAGCGACTGGGTCAAAGACCATGGTTATCGGCTGGAAGCCCTCGCTAACATTACTAACTTTACAGACGGCAAAGTAGTATTTGCGGGTGAAGCATAATGGCGCAAACAGAAGTCAGCCACCAAAAAGCCGCCGTTTTAGGATTACAACACCTATTGGCCATGTATTCTGGAGCCGTGGCTGTTCCTTTATTAATCGGTACTGCCCTCAAGTTCTCTGCCAGCCAAATGACTTATCTAGTTTCGATCGATATTTTCATGTGTGGCTTGGCGACACTTTTGCAGTTACTGACTAACAAGTTCTTTGGCATTGGTTTTCCGGTAATCTTGGGCTGTGCGATCCAAGCTGTAGCCCCCTTGCAGATGATTGGTCAAAAGTTCTCCATCAATGACATGTATGGCGCAATTATTGTGGCGGGGATTTTCGTAGTGCTAATCGCGGGAATTTTTGCTAAAATCAAACGCTTCTTTCCACCTGTGGTAACCGGAACGCTAATTACTACTATTGGCTTAACGCTAATTCCAGTTGCGATCGAGAATATGGGTGGCGGCAACGCTAGTGCTAAAGACTTCGGGAGTGGCCAAAATTTGCTATTAGCCTTTGTGACTATGATTATTATTCTAGCATTTGAAATCTGGGCTAAAGGCTTTTTGCAATCAATCTCCGTCCTAATCGGTCTGATCGCCGGTACCATCATTGCCGCCTGCATGGGCTTAGTATCTTTTGAACCTGTCTTTGATGCTTCATGGTTTCACTTACCGCAATTGTTCTACTTTGGCGTGCCCAAATTCGAGTGGTCATCAAGTATAACCATGATTATTATTGCGCTAGTTTCTATGGTTGAATCAACTGGTGTTTTCTTTGCTACTGGAGATTTAATACACCATAATCTAACCGAAACTGATCTCAAAAAGGGTTACCGCGCAGAAGGCCTTGCCCAAATCTTTGGCGGCTTATTTAATGCCTTTCCTTACACCACCTTTTCACAAAATGTTGGTCTGCTGCAACTGTCTGGAATTAAAACCAAACGTCCAATTTATTGGGCTGCAGGTCTACTGATGACAATGGGCCTCTTACCTAAAATCGGTGCGCTAGTTACGATTATCCCGACTGCAGTTTTAGGTGGCGCAATGATTGTAATGTTTACTATGATTGCTGTACAAGGAATGAAGACCTTAACTAAAGTTGACTTGAGTAATAATAACAACGTATTAATTATTGCCATTTCGATTGGACTTGGCTTAGGAGTAACCATTTATCCACAGCTTTTCCAAAACTTACCTGATACAGTGCAACTTTTTCTGTCTAACGGGATTGTGATTACTAGTCTGTCGGCTACAATTCTAAATGTTTTGCTCAATCATCAGACAACTTCAAATTAATCACAAAGCAACTTCAAACCGAAGTTGCTTTTTTTCAATACTTGGCAATTTTAGTTTGCTAGTTAGTGCCTTTTTTTAATACAATAGTAGATAAAGCAAAAAGAGAGGTAAAATTTATGAAACAAACAGAATGTACCACAATTTTAGTTGGTAAAAATGCTTCAATTGACGGTTCAACCATGATTGCCAGAAGCGAAGATGGCGGTCGAACAATTATTCCAGAGAGCTTTGAAGTAGTAACACCTGAAAAGCAACCCAAGCATTATGAAAGTGTGATTAGCCACCAAAAGATCGATGACGAAGATCTTTTAGCTAATCCACTGCGTTACACTAGTGCGCCAGACGTTTCTGGAGAGAGCGGAATCTGGGCAGCAGCTGGGATTAATTCTGACAATGTTGCTATGACCGCTACTGAAACCATCACTACTAATTCCCGCATTCAAGGCATTGATCCACTAACTACTGAAGGCGGTCTTGGCGAAGAAGACTTCGTTACCTTGACCTTACCATACCTGCACTGTGCCCACGATGGTGTTAAACGCGTTGGTTATTTATTAGAAAAATACGGCACCTATGAAATGAACGGCATGGCTTTTGCTGACAACGACGAAGTCTGGTACCTTGAAACTATTGGCGGACATCATTGGATTGCTCGCCGCATTCCAGATGATGCTTATGTTGTTGCACCCAACCGTTTAAATATCGACGAATTTCACTTTGGTCAAGACGGTTACGAAGCAGACAGCGGCTTAGAAGGTTTAATTGCCAAATATCAACTAAATCCTGACCGTGAAGGTTACAACATGCGTCATATTTTTGGGAGTTCAACCATTAAGGACGCTCACTATAACAACCCGCGTGCTTGGTTTGTTCACAATTATTTTGATCCAAACTTTGGTAGTGAGCCAAGTGACCAAGAACAACCATTTATTTGCCATGCTAATCGTAAAATTAGTATCGAAGATATTGAATGGATTGAGAGTTCACACTACCAAGACACTCCTTATGATGTATATGGTTCAGAAGGGACTGAAGCCCAGAAGAAGGCCTTTCGTCCAATCGGTTTAAACCGTAATTTTGAAACCCATATTTTGCAAGTCAGAAATAACGTTCCTAGTGAAGTTGCAGGCGTACAGTGGTTAGCCTTTGGTCCAAATACATTCAATTGTATGGTGCCATTTTACACTAATGTAGAAACTACCCCAGCTTGTTTCCAAACTGGCCCTAAGTTTGACTTAAAACAAATCTTTTGGCTGAATAAATTGACTGCCCAACTTGGTGATACCAACTTTAAGGTCTATGGCGAATTAGAAAATGATTTTGAACAAAAATCACAGGCACAATGCCATATGGTGCAACATCAGACTGATGAGAAGGCAGCTACGTTAACTGGTAAAGAATTGCAAGCTGCATTAACTGCAGCTAACGAGCAAATGGCCAACCAAGTCTACAATAATACTGTCGAGCTACTCGGCAATATGGTTGACGAAGGTCACGGCTTAATGACACTGAAATACGATTTACTCGATTAATTAATGATAAAAATAAAGCCGCTCAGATTAATTTCTGAGTGACTTTTTTAATGCGAAAAATAACTTTTTAGATGTATTATCGTTAACGACTTCATTATAACTAAAAAAGCTCGTTACTAAGATCGTTTTAAATATTTATTTCCATCTTTATAAATTCGTTTCTCATTTATTTTCATTTTTTTGATAATATCATCTCCAAGATCACTTTTTAACATTTCAGCAATACCAAGCAAAAAAATTGCAACATCTGCTAACTCTTCGTCAATATTTTCTTTATCATCCTTTTGCCATCCTTGAAAAAGTTCATTTACTTCGCCATACAAGAGTAACAACTCAAATTTTACATCAGTTGTGTTGAAACCATGTGCTCTTTTGTTTTGTAAAACTCTTTTTTGTAGTTTTTGAGTATCAATAATCATTTTTATCCTTTGCTTAACCTTCAAATTAAGACTGTGCATTTTACCGGCTCTTTGTCTAACCCTGCTGATAAAAGTTAGTTTTTTACTTTTCATAGACACTTTGTGTAATTAGACTTATCAAATATTAAATTGACATAAATTCTATCTTTACTTTTTGATTAGTCGCTTGGGCAATCTCACTCAACAACTTCGTGGAAGCATTCATAGAACCACTCTCAATTCGCGCAATTGTAGATTGTGGTTTACCCACTAACTTTGCAAATTCTCTTTGACTTAAGCCAAGACTGTTTCGCAAATCTCTTACTTGTACAGCAACTTCAAGGTTCATATTATCCTGAACTGCTTCTTTGGCAAATTCAGAATCGCGCATACTTCGTTCACACGCATACTCATCAATTTTACTCATTATTTTTACCTCTTCCAAAATCATTTCTTCTATTCTTAGCCTTACTTATTTCCTTAGTAGATGTTTTTTGATCCTTTTTAGTAAAGCCATGCGTTATAACATAATGATTATTTTCAAAATGAAAATAAATTGCTCTTTGAATGTTCGAGGAATATTGGCTACGAATTTCAAACAAATTACTTTCTAATTTCTTAACCCATTTTTGACGGCTAGCTATTGTAACCCATAAAATTCAATATTATTAATCATTACATACAACTTAGCCGCTTCTTTAGCTGGCAAACCGTCTAAAAATGATTTGAATTCTTGCCAATCATAGTAATCAAATTCAATTTTCTTCATAGACATATGATAGCATGCTTGCTATCATATGGCAAAATTACTCTATGCAGTTAACCTAAAATCTAAAAAAGCTTGAAGCACCTTAGCTTCAAGCATTTTTTTGTATTAATTATTTTTCTATTACATCTTGAATGGTTACGTCCGCACCAAGCTGCTGCATCTTGGTCTCAACCCGATCATAGCCACGTAAAATATTATCTGCGTTGTTGATCACGGTTGTACCATCCGCCATTAATCCAGCAATCATCAAACAGGCACCAGCCCGAATTTCACCAGCTGTAACTGTCGCTCCATGTAATTGGCGCGATGGATGAACTAAAATAATGCCATCCTCAGCTTTGATATCGGCGCCCATCCTACATAACTGCTCTATATGACCAGTTCGCTTAGGATAAACCTGATCAATAATGACTCCTTCACCAGCTTTAGCAGACAACAACAACGGAGTTACGGGTTGCTGTAAATCTGTCGCAAAGCCAGGATAAGAGTCAGTCTTGATCTGAATCATTCTAAGATCCCCTGCCGGATAAACATAAACAGAATCCTCATCTGCATCCAACACTACACCCATTTCCTCGACTTTTGCAAGATAAGAGTCAAGGTGTTCTTCAATGATATTATGAATTCGCACACCATTACCGATACACCCTGCTAAAGCAATATAAGTACCTGCTTCAATGCGGTCAGGAATAATAGTATGGGGAGTTTGCGCCTTAAGCTGGTCCACACCCTCAATGCGAATGGAGTCAGTGCCAGCACCACGGATTTGAGCACCCATATTATTCAAAAAGGTTGCTAAATCAATTATTTCTGGTTCTTTAGCTGCATTATCAATCACAGTTTGCCCATGGGCAGTTACACTAGCCATGATAATATTCATTGTTGCGCCTACAGAAGGCATTTTCAGATGAATAGTTGCTCCATGTAGTCCATCTTTAGGGGCAGTAAGTATTATTTGATCATTTTCATTCTTTACACATGCACCTAGAGCTTCAAAGCCCTTAACATGCTGGTCGATGGGGCGAGGTCCAATATCATCCCCACCAGGAAAGCCCACAACAGCCTTGCCAAAACGACCAAGAAGTGCCCCCATAAAATAATATGAGGCACGTAAACTCTTGATCTTACCACTTGGTAGTGGACTCATCTTAATGTTTTCTGGATCAATGCACAAAGTCGTCCCGTTGAATTCACAAACGACATCCATTTCACTCAACAAATCCATTAAGTTGTCGACATCAGCAATCCTTGGAACACCTTCCAAAGTTACCTTTGTCCGTGACAAAATTGATGCTGGAATTAGCGCCACAGTTGAATTCTTCGCGCCACCAATCCAGACATCTCCTTGCAGGGGCTTTCCACCATGAATTATCATTTGCTTCATTGGCGAAAAAATCCTTTTCTAATTTCGATTAATCATAATAATGTTAAAGGAATTTTACAGAAAAGACAAGAGAAGACCACTATTGTCCCTATTAAAAAATTAAAATTTATTACTATGTTAATTTTTATTAAAACTTCTTAACTGGTAAATCACTAGCTGCGCCAATGAAGGAGCGGAACAAACCCTCTGCCTTTTGTGGTCTACTTAAAAACTCTGGGTGATATTGAGCAGCCACAAAGAATTTATTTTGCGGAATTTCAATGATTTCAACCAAATGATTATCAGGCGAAACACCAGAAAAGATCATGCCAGCTTTTTCAAAAGCATCACGATATTCATTATTAAATTCGTAACGGTGACGATGACGCTCTTGAATAACCTCTTGGTTATCATAAGCTGCCGCGGTCTTAGTGCCCTTTTTCAGTGCTGCTGGATAAAGTCCCAAACGCAAAGTACCGCCAAGGTTTTCCTCATCACGCTTATCAGCCATAATATCAATTACATTATGCTTAGTATTCGGATCAACTTCGGTTGTGTTAGCATCTTGCAAGCCTAAAACATTGCGAGCAAATTCAACGGTTGCCATTTGCATCCCTAAACAGATACCTAAGTATGGCAAGTCATGTTCACGAGCATACTTAATTGCGATAACCATGCCCTCTAAACCACGTGAACCAAAACCACCAGGTACAATTAAGCCAGCAGAATCCTTTAGATAATCAGCAATGTTATCTTCAGTAATATCCTCTGCTTGGACTTTATTAACCTCAATTTTACTATCATATAGATAACCCGCATGTTGCAAGGCATCAGTTACTGAAATATAAGCATCTTCTAGTTCAACATATTTACCAACTAACGTTATCTTAGTAGTATGATGTAAGTTCTTAGCACGTTCATCGAGCTTCGTCCATTCACGCATATCAGCTGTTTGCTTAGGACTAGTAATATGTAAAAAGTCACATACCTTTTGATCCATGCCTTGATCTTGAAATGAAAGTGGCAAATCAAATAGCGATGGTGCGTCAATTGATTCAATGATTCGGTCAACTGGTACATCAGTAAAAGTTGAAATCTTGTCTTTCAATTCTTGCGCAACTGGCTTCTCAGCACGCAACACTAGCATGTTAGGTTGAATTCCAATACTGCGTAGTTCAGCTACAGAGTGCTGAGTTGGCTTAGTTTTCATTTCTTTAGCAGCATGTAAATATGGGACTAACGTACAGTGAATGTACATTACATTCTCTTCTCCAACCTCACGCCGCATTTGTCTAATTGCTTCCATAAATGGTGTCGATTCAATATCGCCAACTGTCCCGCCAATTTCAGAAATAACTACATCTGAATCAGTAGTCAGACCAGCACGCATGATCTTTTGTTTAATCATATCCGTAATATGCGGGATGACCTGAACCGTAGCACCGTGATAATCACCACGGCGTTCTTTTTCCAAAACTTCTTTATAAATCTTACCAGTCGTTACATTAGAATACTTACTAGTGCGCACATCGACAATTCGTTCGTAATGTCCTAAATCAAGATCAGCTTCTGTACCGTCATCGGTTACAAAAACCTCACCATGTTGATAGGGATTCATGGTACCTGGATCGATATTAATATACGGATCAAACTTTTGCATTGTTACTTTTAGTCCGCGATTTTTTAGTAGACGACCTAAACTTGACCCTGTAATTCCCTTACCAAGAGACGATACCACGCCACCAGTAACGAAGATATATTTTGTCATTAGCCAAACTCCTTTTTAAGAAAATACAGAAAAATAATCAAAAATAAAAAAAGCTCCCTTAAAGGGAGCATAGTTGCACATAAGGTGCCCAAGTAAAATACTAGCGATTTTTAACACCAATGTCAAGCTAATTATTCTTCTTCGCCGTCGTCATCTTCATCATCATCTAATTCAGATAATTGACCTTCAATTCCATCCGGCAATTCTTCTTCATCAGGTTCATCATCGATATCGGCTTCAGCATCAAAGTCATCAGCATCATCACTAGCAACAGCATCCAGATCTTCATCTTCTGGATCATCGTTATCATAGTCGATAATATCATCACTGCCAGTAGCATCGGCTAAGAAAGCATTAACCTTTTGATGGTGAGTTCTGGTATCTTCTTGATCTTCATCTTCTGGGTGGTTAACCTCTTCATCAACAGATTCATATGGAAACCATGACCGCAAAGCCCAGATATTCTCCCCCATTGAGATGAATTCACCATTGGTGTTCATATCTGTATAAAATTGTGGCAGACGTTCACGAATCTCTTCGTCACTTTCACCTAAGAAGTTCTGTACCGCATTAACAATATCGGCAAAGGCCATTCTTTTGTTATTATCTTCTAAAATCGCGCGAGCAACTTCGATCATCGATAATTCGTTACGATTTTTATCTTTAAAGTCGTTTAATCCCACAGTTGCATTCCTCTCTTTTAACAATCATTCTTATTTTACTAGGCGTTTAGCTAAAAAGCAACGTGACAGTATAGTTACCTATTAAGTATAGTCCACTAAAGAGGTCATATTCAATCTGAAGTTCTTTAGTAGCAGCATTTTTAGTGAAAAATTTAAGTAATTTGGTCTTACTAGTTAAATCCGTCTGATACCCAGCAGCAATCATTTTACAAGCTTTCGTCTCATAGCTATTGAAATGCAGCAATGAATAGTTTTGCTCATCTTGACTACGCTTAATGATGACATCATCTGCTTTAATAACTAGCTTAACAACGGTTGTCGCATCTTCTTGATAAGTTACCCTAGTAATCCCATTTTGCTGCGTCAATTGACCATTTGCTTGATGAGTAAAAGTTTCTGTTTCTTCTGCCTGCCTAATTGTACTTGTAAAAGTTACCTTAATGTCACTCATTTGCGCTAAAACCCCATTCATCTTAAACATTTAGCTAATTATTTGTTATAATTTTAGTTAGATAAGACTATTTTAACCGATATCTACTTAAAAATTAATGGGCAAGTTCGAGGAATTTCTAATGGCAAGATTTAGCAGCAAAAAATTAGACAAAGAAGTTGTATTACGTGATCCAGTTTACGGCTATATTCATATCGAAGATCAAGTCATCCTTGATTTACTCAAAACCAAAGAATTCCAACGGATGCGGCGAATTAAGCAATTAGGGCCGATCAGCTTTGTTTTTCCTGGGGCAACTCATACTCGTTTTGAACATAATTTGGGCGTATATGAATTAGTTAGACGGATTTGTGATATTTTCGCCAAAAAATATCCGACTCGTACTAGTGGAGATGGTCTTTGGGACGATAATAATCGCTTACTAGTTGAATGCGCAGGAATGTTGCACGATATTGGACATGGTCCTTATTCACATACTTTTGAGCACCTATTCGGCACTGACCATGAAAAAATCGGTCAAAAGATCATTACTGATCCAACTACTGAAATTAATCAAGTTCTTAAACGAGTTGCCCCCAACTTTCCCGAACTAGTTGCCAGTGTGATTGCCAAGACCTATCCTAATGCCCAAGTAGTCAAAATGATTTCTAGCCAAGCCGACGCGGATCGCATGGATTACCTTGAACGGGATGCTTATTATACAGGCGTTAGTTACGGTGAGTTTGATTTATCGCGAATTTTACAAGAAATCCGACCATATAACAACGGAATTTGTTTTACCAAAAGTGGGATGCATGCAGTCGAAGACTACATTGCCTCACGTTACCAAATGTATCAACAAGTTTACTTTCATCGGGTAGGTCGCTCGATGGAAGTTATCTTACAACACTTACTTGAGCGCGCCAAAATTATTTATAAGCATGGTGGTCTGGCAGTAACGCCTAGTTTAGGACACTTTTTAGCTGGTAATTGGACACTGGATGATTATCTCAAACTAGATGACGGCGTTATGGAAACTAATTTTTCATTATGGACAGAATCTACAGATCCAATTTTAGCAGATTTAGCCAATCGCTATTTGTTCCGTAAACCATTGTCTAGTGTGTGTATTAATCAGGAAACTAAAAACTTATTACCGAAACTAAAGGATTTAATTAAACAAGTTGGCTTTGATCCCAATTACTATACGGCAACCAATTCTGCTTTTGACGAACCTTATGATGCATACAAACCCACGGGTAAAAATGCTAATAGCCAAATTGAGATCATGCTACAGGACGGTCAGTTAATCGAATTATCCCAATTAAGTCCACTAGTTCGAGCACTTAATGGTACTTTACAGGGTGATGAGCGTTTCTTTTTTCCTAAAACTATGTTATCTAATAGTGATGAACCACAAATCTTTGACCCACTCTACCAACAATTCCAACGCTACGTTAAAAATGGCGCTCTGCGATATTTACGTAAGCCCAAAAAATAATAGAATCTTTATCCTGCTACAAAAGATACCGTTGGTACACTTTACGGCAGGATATTTTGATTATAAAAAAGCAGCACTTTAAGCAGGATTGCTTAAAGTACCGCGAATTAGTTTTTTTATTAAGTGGATTTAGCAAATTAACTAAAGAACTTATTTAAAATTCCTTAGCAGCTTTCTCCTTGATGGTGTCAGCTGAGTGTTGCAATTGTTGTTCTTCATCAGTAGTCAATGGCAATGTAACTTTTTCAACAATTCCATCTCGACCAACAACTGCAGGATAAGACATATAAGTGTCATACTTTTCTAAGTAATTAGAAACTGGCAATTCAGTTCTTGAATCACTTTCTACTACTTCAACCAAATGAACAGCAGCTGCTGCAATCCCAAAATTAGTGTATTGCTTACCAGCATAAACAGTATAACCACCCTGCTTGATCTCTTCATTAATATCAGACAATTGCCAATTCTTCGCTTGGGCGATTTCTGTCATTGACTGCTCTAATACCTTAACCGTTGACCAAGCCGTGAACTGTGAATTACCATGTTCACCCAAAGTAAAGCCTTGAACAGAGCGTGGATCAACATTCATCCGCTTACCAACTGCTCGTTTCATTCTTGCGGTATCAAGCAAGGTTCCTGTACCAAAAACATGATCTTTTGGTAGTCCCGTTACTTCTTGATATAGACTAGTAATTACGTCAACCGGATTAGAAATACAAATAATGATGCCGTCAAAGCCGCTTGCTTTAATCTTAGCTGCCGCATCACTGACATGTTCCTTATTATATTTAAGTTCACCAAAGCGATCTTTAGCAGACAAAGACACATCACCAACTGCACTGACAATAATTTCCGCATCTTTAAGCGCTGAATAATCATTGACAGTTATATTAGCATGATGATGCAAATTAGCCATGGCGTCTTCAAAGTCCAACGCATCAGCGTTAGCCTTGTCTTCTTTTTCATCAATTAAAACTAAATCATCAACTAAGCCAGCAACAATTAACTGATGAGCAACTGTCGCACCAACATGTCCATCACCAATAACGCCAATTTTATGAGTCATGATTATTCTCCTCCTAAATTTAACAGTTAAATTTCAACTACAATAACAGTATAATTATTAATATAAGTTTCATTATAAACTAAATTTTACTAAAAATAAATTTAATTTTAAAAAAATATTATAAAGAAGGAAATATGGAAACTCAGAGTGAAGCTGATGTTGGCGACTACTTAAAGGTATTCGCTTGCACTGCTGTGATGTTACAATCAATTTTATCATTTATTTTAAACAGTAATTTAACTAAAAGTACTCAAATTACCATTGGCCTAATCTTTAACCTAGTTAAATTCACTGCTCCTGCATTTATTTTTGGCATTCTTTATACGTCAATTAGAACTAGCCAAAAGCAATTACAATTTAATTACCACTCATACCTTAGCCAGCAATTGCATAACCTGTTTATCCCAACTATCTTGTGGACATGCTGGTATCTACTCGTAATGCCGCAATTGCAGCAACATGGCCAGTTTACTAACTGGCAAACTTGGCTGAAGCAATTTTTCAGTGGTAATGCTGCTCCACATTTATGGTACAGCTGTATGATGCTTCAATTTATAATTTTTTATCCATTATTCTTAAAACTGATAACTTGGGTCAACCACTCAAGCAAAAAATGCAGTTTAGTTATTAGTCTAGCAATTATTGGTCAGCTTTTATGGTTAGTAATCTATAGGCAACTAGTTTTTCAAGGTAATACTGTAAGTTCGTGGTATTGGCTTGATCGGTTAGGAATCAGCTTCTTGATTTATGGAATTTTGGGTAGTTTAGCAGGCCATTTTAGGCAACAGTTCTCTCAGCTAATAAAACGGTTTAGTCCAGTCATAATCCTAGTTTGGATCATCGCATATTGGTGGATCAATCACCAATTACTGCAATATGGCATGCCTATCAAACTTGAACACGCGACATATTATCAAGTATCAACGACCCTTTATGATCTCGCAACGATTTGCCTAATTGCATTACTGGCCTTCAATCAGATTAGCCACAGCCGTCCTTGGCTTAGACTAATCCATTTCTTAGCAACCTATGCCTATCGCGCATTTTTAGGACATATTTTTTGGTTAGAACTTTTATGGTTAAATTTAGAGAAAATATTTTCTAAGCTTAATCCATTACTTAATATTCTTATTTTAACAATCTTAACTTGGCTGCTATCTTTTGCGTGTGCAATTATGTTCCATGTAATTTCTCAAAAAATAAAGACAGTTTTACAGTTAAATTAACAAAAACAGCCACTATGCTTTATTAACGTAAAAGCCGTATACTAAATTCTAGGAGGTACTCTAAATGAAACAAGTTAAAATTGGTAATTCAAATTTTAAAGGTTCAGCAATTGCCCTTGGCATTATGCGCATGAATAAATTAACAACTGCTGAAGCAGTTAAAGCCTTAGAAACGGCCCAAGAAGTCGGCATTAATTACATTGATTCAGCTGATATATATGGTCATGGTCAAGCCGAAACGGTATTTGGTGAAGCTTTTAAAAAGTCCTCATTAAAGCGAGACGATTTTTACATTCAATCAAAGACTGGAATTGTTGAAGATCCTAACTTAAATTACAAGACAACTAGATATGACTTTTCTAAAAAGCATATCATAGCAGCAGTTGATGGCATATTAGAACGAATGCAAATTGACTATTTAGATAGTCTATTGTTGCATCGCCCAGATGCACTGATGGATCCTGCAGAAATTAGCGCAGCTTTCGACGAACTACAATCAGCTGGCAAGGTTCGCCATTTTGGTGTATCTAACTTCAACCCAATGCAAACAGCTTTGCTTCAAAAAGGAATTAACCAAAAATTGTTGATTAACCAACTGCAATTCAGCGTAATGCATACTGGTGCGATTGATTTTGGTATTCATACTAATATGACCGATGAGCGCAGCATTGACCATGATCGTGGCATTTTTGATTATGCCCGCTTGCACGATATGACTATTCAGGCGTGGTCACCATTTCAATATGGGCAAATTGAAGGTAACTTTATTGGCAATCCAGATTTTCCTGAAGTTAACCAAGCCTTACAAAAGCTTGCTGATGAAAAAGGTGTATCAAAGAATGCGGTTGCTGCTGCTTGGATTTTGCGTTATCCAGCAAATCTGCAAGTCATTATTGGTACGATGAATCCAGACCACATTGTTGATAGTGCCAAAGGAGCAGACGTCACATTGTCTGCACAAGAATGGTATGATGTTTATTTAGCTGCGGGTAATAATTTACCTTAAATTACACTTAACTAACTTAAATAAAGCAACTTGACTAATTTCAAGTTGCTTTATTTTTTACGCGCATAGCTATTAGGAATCCGCAATTTAGCACGATACTTAGCGATCACTCTTCTGCTTAAATGAATGCCTTGGTCAGCTAAAAGAGCAACTATCTGCTGATCAGTCAGCGGCCGAGCAGGATTTTCAGTTTGAATTAACGTTAATAATTCATGTTCAATTTTAGTTTGCGAAATATTATCCGTCACTTGACGTGGAAATAAAATCTTTAGACTAAAGATTTTATTCTGACATTGGATATATTTATCTTTAATCGCGCGGCTAATTGTACTTGGAGCTAAATCCAGTGCTTGCGCTACTTCTTTTAAGCCAAGTGGCTTAAGCTCTTCTTTTTTTAGGCTGAGTAAAAAATCACGTTGATAGTGCCCAACATATTTTCCTAGCCGCATCATCGTCTGGTGACGTTGGTTAATTGCATTTTTTAATTCTAAATAACGCTCACGTTGCGTAGAAAAGTATTGCTGCTGATCCGTTTGCGCTTTTAACTTAGTATAGGTTGCTTCATCAAAAATCAATTCGGGTATTTGCTGTTGAAAACTTTCCACAGTTATACGCTGATCTACGATTTTATAAATCAAATCGGGTACTAAATACTGAGTACTATCAGCTGCAACATATTCACTAGCTGGCAAAGGATTAAGTGTTTGAATACTAGCTAAAGCGGCGGTTAATTCTTGTCTAGAATAATTCAGCTGCGGCCAACTTGCTGGGTCAGCCAATAATTCTAGCTGTTGATCGATCAGGATTCGTAAAGCAACTTGATCGAAATTTGTTATTTGCCGTGCCTGAATTAATAAACATTCATTGAGATCTTGGGCACCAATTCCACAAGGATCTAAACTTTGCAGGCTTTCTTTAGCATGCCTTAACTCAACAAAAGAAAGCCCAGTCCGGTCAAGCAGCTCACTAGTTCCAGTTCGCAAATAACCATCTGCTGCCAAATTATAAATTAATTGCTTAACCGCCGCTTTGTTTTTACTTGTCCAATTACTTAAACGGACCTGCATTAGCAAATGATCAGTTAAGCTCTCTGCCTGTGGATCGGCCACCCATTCTAACCCTTGACTTTCAGTCTGAGGTTCACGTAATGAAACAAACGGATCGCTAGCCGCCAAATCCTTTATTACATTAACCAAGTCATAAGTACTATATGAAAGAACCGCCAAGTTTTGCTTTAATTTTGGCGATAAAAAAAGCCGCGTCACTAACTGCTCTTTAGGTTTCAAGACCATCTTTTGCATCTGCGACATCGGCTTTTTCACTTCCTTACTTTTATTACTATTATAGCAAATTAGTAAGAAAATTTATCTTTTTAATTAAAAAGGAACAAGTTTTATTATGTATGAATTAATTTGGGAGTTTAAGTTTAATTAGTTAGTTTAACCATTAAATTTCTTACTACCTAACTTCATGTGGAAATTAGGATCCTTTGGAGAGTTAGGATCAAAGCCCATTTCTGGTGAAACGATAGAAGCCATAACTTGTAAAATTAGTGGATAAATAAAAGTTTCAAAATCTTTTGGCACAGTTACATCATAGCCGAAATGATTACCATTGTATGCATCTGAAGTATCAACTAAATATAGATTATTTGTCCAATCACCTAAAACTTCAATCATTTTGTTACATCTAGGCTCAGTACCATTGTCCAAGATTAACACGCTGGCTTTTTCATTCATTGCATTGTAAATTCCATGGATAAATTCATCAAAATCATACCCAGTAATTGGCAAGCGGCAAGTTTCTAAGACCTTTAACGAGCCCTCAAGTACATCTCCGTATAACATAGCTGGGCCAACCACACGTAAATTATCAGTCTTAGCTAGTTTTTCCTTGTGTTCTTCAACCCAATCTAAGGCACGTTGATAAGCATGCGGGAACTGCTTCATTGTATTATTGAGGTCTTCAAGATCTTGGTTAAAATCTGCTTGTTGCAAATTACCATTAGCTAAACCAAGATAATCAGCTAAAAGTAATAAATTCAATTTAGTTGCGTAATAGCCTTTGGTCTTGGCACCAGCTTTTTCTTCACCAATATTAACTGTCATTATTTCATCAGCAATGGAATCAATGTATGCATCTTTTTCACCAGCCATGGTTCCAATAATACAACCAGCTGCCTTGGCGTTCTTCATCGCGTCGAAGGTACTAAAACTGCTACCACCTTGAGAGATCCCAATTACTAAAGTATGGGAATTATCACCGATAAAAAAGTCTGGTGTTAACATAAACGGATAAAATGCCAATACTTCAATTCCTGCACGCTTGCGCATTAGACTCTGCATCTGCAAACCTGAGTGATAACTAGTTCCAGAACCAGTAATGATCACCCTTTTAATATCCCTGTTAGCAACACTTGCAAACAGCTCTTTACTACCTGATACAATTTTTTGCAATTGTGCAGGTGTTTGTGAAATATATTGTTGAATCAAGTTCATTTTTTAGTAACTCCTTTATAAAATCCCAATTACATGTAATAAAATACCTAAAACTAAAATACCAACAGTCAGCTTAGATGTACTTACCTTTTTTCTGATTAACCAAAATACCAATAATGTTATTAATAGTGGCAGCATCTTAGGCATAATTTGATTAAAAATCGATTGTACCTTTACTGTTGCACCACTCATCGCAAACTTCAATGGGATTGTCACTGGTAACATAGTTGCCACCATGCCACCAACTACCATCATGCCGATTATTCCAACAATCTGCATGATCTGATCCATAGCGCCATTTTTTTGCACTTCATCAAGAGACTCGATGCCCCATTTATAACCGTACTTTAATCCAAAGAATCTCAACAAAAAAGCAGGTGTATTGTAAAGAACAAAAAATAAAATCGGTCCTAAAATATTACCTTGTTTTGCAAAAGATACCCCAATACCAGCCGCAATAACTCTGAAGGTACCAAAAAGAATTGAATCCCCAATCCCTGACATTGGTGCCATCAAAGCTGCCTTAACCGAGTTAATCGAATCTGGGTCTACAGCTTCTGGATTGTTAGCATGTTGCTCTTCCATTGCTGATGAAATTCCCATAATCATTGGCGTCATTGCTGGAGTACAGTTAAATAAAGATAAATGTCGCTTTAAAGCATACGCCTGATCATCTTTGTCAGAATACAGGCGTTTAATAACTGGCTCCATGGCATATGCATAGCCAATATTTTGCATCTTCTCATAATTAAAACCACCTTGCAATGCAAAACTGCGCCAAAATACAGAACGTAAATCTTTTTTGGTTAATTTTTTCTTATTCAAAATCAATTTCCCCCTCAGTCAAATTATCTTTAGAGTTATCTGATTTAGTTTCTGGCGAACTGTCATTGCCGCCCTTGTTTCCACCAAATAAGACAATAACTATCGCTATACAAATAGCTAATAAAGCTATACCCGTAATGTCTAATTTCAAATATGCACATAGGAAGAAACCTAAAAAGAAGAAAACAAACAGCTTCTTGGAAAATAACATATCGAGCAATAGCCCAAAACCTACTGCTGGTAAAAGATTTCCGGCGACCGTTAAGCCATCTAAAATAATCTTAGGAATCGCATTGATAATTAGATTAATCTTTGATGCTCCCAAAAGCATTGCTAAAAATGTTGGAATAAAAGCACTAAAGAAAAATAAGATAGTTGGTAATAACAGCATCAAGTTGATGCCTTTAAAGTTAGCCGTTTCTGCATACCTATCTGCCTTATGCGAAAACCACAAATTAACAACTCTAACCAAAGTACCTAAATACGAAGCAAGTACTGCTACAGGAACTGCTATTGTTAACGCAACACCGATTCCCTTATGAGAAATAATTGCTAAAGCAGTTCCGATTACTCCACCTGTAACATAATCTGGTGGAGTAGCAGCACCGATCCCTGCAATTCCCATCCAGATAAGTTCCAATTGAGCACCAATGATAATTCCTTTTTTAACATCCCCAAGTGCCAGACCAACAAACACACTTAAAACAATCGGTCTACCAAATAAGGTAGCACCTAACACTCGTTCATCTAAAATACCGATACCGGCAATTAAGCCGACTAATAACGCCTGTATCATCTCATCACTCCTTCAGTAAATCTGAAAGACTTAATTTTTTATCTCTAGGCAGCATTCTAAAATCTAGCTCAACTCCCATTGATTCAATCTCTTTTAAGTCTTCAATATCCTGATCAGTTACAGCAACATAATCATTTAATTTTTTCTTGCCTTCTTCAAATTTAACTCCGCCGACATTAAGGTTTTTAATGGCACCATTTGAGCCTTTAATTAACTTTAAGGCGTCAGCAATAGTTCTAACCAAAACTAAAACTTGAGCTTTTTTGGCGTCCGCGAATTTTTGAACAATCGGTCCTGATTCCTCAACACTGCGAATGTATAATTTAACCCCGGTTGGTTTGGCCAAATCTAAAGCCATAGCTTTAACCTTATCCTGTTGAGCTTCATCATTTACTACCAAAATTGTATTGGCCCCAGAATTTGAAGTCCAACCAATTGCCACTTGACCATGTAACAAGCGTTCATCAACTCTAATTAACTTGAGCATTACTTTTCACTCTCCTCTATTATTCTGTTGCTAACATCAACCACTCCTGATTGAGCAGCGGCAACTATTTGCCGCACCAATTCTGCAGTTGTAATATTATCAGAATCACTAGTTAACAAAGTTAGCAACATTGGTAAATTCAGACCAGTTAATAACGTAAACTTGTGTCCTTGCAATAATAATTCGGTACAGATATTATTGGCACTTCCACCAAACAAATCGGTCAAAACTAGCAAGTTACTCTCATCAAACTGACCTATTATGGCTTCAAGCTCCGCTTTGGCCTGAACAGTTGATTTTTCCTTGGTCATACCAAAACAATGAACATTAGGTACCTTACCCACGATCAATTCAGCAGTTTTCTTAAATTCACTACTTAAGTTGCCATGAGTAGCCAGCACAATATCTTTCACACAATGACCTCCTTTACAAAATCTATTTACACTAGCTTATTAGCAAATATCGTGCCAACTACTGTGAATTTTGCTAGCCATGGACAATAATGTCTCTAATATAAGCGGTTTCAGGATCGTTAATATTAATTGAAAAGGCGTTCTCCAGCACACTATTATATTTTTTTAAAACACTAAAGTAATGATCTCGCTCAATTTTACTGTTATCACCATCATACTTTTCAATCTCATTTCCACGAATAATTCTTTCGATCATATTGGCAATATGTACATATAAAGAAATTTGGACACGATTACTAATTCGCTCATTCAGGTCAGTTTGCACACCTTTGAGATACTTACTAATCATGGTCATCACCTTATCAGGCGAAATAATTGTTAGTGAATCTAAAATTCTGTCTAACGAAAAGTTCTCAACAAGTCGTTTCTCCCACAGATCCAGATTTTTATCATTAGAAAATGGCTGCAAGATATTTTTTAACGGTTGAATTTTTTCTCCAGTAATAATCTCTTCCAGACCAAAATATGGTATTTCTGGCACATCTGGGTTATCTATCCCCACAATTGCAATCACATTACGATTAGTAAATAAATCTAGTTCTTGATAGTTGATTAATTCTTTAAATTCAAGTGCTTCTATTTGAACTTCAATCAAGTCATAAAAACTTTGATCTAAAATCTTTTTAATTCGTTGAGCACTACCTAGGCCAGACATACAGGTTGTAATAATTGTAGGAACTACTTTAGTCTGTGCAACACACAATCTGCTTTGAACGGTAGTTTGCGAAATTTTTCCTTGAATTGTTCGTAAATCTTTTTGTAAAACCAGCTGATTACCAATCTCTAAGGCTAAGCCCATACTAAAATTGTTAATTACTAACAAGTCACATTCACATTGCGCTTTAAGAGGATCAATAATTGATTCTAATGACCCCATATCCATTAAAATAATCAGCCCTGACTGTGGATTGATTTTTTCAACCAATTTCTTCAGATTATCAATCATTTCAGAGCGAGAAATATCTGGTTTTAGGTCAATTGCAGTAAACACACTACTTTGCAAAAAATGATTACAAGTATCCGCTATACTACTAGCAGTCGCATAACCATGAGCTACAATAATTGCCGGAGTCTTAGGTGAGATGGCTAAATTATCATTAGCAGCTAAAATAGCTAACCACAATTTATCACTGGCAGTTAAATTAATTTCAAAGCGCATTTCTAATAGCTTGGCAATTTGGTCAATTAATTGCAATTCTGTCGCAAACAATTGCTCAAGACCACTAAAATTATCAAGTTGACTAAAATCAGTCTCAAATTCATCTCGCATCAAGCAATAAAGATAGACAGCTATGTCATAAATTGACGAATTCTTAAAGCTTACTGAGTCAATTTGTGCCACTTCAAAAATATTAACTATTACTTCTGCGTAGTCAGAAATTAAGGGGCGCTCCAAGTTATAAGTAGCATATAAAATATTATGCGTCGCATTTTGAACAACTTGATAGTAACGCTTTTTATCTTTTACTTGCTTTCCTTCTAAATTTAACAAGTTTTGCCAAGCAAATTTAATCTTAGAAGTAAATTCATTATTATCTGAATTGATTAAGGTCTTAAGTGTATCGTTTGGATGAAAAACCAACTTTTCTTTACCTTGAGCAATTGAATAATGTTGTACTTGGACCTGTTTTAACAAGTCTTTAGGTAAATCTCCTAGCTTAATTTCTAATTTATCGTTACCTAAAGCTTTGCTATATTTTTTAGCAACAATATTTTGTAAACAATTTTTTAGTTGACCGACATTTTCTTGAAAGTGACCATGATAAATTAAGCTTAAGCACTGTTTTGAAATCGCAATCTCACAATTTATTCTTTTGGCTTGCTCAATAATTAAGGCGTAAGTCAACATCCGCTGCTCATACGCACCCCGTTGCTGCAAGGTCGGCAGTTTGATTTTAATCGGAATTCTGCGTAAGAAAGTCTTTAAAAAACGATCTTCTTTTTCAGTCGTGGCAAAGAAGAGACGCGTTTTACTCTGAATCTCTTTTGAATCATCACCAATTGGAGAAAATGTACCTGTATCTAAGTATTTAAATAACTTTTCTTGGCCCTCAACACTTAAGCGATGAACTTCATCTAAAAATAAAATACCATTATTAGCAGCCTGCAAAGCTCCTGCCTTATCCTCATTAGCACCAGTAAAAGCATCTTTAACATAACCAAACAGCACACTAGATAATAATTCCGGATTATCTGCATATTGGGCACAATTAATTACCACCAACCTAGCTTCATCTTTTAAAATTTTTTGATCTTGTCCATAGTTAAAAAGCTTTTTAACTAAAAAAGTCTTTCCCGTACCCGATTCCCCAAAAATGATTGCTGGTAAACCAGCAGGAGGATAAATTAGTGCTGCTTTTAATTGCTCAATCACTTCTTTTAAACTACCATTCCATCCAATAACTTGCTCCCAAATTAGATTCTGATGCTCATGCCTAAACTCGGCAATGCTAGAATAGGTATGATTGGTATTCGTCATACTAACTAACCTTAGATAAATTACCGGTCTAGTATTAATCTTGATTAATTCATTGCTTCTGTATAATTCATTCAACCTTTTACTAATCACTGATCGATCTTGACCAACTTTCTTAGCAATCAAAGATGTCGTTGGTGCTTGCTCAAGGTCATAGTCCTTCATAAATTTGGTTGTTTGTTCTTTTATTAATTGCAGGATATTTATCGCTTGATTTTCCATACCGTTTTCATCCTCCGTATTAATAAATAATAGCACATTTAGTTTTAATTATTTTTTAAAAATATAAGCCTAAGAATAAACCAGTTGAGTAGTCCTATCACAATCGCTACTTTTATTTTTTCGTTAAAAAAGCCAGAAGTCATGCTTTTCAGCATAACTTCTGGCTTTCGAATTTTAATTATTTACAAAAACGTTCTACAATCTCTTGGTTGCCGCGGTCTAGCTTTAATTCACTTTGGGCAAGTTTATCCAAAATATCTGCCAACGTGATTTTTTTCATTTCGGTCTCAACTGCTATCTGTAATTTTTGATATTCTGTGGTTAGAATTGTTTGAATATTACCACCAACAACACACTTAGGTTCAGTTTTGGCATCGATCTGAAATAAGTATTGATGATCGGTTGCTTGATAAATATCATAAAGCGTAATTTTAGTAGCTAATCGTGTCAATTCCGGGCTTGAACGACCATTACTAGTCGTAATTAATCCGGCTCTTCTTAAATTTCCCATAATCTTGCGTACGTTAGAAGGATTGGTTTGAACGCTTTCTGCAATTTTAACACTGGATACCCAGTCAGTATCTTGGTAAATAGCTATGTAGGAAATGATATGAATTGTATCACTCAACTGGATAGAATTACTCATAGCTGATCTGCTCCTTAACTTTGATAATTTTATAACTAAAGCTTCTTGACTATTATAACTCAAAGGATTATTCTAAACCTGTATTTTTAAAATATACAGGTTTTAACATTATCAGTGAGCAGGAGAAAAATGACGATGAAAATTTTAATTACAGGTGCAACCGGTGGATATGGTAACTACACTTTGAAAAAATTATTGCAATTAGTTCCCAAAAACGAGATTATCGCATTGGCTAGAAATCAAGAAAAAGCGCAAAAACTGGAAGACCAAGGAGTTGCAGTTAGAATTGCCAATTATGATGATCCACAAACATTGAATACTGCTTTTCAAGGGGTTACCCGACTGCTCTTTGTTTCTAGTAGTGAAATTGACAAGCGCCAGGCACAACATCAGAATATTATTGCTGCTGCACAAAAGAATGGTATATCTTATATTGCCTATACTAGTTTCGGTGAAGCTGACACTTCAACTAGCCCACTAGCAGTAGATCATGCTTATACTGAAAAATTAATTCTTGCCAGTGGCATTGAACACACTTTTCTTCGTAATAACTGGTATCTAGAAAATGAAGCTAGTTTAGTTGCTGCAGCTTTGAAGACCGAAAAATTCGTTCATGCTGGTGGCGATGGTAAAGCTGGTTGGGGTTTGAAACGTGAATTTGCAGAAATCGGAGCCCGTGCAGTTTCTGGCAAGTTTAACTTCCCTAGTATTTTAGAAGTTGGCGGTCCACTACTTACATACCAACAATTAGCTGATGCACTGGCTAACGTAACTGACAAGAAGTTAGCAATTAATGCTACTGATGCACAAGCATCTGCTAAGTTTTTGGAAGATAATGCTGACTTGCCAAAAAATGCAGCTGAATTTTCAGCCTCATCACAAGAAATTGTTAAAAGTGGTAGTTTAGCAATCGAGCCTGATGACATGATCAAGTATTTAGGTCATCCATTAACTCCAATTGAAGATGCCGTAAAGGAATTATTTGTCAGCTAATTAGCAGTCTTAAAAATGCAAAAGTCCTAATCATTGCTTAATAGCCGATTAGGACTTTTTAGTATAAATTATTTTATCTTATCTAATGAATCTTTAACAGCTTCTTTAATAGCTTTGCTAGTTTGTGAAGCACCTGAGACTGCATCAATGTCATAGGTATTAGCAGCGATCATTTTCTGTGGTAATTCCTTAACGGCTTTAAGACCATAATCGTCACTTTCAGTTTGCTTAAGAATTTCAATATTTTCAATCTTACCGTCATCTTTAACAGTGGTTCTAACAACAACGCCGTCTCCCATACCCTGATTACTGTAACCAAGATATTGATTATCAGCTGTTGGATATTGATCGCCAGCTTCATCACTTTTAGCGTCAAAGTTATCATTGATCGTTGCTTCGTTTAAATCTTGACCACCAGAGACAGGCAAGGCTTGTTTAGCTGCTGCCGCATTTTCACCGGCAATTTTACCAGAGATCAAACAATCGGCAACATTACCACCAGTTGTATACTTATTGACAAATGGCGCACCTAACTCACCAGCTTCATATAAATGCGGAATTGGCTCACCGTCTGGATCAAGAACTTGTGAATGTTCATCGCGGCGACCCCCACCTTGAGTATTAAGCATATTTTGTCTTAGCGCAATTGCATAATATGGACCATCGGCACTAAATTCACGTAAAGTTGCTGGATCACGATGAAAGGCATAATCCTTACCTTGTTGTGCCATAAAATTAAATTCAGTGATCGTATTTTTAATTGTTGCGGGATCTTTATTGATCTTCTGAGCCAACTCGGTGATTGTTTCAGCCTTGATAGCGTGATCTAAGAAACCTGGAACTTTTAAGCCATCATCTGGCTCATTCTTAAGTTCATCGTATTTTTGCTGATCAAAAATCATGTATGGTCGCTCTTGGTTTAAAGGTACAACCCAGTTTCCGTGATTATAGATATGGCCATGTCGATTCATTTCTGCTTCATTAAAATACCGCGTACCATCATCACCAACTACGACCACACTACCGCTAGAGCTTTCTTGCCAAAAGACATTGAGAGCATAAGTTGAGCGTTTCCCTTCAGCTTGACGAACAGATAAACCATGGAATTGACCTAGAGATTCAAATGAACGCATATTCCATAACTGTGCATTCACTTCTTCTAGCATCTTAATGCCATCACCTTTATTATATAAAGTACCAATTGGTGATAAATATGGTGATTGTAAGAAACTCTGAATCATTTCTTTATTATTTTCAAAACCGCCAACAGCAAGGACTACCCCATTTTGCACCTTAATGTTACGCAAAACGTGGTCACGCTCAATTTGCACACCAATTACGGTCTTAGTAGCACTATCTTGAATTAAGTGTTTTGCTGGAGAAGCATACCAAACGTCAATTTGATCACTACGATCCAAGACTTTTTGTCGTAAAATCTTCCATAATGCTGCATCATCGACACCTTCATGGACTAAATAAGCATCATATGAATCGGCATCTGGCATTTCTGGGTATTCAGTTACATAAGCAGTTGATGGTGTTCCAGCCAGCAGCTTTTTCATACTTACCGGCTCAACATCCAGATATTTTTTAAAGTAATCGCCCATATTGGCCATGCCTTCAACAAAAGTATCAAAGGTAGCCTTATCCGGCTTTAATGGAGCTGCCAAATGTTCGTGATAATTTTTCAAACCCTCATAGTCTGTTCCTGCACCAACCATTTGACCTGAATACCGCGTATTACCACCCTCATGGCCTTCTGGTGCACTGTCTACCAACAGAACTTTAGCTCCACTATCTGCCGCAAATCTCGCAGCAGTGGCACCAGCTCCACCAAATCCTAAGACTGCAACATCATAGACTGCATCCCATTGAAATTTTTGGTCATTAGTCATAACTTAACCTCCTACTAAAAAACTATTGTTTACGGTTTCATTAAACACTATAATTATCAGTATGTGAAATACTTAATTATTAAAATTACTATTACAAAATAGGTATAGTTATGAATCGTCAATTACTAATTATCTTAGAAACTCTTGAAAATAGTGACTCTATTTCAGCAGCAGCTCAAAAATTATACTTGAGTCAACCCTATATCAGCCGCTTAATTAAAAAATATGAGAACAAATACAATGTTATCCTTGTCAAAAGGAGCACACGCCCAATTGAATTGACTCCTGCTGGACATCTCCTAATTAATTACTTACGCAAAGATTTTCAATTACAGAATCAGCTTGAAAGTGAGATGGAAGAATACGAACAAAATACTTTTCCAACGTTGCGCATGGGCATTACTCCACCCTTAGGAGAAAATTTTAACTTAACTGTTTTACCACAACTATTCAATAAATTTCCTAATTTAAGAACAAATACCGTTGAATTTAGTACCACTAACGCGGAAAAGGCTTTTAAAGATGGTCAACTAGATCTATTTGTTGGTAACACAGTACAACTGCCCCATGTAGAAAATTATCCATTGCATTCAGACCAACAAATTTTAGTGTTAGATAAGAGTTCACATCTATATCGCGCTGATAGGACAGAGATACTTTTTAAACCAACTATTTTTCAAAAACTAAATCATGAAAAGTTCATTGTTGTTGATAGTGAAATCCGTTATCAAAATATTATCAATAACTATTTTAATGACATTGGCATTCAGTTTTATCCCAGTATCCACGTACGAGATTCAACAACTGCATTCAAACTAGCAGCCTTAGGTTTAGGTAACATGACCACTAGCATCGAGGCCATTAAAAGTTCAAATTGTAAAAATATAAACTATATCAAATTGCCTATAGATAAAGTGTGCATTAACTTCTCTTTATCAATAAGTCGAAATAGAAAACTGGGAAAAGAAATTACTTATGCGAGTAACATTATTAAGAAAGATTTTACCAACAAAATTTTATCTTTATAATTGCATAATAAAACCTCGAATTTTAATTCGAGGCTTTATTTAGAGCAAGTGTCTTATTGTAAACCTGTTTAATTAATATCACACAGTTCAACACCATAAAGTGTTGCTAAATCACGAACTTGTTCTTCAGTTGCTGCAAACGACATAACTGTATGGTGACCACCACCAGCCTCAATCCACTTAGTCGCTCCATTCTTGAGTCCTGGTTTTGGAGTCCACATCTGTTTAGCAACAGGTAAATTAGGTGTATCCTTTTCTGCTTTATGAGCATCAACAGGATAGGTTACCAACTTAAAGTTATCGCGAAAATCTGCGAGAGTAACATCAATTGCATCCCCTTCATCACCTGAAAAAACAAGCCGTGCAGGATCTGCTTTGCCACCAATATCAAGTGGATGAACTTCAACACGTGGCTTTTCAGAGGCAATTGAAGGATCAACTTCCAGCATGTGGGAACCAAGAATCGCTTCGTGGCCTGGACGCAAATCCAAAGTATAGTCTTCCATAAAAGCTGTCTTAGTATTATGGGTCATGATCTTAAAAATCCGTAATAAACCAGCAGTCTTCCAATCACCTTCACCAGCAAAGCCATAACCATCACGCATTAGCAATTGTGCAGATAAACCTTGTAATTGTTCCATACCATGTAAATCTTCAAAGTTTGACGTAAAAGCAGTATATCCGCCACGCTCAAGGAACTTCTTCATAGCAATATACTGTTTCAGTTGATAGCGAACAGTTGCTTGAAATTCTTCCTTACTTTGATTACCTTGAACCATAATATATTTTGACTCTAAGTCAACATATTGGTCGTCAATCTCTGACTCTTTTACCTTGTTCATTTCAGCAACTAAATCACCGATACCATAGTAGTCAACTGTCCACCCCAATTGAATTTGTGCTTGAATTTTGTCACCTTCGGTAACAGCCACACTACGCATATTATCACCGAAGCGGCAAATTTTAGTCTTAAATGATTCGTCGTATGCAACCGCAACGTCTTCCCAATCAGCAATTTGTCTCTGCACTTCAGAATCTTGCCAGTGTCCATAAATAACTTTATTATGCTTCTGCAAACGTGCATTGATATAACCATATTCTCGATCACCGTGCGCACTTTGATTCAAGTTCATATAGTCAAAATCCATGGTATCATACGGAATATAATCTAAATATTGCGTAGCAAAGTGCAACAATGGTTTCTGTAATAATTGTGTGCCACGAATCCAGTTTTTAGCTGGTGAAAAAGTATGCATCCAAGTAATCACACCAGCTACATTATCATTATAATTAGCTTCCTTCATGAACTTAGTGATTTCATCCGCAGTAGTTAAGACTTCTTTGAAGACAATTTTATACGGCAAATTGCCCTTTTCATTTAAACCAGCAACAATTTTCTTAGAATTTTCTGCCACTTCTTTTAAAGTTTCTTCACCATATAGGTGTTGACTTCCTGAAACAAACCAGAACTCATATTTAGGTATTGATAACATTAGTGTTTCTCCTTATTTAAAAATTTACATAAATAATAATTTTACAGTTTAGCTATGGTATCTAATTGAGACATCACTTCCTAGTCTTTTTAGCATGAGTTTTTGATGCTGCACTATTTTGCCCATAATAAGCATTCTGACCATGCTTGCGATAATAATGCTTATCTAATAAATATTGGGGCAATTGACTATCTGCCCTAGTTAATTGCAAAGTGTGATAATCTTCTTGGGCTACAACTTCTAAAACCTTAGCATTATAAACTGCTTTTGCTGGATCTTCTCCCCAACAAAACGGCCCATGTTGACTAACTAGTGCTCCTGGTGTTGCTGCATAATTAAGACCACGCTCTTGAAAAGTTCTAACAATTGCCTTCCCAGTATTAACTTCATAATCTTCTGTAATCTCTGCCTCGGTTAAAGCATCCGCTGCTGGAATAGCATTATAAAAGGTATCGGCATGAGTCGTGTTCATCGCTGGAATATCCATTTTGGCAGCCGCAAACGAGACAGCCCAAGGTGAATGCGTGTGAACTATCCCACCAATTTTGGGAAATTCGTTATATAAAACCGTGTGCGTTGGTGTATCACTGGAAGGATTAAGTTCACCTTCAACAACCTCACCTTTTAAGTTCACCACTACCAAGTCGGCCGGCTTCAGCTCTTCGTATGCAACACCTGATGGTTTAATCACAAACAAGCCACTGGCACGATCAATTCCCGACACATTTCCCCAAGTAAAAGTCACTAAATCTAGTTTTGGCAATTGCATATTAGCTTGGTAAACTTCCTCTTTTAACTTTTCCAACATACTAATTTACCTCGTCTTCTAAAATATCTGCTTGATTCTCAAGCTTTAATGCCTTTTGATAGCGTTCAAGATAGCTGTTAGCACCTTTAACTCCGTCTGCTTCTGGACTCAAAGTCATTGTTTCCGAATTAATAAATACTTCACTATCAAGAAAATCTGCTAAATTTTTAGTCGTAGTAGACTCACTATATTGAGCTAAAACTGCCATTCCCCACGGTCCACCTACACTGGCATTGACCATGACAGAAATCGGCAAATCTAAAACATTAGCTAAAGTTTGTTGACCGACAACAGGTGTCTTAAATAATCCTCCTTGAGCAATCATGACATCAGTTTTAACATTTTCTTCTTTAGTTAGAACGTCCATTCCTATCTTTAATGGCGCATAGGCCGAATAAAGTTGGGCTAGCATGAAATTGCCTAAATTAAAATGGCTGTTAGGCGTTCTGACTAGCATTGGTCGACCCTCAGCAGTTTTAGTTACCGGTTCCCCAGAAAAATAGCCATAATTAACGATCTTGCCAGCGTCTGGATCCGACTTAGTCGTTGCCAAAAATAACGTACTGTAGAGTTCTTCTGGACTGAGATTTTTGCCCAGTCGCTCAGCAAATTCCTTAAAAATATCTGACCAGGCATTAATATCAGACGAACAATTATTAACATGAACCATTGCCACAGGTAACCCGGCTGGTGTAGCTACTACATCAATATCTTGATGAACTTTTTGCAAGGCTTGATCCAAAACAACCATTGAAAATTCTGACGTGCCCACAGAGATATTCCCAGTTCTAACTCGAACACTATTGGTACTAATCATCCCCGTACCAGCATCACCTTCAGGAGGTGCCATGATACTACCTGGCTCAAGAGTCCCAGTAGGATCCAATAATTTTGCACCTTTAGCTGTTAAGTGCCCAGCTACCTGACCTGCAGTTAACACTTCTGGTAAGATGTCTTCAATTTGCCACGAATATTTTTTAACTGCTGGCAAAAGGTTAAATTGCTCAATTTTCTCACTATCGAAATGAGCACTTGCATCCACTGGAAACATTCCAGAGGCATCACCAACTCCAATATTTTTTTCACCAGATAGTTGCCAATGAACATACCCCGCTAATGTCGTCATATATGCGATATCTTTGACATGCTCTTCATCTTGTAAGATTGCGTGATATAAATGTGCTACACTCCAACGAAGTGGTATGTTGAAATTAAATAGTTCGGTTAGTTCAGCTGCTGCATCGGCCGTAGTCGTATTACGCCACGTTCTAAATGGAACAAGTAGCTGATCATCTTGATCAAAGACAAGATAACCATGCATCATTGCACTAATTCCTATTGCGCCAATCTTTTTCAGCTTAACATGGTACTTACCATTAACATCTGCAGCTAGTTGCGCATAACTTTGCCTTAATCCAGTCCAAATCTCATCATCGGTATAGCTCCATATACCATCCTTTAAACTGTTTTCCCATTGAAATGTTCCCGTTGCAATTGGCTTAAAGCTATCATCAATTAATACAGCTTTAATCTGAGTCGACCCAAATTCAATTCCTAAAGCCGTTTTACCTGACTGAATTAATTCAGCCGTTTCTGTGATATTCACTAGACCACCTCTATAACTCAAAACTCACTTATTGTGATTTGTTCCTGCTTCTTCAATTTCTTCTAAAGTATGACCCTTAGTTTCTGGCACGAAGAATTTAACAAACAAAACTCCTAAAATACAGATAACGCCAAAAATGCCAAAAACCATTTCTTGTGACATAGAAGCTGTCATCATTGGAAACAATAATCCTACTGCCCAAGAACCAACCCAGTTAAGTGATGATGCTAGACCAGAAGCACGTCCACGGATCGCTAACGGGAATATTTCTCCAACTAATACCCAAGTTAATGGCGCCCATGTAAACGAATAGAATGCAACATAGATACATAAAAAGACTACGATCATTATTGGGTTAGCATGTGGATTAATAATATTAATTACAGATGGCAATAAGAAGGAAAGTCCCATTACTGTGCCACCTAAGATTAATAGCGTACGCCGATTAAACTTTTCAGCAATAGCAATGTAAACTAGAGAGCCAGTCACTAGAATTATTCCTTGAATAATCGGCCACATTAAAGCAGAACTCGCCTTACTACCAGTAGCCTTTTCAACAATTAATGGAATATAGTAAAATATCGCATTAGCGCCTTGGAATTGTTGGAAAGCTGCTACACCGACACCAGCTATCACTAAGTAACGATACTTGCTACTAAATAACGAACCCCAAGTGGTTTTTTCAGATGCTGAATTTTCTTGCTCAGCTGCTAGCTTGATTTCATTTATTTCTGTTGAAATTTCTTCATCATTTTTTCTGATATATGACAGAACTTGACGAGCTTGTGCCTCCTTACCATGTTTAATTAAAAATCGTGGTGACTCTGGTAAACGCAGAACTCCTAAAAATAAGATAACTGCTGGAACTGCAGCCAGACCCAACATCAAACGCCAATTCCAAGGTTCCGGCAATCCCTTTAATAAAAAATCCATAATATATGACAAAAGCATTCCAGAAGTTATCATCGTTTGATTCAAACCAGACAAACTTCCACGAGCATTAGCAGGGGCCATCTCTGACATATAAGCTGGAACTAGTGCTGATGCTGCACCTACTGCTAAACCTAATAAAACTCTGATAATTATTAAATAAGTTGAACCATTATTTGGTGATAACATCGACATAATAGAGAATAAGGCAAAGATAACTGCTGAAATTAAAATCATTTTTCTTCTACCCAATTTATCAGACAATTGACCAGCTACAGATCCACCAAAAATTGCACCAAACATAACTGCAGACGTAATCCAACCAACGGTTGTGGCATTAGTCAGATTCCAATCATTTTGTAAGAAAGGCAATGCACCAGTCATCACTCCTATATCATAACCAAATAAAATCCCACCAAAAGAGCCAAAAAAGTAAACATAGTTACTAGATATTTTCTTATTTTTTTGTTCGACCAAAACTATCCTCCTACTACAAAGTTTTGTTTTTTTGTAATCGATTTCATAGTACATTTATTCATCATGATTTACAATAGCAGCAAAAATTCATTCGAATGATTTTTGCAAAAATAAATATTTTAAATTCTTTTAAAACCTGTATTTTATTAAACTTAAAAATTTTATTTATTTTTTTAGAGTATTTACTTAACCAATTTTTCAATCACATATGTGCTATAATTATTGGTAATATAGGTTATTTAATCTATTAAAAGCGACAAAACAAAAGATTCAAACCTAATCAAGTTATTCATAAAAATATAATCGAATAAATTTTGAAAGAAAACTAAATGAAAAGCGACTATCTCATAATCAAAGAAAAAATAAAAAAAGAAATAACTTTTGGCAACTTCAAAGTTAATCAAAAGCTCCCAACAGAAAATGAATTAATGTCACGCTTTGACATGTCACGCTATGCGGTTCGCAAGGCTCTAACTGAACTACAAAACGAACATTTAATTTACAAAGTTCAGGGTAGCGGGATGTTTATTCAAGATTGGAATAAAAAATGGCAGGTTAACCCAGAAAGCAAAACTATTGGGTTTATCTGCACACACATTGCTGATTATATTTTTCCAAAAATCATTTCTCAAATCGATGCAGAGATTGGTGAACAAGAATACTCACTCTTGTTAGCCAATACTCATAATCATCCTGAAAAAGAACGTGAAAGCTTAATTAAATTGCTTGATTCACAAGTTGCTGGTCTAATTATCGAGCCTAGCGAAAGCGCAAAACCTAGTCCCAATCTTGATATCTATCAGCGAATCGCCAAAAGCAAAATTCCATTACTTTTTATTAACGCTGAATATTCCGGCTTGAAATTTCCATCAATTACTAATGATGATCGCTCTGCTGAAAAGAAACTAATTAAATATCTGCTTGATTTAGGCCATCGGTATATTTTGGGTATTTTTCAAGTTGATGATCTCCAAGGAGTTCATCGTATGGAGGGTTTTGCTCAAGCATATCAAGAAAGTAATGTTAATTTATCTAATAGTAATATTATCATGTATAGTTCACATGACTCCTTTCAAACTATTAGCAAGAAAATTGATTTGTATCTGAAAAGTACTGATTCTTTACCAACCGCTATTGCCTGTTATAACGATAGCTTGGCCGTTCAAGTACTTGATATGCTAAGAAAAAGAAAAATTAATGTTCCTCATAATGTCTCATTAGTCGGTTTCGACGATTTTGATTCTGCGGCTTATTTAACGCCAAGCATAACTACCATGAATTACGAACGCACTACCGTTGGGAAAGAAGCTGGCCGTGGAATTTTGAAATTGATTCAAGGACAAAAGTTTAATTCAATCGTTCATCAGCCAAAAATGAAAATCCGTACGTCCGTTGATGTACCAGTTAGATAATTTAAAAAGGCCACTAGAATATAGTGACCTTTTTATAGCTATTAATTTTTTATGCATATAAAATTTTAGAAATAAAATCCTTAGTTCTCTCATGCTGGGCATTTTCAAAAATTTCTTTAGGAGTATTTTCTTCTAATACCTGGCCTTCATCAACAAATAAAACTCGATCAGCTACTTGCTTGGCAAAACCCATTTCGTGAGTAACTACAACCATTGTCATACCTGCTTTAGCCAATCCCTTCATAACCTTTAGAACCTCTTCAACCATTTCCGGATCCAAAGCTGAAGTTGGTTCGTCGAATAGTAAAGCTTTCGGATGCATTGCAAGTGCACGGACAATTGCAATCCGTTGTTGCTGACCACCACTTAATGAGGTTGGATAACTATCTTTTTTATCAACAAGTCCTACCTGATTCAACAATTCAATAGCTTCCTTAGTAGCAGTTTCATTATCTTCATGTTTAACAGTTTTTGGGGCATGGATAATATTTTCCATAACAGTATAATGAGGAAACAGATTAAATTGTTGAAATACCATACCAATTTTTTCATGTGTTTGCCTGGTTACTTCAGCTTTTACCTTTCCTGACACAACCTCGCCATCAACTAAAATTTTTCCACTAGTAGGCTGTTCAAGTAAGTTCATCTGTCTAAGCATGGTACTCTTGCCAGATCCAGACGGCCCGATAATAACTACAACCTCACCATCATTAACTGTCAAGTTAACTCCTTTTAAGATTATATTATCACCATATTTCTTAACAACATTACGCAACTCGATCATTAACTTTCAGTTTCCTTTCAATAAATGACAAACCAACATTCAAAATCCATGTCATTAGTAAATATAGCAACGAGGCGATAATCATTGGTTGTAGTCCTAAAGCAGTTGAACCTCTCACGGTTTGCGCACTAAACATTAAATCAGAAATTCCCAATACAGATACCAAAGACGAATCTTTAATATTGCCAATAAGTTGATTGCCTAGTGCGGGTAAAATATTCTTAAACGCTTGTGGCAAGATTATATCAGTCATAACCCGTGACTTGGACATTCCTAAGCTCAGTGCAGCCTCTGTTTGTCCTTGTGGCAAAGACTCAATCCCCGAGCGAATAATTTCCGCAATATAAGCTGCTGAATAAAGAGTTAAGCTGATAACTCCCGTCATAAAATCTGGAATGTTGATTCCTAAAACCATGGGTAATCCAATATAAACAATATAAATTTGAACTAGTAAAGGCGTATCACGAATAAATCCGATATACATCTTAGCAATTACAGAAACCAGTTTTATTTGGGAACGTTTCATCAATGCAACAATGATTCCCAAGATTAAACCCAAAATAATTGAAATTACCGCCAGTTCGATAGTAACCTTTACCCCAGTAAGGAATAGCACCCAATACTTACTTAAAAATGAAAAACTTTGTAACATATTTTCACATCCACATATCTATTTCTTACTTAACTTTTTTGGCATAATCAATTACCCATTGGGCATATTCTGCCTTATTTTCAGTAACCACCTTATTAACTGTCTTTACAAGATCTGGACTGGCATTCTTTGGCATTGCAATTGCAGCACCAAGGCTTGAATCTTTATGTCTAAATGAAGTTATCTGTAATTTAGGATTCTTTCTTGCTAAAATCGTTGCTGTTGGCACATCGATCGAACAAGCATCTGCCTTACCATTATTAACTGCTAAAGCCAGATCAGTTACTTTGCTGAGCTTCTTATACTTTGCTTTAGGATAAAGCTTTTTAAGCATTTCCTCTTGAGTTGAATTATTTACAACAGCAATCGTGGCATTGGCAAAATTCTTTGTATTCTCATACTTTTTAGCTTCAGACTTACGAACAAGCAAAGTATTCGTACTACGGTAATATACCTTGCTAAACTTAGCTCCTTGTTTCCGTTCTGGCGTAGGACTCATTGCCGTAATCAACATATCAACTTTATTACCCTGTAAAGCTGGTAATAATCCATCAAAGTCCATCGTCTTTATCTTATATTTAACCCCTAATTCTTTGGCAACCTTTTTTATTAACGGAATATCAGCTCCCTGCACTACATTATCAGAATTTTGAAATTCGTACGGTGGATTTGAGTTAATCATTCCAATCGTTAACGTTCCTTTATCCTTAATTGAACTGACTGATGTTTCATTATTCTTTTTGCTGCAACCTGAAAGCATAACTAATGCCATTCCTAGAGTTACCATTACAATTAATAATTTTTTATAAAATTTATTTTTCATAATTTTATTCTCCTACTATTAATAATCTTATTTTTATCTAATTTATATAAAATTATAACCTTAAAATCACATTAAGTAAACAACTTTAAGCAATTTACATTCGCAATTTATCACTGTAATATCAATAAATACAGAAAATATTATTAATTTGTATTAAAAAATATATAACGGCTTATTTTTTGTAATATATATTTACACAAAAAAAGATTTAGCTTGAACTTTACATGTTCAAATTAAATCTTTTGAAGTTTCTTAATCTGATAATCCTAATTAAAATTTCTAAATATGGAATTCATACCGATTAGAATCAATATACTGTCTTCCTACATGAACAATATTGCCTTTTTCATCAACTACTGTTGCCTTTAACATTAACAATGGAAAGCCAAGTGATTTTTCCAAATACTTCGCCTCATTATAATTAGCTAAAGCAATTGAAATGACCACATCACTTGAAGATAACTTCTTTATCCCATATTTATTATGCAATACTTGATAAAGCGATAAAGTAAGATCTTCATTTCTAAGTTCTCCAAATTTCGGTAACGGAAAATAATTGCACTCAAGCATTACCGGATCGTCTTCAATCAAGTGTACACGTTCAATCATTAATGAACGCTCTGTTTCTAAAACATCCTTTAAATCATCAGGAGTGATTACCTCTTTAATCTCAATTGTTTTCGCACTTGGATTAAAGCCTTCCTTTTTTGCCGTTTTAGAGAAGCTTTCAACTCTAGAAGACTTAACAATTCTTCTAACTGTTTGCGGTTTACGAACAAAAGTTCCTACTCCTTGTACTTTTTCGACTAGACCATCTTTGACTAGTCCCTTAATTGCTTTTCTCAGAGTGACTCGGCTAACACCAAATTGTTCACACAATGCAAATTCATTTGGCAATTTACTATCAATCGGATATTCTCCAGAAATAATTTTCTGTCTGATTTTTTCCATTACTTGTGAATATAAAGATCCTGTTTTTGTCAATTTATTCTCACCTATCACTCAAAAATACAATTTTAGTGCCTTTTAGGACAAACTAAAGTAGTCAAATTCAATTATATTATTAAATATAATAAAAGAGAACTCTAAAAGCAACAGAGTTCTCTTTTACTTAGTTATATTTGAACCTACTAAATTAATAAGTTAACTTCCACATGTAGCGACGCTTAGTCAATGGGTGCTTTCTTGCAATGGCTAATTCCTCAGCATATACCCGCATTACACCTGTCAAAATCATTGGATTGAAGTAGTCAATGACATTTTCACTAGCAATCTCGTTTAGACCATAGTCTTTAGCATCGATATTAGTAATTTTAGCGTCAAATCTTTGCATGAAAGTCAATGCTCTAGCGTCAAGGTGACGTGTACTGCCATCGTTCATAAATAGTAAGTATGGTGCATCAGTTTCTGTTAGTTCAAATGGACCATGGAAATATTCACCAGTATTAATTGTAGGAGCAGCAATCCATTGCATTTCCATAAATAGGAATGAGGCAGTTGAATAGGCTGCACCAAAGGTAGCACCACTACTTAAAACGTAAATAGTTTTTTCATCCTTATATTTTTCAGCAAATTCTTTAGCTGCAGGACCAACAGATTTAACTGCATTTTCAATCAAATCTGGCATACCATCAAAGGCTTTAACTGCTTCATCGTAATAATCATATCCTTCAAATTCTTTAACAATTTCAATTGCCAAAGCTAAACAATATGACATCTTTTCTACTTTTTCGGCATAATTCTTGTGGAATCCATGAATAATCTTATATTGAGTTTCCTTAATAATTGGTGATTCTTCACTATTAGAAAGTGATACTACATGTGCACCTAATTCTCTGGCCTTCTTAGTTGCGGCTACTGATTCAGGGGTTGTACCACCCAATGATGCAGTAATAACTACAGTATGTTCACCAATACCTTTAGGTGTATCATAATTAAATTCATTTGCCGTATGAATTGATGTCAACAAGTTTTCACTTTCATGAGAGATAAAATAATAACCTGGATAAAGATCCGCCATTGAGGCACCACAACCTACAAAGAGAACCCGATCAATTTTGGGTTGATTCTTCTCTATATCCTTAACAATTGTTCTAACTTTTTCAAAATCCATAATTTAAAATCTCCTATAAATACTTAGTAATAAACTATTTAAAGATACCTAAAACACTTAATAAAATACCACCTAAAATACAAATCGCCATAATCCAACCAGTATTTACCTTCTTTTTAATTAGGTAAAACATTACCATCGTAAATGCTAATGGCAACATCTGTGGAAAAATCGAATCTAATGTCTTTTGCAATACAAAAGATTTGCCAAATTTAACAGGCGTTGTAATCCCAATCATGGTAGCAATCATTGCCCCAATGACCATTAATCCAATGACATTCATTAACGACATGATCCGATTAATTGTACCGTTACTAATTAACTTTTGAATATTCTTTTTTCCTTCAAGGTAGCCCCACTTGCCACCCCAATAAGTAACAAGGGCTGACGGAACAATTGAAATCAACATAGCTAGGATCGGACCAAAAATATTACCTTGGTGAGCCATATCGATACCCAATCCAAAGGCAACAATCTTAATCGTTCCTTGGAAAAGTGAGTCACCAATACCAGACAAAGGTCCCATTAATGAAGTTTTAACACCATTAATTGAATCCGGATCAAATGTATCTGGATTTGCGGCATATTCTTCTTCCATCGCAGAAGATAATCCCAAAACAAATGACGTTAACTGCGGGGTACAGTTAAAGAAAGCCATGTGGCGATGATATGCTTCTTTTTTCTTGTCCAATTTTTCAGGAGTTGCTGGCTCTTTACCATAGATTTCATCAATCGTTGGTGCCATTCCGTACATGAATCCCATATTCATTTGTGCTTCATAATTCCAAGAAGTTTGAATTGCCCATGACCGCCAGAAGAATTGCCAAAACTTATGACGCAATTTTTTATTAGTTTGTTTTTCTTCAGTCATAATTTCCTCCTATAATTCTTCTAAATCATCTAGATCATCGGCTTTTTCAGCCGTAGCAGCTTCTGGATTTGCCGAATTATCATTACCCATAAATTTGTTAAGAACGATTGCTAATAAAACTGCAAAGATAGCAACACCAATGACAGATAAGTTACCATAGGCTGCAATAAAGAATCCTATAAATAAGTAAACTGCATTTTTCTTAGTAATCATCGTTGACATCAGTAATGCAAACCCATATGCTGGCAAAATCTTACTTGCTAAGGTCAACCCATCTGTTAACCAAGCTGGAATCATATGGACAAGGCTAGTAACTATGTCAGTTCCCAGATAAATAGCAAAGAATACGGGAATAAAGTATAACAATCCATAAATAATTGGACCATAGACAATATGGTAATTCCTAGCTTTGCGAAATTTCCCCTGATCAATCGCTCTATTCACCAAACCATTAAATGAAGAAAACAACATTCTAACTACAATAGCTACTAATTGACCTAAAACTGCAACAGGTAATGCCACTGTTAGTGCCACTTGAGCTCTCGTATGTGACAAAATTGCAAATGCTGAAGCAACTACAGAACCTAAAACCCAATCTGGAGGAACTGCAGCACCAACTTGAACTACCCCCATCGTTACCAGCTGCAAAGTGGCTCCAACTAATAAACCTTTAGATACGTCTCCTAATGCTAATCCAACTAAAGTACTAACAACTAATGGCTGCTCAAAATTTTCACGTCCAAGTAGCCTTGAATCAAACATTGCAAATACACCTATCAAGGCGACAACAAATGCTTTCCAGAACATAACAAATCCCTCCTTTTAGAGAATTTTATTTAAAAATTCCTTTCCAGATGATGGAACTTGCTGCATTACGATATCGATGCCTTGATCACACATTTTTTTAGTTAGATCAACTTCTTCTGGTGTTAAGAACACGGCATTACTGTAACGTTTCGCATTGGGACGATCTGGTATACCACCATAATTGATTTCATCTACATATCCATAAGACTCAATAAATTTAGCTAGCTCCGAAACTTGTGCAAAGATAAGCATAACGTTATCTTTAAGTGCCTTAATTTGTTCCATTTTAGCTATTGCTGCATCAACACTGAAAACATTCAATTTGATATCTTCTGGTTTAGCCAGTTTTAAAGACATCTTCTTAAAATCATCATTTGCGGTTGCTGTATCAATCACAATAATTCGTTCTATGCTAGCAAACTTTGACCATGAAAAGATTACCTGTCCATGAAGTAATCGATGATCGACCCTAATCAGCTTTATCATAATATATTCACCTCATCTTGAATTTTAGAATTTACTTTTGACTAATAAAGACTCCTTTCTCACCAATAAAAGTACTAGATAAGCCTTTTATCAAGCTTTTATTTTTGGAATCATTATTCGATACCCGTTAAAGATACCCCAATAAAATCTTTACTTTTTATGACGTATTAACACGTATACCATCATATTATTACAAAATATATAATTTGTAAACACTTTCTGTGATATTAATTAATTTTAGCGAAGCTTTATTAAAAATATCTTTATTATCTATAGGTTTCTTTCCACATATATCTACGTGTTTCAAAGCTTTCATTAGTTGCATAAGATAATTGGCGCATATAAACATTGTTAAGAATCGAAGAGAAAAGCGAGTGATTAAAATACGGCGAAATGCTTTCTTTCAAATCATCTAAACCAATTTCTTTACCATCTAAAACATATAATTTTTTACCACCAAATCTTTGCTCAAATTTAAGAGCTCGCTCATCCTCTGGTCTAGTTTTTCCAGTCGCTAATAATTGAAAAATTGATTTATTCTTATCAGTAACTTCAAACGGCCCGTTGAAATATTCATAACTATGAATGGTCGGTGAATTCAATTGCAACATTTCTTCTAGGTTACAAATCGAAAAGACATAAGCAGCACCCATTGTGGGGCCACTAGCGATTACATAGATAGTTTTTTCAGTTTTATTTAAATCAGCCCATTCTTTAGCAAGAGGAGTTGTATAGTCAACAGCTTTACGATACATCGGATCTAGAACATCAAAGGCTTGCATTGCATCAGCATAATCTTGATAACCTTCGACTTCGTTAACCAAGTTCATTGCTATATCTAATCCAATACTTGCATTTACGCGTTCTAATCTACTTTCATCAAGTGCCAAACTTTCATACTTGATCTTAAAATCTGCAACTTCTACCAACTCCGATTTATCAACATACAAAGCAATTGTAGTTGCGCCATGGTCACGAGCCACTTTAGCTGCTTCGACTGTTTCATACGTTCCACGCATTGAACACAAAACCACTAAAGTATTCTGATCAAGATTTTTAGGTGCTGCATAAATAAATTCACCACTCGTGAACATACTTGAAAAAACAGCTTGGGATTCCTGCTGCATAAAATAATTAGCACCGTAGAAGCCACCAAATGAGCCTCCAGCACCTACCCATAAAACTTGTTTTAATGTTCCTTTTGAATTAACTTTTGCAATAGCTGCTTTAACAGTTTGCTTAACTTCTTCTTGAATTTTCATATATTTCTCCTATTAAAACAAAACGTGTTAATACATCTATTATAATAAAGCGCTTTAATTATAAAGTAAAGAACTTTTTAAAAAAGATTCATATCTTTTACACAAAAAAGGCTCAATCCTTCTTACAAAGAATTGAGCCTTTTTGAATGCCAAATTTATAATTCGTCGATTTGATCTTCGATATTTAAAACTTCTAAAATATCTGTGGCACAATCAGCACCTTTGTTGCCACCCTTGCCACCTGCACGATCCGTTGCTTGAGCGACAGTATCTGTAGTTAACAAGCCAAACATCACTGGTACTGGACCGGTTGCTGAAGCAGCTGCTAGCTGACTGGTAGTGCCTTGGCAGACATAATCAAAGTGCGAGGTTTCACCGCGAATAACTGCACCTAAAGCAATTATCCCATCGACCTTACCGCTTTTGGCCAAGCAATTAACCGTTCTGGCCAATTCAAAAGCGCCAGGAACATGAATCACTGTAAGATTGTCATCTGATACTCCTGACTTTTTTAATTGTCCAACAGCTCCGCTAAGCAAGCGATCCGTTACAACACTATTAAACTGTGCAACGACTATACCAATTCTCTTATCTTGTCCTGCCGCAATATTACCTGTAATTTCTTTCATGTTAATCTACCTCATTCAAAATATGATTCATTTGATGTTTTTTAGTTGCTAAATATTTTTCATTTTCTTTAGTTAAACCAACTTCCATCGGTACCCGCTCGACCACTTTAATGCCATAGGCCTCTAGCTGAGCAACCTTATCAGGATTATTAGTCATGAGCCGGACTTCAGAAATTCCTTTTTGGCGCAAAATTTTGGCAGCTAAGTTATAGCGACGAGCATCAACCGGAAAACCAAGCTTTTGATTAGCCTCAACAGTATTTGCACCCTCATCTTGTAATTTGTAAGCACGCAATTTATTAGCTAAGCCAATACCGCGCCCCTCTTGGCGCAAATACAAAACAGCACCTGAACCATTAGCTTCAATCTTATCTAGCGATTCTGCTAATTGAGCACCACAATCACACCGTTTAGACCCAAAGACATCCCCAGTCAAACACTCACTATGCAGCCGCAATAATAATGGTTCATCTGGTTTAATATCACCCTTACTGATTAATAAAGTTGGTTCTTTTTCAGGTTGTTTCTCATTTTCAAAACCCTCAAGTTCAAAATGACCATGCTTAGTTGGAAAATCAACTTTGGTAATTGATTCAACCTTTAAGTCTTCATCTTCTTGACGCTTGCGATATTCAATTAATTCTTCAATAGTCAAGTACGGTAATCCCATACCTTCTGCTAAAGCCTTTAAGTCTTTGCGCCGAGCCATTGTACCGTCTTTTTTGATACATTCACAAATAAATCCAACTGGTGCTACTCCTGCAAGGCGAGCCAAATCCAGTGCTGCCTCGGTGTGACCAGTTCGTTCCAATACGCCGCCTTCTTTAGCAACTAATGGAAAAACATGGCCAGGATGATAAAAATCATCCCAAGTACTGTTGGGATCAGCTAATTTTTTAATTGTCTTAGCACGATCGTATGCAGAAATACCAGTAGTGGTCGTTGTAGCATCAACACTTAACGTAAAAGCTGTCCCAAATTCATCATTTGATCCAGTTTCAATTGGGCTAATATGCTGGCGATCGGCATATTCCTTACTCATTGGGACACATAACAAACCACGAGCTTTGGTAATCATGGTATTAACCATCTCAGGTGTTGCTTTTTCAGCTAGGCCAATCATATCGCCTTCAGATTCACGTTGTGGTGAATCAGCCACAATTACTAAACCACCATTTCTCATGTGATCAAGGATTTTACGCATTTTTTCATTTAATTGATCTGTCATTTTATTTCCTCACTATAACTTATTTGTTCCAAGCTTGACACTGTTTTACCACATAACGGCCAATCATATCCGTTTCAATATTGACATGGTCACCTAATTTGTAACCAGCTAAAGTCGTATTAGCAATGGTAAATGGAATCAGGCTCACACCAAATTCGGCATTTTGTGCCATGGTGACCGTTAAGCTTATACCATCAATCGCGATTGAGCCTTTTTCTACAATATATGAATCATATTGTTGTGGTACTTTAAATCGTAATTCAATCGAATTTTCTGTTTCAACTCTAGCAGTTAATTCTGCCGTGGTATCAACATGACCTGCCACAATATGACCATCTAAGGTTGCTCCTAAAGCCAGTGATGGCTCTAAGTTAACCACACTAGCTACTTGCAAATTGCCCAGGTTAGTTCGCTTCATCGTTTCTGGCATCACATCAACAGTAAACTCATCATTAGTCCAATCAGTTACGGTTAAACAAATTCCATTAACTGCAATGCTGGCACCAAGCGGCAAATTTTCTTGGGCTAATTTAGGAGCAGCAATTGCTAACTTAGCATGCTTTTCAGTTATTTCCAAACGAGTGATCTTACCCGTTGCTTGAATTATTCCGGTAAACATTGTTTTCTCCTTGCGCTAATGCGCACATCTTGCTCTAAGGTCTTTACATCAATTAGTTCATATTGTGATGAAGTCGCTCCCAACTCTTGTCCTACTGCGACTGGCAAAGCAGTCCCGCCTAAGACCTTAGGTGCTATATAAGCTATTATTTGATCGACTAAATCTGCTGCTATAAACTCTGCTTGAACCTGACTACCACCTTCAACTAACAGGGATTGAATCTCATATTTTGCAAGTAATTTAACAATTTTAGTTGGAGTCCATTTAGCTTGCGTAAAAATTTTAACTGCAACTGGCAGTTCTTTCTGCAATTCTTGTTCACTTAACAGCCAAATTTCACCTGGCTGATTAAATAATTCCTGAGTGAAGTCTATCCGATTAGCATCTTTAGTCAAGATTATTCTAATAGGTGGGATTGACAAACACTTAATTCTCACTGTTAGTTGTGGGTCATCAATTCTTAAAGTATTAGCACCTATTAAAATAGCTTGATTCTGACAACGTAATTTTTGGACATCGAGTTGGGCAGCATCGCCAGTTAACAAGGTTCGCTTATTACCCGCTGCATTAAGCTTACCATCAAGAGACATCGCATATTTGAGGGTAACTAGTGGCCTTTGTTGTTGATAAAAGAAGTTATAGGCCTCATTCAAATACTCCGTACCACCAATGACTTCAGTTGTGATGCCATGCTCTTGTAGAAACTTTATCCCTTTACCAGCAACTATTTTATGTGGATCAAGTTGTCCAATAACTACGCGTTTGATTCCTGCTTCAGCCACTTTTTCACAACAAGGTGGCTGCTTACCATAATGACTACAAGGTTCCAAAGTAACATAAAGTGTAGCACCATCAGCTAATTCGGGTTTAGCCAAGTGAGCCAATGCGTTAACTTCAGCGTGAACTTGCCCATACTGATGATGATACCCAGTAGCTAAGACTTGACCATCTTTAACAATAACTGCTCCCACTAAAGGATTCGTCCAAGTCATTGCCCGCGCCTTTAATGCTTCTTGGGCTGCAAGTTGCAGATAATCCTTATCCTGCATTAATTTCACTTCCTCAACAAAAAGCCTCGCTGATCTTAATCAACGAGGTCTTCATAATCAACTATCATTAGCTCTTAACCAAGCTTATTCTTGAATTGCAAGTTAAATACTAGTTTTTATTTTCTTCTCCCATCCAGACTTTAACTGTCGGTACCAGACTTGCACTAGTTCCACCACCATGATAGTGGGTCACGGACTTCAATTAAGCATTAATTGTTACCGTCGGTATGGAATTACACCTTACCCCGAAGAAATTCTTTAATTATCTTAAGCATAATATACAGATACCCCTACGTCAATAGAAAGCTAGTTAAATTCATTAATTAAAACTAATTTTATCCAAAATAAAAACGTGTGAGTCACAGGGCTACACACGTTTTATTGTAAGTAAACATAGCTATAAATTTAAATAATAATTTTTACCAAATTTGATTCTACAAACCAAGCAAATGGGCAAAAGCTGGAACTAATAAGTTATCAACCAATCCAGTTGCAACTACTGCTACTGCAGCCATCGCACCTTGTACAGAACCCATCTCTAGGGCGAAAGCTGAACCAACAGTATGTCCTGCAGCTCCTAAACCTAATCCAGTTCCCATCGGATCTGTATCAAGTTTAAACCACTTAACCATCTGCTTGCCTAGTGCATAAATCATTACGGCATTTAGAATACATGCCATTGCAGTAATTGATGCGTTACCGCCAATTGCTGTTGTCAGTGGCATGGCAATCGCAGTTGTTGCCGATTGACTAAGCATCGATCTAACACCAACTTCATTTAATCCTGCTGCCTTAGAAATAAAGGTAATCAAGATTAAGGAAACAAAAGTACTGATTACCAAGCTAGTTAAAATGATCCCCCAATTTTTCTTGATAACATCATTACGCTTGTATAAAGGAACAGCAAACGCAATTGTTGCTGGTGTAATAAACCAGAAGATGATATCTCCACCTGGTTTGTAGGCTTGAGTGTAGACCTGAGTTGTTGAAACATCAAATACTTTGCCTAAAACTACCAAAATGGCAATTCCTAAGACCATAGCAACAAACAGAGGTTGGAATAAGAAAAAACCATGTGACTTTTTGAAAAGCCACTGACCAATCAAAAAGATAAATAATGATAGGAATACACCAAATAAAGGATTACTTAAATAAGCCATCATTTACTGCCTCCAGTCTTAACATTATGAGCTACCGAATGATGTCCAGATGTGATTCTCTTTTTAAGCCAAACCAAGATTCGAGTTGTGTAGGCAGTTACCACCAATAAAATAATGGTTGCTAGCAACACTACCAAGACTAACTGAACACCTTGCGATTTCATGATATCCAAGTTAGCAGCCAAAGAGATTCCCGAAGGAACAAACATAAAACTAATCAACGAGATTAAGGCACTACCAAAGGAATCAACCCATTCAATTTTAACTACATGTGTTGTCAACAATACATAAAGCAAAACTAATCCAATTACAGGTGTTGGTACTGGGAATGACTTGGGCATCATTTCTGATATCAACTGTGATACAAATAAAATTGTGGCATAAACCAACATTTGAAACAGAATTGGCGCTGATTTAGTTTCTGGCTTTTTCTCTTTCATTACACTCATTTCCTTTCTCTAACTTATCTTTATTTCAATGATTAAGATATACCTAAAGTAAGAATCTGAAAGCGATTTTTTGTTTAAATGCAAAATTTAATGGCTTAACTACCCAATAGCAATGCCGAATTTCTATCCCATTCCAAGTTGCTTACTTAGATCGGCACGATAAGAACGACCCACCTGAACTTTTTCACCATTATCCATAACTAGCAACAACGTATGATTAAACCAAGGCTGTACTTCTTTTACTTCCTCAAGATTTACCAACGTATTTCGGTGAACTTGCATAAATTTAGGCTTAGGCAACCGCTGTTTTAGCCAAGACAAAGTTTTACGAGTTTGGTACTGCTTTTTGGCAGTCGAAACTGTCAAAACACCATCACTGATAGTTGCTGACACGATATCAGACAACTTGATCACGACATTACGATCATCTAGTTCAATCGTTAATAAATCATTAATTGAACTTGCAGCAGGTACTTCTTGCGATAAAACTTTCTTTACCTTAGTCAGAGCTTGGTCAATTCGCTCTTGTTCAAACGGTTTTAAAACATAGTCCAATGCGCCTACATCAAAGGCTTTGACCGCATATTCGTCATAAGCAGTAGAAAAGATAATAATTGGTGAATAATTTAATTGCTTAAGTTCGTTCGTTAATTCAAAGCCGTTTTCTTCATTAAGAGAAATATCTAAGAAGATTAAATCAATTTTATTTTTCAAAAGCTGACTCTGAGCTTCTTTTAAATCCTCTGCTTGATATATAGCCAATGATTCAGTTGCTAAAACAGCACTTTTTTCAATTAAATATTTTAGCTCAGTTCTGGCTAATGGCTCATCATCGACCAATAAAATATTCATTGTAAAAACCCCTTTCGTAAATTTCTCAGTTAGCTTTGTCTAACACTAAGACTGCTTGTGGACTTCATATTTAATAGGAATAACCGTTTTGAAAGTTGTTCCTGCTGGACTAGTGCTAATTTGCAATTGACTGCTAGTCCCATAGAGGCCCTGCAATCGCTTATTCAAATTATACAACGCAGTACCGCTGCCTTTAGACTCAGTGACTGGTTTTTTACCAAGTTTTTTTAAAATTGCTGGATCAATTCCGTTACCATTATCACTAACCCTAATGGATAATTGGTTATCATTAAGCTGCTTAAGTTCAACTGTAATCCAATTATCTGTTTTACGTCCCTTGAAGGCATGACGGACTGCATTTTCAACAAAAATTTGTAAACAAAATGATGGTAACAGAGTATTTTCGGGAACGCTAACCCGATAATCAAGAGTAAATTTATCAGGGAAACGGATTTTTTCAATACTCATATAAGCATTAACATGACGCTTTTCTTGAGCCAAAGTTACCTCTTTTTCTTGGCCGCTTTGTAAGCTTGACCTGAAGAAAACACTCAATTGCATTAGAGCTTGATGTGCCTTTTCAACATCAACTCGCATCAGTGCCCCAATGGTATTAATTGCATTAAAGAAAAAATGCGGATTAATTTGCACTTGCAAAGCCTTAATTTCTGCTTCATTAAGTAAACTAGTCTGTTCTTGAGCAATTCCAATTGCCATTTGACCTGAAAAAATCATCGCCAGACCACGTACTAAGTTTTCTTCAACCACCGTCATGTGCCTACCAGCACAAAAATAAAGTTTCAAAGCGCCAATCGTTTCATTATTAACTCGCAAAGGAAAAACAACTGCAGATTCTAACGGACAATCAACTTTAGGACAACCAATTTCTGCCTTAGAATAAGCCAGTTTTTCCTTACCTGTAGCAATCACCGTTTTAGACAAATCAGTTAATACTGGTTCGCCACTAATATGGTGATCCTCGCCAGCACCAACATGTGCTAACACATTTACGCGATCAGTTAATCCCACTGCATCAAAATTGGTATACTTCTTAATAATCTGACAAACATGGGTAGCAGAGTTCACATCTAGACCATTACGAAAATATGGCAGTGTCTTATTAGTTAATTCAAGCACATCTTTGGTCTGAACTGCCTTTAACTGTCGTTCATTAGACAGGTATGTCTTTAAAATCTCTATGAATAATGTCGAGCCAATCGTATTTAGCAAAACCATAGGCATAAAGATCAGCTTAATTAGTCCTAAGCCATGAAAGGCAAAAATGAAAGCCATCTGAATTAGTTCAGCCACAAATGCTAAAATAGCTACCCAAATAGTTGATGGATACAATTTACTGCCCTTAACTTTATCACCGCAGGCGCCAACAAAATAGCCAATTAATACTGAGCTAATAATATAAAAGTAATCTGAAAAACCGCCAAAGACCACCCGGTGCAGTCCACCAACTAAACCAACAAGCATCCCAACGTATGGTCCACCAGTTATCCCAGCTGTAGTAATCACCAAAATTCTAGTATTAGCTATCGAATCAGATTGCGGCAACCCTGTAATAATTAGTGGCGTAACTACTTCTTTTGAACTAGAAATTTCTACCCCCGTCAGGTTAGCCATAATAACGAACAAACTGAAAATAATAGTTAACCAAACTTGTGATTTTAACGTCCTTTTTTCAAGTAAATTACGAAAAAAATGCATATTGACCAGGATAAAGGCCAATAACATTATAATACCCAATCGTTCTGTCAATAACACAAATAAATTAAACATAAACTCATACCCACATTAAATAATCGCTCTTAATCAATTATGGCACAAAAGTGGTTCAATAGCCTTTATTTATAAGATACTATTTACCAGTTTTAAAAAAGATAAATAAAAAAAGCAGTCAACTAAGACTACTTAATACAAATATTTTTGAATTACAGTTTTCGGATCAAGCCCCTTGCGAATTTTCAATGATAACTCAATCGCCACATCAGCCATAATTGCCTGAGGATCGATTACCTCATAAGGATGATCTGGAGCCTTAGCTTGTGCTAACGACAGCTCAGTACAGCCGAGTAAGATGACATTACAACCATATTTATCATGCATTAACTGCAAAATATGATGGAACAGTTCAGCATCAACTTGTCCTTGTTCTTTAATATTAGTATAAATCAACTCAGTCACTAAAGGTTGGATTTCAGAACCGCCTAACTCTGCTTTGCGACCAACTTTCTGTAATTCATCAGCATACAAATGATCATAAATTGAACCTTCTGTAGCAATCAGACCAATTTTAGTTTCTTGAGGATACTTTTCCACAAATTTATGCACAGCAATCCGCATCATGTGTAAGAATGGAATTTCAGTTAAGCTCGCCAAATTATCATAAAAGTAATGCGCTGTATTACATGGCATCACAAAAAAATCAGGCTTTAATTTTGCTTGTGCTAAGACATCACTGCGCAAATCAACCAGCGGATTGGGCTGCGTATGATCCTTAATATAAGCGGTTCGATCAGGAATTTGAGCATCATTAACTAAGCTATAATTTAAATAATCCTGATCCTTACTAATTCGGACACGCCTATTAAGTTCGTGAACAAAACTTTCCGTTGCAATCGAGCCCATTCCACCAATAATACTAAAGAAATGCTTCATTTTACTTACTTTTATTAACCTTCTAGTTTTGTAATTGCTTCTTGTGCCACTGTAATATCTGATGGATAAGGTGTATCAACACCGCGAATTTTCTGAAAACCATCAGCACCTTTACCGCAGATTAAAACCACATCAGTTGGCCCGGCACTCTTAATAGCTTCATTAATTGCTTTAGTACGGTCAAGCTCAATCGTTACTGCCACTTTTTCATGGTCAATTCCAGCATCAATCTCTTGAGCAATCGCTAACGGATCCTCAAATCCTGGATCGTCAGCAGTTAAAAATGCTTGACTAGCATAAGCGTTAATACTTTCACTAAAGCCTGGTCTTCTAGAAACTCCTTTGTTGCCAGGTGCTCCAACTACCACGATAATTTTAGGATTATTAAACTCACGCTGCATGAAACCCATTAGGGCCATCATCGAAGCCTTGTTATGTGCATAGTCAACTACAATCGTGCCATGATGCTTAGTGGTTTGCGTTTGCATTCTGCCGGGAACCGTTACATTACGAATTCCTTTAGCCGCTGATTCATAATCAACACCTGCTAACCCTGCAGCCATAATTGCTGCAGTACCATTTGACTCGTTAAAGTCGCCTAACATCTGCAACTGATAGTTACCAGTAGTAGAAATATTCTTCGCCTTTTCACTACCAGCAGTTACTACAAACCGCGTCTGTGCCAGATCACTTTCTTGAGAGGCATACCTAAAATCAATCGGTTGCTTTAAAGACGAACCAGTAAACTTTTCATTAGCAAATAGGTAAATACTATCAGGATCCGTTGTCGTTGTTGCTGCCGCATAGATTTCAGCAAAATGATCACTTTGCGCGTTAATAATACACTTACGTGCATTAACTAACAATTGCAATTTACAATGCAAATAATCTGCAAAGTCTGGATGCTCATTTGGACCAATGTGATCAGGTGTAATATTTAAAAATAACCCAAGATCATAGGTCAAACCAAAGACTCGATTTTTCTTATAAGCTTGGCTGGACACTTCCATCACTAAATGTGTCATGCCATTATCAACAGCATTACGCATATCACGGAATAAATCAAGTGACTCTGGTGTCGTTAAGCTAGACTTAAAAGTATCCTCTGGGCGCTGTCCTACTACATCATTGACTGAAGAAATTAGTGCAGTTTTACCGCCATTAACCTGATCTAGCATTCCTTTTAAAAAGTAAGCTGTCGTGGTTTTACCTTTAGTGCCTGTAATTCCCACCACAAACAAATCATCTTGTGGAAATTGAAAAAATGCTGCTGACAAAAGTGCCATTGCTTTAGAAACGTCACGCACAATCAATGCATGCATTCCTTTACCTTCAGGATAAGGCTGCTGTGCTACATAACAATTAGCACCATTATCTTTAGCCATTGATAAATAAGTCGGACGAAAACCTGCCCCCTTGCAGAAAAACAAGGTATTCGTCTTAATGTCACGTGAATCGTATGAAACATATTCCATCTTCGTGGCAACCGTGTCTTGAACAGCACTTGATTTTAACAAATGATGTTCTTTTAAAATTAAAATACAGGTATTTAGGGAAATACTCATTCTATGCCTCTCTGTTTTTTGTCTTATCAAATTATACCACAGCTAGTCAGCAATGCGGGCTTTCTTCGGATCTAAGGGTAAGCGAATAATAAATCTAGTCCATTGCTTATCTGACTCACACCTGATTGTACCTCCGTGTAAATCCACCACACTTTTTGTAATTGATAAACCTAGTCCTGTACCACCAGTTGCCATATTGCGCGATGACTCTACCCGATAAAAACGTTCAAAGATTTTTTTCAATGAGTCCTTAGGTATCTGGGCACCGTTATTTTCTACTCGCAATTCAACTTCATCACTATTAACTAAATTAGCAATTAAATTAATCTGTGTCGCACCCGTTCCGTATTTTAGTGCATTGGTAATTAAATTATTATAAATGCGTACCAGCTTTTCCGGATCAGCCTTGATAGTTAAATCCAGCGGCCGTGCTTCAATATTAAACTTAATTCCCTTTTCCTGTGCCTCCAATTCAAAACCAGCCTCAACTTGTTCTAGCATCGAAAAAATATGCAGTGATGATAAATTAAGCTTAATATTGTCAGATTTCAGAGTTGTGTATTCTAATAGATCATGCGCCAAAGACTTCATTTGCTCAGCCTTCATATACGCAATATTTAAATACTTTTGCTGATCGGCAGGATCAGCAACTCCATTTTTTAATAGACCAAGATAGCCAATAATTGACGTCAACGGCGTCCGCAGGTCATGTGACACATTGCTAATTAGCTCATCTTTAGATTTTTCAATAGCTTTTTCTTCATTAATGGCATTAACTGTACTTTTAACCAACGAATTAATCGAATCAATCACTTTTTGTAAATCGGTTTTAACTTTAAAAGAAATATAATGGTCAAAATGCCCTTTAGCAATATAGTGTAATTCAGAAATCACATGGCGCAACTGCATTTGGTGATATCGCCGAATTAGGCGCCAATACAAAACGATAAAATCGCCTATGCCCATAACTACTATTGAAATATTTTGCCAAGACCATAAATGATGTCCGCCAAAAGTAATGGTTTTTTTCAAGAAATAGATCCCATTAATTAAATTTTTATTTTGTAAAATAGTCAAATTAATTAAAATGATTACTGATAAATTAAGTAGCAACAACAAGACAATCGTAATCACTGCTTCAGCAAGCAATTCACTTTTTTCTGCCGCAGTTAATTTGACTCGCTCTTTTTTCATTTAGTTAGGCCTCAATTTTATAGCCAACACCCCAAACGGTCTGGATGACGTCTTCACCGCCAGTTGCCTTTTGAATCTTATCACGCAAATGCGAAACATGGACCATAACCGTTTTTGCAGAAACAATTGATTCTTGCTGCCAAACTCGTTCAAAAATTTCATCTGCAGAAAATACACGGTTAGGGTGACTAGCAAGCAAATACAAGATTCCAAATTCTAAAGCAGTTAATTGAATATCATTGCCTTCAATAGTCTTAACTTCGTGTGAATCACGATTAATTGCTAAAGGCCCAATTTCCAAAACATCGGGTGCTTCATCCTTGACCTGCTTTTGACTACGACGCAATAAAGACCGCACTCTTGCCATAACTTCTAAAGGATTAAATGGCTTAGAAACATAATCATCTGCGCCAGTAATCAAACCTTGAATTTTATCCATATCGTCAGTCTTGGCCGAAACAATAATAATCGGAATATCAGAATCACGTCGAACTTCTTTAATTACGTCAATGCCGCTCATATTAGGCATCATCACATCCAAGATCATCAGTGCAATATCGGAAGTAGTAGTCAATTTAGTAATTGCTTCTTTACCGCTGTATGCCACAACCGGTGTGTAACCTTCATTTTTTAAATAGATACTTAATAGTTCAACAATTTCTTTATCATCATCAACAACTAAGATTTTCATCGGGTTAATCCTCCCCTTCATTTGCGAATCAACTTCCCTGCTAAAAATATTCTAGCAGAACTTCTGGATATTATTCTAATCATTTTTATTACAAACAGCTAACAATAAGGTGTAATTTTAGCTTTTATTAAAAAAGAGCTGAGAACTACCTCAACTCTTACTTAATTATTCAATTTCTTTTTTGCCAGTATATAACTCATAATAATAACCCTTTTGCTTTAAGAGTTCATCATGATTACCAGCTTCAATAATGTGACCATGGTCAAGAACCAAGATTAAATCGGAATTGACAATGGTTGATAGCCGGTGAGCAATTACAAAACTTGTCCGACCGGCAAGTAGATTATCCATCCCAGCTTGAACCAACTTTTCAGTTTGGGTATCAATACTCGAAGTTGCTTCGTCCAAAATCATCACTGGTTCATCAGCAATCATTGCCCGAGCAATACTCAAAAGTTGCATTTGCCCTTGAGACAAATCGCCACCACTACCATCAATCACTGTTTGATAACCCTCATCTAAATGATGAATGAATTCATCAGCATGTGATAACCGTGCTGCTTGGTAAACATCATCATCGCTAGCTTCAGGATTGCCAAAACGAATATTTTCCATAATCGTACCAGTAAACATGTGAGTATCCTGTAAGACAATTGATAATGATTGTCGCAAATCGTCCTTTTTAATGCGATTAATCGGAATGCCATCATAGGTAATCGTTCCCGAATCAATTTCATAAAATCGATTTAACATATTGGAAATAGTGGTTTTACCAGCACCAGTTTCGCCAACTAAGGCAACTTTCATCCCCGGTTTAGCATTAAGCGAAATATTATATAAAATCTGCTTGTCTGGTGAATAACTAAAGTTTACATCATCAAAGACAATATGTCCTTTAACCGTAACTTGCTTAACACTACCATCTGCTTGTGGCACGTTCCAGTGCCAGCTTCCCTTAACATTGGCATCCTTAGTAATAGTGACATCACCATTATTAACTTCAATTGGTTGATCTTCTAAGTCAAAAATCCGTTCTGCACCAGCTAAGGCCATCACAATTGAGTTCAATTGTTGTGAAATTTGAGCAATCGGCATTGCAAACTGCTTGGATAATTGCAAAAAGGCACCAATAACACCAAGTGATAACGGTGCAATCTTATTGATTGCCACTGCTCCACCCAAGATGGCAATTAAGACATAAAGTAAGTTACCCATGTTACCCATAATTGGGAACAAAATTGTCGAGTATGTATTTGCTTGACCAGAAGCCTGCTTTAATGCCTGATTATATTGATCAAACTCAGCTTCTGCCTCTTTTTCATGGCTAAAAACTTTAATTACTTTCAGTCCATTTAGCATTTCTTCATTATAACCGTTAAGTTGTCCCAATTCTTTTTGCTGTAATTGAAAGAAGTGTGATGAACGCTTCGTTAGAAAACGAACGATGCCAATTGAAAGAATGAAAATAATTAAAGTGAAAATCGTCAACTGCCAACTTAAGCTGATCATCGCAGCCAAAACAAAGACAATATTTAACCCTGAATTAACAAATTGGGGAATTGACTGCGAAATCATCTGCATCAATGTATCAATATCATTCGTATACCGACTCATGATATCGCCGTAATCATTCTCATCGAAATAAGAAATTGGCAGTTCTTCCATATGCGTAAACATTTCATTACGCACCCGGTATTGAACCTTTTGTGCCAGTACTGACATTAACATTGAAAATAAATAATTAGAAATGAAGCCAATAGCATAAATACCAAACATTACTATAATTGCATGTAGTAATGGCCCAAAATCAGGTCGTGCTTGTTTGGTCAAAGGCGTAATGTAATTATTGATTAATTGCTCAATAAATAGCGACCCTTTAACATTAGCACCTGCAGCTAAAACAATCGCAATGACCGAAATAATTAGCATCCATGGACTAGTGCTGGCTGTTAGCTTAAGTAAGCGCAATAAAGTAGCACTTTTTTTACCCTTGCCTTGTACCTTTTTATTTTCTATTGCTTTGTCCAAATCACTCACCTACTTCTTTTGTTCTTCTTGGAACTTAGCGATTGAACTATATAGCTCATTACGCTTCATCAATTCATCATGAGTTCCAACATCTTGGATTTTACCTTCATCCATAACAATAATTCTTTCAGCATCTTTGATGGAAACAATTCTTTGCGAAATAATGATTTTGGTAGTATCTGGCATATCTTTAGCCAATGACTCACGAATTGCTCGTTCAGTTTGAGTATCAACGGCAGAAGTAGAATCATCCAAAATTAAAATCTTAGGATTCTTCAGCAATGCTCGAGCAATCGTAATCCTCTGCTTCTGTCCACCAGAAACATTGGTACCGCCTTGCTCAACCATCGTGTCATATTTATTGGGCATTTCTTGGATAAAATCATCAGCATGGGCAACTTTGGCAGCAGCAAGGACTTGCTCATCAGTCGCGTTCTCATTACCCCACTTCAAATTATCTTTAATCGTACCTGAAAAGAGTACATTATTTTGTAAAACCATCGCAACATTATCACGCAAAGCCTTTAAGTCATAGGATTTTACGTTATGACCAGCTACCCGAACTGCACCTGAAACTGCATCGTATAAGCGCGGAATCATCGAAACCAGCGTGGACTTAGACGACCCCGTCTTACCAATAATCCCTATCGTTTCACCAGACTTAATATTCAAATTAATATCATTCAAAGCCATTGCTTTATCAGCAGAATTATATTTAAAGTTAACATGATCAAAGATAATTTCACCATTATTAACATGTTCTAACGGCTTATGTGGATTGGTAATTGATGGCTTTTCATTAATCACATCAGCAATTCTGCGACCACTGGCACCTGAAATAACTAGTTGCGTAAAGACCATTGCTAAAATATTCAAACTATTTAAAACTGAATTTGAATATGAAAACATCGAAATTAACTGACCAGTTTGCAAGCCACCACCCACAATTTCTTTAGCACCAAACCAGCAAATTGCTAAGGTAGAAATGTTCAAAATAGCAGCAACTACTAATGAATTCAGCGACATAATTTTTTGTGCTGTAGCAAATAGTTTATAGATAAAGCTGGATGACTTCTTAAATTTCTTTACTTGAGAATCTTCTTGTACATAAGTTTTTACTTCACGAATCCCACGAATATTTTCACGAACAGTTTGATTCATCCGATCGTATCCACGAAAGATTTTTGGAAAATAAGGATATGTAGCTTTAATAATTAAGCCTAGCAAAATTGCAAAAACTGGTGCAATCACTACAAAGATTAGCGACAAACGTGGGCTAATGATTAGTGACATAACTACCGATACCACTAGCATCATCGGCGCTCTAACCGCCATCCGAATAATTAGCTGGTAGGCCATTTGAATATTATTAACATCGGTTGTCATTCTAGTAACTAAACTTGAACTAGAAAACCGATCAATATTTTTAAAAGAATAATCTTGAACGTGGTAGAACATATCTTCACGCAAGTTAGCAGCAAAGCCAGCTGAAGCATGTGCTGAAGCATAACTGGCACTGGCACCCAAAACCAGTGACAACACAGTTAAAACCAGTAAAATTAGCCCCCATTTAATAATGTAGGACATGTTACCTTTCATAATTCCATTATCAATCAACATACCAACTAAATATGGTATTAACATTTCAATGATAACTTCACCAGTAACAAATAATGGCGACAGCAGTGACAGTTTTTTGTACTGCCGAATTGATTTACGCAGTGTGTTAACCATTAAATACCTCTTTCTATTAAGTTAATTAGTGATAAGCTTTTACACTTATTAAAGCTCTAAAAAAGGATAAATAGACTAACAGTCCTACTTACCCTTTTAACATCTGATCATCCATTATAGTCCTTTTGCAACCAAAAAGCACCTTATTTGTCTTTTGGTTTAGGAGTAAAGACTGACCCCACAATTTGAAAATGACGTCTAAAGAACCAGCGAATTCCATAAGCCAAGACCGCGATGATTATGTTGCCCATTGCTGGTAAGACAGGATTGATCGGTTGCAGGACTGGCAGCGAAACTAACCAAATCCAGACAAACAAGCCTAACAATAACCCAGCAAAGCCTAAAATCAATTTACCCCACGGAATTTTTTGCTGTTTACCAGCTGGCATGACCCAATCATTATATTTAGTCATGAATACACCCATCGCTGCTCCGACACTGACTAGAGTCAAAATTCCCATTTGCGAATTTTCTTTTTGATTCGTTGTAAATAGGGCAATTACTCCAAACAGTCCAACAAAAATTGCGATATATAGCAAGGCACTGTCAACTGCATATTGCCAAAACGGAATGTCTGCTGCCGTTTTCTTTTTTGGCTTCAGCATGTCAGCCGCCTTAATCTTAGGCGACATACCATAAAAAGTACTTGCTGGCTTACCGTGGTGTTGGGCAACTACTAAATCAGCCAATAGCTCATCAACACGTTTACTCGCATCAGCACTACCTAATTTTCCTTGCTCTTCAAGTTCTTTTTGTAAGCGAAAGACATAATCAGAATTTTTGTTACTCAGCTGCTTACGCAGTTCTGTTGGCTCAGCTTGCTGCAATTTATCATCTCTGTTTTGCGTAGTAACTTGCTCTTTTAACTTTTCCTGTTTATTAACATCTATTTTAGTTTGCTGCGTTTCTTTTTCTGCCATTATTTTTCCCTAAACATTAAATCTAAACTCAATAATGTCACCATCTTGAACTTCATAATCCTTACCTTCAAGACCCAACTTACCAGCTTCTTTAACCTTTTGCATAGTTTCATATTTATCTAAATTAGCAAATGAAACTACTTCTGCCCGAATAAAGCCACGTTCAAAATCTGAATGGATTACTCCAGCAACTTGCGGGGCAAGCATGCCCTCATGAAAAGTCCAAGCACGAGTTTCAGGTCCACCAGCAGTAAAGAAAGTTCTAAGCCCCAAAATATGGTAAGCAGCTCTAATCAATCGATCAAGCCCAGACTCACTAACACCTTCAGCTTCTAAAAATTCTGCCTTTTCATCATCATCCAGACCTGCAATTTCTTCTTCAGTTGCTGCAGAAATTCCTAAACACTCAGCACCTTCACTTAGCGCATGTTGCTTAACAATCTGGTAATATGGATCACTTTCAGGATCAGCCATAGCACTTTCTGCGATGTTAGCAACATAAATAATTGGCTTATCAGTTAATAGAAATAGACCTTTGACAATCTTTTGCTCATCATCCGTAAAGTTAATTGTGCGGACGGCTTTACCTTCTTCTAAAACTGGTTTGATTTTCTCCAAAACACTATATTCAGCCTTAGCATCTTTATCCTGTTGCTGTGCAATCTTTTTCACCTTGTTAATTCTTCGATTAACTGTATCCAGGTCAGAAATGGCTAGTTCTAGATTAATAGTATTAATATCTTCTTCTGGATCAACTTTACCAGTAACAGAAGTAATATTATCATCTTCAAAGGCTCTAACTACATGCACAATCGCATCAGTTTGCCGAATATTATCCAAAAACTTATTTCCTAAGCCTTCACCTTTAGAAGCTCCCTTAACTAAACCAGCAATATCTGTAAATTCAAAAGTGGTATGCACAATTTTTTTAGCAGGAATTAATTCTTGAATTCTTGCTAAACGCTTATCTGGTACTTCAACCATTCCGACATTAGGCTCGATCGTCGCAAATGGGTAATTGGCCATTTCGGCTCCAGCTTTAGTAATTGCATTAAATAAGGTTGACTTACCAACATTAGGTAACCCGACAATCCCAGCAGTTAATGACATCTTTATCCTCTTCTTTTATGTTTATTTATTATCTTTATTATTCATCAAAATTAGGACGAGCAATCTCAGCTTTTGGTATATAAAATTCTTGTTTAACATTAACCGGATCGCTTGCCTGATGTAATATTTTTTTCAAGTTATGATTAAATTTCATCCTTGGCATCATTAAGACACGACCACATCCCATACATTTTAGACGAATATCGGCACCAATCCGCAAAATCTCCCAATTATTAGTTTGACAAGCATGCGGTTTTTTCATTTGCACAGTATCCGCTAAATCATAAGCAATATTTTTATTCATCAAGATCAACACCTAAAACATCCAAAATCCGATTTAACTCATCTGTTGAAGTAAACTTGATTGACAAATGACCACTACCCTTTTTAGTTTCTGCAATATTAACACTCGAACCAAATTTATCCGCTAGTTGGTGTTCACTAGCACGAATGAAAGCTGATTTTTGAGTGGTCTTTTTGCGAGTTTTTTCACTATTGATTTTGGCAACCAATGCCTCAACCTTGCGCACAGGCATACCTTCTTTAACAACCTGCTTAGCAACCTCATCAATCTTATCTTTATTCTTAAGGCCTAGTAGTGTACGAGCTTGTCCCATTGACAAGTCACCATATTGCAGCATATGTTTGGTCTTATTTGGCAAAGTTAACAGCCGCAAATAATTAGCAATATAGGGTCTTGATTTACCCATGCGTTTAGATACTTCTTCTTGAGTTAAGCCCAGATTTTTTTGTAGCATTTCGTAGGCTTGGGCTTCTTCTAATGGAGTTAAATCTTCACGCTGTAAATTTTCTAAAACAGCAACTTCCATCATTTGACTCTCGTCAAAGTCACGAACAATTGCTGGAATAGTAGTCTTTTTAGCCAATCTTGATGCCCGATAGCGGCGCTCACCTGCGATAATCTCATAACCATTGACTGATTTACGCACAATGATTGGCTGAAAAACCCCATTCTCCTTAATTGAATCTGCTAGTTCTTTTAACGTTTTATCGTCAAAGTTTTTACGAGGTTGATAAGGATTGGGTCTGATTTCACTCAGATTAAGTTCTTGAATTTCTTCTTCGGTTTCAGGAGCCTGTGGTTCGTCTTCAAACAAAGCCTCAATACCACGTCCGAGGCCACCTTTTCTTTTTGGCTCTTTACTTTTTGAGTTTTTTACCATTATTCTTTAACACCTCTTTAGCTAAATCATCATAAACCTTTGCTCCGCGAGAGCTAGGAGCATACTCTGCAATCGATTGACCATAACTTGGTGCTTCAGCGAGTTTAGTAATCCGGGGAATAATTGTCTTATAAACTTTTTTAGTAAAATAAGACTGTACTTCCTTAACCACTTCTGCTCCTAAATTAGTCCGCGAGTCAAGCATTGTCAATAACACGCCTTCAACACCCAAATCCTTATTGAAATGCTTTTGTACCAACCGAATTGTATTAAGTAATTGGCTTAATCCTTCCATTGCATAATATTCGCTTTGAACAGGAATTAAAATTGAATTAGATGCTGTAAAAGCATTGATTGATAATTGTCCTAGAGACGGTGGACAGTCAATAAAGATAAAGTCATACTCATTGCTGATCACATCGATTGCGGATTTTAACCGTGTTTCGCGCGCCATCATACTAATCAGTTCAGTTTCAGCACCAGACAAATTAATGGTTGCTGGAACTAAATCTAGTTTACTATTCGAAGTATGGAAGATAGTATCTTTCAGTGGAACATCATTAATTAACACACTATAAACATCGTCTTTAATAGCTGATTTTTCTATGCCCAATCCAGAAGTTAAATTTCCTTGTGGATCAGTATCGATAATCAAAACACGATAGCCGCGTTCAGCAATCGCTGCCGACAAGTTAATTGTTGTGGTTGTTTTGCCAACACCACCCTTTTGGTTAGCGACTGATATTACCTTTACCATATCTTCCATGCCTTCCTACTTTCTTTTTAACTCTATTGTAATCATATAATCATTAGGATCGTTATTTTCTTTAACTTTAACTTTAATCCCCGAATCTTTAGCTAATTTAACTGCTCGTTTGATCGTATTAATTTGAACCTTAAGATCTTTAGGAATGCGGCTTACTGCCCGCTTAGTTTGTTGGGCTTTTTCTTTATCTTTAAGCAGCTTTTCCTTATTAACAAAATAGCCGTCGACATCCTTAACAATCTTTTCAGTATCGCTCACGTTTAAATTATTAGCTAAAACCTCATCTACCACTCGACTTTGGTCTTTTTCACTCAGATTTACTAGACAACGGCCATGACGTGGAGAAATTTCACCACTAACTAAATAACTTTGAACCTTTGGTGAAAGCTTTAATAACCGCAGCTTATTAGCAACGTAAGATTGTGATTTACCAATATTCTTAGCCAGAGTTGTTTGGGTTAAATTATTTAATTTCATCAAATTGTTATAAGCCTGAGCCTCATCAATTGGATTGAGATTCTCACGCTGCAAATTTTCAATTAGTGCCAAAGACGCAGCCTGACTGTCATCCATATTATTAACAATAGCTGGGATAGTTTCCCAAGCCAATTGCTTAGCAGCCTTAAACCGACGTTCACCAGCAATAATCTCATAATTTTCTGCTTTTTCGCGAACCACAATTGGCTGTAATAATCCTTCTTTATCAAGAGTTGAGGCTAGCTCTCTAATTGATTCATCAGAAAATTGCCTACGAGGCTGATAAGAATTAGGTTGTATTTTGGTTAGTTCGATGTCTTGAATTTGTTTATCTTTAGGAATTTCATCATGATGCCGTAAAGAAGAAAAGATTGACATATAGACTCCTCCTGCTTATTGAATTGGTTTACGATGCGGTGTCCCCGCTTGTCTAGGATACTTCTTGGGTGTAGTCTGAACCTTCTGAACTAAAATTAAAGTTCGTTCTTCATCACTTAACGGCAATTGCAACTCCTGGTCAGCAATTACCTTGCCACCCAAGGTAGTAATTGCTTTTTGACCATCATTTAGCTCACTCTTGGCCTTAGGACCTTTGAGAGCGATAAAATAGCCGTGAGACTTAACTAATGGTAAACAATACTCGCTTAAAACTGCCATATTAGCAACTGCTCGAGCAGTTACTAAGTCAAAGTGAGCGCGATAAAGTTTATTTTGACCAACATCTTCAGCTCGACCATGGACTAACTCAACCTCTGTTAGTTGTAAGTCCTTAATTAAATCTTGTAAAAAGTTCAATCTCTTACCTAGCGAGTCAACAATCGTTAGCTTCAAATCAGGTCGCAAGATCTTTAAAGGAATCGACGGAAAACCAGCACCAGCACCAACATCACAAACAGTACTATCTGTCTTAATAATGTCCCCAAAAACCAGTAAAGGTGTCAGGCTATCAAAAAAATGTTTTAAATAGACATCATCTTCATCAGTAATGCGCGTCAAGTTGACATGCTGATTAGCTGCAATCAAACTGGTAAAGTATCGTTTAAATTGCTTGATTTGTACTTCAGTTAATGTAAAATTATGCTTTGCTAATTCTCGGACAAATTGTTCAGGATTCATTTCTCACCCGTGAAACCTTGTTTCACACTCTATAAATTTAACGCCAAAAGAGCTTAATGTAAAGCTACTATATCTCTTTAATTATGAAGTATTTTTTGGTAATCGTCAAAGTCTAAATGTTCAAAAATAAGCTATAATAGTAATAAAGGAGAAAAATATGATCATAACGTTAATTGTTTTAGTCTATTTAGCATGGAAAACGTATCAGGGTTATCAAACCGGCTTTTCTAAATTAGTTATCAATTTAGTTTTTGCTGCAATTGTCTTTATTGTAGCAATTCTGATGCAAAATCCTTTTGGCAATTGGCTGTATAGTGAAATTACTGGTAAAAATATTCAGACCACTCTTACGCCTGGTACCAACTTAATGCTGTTTCGGTTTATTGCCTTCTTCATTATTTTATTTGTTGGCAAAATGATTACCAAAATTTTTAAAGGCTGGATACCAGCAAGAAACCCTCATAATAAGAGTTTTGGTAGCATTTTAGACGGTACTTTAGGAGCTGCGGCGGCCTTTTTTGCTAGTTACTTTTTTGTTTACATTATCTTATCAATGCTCAATTCACTGCAAAATCCATGGTTTATCCAACAAACTTTAGATTCTTCATTCTTAAGGTTCATTATCTATAATACTCCGGGTCTTTCAAACGGAATTTTCAACAGTATCTTCAGCATTAGCCGCACCACCGCTTAAAACTATTATATCTAGGAAGTACCTTTATGAAGCCATCTAATCAGCTTAATACCAAAGAATTAATCATTACTACTGCACTTAAATTATTTAAACAAAAATCATACACGGATGTTAGTGTCAAAGATATTTGTGCCGCTTGCAATCTATCCAAGCAGGCTTTTTATTATCATTTCACAGCCAAAGCCGATATCCTAGTTGAATGTTATAATGATGAAATAAATAGCTTACTTGCGGCTAAACCCCAATCTGTTACTAACTATTGGCAACAGTTCGTGCATTGTATTACTAGAATGATGCAAATTAATACTGACATGGGAGTAGATTTAATCTCACACTTTTTAATTGCTAACCTGATGGCAGACCGTGGTTACCTAAACGTAATTGACAGCTATAAAAAGATGTGTGTTTCCTACATTCAAAAAGCACAAGAATTGCAACAAGTTCGTAATCAAAGTAACCCTGACCAGTTATATACAGCCGCTCAAATTTTAGCTAACGGTTATACTACTTATTGGGCAATTAAAGATGGTGGCTTCGACACTCGGACTAATCTAATTGCATCACTTGAAGTCATGTTTGACGTTCCATTAGAACAACGTACTGCTAAAAATGATATTCAAGTTTAAACACTAAAAACGCATGGGAATAAACCCATGCGTTTTTTAGCTAGATAAATGCAACCTAGTTTAGTTTGGATAATGCATCTTTTACCGCATCCTTCAAGCCGCGACTAGTACTTGAAGCACCCGAAATAGCATCAACTTCATAACTATTATTTTCAACCATTTTAGCTGGTAATTCTTTAATTGCTTGTAAGCCATAATCATCAGATTCAGTTTGTTTCAAAACTTCGACCTGTTTAATATTATCATGATCGGCAGTCACCCGAACAACAATTTCATTCCCCATACCTTGACTTGAACGACCGATATACTGGTCTTTGCCTGTTGGATATTCGTCTTCTTGCAAGTCAGAACCAAGTTTAGCAGATTTAATTGTTAACTTAGCAGCCTCCACACTAGTTGTGTCAGCAACATCAGCTTTAGGACGAGCAGCATTTTCACCAGCAATTTTACCAAAAATCAAACAATTGGCTAAATTGGAACCACCTTGATATAGATTAGTAATAACACTGCCCAATTCACCTGCACCATATAGATGCGGAATTGGTTGATCATCAATTGCTGAAACAATCTCACAATTACTATTTCTCTTAGGACCACCTTGCGTCCAACCAATAACTTGAACTAGCGGAATTGCATAATACGGTCCATTTTCAGCAAAAGCAGTAATTGTCTTACCATCACGATGATAAGCATAATCCATTCCTTCTTTAGCAAAGAAGTTAAAGTCAGCAACTGTATCCTCTAAAACCTTAGCTGATGCTCCCATCTTGTCTGCCAATTCACTGAGCGAATCTGCTTCAACAACATGATCTAGAGCCTTATTATATGGCTCATCTTTTAAAGCTGCAATTTTTTGCTTTTGCTTTTCATCAAATACGAGATATGGATGTGTCGGATTAACTGGCGTGTAGTAAGATCCCGCCATCTTGACGTAGCCTTCATGACTAGCTAATTCTTCGTTGAAGTAGCGCGCACCATCATCACCTACAGTAAAAATACTGCCTTGGCAAAACTCTGGAATATTGCGGAATGTCTTAGCACGTTTTTGATTCGGCTCCCAGAGTGAAAAGATTTGCTGCATCCCACCACCGGAAAACTTAGTCATATGCCACAATTTAGCACCAGCTTCAGTTGCCAGATCAACACCTCTACCCTTGTTATAAAGGCTAGCTCCTGGAACTAATTGATAGTCACCAATATAATCTTGAATCATTTGTTGGTTGTTTTCAAAACCACCAGTTGCTAAAACAACACCATTTTTAGCATAAACATTAATTAAAGTGTCGTCGCGTTTAACTTGTGCACCAACTACTGTTTGGTTAGCTGTTTGAATTAAATGCTCAACTGGGGAAGAATACCAAACATCAATTTTATCGGAACGATCTAACACCTTTTGCCGCAAAGTATTCCATAAAGCACCATCAACGATACCCTTATGAACCATAATCATATCGTAGTTTTTGGCACCTGGAAATTCTGGATAATCAGCCATGATATCATCTTCGGCTTTACCCATAATGTCCTGCTTCAAGCTATAAACGTGGTCAACATCCAGATACTTTTCAAAGTAATCTTTCATGCCAGCAACGCCCTTAATAAAGACTTCAGAAAGATCTTCATCCAAATTGAACTTTTGAGCTAGCCCATGGAAATACTGACGATAGGCAGCTTCATCTGTACTATAACCAACCATTTGACCAGAATATCTAGTATTGCCACCTTCATGACCTTCAGGTGCAGAATCGACAATCAAGACTTTAGCACCATTATCCGCTGCAAATCTAGCAGCAGTAGCACCAGCACCACCGAAACCTAACACGACAACGTCATAACTAGTATCAAAAACAGTATTTTTATTTACGATCATTTACAATCTCCTAATAATATTTTTTAAAATTACGCGTGATAATCTGAATCCATAATAATAATTGGCTTAATTGTCTTTCCTGATGCGGAATCAGCAAATGCTTCATTAACCTGATCCAAAGTATAGAATTTACACAATTTATCAATTGGAAATTCATTACGTTCAAACAATTGAATCATTTCTGGAATAAAGACTTGCGGTACAGAGTCGCCTTCAATAATACCTGTAATAGTATGCGAAGGTCCCATTAAATCAGCAGCTGGACGAACGGAAATGGCATCATTGGCGGCAGCTAGCGTAACCAGTGTTCCTTTAATCGCCAATGAGTGCAGTGCCATTTCAATTGCCGGTGTATCGCCAGAAGTATCAATGGCATAATCAAGCCCCATGCCATTGGTAATCTCGCGATATTTAGCCTGAACATCTTCAGAATTGGCATCAATTACTTCAGTTGCTCCCAGTTCTTTAGCTAAATCAAGACGATGAGATTTAATATCAACTGCAATAATATGTTGACAATGCAATAATTTAGCAGCCATTAAAGCAGCCATGCCAACTCCGCCAACACCAATAATCGCAATCGTCGAATTAATTTCTGGCTTTAAAGAATGCAGAACTGTACCGGCACCAGTCATGTAGCCACAACCCATTGGGCTTAAATAGCGTAAGTCAAATTTCTTATCAACTTTAACTAAATTTCTAACATTAGTAACTAAGTGATTAGCTAAAGATGATTGACCAAAAGTAGCTGCAATATTTTGACCATCTTCAGTATGCAGACGGTAAGTCCCATCATACATTGGGCCAGAATTCAACTTGCCCCAATTCAGACAAGAGCCTGGAAGTCCCGCACGACAAAACTTACATTTACCACAAGAAGCAAAGGCAACAACAACATGATCGCCAACTTCAAAGTCAGTCACATTAGGACCAACTTTTTCAACAATCCCCGCACCTTCATGGCCTAAAATAGTTGGATATAAACCTGGTCGTTCAGTATTAATTGGACCGGTATCCGAATGGCAGACACCACTAGCAACTACTTTAACCATTACTTCATTTTCTTTAGGATCATCAAGTTCTACATTGGTAACTACCAACTTTTGATGAGCACCATTTAATACGGCTGCTTTAATTTGCATAATCGAATTCTTCTTTCTCAAAATTCATATTACCTAGTTTCCTGAATAAGCGCTTTAATCAGATGAGCAAAAAAATATTACTCAGTTGCTTAATTGAACATATTTCACATTCTTTACTCAAGTAAAGGCTAACATTTATTTTCATATTTTTCAACCGCTTTCAAAAAATATTAGGCATAAAAAAAGCAATCCAGATTTCACTTGGATTGCTACGGTTTATTTTTTACTATGAAGTTTTCCTAAATAATACATACCAATGAGTAATGCAATCATTACTACACCTCCAACACCAATTGCTAACCAGCGCCAAATATTCCCCTTATCAGAGTTAGTCTTGGAACTAGACGCTTGAGCCACTTTTTGATTTATTTTAAAATTCTGATTAAATTTCCAATGTCTTTTGCCTGATTGAGCTCTAACTTGTAACTGATAATTACCAGATCGCAACTTTTGCTTTAACGGAATATGATAGTCAAAGTAGCTTAATGGCGCCATTGACAATTTATTCTTGGTATTAGTAAACACCGCTCGTTTCGTACCCTGTTCAATAATCTTTGACTTAATTGTTAATTGACCGAAGATTGTTGGGGTCTGATTAACAATTCGAGCCAATAAAACTGATTGATTATTAATAACCTTGGCAGTTGCACCAGTCAGCGCTAATTTCGTATGAACTGGACTATTCGACTGCCGCAAAATAATAGGTATAGCATAAGCATAAACGTTGCTGTATCCAATCGCAGCCTTAGAACCAGTCTTGGGTTTCTTCGGAGTTTTAGCACCAGCCTGCTGAATATAAAATCCACCTACTGCTACTCCTTTAAAAGCTGCCTTAGGAGTCTTAATTTGATAAGTCTTACTAATTTGTCCGTGAGGTGCTAACTCAATTGTTTTCGGACCCGTAGTCATCTTAGCAAAATCATGTTTACCGAAGTATCGCTTACCTGGTTTAGCTAAATTATACTGCACTACTCCGCCATCACCAGTTACTGCCGTATTGACCGCTACTGCTAATTTCTGTTTGCGTGTACTATTGTTACTAAAAATTAAATTAACTTTGACTGTGTCTTTAGGCTTAACTTTACGTTCAACATAAGAAGTATCCTGGCCTGCCACCTTAACTGAAAATCCTTCAGCTGCAGCTACTTTTTGACCGCTATTTATCAAAAATAACAAGCTTATTAGCGTCATTAACCCTAAACTACTAAACCATTTCTTTGCAGCAATCATCATAATTATTCTGCTGGTTGCTCAGTTGCAGCTGACTTGCCCGTTAATGTCCAAGTAATCTTACCAGTGTAATTCCCAGCATAAACTTGTGAGTCTTTTCCTAAAGCAATCGACGTATTCTTAGAATCAAGAGCAGTTACAGTAGAACCTTCGTTATGACCACTGGCAATAGTAGTCTCAGTATTGCCATCAATTGTTGCAACTTGATTACCATTGATAGTTAGGCTGGTAATATTTAGGTGATGTCCAGCTCCGTCAGTTAAAGCAGTCGGTTTGGCAGTCAGAGTCCATTCCGTCTGCGCGCCCAAACCGCGATTATCAGCAGTTTTAATATCACCTCCGCTAGCTAGTCCAGCTGTAGTTGCACCATTAGCAATATCAGCTACACTACTACTAAAAGCAATATTAGGTACTTGTTCAATCGATAAATCACCAGCTGCTACTGCTACTGAAGCATCACTGTCTTTACCGGTAGTATCTGCTGCACTCACAATATTAGTGGAAACACCCAATGTAGTTAATAAAGTCATTGCTACTGTCATAATTGCTCTTTTTTTCATAAATATACCTCTTTTTATATTATTCAAACACACTTGATATTTTTTAAAAGCTACATGTAGTAATTAACATTTTAGGCATTTTTATTTTTTTGACAAACATTTTGCTTACTTTTTGAAAGTAAGTACTTGCTTTTTTAGTAATTGTGCTATAAAAAAAGCAGTTGCCATCGCAACTGCCGTATACTTAATTATTTAAATTATCATATTCTACATGATCATCATTATAAACAAAAATTGCACCTATTCGATCAGGATCATTATGCCAATCTTTTAGTGGATGGCCTGCAAAAAACAATCGTTTGCATTCAATTTCAGCTTCAACTGAATCTTTAGTAAAAGTAGTCACCCCTGCTAAATCTGTTTCAACCGGATACCCTGTCCTAGGATCAATTAAGTGGTGGTATTTGTGGCCATCAACTTCTAGATAGCGTTCATACGTCCCACTGGTAACAGCAGAACATTGTGGAACCATCACCGAGGTAACATTTTGCCCCCTAGCCAACTTAGGATCTTGAACACCCACTGACCATTGGCCATTAGCTCGTTTAGGAGAATCACCAACTAACAGAATATTTCCGCCTAAATTAATAATACCAGCATTAACACCATTAGCACGCCATAAATCACGAATTCTGTCAGCAATCCAACCTTTGGCAATCCCACCTAAATCCAGTTCCATTCCTGTTCTAGTCAAAAAGACTGATTGGTCAAGATCGTTAAGCTCAACATTATGAGGATCAATCAACTGTAATTTTTCCTTGATTTGTGTATCAGTTGGAACGTGAGCCGCTTTAAAACCAATTGACCATAACTTAACCACAGGACCAATTAAGGCATTAAAACCAAAATTAGCTAAACTCTCTTTCACCGCTAACTTGATCAAGCTATATGTCCCACTTGAAACTTGAACCGGATTTTTTCCAGCAGCATGATTAACCGCCATTACCTCTGACTGATCACGATTTACTGTTAAAATGTCCTCATAATGATCAATTAATGCAAATGATTGGTCAATTAGTTCATTATCCTGACTACCAAAAATCTGCAAAGTAATTGACGTTCCTAAAGCATGATGCTGTCCAACAGATTGTTCAAGTGCTAATTCTTTAATCATTTTCATACCTACTTTTCTAAATATAAATTTCTAATCTTACTTTGCAAAGACGATGATATCCCCAGCTCTTGCTCAATATATTGCTTAATGCTGCCATAATTCTCATTTATGGTAATTAGTGCACTATCTAAAAAAGCATCTGAAACAGTCCCTAAGATACGCATATTAGCTCGAAACTTATCATTCTCACCTGCACGGACAAACTGCTTTTCACGCTTGGCCCGATAATCATTTAACATGTAATTAGAAAACAGATAATCTTGCCTAATCGTCTCTAGATCAACACCCAAAATCTCAAGAATCAAGACAGTGACTAATCCTGTACGATCTTTACCTTCAGAACAATGATATAAGATTGCACCACGATCTGTATCCGCAATTAGTTGCAATATTTGGCGAAAACTCTGTTTAGCTTGACTTGTTAAAATGTGATTACGATAACGATCACACATTAACCTAAAACCTGCATATTGATCTACCCGATATTCTGCCATATCTTGCTGATTTTTTTCACCACTATTAGCTTTATCAGATAATGGTAAAGCAAAATATTCTACACCTGCAATTTTACGATCTGGACTAACGCGACGTTCTGCTGATGATCTCAAATCAATGACTTTGGTTAATCCATAATCAAGTAAAACTTGTTCATCTGCGCTAGTCATCGCACTGATACTACCAGTCCGCAATAATCGGTGCCGTTTAACCTTGCGGCCATTCAGGCCACAATAACCACCTAAATCACGCGGATTTCGGATTGATTTTACAGGTAAAACAACAGGTGTAGTCATACACAATCTCCTCAAACAAAAAATAACCGAACGGCTTCCCATTCGGTTATTTTACTCTCTACGAGTTATTCACGCAAAGTTTTATTTATTTGCTTGTTCAACAAACTTGAAGAAGTTATCCATCAAACCATCAATTTGTTTAACAGTAGCTTCATCAGTCAATTCACCAGATTCTTTATCGAATTTATCTGCAGCTTGACCAATTAAAACTTCGTTACCAGGCAACACATTAGCACTCATATCAGGTGAAAGTAAAATTTCACGCATATCTTCTTGAGCACGACTACTGCCTTGAGTACCATAAGAAGCACCCAGTACGGCAACTGGCTTCATTTTCATTACGTTAGGACCAGCATGTGAGCCTAACCACTCAAGACTACTCTTAAGAGCAGCAGGAACTGTGTGGTTATATTCTGGAGTAGTTATTATAATTCCATCAGCAGCTTTAATGTCATCAATCCAAGCTTTGATTGAGTCATCAGCCATTTGTGTCCGACAAAATGGCGTCAATTCATCAATTTCTTTAACTTCAATATCAGCCTGATCACTATAATGTTTGGCAATAAATTGTGCCAAAAATCGATTATATGAAAACGGGGCATTTGTACCAACAATTGCTAATAATTTCATACTTAACCTCCTATTTAGTAACCTGTGCGTACCATTGATCAACTTCACCAAAGAATTGATCTAGGAATTTGACAGTGCCTTCATCAGCTAAGTTGCCTTCATCATCAAAAGCCTTTGGCGCAGTACCCATCATGAATTCGTCACCATTAAAGACTTTTGCACCAAAGCCAGGTGCAGTCAATAAACTCTTCAAACGGCTTTGTGAACGAGCAGCTCCTTGAGGCATTGGTGAAGTAGAGACGATTACAACTGGCTTATTCTTAAATGGATGAGTTGCAGTTGATAACCATTCCAAAGCACTACTTAAAGCACTAGTCACCGAGTGTTGTTGCTCAGGTGAACCGATTAAGACCATATCAGCAGCTTCAATCTTATCACTCAAAGTTTGAACTGATTCAGGTGCATCGTCACCTTCTTTAAACATTGGCAACCCTTTAACGGTTACTAATTCAAAATCATATTTATCAGCAAAATGCTTAGAAATAAACTTAAGCAATGCTTCATTAAATGAGTTGTTGGCATTTGAGCCTGAAAATGCAAGGATTTTCATAAAAACCACCTTTCAAAAAACTAATTTCTAATTTAATTATAGCTTACTTTGGTTTAATTTGAACGAAACTTGCTTTTAAATTATTTCAGTGCTTTTAATAACACAACCTGTTGCTAAAATATGCCGAATTTTCTAGCTTTTGTCTTTATCATCAACATTAAATAACGGCACTGTATTAGTCTTACTCAACCAATCGTTTAAAATCGCATCATTAATTTGCGCTGTCAAAACATTCACTATTTGTGTTTGAGAAAAAGTCGCAATTTCGTTCACTATTAATGAAGCAATCCCAACAGTGGTAATCCAATTGGCCACAACGATATTTTTTATTTTTTTGTCGCTATACTCCGTTTCAGGATATTGCTCATTAAATTTCTCAGTACCCAAATCAATCAAAGTATCTGCGATTACCTTACTACCAAACTTTCCATCAACGAACATCGCTCTAAAAAGGTTCTCATGTTCTTTAGCAAAATCAATATACGACAAGTCCATATCAATCAGTGGTTTCTTGGTATATTCTTTTTGCAAAATTTTGTTTTTTAAATTATCCGCAATTTTTCCTAAAACTTCCTTACGAAGTTCATCCATACTGCTAAATTCGAGGTACAAAGGCTGAGTCGAAAAGTGCCCTACCTTAGCGATGTTACGCGCGGTAAGACTCTCAATCCCATCTTTGACAACCATCTTATAGGCAATATTTAATATCTTATTTCTTCCTATTTCTTTTTTTCTCGCCATTTTGGTTTTCCTAACTAACTTTAATAGCTACACTTTTACAACTAGCACACATTTATTGTAAAAGTAGTAATAACACAAAATACCGCTTTTTAACACACACGCGGTATTTGCAAAAATTGTTAATCTCTATTCGCTAGAAATTGGTCGTATTGAGATGAAACCATGTCACTTATCTCTTGCTTGCTTAATCCTTGAGCGGCACAAAACGAAAAGAACGCAGCAGATAAAATATAGCCCCGTTCACGGTCATCCGATAGATTTTCTGAAAATCTCATATTAATACTATGATCTTGATAATTCATTGATACTTCAATTGATTTATCATCTGGAATTTCACTCATTCTTTACCTCAACTTTCAATTAAACTGACTGAAAATCTAAAATATATAAGTTATGATCTTATAGACAAAAATTCAAAGCACACAAACTTGAATAGTATTAATTATTTATAGCAATTCAATAGCTAGTAAAAATAAAATTTTTACTGGTAATTTAAATTATCTATACCAAAAATAACTTAATAATAATATTTTTTGTTTTAGCCGATTTCAATTAATTCTATAAATAATATTTAATTACCTAACCTTTAGAATAGTAAACTTAATGTTGTTTTGTCAAGGATTAAACGCTTTCTTAAAAACTGTACCAATAACAGTTTTATTATATAAATGGTAATTTAAAGTTCAAAACTACCACTAATAACCCGCAATTTTACCTCTATCAAAAGTCACTTTCTGATAAGTCCAACAATATTAAACTAAAACCCAACTGTTTCATCATTTACCTATTAGTTTGCAGTCTACAAGCAGTCATTTTACCTAAATATTAATTTAATAGCGGCTGTTTTTTATTTTTTCTGTGTTAACTCACCATCAATCATTTCATAAATTTGATCAGCATATTTTTCTAATCGTGAATCATGCGTTACCAGCAAAATTGCTTTTTGATAGTCTTTAGCTAAATGCTTAAACAACTTTCCCACTTCTGTAACATTTTGACTATCAAGTGAGGCCGTTGGTTCATCTGCTAGTAAAATTTCTGGATTAGCATACAGGGCACGTGCAATTGCCGCACGTTGCTGCTGACCGCCTGATAATTCTTGCGGATACTTATTGATCAAATCAGCAATGCTCAATTGCTGCAATAATTTTTGCAGCTGCTCAGATGTGATATTGTCCTGTTTTTTAACCTTGTTGACCAATTCAAATTGCTCTTTAACTGTCAAAAATGGCACTAAATTATAGGCTTGCAAGATGAAACCAATCTGATTAAGACGCAGTTTTTCACTTGCTTTAGCTGAAATTTGAGCAATATCTTGACCATTAATCAAAACTTGACCACTAGTTGGTTTTTGCAATGAGCCTGCAATTGTTAAAAAAGTACTCTTACCAGCACCTGACGGTCCCATGACTAGCACTACTTCACCCTGATTAGCCGTAAAACTAATATTTTTAAGCGCCTCGACTTTGGCAAGACCTTGACCATAAACCTTTTGGACGTTTTTTAATTCAATAACTGTCATATTCTTTTACCCTATCGCCTTAATTGGATCTACTTTCAAAATTGACCTTACTGGAATTAGACTACCAATTAGACCCATCAATAATAATCCTAACGAGCCACTAAGAATAATTTCTGGAGTAAAACTCATTGGTACTGCTGCTGGCAATACTTGCGCCGTCAGCGTCATAGCTAGTAATCCGAAAACTACTCCAGCAACCACCAAAACAAACGCCTGACCAATAGTTGCCTTTACCAAGACACTGCTAGGAATACCTTGTGCACGCATTACAGCAAAATTCTGCATTTTTTGCATGGTCAAAATATATAGAAAAACAGCGATAATAATTAATGAAATAACAAATAAAAAGCCAATCATCAACTCAAAAGTCATATTCTGAGCAGTGTACCCCGGTAACTTGTTAATAAATTGTTTAACTGGGTAAGTCTTAGTATTGTCATGATTATAATGATAATCAGCATTACGGGAAATAATGGCTGAAGCTTGGGTATCAGGCATTGTTTGACGCAAAGACTTCCAAGTACTAAGCTCGCCATAAATAATTGGTGCAATATTAATCTTGGCATTAGTTACAAAACCGACAATTTTATATTGTTTTTTGGAACCATTTAACTTTAATTTATCACCTAATCGATACCCTTTATTTTTAAAAGCGTCATCTACTGTAATTTCATTCTTATTGTGGGCTTTTCTACCTGAAACCAGTTCTTGTTCATGATAAATAAATTGCTGCTTTTTTAAGCCAATAAATTGAGCGGAAACCTGCTTTCTATTCTTACTTTTAACAACAACAGCAGTTTGACCTACTAAAGCTTCATCTTTACCTATATGAGCTTGCTCAAGGTCTGCCTTGCTTAATAGTGACTGATTCATACTAACATTCGCATTTTTATTCAAAACTACTTGCTGAGCATTCCAAGATTCCAATGCTTGTGTATTTTCGCTAGCAAGTCCCGTTGCCAGCGATGATAAGATAAAAATCAAATAACTAATGAGAAAAATCATCAAGACGATTAAGCCATACCGCAATTTTTCACGTTTGATTTCTTTAATTGCTAAAAACATTCTTACTCCCCTAAAGTGTCGTTTCTAAATTTAAAATTAAACTACTAAACGACGATTATAGTAATTTAACCGCCAAACTCCAGCACGATACGAAATCTTAGCCAGAGCACAATTATCTATTGTATCAAAGCAATTCATATCGCCACTAGCAAAACAATGCGCAAACATCATTCTAATCAGCGTTCCATGACAAACTACCAATAACTTTTGATTCTTATGCTTTGTTACCATTTCAGTCAAAAATTGCTCACAACGCGATTCCAAAGCAGCAAAAGTTTCACCACTAGGTGCATACTTTACATAATTTTTCGCTGCCTTTCCCCAAGGATCAACTGCATCCGGATATTTTTGACCTAGAACAGTTAGCAACTGACCATCCCACTCACCAAAATTAAATTCGATTAATCGCTTATCCAAATTAAGTTTTTTAGTATTTTTAGTAAAAAGCTCTGCTGTTTCTACCGCCCGTTTCATTGGACTAGCAAAAACTAACTCAAATGAACTTGGATCAAAATTGGCTGCTACTTTTTCTGCAAACTTTCGACCAGACATTGACAAACTTTGATCGAACAAAGAACCCTGCATCCGCCCCGTTTTATTCAAATCAGTTTGTCCATGCCGTACAAAAACTATTTCCATAGATTTACCCCACTTATAATAACTCACATTTTACTATTTAATAGGTAATCTTGCTAGTTCATTTAACGCCTTTTGAAGTCAAAATTAGTTCTGAAGACATAGGTATCAGCTGAGCTCTCTTGCTCAGTAAATTGAAAGCCAAAATCATGAAAGTTCTGTAGCTGCTCCGGTCTAGTTAATTGATTTTCGGCAATAAACCTGATCATTTCGCCGCGTGCCATTTTCGCATGTACGCCAACTGTCTTCCAATTGCCATTTTTCTTTTCTTGAAATTCAATTGAAATCATTTGTCTTTTTGACCTTACATATGGAGCAATATTTTTAGAATATTCTTTAGAGGCAAGGTTAATAACTACGTTATCTTCACTAAATAAGTTATCCGCCAGCATACTCCTCCAAAATTGGTATAAGTTTGGCTGGCTAAATCCGTAGACCTTATTCTTCATTTCCAACCGATATGGACACACCCCATCTAAAGGGCGCAATATACCGTAAAGTCCTGACAAAATCCGCACGTTAGCTTGCAGATAATTCAACGCCGGTTCAGTCAACAAATCTGGTGCCATATATTGGTATTGGATACCGGAATATGACACAATTGCTGGCGTTTTTGCCTGCGTTAAACTAAAAGCAGCAATTTGGCTTTGACCAACTTTGGTCATTCGGTCACTAGAGCCCCAGATTGCTTTTAGTTGTTCAAAACTGCAACTCTGCAAATACTCAATTAGCTCCTGCGTCTGCGACAAAAACTGTGGCTGGGATTTTACCAAAAAAACCTCTAGATTTTGTTCCATCTTCATTGCTGGAGAAATAATAATTTTCATCTTTCGTCTTTTCCACCTTTTGGGTTAAACTTATTAATAATATATCTTAAGGAGAGAATTAATGAATTCTGATTTTGCAATTATCTTAAATTTTAAACTAAAAAATGCTAAAAAGGTTGATACCGACTTCTTAGTTAAAACCGCACGAAATGTTGGCGCTCGAGCCATCAGTAGTGATAACCAAGCAGTTGACTTTCAACCAGCTTGTGATAAATACACTATTGCCTTGGTAAAAAATCAAAATGGTAGTGACCTAACCGCCAATGATGTCATCGACACCGTAGTCAAAAGTCGCTTCAATGCCAGGCCAACTATTATTAATCTTACCACTACTGAAGATGGCGATTTAACTAGCGCAGACAAGCAAATGTTAGCCGTGCTTAACGACTGGATGCATGTTTTTGGTCATGCGTTGAATGAAGGACAACCTAGCAGTATTAGCGCCAGCAATGATAGCTGCGTATTACCAAATCGCCATGCAGCTTATCAAAAATATGCCTTTGTTAGTGAGCCACTGCCTGAGCAAATTATCGTTTCAGGTATCGACCAGGAACCCAATCGCGTTGAATGGATAGAGCAAAGAATTGATCTTAACTTCACCTACCAAGACAAGCAATTAACCATCAATTTGACTAAACCTGCCACTAGTTTTCCTTGGCAAGTTTTGCGCATTCAAGAACATCGTCCAGAAGATGATATTCTGGAAACTAAATTTTAATTGAATTGAATAGAAAAACGACCCATCACGGATCGTTTTTTTAAAATCAAAATTATTTAGTCAGCAATTCCATTATTCTTGATTACTTGTTGATACCAATAAAAGCTATCTTTGGGAATTCGGCGCAATTCTTTCAGATCAAAGTCAGTCCGATCGACATAAATAAAGCCATAACGTTTCTTAAAGCCTTGATGTGAACTCAAGATATCCATCACCGACCACGGACAATAACCGAACAATTCAACACCATCTTGAATTGCATCATAGCAGGCTTCGATGTGCGCTTTAAGATAATCAATTCGATATTGGTCATGAATTTGACCATCACTGGTTAACTCATCAGCAGTCCCTAAGCCATTTTCGGTAATAATCATTGGCAACCGATATTTTTCATAATAGTCATTTAAAACTAAACGAAAGCCAGTCGGATCAATCTGAGCGCCATATTCAGTTGCTTGCAAATGCTCATTGGGCTGAATTTTAAAATAACCATTTAAATTAAAGTCAACATCACCTTGACGCTGTCCCCAAACGTGCTGCTCATCTACCGACAAATACTCAGCAGCCAGCGTGCGATAATAATTAACCGCGATAAAGTCAGGTTTTGCAGCACGCAAAACTGCTTCATCACTGGACTGAGTTTCAGGATATATCCGCATCTTTTGCAAGTAATCGACATAATAGCCCGGATATTTGCCAAAGCAATACATTTCCAGCGCATAATTCGTCTTAAAATTATCATTCATCCGCGCAGCCCAAACATCTTGTGGACGGTCACTAACTGGATAGGTCATTGTTGATGAAACTGCTGGGCCAACTTTGCCATGATCAACCATTTCATGACAATCTGCCATTGCATATGCACAAGCTAAAAACATGTGATAATCCATTTGTGCTCGCACCTTTTCGGCTTCAGCAGCTGGAACATTATCCATATTCATCCGTTCGTTAACACGAATCATCAGATTCTGTTCGTTAATGACTTGCCAATACTTAACTCGGTCACCAAAAGCGCGATAACAAATTTGCGCATAACGACGAAAAGCCGCCACACAGTCACGACTAGCCCAGCCATTGTATTTCTTAGCTAAAGCAAATGGTAAATCAAAATGATAGAGGGTTACAAAAGGTTGGATATCATTAGCGAGCAGCTCATTAATGACATCATTATAAAAGTCAATGCCGGCTTGGTTAATCTCGCCATCGCCATCGGGAATAATTCTAGTCCAAGCAATCGAAAAGCGATAAACTTTCATCCCCATTTGCTTCATCAACTTAATATCATCACGATAATGATGATAAAAATCGCTAGCCACTTTAGTATCGGCCTGCTGCCCAGAATGCTTAAAGGAATTGTAGTCAGCAACAGATTCGCCTTTACCAGCTTCATCCCAAGCACCCTCAATTTGAAAGGCTGATGAGGATGCCCCCCACCAAAAGTCCTTGTTAAATTTCTTCATTAGTTATCTTACCTTTAAAATTCATTAAATTATCGGTTGCTGCCACAGTACCTGAAGTCGTAACTTCAATTTGAGCAGCCGGATCAGCATTAGTAATTACTACTGGAGTAGTCAAATCATAGCCAGCTTTTTTAATCTCAGTACTATTAAAGGTGACAATTGGCTCACCCTTATGCAAATGTGCGCCAACTTCAGTATGGCTAGTGAAATATTTTCCCTTAAGTTCAACTGTATCTTTACCAATGTGAATTAGTAATTCAAGTCCATTAGTAAGTTCCAAGCCAATTGCATGCAGAGTTGGATATAATACTTTTACTTCACAATCACTTGGAGCAACAATTTCATCGCTGCTTGGCACGATTGCCACACCTTTGCCCATTGCCTCTGAGGCAAAAACCTCATCAGCAACTTGACTTAAAGCAACCACCTCTCCACTAAGTGGAGCAGCAACTGGAGTTGCTAGCGTTATCGGACTTGCCACTTTAGCCGAACTATCTGTAACAGCCGCTGCTTCGCCATTAGCCGCAACAGTTTTTTCTGGTAAATCTTCAAAGCCAAAAATCACAGTTAACAAGCAAGCCCCGAAAAAGGCAATCAGACAACCAATTACGTAACAGGCGAAGCCTTTAGCACCTGCACTAGCATATACTGGAACGGTCAAAACCCCTTGGTTAGAAAAGGCATTACCTGAAGCACCGCCCCAACCCATCAAGGCACCACCAAGAGCACCGCTAATTACTGCATAAATCATCGGCTTCTTTAATCGCAAGTTAGCACCATAAATAGCTGGCTCAGTAATCCCGAACAGCGCAGTTATCGTTGCCGAAGCAGAAACTGTCTTTAGATTTTTGTTTTTAGTTTTTAAAAATACGCCTAAAGCTGCACCAGCTTGCGAAAAATTGGCTGCACCAGCAAAGGCCAAAAGATTTTGATGACCAGTCTTAGCAACATCGTTAATGCCAATTGGCACAATTGCCCGATGCGCACCAAAAATAACTAATACACACCAAATTCCCCCAATAAAGGCACCTAATAAAATTGGACTGAAGTCCATAATCAAGTAGTAAAGCCAATTAATGAAGTTACCAATATAAATGCCAATCGGACCAAAAATCATTAAAGTTGCCGGAACCATAATTAATAAACATAAGGTTGGAACCATAATTATTTTTAGTACTTCTGGCATAATCTTGTCAATAAAACGTTCTAAGTACGCCAAGATAAAGACCGCAATAATAATTGGGATTACTGATGAAGTATAACTAGCCTTGGTTAATTGTAAGCCAAAAAGCGTAACTGCACCTTTACCCGTCATTAACTCAACAATTGAAGGGTAACAAAGCGTACCCGCAATTACCATTGCAATATACTCATTAGTTTTAAAAACCTTGGCAGACGTACGCGCCAAAATTATTGGCATGAAATAAAAGAGTGCATCAGATGCAGCATTAAAGATGATATAGGTATCAAACTTAGTAATATCGGTATGGTAGACATTGGTTGCAATTATTACCGCGATTGCCAAAACACCCTTGATCATTCCAGACGCTGCTAGAGCCGGAATCGTTGGCGTAAAAATAGCCGCAATCGCATTAATTATTTTATTACCAATACCTGTTTTATCATCTGAATGTTGCGTAGAACCAGAGTCACTCTGATCTAACATTGGTGCTAATACATCATATGTTTTACCAACATTATTACCAAGCACCACTTGGAATTGGTCATTGGCCCGCATGACTTGAATTACACCCTCTAATTGTGCAATTTCATCACCATTAGCCTTGGAATCATCTTTTAAAACGAAACGCAATCTAGTAAAACAATGATCTAGACTTACCACATTATCCTTGCCACCAACATTCGTTAAAATGTTGTTAGCTAAAGCTTGAAAATCCATGATTTATTTCCTTCATTAAACTTTACTATATATAACAGTAAACCTCTATTTTAAACAAATAAATTTTACCGTAGATTGCTTATTTTTGCCTAAAATATGCACTCAGAATGAATCTTTAATAACAAAATACTTGGCTAATAAATTTGACTACTACTAATTCATATATTTTGTAACATCATTGACCATATTTTTAGCTTTGTCATCTCTTAATAATGAAATTATATCTGCTGAAGCCTCCTTGGCAATTGCGATTCGCGCTTGTAAAGTACCTGTCCCTGCATGCGGTGACAAGACAACATTATCTAGTAAACGCAATTCTTCTGGAACTTCTGGTTCGGTTTCAAAGACATCAAGTCCCGCACCAGCAATCTTGTGCTGCTTTAAAGCTGCAATTAAATCAGTTTGCTTAATTAAAGAACCACGAGCCACATTAATTATGTATGCGGTATCTTTCATTCGTTCAAAAACGGCTTTATCAAATTTACCATTAGTAGCTGGCGTCGCTGGTGCATGCAGAGTAATAACATCTGACGTTTTAACCAAGGTATCAAAATCAACATACTCAACTTTTAGCTTTCGTTCTAGTTCAGGTGCTAACCGATGGACATTGTGGTAAATTACCTGCATTCCCAAACCTTGTGCAAATTTACTTACGGTTTTGCCAATTCGACCCATACCATAAATTCCCAAAGTTTTTGAAGCTAAACCCATCCCCATATATCGCGGCTGACTAACATCAATCCAATTACCCGAACGAATAGTCTTGTCATATTCGTGTAAATGCCGTACTGTCGCCAATAATAAAGTTAACGTCATCTCCGCAGTCGGGACTCTAACAGCCTGGGGAGTATTAGCAACTACAATTCCTTTTTGCTTTGCATATTCAATGTCAACGTGATCAAAGCCAACACCGTTGGTGGCAATAATTTTCAGATTAGATCCAGCAGCTATCAACTCTTGGTCACCTTTTAGCCCCATTAGCAATAAGCCATCATACTCGTGTAAATGTGCTAAAACATATTCACGAGAAAATGGTTTAGCGGGTGAATATGTGACCTTGAATACATCTTGCAGCTCTTTAATTCCTTGTTCCGGTATAATTCCGGTCACTAAAACTTTTGATTTTGCCATAATATCCTTTCCACAATAACAATCTTTTTCTTGCACTAATTTTTCAAAGCAGAATCATTAGTATTCTTTACAGCGGCAATCGCCGCATCTTTAAAGTAAACTTTTTCGGCATTATTATACAAGACATTAACTAATTCAGTAGGAGTAAAAATATTAGTCTGTTCTAGCCAAGTAGCCAACTCTTCATAGCTATTAAAAGTAGCTGACCAAGGCGAGTCTGTTCCCCAAATAATCCGCTTAGCTCCTAAAATTTCTTTGGCTAATGCAACATCTTTTTGACAACGTGGAAATGGAAAGTTAGTTTCACCCTCAATATCTTGAATTGCCGAAATATCTGTATAGATATTACTGTATGGTTGCCATTGCTCAAGTGCATTTTGCAAACGATCAAGATGATCAGCATTCGGAAACGATAGATGACAAACTACAAAATCAAGTTTAGGATACATTTTAGCTAAATTAGCAATTGCTTCAGGCTGGTAACTATATTGACTCGCATCACCATAATCTACAGTAATTACAAATCCTGGATAATCATTAACAAAATGAAAAATCCGGCCAACGCGAGGATCAGTATCCAGGCGAAATGGTGTAGTCATATGATAACCATGCATGCCGCCGCCCTGACTTACTTCAAATTTCATTGCACGAAATCCCAGATCTTCAACATATCTTTGAACAATTTTCATATAATGTTCACTAAACGGATCAACTGAAAATGCTCCAATGAAACGATCAGGATGCTCCCTAACTGCTTGGTAAGCATAGTAATTTTGATAACCATACAAACTCCCTTGCAGTAAAACCGCCTTAGCAACATCATGGTCATCCATTACCCTTAAAGCTGACTCAATTGTAAAATTATCTTCACCCCAACCATCTGGAAGCAACTTAATAACTGAGCCATCATAATCCCAAACAACTTGCCCGTTGCCTAACGGATTCATCGCACCTTTACCATTGAATCCAGCCAGTGAACGCACCAAATGGAAATGTCCGTCAATCTTCTTCATAATTAAAAGTCCTCCTGACCTAGTTTACTTTACCTGCTCACCATAACCTATACAACATATCACCTGCAAGAAACTAGCGTTTTTTTATTCGATACCTACCCAAACACTTCAAATTAAAATATCCTCCGTAAAACAAAAAAACTCTTCGAAACATTACTATTAGTCAAAAAAGATTAACTAATGGTAATGCCTCAAAGAGTAACAATCCATTTTTTAACAAAGTTAGTTTAACATTGTTCTATTTTTTATGCAATCGGTTTAAGGAATAAATTTACTACTAAATTTGCATACCGCGCAAACATTGTCTTGTCAGTTTCAACTGTTAAATCCATTAACTTAACTAAATATCATCAGACACTGCATGTGATTTTACATATTAGACTTACTTATTTTTCAAAGTCGCTATTTTCTTTTGGTAATCCGCAATAATTAACTTAACATTTTGCTTACCGCGATGTCGTCCATAGGCAATTATTAGTGCTCCAATAACTCCAATACCAGTCATAATTGTCCCGATAATAAATAACCACGTGGTTTTTTGATAAAAATAATAGCCAAGAACAAAGCCAATTGCACCAATCGTCAAGAAAAATTGTAGCCAATATTGCAAGTTCTGCAACATCTTTTTTTGAAAACTTACCTCATCCTGATAACCTTTAGTTATTTCTTTAATCGTCACTTTTATCTCCTATTAATTAATATTGTAATCCTGGATTGAATACACCTAAGACTACCCCGACAAAAGCAATTCCAATTATAATAACCATTGTCCAAATTGATGAAACACGCTTCTTGGCCATTAACCACCAACAAAATAGGGTAACAATGACTGTTAATAATCCTGGAAAAATACTATCAAGTTGTTTCTGTAAATCCAAGAAAACCTTGCCAGTACTGTCCTTTAATTGTAAAGAAGTAGTAACGTTAACCCAAGTAGCTAACACGCCACCAACAACCATGCCGCCGACAATGGCAATGGCACGGCGAATTGCCTTTCCTTGTTTACCAACTAGAAATTCAACCGCTTGGTCACCCAGTTTATACCCACGGAAATACAAGAACCGTTGTCCGAAATAAGCAATTAAATCCCAAACAACAATGTAGAAAATTGCCCCAACTGGCGAGCCGTTACGTGACATTCCCAATGCAATACTTAACAAAATTGGAATCAAAGTACCATCAATTAATGAGTCACCAATACCAGCGATTGGACCCATTAGTCCAACCCGCATATCATTAATCGTCTGGCCATCAATTTCCATACCATTAGCCCGCGCTTCTTCTAGACTGGCAGTTGTTCCTATAATGATCGAACCCAGCATTGGGTTAGTATTAAAGAATGCTGTATATGCTTGAAGATTATCTTTCTGCTGCTGTATATTGTTAGGATATAACTCTTTAATAACTGGCAACATTGAACACAGGTAGCCAAAAGTTTGCAATTGAGCTTGTGAAGAGCAGGTTAAGGCACCCCAGAACCACAAGTTAAAGGATTTACTAAGTGTTTTATGACTTAATTTTTTCGTATCAGTATTTTCCATTATTAAATATCCTCTTCTTCATCATCCATTGGCATATCACCATTTGTTGAGGCTACACTGGTTTTAATTTTTGGATTATCATTACCTTTTGCCATATCAATTTCATACATAATAACCGCGAACAGTAATGATATAACAGTAACGGCTACTAAGTTTAAATGAAGTGAAGCTGCTAACGTAAAGCCAACTAAAAATGGAATAAAGTCAAGTGCCTTATTGATAATTTGCCGTAATAAAATGGCGATCCCGACACATGGTAACATAGCCCCAACTGTGAACAAGGTCTTCATCGGAATTCCGTCCATTGGTAGCGCCGTTCTCAAGGCAGTAACTGCTTGAGCACCAAAGTGCGTCATTAACATCGTTGGTAAAAATGAGAACACTAAGTGTGATAACCATGGCCAACCAAAGTTAACCCCATAAAGGTTATTTAACTTGCCCTTTTCAATATCTTTCCAGCCAAAGGCTTGCCAAACTAAATTTAAAAAACAAACAGCGTAAAATAAAACAGAACCAACTGTCCCCACTAATGTAGCTAATGATTTTGTCATGTTCGCAGCTGCTGTACTCATCGGATTTAAGCCACGTGACGAAATTGCCACCATTGCCAAAGGAATCCCGATATAAGAAATTGCCCGCACATCGGCGGCAACCGTACCACCTGGGGTAACTAAAGCAATATAAACTAATTGCGTGGCAACCCCACAAGCAATTCCTAAGGGAATGTTTCCTAAGACGATCCCACAGACTAGTCCACCCACTAGTGGTCGACCAATTGTATAATTACCTACTGCTTGACCAGCCATACAGGAATTTGAACACAAACATGCAAAAAAACCTAAAATGGCTGCTTGAAACCAACTAATTGTCATTTTCTTCTCCTTCTTTATAGAATTTTATTTAATAACCAAATTTTCCTTTAAACTTATCCCAATACCCCAATTGCTTGTCTGGCAACAAGGCAAAGTGGACTTTATACCCTTTTTGACTGATTGCTTCAAAGGCATCACCTTCTTCTTGCGTAAAGGACTGATTGCTGCCTAGCTTAATTGCGCCATCGCGGTCATTTCCTGGTCCAACGATCAATTCTTTTTGATCACTAGGAACAAAATTAAGATCAACCAGAATATGTTTCATATCCAAGGGATTCTTAGTAATCACAAAGTAGCGTGTTGCAGAATTTAACACCTTATCCTGCACTTTTTCAAAATGATCCATTGTCCAAACAAAGGTCTTTTTACCCTGATCTTCACCAGCCGATTTATAGGCTGATTTCAAAATTTGATTAGTCGCTGCCTTATCATTCACAGCAATAATCCCGTCACATGGACGTTCCTTAGCCCAACGAGTCGTAATCAACCCGTGAATAATCCGATCATCAACTCTAATTAATGAAACTACCATTTTTTCCTCCTAAAAGTTAAATATCATCTTCGTCAGCTGTTTCTGCCTCAGGTTCGTACTGCTTGATGGCTGCTTGACCTTCACTTAATACTTTATTTACCAATTCTTCTTCACTTAAAATATTCAAATTCAAATTAATTATTACGTTTAATGCCATAGAAAAGTTCATCCCACCTACAACAGTCGACTGTTGTAGAAATCCGTAGTTGGAAAAAACATCTAAAACCGTAGTTAATGGACTTCCACCAATAATATCGGCTAATATTATAAATCGATCATTTTTAGCAAAGTTCTGCTTCTTTAAAAACTCTTCCGTAGCATGTTTTAAATCAGCTGCAGTCATTTCCTTATGCAAACATAATGCATAAGATTGATCTGTAGCATCTCCTGAAAACATTTCAAGAGCAGTTTTCATTCCTTCAGCAAGTCGCCCATGTGATACTAAAATTAAATATCTCAATTCTATTCCTCTTTGATACCGCTTACCAATAATCTTAAAAATAAACTGATCCTTCAAATAATTTATCCAGATCAGTAATTTCAACAATTTACTATTCTAAATTTGCATGCCGCGCAAACATCGTCTCATCAGTTTCACCTGTTAAGTCCATTAACTCCATAACTAATGCATCATAAGTTAACCAGCTAAGCTGCTCAAACAGGGTCCCCATTGGCTGCTCTGAATTAGCAGTATCAGTATCTGCCGACTCATTCTTAGGGGTACCACCGGGGATTTCAATCATGCAATTTGCAAGTTGACCAATTTCTGAGTCTGGATAAATCGTTAATAATGCCACTTGGGTACCAATCTGCTTAGCTTTTTTGGCATCAATCACTAAACTGCTGGTACTTCCTGAACCAGAACCAATTAGTAACAAATCACCCGACTGAATTGCTGGCGTAGTAGTTTCACCTACAAAATAAACGATCAGTCCCAATTGCATTAACCGATTAGCAAAACCTCGCGCCGCAAAACCAGAGCGACCTGCACCTGCAATAAAAATTCTTTGAGCTTGATAGATCAACTTAGCAGTTGCCTCTATCTGAGCTGTATCAATTTGCTTACCATATTTACTAATTTCTGCCACAATAATTGGTAATTTTGCTGTTTTCATATTATTGATGAATCCTTTGTGATATTTCTTTGGCTGCTGCCACTGGATCAGCTGCATGGTTAATGCCACCACCCACAATGATAATGTCAGCACCAGCTGCAACATACTGATCAACAGTCGCTGGCTTAATGCCACCAGCTACCGAAATTAACATATCACCACTGACAGCCTTAACTTCTTTAAGGGCATTTAGCGGAGTTCCACCAGCTGCTTGTTCATCAACACCAACATGCACGCTAATGCTATCAACACCAAGACGCTTTAATTCTGCTACTCGTCTAGTTAAATCATGGGCATTAATTGTATCAACAAAAACCTTTTTATTATTTTTGGCAGCAGTTTGGGCACACGCCTTAATCGTCAAATCATCGGTAATTGAGACAACCGTACAATAATCTGCTCCCGCGTCAAAGGTTAGTTGAGCTTCATAATCACCTGCATCTGCAATCTTAGTATCAGCTAAAATTTCCTTTTCTGGGAATCTTTTCCTAAATTCACGTACGGCATGCATCCCTTCGTCAATAATAAATGGAGAACCAATTTCAAAGATATCCACATAATCCCTGACCTTTTCTCCCAAAGCCAATGCATCAGCTAAGCTAATGTCATCAAGTGCCAATTGTAATTTCATCTGTTATCCTCCTTGGTTTTCTAAATCGCTTACAACAAAATAATACCATTTTTATGTATATTTGCAACTTTTATTTGCAAAAATACACATTTTAGGACAAAAATTGCATATTATCCTCCAATTAGTTAAGATAATTCTTAGTAGCGTAGGGCTTGAGGAGAATCATGATGACAAACAAATCACTAGACCGGCGGAATAAGTTAGTACAATACATTTCGGAAAATGGCACAGTTAAAATTAGTACCTTAGCTAAAATATTCTCAGTTTCTAGAGAAACTATTAGAAGAGATATTCTGCAACTTGAAAAAGACGGGAAAATCACTAAATGGTTTGGCACCGTAATGCCAGTTAATGACTTTAATATTCCAGCTGTTGAACAACGCATGACTGTCAACCAAAGTCAAAAAGTGGCTATTTGCAACAAAGCACTAGAATATATGCCAAAATCAGCAGTTATTTTCATTGATGCGGGCAGTACGCTACTGTGGCTTGCAAAAGCCTTAAAAAACAAAAGTGGTTATACTATTCTTACTTCATCAATCCCTGTTATCAATGAACTTGCTGCTAGCAAAAATCGGATTATTATTCTGGGCGGAGTTATTGATCCCGCTACGATGTCGGTCATGGGCACACAAACATTAGAATTTCTCAATACCATTAAAATCGACACTGCCTTTTTAGGGACTTCCGGCTTTGCCAAACATCAGGGTCCAACCGGTAACAGCTTTAACGATGGCGAAATCAAGCAAAAGATAATGCAAAATAGTCAAACGAAGATTGTTTTAGCAGACAGTTCTAAAGCAGTCTATACATCTTTAAGCCAATATTCGACTTGGAATAACATCGACTTGCTAATTACCGATAATAATATTCCTGCAAAAACATTAGAAGACTTGCAGCAAAAAGTAACAGTTATTCGTAGTAAAGCTTAAAACTATTTTTTCATATAAAAAAGGCAAAATTTCAAATTGAATTTTGCCTTTTTATCTATTTTTCTAAAGTTGCCATTTGCTTTTGGTAATCTGCAATAATTAACTTGACATTTTGCTTACCGCGATGTCGTCCATAGGCAATTATCAGTGCTCCAATAGCACCAATACCTGTCATAATCGTCCCAATAACAAATAGCCAAGTGGTTTTTTGATAAAAATAGTAACCAAGAACAAAGCCAATGGCACCAATCGTCAAGAAAAACTGTAACCAATATTGCAAATTCTGCAACATCTTTTTTTGAAAACTTACTTCATCTTGATAACCTTTTGTCAGTTCTGCAGCAGTCATCAACTTAGCTTCTTTCTTAATAAAATTAGTATTTCAAACCTGGGTTAAATACACCTAAGACTACCCCAACAAAGGCAACTCCGATTAAGATAATCATCGTCCAAATTGCTGAAACATGCTTCTTAGCCATTAGCCACCAACAAAATAGCGTCACAATCACTGTTAATAATCCTGGAAAGATTCCATCAAGCTGCTTCTGTAAATCCAAGAAAACTTTGCCAGTGCTATCCTTTAATTGTAAAGAAGTAGTAACGTTAACCCAAGTAGCTAACACGCCACCAACAACCATCCCACCGACAATGGCAATGGCGCGGCGAACAGCTTTACCTTGTTTACCAACTAAGAAGTTAACTGCTTGGTCACCTAACTTATAGCCACGGAAATACAAGAACCGTTGTCCGAAATAAGCAATTAAGTCCCAAACGACAATGTAGAAGATTGCACCGACTGGTGAGCCGTTGCGTGACATCCCTAGCGCAATTCCTAACAAAATTGGAATCAAGGTACCATCAATTAATGAGTCACCAATACCAGCGATTGGACCCATTAGACCAGCGCGCATGTCATTAATCGTTTGACCATCAATTCCTGTACCATTAGCACGAGCTTCTTCCAGACTGGCAGTGGTCCCAACGATTACTGAACCAAGCATTGGGTTAGTATTAAAGAAAGCCGTATATGCTTGAATATTATCTTTTTGTGCTTTGGCATCATTAGGATATAACTCTTTAATAACCGGCAACATTGAACACAGGTAGCCAAAAGTTTGCATATGCTCCTGTGAAAAACAAGTTAAGGCACCCCAGAACCACAAGTTAAAAGATTTGCTTAAAGTCTTGTGACTTAGCTTTTTTGTATCAGTATTTTCCATTATTAAATGTCCTCCTCTTCTTCATCATCATCTACTGGAACATCATTGGCCGCGGCAGTTTGCGCACCGGAGCCCGAATTGTCTGAACCTTTAGCCATTTCAATTTCGTACATAATTACTGCAAACAGTAATGATATAACAGTAACTGCAACCAAGTTTAAGTGAAGTGAGGCTGCTAGCGTAAAACCAACTAAAAATGGAATAAAGTCTAACGCCTTATTGATAATTTGCCGTAATAAAATCGCGATTCCGACACATGGTAACATGGCTCCAACCGTGAACAAGGTCTTCATTGGAATCCCGTCCATTGGTAGTGCCGTTCTTAGCGCTGTAACTGCTTGAGCACCGAAGTGAGTCATTAACATTGTTGGTAAGAATGAAAATACCAAGTGTGATAACCATGGCCAACCAAAGTTGACCCCGTAAAGATTATTTAACTTACCTTTTTCAATATCTTTCCAGCCAAAGGCTTGCCAAACCAAGTTTAGAAATGCTACTGCATAAAACAGCACTGAACCTAACGTCCCTACTAATGTAGCCAACGATTTAGCCATATTAGCAGCGTTAGCTCCCATCGGATTTAAGCCACGTGATGAAATTGCCACCATTGCTAAAGGAATCCCAATATAAGAAATCGCCCGGACATCAGCTGCAACCGTACCACCTGGAGTAACTAGAGCAATATAAACTAATTGCGTGGCAACCCCACAAGCAATTCCTAAAGGAATGTTTCCTAAGACGATCCCACAGACTAGTCCACCCACTAGTGGTCGACCAATTGTATAATTACCTACTGCTTGACCAGCCATACAGGAATTTGAACACAAACATGCAAAAAAACCTAAAATGGCTGCTTGAAACCAACTAATTGTCATTTTCTTCTCCTTCTTTATAGAATTTTATTTAATAACCAAATTTTCCTTTAAACTTATCCCAATACCCCAATTGTTTGTCTGGCAACAAGGCAAAGTGGACTTTATAACCTTTTTGACTGATTGCTTCAAAGGCATCACCTTCTTCTTGCGTAAAGGACTGATTGCTTCCTAGCTTAATTGCGCCATCGCGGTCATTTCCTGGTCCAACGATCAATTCTTTTTGATCACTCGGAACAAAGTTAAGATCAACCAGAATATGTTTCATATCCAAGGGATTCTTAGTAATCACAAAGTAGCGTGTTGCAGAATTTAGCACCTTATCTTGCACTTTTTCAAAATGATCCATCGTCCAAACAAAGGTCTTTTTACCCTGATCTTCACCAGCCGATTTATAGGCTGATTTCAAAATCTGATTAGTCGCTGCCTTATCATTCACAGCAATAATCCCGTCACATGGACGTTCCTTAGCCCAACGAGTCGTAATCAACCCGTGAATAATCCGATCATCAACTCTAATTAATGAAACTACCATTTTTCTTCCTCCTAAAAGTTAAATATCATCTTCATCAGCTTCATCAGCTGCTTGCGCCTCAGGTTCGTACTGCTTCATAGCAGCTTGACCCTCACTTAAGGCAGTCTGAACAATCTTTTCCTTAGTCATAATATCTAGTGACACTGCTGCTGTAAGTGCCATCGAGAAGTTCATCCCACCCAAAACAACTGCATTTTCCAGATAGTTATGATTGGCAAAAGCCGCTAAAAAAGTTGTCAGCGGACTGCCGCCAATAATATCTGCTAAGACGATAAACTCATCATCAGCTGCAAACTGTTGCTCCTGCAAAAAGGCCTCTACTTGTTGGTTAAAGTCTGCTTGAGAATCCCCATTATGCAGGCACAAAGCAAAAGTCTTCTTCACAGCATCGCCAGCAAACATTTCCAATGAGGTTTTGACACCTTCTGCAAATTGACCATGCGAAACTAAAATTAAATATTTCACTGCCTTTATTCCTCTCTTCAATTAAGATAAATTAAAATTATCATAATTTTTGGATACGCTACCAGTGCTAAATGTCACTAAACTATGAGTGACAAATGTCATTATCTGTAAGTGCTTTCTAAAATGTCGTTGAATGTCGTCTTAGTTTCGGCGATAATTAGGAAAAGACTAGTGAGTATTTTAGTTGGTAGGGTATGAACAATGAAATTCACGCATGCAAAAAAACAGCCTAAAAATAATTCCCATAGACGAGTACCTCTACTCGTTGGCGGCGAACTTTTTGCAGCTGTCTTTTTTATTTTATTAGTTTGGCTATTATTTATCGTTAATCCCAGTCAAAAATCCCAAGTTAAGATTGGTTCAACCTATATGACGATGAACAACAACTTTTTCCCGGTTTTAAATGAACAGATTGCTAATTACGTTGAAGATCATCACGGTAAATTATATAATCGCGATCCGGCGCTCATTGTTGATAAACAAGTTGAAGAAATCGATTCTTTTATTGCCAAAGGTGTTAATGCCATTATTATTAATCCTGTTGATGGTAATAGTGATAAAATTCTGGCCGCTTTACATCGTGCTAAAAATAAAGGAATTAAAATCGTAATGGTTGATTCGCAAATGAAATCAGACCGGGATGCCGATTGCGTTATTTTATCCGACAATTATAAAGCTGGACAATTGTGCGCTAGGCATCTCCTAACTCATAAAAAGCATGCTAAAATTTTACTACTTGAGCATTATTCCGCTTATTCTGCTAATAATCGGATTCAGGGCTTCACAGATACAATTAAGCAAGCACCTAATCGGAAGAAGTTCCAAATCGTCAAAAAAATAAACACTTATGGTCAATCAGAAATCACTTTGCCATTAGTTGAAAAAGCTCTTAAGCAAAAGCCAAAATTCGATACAATTATGGCACTAAACGACCAAGCAGCAGTGGGCGCACTTGCCGCAATTGACGAAGCTAAAATTAAACGAAAAATCAATGTTTACAGCGTTGATGGCTCAGAAAATATGAAAAAACTGCTTGGCGTCAATCCGAATGCCATTGCTACTTCGGCCCAATCGCCAATCAATTTAGGTAAAGCCTCGGTAAAGACTGCTTACAAATTAATTGCCGGTAAACAGGTTAAACATAAAATTATTTTGCCTGTTTATCTAATCACTAACAACAATATCAATAATTACAATGCTCTGGGGTGGCAATGATGCCCAAGTTTAAGCACTTAATCATTCTGCGCCGAATGATGTTATGGCTAAATTTTTTCGCTATTTTATTCAATGCCACTTTATTTACCTATACAACAGATTATGTTATCAAGACTGGTCAATCATACCAACTATTAACTTCCTTAAAGCATATTCCGGATTCGCCACAAGCCATTTTTTGGCAAAGTAGTATCAGCTTTCTCATTTTAGCAAGTCTGATGTTTATTCATCATCATAATCATCACTTTAATCATAATTCTGAACTGAACAATTTGATTTTGTTAGCAGAACTTTTACTTGCAATTGTGGTCTTTATCTCACTGAGAATGACTTATAATGGTGTCTTTTTATTAATTTTTGTCGACTTCATTATTAGTAACCGCAATCAGTATAACTTTCACGACTATCTGATCTGGATCCTGGTTGCAATTAGCCTATTGCTGATCTTATTGGTCACTGACTATTCAATTATTAGCCATCTGTTAACTTTGCCGGATCTAACAACTTATTTAAGTTTTTTACCTGCTCAAATTGGCTCTACCCTCATCTTTTGGAAAAATTTTATTTCAACTTTCAACTTAACTTTTTTCATCTTAATTTTGATTTATTTTGCTATTTTCCAATTAAATCAAGAAAATGACATCCAAAATAAATTGAAGTTAGCTTCCAAAGCCAATGATGAATTAAAAAATTATGCCGCACTCTCCGAACACATTGCCCAAGATCGGGAACGTAAACGTATTGCACGTGATTTACATGATTCGGTCGGTCACGTTCTAACCGGGATTGATGCTGGAATTGATGCCAGTTTAGTATTAATCGACATTGATCACGCTGCAACCAAAAAGCAACTTGGTAAAATCCAAGTTGCAGTTAAGCAAGGGATTAAAGATGTCCGCAAGGCGCTCAATCGCATTCGCCCAGGAGCACTTAAGAATTATACGTTAGCCGAATCCTTACGCAAGATGTTACAAGAATACGCCGAACTGTCACAGATTAAAATTAATTTTAACTATCACTGGGGAACAACCGATTTTGAAAAAACTACTGAAAACGTGATTTTCCGGATTATTGAGGAGTCAATTACTAATTCCTTAAGACATGGCCACGCTGATGAAATCACCATTAACTGTACTATTTTAGAACAACATCGCTATCAGCTATTAATCAAAGATAATGGTTCTGGTACCCCTAAAATCAAGCCTGGTTATGGCATTACCCAAATGAAAGAGCGAGTCGCAATTATCAACGGTAAAATTAGTTTTGATGGTAGTAACGGATTCGTGACTAAAGTTGAAATTCCAATGGAAGGAGAAATAAATGATTAAAATTGTGATCGCAGATGACCAACAACTGATTAAGGATTCACTTAAGATTATTCTCAATGCTAATCCCGATTTTACGGTAATTGATACTGTTAATAATGGTCAAGAAGTTTTAACCAGCTTAAAAAAGCGGCAACCAGATATTATTCTCATGGACGTCCGTATGCCGAAGATGGATGGCACAGTTTGCACTAAATACGTGAAAGAACAATATCCTCAAATCAAGGTCATTATTCTGACTACTTTTGATGATGATGATTTTATCTTTAGTGCCTTAAAGTATGGTGCATCAGGTTATCTGCTCAAGGGGGCATCAACTGACGAATTATACGAGGCCATCAAGACGGTCTATCATGGTGGAGCAATGATCAATCCCAATATTGCAGAAAAAGTTTTCAAGTTGTTTTCTAAGATGGCCCAAGCTAATTATGCAATTCGCGTTAATGATAAAGACACTAAAAATTTTTCTAAACAAGAATGGACTGTTATCCAGCAGGTAGGCTTCGGCTTATCTAACAAAGAAATTGCTGCTAAATTATTTTTGTCTGAAGGTACAGTACGTAACTACATTTCCCGAATTTTAGATAAATTACAATTGCGCGATCGTACCCAACTTGCGATTTGGGCTGTCCAAACTGGTGTTACAAGTGAGCCAATTGGTGATGATGATGACTCGAAAAAATAAACTGATTTCCCTAACTGTCATTATTTGCTTAATCACTGGTGCAACTTTTTGGTATCACCATACACGTACCCAGCAAAAAACACTAACCATCGGTCTTTACACTAGTAGCAGTTGGAACGTGCCCAATGGCCACCAATACCACGTGATTGATTACGCAATTAAAAAGTTTAAGCAACAACATCCCGATATTAAAATTAAATATGAAAGTGGCATTCAACAAGATGAATATCGTAATTGGCTTAGTGAAAAAATCATCGAACATCAAACCCCTGATTTATTAATCGTACCTAATCAAGACTTTAATTCCTTAGCCAGTGAAGGCGCCTTTAAAAACTTGACACCGATGATGAAACAAGAAAACTTTAATAGTCAAATTTTTTATCCTAGTACGCTAAAAGCCGGTCAATATCATGGTCAACAGCTAGCTTTGCCATATGAAGCCAATCCTACATTAATGGTTATGAATAAAACGTTGCTAAAAAAACTACAGGTATCCTCTCCGCAAGAGAACTGGACGCCACAGCAATTCTATCAACTTTGTCATCAAATAGTGCAATCTAATCAAAAGAAGCAATATTATGGTGTCACCAGCAGTTATAATTGGCAGGATGCACAACTGGCATACGGTAACGAATTATTTAGTAAAACCGATGGTAGTGTACAACTGGCAACTGATAAAGCACGTAAGGCCTTCTCTTTGGTCGAAAACCTAACCAACGATGTTTCTTCTTATAATGTTACTTCCCAGCTTTTTGATAAAGGGCGTGTCGCCTTTATGCCCCTAGGCTTAGCACAATATCGTACTTATACTTCCTATCCATTTCATATCACACGCAACAACAATTTTTTATGGGAATGTACCAAAATGCCTGGTAAACTAGCGGCACATTCAACTCCGATGGAAACTTCGATGTTTGCCATTTCTAGCAAAGCCAAGAATCCTGCGGCAGCTTGGGATTTCATGAAATTATTATGCACCAATCAGGATGTCCAATATGAGGTAATGAAGACTAACATGGGGGCATCAGTATTGCCTAGTGTCGTTAAGAGTCGAGCTGCTCAAAAAATTTTAGACGAAAAAGTCATTGATTACCATAACTTAACTGTTAAAAAATTAGACTCTATTATGCGTGATGGTGCGGTATATCCCAAATTTAAGGATTATAACCATAAATGCGAAGAACTCGATTACAAAATCCAAAATGCGCTCAAAGCAGGAAATCTAGAAACTCAATTATTTAATATTCAATCACAAATTAATCAAAGTGAGGAAAAATAGTAAATAAAAGGTCTTTGACCCTAGCGTCAAAGACCTTAATAAGAAGTTTTTGCAAGCTGATTAATACCTGCAAGTAATTCTCATATTCATATTATAAATTATTACTTAAAGTTAGCCCGTTTAACATATTGCTCTTTGCCAACTAAATAGTAACGTTTGCCATGCAACTTGACACTGCTGCCATAAGTTCTAACCTGCTTGTTGCGCTTTAGATGTTTACCTTTAATCCGTTTGCCATGTTGATTATAGACATATGCATTATGCTTTAATTTGCGCTTGGTGCCATCAATATTACCTGCAGCTAAAAATTGATCATTAGCTAAAACATAGTATTTTTTACCGTTAATCGATTTAGTACCATATGTTTTTACAGTTTTACCTGCCTTGACTTTCTGTACTGTTTTCTTACCAGCTTGATCATAGACATAGGCGGTATGCATCACCGTCTTTTTTGTTGCTTTGGACTTAGGTTCAGTACTAGTAGACGTTACTTTATCATCAGGCTTAGGTTCTTCTTTAATTGGCTGTTTAGAACCAGTTTCCAGCTGAGTTATAGTAGGCCTTGTTGGTTGATCAATTGGTGGCAAAACTGGTTCAGGTACTGAAGTCGGTTTATTATTAGTTGGTTTATCAGGATTATTGGGATGCTCATCTGGCACTGTTGAAGTTGGCTTAGATTGTCCCTCATAGCCAATTAACTTGGGACCTACTTCTTGATAACTGACATCAAACTGATTAGTTTGCTGATCATCTTGAGCTGAAATCTTCACGTCTTGAACATTATTAACACAAAACCGGCCCATTGTGGCTGCTTGTCCGTTAGAGAAAAACAACTCAATGGAAGTTTTATCAGTATAAAGCGTTAAGGTAAAGTCCTTAGTATCTTTTAACCCAGAATCATTCAGATAGCCACGACCATCAGCTAAACCATCACGATAATATTTAGCTGCTTCACCTGATAACTCACTACTTTCGCCATCAATCCGATATTTACCTGTTGCTGGATCAAAAATGATGACATTATGATCTTTACCTTGAGTAAATTCGAGTTTGATACTGCCTTGGTAGTTTGCACCATTATTAGTCGAAAAGTGCAACTTATATTTACTATTAGCTGGCTGCTTAGTCAAATTTAACAAATCGTAATACTTATTGGGAAGAGCTGCTTGTTGGCCAACCTTGCCACTTTTCTTTGTAATATTACCTGTTTCAAGACCCTCCGTAATTGGCGTGTTAGCAATTGTTAAGTCATTATTAAGAGTAAGTTTACGCGCTAGAGTATACGCGCCAAGCCGCGTCGAATCAGGATTATTACCGTTTTGATTAGCTTTAATGCCTGAATTGGTATAGCTCCAATTACCAACCCATCCCATCGTAATTAGTTCAGAATCGGCATGAGCCAAATCATCACTTCCGTTAAAGTTAGCACCATAATAATCAGTTCCTTGATCTAATCGTTTGGCATCAGTTTCTGGAACAAAAATACCGTCTTTATCCAAATGACCCACTGTGTAATAAGTACCAGTTGTTTGCCCAGCATTGGGAGCCTTAGCACCAACAAAGAGCACTTGTTTTACTTGTCCATCAGCAGTTTTCATGCTTCTAACGACCGGACATTCAATCGGTGCTTCAAATGGTAACCCCTTGAGAAAGTCGCTGCTAGGAATTTTACTATCTTTTTGATTAGCCTTTGCCATCGTCCACTTAAGGCCATCAGTTGATTGATAAACTCCAATGTTACTGCCTTCAGCAGTATACATAATTAATTTATCTTGCCAATAAAAGACGGCCGGGTCACGTTCATCAAACGGATCAATTGAAACCCCAGGCCAACTATGATCCAAAATAGGTTTCTTATCATTTAGCGGATGACTAAAGGTCTTACCATCATCATCGGACCAAGCTGCCCAAATATTCTGTTGATAATCCTTATTGCGCAATCCTGAAAAATAAGCTACTTTAGCTCCCTTAGGCACGTCAGTAATCTGACCATTGTTGGTAATAATTGTGCCTGTCCACGCACTACCCCAAGTATCATCGATATCACCATGCAAATCCTTAATTGCCACTGTTGGCTGACTAAAATGAACAAAATCTTTGGTGGTCACTCGTAGCCAATTTTGCCGAAATCCAGTATTACCTAAGATAACCTTACCGGTATAAAGATAGTAAATATCATACTCTTGATTTTTCTGATCATAAATAATCGTCTGTAAGTCGTTTGACCAATTATCAGCAGTATTTAAATGATAAGAGTTTTCACGCTCTGGCGACGTTGCTGATGGATTTAGATAAGTAAAGCCATCATCGGTATAACCATTAGAAACTGCCGATTTATTTGCATTAGCAATTAACTTACTTTGCTGGACACTAGCTGATACATTGGCATTAACCGCTTTAGGCTGGCTAACTATGCCCAAACTTAAAAGTGTTGCTACTGCAATTGAAGTACCTAAACAATATTTATTATAATTCACTATTTTCCTCCCATAAAAAGCGCTTACCTTTTAATTTAATTATAAGCATTAAATAACAAAAATTACAGATGATAAATGTAAATATTTCGTTAAAAATAGCTTTTTTTGCAGTTTTAAATAACAAATATTTCCAGCAATGCTAAAAAACCACTTACAACACATCGTAAGTGGTTTTTTAATTAGTTAACTGAAACTTGAAAGCAGTAAAACTAGCCAGATTCCTTATTGAGTCTGGCTTTTTTGGTTCTTAATTATATTTTAGACGCTTCTCTGCAGCTGCTTTTGAATAAATCTTGGCAGTAATTTAATAAAATTATTTATTATCCGCTCGACTTCTGTGGTTATTTCTTCTTTAACTGCTTTTAGGGCACTTAGCAGGTAGACCAATGCTTCTTCAAACGCCAAATCCGGCAACGCATCATTCATCAAATAGAATAAATCCCCAATTGTTCGCTCATCAACTGCTTGTCTCTCTTGCCAAGCCAGCAAGTCATAAGTTAAGGCGGTAATTGCAAAATATCCGCACTGACCATCGTAACTTTGAATTTGTGATTTATCTAAAGCTAGGTATTGCTTAGCTGCTTTAAAGTAGGTTTCTATCTGCCATCTACGACCATAAAGCTGAATGACTTCTTTAGGTTGCAGCTGATATCTGGTGGTAGCCAAGACCAAGTACTTTCCCTTATTACCACGTTTAGTAACATATACTAGTCTGATAGGAAAACTATGTCCTTGATACTCTGCCTCGACTACACAACTATAAAGATAGTCATCTTTGGCTTTCAGCTTTGAGCCAGCTAAGCGTTCATACAAACTTTTTACATCATAAAGGCGACCACGATAGCGGTAGTATACCTTCTTGCTCAACTTAAGCATCGAGACACTGTCTAATCCTAACTGCTTTAACTGCCAGAACATTTTTGGCGAGGCAAACCAGCTGTCAAACAGTACATAGTCTGCTGGTACTCCTTCATTGATAGCTTGCTTAAGCAATTCAACCGTGACATCATTCATTTGCCTTTGGGCTTGGGTTCTTCTTCTGCCTGCAATAGAACGATTATCGGTTGTAGTGGCTTTACTGCCAAGCAGATTTTGTTTTTTCTTGGTGGACATCAAAGCAAAATTAACTGGCAAAAAAAGTATTGCCGTCACTCCAACCAACGGTCAAGCCACGAAAACCATTAATATATTTATGCTCATTATGATCGTAAACTTTGGCAAGTAATTCAGCTTTCTTAGAATAGGAACGTGCTAGCAAAGTATCATCTACAATCAAAGCTAGTCTTCTACGCTTGTCAATTACCGGTTTAAGTACTTTAATTAGTTTGGCAGCAGCTAAGCAAAGCAGTTTTTGCCAATTGATGCGGCCATCATTAAGGATATTTCTGCCAGTCTTAGAGGTAAATTCAGCTGGTTGGTCAAAACGATACAGTGATTTACGGGCAAAACGTGATTGGATTAACCATTTGACTACCATGAGCAGGCTAACTAAAGAATGACGTTTAAAATTAACTTGTTTACTTAAGTCAGCTAGACCAATTAATTTTGTAAAAGATGAAATTAAGGAAGAAGTGTCCTTTTCTTGATTGAATTGCGGTATACTGTTCATAACGTAAGAACTCCTGTAACTTTAGTTTTGGTTATTTAAAGTATAACGCAGAGAGGGCTTGCGTTTTTATTTTTTAGGCAAAAAAGCTAGAAATCACGCTCTTTTGAGGTGATTTCTAGCTTTCAAGTTTCAGTTAGTTAAATTTAGACTTAAAAGTTAGCTTGCTTAACATATTGCTCTTTGCCAACTATATAATATCTTTTACCATGAAGCTTGACACTACTGCCATAAGTCCTAACCTGTTTGTTGCGCTTCAGACGTTTACCTCTAGTCCGTTTGCCATGTTGATTATAGACATACGCATTATGCTTTAATTTGCGCTTGGTGCCAGAAATATTTCCCGCAGCTATATACCGATCATCAGCTAAAACATAGTATTTTTTACCGTTAATTGATTTAGTGCCATAAGTTTTTACCGTTTTGCCTGCTGGAATTTTCTGGGCTGTTTTCTTACCAGCTTGATCATAGACATAGGCATTATGCATCACCGTCTTTTCAGTTTCTTGCTGTGCAATCGTTGTAGGAGACTCCGGTTCAGAAACAGCATTCTCTTTAGCGGGTTGCTTAGGTACATTAGTTGTACTGCTTGATTCAATATTAGGTTCTACCTTAGCTTCATAACCTACTAATTTAGGCCCAACTTCCTGATAACTAATCTCAAACTGATTATTTTTTTGCTCATCTTGGGCTGAAATTTTTACATCTTGAACATTATTAACACAGAAGCGACTCATTGTGGCAGCTTGTCCATTAGAAAAGAACAGTTCAATAGAAGTCTTATCAGCATAGACAGTTAAACCAAAGTCTTTAGTATTCTTTAGGCCAGAGTCATTAATATAACCTAAGCCGCTTTCCAAACCATTCTGGTAATAGTTGGCTGCATCACCTGATAATTCGCTGCTCTTACCATCAATTCGATACTTTCCAGTAGTCGGATCAAAAATGATAATATTGTGATCCTTGCCTTGAGTAAATTCAATCCGAACTGCACCTTGATAATCTTGATCATCTTTTGTGGCAAAATGAAGCGTATATTTACTATTAGCGGGTTGCCTAGTCAAATTTAATAGCTCGTAATAATCATTTTCACCTTTTACTTGCTCACTTACTTTGCCATCTTTACTTTCAGCCTTACCGGCTTCAAGCCCGGTCGTAATCGGGACACTTTTCAGCGTTAGGTCATTATTAAGGGTAATCTTGCGCGCCAAAGTGTAGGCACCTAGCCGCTTAGAGTTAGGAGCATAACCATTTTGATTGGCCTTAATCCCAGAGTTAATATAATTCCAATTACCAACCCAACCCATTGTAATCAGGTCAGAATCGGCATGAGCTAAATCTTCACTACCGCTAAAGTTAGCACCATAATAATCAGTTCCCTGATCTAGCCGCTTAGCATCAGTTTCTGGAACGAACATTCCATCATCATCTACGTGACCAACAGTATAATAAGTTCCAGTCGTTTGATTAGCTCCAGGAGCCTTGGATCCGACAAAGAGAACTTGTTTTACTTTCCCATCAGTAGTCTTCATACTCCTAATTACAGGACATTCAACTGGCGCTTCAAATGGTAAGCCCTTAAGAAAATCCTTGCTAGGAATCTTACTGTCTTTTTGACTTCCCTTAGCATTCGCCCAATTGATTCCATCCTTTGATTGATAGACCCCAATATTGTCACCTTCTGCTAGGTACATCATGAGCTTACCTTGCCAATAAAAGACTGCTGGATCACGTTCATCAGAGCGATTAATGGACGTCCAATCCCAATAATGGTCTAGAATAATCTTTTTATCGTTCAATGGATAACTAAATGTTTTACCATTGTCATCGGACCAGGCTGCCCAGACATTTTGTTGATTATCTTTATTGCTTAAACCGGAGAAATAGGCAACTTTAGCTCCTTTAGGCACACCAGTAATCTGACCTTGATTGGTAATAATTGATCCTGTCCATGCACTACTCCATGCATCGCCAATATCACCATTTAAGTCTCTTAGCGCCGTAGTCGGTTTAGAAAAGTGAATAAAATCTTTAGTAGTTACACGGTCCCAATTTTGTTGTTTACCCGTATCACTATTAGTTACATTTGCAGTATGCAAATAATAAATGACATATTCCTGATTTTCCTCATCGTAAATAATCGTCTGTAAGTCGTTAGACCAATCTCGATCAACATTCAAATGATAAGAATCTTCTCGCTCAGGCGAAGTTGCCGTCGGCTTTAAAAAAGTAAACCCATCATCACTATAGCCATTTGACACATACTTACCATCAAGCAGTGGATCAGACTTGCCCGGTTGATTGTCTTGTAAAAGTACACTCGGAATGTCACTTGCTTGAACATCATTGGACATACTCGTCAATCCTAAAGTTAATAGTACTGCCGCTGCAATTGACGTGCCTAAATAATATTTATTACTAGTCATTATTTCCCTCCTATTTTTAAAACGCTTTCTTATTAATTTGATTATAAACATTAAGTAACAAAACTAACAGATGATAAATGTCACCAATTTGGTTAAAATAATATATTCTACTTAAAGTTCAATCTTTTTTAATAACAAATATAACCTGATACAATTAAGCAACAAAGGAGAAGTAACAATGAAAGAAAATAAATTTTTTACTATTTTAGGTTGGGTAGCTTCAGTAACGGGAATTTTGATGTACGTTTCCTATATTCCCCAGATTATTGATAATTTGCACGGGGCTAAAGGTAATCCAATTCAACCGCTGGCCACCGCAATCAATACTTTCTTATGGGTGATTTATGCCCTTTTTAAAAAGGAACGCGATATTCCACTAGCTGTGGCCAATATGGCTGGTGTGGTCTTTGGACTGATTGCCTTTTTCACGGCAATTTAATTATGATATTGAAAAATAATAAATAAAAAGTATAGCAAAATAACTTAACTGCGTAGTATAATGATTTTATTATATTATTACAGAAAGCGCATAGAAGATGAAAAGGAAAAAGTTATTAGTAGTACTAGCGTCAGTAGTTTTAGCCACAAGTAGTATAGAAACCATAGCAATAGCACCACAGAATATTCAAGCAGCACAAAGCGTTGAATATAATATTACTTGCTAGACCATGATTCTCCACAATATGATGCTAATGGGAATATTCAACCTAATGCTACCGTTAAAGCTGGGTTCAAATTTTATCCTACTTCATCACCTATCAAGACCATAAACGGACAACAATTTATTGGTTTTGACAAAGTTTATGTTCCACTTAGCGAAGTTAAACCGGTTTACTCAGCAGCTACAACTAGTAATAAGCCATCAGTAGCAAATATCAACACGGTTGCTAACACTTCTGAAATTGAGAATGGACAAGCACCTGTTAAGGTTCCTACAGCTACTATTTCAAAAACCAAAACTAAGAAGAAAAAGACTAAGAAGCATCATGTTAAAACAGGGAATAAGTATGGATGGATTAAAGGAACTTGGCTTTTCCCCAAAAGTTGGAGTGGCTATTGGGGAGGACATGAAGCTGCTGGAAATTCAGGTATTCCCATTAATGTTCCCTTAGGTACAAGTGGTGCAGGAAATTGTAGCTTTGCGGTATATGGTTATGTAAAAGGAACACATAAATATCCTTGGCAAATGTCAAAAAATTGAAAGAAAAGTTGTGAAAAAAAGAGACTATTTCTTCATGTATATAGAATGACTTGGAGGCATCATAACGGCTTGAAATGGGCAGTTTTAGGCTGGCCTTTAGCAAAGCCAATTCAAAAAGATGATTTTGCAATAACTTGTAAAACTGAAAGTATAGGTGGAAAAAAGTATAAAGTTCTTTTTAAAGCCCAAGCTAATAATTTTAAAGTTACAAATCAACTTTTTAAAACTAAAAAGTTAACAAAGAAATATGATCACCACAAGTTTACTGACATGCATTATTCATCAAAATTTAAATAGCATTAAAAAAGCTCGGCTAAAATAGTCGAGCTTTACTTTCTCTATTACACTATAATAGTCAAGAAAAGAGGCTAGATATGATCAAACAAGCAGGGCTTGAATAATCTTAACCTTGACATATCTAAAAATATGAAAAAATTAATTTATCCAGTTATTATTACTGAAGTAAATGATGAAGATGGTCATTACTTTGGCGTTAGTTCTCCCAATATTGAGGGTATGGTAACCCAGGGAAAAACACTAGAAGATGCTGTGTATTGGGCTGAAGATGCAATTGCAACTATGCTTGAGGGAGAAGAATATCCTAAGCCACAAGACCCACGTACTTGGAAGTTAGAGACTAATGAATCAGTGGTTTATGTTACAGTTGATATGGAAAAATGGTTGCGTAGCAAATCTCCGAAAATCCGAAAGAATGTTTCAGTTCCAGAATATCTGGTTGATCTTGGGAAAAAAGAAAAAATCAACTTTTCACAACTACTGACAGAAGCGCTAGAAAACAAATTATTGAATAATTAACGCGAGTTTGCGTTGACAAGGATCACTACCCTTATTTTTATAAAAAGTTAGGACTAGCCTTGGAGCCAACTGTAAATAAGCCAACTACAGCATTTGGGTATTAAGAATGAACAAAGATAAACAAAAAAACTTAATAAGTTTTTTAGACAGTATTACTCAAAACCCGTTAGATTATAAATATGAAACTATTTTAGATAACGTTATTATTTACGTATATTCTTTACAAGATTTCCATACTGTTTTAGGCTGGTGTGGAAGTTGAGGATCATATTTTACATTTAGCACAGTAGAACAGCCAGACGATACCCATAAAGTTGAATATCAAATTGAGATAACTGATTATGATAAGGATCTGTCTAAATATGTATAGCCTATACCAGTAGTAACTTACTAGCCTTGATTTAACTTAAACCTTTAAGATTTCACTCTTAACAAAAAGGTGATACACTATTCTTAGAAAATATAAGTGCGTCATCAGACACACAAGAAACGTGCACTGCAAGTCGCTTACTTGCGTGTTGGCTTAGCAATCCCCTAGTGGATCACTTTTTGTTTCTTTTTAAAAAATAAAATCGTGTCCTCAAGGACACGATCAGACAAAAAATTTTATCAAAATTGAATTAAGCAAAAATCATGTTAGTTTTTCTACTTCGCTTCCTGCGCAAAGAATCCTTTTAGTCATAATAAAAAGACAGGTACAAAACCACCTGTCTCCCAATAATATTACTTAAGTAGTTTAATCAACTTATCTAATATACTATTTATAGCATTTAGCAGATTAGTTGCTTGTTTAAGTAAAAAATTGTTAGGAAAAGTTTTACAACGTCATTCATCGCGCTCACCTCCTTTCAAGAAAGTTGACTAAACTTTCCTAGAGTTGCGCACTTTAAAAGCGTGCGTATTTATTCTACCAAACAAAATTATACCTTTTCAATAAGCTACGCTATGAAAAGAAAAACATAATATGATATAATTAAGTCAGGAAAAGTTTACACGTTATTCAGTGTAAAAGCGTGCATGCAAGTTTGACCACTTGTAGGTACCTGGAGCAGCCTTAATTGACTGCTTTTTTTATGTAAAAATTCATTTTTTTAAAAAGAAAATCGTGTCCTTAAAGACACGACCAGACCAAATTTTATACACTATCTAGTTTCATCAAAATTAAATTAAGCAGAATTTACATTATTTTTCTGCGCAAAGAATTCTTTTAGTCATCTAACATATCCATTAACTCTTTATAGTTAGTAGCTTCTGGTAACTTAATTTTACCTTCCATATCGTCTTTTACTTCATGAATTGAAGCCAACAATGTAGGGCTAAGCTTAGGAGTAACATAATATTCTGGTAAGCCTGCAGTAGCTACCTCAGTTAAACTCATTCTAACGAATTCAGAAATACTCATACCATGCTTCTTTAATTCAGCATCAGCTTTGGCCTTAATAGCCGAATCCATTCTTGTTTCAATTCTTGCCGTTTGTGCCATTTATCTCACCTCAATAATATTGTACTACATGATATATGCTTGAATTAAGGTTCCAAACCTTATTGCATAAGCTATAAAATGAGCTTATCATCAGCTTAACAATATCTTAGAAAGGATTTACACAGCTGCTCAAAAATGGATATCAACAAAAATTCAGAATTAGAAGATATTTTTGCAATATTAAAAACAGTTGCTCCAACTACTACTATTAAAAAAACTACAGGTTCTAATTCTATTGAAATACGCGTACACACAGAAGACGATCTTATAATTTTAATGAACTTAATGGGGGCTATCAGGGGGAGTTTTAATATCCAAGGAAACTCTTTTAAAAATTATGTAGTTAATCTAGCAGATTTTGATGAGGATTGGAAAAATCATCCACAAACTTATTAATATACCAGTTGAACTGCTCTAATCTAGTTAATGTACCATCTAGCCGCTCAATGTTATTAAGTTAGTTGCTCTAGCTTCGGGGAGCCAGAGCACTTAGCGGACTTTTTCTTTGCTATTTTACAAAAATAGCTCGGATTTTCCGAGCTGTTTCTGCTGTTTTACTTGAGCAACTTATCTAAAAGCTTAATAAGCTTATCAAGAATTCGCTCAGTCTTAGTTAAGACCAAATAAAACAATACTAAGGTAAATATGTTTGACACGCTTTTTCACCTCCTTTACGGAAAGCCAGTCAACTTTCCAAGATGGTGCACATAACGTGCATATTTATTTTACCAGATTTGATAATCATGATATACTTACTTTACTAAGGTAATGTGTTTAATACGCAACACATGATGTGCTAAGCAAGTTCAGTCACTTGTAAGGTACCTGGAGCAGTCATAAGACTGCTTTTTTTATTTCAAAATTTTGCTTGCCCTTATTGCCTACCTTTATACCAGTTGACTTGTTCTAATCTAGTTGATGTCATTAAGTTAGTTGCTTTAGCTTCGGGGACCAGAGCACTTAGCGTACCTTTTCTTTGCTAGTTTTTTCAGGTTTAACAATTAGCCCAATTAAGTTTTTTACAAAATAGGCCAAGAAAATCTTGGACTAAATTTGCACCTACTTGAATAACTTAATCGCTTCAACCAATTCATGTAAAATGCCTTTAGTTAGCGTAAAGTATTTGTGGGGAAAATAAAAAATAGAAGATTGCCTTCTGTTAAAATGTAGTTTGAACAAGATTACATTCAGAGAGGTTTTCTTCTATATGATTAGTTTACTACAAGACTTACAACTTTTGCTAGATAATTTAACTACTGTTAGTGTCAACTTTTTGTGGGTAATCTTTTTTTAGCCTTAGTAGTTTTTAAAATTCCTCAATTAGACCGATTAAAAAGGACAGATAGGTTCAAGAATTCTCCACAATAATTACTTAATGCATTTAGGCATACTTAGTAATAAACTTGGCTAGTCCTTCCAAGTCATCATCCGTAATGGTACCACGCTTAATCATATATCGCTGTTCAGGTATATATAATTTTTGTATAGCCATAATATCCACATAAGATGACTTACTTAAGCCTTCAATTTGCCAATCTTTTAACGGATAACGATGTGCCTTTACCGACTTTGATTTGCCTTCATATTTAGAAGTGATTTTAAGCACATCGACTGTGTCATTATCCCTTCCAACTACTAAGACAGGTCTTCTCTTCCCACCCTCACCTTCAAAATAAGTGACATACGCGTCCACAATATCATTAACATTGAAATTAGTCGTCATCTTCAACCCACTTATTATATTCATCTACCGTTTTCACTTCTTGTACAGGAAGCAATTTAACAGCATTAGCTAATGATAGAGAGGCTTTCTCATGCCGACTTAGTCTTGCATCAAAAGGTAGTCCTCCTTCAGCAGCTACACGTTTATAAAACATAGTAACTGCTGTTGTTGGAGATAAGCCTAATTCGTCAAAAATTTGTCCTACTTCGTTAACTAGATTACTATCCATTTGGATCTGCAATCTTTTTTTACCTGTTGCTCTTTCGACCATTTTCTCAAATCTCCTATTCCAAGCATATTAACTATTATATCATGTTTGAGTGTATAATAATCATTAACTACCACAAATTACTCAACTTTGTTCAATATTAGCTATTTTTATTCCTAAATCTTACACTTCAAGAAAGAAATCTAACTTTCATAGAATTATCTATGAATTTAAAATTATTTCGATAACTTTAAGATTAAACTGAATTTGGTCTTGTGATAAAATTAACCCATCAACATTCAATTAGTTTATTCGGAGGGTAAAAATGGATACGAAGGGTAAAATAAATTTTAAAGCAACTGAAGATTTAGATAAACGGATTGCAAAGCTAAATGATGATGAATTATCTGAGCGTATCTCAGAGGCAACCGATCCAGAAGATAAAAAGTTTTGGAATACAATTTATAATCGTGCACTTCAATTGCGTCAGGCTAAAATAATTAATGCGAAAGAATTTATAAGATGACTTTGGACTTGTATATCTTTGCCGGAATTAATGGAGCTGGCAAATCTTCGCTGTATAGCGCTTCTACAAGTAAAATCAAAAAAAGTAAACGAGCTAATGCAGATGAAATAGCTAGAGATAATCATTGGGATTGGCATGATCAATCTAAAAACTTTAAAGCAATGAGATTAGAAGTAGATAGAATCTACTCATTTATTGAAAATCATCAAAGCTTTAATATGGAAACAACTTTTGCTTCCTCAAAAAATTCTTACTTAAAAATCCTTAACAAAGCGAAAGATCAGGGCTTTATTACCCATCTTCTCTATGTAGGACTTGGTAGTCCCCAATTGGCTAAGGAAAGAGTACAAGCTAGAGTTGTTAAAGGTGGTCATGGTATACCTGATAAAGTAATCGAAAGACGTTATCCAAAGTCCTTGAAAACTCTATCTGAAATCATATCGTACTTTGATACAGTTGAAATTTATGATAATACATACAAATTTGAGCGTATTTATAAGAGAGATGGTAACAAAATAGACGTTATCGATGGTTATGAGTCTGTGCCATGGGCAAAACAAATAATTAATAAAGATAAGATGTTGTTAAATTTACAGTGATTTAGCTTGATAGAATCGTTAAATACCAAATTAATTAAGTAATTTAAAAAGCGTGTTGCACTTCAATGTGAAACACGCTTTTTATGGGTAATAAACTTTTATGCCTGCTGCTTTTTGATAGTTAGCACTTTACACCACAAGCATATCCAGCAATTGTGCTTTAGTCAGTGTTCGCTTAGCCGAGCCACTGATGTTCTCTGCCACTTGACCATCGCGCAGTACTACTAACCGATTGCCATACTTTAGGGCATCTTCTAAGTGGTGCGTAATCATTAGACAAGTCAAATGCTGCTGTGTAATTACCCGATTGGTTTCAGCCATTAACTTGACACTGGTCTTGGGATCAAGGGCGGCTGTATGTTCATCAAGCAATAATAAGTCTGGATGATTCAACGTTGCCATTAAGAAACTCAAAGTTTGCCTTTGCCCACCCGACAAATGTTCCGTTGGCGTATTTAAATGCTCCGTCAGCGAATTGCCAACTGTAGCAGTCAATTGCTCTAATTGTGACTGGTGAGCAGCTAACCCGCGAGCGTGCAAACCGCGATGCTGCCCACGTTTTAACGCTAATAAAATATTTTCTGCCACCGTCATTCTCGGAGCTGTGCCCATCTTAGGATCTTGAAAGACGCGACTGATAAATTTAGTTCTTTTCACTACCGAATCATGATTAATCTCGCGACCAATATGACGAATTTGACCACTGCTAGGGATAATTGTCCCAGCAATCGTGTTGAATAGTGTTGACTTACCAGCACCATTAGCACCAACTACGGTAATGAAGTCACCTTGATTAATCTTCAAGTTAAAGTCATGCAGAATCTTGGCTTCAGCTGGCGTATGTTGATTAACTACGGTGGTTACATTTTCCAGTTCTAGAACAACCTTATTTTCCATTTTGTTTTACCCCTCTGTGCAAAATACCATCTAGCTTCAAATAATGGCGTAAATTCGGTAACATTAAGCAAATTGCTAAAATAATTGCTGAAATCAAGTTCAAGTCATTAGTTGAAAAACCTAGTTGTAAGACAATTAATAAGACAAAACGGTAAATAATACTGCCTAAAGTAACCGCAATTAAGCGCTGATTAAGGGTCAAATAGCCAAAAGCCACTTCGCCAATAATAATTGAGGCCAAAGCAATCACGATAATCCCAATTCCCATGTTAGCATCAGCATAACCATTACTCTGAGCAATTAACGCACCGCTTAAACCAACTAAGCCATTAGAAAGGGTCAATCCTAAAATAGTCATGTTATCCGTATTAATGCCCAGCGAGCGTGCCATTACCTCATTATCACCAGTGACGATGAAGGCCTGTCCCAAGTCAGTATGTAAAAATAAAGCAACCAAGATAGTGATAATAATAATTGTAATGCCACCAATAACTACGGTATCAAAGTAACGCGGCAATTGTTGGAAGAACTTAGCTGAAAAGAGCGTTTTTTGTCCTAATAAAGAAACATTCGAGCCCCCCATCACGTGTAAGTTAATTGATAAACAACCGGTCATGACCAAAATTCCGGCTAGTAAAATCGGAATCTTACCTTTGGTATAAAGCAATCCAGTGACTAAACCGCCACAAGCTCCACCTAAAAAACCTAGCAAGGTGGCAACTGCTGGACTACATCCCTTAGTAATCGCAGTAACTGTAATTGCTGCTCCTAACGGAAAGGTTCCTTCAACCGTCATATCAGGAAAATTCAAAATTCGAAAAGTTAGATATAAGGCTAGACCTAGAATTGCCCATAACAATCCCTGACCAATACTCGATGTAATTAAACTCATTTGATAATCCTCCCTTTCGCTTTAGCTTGGGCCATAATTTTATGTGGAACAGTTAATCCCAACTTGCGAACTTCTTTTTCATTAATGATGTAGTGACCCCTTTTAATTTTGCTAACTGGATAAGTAGCAGGATTTTTACCTTGTAAAATTTTTGCAGCCATCTTGCCTGCTACGCGGCCCATCTCACGTTGACTAATAGCATATGAAGCCACTCCGCCATCTGCAATCATTGTTTCAGCACACGGAAATACCGGAATGTTAGCCTTATTAGCCACATCAGATAATGTCTTCATCGCCGAAGCGACATTGTTATCGTTAGCGGCATAAACCGCATCGACCTGCGTCACCATTTGGCTGGCAACCTGCTGGAGATCATTAGTATTGGCAATGGTATACATCTTAGGCGTCAATCCAGCCTTTTTAACTACCTTGTAAAATTGTCTAGCACTAGATTGTCCACCATGATCTGACGAAGTATAAATAATGCCAATCTTCTTAGCATGTGGCAAAATCTGCCGCATCAAAGCTAACTGTTCATTTACTGGATTATCACCAGATGAACCGGTGATGTTAGCACCTGGATGCTGTTCTGATTCAACCAGACCACTAGTAGCAGGATCAGAAATTCCAGCTAAAATAATGGGGGTATCTTTTTTGGCGCTATTGGCTAGTGACTGTGCTGCTGGAGTAGCGATCCCTACCAGCATTTCATTTTTATTAGCCAGTTGTTGCGACATCGTTTTCAGATTACTTTGATCGCCCTGTGCATTCAGGAATTCAACCTTGAGATTCTTTCCTTGGGTATAGCCACCTTCCTTAAGACCATCGATGACTCCTTGATGAATTAAATTTAGCGCTGGGTGGGTAATCATTTGCAAGATTCCTACTCGTACTACTTTGGGCTTAGCTGCTTCTTGCTGATTATTTTGAGCTGGCGCAATGGCTAAGTCAAAACCTAAAAAAGCCACAATTGCAGCAATCAATGCCATCATTCGTTTCATTTGTTTCTCCTTGTTTATCTTGAGCAAAATTTTCAACAAAAAAGGCAAACCAGCAATTACTCTGGTCTGCCCAAGGGAGAATCAAAGCCTGCTGCATGTTGTTACCATGCAAGCAAACTTCGTCAATTCAAAAAGTAGTCAGCACGGATACAAACTGTTTGCCAGATCGTATCCGCCACTAACGCGATTACGATCAATCATGCTGGCCTTGCCAAGATGCATTTAATAAGTTAAATGAGTTGATCATAATATTTTTCCTTTCTGTAATTAAGTTATTCTTAGTCTATCTCATTTTTGCTTAATGTCAAGCGCTATTATATAATTTATAAATACCATTCGCTAGGAGGTAACTACTGATATGAAGCAGAATAATCATAAAGATCATAATAATTGGGCACACTTCATCAACCGTGAACGTAAACTCAATCGCTTAATGTCTATTATTTTTTTTATTTACGTCAGTTTTTTAATTATGACACTTATTACTGATTTAGCATTGTTCATGAAGACCATTTTCGTGACGTTTATCATTTTAGTAATCTACTTTATCATTTGCCTAATATTGAATATTTATGACAAGTTCAAGCAAAAAAACTAACTTACCACCTTAATCAGTGAAAGTTAGTTTTTTTATTCATCGACAGTAAATAGTAACTTGTACAGCTCGATGATTTCAATTAATTCTGCTTTTGAAACCCGATCGACTATCGAATTTTGCGTAATGCTACGCGCTTGCAAATCAAGTGCAATAGTCTGATCTAACAATACTTTACCATACACATTCTGCGAACTAGTTAGAGTATGATACATTGGAAAATTACGTTGCGTACTACTAATTGGCGCAACGATTGTCATATTACTAGTGGCTTGCACCAAGTCATGACTGAGAGCAATTGCTGGACGCCGATTTATCTGCTCGTGACCCTTGCTAGGCTTAAAGTCAACATAAAAAATATCACCTTGTTTTACCATTCTAGTTCATGCCCTGATGATGTGCCCCAATCTAATTCTTCTGCTCGTTGCCCATCATCTTGCCAATTAGCAAACAGTTCATGAATATTTTTGGGTTGTTTTTCTTCTGGAGTCAACACAATCGAATTATCTTTAAGGGTAATTGTTAGTGATTGATTTTCTTTAAGATGTAATTGTTTAACTATGTTATTAGGTATTCTAGTAGCCTTGGAATTGCCCCATTGGGCAATCCGGGTTTTTCCAATTATTGCAGTCATTTTCGTCTCCTACCTTTTACATGAAGTATATCCTATGTAGATACATTAAGCAATCGTTATTTACTGCAATTCAAGCAAAAAAACTAACTTTCAACCTAATCAGTGAAAGTTAGTTTTTTTATATTAGTTAAAATTATCTGCTTTAACAAAATGCGTTGTACTAATTGGATAGTAATCAGTACCAGCAATGTTAACTTTACCACCGTAAGTCCGTACTTGCTCACCATTCTTTAATACAGAATTATCAGCACGCACACCTACAGTATCATAAACATAAGCATTATGAGTTAAAGTTCGCACTTTTCCAACAATATTACTTGCGACCACATATTCGTTGTCACCAATTTGAAGGTATTTCTTACCATTAATCGTCTTAGAATCTCCAACTGTCACCTCAGTCCCAGCTGGCTTTAGTTCCGCGGTAGTCCGTTGGCCATCAGCATCATAAGTATAAGCATCATGCATCAAGGTTTGCTTACCAGTCGGAGCTTGTGACACTGCAGTAGTCGCAGAATCAGTATCTACAGGCTTAGCATCGTCTGCAGTTGTATCCGGGGCATCTTTGCTGGTATCAGTGGCTTGTAAATTGTAGTAATACTTAATCAATGAGTAGAACTTACTCATTGAATAGCCCCATTTGTCAAAGTAGCCGTCTGGATCAGTGTGATCTGTTCCGCCTAAAAAGCGCGAAACAGCATGGTGCGACCAGATAGTTCCCTTACCATCACTAGAAGCATTGTTAGGCTTCAAGTTGTAACGATGTAAGATTTTAGCAGCATAAATGGCATCGTTATTGACGCTTTTAGCAAATTTATTACGCGTTGATTCCTGACACAGCTCTATCTGGAAGAAACGGTTGTTAGCATTAGCACCAGCACCCCAAACACCATACTTAGGAGTCATCATTTGGATAACTTGCTTGTGATCAACAAAAGCGTGCACATAAGCATACATATTCTTCCACTCACGATTAAAATAAATCGCCTCGTTATAGGCTGAAGCTCCAGGAGTCGCAGTTTCATGAATAACGATTCCTTCTGGCTTACCCTTACGATACTTAATTTTGTTGCCGCCAGCATAAAATTTATTGTATTTAATGTTCTCAGTTTTCAGTATCTTATATAAGTAGTCAACCCCAACATAGCTATTCTGCTTGGCAATCGAATTGATGGATGCAGCTTGCACGTTTTGACTTACATTAAAAATAGGCGCAACTAAACCTACTCCGATAGCAATAGTAGTTATTAGTTTCTTTATCTTCATCTAAATTTTCGTTCCTTATCTAAATTACCTGCTCGTTAAAAATTACCTTTTTTAATGTATTGGTGAATCCCAACTCGGTAATACTTTTTGCCATAGATGTTAACTGCTGAACCATAAGTGGCAATTGACTTACCCTTCTTCTCTTTTCGTGCATTATCCTGATTACCGTAATCGTTATAAATATAAGCATTGTGCTTCAAAATACGCATCGTGCCATCGATATTACCACTGGCAATGTATTGGTCATCGCCGATGCGGTAATACTTCTTGCCATTAATCATCTTAGTACCATAAGTACCAACGGTTTTACCTTCCGTACCAGATTTTAGTGCCTTCATCCCCTTAACACGTTCGCCCTGTTCATTATAAACATAGGCATTATGCATCAAAGTCTTGTTAACCTTCTTCTCACCTTTTGGCGCTTGCGAAGCTGGTGGCAAGGCACTACCAGTATTTAGGATCGAATCATTTACCCAGCCTTTACCAGAAATGTACATCCGCTTTTTGCCGTTATAAAAGGTAATGGTCTTAGTAACGTTAACACTATCACCTTTATTAACGGAATCAGTTTTTGTAGAAACTGAATGATCAGTTGGCCAAGCATAAGTAGCTCCCGATTTTTTAACCGTATAAGATTTCTTAGCATTAGAAATCTGTGGATCATATTGCGTTAAGTTAGAAGTAGTGATCCGATTATTTAAAATCGTATTGTAATTATTAGCCGTGGCATAAGTTCCAGTCAGAGCCTTAGTAGCTGCTTTATAAGATGAAGCATTCTCTAACCACGCACCCTTATAACGCGTTGGTTGCCAAGAAACACCTTTACGCAGCTTTTTACCATTATCGTCAAAAGAAGCCTGATAATTAGGATATTTTCTAAAATTGGCAGTAACGTAATAGCTCTTGCCATTCTTATCCTCTTCACGAGTCTTGCTGGCATAAACGCCACCAGTCCAACTGTCATCAGCCTTCATCCCAAATAAGTTGTTAGCCTTAACAGCCAGACCTGATTGACCCCAATCAGATTCAACAATTGCTTGCGCAATCATTACTGATGGATACAAGCCGTACTTTTTTGATACCTTTTGTGCCTGCTTAGCAGCAGTCTTTAAAAAACTATTCTGTTCGCTAGCACTAGCTGCTGCTACCTTTTCGGTAACAGAAACTCCAGCGATTAAGTTGTTGGTAACCGGGACAACAGTGCCTACCAATGCAGCTGCTGCTAACCCAGTGATAAGTTTTCGTTTCATGAATTATATTTCCTCCTTATGTGACAACTTTATTGTATCGAGCATTGCGCCTCTAGACAATAGCTACCAATTAATTGTAGTCAAAAAGTAATATTGCTTTGATTTTTATTACAAAAAGTAATTTATTTGGTAAGCACTTGACGCAGTCGATTCAATAATTTTCGTTTAACACGGCTTACCTGGACGCGTGTTCTACCAGTCTGCTTAGCTAAGCTAGTAACCGTTTGTGTTCCTAATAAGTTATCAAAAAATATTAGTTGTTCTAATTGCGACATACACACTACTTCTCCAGCTAATATCAATTGATTATCCCAATTTGTTAGCTGCACATTTTCTTGACTCACCAATTCTTCCTGATGTTCACTAATGCATTGATCTTTACGCAATAAGTCCAACGTGTGCCACATGATTTTGCGGAAACTGAGTCGGTCAATTTCTTGACGCGATTTTGAACTTGTACTTAACATCTGGGCATAAACTAAAATTCCTTCTTGCAATAGGTCGTCATAGTTAGTATAGTCCAATCTGACATTGACTGCTTTTAATGCACCCCTAACTAATTTTTGGTTTTCCCATGCAGTGATAAATGCTGCTTTACTAATCTTCATTGTGTGACATTTCCTCATTTTCAAGTTTTGTCACAAGCGCTTGTGCAAATATAGATTAGCAAGTCACATTAAATATCCAAAACCAGCTTTTAGTAAGCGGTATCATATGAATAAGAGGAATCATGCTGACTATTTAAACTAACAAAATTTAGTGCCACCTAGCTTAATGGGGCCTACTTACTGGATGAAAAAAGTGCAAAAAAAGACTTCGCAAAATTAATTCACGAAGTTTATTCCACAAAATCTCAAAAAAAGGTATCACGTCTTTTACTCAAACCATAAATTGTTTGATGATCTTTAATCACAAAGGTTAATTCGTAATATGCCGCTAATTGCTGACCATAACGCAAATGTTGCTTATTGAGCAAATCCGAAGAGAGCTGTTGCAATGACAAATGTTCAAAAGTAGGATGTGGCATAAAGAATGCCTGCTGATCAATCATTGAGTCACTTGCGGCAGTTTTAACCTGCCACCCAGATAATTCTTCCAAATATCGTTTACCCAGCTCAAAAATAACGTGGTTATAGTACAAACCATCACACACTTTGGTGCCAATATAGCGACTACAGTTGCTAAAGCTAAATGTATAAGCAATTTGATTATATTTTAAAGATTTGAAAATAATTCTCAGTCGACCATCTAAGTCAAAGTCACGCATCTGCTGCAAGGCAATCCAATCATTATTGCCAGCAGTATAGGCATGCATTGAGAAAAAGGCTACTTTGCCTGTCGCAATCACGCATTGCGATTGCAACTGCAATTTGCTAGCCAATTCTCTTTGGAATTCAATTCCGCCAAGTAAACATTGCCGACCATATGCAGTAAATAACGCACAAGTACTGCGTTTGCTAAGGACAATCCCCTGTTTGGCGTCCAAGATTACACTTTTATACTTACCAAGTAATGGTTCTTTTTGAAACTCATATATAGCAATAGTATCCAAGTTAATTAAATAATCAGCGTTACATACCAGATAAGGATCTAATTGCGGATCTTGCCCGATCTGCGCCTGCAATAGCGCCTTCGACCAATCATGATATTTAGGATCTTGTGGTAAATTCCAACTGGTCTGTTTAGTTTGGGGCAACTGTGTGTCCTCCTTTAATAAGTTTTATAAATCCCATTATACTTTATATGTTATCGCTTGCATAGGCTTTAACGTATAATTATTTTATTATTTGATAAATAAAATTTTAGCAACTACTCATAAAGCTAATAATTTTGCTCAAGACTTAATAATGCTCCATGTCAGCTGTTCTCAATTAGGTTCTAAAAACCAGTAATCAAAAGACACCCCCCTCAAGGATGTCTTTTAGTGCTTTTAAAATAAATCTGCATGGCTACCTGTTCTAATTAGTATCAAAGTATCTTGTTCAACTCTATAAATTAATAACCAATCAGGTTTTATATGACATTCAAGAAAATTATCATAGTTTCCCGATAAACCATGGTTTTTATATTGACGGTCAAGCTCATGTCCTAATTCAAGCTCATGGACAACTTTTTTAAGCAAATCCATTTCTAACCCTTGCTTATTACATCTTTTGACATCTCGCTTGAACTTACCAGTTGCTTTAATCTGAAACATGAATTAAATTCCTAATTCATCCCATAACTCTTTAGAATCGTTATAGGCTTTAGTCTTAGATAAATCCTCATGCATTGCTTGTAAGGTTGCATTATTAGGCTTGTCTGGTTTTTTAACTTCAAATGGAAGCCCATCATTCAATACAATTTGCTGATAAAACATCTTTAAGGCTGTAGATCGATTAAGACCCAAGTCCTTTAAAATTCCTTCTGCTTTATCCATTAATTGGCTATCCATACGTGCTTGCAAAGTTTTATTCATCATTTTCACCTCACACAAATTTTAGCAATATTTCATGCTTTTAGCAACACATTGTAACTACATAATAGTGAAAAATGCAGTACCATAAACAAAGTTAGAAAATCGAAGGATTGTATAATTACAACAAAAAAACAACGTTCGAAATTGAACGTTGTTTTTAATTAGGAAACTAATTACTTCAAGTTAGCTACTTTGACATAATGACCCTTGCCAATTGAAGCAAACTTCTTACCCTTAATCGTCTTAGTACTGAAGGTCTTAATCTTCTTACCTTTCTTCAAGACTTTCTTGTTAGCACGTTTACCATTCTTGTTGTAAACATAAGCATTATGCCTTAATTTAGTTTCAGTGCCTGTAAAGTTAGCAGCCTTGACGTATTGACCATCGGCAATTACATAGTATTTCTTGCCTTTGATGGTCTTAGTGCCAGTAACTTTGACATCAGTACTCTTCTTCAATACCTTCTTGTTAGCACGCTTGCCATTCTTGTCGTAAACATAGGCATTATGCTTCAAAGTCTTGGTAGTTTCAGCTGGAGCGGCTTCACCAGTATTGTTGTCTGTTGGCTTTTCAGTATTAGCTGGTGCTTGAGGCGTTTGACTTGGTGCAGATGAAGTGTCTGAACCGGTATTGTTGTCACTTGGATTGTCAGTCACTGGCTTTTCTAGAGCATGATAAATATCTTTCAGATCTTCAGCTTCTTCAGTTGTAATAACCTGATTCATCTTATCTAAACCAGACATCACAGTTTCCAGATCAGTCTTGACACCGGTACCTGCTAAGGTAGTTGTTACAGTTAAGGTTTTATTATATATATCTTTAATTGCGGCTTTGTCATTATCAGAAATATCATCCCAATTGTCAATTTTTGGCAAATCCTTAATATCAGCTAAAATACCTTTGATTTGATCCTTAATAGCATGATCAGCTGGTAAATCTTTTCTTAATTGTGCTAAACCATGGTAGACATCAGTCATACCTGGACGCAATTTTTGAGCAAGCTTACCAATCTTCTGCTTAGTAGCATCAGAATCACTAGTTAACGCTTCTAATGCTTCATAAACAGTCTTTAGCTCCCCAATTTCAGTATTACCAATCTTAGCATTGAGATCTTCAGCACCATGCAAAATAGCTACTAAGTCAGTCTTAACGCCAGTTCCTTCTAATTTATCGGCAAGCTCGACTGCATCATTGTAAATACCAAGAACATTTTCATTTAATAATTTAGACGGATCATTTCCTATATCTTCTAACTTCTTTAACTTAGCTAAAATATTCTTAATATTATCTTTAACAGTTTGATACTCGGTACTTGTCAAATCTCGCTTCAAGTCATTTAGCCCATGGTACATTTCAGCGATCGATGGATGGAACTTCTGAGCAAGATCGCCAGCAGCATTTTCCGCATCAGAGCCGTGTAAGCCTTCAATTGCCGTGTAGATATCTTTTAGTTCAGTAATTTGCTTGGAACCCAAACTTTGATCAATCGTTTCAGCACCATGCAAAATATTGACTAATTCGGTCTTAACACCTGTACCTTTAAAAGTGTTAGAAATAGCTACTGCATCGTTATAAATGTCAGTAATATCTTCCAAATGCATAATCACATCAAAAGTATCCCATTGCTCTGGTAAGTCTTGAACCTTAGCAAGAATATCATCAATCTTAGGCTTTACTTGTTGATATTGCTCAGAAGTAAGTTTACCTTGCAAGTTACTTGTCCCTTGGTAGACCTGCTTAACTCCTTCATGCATTTGAGATAAAACATCAGCAAGTTCATTTGAAAGTTTGCTAGATTCATCAGTTTTATCAGCTTTTGCTGCCTTTTGAGCAGATTTAGTTGTTGCCGCTGCTACTATGTTACTTGAGAATACCGTGCTACTGCCTAACATGCCGACTGCAACAGTGCCAACTAACAAGTTTTTAGCCAACTTATGCAGTCTGCCTCCCTTAATACCTTTAGCAACATCTTTTTGCAACTTCCGTTTTCGATTAAAGTTCATTCTTTCTATACTTCCTTCATTAAAATCTTAAATTACTAAAAACACACAAAATCAATTTATTTACTATCAAACTGATAAATCTTATAGTAAATTAATTAAGCGTAGTATAGCACAAGCTTTTAAAACATGATTTCATTACATAACGCTTATTTTAAAAATATATTCCTTTATAATGAATTTTTAGCACAAAGAATCATGTAATAGCTTGACTTTTATGAAAATGAAAACGGTAAAGCTTAAGTTTTATAACAAAATTAAAAAATAATAACAAATTTTATATTTGTACCTTTAACATGCTATTAAAGCATAAAAAAAACAACGTCCAAAACTGAACGTTGTTTTTAAACTAGAGATTAATTATTTTAAGTTAGCTACCTTTACGTAATGACCATTACCAATTGAAGCAAACTTCTTGCCCTTGATAGTCTTGTTACCAAAAGTCTTAATCTTCTTACCCTTCTTCAGAACCTTCTTATTAGCACGCTTACCCTTCTTGTTGTAAACATAAGCATTGTGCTTTAATTTAGTTTCAGTACCCTTGAAGTTACTTGCCTTAACGTATTGACCATCAGCAGTTACGTAGTACTTCTTACCAGCAATTTGCTTAGTACCAGTAATTTGTACGTCAGTACCTCTCTTTAGAGTATCACTACCAATGCGGTTACCATTTTCATCATACAGTGCAGCATTATGTTTCAGAGTCTTAACTTCAGTATTTGCATCAGTATTATTTGCTGGTTGATCTGGCTTAGCTGGTGTGTTATTTGCTGGGGTTTGAGCAGGAGCAGCTGGAGCACTTGGTGCAGGAGTAGCTGGGGTTTGAGAACCATTGTTATCAGTTGGCTTATTGTTGTCACTAGGTTTATTAGTATCACCAGGCTTATTAGCTGATTCCTTCTTAACTACATAAACAGTAACGTTCTGCTCTTCATCAGTGTATTGAGCATTAGTCAAACCTTGTTTTTGATCCTTGCCTAATTCTTCAGCTGTTGCTAAACGATATTGTCCATTTGTTTGTGAGTTAACAAAAGCGGTTACTACAGAATCATTAATCTTGTCACCTGCAACATGGTCTTTACCACTGATGGCACCCTTGATATCTGTTCCATTAATAGTTAGTTGCTTGCCGTCTGTTGTCTTGAAAGTAACGTTAATGTTAGCAGCTGGTTTTGCTTCTACTGGCTTATCTGTTGATTCCTTCTTAACTACATAAACAGTAACGTTTTGCTCTTCATCAGTGTATTGAGCATCAGTCAAACCTTGCTTTTGATCCTTGCCTAATTCTTCAGCTGTTGCTAAACGATATTGTCCATTTGTTTGTGAGTTAACAAAAGCGGTTACTACAGAATCATTAATCTTGTCACCTGCAGCATGGTCTTTACCACTGATGGCACCCTTGATATCTGTTCCATTAATAGCTAGTTGCTTGCCATCTGTTGTCTTGAAAGTAACGTTAATATCAGCAGCTGGAGACTCAACAACATAAACAGTTACTTCTTGTTCCTTATCAGTATACTTAGCATTGTCTAAACCTTGCTTTTGACCTGGTTTTAGTTCATCAGCTTTAGCTAAACGATATCTGTTACCAACTTGACTATCAATGAAGTTGTCAATTAATTTATCGTCAACTTTATCGCCCTCAAGCTTATCTGCAGCAGGAATTGTACCGGTAACAGCTGCACCATCAACTGTTACTGGTTTACCATCCGGAGTAACAAAGTTTACTTTAATATTACCAGCCGGGGCTTTTTCAGTAACATAAACTGCTACTGTTTGATCTTTAGCAGAAAATGTAGCATTAAATAAGCCTTGTTCTTGAGCAGCATTAAGTTCGTCTGGTTTAGCTAAACGGTACTTACTACCAACTTGTTCCTCAACATAGTTAGTAGCAAAGCTGTTACCAATCTTGTCACCATCCTTGTGACCTTTACCTGAAAGGGTACTTTCAACAGGTTGGCCATTGATAGTAGCTGGCTTACCATCTAAGGTTAAATACTTAACATTAATATCGCCAACGCTAGATTCTGGATCAGCGTCAAGAGCCACATTTAAATCATTTAAAGCCATAGTATAAGCAACCATTACTGCCTGCATATCAGTTGGCAAGGCGCTTTCACCTGCTTGCTGATTCTCCTTAACCGAATCATCAATACTTTTATTTAAATTTTCAATTAGAGTTTTATACTTTTCTTTTTGAGAATTATTCAATCCGTCAACTAATGCTGCCTTAGCGTTAGTAATTTCAGCCTTAACATACTCTGAATCTTCACCATTAACAACTGCATCAATTTTTTCTTGTGCAGGGGTTTCAGCTTTAGCCAATTGCACAATATTTGCCTCTTCTACAGTTGTGTCCTCAGGTAAATTCAAATTAGCTGCGGCTACATCTTCGGGAGTTTTCAGCTCTTTTACCTTATTAATAGACTCCGTTCCTTCTGTAACAGCATCATCAATAACTTTATTTGCTTCAGTTTTCTGAGCATCAGTTAACTGTGAATCTTTAATGACGCCTTTTTGATCTTTTGCATAATTTGTTAAAACATCAATTATATCTTGTTTTTGCTTTGCAAAACCAGTTAGCTCATTGCCTTCAGAAGTCTTGATTTCAGCAGCATTAACAACACTAGCTGCATTGCTTAAGCCCAAACCACCTAGCAAACTACCAACTGCAACAGTTCCAACTAGTAAGCTACGTACTGATTTACGCACTTTACCAGTTTTAAGACCCTTGGCAACGTCTTTTTCTAATTTTCTTTTACTATAAAAGTTCATTTATATCCTCCGACCTATATTTGGTAATTAAACCATAAATTAATAACACTAGTTATAGTATTCCTGCATATTAATATAACATACGTTGCTGATTAATGAAAGCATTTAAATAAATTTTGTTATTTTTTAGCTATAACTTATTAGTAATTTCAATAGTAATAGTAATTAAATAAAAAATAAATTTAATAACGTGTTACTTTATATGCGATAATTTTTCTTTATTTCAAATTAGCTACCTTAACGTATTGACCTTTGCCAAGCGAGGCGTAAAGCTTACCTTTGATTTTTTTATTACCAAAAGTCTTAACTTTCTTGCCCTTTTTAAGTGTCTTTTTACCAATATGTTTACCATGCTTATTGTAAATATAGGATTTGCGCTTTAGCTTGGTTTCAGTACCCTTGAAGTTGCTTGCTTTAACATATTGATCATTATCAAGTTGGTAATATTTCTTGCCAGCAATTGTTTTTGTGCCGATAACCTTGACCGTTGTACCCCTCTTAATTGATTGAACACCGGTCGGATTACCATTTTCATCATAAACAGCAGCATTGTGTTTCAAAGTTTTGGTGGTTACATTTTGATTAGTATCCGTAGCTGATTTGTCAGGTTGACTCGGCACTTCATTAGCTGGTGTTTGAACAGGAGCTGATGGCACATTATTAGTCGAATTGTCAGGAGGGGTAGTTGGTGCTGGAGTCGCTGGTTTATTGGCTGTTGGCGGTGTGGCTGGTTTATCCTGCTTAGCCTTAACTTCAACCGTAACTGGGACACTTGCAATCGAATCATCTAAGAAGATCACTTGGACATGTGCAGTTTGTTCACCAACAAAGTTAGTATCAATCTGATCATCCTCATCCCAAACTACTCTTGCAGAACTTGGCAACTTAGGAGATGCAGTAATTGCATCTCCAGCAGCTACATTGAATTTAGCCCCTTGTTCAAGTACAATCGTTCCCTTAGCTTTAATTTGATATTGATCTTTTTGTGGTATTTTGACATCTTTAACAATAATCAAAACTGGTACTACTGCTGTAGACTTATCTGCAAAAGTTACTTTGACCAAGCCTAATTGGGCACCTGGATCATCCGTCTTAATCTCATTAACCCATTCAGCACTTGCATCTTTTGGCATACCAACAACTGCATCTTCAGCCTTAACATCAAATGGTTGTCTTTGGTCAACCAAGACAACATCTTTGCCCTTAACAGTTGACTCTGTGGAATCATTGACTGCATTAACTACAATTATGACTGGTACTTGCTGCTTCTTGCCATCCGCAAAAGTAACTTCGACATAACCTAATTGTGGACCTGCATTGTCTGTCTTAATTTCATTGACCCATTTAGCTGTTGCTCCTTCAGGAAGCTTGGTTACCGCATCTTCAGCCTTAACCGTAAATGGTTGCCCTTGCTTAACTGTAATAACACCTTGAGGCTTAATTACTGTTGACACAGGATCTACTGGATCAGGAGTTTCTGTAGGAGTAGTTGGCTCTGCAGGCGTTGTTGGTGCACTAGTGTCTGGAGTAGTTGCCTTTTCCTTTACATTGACTAAAACTGGTACTTGATCCGACGAACCATCTTTATAAGTAACTTCAACATTGGCTATCTGATAACCGGCCTTATCAGTCTTGACGTCATGCGTCCATTTTGCTGTTGCATCTGCCGGAAATTCTTCAATTGCATCTTTAGCTGAAACAGTGATTTCTTTGCCTTGTTCAACTTCAATTGTGGACTTAGCTGTTGGATTATACTGCTCTGCCTCTGTTACTCCTGACGTCTCGGATTTTTTAACAACATTAACCAAAACAGTGACAACAACAGATGACCCATCTTCAAAAGTTACTTTGACATAAGCCAATTGCGGTCCAAGATCTATAGTTTTCGGGGTATCAACCCATTTAGCTGATACTGCGTCAATTGGATATGTTACTGCATCTTTAGCACTGATATTAAACTCTTCGCCTTGAGTAACTTCAATTGTTTTACGTGCTCTAATATCAGCTTTTTGTGCCTGTGTTTGATTGGGCTCATTAGTTGGAGCCTCAGTCCCTGCTTGAACAAACTGAGTGTTTGAAGCAAAAGCAGTACCTAAGCTTCCTACAACTAAGGCGCTAATTAATAAACTCTTAGCTGCTCGGCGTAATTTGCCACTTTTAAATCCTTTTGTAAATTCTTTTTGTAATTTTTGTTTTTGATAAAAGTTCAATGCAAATCCTCCATTTAGAATTTAATAACATATGTTTTATAATCTTATGAACAATATAACATATGTTATCATTTAATGAAAGATCCCAAAATGCGATTTAAAACATAAAAAGCAAAGGAAATTTTCCTTTGCTTAATTAAATCGATTGATCATAGGACAACAAAAATATATACAAAAAAAAGCGAAGGAAAATCCTTCGCTTTTTCGAAATATATGCTAGAAGCTAACTATTTAGCGTTCTTAGGATCATCAGCGTTTACAGCCTTGATGAACTTCTTGTTACCAATTCTGTAGAACTTCTGACCACTCTTAAGAGTTACAGGAGAACCGTAAACTAATACAGTTTCACCCTTCATCAGCTTGTTCTTGTTAGCACGTTTCTTGCTAGTCTTGTAAACATATGAATTGTGATTCAAAGTTACGTTGTGACCATCAACATTATCAGCATCGATGTATTCGTTGGTGCCGATCATGTAAGCTTCAGTACCGTCATTCAACTTAGTCTTTTCGCCGTAAACAGTTACGTCCTTGTAAGTTGCGATCCGCTTAGAATCAACACGTTTATGGTTCTTGTCATAAACGAATGATGCGTGCATAACAGTCTTAGTTGATTGAGCTTGAGGCTTGTATGAACCATCGATGTATTGAGTTTCGATGAATTCATTACCATCCTTCTTGTTGATACGAGTATAGCTCTTACCACCAACAGTTACAGGAGCACCATAGTAAGCTACTTGAGTACCATCAGCAATAGTTACACCATTTTCAGCAGTTACATTGTTACCATTAATAGTGTATACAGGAATGCTTAAGCCCTTTTCGTATTGAACAGTAGCATATTTAGCATCCTTAGCACCAACAGTTAACATGAAAGTAACCTTAGTGGTTAAACCTGCAGGGTTAGTAGCACTAACAACAACTGGATATTTACCAGCTACCTTAGTATTTACCTTGCTGGTATCAACAGTAGTGTCAATTGAAACACCTGTATTACCATTAATCTTAGTTACAAATGCATCCTTAATGTTCTTAACAATAGCATCAGTAACTGGAGTGTTTACTGGTAAATAATTGAAACCTTTACCAGTAGTTGCGTTAAAGTCAAAGTCAGAACTAGTTACTTCAACAGTTTCATTACCTGACTTGTATACTTGACCATTAGTATTAGCAGCACTAACTAAACTAGCATCAGTATCACCAACTAAACCAATTTGTGGGTAGCTTGTGGTAGTAGCAGCAACAGTACGTACAAGTACTGGCAAAGTAGCAGTCTTACCATTAGATGCAACAGCAGTTACAGTAACAGTGAAATCATTTGCAGGAGCTGCAAACTTACCTTTAGAATCTACAGTGACATTAGCCTTCTTCAAAGCATCTTTAACTGCATCATCAACTGATTTGTAATTAACAGTTGCAGCATTATCACCAGATGCATCAATTCTTGCATCATAAGCACTCTTGATCGCAGTTGACAAGTCTGAAACAGTATTAATAACAGTCTTATCAGTCTTTAAGCTAACTGCACCAACAGAAACTGCCTTCTTTTCGTTAACACCGTAGAAGTAAGGATTTCCTTGCTTAGTAGCATCTGGAACAGTAAATGGAGCACTAGCTACATTTTGAGGAGCTACGTATTGACCATAAACACCATCAGTACCAGTAGCAGATGGCTTACCTTCAGCGTCACCCTTTTGACCGTTGAAAATGTACTTTGTAGTTGCATTCAAGCCACTAAGAGTTACCCGTTGAGCAACTGCAACATATGTCTTACCTGCAGCAAGAACACGAACTGGCTTAGCATCAGCTGCTACCTTACCATTAGCATCACTTTCGTAAACGTAAGCTTTGTCTACAGTATTAGTTGTAGGGTTTACAACACCGGCAACACTAGCAGTAACACCTGTAACACCTGTACCAAGTTCAGTATTTAAACTAGCTTGAACAGATGCAGCAGCATCACCATCTTTAAGGCTTGAAGCATTAGTTACATTAACACTAACATTAACTTCTTGAGCTTTAGCATTTTGACCAACGGTACCATTAGTAACAGGGATACCTGAATCAGCTGGAGCATTAGTTGGTGTTGATGGAGCTTGTGTAGTGCTATCAGCAGCAAAAACGCTAGATACAGTTGAAGCAGCAACAGGAGCAACAGCTAATAAAGCAGCTGCAGTTGCGCTAACAATTCTTAAATTTTTCTTCATGTGGTCTTCCTCCTTGTGTATATACAAAATCGTAATAGACTATAGGTCCAGTCTCTTTGAGCCTACATTGTTACAACATCTTTCAAATCGAAATCATAAGTTTATAACTCTTATGAGGTAGCTTTCTCAACTGAAACATGCGCATGCGTACAGGTTAAGTGCCTGAAGCATAGCTATTACTTACCACGCTTCATATTGTACTAAGGTTTGGGCAAAATTGCAAGGTAGACCACTATTTTACACACTTTTGTAACAAACGCTTACACTTACTTATTACAAGAAAATTTTTATTAATAGTGCTTAATCCTTATATAATAAGAACCAATTGCCCTTTCATTAGCTTACAATAACATCTATTATTCTATTTAGAAAATAAATTTTACAAAATAATAACAAAATTAACTAAATTGACAAGTAGCTTCTCGAACACTCGATAACTTTTCTTTCCTTATTAATGTTCTATTCTGCATTAAAACTGTTCTATTCTGCATTAAAACTACTTTAGCAATCAATAAGCCATGTATATCATAAATCATGGATGGCTATCTAGCAGTCACGCTAAACTGCCATCAACTTTAAGTAAACTAGTATGCTATAATTATATTTGAATAAGCAACGGAGTTTTATAAGGGCGTGGCTGGTTTCTTGGAAAGGAGACGGTGCTTATGGCACGAAGTCTAATGAAAGGAACAGCCCAGAAACTTACTCAGTTTCTGCTAAATAAAAATGTCAAACAAAGATTTCGATCTTTTACTGACACTGCTAGAACTTCTCAACAATTGGCTAATATTAATTGTACAAATGAATCCAAACGATTCAAATGTCTCTTTCTTAGTCATTGGCGACATAGTCTTAACAGTTTGGTTAATGATAAAAAGACCAAAAAAATAGCCGCCCCACATATAACTTTTGACCGAGTTATGGGATAGCTATTTAGACATCTTATAATTCCAGCCACCGCTCTTAAAAGCGAGGTTGCTTATTCAAGAAGTCCTATTTACAGTAGGACTTCTTTTTATTTATAAATTTTATTGTAGCACCTTACTTAAATACGGGCAAGGTTTACACCAACCAAACTAATAACGATTCCAAATAAGAATTATGGTACAATTATTTAGAACTCTCAGTCAACAATAGTTTTGAGGGCGGTGGCTGTATCTTGGAAAGGAGACGGTGCCATATGCACGAAAAGTTTTCAGAAGGGTCTTACAGTCTTGAATGTCACCGATGCGCTAACTTTGATGTTAGCCTTTGGCATGTTTATTTTGGCTTTGCTCGATTATCTCGACAATCACCAAAAATAATTGCATTCAAAAAGCCGCCTATATCAACTTTGGCTAGTTATGTAGCAGCTTTTTAGCAATTATATAATCCAGCCACCGCTTTTGAAGCGGGTGCTGTTTGTTCAAAGGAAGTCCTATTACAAGTAGGACTTCCTTTTATTTATAGATTTTATTATAGCACCTTACTCAGCCAGTAGCAATTCTAGCAGGACAATATGCTATAATTATCACTTAGATAAGCAACGGAGTTTTATAAGGGCGTGGCTGGTTTCTTGGAAAGGGGACGGTGCTTATGATGGCACGAAGTCTAATGGAAGGAACAGCCCAGAAACTTACTCAGTTTCTGCTAAATAAAAATGTCAAACAAAGATTTCGATCTTTTACTGACACTGCTAAAACTACTCAACAATTGGCTAATAGTAATTGTACAGCTGAATCCAAGCGATTCATTTGTCTCTTTCTTAGTCATTGGCGATATGGTCTTAACAGTTTGGTTGATAATAAAACGACCAAAAAAATAGCTGCCCCACATATAACTTTTGGCAGAGTTATGGGATAGCTATTCAGCAATCTTATAAATATAGCCACCGCTCTTAAAAGCGAGGTTGCTTATTCAAGAAGTCCTACGGTAATAGGGCTTCTTTTTATTTACAGATCTTATTGTAGCACCTTGCTTAACTACGGGCAACAATCCAATACCCCAATCAAAAAGTCTGACAATTAACATAATTAATTGCCAGACTTTTTATTCTATCCACCAAAATACACTTGTTGGACTTCAGGATTAGCTAACAGCTCTGTTCCCGTCCCAGTTAATTGAACTTGTCCGGTAGCCAAGACATAACCACGATCAGCGATAGAGAGTGCTTGTTTAGCATTTTGCTCAATTAGCAAAATGGTTGTCCCTCTTTGATTTAATTCCTTAATAATAGTGAAGATTTCTTGAATAAATAGAGGAGATAAACCCATTGATGGTTCATCAAGCAGCAGTAACTTAGGTTGCGCCATGAGTGCCCGTCCCATTGCTAACATTTGTTGCTCACCACCAGATAAGGTGGCAGCGTCTTGATGTTGCCGCTGCTTTAAAATCGGAAATCGTTCAAAAATTTCATTATAGCTCTGACTAACATCGTCATGACGACTTCGCAAGAAAGCACCCATTTGCAAATTCTCCAAGACAGTCATCCCAGCGAAAATATGGCGTCCTTCTGCTACTTGAGAGATGCCTGCTGACACAATCTGCGGAGCCGTCTTTTTTTGCATTGCCTGACCTTGATAAATAATTTGACCAGACTTAGGCTTTAGCAAACCCGAGATCGTCTTGACAATGGTTGATTTGCCAGCTCCATTGGCGCCAATCAATGTAACAATTTCGCCTTCATTAATCTTAAAACTAACACCTTTAACGGCTTGAATCACACCATAATTAACCGCAAGATCATTTACTTCTAACATCGCCATTAATCGTCACCTTCTCCCAAGTATGCCTTAATTACTGCAGGATCATTTTTGACGACTTCAGGTGAGCCACTCGCCAAGATTTGTCCTTGATCTAGCACATAAATGCGCTGCGCCAAGTTCATAACTAGCGACATGTCATGTTCAATTAGCACAACGGTAATTTGGAATTGTTTCTGCACTTCCTTAATCAAATTAGTTAAATCTGCTGTCTCCTCTGGATTCATCCCTGCTGCTGGCTCATCTAAGAACAAAATTTTCGGTTGTGTAGCTAAAGCACGGACAATTTCTAATCGCCGCTGCGTACCATAAGGCAAATTCTTTGCTAGCGTCTGTTCATCTTTAGTCAAATCAAATAACGCCAATAATTTTTGTGCAGCAACTTTCATCTCATGTTCTGTTTGATAAAACTTAGGCAACCGCAAAATTGACGTCAAAAAGCCTTCGTGATACTTGTTGGTCATTGCAGTCAAGACATTGTCCATGACCGTCAAATCTTTGAATAAGCGAATATTTTGAAAAGTTCGCGACAATCCTAAATCTGCAATCTGAGTTGCATTCTTTTTAGTTAAATCATACTTTTGATCACTAGATAACGTAATTTGACCGCTAGAAACAGGAATCATCCCAGTTAGTAAGTTAAACAGCGTAGTCTTACCAGCTCCATTGGGACCAATTAATGCAATCAATTCAGACTGGTCAAGGTGCATTGACACATCGTTAACGGCAATTAAACCACCGAATTTTCGCACGACATGGTCAACTTGTAGTAAGTGACTCATCCTTTAGCCCCTTTCTTTTCTAACAAAATGTTGCCGCAAGTTCTTTAATGAAAGTTCCCAATTTCCTAGCAAGCCTGATGGTTTGAAAATCATAATTAAAATTAAGACAATTGCATAGATCACCATTCTTAATGCACCAAAATTCTGCAAGACAGTATCTAAGACGCCCAGAACTGTGGCTGCTAAAAAGGTCCCGGTCATGCTGCCGACTCCACCTAAAACTACAATTACTAAAATAGAAATTGATTCCATAATTCCAAAATCACCCGGTGCAATTGTCTGTAAATAAGAAGCATGCAAACTACCAGCAATCGCTGCAGTTGCTGCACCAATCACAAAGGCCGCTAACTTCCACTTAGTAGTGTTAATACCCATTGCTTCTGCTGCAATCTCATCTTCACGAACAGCCTTAATTGCGCGACCACCACGTGAATTAATGAAATTCATAAGAATAATCGTAGTTACACAAACCAGCACGTAGACCGTTGGCCATGAACATAATTGTGGAATATTAAACATCCCACTTGAACCACCTGTAATTTTCAGATTATTAATCACATTACGAATAATTTCAGCGGCACCTAGAGTGGCGATTGCTAGGTAGTCTCCTTTTAAGCGTAAAAACGTAGCCGTTCCAATAATTGCCGCAACAATTATAGCAATAATAATTCCGACTAATACTGAAACAATGAAGCCCATTTCCGTACTAACATATTGAGTAATAATTGCCGTAGCATAGGCACCAAGTGCCATAAAACCAGCATGTCCTAAAGAAAACTGTCCACTAAAGCCAATAATTAGGTTAAGTCCAGTTGCCAAAATAATATTGATACCAATTGTAACCAGCATATTCTCAATAAACGCATCAATTACTCCAACCATAATTAATAAATCGATCAAGACAAAACCGACAGCCATAATTAGCAACCACGATAAGATATATTTCCAATTCTTTTTCATGTTGCCACCTAAACCTTTTCCTTAGCATTCTTGCCAAAAATACCAGCTGGTAAAAAGAGCAAAATCACGATTAATACCAGATAAACCACTGCATCTTTATAAGCTGAAAGTCCGATAGATTGGAAGAACGTCTCCAAAATCCCGATTAGGAATCCACCAATTGAGGCTCCAGGCACAGACCCAATTCCGCCTAAAACCGCAGCGACAAATGCTTTAATCCCAGGCGTCATCCCCATTAATGGATCAATTGAATTGTAATACATGCCAATCAAAATTCCAGCGGCACCAGCTAAGGCCGAACCCAATGCAAAGGTAAAGGAAATCGTGTGATTAACGTTAACCCCAACTAATTCTGCAGCTTCTTGATCAACTGAGACAGCCCGCATCGCACGACCCATTTTAGTTTTTTGAATAATCAACTGTAATAAAACCATGAGGATTACGGCAGTTACCAAAATCAAAATTTGAATATTGGAAATTAACACCCCAAAAACATTGTAATTAACTTGTTCGATCACCTGTGGAAAACTACGGGCATTAGAGCCAACTAGATAAGACATCCCATTTTCGAGTAAAAACGATACACCAATCGCGGTGATTAACACGGCAATCCGTGGAGATTTGCGCAGAGGCTTGTAAGCAAAATGCTCAATTAAAACTCCAGCGATAGCTCCAACAATCATTGCGGAAAGCAGTGCTGTAATAAAATTAAAATGCCATAAACTAATCACATAATATGCGCAAAAGGCGCCAAGCATATAAACATCACCATGAGCAAAATTAATTAAGTTAATAATGCTATAGACCATACTATAGCCTAACGCTAACAAAGCATAAATTGATCCTAGTGATAATGCATTAATGACTTGTTGAAAAACTGTTTGCAAATTAAATCGCCCTTTCCTCGATAAATTTGTTACTAAAATTATTTAATATTATAGTATTTATTCACTTTACCATTGGTCATTTGTTCAATTGCAATCGGCTTTTCTGGGTCATGAGAGTTGTTAACTGTAATCTTACCAGTAACACCATCAAAGTCCTTAATGTGCTTTAATCCTGTAGCAACCTTAACTGAATCATCTGATTTTTGATCTTCGATTGCTTGTTTAATCATATAAACTGAATCATAAGCTAAGGCTGAAAAGGTTGGAGCTTGTTCGTTGTAACGCTTTTTATATGCATTCATAAACTTAACTGCGGTTGGATTCTTTTCTGCTACTTTAATTGAGAATGGTGTGGTGTAATAAATGCTGCTGGCATTTTTAGCACCAGCTATTTCAGCTAATTTTGGATCAGCCATACCGTCACTACCAATAATTGGTGCTTTAATACCATTTTGACGAGCTTGCTTAATAATTAACCCAACTTCCGTGTAATAGCCAGGTACATAAATTGCATCAACCTTTTTTGATTTAAATGAAGTTAGAACCGCGTTAAAGTCCTTGTCACCTTCAGAATACGTTTGGCTATCAGCAATCTTACCCTTAAATTCTTTCTTAAAGGCTTTAGCTAATCCTGTACCGTAATCACTGGAATTATCTGCAAAAACTGCTACGTTTTTAGCCTTTAAAGTGTTTTCAGCGAATTTCGCTGCTATTTGACCTTGGAAGTTATTCTGATAACATGCCCGAAAAACATAAGGCTGAACTTTGCCATTCTTCTGTTTAGTATAATCTGGATCCGTTGCTGATGGACTAACGCTTGGGACAGCGGCTTTAGTAATATTAGGAATTTCAGCAGTACCAGCATTAGTTGTAGCTGGCCCAACAATCGCTGCTACCTTATCCTTGTTTACTAGCTGTGCCGCAACAGAAGCAGAAGTTGAGATCGCGGTTTTATTGTCACGAACGATTAATTTAATCTTTTTCTTCTTGCCATTAACGTTAATTCCACCTGATTTATTAATCTCAGAGGCAGCTAATTGAATTCCTTGCTTTTGCGCATTTCCATAACCAGCCGCGCCACCAGACAGCTCCATGTTGACTCCGATTTTAACAGTTTTATCATCTTGATGAGTACCTTTGCTGCTATTCTTATTAGTACTACATGCAGTCATCATCAGAGCTGCAGCAGTAACAACTGCCGCACTCATCACTTTTTTAGTTAGCTTCTTCACAATTTTTACCCCTTTATTATTAAAATGACACTTACCAAAAACCAATCAAAAAACCTCATCCAACTTAATGAATGAGGTTTAATTTGTCACTTAGTTAAGCCCCAATCATTAAGACGCAAACAAGGGCTTAACTAGTAAAATTACTGAAGAGTAATTACTTAAGTCAAGTCCTCCATTGCAACAACAAGGCTAGCAAGTTTTGAATATTAGCTATCATAATGTTTACTGATTTATTAAAATAATTAGTTTTCATTAAAATATCCTCCTCAAAACTATTTAATATTTAAGATTATAACCAGATAGTTTTAGTCTGTCAACTGAATTATGGAAAACAGTGGCAATTCAGCTATCCAACTAACAATATTAACAAGCCTATTGCTTACCAATAAGTACAGTAACTGAAACTTGAAAGCTAGAAATCACCTCAAAAGAGCGTGATTTCTAGCTTTTTTTGCCTAAAAAATAAAAACGCAAGCCCTCTCTGCGTTATACTTTAAATAACCAAAACTAAAGTTACAGGAGTTCTTACGTTATGAACAGTATACCGCAATTCAATCAAGAAAAGGACACTTCTTCCTTAATTTCATCTTTTACAAAATTAATTGGTCTAGCTGACTTAAGTAAACAGGTTAATTTTAGACGTCATTCTTTAGTTAGCCTGCTGATGGTAGTTAAATGGCTAATCCAATCACGTTTTGCCCGTAAATCACTGTATCGTTTTGACCAACCAGCTGAATTTACCTCTAAGACTGGCAGAAATATCCTTAATGATGGCCGCATCAATTGGCAAAAACTGCTTTGCTTAGCTGCTGCCAAACTAATTAAGGTACTTAAACCGGTAATTGACAAGCGTAGAAGACTAGCTTTGATTGTAGATGATACTTTGCTAGCACGTTCCTATTCTAAGAAAGCGGAATTACTTGCCAAAGTTTACGATCATAATGAGCATAAATATATTAATGGTTATCGTGGCTTGACCGTTGGTTGGAGTGACGGCAATACTTTTTTGCCAGTTAATTTTGCTTTGATGTCCACCAAGAAAAAACAAAATCTGCTTGGCAGTAAAGCCACTACAACCGATAATCGTTCTATTGCAGGCAGAAGAAGAAACCAAGCCCAAAGGCAAATGAATGATGTCACGGTTGAATTGCTTAAGCAAGCTATCAATGAAGGTGTACCAGCAGACTATGTACTGTTTGACAGCTGGTTTGCCTCGCCCAAAATGTTCTGGCAGTTAAAGCAGTTAGGATTAGACAGTGTCTCGATGCTTAAGTTGAGCAAGAAGGTATACTACCGCTATCGTGGTCGCCTTTATGATGTAAAAAGTTTGTATGAACGCTTAGCTGGCTCAAAGCTGAAAGCCAAAGATGACTATCTTTATAGTTGTGTAGTCGAGGCAGAGTATCAAGGACATAGTTTTCCTATCAGACTAGTATATGTTACTAAACGTGGTAATAAGGGAAAGTACTTGGTCTTGGCTACCACCAGATATCAGCTGCAACCTAAAGAAGTCATTCAGCTTTATGGTCGTAGATGGCAGATAGAAACCTACTTTAAAGCAGCTAAGCAATACCTAGCTTTAGATAAATCACAAATTCAAAGTTACGATGGTCAGTGCGGATATTTTGCAATTACCGCCTTAACTTATGACTTGCTGGCTTGGCAAGAGAGACAAGCAGTTGATGAGCGAACAATTGGGGATTTATTCTATTTGATGAATGATGCGTTGCCGGATTTGGCGTTTGAAGAAGCATTGGTCTACCTGCTAAGTGCCCTAAAAGCAGTTAAAGAAGAAATAACCACAGAAGTCGAGCGGATAATAAATAATTTTATTAAATTACTGCCAGGATTTATTCAAAAGCAGCTGCAGAGAAGCGTCTAAAATATAATTAAGAACCAAAAAAGCCAGACTCAATAAGGAATCTGGCTAGTTTTACTGCTTTCAAGTTTCAGTACAGTAATTAGTAAAGCAAAGGTTATGAATAAGTTTGGGAATCAATCGCAATTAAATGCAATAAAAAAGCGGCCAACTGAGACCGCCCACGCTTAACAAGTGACCAAACTTGTCTTGCACGTAATGTGAACATGCAGAACACATCACTCTGATTTAGATTAAATATAACACGATTACTAAATTTGGTAAAATGAATATGCACGCAATGTGCACATCTTAGGAAGTTGACCAGCTTCCAGTGAGGAGGTGAAAAGCGTGCAGGATTTAATTACTCTACTCTGATTGTGCTGTATCTTGTGTTTACAAAAGCTCAAGATGTGCTCGACGATATCAAAGATATCATTGACAAACTGCGTAAGTAGTTCAGCTGTTAAAAGCTCAGGTTTTCCTGAGCTTTTTTCAATTGATATAGTTTGTGAAAAGATTTTTGACCATAAAAGCATCCAGGAAGAAACTAGCTTTTCAGGCTTACAAATAGACTAAGCTTTTGTAAGCCTGAAAATTGATACGAACCCAGAATTTAAGATAAATTAACTTTGCATGACAGCTTTTGTAGTATTTGAACACATAGTAACTAAAGGCAACAAAGTCTAATTTCCCCTTATTATTGACACTAAATTCTGGAAATAAAATATTACCATGGAACATTTCTACTCGATATCATAGCCTAAATAGAAAACAGAATCTGGATTCTGTGTCTGTTTTAAATATTCACCAAAGTAAGGTAAAGTATAATCAACATAGCCATGACCAGCTACTGTAATTAGCTGTCGCTCTAATGCACGTCTGCGATATTGTGAAACATAGCCCTTGCTTTTGTGCATTTTAGCAACAACATCATTAAATTTTTGATGATCGTTTACACTTAGTAAATACTGGCGATCATTTTCTGACAAACCCATAAATATTTTTTGATATGCATTTTCAAACAACTGTAATTGATATTGTGGAATAATCAATCGCAATTCAGCTGCCGTAAAATTCGAGTTATGCTTCTCAAAGCATAGCCAGCCTAGTAACTGAAAGGCATAAGAATATCCCTTAGTTATTTGCGCCATCTTTTCTGCAACTGCAAGCGAACAAGTTAACTCCTTTTGGTAAGTAGTAATCATCTCCGTTACTCTTAATTCAGACATCACCAACTTTTCTGATCTTAATAAAAAAGTTAACTTAGATTCATTTTGAATATCTAAGACTATATCTGGCAACCCCGTCATTATTACATATAATGGATAACCTGCTCTTTTTAACGAGCTAAAAACTTGGGCAAAGTTTTGAATCGCCTTTGAGTTAGTAACTTCATCAATAGTGACGACAACATACTTACCTTGCTGCGTAACTGTTTTTAGCAGATCATCTAGTATTTCATCAACTTCTGGTATTTCCACTTCACGACTAATAGATACACTGCCAAATGAGAAGCTATTAATATTTCTAAATGCCCTATTAGTTTGTGAATGTACTTGATGATCCAACTTGTGGGCTAAACTAGTTAAAATTCCATCACGATTAAGTAAATCAATATAATAACATTGATCATCTTGCTGAAATTTTTTTGCCAGTTGAGTCAAAAAAGCAGTTTTACCAGATCCTCGCACACCAGTAATAAAAAACGAACGAGCAAATTGACTCTGCTTAATCAAACTTACCAACTCTCTAACTTGCTTGTTTTTATCAAGAAAAATATTCGGTACATCACCAAAAGTAGGATTAAATGGGTTTATCATAACTGCTCCTTTTATACTTTTTTAGACTTTATATTTTATTTTAGACTTTTTTAGACTTTTAAGCAAAACAAAGACGAGCTTCTAACATTGAAGCTCGTCTTTGTGATTATTAATAATTATTTTTAATTACACATTCAAAACCTTATTCAAGAAGTCCTGCAACCGCGGACTTTGTGGGTGGTCAAAGATCTCTGAAGGTGTTCCCTGCTCCATAATTTTGCCATCTGCCACAAACACTACTCGATCAGCAACTTCTTTAGCAAAGCCCATCTCATGAGTAACGACTACCATGGTCATTCCTTGTTTTGCCAGTTGTTTCATAACTTCTAAAACATCGCCAACCATCTCTGGATCAAGCGCAGAAGTTGGTTCATCAAACAACATCACATCGGGATTCATCGCCAAGGCTCGTGCAATTGCTACACGCTGTTGCTGTCCACCAGATAACGATTGAACTTGGGCATCAATCTTATCAGACAGACCAACTGTCGCCAATAATTTTTCGGCCTGCGTGCGAGCTGCTGCTTTATCTAACTTGTGTAGTTCAACTGGCGCCAACATAATATTTTCACCAACAGATAAGTTATTAAATAAATTAAAATGCTGAAAAACCATCCCAATATTTTCACGCACCTGATTAATATCAACTTTGGGATCAGCCACGTTAACGCCATCAATTACTATTGAACCAGCAGTCGGTTCTTCCAGTTTGTTTAAAGCACGCAACAATGTACTCTTACCAGAACCAGATGGCCCAATGACTACTACAACTTCGTTGTCTTCAACAGTTAAATCAATCTTCTTTAACACATGATTACTACCGAAGTTTTTGACTAAATTCTTTACTTCTATTTTAGCACTCATATTTTTGTCCTCTTCTCTACCCAATTTGATAACCAAGTCAGTAGCGTAATAACAACTAGATAAATTACCGCAACAATCGTCCAAACCTTGAAGCCTTCCAAATTGCGGGCAATAATAATTTTACCTGTTTGCGTTAGTTCCAAAATACCAATTACTGATAAGATTGAGGTATCCTTGAGCGTAATAATAAACTGATTAATAAAGGATGGCACCATAATTTTAATTCCTTGCGGCAAAATCACTTTACGCATGGCCTTACCAAATGGCAAACCTAGTGAACGTGCAGCTTCCATTTGCCCAGAGTCCACTGCCTCAATTCCACCTTTAACAAAGGCAGCAATATACGCACCTTCGTTAAGCGTCAATGTGACGACACCTGCTACAAATGCCGGAATCTTTTGGCCAGTTAAACTTGGAATTCCTGTATAGATGAACAGCGCCAAAACTAATAATGGCATCCCGCGGAACATATAGATTAGTGTGCTCGAAAGCCCATTACAGAATTTATTTGGTACAACACCCAATAAGCCGACTAGTACACCAAAAATTGTGGCAAAAATAATCGCTACTACAGTAAGCCACATTGTTTCACCAAAACCTGATACCAAGGCAGACTTATTCTGCTTCAACAGACCAACAAAGCTGCGATCCTCAGTATCTTGATTGCCACCGGTAGTTTTTTGCTGCTTAGTACCTAAATATTTAGCCTTAATATCATCATAAGTACCACTTGCTTTCAAATCTTTAAGTCCAGCATTGAAAGCTGCTAACAATGCGCTGTTCGTTCCCTTCTTAACACCAAAAGCATATGGCGCTCTTAACGCAGGTTTAGTGACAATCTGCAACTTAGTGCCTTTCTTAATAGCATATTGCATCACTGGTTGATCTTCGAAACAAGCAACTGAATTGCCAGTCAGTACATCTTGATACATATTGTTTGAGTCATCAAAAGTGGTCGTCTTAAAGCCATACTTTTTCTTGATGCTATTTGCATATTGAGCACCAGCAGTCCCTGTTTTAATGGCAACTTTTTTGCCTTTTAGTTGAGACAGCTTAGTAATCTTGCCATTATTAGCAGTTGCCATGACCACACCAGACATAAAGTAAGGCTTAGAAAAGTCAATTTTTTGCCGACGCTCTTTAGTGATCGACATCCCAGCAATCATGCCATCAATCTGTCCCGACTCTAATGCTTGGACTGAACCATTAAAACCTAACGGCTTAATCTTAACCTTAAATCCTTGTTCTTGGGCAATATTCTTCAAGATATCAATGTCAATACCGACGTATTTATTATCACTGTTAGCAAACTCAAACGGTGGAAAAGTCACGTCTGTTCCAATAACAAAAGTTTTGCCTTTTACATCTGCATTAACCTTAGTACCAAGATATTTACCCACAATTTTGTTATAAGTACCATTGGCTTTGATCTTTGCAAAACCCGCGTTAAACTTACGGATCAATTCTTGATTCGTACCCTTTTTAACTGCAAAACCATACCAACCAGTATTTGCAGCTTTAGTGACAATCTTTAATTTCATGCCCTGATTAATGGCATACTGCATCACAGGCTGATCTTCAAAACAGGCCACAGAATTACCAGTAACAACATCCTGATACATATTATCGGAGTCATCAAACGTAACTGTTTTAAAACCATATTTTTTCTTTAAACTATTAGCATATTGAGCAGCAGCGGTTCCAGTCTTGAGTGCCACGCGCTTGCCCTTTAAATCCTTAAAGCCGCGAATCTTGCTATTGTTACCAACAGCCATCACCACACCAGTCTTAAAATATGGTGTCCCAAAGTCAAACTTTGCTTGCCGTTCTTTGGTGATTGTCATCCCAGCAATAATACCGTCTAACTGACCAGACTGGACAGATTGAACTGCACCATTAAAGCCAACCTGCTTGGTCTTAACCTTAAAGCCCTCTTCTTTAGCAACCGCATTAATAATATCAATATCAATGCCAACATATCGATTATTATCGTTAGCAAATTCAAATGGTGGATAAGTAACATCTGTGCCGATTTCATAAGTCTTAGCCTGTGCTTGATCAGTGAAACTACCAATCAGCACTGCCATTATTCCTAAGAAAATCACACTTAACATGCTTCTACGCAATCGGTTATGCATAATTTTTGCTCCTTACATTAAAACTAAATTAGATAACTACAAATAAACTCATTATCCCTATTAATTATAAACTTACTAAGCTATAAAGGGAATTAATACACAACTTGACTAACAAAAAAAGACTGATTCTACCTAAATAGAAATCAATCTTGATAAAGCTTAATAAGTTATTCTTGCTTTAAAACTATATTTTCGTAAAGCTTAACCGTTACTAAATAATAACCTAAATACAGTACAATAAAAATCACAAATGGTACCCAAATATTACTATACGGATCGGGCAGAAGTGTTCTGAATAATCTGAGTCCAAATAGCACATCAATTATCCCCAAAACTCCAGGTAATAGGAACAAAGTCCCAATCTCTTGTTTAATTGATCGCCGCAATACTTGTTGTCTGGCACCAATCTTGTAAAGCATCTTGTAGCGAACCTTGTCACTTGCTGCACCACTCAAAACTTTAAACATTAAAGTCGAAGCTAGCATGGTTAAAAAGGCCAGCCCTAAAAAGAAACCCATAAATTCAAAACCACTGGCTAAACCAATCATCATTTGATAATTATTTGCCTTACTAGTTTGGAAGATATCTTTGAAAGCCGCATTCTCCTTTGCCTCTCGTTTTTCAATACTCAGAATAGTTGGATAATCTTTACCAAAATCTGTAACTCGTAGATATGAAACGAATTTATTCTGCCCGTTAATTTCCTGCAATTTTTGTGGTGAAACCAAATGGATGATCTTTGGTAAGCCATTAGGAACCATGCCGCCAAAAGTATTATTAGCATCCGTTCTTGGTTTATCTAATTGACTGGTTGGCAAAGTTACCTGATGCCATGATTCTTCATGGTTCTTATAGGTAAACTTCATATGCTTTAGCGGCTGTTTTTCAAATTCAGCTCGATTAAAATATAGCTCCTTGCTAGTTTCCTTATAATGATACGTCTGCTCATCTTTAATATCTAATTTAGCCACATCACGCTTGATTGCAGGAGAATCACTAACAATAGTTGCATCATAATAAGTATTATTCTGTGCCAAGTCTTTTAAAGAATCAAACTTCAAGCCAACCGTAATTGCTCCCAATGCTAAAGCAAAGAGTAGCGAAATTACCGTTAAGATCCGCGTATAATCACGCAAGCGAAACTTCAATTGTCCCAAGGTAAACATTCTAATGCCATGGTATGAAAAGCTTTTACGATTGATTAAAAAGCCAACTACCGCTCCAAAGAATGAGTTAAAGGTAAAATATGAGCCTAAAACAATCGTGACTAATGCTGCCGGCACAATGAAGAAGATTGCCGTAGCAGGCATATTCATAATATGATATCCAGCTGCAAGCAAAGCTATTCCTAACACTGCCTCAATCGAGTGTAAGAATGAACGTTTAGTTAGTTTAACAGGTTGTTGATCTTCATGTAGCAAGTCAATAACTTTAGTGTGAGTTAACTTGCGACTATTATGTAATGCCCCAAAAAAGAAAATAACAATGAAGAAAACTAAGGTCCAAAGAATTGCACTAGGCAAAATTGCTTGGAAGTGAGAAATTTGTAATCCTAAATTATTAATCAGCAATTTTGAAACTAATGCTGTCAGCCCAAAGCCGATCCCAATTCCTAAAAGTGCGGCTAAAATACCTGTAACTAGGGTTTCACAAAATATCAATAAACCAATACGTGAATTCTTAGCCCCTAGCATCATAAACATCCCATAATCATGTTTACGCATACTAAGCAAAAATGAATTCGCGTAGGTGAGATAGACCAATGTAATTACTACTAGCAACACGATTCCGAAGCCAAAGATAAAAGTTAAATAATTCGATGGCGCATTAACATCATGTGTCATAAATGACGGATTAGTCGCTAATGTTAAAAACATATAAAAAATGGTACTAGCAACAACTAACCCGGAAAACAATACGGCATAGTCTCTAAACCGGCTTTTAATACCTGTTAAAGATAATTTCCAAATCATATTTTGCTCCTTATTCTTCCGTACCTAAGTGATCGATCAGCAAGTGATAAAACTCTTGCCGTGACTGCTGCCCTTTAAGCATTTGCTCTCCAATCTTGCCATCCTTAATGAATAGAATTCGATTAGCAAAACTAGCCGAAAATGGATCATGCGTTACCATTAAAGTAGTCACATTATCGTTCCGATTTAAATTATCCATTGTATCCAATAATTCTCTGGCACTTTTTGAATCCAACGCCCCTGTTGGTTCGTCAGCCAGTAAAATGGTTGGTTCATGCACTAATGCTCTGGCTGAAGCCACTCTTTGCTTTTGTCCGCCTGACAGTTCGCTAGGATATTTAGCCAAAATTTCTTTAATCCCTAAACGCTGTGCAATCTTATCAACTAATGGATTTACTCGTCTAACTGAAAGCCCGCGCAATGTTAGCGGCAGTGCGATATTTTCACGGTTAGTCAAGTTTTCCAACAAGTTAAAATCTTGAAAAATAAAGCCAATTTGCTTACTTCTAAAATCTGCCATTTGATTAGCATTCAGTGTGCTAATATCCTCATGATTAATAAAAACATGTCCCGTAGTTGGCTTATCAAGAGTTGAAAGAATATTAAGCAAGGTCGTCTTACCAGAGCCTGAGGCTCCCATAATTGCCACAAATTCACCCGGTTCAACGGTAAAATTAATGCCCTTTAGAGCTTGATATTGTTTTTCCCCACGTTTACCGTAAGTTTTAGTAGCATGATCTACTCGTAAAATTTCAGTCATTATACATCCTCCTCAAAGTATTTGCGTATTAACTTACTAACACACTAATATCTAGTATTAATTTTGTCAAATATTTGCACAAAAAAAGATAAATCCTTCAATTTCTTTAGAAAGATTTATCTTTTAAAACTATTTAATCATCATCGTCGTCATATTCATTGGAATCATCCGTAGTATCTCGGATAATTGTTCCACCACCGATTGACTTAATCTTCTGCTCATTGCCATCAAGTTGAAAAAGCCCATTCTTATAGAGCATAACTTGCGTATGCTCATCACCATTGCTCTTTTCAAAATCATAGGTAACTTTATAAGTTACACTGCTAGAGTTATTTGGCGCTGGATTGATTGCCACCACATCACAGTCAATATCATAATAATCAGTTGAATCATTGTGATCGAATCCACGCAACATTTTGTGTAATTCCTGATAACTACTATTATCAGATCCACCAATAAAATTGCTACTATCGGGACCATTGAAAGCTGCTTCTAATGTGTCTTCGGCTTCATCTTTATCAATCAAACCTTTCCATTGCGGATACAAGATGATTCTACCGTCATCAAAGTCAATATCATCACTAAAATCATCATCGTCTTGCGCAGCAACTGCCGAAGGCAAATCAGTAATCACCTTTGAGCGCAAAACCTCGTTGCCAACATTAGTAGTAACATAAACCTCCATATTATTGGTTATCGGATAATCCTTAAAGGTCTTACTACCATTAGCTAATTTACCAACCTGATGATCGTTGAGATAAACCTTGGCACCAGGTAGACTCTTAATAGTAAAAGTCGCGGTTTTAATATTCAAGTTCACTGTCTTGTTGGACCAAATATTAACATTAGCATTCGCCTTTAGAGTGCGTTTGGCAACACTTGACTTAACTTCAAATTGATATTTACCAGGAAACAGTGGTTTTAGCTTTTGATAATATTCGCCGTCACCTTTAGCTTGACCAACTGCTTGGCCATTAATCAATACCGTTGAATTAGCATGATTTGTTTTGACTTGCGGCGTATAAGTATTTAGATGCAGCGTATATTTCGGGAAAAACAACAAATAGCGCCCCGATTGTTTAAGACTTACTTGATCCAAACTAGTACCTGACTTGAGAGCGATCGCCAAATTATTAGCAGTAGATTGATGTGCTTGATAATATTTTTGGGTTGGCTTTAGCGACTCATCTGTTACCTTCATGGCATAATCATCAGTAGTTACGTATTTTGCTAATGGCATTTGCGGATTCTTCAAACTAACCATGATTTGATCAATTTGATTACTGCGACTGTAATGATTACTACCCCAAGCATAAAAAACGCCAAACAAAACAAATACGACAACCGCTGCAATCAAAATAAATTTAGTTTTCTTTTTAACTGGTTGCGGCTTACTTGCTACTGCTTGACGCTTAGGCGAAGCAGCCTTTTTCGTCTCACCAGCAGTTGCCGACTTGCTAGCTACATTAGTTAAATCAGCCCCGCAATGCGGACAAAACTTAACATCAGCATTTACCTGATTGCCACATTGCGGACAAAACTTTTTCCCCATCTTCTACACCTCGCTTGTTACTACATGTGACTAAAATAAGTAATGAATTGTAAAACAACTGTATTATACGCCAACATCAGCCAAACTATTTCAACCATAAAGCTTGCAAATAAAGCCAGCATTATGCCATACATCTTGTCACGAATCGGATCAGAATCACCTAGTAATACTACTTGTACGGCAAGCACAAATAGATTAAGACTAATCAAACTTAGAATGACTGCAAAAATCTGACCACCTGCTCCCATCATCATAAAGATAAAGACAGCAGCAATCAAAATCAAATTTAAATTCGAGCACTGCACTGCATGATTAAAAAAGGTCAGGAAACTATTTTTGGGTCCATAAATAAAGCGATCAACCAAGTAATTCACCCCAGTAAAAGCTGCTTCTAATAAAATTACAAAAAATAATACCTCAAAGACTGTAATAAATGGAATGTTAACAAAAAACGCTTGCTGGCTACCATAACTATTTAAACCAATGTAGAAGCCTAATACCAATAACAAATCTTCAATTAACAAAGTGACTGCTCCATACCAGCTAGCGCTTGGCAGTCTGGTAAACGGATGTTGCCAAGACTTCACCAGCCACTGCCAATAACCCTGCATTTGATCAATTGGCTCTTGGTCACTTTCATCTTCAAAATCTGCTTGACTTTGATTAACATCTGCCTGGAAAGTTTTACGATTAACTGCCGTTTTGGCAACATTACGTAAGTCAGCCCCACAATTAGTACAAAAGTTAACATCATCTTGCATTATCGTCGCACAATTAGGACACTTTTTCATTCATTTTCCTCCTAAATTTAGGTTAACTACTCCCTTTTATTGTCATCTTTAGTTTAATATAATTTAGTGCATTAAAAAAGAGCGGATTTTTCCCACTCTTAACATACTATAAATTAGTTCTATTCATCATCTTGTACAGCACAATTAACTGTCTGTCGATTGCCGCAACCACGCCGATAAATTCTTCTTTCATTATTGCGTGGCACTGCACGTTGACGATCATTACGACCCCAACAATTATCCCAACTAGTTCGCAATTGCGTAGCAACCGTTGGATTATCAGTATTTTTGGCTTGCGTTTTAACTGGTAGAGATAGTCCTACCAGTAGCAATAAACCGAAGACTAGAGTTATCAATAGTGGTTTCTTAAATTTCATGGTTTTTTCCTTCCTAAAAAATGACTTAACTCACTAGCGCAACCGTTTCATAACTTGGCGTAATGGTGTCACAATAATTGGCGTTACAATTGCCGTAAACGCAGCTTCAATTAAGCCATTAAGGCCTAGTGCGCCAATTAAAATTACAATTAGTGGTGTGTTGGGAGCCATCTGCCCTAGATTAGCTACTAGTTTACCTGAATTTCCCATAAAAATCACACTCGTTAAAACAATTACCACAACCGTATTGGTCAAAGACGTAACTGCCCCAGCAAGTAAATAACCCCAACCTTGAGCAACTTGCTTCTTGTTATGCAGCAATTTACCAATTAAGCCAGCAAATAATCCTGCTAAGATACTTGGAGTCAATGAAATAAATACATTTTGGAACAGCATTAAACTGACAATATCACCTGGTTGTGTGTAAGCCTGAAACAGTCGTAATAATCCCCAAAATAGACCAAACAGTGTTCCAGCTTTAGGGCCCATCAATAAACCATAAACAGCCACAGTTAGTGGCACGGTTGTAATGGCAGGTAAAGTCGGCAAAATTCGAATATAGCCAATATTGGGAACAAAGGTCTGCAACAAAAATATTGCAACAAACATAGCGGTAATCGCCAAATTCCTAGTTTGCTTTCTCTGCATTTAAATCTCCTCAAGGTATTTACTTTAAAATTATTTGTCATTATATGACTAAACTGTCTAATAAGCAAATCGTATATATTATTTTAATAAACAACTAGCTATTAACTATTTTTACTACTCGGTTTAAAGCCTGGCGTGCTTCAGGAATCGGGTACAAAATAAAATCATGATCCATTTTAGGATAAATAAGTGTTTTTACCGACAATTTTTGCACCTTAGCTAATTGCGCCAGTCGTAAAGCATCAAAGTATAAAATATCGTGTGTTCCTGTAAAAACATAGATAGGCACTAGGCCGGTTAGTTTGCCATAAAGTGGACTAACCAAAGGATTGGTTTTAGCCAACTTACCTGCATAAATTTGCCCACGCAATCGTAAGTCTGTTGCCTGCAAAAGATGATCGTTTGGTTGAATTTCGGAAATTCGCGGATCAGATGTTGCAACGTCTAACCAAGGTGAAAATAAAATTGCTAACTTAGGTTGTGGTAACTGCAATTTTGTGACCTGCTCAAGCATTGCCAATGCTAATCCTCCACCTGCAGAATCACCCATTACAAAAATATTTCTAGGTGCAACTGTTCTAAATAATTCTTGATAAACCTCTAACACCATTTGGTTGGCAACAATTGCGTCAGCATTTGGTGCTTTAGGGTAAATGGGCAGAACAACTTGGGCGTGCAATTTACAAGCTAATTTTTTGAGCGTGGCAAAATGAAAATATAGTGGCTGCTCCCAATACGCTCCTCCATGTAAAAAGAACACAATCTTTTTACTACTGGCATATTTAGTGATACAAAAAACATCTCCGCGCTCGTTCCAAGGTTTAAAACCCATCTTTTGGGCATAAGTTGGCAAATGATATGGTTCATTAGACTTGTGTAAAGCTGCTTGATAGGTTGTAGGTGTCAGTGCAGGAAACGGCTTGATAACTCGCAATCCTTGCTCAATTAGAGTGCTGGTAACGCTAGTTCCCGTCTTGGCACGTAATCCTGCCCATGCTAGTAAACTAGTGGTCAAAATTACGTTAGTCTTCTTCATTATTTACCTCCTGTTGCTGCTCATAAAAAGCCCTAAGTTTCTTTGCTTCATTTGCTAAAGTTACCTCATCATTAACCTGTGACAACTTATAACCTACAAAATATGGTGGCGCCGCAAAGCGAGGAACTAACTTAGCACAAATTCCTCCCATTTCCCGTGGATAAAAAAATAGATTATATGAGTCAGCTCGTCCCTGATTCATAACGCTCAGTAGATATTTAACTCCTATTTGAATCCAATCAGCCCATAAGTTTACTCCAGCAATATTGAGCAAGTTAATATTCAGCTCTTCATAGCCTTGAACTGGCTGAGTTGCAACATTTACTTCGACATCCTCCTCATTGAATAACGTTATCCCAGAAAAGTTCTTTTCATTAATATAACTATAGCCATCAATATTATTAAGACCGACTAATTGCATATGGGGATGAACTAACGAACCACCTGAATGTGGCCCGTAATTTTTATACCAAAGAACTGATTTAAACAACTTGCTTTGCTGCATTTTGTTAAAGCAATCTAAAGCAAAGCTAAGTAATCGGCGATTATAAGCAACCGAATAATTAACAATATCCCCATGATGATCACTCGCTTCAATCAAGACTGTCTGCACCGTATCACGCAAGGTTGGAAATTTATTATGCAACCAAATCATGTCCCCAGTTTGCTGATAAATATCTGTTAAATCTGCAACTTGGCAAAAGGGACAAATTGCCTTGTTTTTAGTTTTCCGATATGAATGTGGCTTATTTTTAGCAACTGCCAATTCAAAAACTAATGGCTTCATTTCCATAATAACCTCCCAAATAAAAACTGGTGTTTTACTAACCTTACAATAGATGATAAACTTAAACAGCAAATAATTTCAAAAAGCTTTAATTATAGTGGGTGAATTATGCAATCAAGAAAAGATTTAAAAAAACACAATAATCGCAATAATCTCTATTTAATCACTGCTGGCATTATTTTAAGCTTATTAATTGTCTTCGGCGTTGTGCTATATAACCAACATGTCGAATCTCAAAAACAAGCTAGAGAATTTGCTACTAATCACTTTAATCCTAATGTTAGCATTTATGGGGTTAAAGTTGGCAATTTAACTATCAATAAGGCTACTAAAAAAATCAATGCCCATGCTAATAACTTAGTTTTATTAGAACAAGGTAAAGTTTCAATCGAACGCGATCCAAGTATTAATACAATTGATAAGCAAACAGTCGCGCAATACTTCAAAAAACAACACACTGCTATGCCTGACAAACGTAATTACAACTACCGTTTCCAAGCACTCGCTAAGGCTAAGCAAAAATTCAAGAATGTTAGTCATGCCGAAATTGATTATCAGATAGCTGGTAAAACTTTTAAACTAAAAGCACAAAAGTTAATTAATCAAGCGACCTTTAAAAATGGTAAGTACAGCTTTACTAATGTTGAAAACTTAACGGCTAAGCTTAACCAAATGAATAATAGTGTTTCTACCTTACATCAAAGCTATAAATTCACGGTTCCCGTCCATAAAAAAGTTAATGGCAACAAAATCACTGTGAAAAATCAAAGCTATGGTTGGGGGATTTATACCAAAAAAGCCCAATCGGCAATCGAACAAGCTTTTTTAGACGGTACTAAGACACTTGATGGTAAAAACTATATTTACGGTTTAGGATACAGCACCTATGGACTAGGATATGGCAAAAGTAATCATGGCATTGGCGACAATTACGTCGTGATTTCACTTAAAAAACAAGAACTATGGATTATCCGCAAGGGTAAACTAGCTGTTCACTTAACTGATGTCGTCACAGGCACCAAGAATGGCGGCAAAGGAAACCGCACGCCTGTAGGTGTCTGGTACATTCAATATAAACAGTCTCCAGCTACCTTACGCGGTAATAATGATGATGGTTCAAAATATTCATCCAAAGTGCAATATTGGATGCCGTTTACACTCAGTGGCTGTGGTCTTCACGATGCTAGTTGGCGCACTGACTGGAGCAAGAAAGCATATCTGCGCGGTGGCTCACACGGCTGCATCAATATCAAACCTAGTGAAATCAAATCTGTTTGGCATAATGTAATCAAGCATGAAGCTGTAATTGTTTACGATTAATAGCAGTACAAAAACACCTCGTTTAGTCAGCGAGGTGTTTTTATATGTTTAAATTTAAACTAATTAATCTTCGATTGCCAAATTTGTTTTAATAGCTTCATTAACAGCAGTTTTTTCATGTTCAATTAAATCAACTTTGGTAGCAATTGATCTAGTATCCATCTGAATTTCACGACCTAAACCTGGTTGATTAATCTTAGGTTCAAAGAAGGCCTTGAATTCAGCTAAACGTTCTGGTGTATGGAAAACTCTGGCGGTGACTGTAATATACGAAGTAAATGACATATCGCCACCAACTGTCTGTTCTAGCCAAGACCATTTATCTCGTAACCAATCCCACGCAGCCTGCTGCCCTTTTGGCTCAGCTAAAACATTATAATACCAAGAGCGTAAGTCTTGCGGCTTAATTACATCAGCATCTCCAAAATCAGCAATAATTCGATCAATTTCCTGCTCATCCTTGGTACTGGTAATTGCTGATAACAAGTCTTCCTTATAATATGGATCAACTGCTGCCTGATATTCCTTAATTAGCTGCTCAACTAAGCCTGTTCTAGCATAATTCTTAACTTCATTCATCAAGACATATGGACGAATTGCAGCATCTAAACTAGCTAACTTAGACTGGTAATCGTTGAAGATTTGATGACCCGTTGCAATAACCGCTTGATTTTCAGCATAAAGAGCTGCCGAAAGTTCTAGTGGACGCATTTGCAAATCTTCCATAGAATCATTAGCTTGTGCCTCCCAGCCTAACCGTGCAACTTGCGCGTGCGACAATTGATTAAAGAATTGTTTTAAGTTCTTTTCTTCAATCGAAGCAGGAGTAACAAACTTACGCAATTTTCTAGCTAAATCGAATAAGGAATTAATCACAATATTTGATTTAGAATTAGCAAACTTAGGCAATAACGGTACAATTTCGGCATAAGAAACCTGCTTGCCTTCTGCTAACAGCCCTAAATCTTGCAATAGTTGCAATTGATCAACTGCTGTTAACTCATTCAGTTCAGTCATAATATCTGACATCAAAGTTTCATCATAGTTAACGATAAAGTGTGAGCTATTACCAACATTCAAGCGTAATGCATGACCTGCATTTTCACGCAATTTTTGATAATTACCCAAATCAACTTCTGCTTTAGTCATAATCTTTGGTGCTTCAAAGTTAGCATTTAGCGGGATTGCCCAAAGACGACCTTTGTCTTCACCTTCACCAGCAAAAAATTGTTGCTGCTCTAAAATTAAGTGTCCATTATCAGCCACCTTAGCAATGACAACCGGATAACCTGGTTGATCTAACCAGGTATGCATAATCTCGCCAATATCTAAATCAGTCGCTGTTGATAATGCATTCCACAGATCATCGCCAGTAGCATTGCCATATTGATGTTGTTCAAAGTAATATTTCAATCCCGCACGCAGTGCATCATCGCCCAAGAGTTTGCGTACCATTACCAGCATCCTAGAACCTTTGGCATAGACAATCGCACTGTCAAACAGTGAATCAATATCTGCTGGGTGTTCAACTTCAACATGGACAGACTGGACGCCATCAGTTGCATCCCGATTTAAAGCCATTGGAACCTCACCCGTCTGATACATATTATCCCAGACGTGCCAATCAGGTTCGATAGCATCGATTGATAAGTACATCATCATATTGGCAAAACTTTCATTAAGCCACAGATCATCCCACCACTTCATCGTTACCAAGTCACCAAACCATTGATGTGCTAATTCATGGGCAATTACGGTAGCAACGTAGCCTTTTTGCGCAACTGTTGCGTTATCTGGATCAAGTAAAATAGCTGCTTCACGATAAGTAACTAGACCCCAATTTTCCATAGCTCCAGCAGAAAAATCTGGCAGAGCTAATTGCCATGAGTGTGGTAATGGATATTTAGTTTGGTAAAATTCCTCGTAAAATTCAATTGAACGTTTAGCAATATCTAAAGCAAAGTCTAATTCCTTAGGCTGATGGGCTTTAGTCGCAAAAACGCCAACTTGCACACCATCTTTAGTTTCTGTTAGCTTAGATTGTAATTCACCAAAGGCAAAGGCAACTAGATAAGTTGACATTCTAACTGACTTTGCAAAGTAGTGTACGCCATCTTCAACCTTAGCTTCTGGCATGTTGGCGATCGTTACTTCACCAGGGTGCTCATCATATTTCAACGCCAAAGTAAAAGTAGCTTTTGCTTCAGGCTCGTCAACACAAGGAAAAGCTTGTCTTGCAGACGTAGTTTCAAATTGAGTTCCAATAATCTGTTTCTTCACACCATCAAGCATGTAATAAGATGGATAAATCCCCATCATAGTATCAGTTAGTGGGGCGCTATAAGCAACTGCAACCGTCACTTGACCACTATGGCCAAGATCAATCACAATCGCCTCTTTATCATCATCAACAGTAAACGGCAGCTCACGGTCGTCCTCCTTAACTGAAATGATGTTCATGAATTTTTGATTAATAAAAATCGTTTCTTCAACCGCTTCACCAGTAATGGTTGATGTTCCCGTAATTGTCTTCTTTTCCCGATCTATATCAATGAATAAATCATAATGATCAGGCTGAAAAGTTTCATAAAAATGTTTGGCAGCCATAATTTCCTCCTAAATTAATATTCATTATAAATTTTACCAAAAATACGGCTAAATTGCAGAAAAGTTGAATGTAAGGCAGGCGTGTTATTTCTGTAACAACAATGAAATATTTTAAGCGTACTATATTCAATAGTAATAAATCTAGTTTTTAAGGAATGAAGAAATTGCGGAAAAGTAAAAGTCTAATTTTAAAAATTGTTTCAGCATTGATGTTAGCCTGCAGCTTAATCGCTGTCTGTGAAGTAACCAACCATAATCCAAGTACCCAAACAGTTCAAGCTGCTAAGTTATCTAAGCGTGAACGCAACGCCAAGAACTGGATTGCCCAACGCGAATCTGGTGGTAACTATCACGCACGTAATGGTGCTTGTTATGGCAAGTTTCAATTAAATATTGGTTACCTTCATGGCGACTATTCTAAAAAGAATCAGAACAAAACGGCAGACAGATATGTCAAGAATCGTTATGGTTCATGGGTAAATGCCAAGAAGTTTTGGCAATCACATCATTGGTATTAAACTTTTCATTCCTAGATATACAAAAAAACAACTTAGCAAATCTGCTAGGTTGTTTTTTAGTTGGATATAATTTCCAAACGTACTTATGATTTTTGATTAGATAAAAACTTTACGAATCTGGCTTCATCTCTAGCTGACAAATAACCAACAAATTTTACAAATACGCACTGTTCCTCCACTCTACGTAAAGCAACCGTATCTATCCATGACGGTTGCCTTAGTCCCGCAGATAACCAATCTTTAATTTCAAAATACATGCTCTTAAGATATTCGGGTTTATGAGAAAATTGACTTGTTATTTTGTAATAAGTGATTTTTTGATTACCATACCTAACTACAAATACTGGTCTAATTTTAGAACCTAGCCCACGTCTTTCGTCATAAGCCAGATCAGCAATCATAATACTGTTCTCACAAACACTATCACTCATCGCATAAATTCCTCACGATCTGCTTTTTTTAATAAGTCTAATTCTTGAATTGGAGACTTTTCAAAGGCTAATTTACTAATTGCATCAAAAAATCCGTTAAAAATTACGGTTCTAACGGATTTTTAAGTGTCTAACACTTTTTATTAAAGTAACTAACTAAAACTTCCCCTATAACAATTTACCACATACCAATAATCTTCATCCAGCCTAAGCCAATTACGCCGTAGACTAGAATATAGAAAATTCCGAAGACAAAGCTCATCTTCCACCATTCATTTTGTTTAACATAGCCCGAAGCCGCTAAGACCGAAGCTGCCGGACTCGAATAGTGAGTTGTTGACCCCATGATTGCAGAAAAGAAAGCTAAAAATTGAGCAGCCATCATCTTTGGAGCGCCTGCAGCAATTGCTACAGTTAATAGTGGCAGATACATTGCTGAGTTGTGTGCAGTTGCACTAGCAAATAAATAGTGTGTGTAAAAGAGAACTAACGCTAAAATAATTAACACTAAGAGCCAATTTACACCCTTTAAACCAGCCGAAATACTGCTGGAAATCCAGCCGATAAAGCCAAATTGGGTTAGCTTTTCCGCCATAAAGATTAAGACAGACATCCAGATCAAAATGTTCCAAGCACCTGTTTCGTGCAACAAATCATTTGGCGTCAAAATGCCAGTAAATAACAATAATGAAACGGAAATAAAGGCAATCAAAGTTGCATCAATATTTAAAGTACTCGATAGCATCCATAAAATCAAAGTAATCGCGAAGATTAAACTCATCATTTTTTCTGGCAAACTAAATTTACCCATCTCAGCTAATTGGCTATCAGCCCACTCTTTGGCATTTGGCGTTTCCTTAATTTCTGGCGGATACATTTTATAAACAAAAAATGGAATTACTGCTAAACAAATTGCCGCTGGCACAATACTGGCTAAAAGCCAATTCATCCAGCTCAAAGTTACGCCAGCTTTACCAGCCATCGCTACCGCAATTAGATTCGGTGCACAGGCCGTCATAAATAACGATGAAGTAATAATATTAACTTGAAATTCCGTAAAGGTTAAATATGCGCCCATCTTTTTTCTTGATGGATCGTTAGGCTTAGAATCAAACGTATCTGCAAGTGATTGAATTAATGGGTAAACCACCCCACCAGCCCGTGCACCATTTGATGGTGTAGCGGGTGAAATAATCAAATCAATTGCCCCAATGGCATAACCTAGACCAAGTGATTTTTTACCAAACCACTTAATAAAATACAAGGCAATTCTACGGCCTAATCCCGTCTTCACAATCCCACGTGAGATCATAAAAGCCATGGCAATCAGCCAAACAGACGAATTACTAAAAGCATCGACTGCACCCTTGGCAATTACCTTACCATCGACTACTTTATCAGCTAAAGGAACCAGTCCTAGACAAATAGTCAAGGTGAAACCGATCAGCGTCACCCCTGCAATTGGTAGTGGCTGCGTGATACAGCCTAAAATAGTCGCCACGAAAATGGCTAACATTTGCCAGGCCTGAACACTCACTCCCGCTGGGCGAATTGCCGTGGTAAACCAAATTGCTAATCCTGCCACTAATGGCAAAATAAATTTAGAATAGTTTATTTTTGCTAGATTTTTCATAAATCCTCCTTCTAGACATAATCACCATAGTATCATATTCGTTGCTGAGGTAAAGGGCTTTTTTGCACATCTTATAGTTACAATTAAACTTAAGAACATACAAAAACACCCTTGGCTAACCAAGAGTGTTTCTGCGATTTATTTAAAAAATACTAATTAAGCATGATGTGCATGGTGCCTCATGGCGTGTGCTTGCGCCTTCCGAGTCTTAATCCAACTAGCAAAAAAGGCTACTCCAAAAACAATTAATGACATAACCGATCCAGCAATAACCAGATCGGTATTACTATTCATAGTCATCGATTGTTCACGTGCAAATAAGTCTTCTGACTTATCAACTTGTCTGCATAACCCAAAGAACAACATGATCAGACTACTTAGAGTCAACAAGCCATTAATCGCCATCCACATTCTAATCTTTAATAACTTCATAAAATCATGTCCCTTCTTTCGATATAAATGTCTGTATTATATACCCCTAAAAAATAAATGCAATACTTTTGCATAAAATAATTCAAGCTTTTTAATTTTTATCTCATTAGACGCCATAACAGCTGCTTTTGCCAAACAGCTAATTAAAAAAACGACCCACATAGATCGTTTTTTAACTAATACTTAACCATAAATTGGGAACAAACATCATTTATTGTCCCCATTCACTTGCTAGCCATTCTTGTGCTAACTCAAACCAATGTGCCGCATGAGGATTTTCTTGCCATTCGCGTCCCCTAGTTACCATATCGCCGCGAGCTAGCGAAAAGCCATGACCACCTTGATTAAATAAATGGACTTCACAAGGTACTTGATGTTCATGCAACGCAGCAATATATTCTAGTGTATTGGTAACTAATACCATCGGGTCATCCCAAGCATGAAAGATAAAAGTTGCAGGTGTTTCACGTGTAACTCCTAACGAACTATCTTTGAGATACCGATCTTCTGGCACCATCGATTCTTCATCTTCAGGTACCTTAAAACCAATCTTTTCAATATCAATTAAGGGATAACCTAAGATCGTCTTATTTGGCAGAACCTCAGCTTGCTCAAAATCATATTCCGTTTGATATTTTACCGAAGTAGCTAAATAGTTAGCAATACTGGCAACATGCCCACCTGCAGAAAAACCAATCGTTACAATCTTATCTGGATCAATTTGATATTCTTGTGCACGTTCACGATAATATTGCACAGTTGCCAAAACATCGAGCGCCGCATCAGGATAAATCTCACCTTCATCTTGCACCAAGTTATACTCCATGACGACACTATTAAAACCGCAATTATTAAAAGCTAAGGCAATTGGCTCACCTTCACGCTTGGATAAATGATCAAAGCTACCACCAGGAATTACAATTGCGAGTGGATGTTTAGGTGTTCGCAACTCACCGATTTTAGCCAAAGTATACGTATGAATCTTAAACTTACGTCCATTAAAATTAGTCAAAGTTACATCTGCAATTTTCATTTTTTCACCTCTTGTTTTACCATCGTTTTAGTCAATAAGGCTGATGATAGCGGAACTGTCAATAACACACCAATCAGCGAATACAATACTACCAAAGCCTCATTAACGAACATCTTATCATTTACCACTTCACCAAAAGTATAGTGCAGCCGAAAGTACCATAGAAATAATGAAAGAAAGCTACCAAACATCCCAAAAAGTATCGTATTCATCGCTGTTCCCAACACATCATTGCCAATTTTACTCCCACTAGCTAACAAATCGTCCTGACTAATCTGAGGATTATGCTTCTTAATTTCTAATAGACCTGAACTTATAGAAACAGCTGCCTCAGCTACAGCTCCAAGTGCTGAAAACATTGCTACGGCTACGGAAATTAACGGATAACTCAATCCCGGCATCTGTGACAAGCCTACCAACATTTCACCGGCTTCTGGTCCCAGCCCTGCCGCTTGAGCTAGCCACTCACAGCCAAGAATTACAACGCTAACTAGCAAACAAACAATTAGCGATACATAAAACGAGTTCTTAGCAACTTGATAATCATGTGTTCCCAAAAAGATAATCGTAACTAATTTTAATGGTACAAAAATCAAAATTAGGAGGGGAATGCTAATCCCCCAAGATATCATAATTGCTACCAAGATTAGTAACATGGTATTGATTAAGACACTAAAAAAGCTACGAATACCGGTTTCTCCGCCAACTATGGTCATTAAAATTGCTAAAACAATCACTAAAGCAGTTAACGTACTCAATTTTCATCCCTCACTTTGCGTCTTTTTTCTTCTAAAAACAGCAGACTACAGCCTGTTGCAAAGACAACAGTCAGAACTATGCCAATTGCGGAAATTACACTTTGTGTCGCCCCCAGTGATAAGGTAAAGCCAAAAGTTGACCCTAAGCTATTGTTATCCCGTAAATAAATAATGGTCATTGGTAGTGCTTCTGACATAAAAATTAAAACCAAAACATTAATTAGCGGTCCCATAATCTCTTGTCCCATTGTTCGTCCACTCCGAATCAACTGTCTAGCTGTTAAATCTTTTTTGGTTTCAACCAATTCAGATAAACTGGAAACTATGTCTGTTGCTTCATCCATTACTGCACCCAAGATTCCTAATAGTGTTTGTGCTAGAAAAATTCCTCGTGGGTCTTGCGTCGCGTAATCGCCCATTTCATATTTAATCTCAGACTCACCCGTCAGTTGCATTATTAAATAACACAAAGCAAAAGAAACAAATGTCCCTAATAAAGTAGCCAACCACGTTGCCAGCATTTTACGATTTAATCCTTGCACGATTAATAAGCTGAAGAAGGAGAAGACAATATCGGCTAAACTAAATAATAAAATAATGTATGTGCCATTCAGCTTCACGTCTAAAATAATGACTAAATAGAAGATCAACCAACTCAGTACCATTGAAACTACTAGGCCAATTGTCTGCCGACCCGCTACCACTACCATCAGGGCAACTGTCACGGTTAAAGCCAAGACTAAGACCCAATCACGCTTTGGATTTTGGATAGCAGGATCATGGTGCTTGATGTTAACAAAGATTCGCTGCCCCGCGCGATACCTTTGCGTTACCAATTGTGATGGATAATAGAGATTAGTCGTCGTAAACTTTTCACCCTTGTGTTTACCAGATAAAACCTTTAGGTGCAGAATTTGCTTGCGAGTTTCATCTTTATTACCGTAAACATCTGTACTTTTCTCTACCAAAGTATCCTTGATAGCGTGATCGGTAATAACAGCTACATCATCCTTATTGTAAATATCAGTGGCTAAATAAGTACAGACAGTTAAAATAAGTCCAATTACTGCCACCATTAGTGCTAAAAAATAGCGCCGCCTAGTCTTTTTCAATTTGCTCATCCTAACTTGATATTCGCTTACCATATCATGATCTATTTTCGAGGCTAATTATGATAAAAACGGCTTTTTAACTAAAAGTCGTTTCTACATTTATATATTAATAAATCGTTGCCACCAATGCTCTTTTTTTGGCTCCAATTGCATATCTGATAATGTACGATGGGAATTTGCCTCTTGTTTTTCAGCATTTTCTTTGGCTTTAGCCAGGATCTCCTCGTGCAATTGCGCACTCGACTTAGTTTGATCTTGCTTAACCTGTTGCCGTTTTTCTTCAATAGTTAATGGACGGTCTTCTGGCTCTTCTGTTTTCGTTGGAACGGCATCTTCTTCATCAGTCACTATTCCCGAAATATCAGGTAATCCAGCAAAGTCATCAACTGTTTGGTCAGGCTCAGGTAATTGTTCCTGCTTAGCAAGTAAATCCTGATTTTGTTCTTCAATCCGACTAAGCTGCGTCTGTAAGTCTTTAATTGCAGCATTTTGCTGGCTAATTGTTTGCTGCAGAGTATCAAGTACCTTAACTATTTCAGGAGAAGAAACTAAATCTTCTTGACCAGCTTCAGCCTTACGCGCTGGTGTCTTAGGTTCATCGCTTACCGCAAAGATTTGCCGGGCTGCTTCTTCCAATGTTAACCCATTATTCTTGGCCAATTGATGAAAATCATCTAAGTCTTGCACATCTTGCTTACTATATAAACGTGCCTTTTGCTTATTTCTAACGTAATAATCGGATTTACCCGTAATTCGCTCAACAATCAGTGAATACTTACGTAGCGTTGCGACACTGATTTGCAATTGCTTAGCCGTAGCAGCCGGTGCGGTTAGCTCTTCAAAATTATGCTTATTATCTGTCATTGCATGTTCTCCCCAGCATAAAATGACTAATCGATTTTATGTAATAAAGTCTGCTTGTGGTCGTAATATTCTAGACCAGCTTCAATTAATTTAGTAATTAAGTCAGTATAAGAAATTCCCGCTTCTTCAAATAATTTAGGATACATACTAATATTGGTAAAGCCAGGCAAGGCATTTACTTCAGTTAAGACTATTGCTTGGTCGCTATCGCGCAAAGTGAAATCTACTCGAGCTAAGCCATTACATTCAGTTACTTGATAAACCTTTAAGACGTTACTTCTGACTTCTTCAACGATTTCAGCAGGTAATTTAGCAGGTATTTGCAACTGGGTAGTTGAACTATCATCATACTTGTTAGCATAACTATAGAAGTCGCCTTGAGCATTAATGATTTGACCTACTCCCGAAACGATTGGCTTGTCATTGCCCAGAACTGCTGTTTCAACTTCAGTACCATGGATGGTTTCTTCAACTAACACTTTGTCATCATATCTAAAGGCATCAGCTAATGCTTGTTCGTATTCAGCGGCATTAGTAACATGGTGTACACCGACCGAAGAACCTTGATTAGCTGGCTTGACGAACAAGTCACCACCAAGCTGCTCGCTGACCTTGGCATAATCACGCTTAGTGTTATTTAGGTCATCATATTCAAACCGCTTAATCGAAATCCAATCAGCTACCTTGACCCCAACACGTTCAGCTAAAATCTTAGTAAACTCTTTGTCCATCGTCACTGCAGCTGACAAAACATCGTCACCAACAAACGGTTTATCTAACAGACGAAATAGCCCCTGCAAAGAGCCATCTTCACCCAGATTACCATGAACAATCGGAAAGAAAACATCAATTTCTGGTAAATTACCTAATTCGCTTAAGTTAGCAAGATTGGCAACTTTGTGAGGAGTTTCAACCGTGTATTTCGGATTATTTAACACCTTGAAGGAATCTGCTTCACTCGCTAAATAGCCATCATTGGTCATCCAAATGGGATGCACATCATACTTATCTTGATCAATCGCGTTATAAATATTATGACCAGAATTGATTGAAACTTCGTATTCGGAGGAATTTCCACCAAAAATTAGACCAACTTGTGTTTTCTTAACCATTGTTTTTGCCCCTTAATATCATTAATCCCCTTTATTATACGGCAATTGGTTAGTAAAACACGAAATTTAGTAGAATTTTATATTTTCACAACAAAAAGACGACCTAATAAAGATCGCCTAAAAATGGATATTAATATATATTTTAATTAGTATCAAGACAATAATCTGCAAGCACAATACAAACTAAATTTACCAAAATTATTAGTATCATTGGTAACAGCATGGTTTGCTGATAAGCGTAGTTATTTTCAGTAGTTAACGATATTAATAATACCAATGCCGGCATCTGCAATCTAAGACAATTAAGCACATCGCTACCCAGTTGCTTAGCTACTATTTCTTCCTTTAGCGGCAACCAGACAGTTTCTATCATTGAAACTAGAAAACTGCCAATTGCACAAATGGTATAGATATTTGATACCTTAGCTAACAATAAAATTGCCAAAACAGCAATGTAGATTACTTCTAATATTAGTCTTTTATTATTCGCTTTCATTTGAAATCTCACTATGCTTAAACAATATCAAATCGCTAATTAAAACAGTTACCATATTTACCAAAGTAATTATGATAATTAGACCAAAATAATGGTTACTTGCAGAATCAGAAGATGGCAATAAAGCAAATAGAATAGGACCTAGTTGACAAACAGAGACTTCAGATAAATCATTAGCTATTTGACGAAAAAATGTTGACTCTAAGGTTGGTAACCATATTATTTCTGTTGTTGTTAATATATAGCTAGTGATTGAATAGATTGGCCAAAAGTTCGCATAATTACGTGTAATCAGCCAGATTAGCAATAGAGCACCTGCCGATATTAGTTTAGCAACCTGTCTTTTAGCTTTAATGTCCATAGTTTCTCCTCACTCAAATTAAAGTAGGATATTTTTTATTAATACACTTTTTGCAGTTTTTGTTTATTTAGCCAATTTATTGCTTTATTCGAGTTATAGCCGTTTTCAACACTCCAAGATGAAGAAGAATAAATTCTACCTTCTTTATAACTTACAAAAGCTGGTGTTCCATAAATAAAATTACTTTTTTTAAACTTATTCCAGTATTTTAGATTTTTACTTACTTTGGTTACGTTTAAATAGACAACTTTACCTTTAAAGGGATTCAAATCCTTCTTTAACAGCTGTTTTTCAAAAGAACGACAGTCTTCACATGTTGGTCTACCGATATAAGCTACAAAAGTTTTCTTATTAGCAATAAGTTTCCTAAATTTTTTTATATTGATAGGTATGAAGTAATCCGAAACTTTCTTAGAAGTATTTTTCTTGGAATACATACTAAAATCGTTAAGTTTCATTTTTTTAAGACATTAATATCAACATATGATTCCTGTCTTAACACAGGTTTACCTTGATAAAACTTCATAATAGTTGGCGTATACTCAACATTTAGCTTCTTAAAAGTCTTATTACTGATGTCTTCAACTTTGTCCAAGTCTAGATAAAAGAAGCTACTACCAACATTTACCTTTTTTAATGCCTTCAGCTCCTTTTTACAAGGTGGACATGAACTCCCATAAAATATAATTGAAAATGTATCTTTTTCTTTTATTTTCTTGACTAGTTGAGTAACGGATAACGTATTTTTTTGTTTAACGTTTTCAACCTTAATATTTGAAGTATGTTTTGAATTGTCACTTTGATATTTACTGTAGCTACAATAAATTAATAAGGTTAAAGCCAATAAAATCAGACATATTACAGTGAGATTTACTTTTTTTCTATTATTTTTCATTATATTGGACACACATTTGAATGGTACCAACGTCCCTTCACGCAAAGCTTTCCTTTAGGAACATAACAAGCTACTGCTACTGCACCTGCGCAGACAACACTCCTCCATTTACCAGAAACTCCAGCGCATACCATATTACCTATAGTAGAACATCCTTCATTCGAGTATCCACCATATTTTTTATATTTAGTACATTCGAATATAGAACATGATTTGGTAACCCTTGAAGCAATTCCATTATTAGAATTAATTTTTTCAGTTGCATTATCAACTGTTTTGTCAATATCTTTATTCAAGTTTCTAGAAAATTCATTTGTATTATCAGTAACTTCATTTGGTTTGAGGTACATTACAGAATCATCTGATAAATCAGTTACCTTAATATTTTTATCCTCAGTTGCCAAGTAAGAATAATCGAATAAATCTACAGTTGTAATTTTTTTATCTTTTAAATTGTAAACAGCTAACAAAGGAGATTCGACCTTTGCTGTATAAGTTCCTTTGACTTTGTTTTCATCAAAACTTTGTTTAGTATCCGTTTTAACTGAAAATATTAACGAAATACCATTTTGATGTCCATCATCATCATATAATGGCTTAATTACCTGAGGTGTCTCACTAACTAAAGAATCCTTGATCTTAACATATTCGTTACTTCTGAAAAAAGCATTAATCGCCTGATCATTTACTGACACTGACTCAGAATTCTGAGAAATAGCATTGACGCTTTCAAAAACATTTCCAAAAATTGAAATCAAAATCAAGCCTATCATCATTAAGATATACTTTTTTTAATGTAAAGAACGCATAATATCTTCCTTCTCTCTAAATTTGAATTTAAAAATAATTAATTAAATAACTAGCCTATCAAAGTCTTACATCTTATTAAAAATAAAGAATAACGGAATCTTAAGTAAATTACTCATTCGTATTCCCTCCTTTTTTAGTCTTGTGATTTAATTATATTCTAATAAATTAAGCATAATAAAAAATGACGTATTTGCTATTTTGCAAATACGTCATTTAAATTAAATATTTTCTTCCAAAAATTTTTTGAGTTCTTGACTATATTCAAGCATTCCTGCACTTGAAACATTATCAATTACCGTCAAACACTCTCTGAGATAATCGTCTTTAGGTTTATAATGATATTCAATTAAATTTGAAAAAAAGGGTAGCATACTTTTATAAAAAAATGTTTCTGGCAAAGTTTTAATTTCCTTTGCACTTTTAATAAAAAAATCTGTTTTATTGTACTGTTTACCTTCTATACACAAAATTAGCATGTTAAAAATTACGCCTAGTATATTTTTTTGAATCTGTGGATTATCAGAATTTTTAAAATGCCTAACAATGCGATGTGAAACAGAGAGGTTTTCTGTTAAATTATATAGTCCTATACAATTACAATAGACATTTAGACTATCAACATCATATTTATCGACATTATACAGATACGCTTTTATTTTCTCTCTTGTTCCACTTCTTACCTGTGAAAAATCATTATTTAGAGCTGCAATACTCAGCTCAATTTGGGCTAATTCATCTTCCTTATGAGGTAAATCACTACTTTCGATTTGCTCACGAACTTTCTCAAGGTCTTGCTGTGAACATGTATAATAAGCTTGATTAAGTAAACGATTGATCTTGCGTTGTATAGCATCTTCAGGCTGTTCATTCTGATCTAATTTACTAAAAAAGTCGATTAGAGAAATTTTATTGTAATGCAGCAAATCAATCAAATCTTCTGCTGATATTCGATTAATTCCTGCCTCCACTCTAGCATAAAAAGATGGACTAATAATATTACCAGACCATTCTTTTTTATTTTTTGACTGTTTGTCTCGATACTTTTTTAATAATTCTCCTAATTTCATTTTATACCCCTAGTAAAATAAATATTTTTCTTCCTAACTATATTATGTATTATTTTCACATTAATGGCAAACAAAGAATTAAAAAAATATGAAAAAAGCAGTTCAAACGAACTGCTTTTAAACACCACTATTTTATTAATTACCAAATTTTGATTTTAAAGAGTTTCTTTAAACCCGATAAGATAAATGTTGGTAAAGCCGGTACAAAAATCACTAACAGGTACAACTGCCAGTTCAGGGCTGTTGTGCCCATAATAAATTGGAAGAATGGAATTACTGTTACTAAGAACGAACTAATTCCTGCAAACAAAACTGCGGCTATTAACCGTTTATTTTCAAAAGGATTCCGATCAAACAACGTTTTCGTACTACGAGCGTCAAAGATGTGCCACAATTGTCCGTACACTAAAGTCAAGAAGGCAATTGTTTGCGCCTCTTCACCGCTCATTCCTTGCCGGGCTGCCCATAAAAATGCGGCAAAGACTAGCACTCCCATGAAAAAGCCACGAATTAAGACTCTTGACCACACGTGATTGGCCAGGACTGATTCTTTAGGATCGCGCGGACTTTTTTGCATAATCCCCGCTTCTGGTACATCATACCCAAGACTAAAAGACGGTAACGAGTCACTAATCATGTTAACCCACAAAACCATCAGAGCAGTTAAAGTTGGTGTCCCAACTGCCACCTGACCAATTGAATGATTGAAAAACAAGAAGCCTAATAAAATTGCTAACACTTCGGCCACATTAGTTGTTAATTCATGCCGAATGAAGTTCTTAATATTGCCATAAATTGTCCGACCACTTTTAACCGCAGATTCAATCGTAGTAAAGTTATCATCAAGCAAAATCAAATCAGCAGAATCTTTGGTAACTTCCGTGCCAGTAATCCCCATCGCGATTCCAATATCTGCTGCGCGCAGAGCTGGCGCATCATTGACACCGTCACCAGTCATTGCAGTAACTTGATTATGCTTTTGCAGTTGTTTAATAATCCGTTGTTTGTGCGCTGGTGAAACTCGCGCATACACATTAGTTACTGGGACACGTTCAAAGAGTTCCTCATCAGTCATTTTCTCTAATTGAGCACCAGTGATAACTGGTGCATTTTTACTGCTAATAATTCCTAGATCGGCGGCAATCGCCCGAGCAGTATTCTCATGATCACCAGTAATCATTACTACTTCAATCTTAGCATCATGTAAATTCTTGATTGATGCTTTAACTTCTTCACGTGGTGGGTCAATAATTCCGGCAACGCCAGTAATCACCAATCCTGCTTCAAGTTCTTCAACTGGGGCATTTAAAGCCTCTTGCTCCGTAACTTCCTTTTGCCCAACCGCTAATGTTCTTAAAGCCTCATCGGCAAATTCATTAACTGTTGCCAAAAAGTTTGTTTTAGCAGCTTCACTATCATCAACTTGATCATTAAGCAAGACTGCATGAGCTTGCTTAACCATTACATCAGGTGCGCCCTTAGCGTAAACAATATAGCGATCTTGTTCTTTTACTACCACACTCATCATCTTACGACTGCTGCTAAAGGGTAAAGTGCGGACAATTTCATTATCTTTTAGCAAATCTGCTCGATCAATGTGGGCCTTTTTACCCAAAACAGTTAAGGCTACCTCAGTTGGAGCACCAACAGGAACGTGTTCGCCCTGTTCATTGGTTTCAATAGTTGACGTGTTGCACAGGACTGCACCTTTCAAAAAGGCTTGATCACTATGTTCATCAGTATTTTGGCTGTGAATCTCACCTTCAGGTTTATACCCTAGACCATCAACTTGATAATATTGACCATTGGCATAATATTGCACCACTGTCATTTCATTCTTCGTTAATGTCCCCGTTTTGTCAGAACAAATATAAGACGTAACTCCCAAAGTTTCTGCACTATTTAGCGATTTAATCAGGCCATTATTCTTTGCCATCTTACGCGCACCAATTGTCAATACAATTGACAACACCGCTGGCAAGGCATCTGGAACAGACGCCACAGCTAACGCGAGGGCTGTTGATAAAACGGTCGCAAATGCCGCAACGTTCATAGTTTTCGTTTTAATCATAATCATGATAAAAGTGAAAACTACCAAAATCGCTGCCATAATCATCATAACCTTAGTTAGGTCTTTGACTGTATCTTGCAGCGGTGAAGGCTTATCTTCAACCTCTTCAATCATTTGTGCGATATTACCAAGTTCAGTTTCACTACCAACTGCTACAACTACACCAAGACCATGACCGTTAGTCACCGTTGAGCCCGAAAAGCCCATATTATTGCGATCAGCTACCTCAACTTCATCTTCAATTGCTTCGGTTTGCTTTTCAATTGCATCTGCCTCACCAGTCAAGTGTGACTCAATTACTTGCAGTTCGCTAACTTCTAGCCAACGGACATCCGCTTCAACGAAATCCCCAACTTGACTGCTAATCACATCACCAACAACTAATTCATGAGCAGGAATACTTTGCCACTTACCATCACGCAAGACATTAGTATACCGATTATTCATCTCTTTCAAGGCATTCAGACTTTTACGCGCACTAATTTCTTGCCAAAAGCCCAAAATCGCATTAACCATGATTAAGATGAAAATTGCAGCAGCTTCATAGAGGGATTCTTGGCCACTTCTTATTTGTCCTTGAACCTTAATTTTATAGTAGGCACTCAATAATGAGAGTATGACTGCACCGATTAAAACAATGATAATTGGTTCTTTAAAACTTTTAAGAAGAATTTTCCAATAGGGATCTTCACGTTTTTCAGGTGATTTATTCTCACCAAATTTGGTTCTTTGCTCTATCACCTGCTTGGCAGTTAAACCAGTCTCCAAGTCGACTTTGAATTGTTCAATAATTTCTGCTTTACTCTTTTGATAGAAATTCATTGGCCGTCCTTTCTTAAATAAAGGAAAAAGCGCGGCTAACAAAATTTTGCTTGCCCTCAAAAGCACATCTTGTGAGCCAATACTTTAACCTAAAAATTACATTTTTCTAATATTAAAATATGGCTATCTACCACTAGCCTACTTGAGCTACTTACTTTTTGCAAGTAATATACTTGACAGCAAATAATTTTGAACTAAACTTTATTGCTTTAATAAAAACAATAGTTATTTTTTATTAAAGTTTTGCTTTGTCTATAAAAAAATCATGTAAACTATAGTAATATAGATTATCATCGAGAAAGTGACGAAGACGAATAGCATGCCATCTAAAAAATTAATACTGATCTCAACATTGCTTGTCTGCTTTTGTGCGACTAAGACTACCTTTGCCGCAGACTTAAGTCCCACTGAAGCCAGTCAAGTAGAGCAATACCAAGCTGAATACACTACTTTACGTAAAACCGAATACAATATCCATAATCTTTATGCAACTAAGCCAAAGTTAAAGCGTAAATTTAATGCTGGTAGTTTGGCTCCTGCTTATATTAATGATCAAATAGCCTATATCAACTATTATCGGGGACTTTTTGGTCTGAATCCAATTACTAAGAATAAGCAAAGTAATCAAAATGCTCAAAAGACTGCTGCTGTTATGGCAGCAATTAATGCCAATCCTTTTATCAACCAACATGGTCTTCCTTATGAGAAAAGGCCCAAGAATATTACTAAAACTACTTGGAAAACTGCTCAGGATACTTCGCAAAAAGCCAATCTAAACTTTAATGCTAGTAATCAAAGTGCAGGAGAGGTCATTAGTGACTTAGTAACTGATCGCCACAACCTAACCGGTAATGATACTGGGCACCGTGCTTGGATCTTATCGACTAGACTTACATCAACAGGAGTTGGCGCCGCTTACGGTACTAACGGCTATCGCTATTCAGTCCAAAAAGTCTTGAATCCAAAAGATATTTTTCGTCCTGCTAGTAAAAAAATGGTAGTCTACCCCAATAATGGAGTCTTTCCAATTGAACTGTTGCAGGGCAATATTGCCTGGTCAGTTTACTTTTCTGATCAAACAATCAAGCATACTCCCAAAATCATTATTACAGATCTTGATACTCAGCAATCTGTACAAGCGACACAAGTAAAAAATTATCATGATATTGGATATGGCAACTTTCAAACAATTATTACTTATTCGCCAGGTTCACTGCCATTAATCACAGGTCATGAATATCGAGTTGATATTCAAGGCATTTATCAGTACCAATTTAAATTATTTAATCAAGCACAATAAAAGACAGGAGGGTATCTCCTGTCTTTTATATTTTTTAAAATTGTTTACCCAAGATATCTACATCAAGCACTTGCTCACCCATATCAGCTACGCGTGGCAAATGACCATAAACCTGATAGCCAGCAGCTTTGAATAAAGCCAGACTTGGCAAGTTATTAGTAAATATATAAGCCAAAATTGTATGAATTTCTAATTTCTTTACTTGTTCTGTAACAAATTGTAATGCTCGTGTACCTAATCCATGATGTTGCCAATCGCGATCAATATAAACACTAATTTCAACCGTAGCATGGTAGGCAGCGCGCCTATAAAAAGGGGTTAAACTAAGCCACCCTGCCTTATGTTTGTCAACTTGGATTATCCAAATCGGATGTTGAGCATCTCGAGCAGCAAACCAATCTTGTCTTTGTGCTACTGTCACCGGACTTAAATCAGCCGTTACACTCTTACTCGCAATATTTTGATTGTATACTTCCACAATAAACCGCAAGTCCGTATCTTTTGCCTTAATAAATTCTATCATCGGCTTTGCCCCCAGTAACTAATCAATTATTAGATGTGATTTCCCACGGAATAGCACTTAGCACATAAATAATTACGCCAACAATTACGAAGTTTAAAAAAACACTGCTACTAATTTCGATTAGATAACCAAACACTGCAAGATCAGCAACATTGCAAACAACTGGAATTAGCGCTAATACCCCGGCAGTTAACATTAACCAGAAGCCACCCCACATTCCAGCAGCAGTTATCCGATGCCATAATTCTTTGGCCGAAAATCGTTCTCTCATTTCGCTAATTAACGAATACAAACTGGCAATAGCAGCTACCAATAATACAATATTGATCAATAAAACCATGACAGCAATGTTTGCACCTAAGGTAATAGTATTCAAGCTGAAAGTATCAATAACTTCATATGGCGCATTATTGGCTAGCTTTTTTAATTTTGCTTGGACTAACTGCGCGTCACTTGAGGCTCCCTGACCAATATTCAACTCAATGTCATGCAGTATCTGTTTAGCCAAAGTTAGATTATTAAACTTAAACCAATGCAGTCCAAGGGTATAGTCGATAATATGGTCCGCAATCGGCTGCGTTTGCTTATTCGTCAGAAGATTAGCGCTATTACCATCTTCATCAGCACCAATCGCTTCAGCCAAAGCATCAAAATGTTGATTAACTTGTCTGACAACAACCGCTTGATTGTTATCACTACGAATTTGGCCCTTCATATAATACGGGTTTAAAAAAGTCACGGTAATCATGGTTAACGTCACAATTAGGAGAATTAGAAAAGGCAGTACCTTTTTGTATTGATTATTCTGCGGCTGACTTACCTTAGGTAACTCAGTTTGCGCACGATTAGCCATATTATCTTCCTTCTAACATACAATCTCTTTATCGTCATCAAACATAGTGTTAATTGCATCATGAATCACTTCGATATCAGCAGCGGCAATAATCTCATGACCAGCTTGTAGTTCTTGTTTTATCTGTTTAGAATTATAATGTAAAAAACTATACATAAAAGAACTAGTCGCATAATCTGCTAATTGCTCTGCGCTTAAATTATATTTTTCACGATTACGATACAGAAATCCGACTCCAGTAACTACAAAAGCAATGCCTGATTCTACTTGCACCATATCAAACGGCGTATCGTCAAATAATTGCACTTCTTTAATCCAACTGTTGAGCATTTTACTCCAAGTATCGAGCGTTTTAGTACTACTAAAAACTTCCAGAATAATCCGCTCTAGCCCTTGATCATATATACCAAGCATCGCAATTATATAAATGAAAGCCTTGGTTCGCGCACAAATTCCAGCGTTAGAGTTACTAAACTTACTCACTTGCTGGTCTAACGTATTAAGAATATTTCGAACAACATCATCAATCAACTTGGACTTATGCGAATAATACGACTGTAATAAAGACTTTGAAATTCCCGATTTTTCAGCAACTAACTGAAAAGAAACATTATCCATCCCATTTGTTCGAATTAAAGAAAATGTATTATTTAGAATAATTCTGCGCCGCTTAAGGTTCTTTCGTCGTGCCATAAGTTTTCTCCGTTTTCTATACACTTTGCTTTTATTATATCAATCATTCAAGATAGATAAACAAAATATACTAAAAGGGAAATAACCCCTATTTTTAGTATAACTAAGTCACGCTTAGTTAAAAACAAGGATTATTAAGTAAAAGTTACTTCTCATTTTCACTCAAAGAGTGCATAGAACGATCATTATAAGCATAATTAATGCCACGCGCTAGCAGTAAATCAACTGAAATTCTGACCATACGATCTGGATAATGGCTATGCTTAATCGTATCTGTTACTACAATTTGTTCAATTGGTAGTTCATTCAACACTTCAGTCGCATCTTGCGATAATAATGCATGAGTTGCTGCAACATAAACCTTTTTAGCACCAGCAGCCATAACTGACTTAGTTGAAGACGAAATTCGTGAACCAGTATCAATCAAGTCATCAACAATGATACACTTTTTATTCTTCACGTCACCAATCACATCGTGCACTTCAGTATCATAACGGGCACGACGCTGATCAACAATTGCAATTGGCGCATTAAAGAATTGACCAAAGTTACGAGCCAGTTTTGCCCCCGAATGATCAGGTGAAACAACTACTAAGTTGTCATCATCTTTAGTCGCAATCCCATTATCAAGGAAATACTGTGCCAAATGCGGTAAAGCATGCAAATGATCGACTGGAATATTGTAAAACCCTTGAATTTGTGAAGCATGTAAATCAAGAGCAATCAAATGATCCATTCCTGTAATTTGTAATAAATTAGCCACTAACTTAGCAGTAATCGGTTCACGTGAGCGTGTCTTAGTATCAGAACGTGAATATGCTAAATATGGAACAACTACGCTAACCTTATGTGCTGATGCACGATGCAAAGCATCCAAAACGATTTCTAATTCCATAAAGTTCTCATTAACTGGATCTTGAATCGATTGAATGACAAACACATCACACCCACGAACGCTTTCACCAATGTTTACTTGAATCTCACCATCACTAAAATGTTGCACAGCTGTTTCAATTAATGGCTTTTTCAAGATTGAAGCAATTTTTTCATTTAAAGCTGGATTCCCACTTAACCCGATTAATTTCATTGGGTGCATTAATTGCAAGATTTCTTCCTTATTCATAGCTACCTCTTCATTAAAAATACTAATCTTATCCCTTTATTATACTCAAAAACTAGTTTGTTTGACCACAGAGTCCACTCTAATTACTATTTAAAAAATTCTTCCATTAAATTAAGCAGCTTAAAACTTTTAACTGCATAACTATCATGAGTCTGACGGGGCATTACAATCAATTGCCCTTGAGGAATTAATTGACTGTACCAACGCACATGCTCGACTTTGACCCAATCCTTTTCACCGACAATACAATAAGTTGGAATAGTGATTGCTCGCAAACTATCGACCGACATGAAGCTCTCAGTTAATTCTACCTGACTATCACGATCAAGTCGTAAAAAACGTAAAAAACCTTCAGTCAAATAATGATACGGACTAATACCGTTGCCGTTAACAAAAACACCAGCAATCATTAGCTTAGCAAAGATTTGCGGCTGCTGACTGGCAAGCATCATAGCTACCAAGCCACCCGCATCAAAGCCAAAACAAAAACACCCTTCAATGCCAACTTGCTTAATAAAACTGGCAACATCCTCGACTTCAGTTTGATAGTGTTCGGCCACGTCTCCTTGGCTTAAGCCATGTCCCCGCATATCGAGCACATAGACAGTATAATAAAGCGACAGCGGGGCTGCTACCTTATCAAACATCCCACCATCTAAGTGATGTCCATGTAGTAAAAGCAGCGGTTGACCCTTACCTAACTTAGTATAGTATAGTTGATTGCCATTAACCTTTTCTCTCATTGCTGCTTCCTTTCACTAGCTTCGATTAACTTTTGTTCAGCAGTATGGTCTTTTTTATGTTCTTGCCATAAACTGTGAACAATCATCTTCGCCACTATGTAATTTGCCTTAAAATTATCAGGAATCATCTTTAAGCTAAAATCATGTACCATGCTATCCTTGCGTTGCCAATAATGATATAAAGGTTGACTATCACAATAAAAGCCCTGCGTTAATGATAAATATTCAATATTGAAAATCTGATCTTCCATGAAGGCTAAGTCTTTGACAAAACTTAAGTTATATTTGCGAATCACCGATATTTTATAACCTTTGTTCCAAGTATAGCCTTTAACTGAACTGGCAAATAAGTGATTATTAAATAGTGACCCCAATAAATTAGTAATCAACTGATAGGTTTTTAACTTGCTCTTTAATCCGCGAACTTGCTTTTTAGTTGCACTTACTGAACCAGATCGGTATTCATAATCTAACCAAAAACCACACGATACCATTGCTGCTTCTGGATGAGCATGAAAAGCGCGAACAAAAAAGGCCGTATAGTCAGCATCAACCCAATCATCACCATCATGAAAAGTACAATATGGCGTATCAACGTTGTCTAATCCAACATTACGGGCATCAGACAAGCCACCATTGGTTTTATTAATTAGTTTAAAGTAACGAAATTTATGCCGATAATGCTCCGCAATTTCACGAGTCTGATCAGTTGAGCCATCATTGACAATTAGCAACTTAAAGTTTGGATCTGTCTGGCTTGCCAGATGGTCTAACGCTCTAGCTAAATATTTCTCAACATTATATACCGGCATAATAACAGTTAATTCTGGTTGCTCAGTCATAACATCCCCCTCACAATTAGATTTATTATACCATTTAACAGTTAAAAATAATCTAAGATAAATAACAAAAAACGTTTAGCTTGACCTTTTATTGCCAGTCTTTAGTATAATTAACTTATTAAAAAGGAGTTAATTATTTTATTATGAACAAAAAGATTTCTATTTTTGCCCTTATCACAATCCTAATTACTGGTATTGTTAGCATGAGTGCATCTAAGCAAACAGTCAAAGCCGAAGACCTGCCTATTATCTGTTTAGGAACTTCATTAACTAATGATCAAAAAGATGGTACTCTTAAAACGCTGACTAAGCCGCTCAATAATGACAGCTATCAAACAATTACTATCGATGGTAATGACCTAGTTAAATATCTAAATCCTTCTGGCGATAACTTTACGACTAATTCTGGAGTCTGGTCCAGTGCTATGATTAAGAAGTCGGCTAGTGGTAGCGGTATTAATGTGCAAATTCTCGACTACAACGGTCATAACAATATTACCAAGATCACTACGAGCCAATATAAAAATGCTGCGCTGACTGCTGGTATTAGTGACGCCGATATTTATGTAACTAGTGCTACCCCCATTGATGGTTCCGGAGCCTTAGCTGGCGTCTATGCTGCTTATGCTAAAACCGGTGAAAACCTAAATCAAGCTCAAGTCAATGCAGCCCAAGATGAAATGGGCACTTTAAGTAAGATTACTAAGGAAAACTCTGATAAAGACGGTTATAGCGATGCGCAACTTAATCATGCTGTTGCTGGCGCCAAGCAAGAAATGGGTAAAGTTGGCAACAATATTTCTAATAGTCAAATTCATGATATCGTTGACAAACAAATTAATATTAACCACCTTGGCGATACCATTAACAATAACCAAAAGCAGCAAATCATCAATGTTTTAATTGAAGTCCGTGATTCTGGAGCGTTGAAGAATCATAATTTTAAACAACAAGCTGCTAGTGTTTCACAAGGAATTAAGGAACATGCTAAAGGTATTTTTGATAAAATAAATACTCCTAAAAATCGTAACTGGTTCCAGCAAATATGGCATAATGTGACCGAATTCTTTGGGCACCTTTTTGGTGGCACTCTAGTTTTAAATTAGTTACATCTGATCCATAAACTGATTCAACTTATGGTCGACAAATTCATTGCCACGATTATTAGCATGACCTTTAGTCCATTCAAATTTGGTATTAGTAAATTGCTCAAGTAATTGATCCAACTCTTGCCAACATGCTAAATTAGCAATTTCACCTTTGGAACTCTTTTTCCAGCCACGCTTCTTCCATGACTTGAGCCAGCCCTTATTAATCGGTTCTAATACATATTGGGAATCTAGCGTAAACAATAAACGTTGCTGATTAAAGCCCAGCTTGATTAGCTTCTTTAGAGCTTCAATCAATGCTGTTAATTCCATCTTATTATTTGTCGCACCAAATTCGCCATTACTATCAGAAGTTGCTTGCTGTTGCCCGGCTTCTTGCCATTCAATTAAATACGCCCAAGCAGCTTTATCGGTTGCTTTGACATGGCCACCCTTGTAATTACCTGTATTGCGTGTACCACCATCAGTATAGATTGCTGCAAAAAAGTCACTAGGATTGCTTGACTTAAAATGATTTGATCGAGTAGTTTTAGCTGGTTTACGCTTAGCAGTGACAAGCTTAGCGGGCTTTGTTGGTGGCTTAACCTGTTGACTTGCTCGCTTAATTTTAGCAACTGCTCGCTCCAAGGTATCTTCATCTTTTTGTAAGACTTCATTGCGCTCCGTTTGACCCCAGCCTAAATAATCAGTTGCATCAGTGATGTTCTTAAAAGATTTATATTCAGCATTGGAGTAGCCATTGACTTGTTGCTTCGCCGCATCCCAACTACGATAAATACCTGGCTCACGACCTTTTCTAACTGCATAAAATTTCATTTTTTACCTTCCTACACTCAAAGTTGTTTTTCAATGTTACACTATAATTAATTCTAATTTTAAGGGTGACAGTATGTTCTTCAATACTAAAAAATATAAAGAAGAAGCAGAAAAAAATCGTAAACATAATTTAGCTACTGAGCCTAGCCGCCTTAACATGATCTGCTTGGCTATTTTAGCTACTTTTGCACCCACTAGAATATTACTACGATTGCACAAAACTAAAATTACAGACAATGTCAACATTATCAACAATACAAAATGTGAGCAAATTCCTATTATCTACTTTCACGGTTTTCGCGGAGGCGACTACACGACTAACGCAATGGTTAAACAAGCTTTAAAAGATAAGGGAGATAGTCGCTTTTTAAAAGTTACTGTCGACTTGTGGGGCAATTACAAGCTAGAAGGCACGTGGACAGATGATGCTCAACCAATTGTGCAAGTAGTTTTTCGACAGCGCTTAGTAGGAATTTATGCGATTGATTATTATTTACGCTTAGTTTTGCCATTTTTAGCTAAAAGATATCATTTTACTCATTATACCGCAGTTGCCCACTCACTTGCTTGTCCGTGTATTGTGCGAACGGAAATGAGAACCGTGCACAAAAAGCACTTCCCTCGTTTAGATAAGTGTGTTTTTATCGCTGGGCCATTTGATGGTGTTACTTATTTAGGAGATATCCCCAACGTTAATGGACTCAACGAAAATGGTCGACCAGCTGTGATTAACTTTCATTATTTGTACCTCTTATTTAGACGCAAACGTTTTAACCCTAAAATTCAGGTCTTAAATATCTACGGGAATGTCTTAGACAATACTAATAGTGACAAATTTATTTCTGTTATCTCTGCTAAGAGCATTCGGTATATCCTCGCTCCTAGCGCACAATCTTATCATGAAGTTGAAATCCGCGGTAAAAAATATGCCGAACACAGTTGGATGCATGACAATCCATTTGTAATCGACATTGTTGATAAATTTATTGGGTTAAAGGAATAATTAGGGTTACTTTTTGGGAGGAAAAAAGTGGAATTAGTTCGAGATATTATCCGTATTATTGTTATTACCAACACTATTTTAAGTTTTTATATTGTCTTTCACAGGCGACGTTCAGTATCGACCACCTGGGCTTGGCTGATTATTCTACTAGTACTACCAGTCATCGGACTAATTTTATACGGCTTTTTTGGTCGAGGAATTTCTCAAGAAAATATCTTTGCAATTAATAAGCAGCAACATATTGGTTTGTTAAATGTGCAAAAATCAATTACTAAAGCACCCCAAAAAATCAGTTCCGCAGACACTTCGAATAAGGCAGATATGGTAGTAAATTATTTTGACCGTAATGGTGAAGCACCATTAAGTAAAAATAACCATGTTAAGTTGTACACTGATGGTGAAGCCATGTTTCACGATCTTATCCAAGATATTGAACAAGCTAAAGAAACCATTAACATAGAATTTTACACTTTTTATAATGATGATATCGGCAACCAAATTTTAAATTTATTAATTAAAAAAGCTCGTGAAGGTCTTAAAGTTCGGGTACTTTATGATGCATGGGGATCAATGGGAGCCACTAAAAAGTGGTTTAAACAATTGTGTGATGTTGGCGGAGAAGTCCTGCCCTTTATTACTTCACGCAACATGATTACTCGTTACCGAATTAACTATCATCTACACCGCAAAATTGTCGTAGTTGATGGCAAAACCTCTTGGACTGGTGGATTTAACATTGGGGATCAATATCTCAGCCGTAAAAAGAAATTTGGGTACTGGCGCGACAGTCATGTCCGCATCGTTGGTTCTGCCTCCTTAATCTTGCAAGAACGCTTCGTCATGGATTGGAATGCTTCGATTCAAAAAGACAGTCAACTAATTACCTTTAACCAACTGCTCTTCCCAGATTTAGACGAAAATGAAATCCACCCTGGTGATGTCGCTACTCAAATCGTGGCTGATGGTCCAGATAATTCTAATGCTAACATGCGTAACGGTATTATGCGGTTAATGGGACTAGCTAAAAAACGACTCTGGTTGCAAACTCCTTACCTAATTCCCGATGATGCCATGTTCGCGACATTGCAAACAATCGCTATGTCAGGCGTTGATTTACGAATTATGATTCCATGCAAGCCTGATCACCCTTTTATTTATCGCGCTACTCAATGGTATGCTAACGAATTATCGCGTTACGGTGTCAAAATTTATATCTACAATCATGGATTTATTCATGCTAAAACGATCGTAGTTGACGATGATTTTGCCACAGTTGGCTCGATGAACCAAGATTATCGTTCTTACGATCTCAACTTTGAGGACGTAGCCGTGTTTTATGATCAAAACTTTACCAAAGAAGTTGCTCAAGCATTTGAAAAAGATATGCAATATTCGACTTTGCTTACACCAGAAATGATCGCAAAGCAAAGTCGCTGGCTAAAAACACTTCAGAGCTTTTCGCGAATGTTATCACCAATTCTATAAAAATAAGGCTATCACTTACTAGATGATAGCCTTTATTATTTACAAAAATTACATAATGTTCTGCACTTCGATTTTAGTATTGTGATCAATCCGCGTTTTCAAAGTTTCAATAACCTGCGCAATCCCAGCAGAAAAACGCAAGTAATATTGCCGGTGCTTTTTAGTAGTTAAAATGCAGATGACAGTTTTCTTTTTGGGATTTGGCACTTTAATTAGCGTTACCATCTCAACATCAGTATAAGCAATCGTTCGCTTGAAATATCCAGAAACCACAGCTCGTTTGGGAGCCAAACCTGTTGTACCATCTAGAATACTCATTAAAATAAAAATTGCCAAAAAAATTCCTAAGCCGGGATCATTGGGACTAAGTAAATCCCAAGCGAAACTAATCCAAATAAAAATTAGCGCCCAGACAACAGAAGACGTGCGATAGTGTCCCCTAATGTCAATACTAGCCTGCCAAAACCAGCTATAACAGGTATAGCCAAGCAAAATAACATCTAGAATAAGATAGAAATATGATAAATCTGCCATAAAAATTCTCCTCAATATCTACTATCTTTTATTATAACAGAACCAGCTTTTTTAGTTAGTTAAATCATTTTTAATTAATATTTACTTGAATTTTGCTTAAAAGTGTAGTTAAATATCATTAAATTAAATGCGATGAAAAAGACGAGTAAATAATTTATTTCTTAATAAGTGAACCAAGGATAGTGCGAATTTGGTAGACCCTGAATTATTGAAAAACACTTTTAGCTGCATGCTGAAATAATCTTTTTAAAGTAGGTATTGCCGTCCCCAGTACGTTATCAAGCTGGTGAAGCATGATTGTGCTTCATGAGTTGGCCCAAAAAGTTTGGGCAATTTAGGTGGTACCGCGGAAAAAGCCTTTCGTCCTGATGTAATTAATCAGAAGACAAAGGGCTTTTTCTTTGGCTTAAAAAATAGGAGGTTTTCCAAAAATGAAATTAACTATCCCAGATAATTATCAGCCAACTCTAACCATTCGCGATACTGAGGCAGCCATCGTCTTTATTCGTGAACGTTTCCAAGAAATCTTGGCGCAAAAATTAAATTTACAACGAATGTCTGCACCAATGTTTGTCGAGCAAAGTACTGGACTAAACGATAACCTCAACGGTGTCGAACGTCCTGTTGCATTCGATGCCAAAGATTTACCACAAGACGACTCCATCGAAATTGTGCATTCATTAGCTAAATGGAAGCGTACTGCACTTAAAAAGTATGGTTTTGGTATGCATGAAGGGCTCTACACTAACATGAACGCCATTCGCCGCGATGAAGAAGTCGATAATTTCCATTCAATTTATGTCGACCAGTGGGATTGGGAAAAGGTGATCGATAAATCAGAACGCACACTTGAAACGCTGAAGGCTGCCGTTAATCAAATTTTCGCAGCAATCAAACAAATTGAAACAGAATGTGCGCAGCGCTATCCGGCTTCAACTTATCATTTGCCAGATAAAGTGTGTTTCGTCACCACCCAAGAACTAGAAGATCGCTGGCCCGAGCTTAGTCCTGAAGAACGCGAAAATAAAATTGCTCAAAAAGACGGTGCTGCCTTTATTATGCAAATCGGTGGTGATTTAAACCGCAGCGGTCAACCACATGACGGTCGAGCTCCTGACTACGATGATTGGCAATTAAACGGCGATTTAACTTTTTGGTATGAACCCCTTAAACAAAAAATTGAAATTTCATCAATGGGCATCAGGGTCAGTCCTGAGAGTCTACACGAACAACTGCAACAAAGAGGTTGTCTTGAACGTGAAGAACTGCCATATCACCAAATGCTACTTAAGGGTGAACTACCATATACCATTGGCGGCGGAATTGGACAATCACGTCTCTGCATGTTGCTACTAGCTAAAGCACATATTGGTGAAGTCCAAGCTAGCGTTTGGCCTGAAGAAATGGTCAAAGACTGCCTCGACCACAATATTCAAATCCTCTAATTAGAAAAGTCACACTACTAAATTGGTGTGACTTTTCTAATTAGCAATTTTTCCACTATCCCACTAAAACTTGTAGTAAACTACACATAGTAATCTTAATTTGTGAAAGGAAGTAAACCATGATTGATCCTAATCAAATAGCTGAACTTAAAGCAGATCTTGCTCAAGCTAAGCACGTAACCTTTTTAACTGGTGCTGGAGTATCAACTCATTCTGGTATTCCTGACTACCGCTCAAAAAACGGTATTTATGATGGTGTAAGTGAAAGTCCTGAAACTATCTTAAGTGAAGATACGCTTTATCAGCGACCAGAATTTTTCTATAAATTTGTCATGGACAATATGTATTTTCCCCAAGCTCAGCCAAATACCATTCATCAAAAAATCGCAGCTATTTGTAATGAAAAAGGTGAACTAATTACCCAAAATGTTGATGGTCTTGATCGCAAAGCAAGTAATCAGCATATAACTGAATTTCACGGTAATTTATACCAAATATACTGCACTAAATGCCATCAAAGTGTACCCTATGAGGAATATGCCCAGAGTTTTAAGCATCAAAACTGCGGTGGTATTATTCGCCCAGGAATTGTCCTTTACGGTGAAGGTATAGACAGTGAAAACTTAGCCAAATCAATCAACGCTATGCAATCTTCAGACATGATCATCGTTTCTGGAACTAGCTTTGTCGTCTATCCATTCGCGCAATTGTTAGCTTATAAACAGGAAAATGCGAAAATATGGGCAATTAACAAAACACCAATTTCTGCAACTGGAATTAATTCCATAATTGGTGATGCTTTAGATGTTTTTAAACAAGTTTAGCTTATGCTATATTATGATAATGTAACAATTAACAACATTACTTATCTACTAGCTGCAGACAATACTAGTTTAGTTTATGTTGGGCAACTAGGAGCTCCTAAATTGTCAATCGACCATTTTTATCCAGATACGTTATTTAAACGGAATTCTGTGCTTCTTGCGCCATACGCCTCAGAACTAACCGAGTTTTTCTCAAAAAAGCGGACTAAATTTGATCTACCCTTGAATCTTGAAACAACTTGTACTCCTTGGCAGCAACAAGTTTTAGCTCAAGTCAGCCAGATTGACTATGGCCAAACGGCCAGCTATGGCGAAATTGCAAACATGCTTAATCGGCCACAAGCAGTACGGGCTGTTGCGCATGCAATTGCCAATAATCCGATTTTATTTTTTATCCCTTGTCATCGCATCATTCGTGCCAATGGGGAATTTGGTAAGTATCGTTTAGGCAACCCCGTTAAAAAGGAATTAATTAATTTAGAAAAGAGTTTTTAGATGTCAATTATTAAAATGTATGCTCCATTTTTTAGTGCTAGCAACTGGCTGCATGTGTTGACCAGTGGTAAAGATTGGCTAGTCATTTTGACCCTAATTTTAATGGAATGTTTGCTATCAGTTGATAATGCCGTCGTCTTAGCAGCACAAACTAAACGCTTGCCAACTAAACGACAACAAGAAAAGTCGTTGTTCTATGGGCTTTGGGGCGCATATATTTTTCGCTTCATTGTAATTGGTATTGGGACTTATCTAATCAACTTTTGGGAGATTAAATTAGCAGGCAGTATTTATTTATTCTATCTTGCTGGCAAATTTTTCTATGATCGTAAACATCCACAAAAAGCTACTGCCAGTGAAGACACTACTAATCCTAAACGAAACGTCAAACAAAATGGCAAGCATATATTGTCACTATTTTGGCGGACTGTTATCTCAATTGAAGCCATGGATATTGTATTTTCAATTGATTCAGTCTTGGCAGCATTGGCAGTTTCCAATAATCCAGTAATTGTCTTAATCGGCGGCATGATCGGCATCTTATGCATGCGAGGCGTGGCTGAAATTATCATCAAGTTAATGGATATTATTCCAGAACTGCAGCCAATGGCCTATGTTCTAATCGCTATCATTGCGCTGAAGCTGTTGCTTTCACTACCACCACTGAACTACGAATTACCAAACACTACCTTTGCAATTATCGTTTTTAGTATTTTATTAATCACCATTATTTTCCACTTTTGGCGAGAAAAAAGACACTCACATCAATCCTAGCTTTTGACTAACATAATCTCTAAGTACCACTGCTTGATTGTGTGTCCGATCTTTAGCACCATATAAAAATAACACATTTTGCTTTTGTAACTGTTCTTTGACCAACTGCAGAAACTCTCCAATAGCAGGATTGCTGTCAAGTTCCGCAATGTATTTTTGCTTAAATTGAGGGAACTTAGCATCATCATGGTTAAACCACTTTCGCAAATCATTGCTAGGACCTATTTCCTTAGACCAACGAGCTAAACTAGCCTTAACTTTGCTCATACCTCGCGGCCAAAGTCGATCAACCAGTATTCGATAACCTTGTGGTTGAACGTGATCGTAAATTCGCACTAACTTGATTTCCGACATAGCATAATCCTCCTTGAATAATTTATATTAATCATAATTGCAATTGTGTCCAAAATACAACTAGAGTGAATTATATATGATGTGGTTTTCACGAGAATATATAGGCATTTAAAAAGAGCTCAAGGCTTCCTTAAGCTCTTTTTTATTGCTTTACGCAATAATTTTTATTTTTGATCTGAATACTCAACTGCATTTTTTGCGGAATTTCTACCAGAATAAAAGGCATATCCTACACATGTTCCTGGCATGTTGGGACCATAAGTGTCACCTGTTAACCCTGAAGCATCGTTTCCGGCTGCATAAAGTCCTGCAATTACTTGTCCATCATTATCAAGGACTTCATTTTTAGTTGAAACACGAAGCCCTCCCATAGTACAAAAAGCACCTACATTTAATTCAAATCCATAAAATGGACCATTTGCTACTTTTACTAGATATTCAGCATCTTTTCCGAAATCACTATCGGTTCCTGTTGTACAGAAATTATTATATTGAGCAATTGTTTGTTCAAACTTATCTTCAGGAAGATTCATCTTGGAGGCAAGTTCACTTAATGAATCAGCTTTGAAAATATAAGGTTTATTTGCTTTCACTGCAGCATCTAATTCACCTTGTAATTTAGTTAATTTTTCCCCGCGTCTAACATACACGCCAAGACCCATAAAGTTGCCCTTATTAATCATCCTGTCGATGACAGATTGATCTAGAATGCTATAAACTTTATTTTGTGTATACAATGCATTGCCTGCATAAGAAAAGTTATAAATAACTTCTTCGTTTACAAACCTCTCACCCATTTCGTTCACCCACAATAATGGCTGTTGACCTGCTGCTGTTTCCATATGTGACGCAATATATTTGAAAGATGGTTCATCTGGATCTTTTAAATATCCGCCGAAAAGCATTGCCATACCGGTATTATATTTCTGAGCACCAATATTCCAAGCCATCTGCAAGCCATCACCTGTGCCTTTTCCAGAGCTAACAGGTATTAAGCGAGAAGTATCGTAACTAGTTAGTTCTCTCATCATATCAGGATTATTTAGATACCCACCTGTTGCTAAAATAACTGCTTTTGTTGAAATTGTCTGAGTTTCTTTTGTAGCTTGATTTTCTATCTGGATAGCAGTTATTTTTCCGTTACTGTCTTTATTTAACTTGGTTGCAGCAGTTGATTTGATCAACTCAACACCTGATTTTTGAGCTTGAGGTAATAATGCATCATGAATAACTGCATTTCCCATGCCTTCATAAACATGCCAAGTTGCCTCACCTGCACCCATTGCTTGTACGCCTTCATATTTAACGCCTTGGTCCTTTAACCATTTAACAGTGGTAGGACTATCATCAACATATTTACGCCAAATTCTTGAATCTGCCTTATATTTTGAATATTCAACTTCTTCATTTAATACATCAGTTCCAGATACTTTAATTCCTTGTTCTTTTTGCAAGTACGAATCAACCGCAAAAAGTCCTTCAGTATAATTTGTACTGCCACCAGTTGTACGGCCCTTTTCTAGTAATAAAACCTTTGCTCCTCTTTGTGCAGCTTCCAACGCAGCTGATACACCAGCGGCTCCCGTTCCAACAACAACGATATCGTATGAATTATATTTTGTTAGCGTCATAAAAATTACCTCCATTGATCACTAATTCACTATTGATTATAATAATTGTTAGTAATAATTTGGACACTAAATTTTTTGGTTAGGCGAACTTTTAGTTCGGATAAAGAGATAATAAATGAATATTGAATACTTAAAAACTTTTTTACAAGTTGTACAATTAGGCAGTTTTGAAAAAGTTGCAAAAATAAATTATCAGTCTCAACGTGCAATTTCAAAACAAATTACCCATTTAGAAAATGAACTTGGAACAAAATTGTTTGATCGAAGTAGTAATAAAATTTTTTTAACACCACAGGGTAGAGTTTTCTGTTCATCAGCTCAAGACATTATCAATAATCTTAATGATGCAATTGCCGATTTGCACTATTTAGATGATAAAGAGGGAAAAATACTGCGAGTAGGATATTTTTCTGCATTTGAGGGAAAAATTGTACAGAAATCTCTTTATTCATTAATGAATGAGGAGCCACAGGTTAATATTGTAATACATGAAGAAAGTAACGAACGATTAATGCAAAATGTAATTAACGGAAATTTAGATGTAGTATTTTCTATTAATTATGGCAAGACTTGCGTACCAGAAAGCTCTAGTTTAAGCAATACAGTAGTATATCGCAATAACATGGTTATGGGAGTCAGCAAGCTTAATCCGTTAAGTCAAGAGAGAGTACTATTGCCAGAAATGATAAAAAGTATACCGATTATTTATTATTGTCCAGAAAATTCTACTTTTTTATTAGAGTGTTTTCTTGCTAGTTTAGTTAAAATTCCTGACCATCAAGAAATCAAACGTGTTTCTAGTACCGAGCAAATGCACATGCTAGTGTCTTTAAATAAGGCAATTGCTTTTTATCCTTCTGGATTGATTAGTAGGAATGAAATGCTTAATGATTCTGAAGTTAAATATTGTGAGTTTTGTGATAATGATTCTCAAAATTATGAAATTGTAGCAGTTTATAAAAGAGATAATAAAAATAAAATGCTAAAAAAATTAATCAATATTCTTAACAAGGATAAAAGTAATTTTTAAAATTATGATTGAAACTTATGGATAAATGCTTACAGTACGTCATCAAAAGTAGTGAGTGTCAAGAATTATTTGTAAATTTCTTTTTACGCTGGTTATTATGATGACTTTTGCTTTACTTTTAGTTATTCAATATATGACCAATTCACTGAGTAAATGGAAATCGCTATAAAAAATTAGAATAAGAAATATTGTACAAAAAAGACGGTCATAATTGACCGTCATCACGCGTTGCAAATAGTTAACTTGCTCTACGCGTTAAGTGCCTCATACAAACTACATAAGTAGTTCAACTATAAAAAGCTCAGGTTTTCCTGAGCTTTTTCAATTTCAGAATCATTAAAAACTGCTGAATATGCATAGTAGTCTTTTTTAAATTTATTGCTCATAAAATTCCTCCATTAATAATTAAGATCACCCCCCACTTGCGTGGGGAACACTTAATAGCAAAACTCCAGATAGTACAGGAAACAGGAACACCCCCACATACGTGGGGAACACTACCTATGAACTATCAGGAGATGACATACAAGAGGATCACCCCCACTTGCGTGGGGAACACCGAACGCAACATTATTACATGGCAAAATGAAAAGGATCACCCCCACATACGTGGGGAACACTTTACATTTAGATAAGAAAAATTATCAATGCCAGGATCACCCCCACATACGTGGGGAACACGTAGGGGAATAGCCAACGTAGGGTTCTCTGATGGGATCACCCCCACATACGTGGGGAACACATTAAAGCGAGCTTGTGTATTTACATGTGCCAAGGATCACCCCCACATACGTGGGGAACACAGTAAAAGATCCCAGTCATATCAACATTCTTAAATTCGCAAGCTCCCTTTTTTTATGAGTTCATTTGCCAACTCAAGCGTTGCCTTTGCATCAGATAAAGCGTTATGCGGTGTCAAATTTTTAATCCCATAAGATTCCAAAACCGTTGCCAACTGATAATTATCCAAAAAACTATCAGCTTTTTTAGCCACTGGCAGTAAATCTACTGTCTTATTATTTAACTCAGGTAGCTTTACTTTCCTACAAGCATACATTAAGAACAATTCGTCAAATTTAAAATTATAGCCAACCAAGGTTGCTGACTTAACAAACTCTGTTAGTTCAATAATAGCAGTTTTTAAGTCCACACCATCCCTATGCAGTATTTCAGTAGTTAAGCCAGTGAGAGCTGTTATCTTCTCCGACACTTTACCTTCAATTTTAATTAATCTATAAAAAGTGTCAAGCTGATCATTTTCTCCTTTTTTGACCGCTCCGATTGATATAATTTGATTATTTTCATAATTGGTTCCAGTAGTTTCCAAATCAAGTGACACTATTGATGCACTACTTCGCGCAGAACGCTCAACTTTAGGTTTTCTCATAGCCAATTTGGCCTGATGAAATTTAGCTGCGTTACTAAAACCATGCATAATCGGCCTTGCATCGTCAGAGTTATTCAACCTCATCATTAACGGAATCCCATCAAAATCGACTACTTGGAACTGCCTACGAGTGGTCTTTATTTGGTAACCTAGCTCATTATTCGTATTGTAGACCATCGTAGCTTCACCAGTACCAATATTTTCAATAATTCGTCCCCAGAGTAAATCTCGGATTTTGGCACTCACATTACCAACATAAACACCGGTTTGAATTTCTTGATACCATTTAGTCAAGTCTCCGCGAAGAGATTGTGGCACCTTAGTTAAAGTAACTACAATCATGGTTCATCATCTTCTGTTATTTCATGATATTGCACACCAAACTTTTGCAGTCCCTGTTGATCATCCCAAAGATTGATTGCGTCAACTTCGGTTTCCAGATCCGTCACATTTAACAAATCTTTTAAGTCGGCTACCATTCGGACTAATAATTTACCATCCCGAAACGCATCTCGCATTGCCAAACGGGTCCTACTAGCAATATCTGGATCACTTTCATACTTAGCGGTAATTTCAAACGCCACTGGAATTGACACTTCAGCCTTATATAAATCGGCGAAGTCGTAGACAAAGGCTAAATCATGCCCAGTATGAACAAATCCCAGTCCAGCAGAAGCACCCATAGCTACAATGACACTGTAACTTAAACCATATAAAGCTTGATGGGCCGCTGTCAGAGCCTTATTAATCGGAGTACTAGCTTCAAAATTTTCATGATTATATTCGCGTCTAGTCCACAAGACATTCGTCCGCTGAGACTGCTCACGATATATCTTCCTTACGCGGCTGCCTTCTTTTCCTCGTAATTCTTGCATTGATAATCGTGAAACATCCTCATCCGCAAACCGCATTTGATACATTTTGCGAGCAACTGCTACTCGCGACTTTTCATTAGAAACTAGTTTTGCTTGTGCCTCAAGTAATCGCGAAGAATGGTTTAAAGCTCGGCCATGGGCATATTGCCGCACACCTTGTTCACCGACCCACATTACACTAACACCAGCATCCCCAATTAATTCCATTGCTCGATGCGTGACATCCACACCCGGTCCTAGCATTAAGACACTCACAATAGCCACTGGAACGTAAGCTGTTCCGCGACTATCTGTTATTAAAAGGGCACTATCCTGCCGATTAAGTTTTGCATGTTCAAAGTAAAGAAAAGTTATGCGGTCTTTAACCCGACTAAGTTCAGATAACTCTGGCTTTTTCGCACCAAACTTTCGACTCATCGGCTGGCCACCGGAATAACTGTCATTAATCCCATACCAAAGGCTTTTTCTCGACCAATTCCATTCATCAAAGTTTGCCTAAATTGCTCAACATCGGTTATTCGCAAAATTCCTTCATAAGAAACCCGGCTAAGTTTAACCCTGCGACTTTTGCGATTAGAGAGGATCGGCCAATCACGACTTACGATCTTGAAACTCGAGCTATTCTGAGACTCATCATCTTCACTTTCGGCAAATTCTAATTGAAAGCCAGCTTTAGGCGCACGATCAGCTAGCCACTTACTCTGCTGTTCAACTGTAACATGAGGGAAAACTCGCCCTTGTTTACTCCCAGGCTCGCTAACAGTCCGCGTTGGATTAGCAGTTAAGCGAAACTGCAGCACTTGACCTTCATGTAAGCTACTCAATAAGTGATCGTAATCCTTAATGGTTACTTCTCCTTTGCCATAGCGCAATAATTTATCCTTGTCTGGCTGATTTTCGCTTAAAACTAATAGATATTGACGACCATTTAACTGGTCAATTCGCCATAAATGACGGCGACGTTCGCCTACAGCAATTTCCTCAGGAAAACTCTGCTCCACCCAATTATGATAGGCTGCCAAGTTCACTAAGTCCTTGATCTTCTGCCGATTATCGGTATCAATTTCTACTCTTGATAGATACATATGCGCTCCTTTCTAAAGAATACTAATAGGATCATGTTCTGTATCAGCCTGAAAAAGTGGATTAAGCAACTTAAGCTGCTTAATCGCTACTTTACGAAAACCATGCTGGCGATTATCTTGACTAAAGGAAATCACCTGATCCTTGACCATTTCACAGCGATTATCCACAACTTCCGGTAACAAGCTGGCATCAGCGATTAGTTCCACACGGATCTGAGCTTCTCGCCTATTCTTTTTCATGTACCACTCAGAAGCTTGCCAATCTAGCTTTTGCAATACCGACACTGGATCTTCATTAGCAAAACTTTGCATTTTTAAGATACCAGCCGGAACATTAGCGCGACGACCCAAAAATAGTTGGTAACGTGGGTGTTTGAGCGCAAACTCTATTTTATCAATCGTTTTATCATCACTGCCAATTGCCACCATAAAGACAGCGTCTTGAAGATAGTTACGATATGAAAGTTTCCTTGGCTTCCCCTTTTTCCACTCAACTGTTTGAAAATCGTTTAGTATACTGCCTCTTTGATCAATTCGCACGGCAAAAGACAGGTCATTTAATTGGGTAACTTGTGGATCTTCGCGACTTAAGCCGAAGGCGGCGGCAATCATGCCAATCACCGCGCTTTTAGAAGGATAATCTCCAGTTGTACGCCTCTCAAATGTAGCTTCATTACCATATGACTGCAAAGGTGCAGTTAGTCTAATCGTTAGTGTCTTCATCTTGCAGTGCCTTTGTCAAAGCTGTAGTAACTTGCTCAATCAAATCAGACAAATTATTAGTCTGATCAGCGAGTTCAGTAGCCTTATTAGTTAAAATCACATTTAACATCGGTTGCTCCACCATCTGATTAGCTTCTTTATATTCTGTTTCTAGCTTTTCAATTGACTTCTGAACATAACCACCCTTAGTTGCAACTGGCTTTTCAAAAGCTGAAACCAGGTTTACTGGCGTATCCGTCCTTACCGTTAACATTACATAGCTCGGCAAAGTCTTGTTAGCAAAAGTATTCTGCTTACCAGTTGGCATAGAAAGTACAAATGCCTTAATAAAGTCGGCAATACTTGCCACTGCATCGTTGTCACCCAGGTTTTTAGCTAAATCTTTAACATTAACGTTGGCATAGCGATACAACGTGGAAGAATTATATTCAATTGTTCCAAGCATTGCAGCACCTGCATTGTCATCAGATTGCAAATCATCAAGTGCTGTAAAATAGTCATATTCTGGCACAATTTCATGAGTTGAAATCGCATGAGCTACCTGCGCTGATGCATCCACATTAAGTTCTGGATTATCTGCTACCATCCGCCCAAAAAGTGCCAAGTCTAACGAATTATCTTCTTGCAAAATAGTCTTGATCTCTTTTTTATCATCTTTATCATCGAAAGTATCGTGAGATAACGCATATTGAGCTAACTTTTCAATTTGACCAGGACTTACTAATAACAAGGCATTAGTTTTATTATCTTTTTTATTAGCCTTAATTCCGGCTGCCTTCAATATTGTAGCAGACTTGTCCATAGCTTTTTTTTCATTTAATGAATTATCTAAATTCATAATTTTTTGAGCCAAAAATTTAGCTATTTCTTTAGTTCTAGTGCCTGTTGCAATACTTTCTTCTCTAAAAAAGTCGCGCATAGCCTTTTTCCAGCTTTGAGAAGAGACTCGTGAACGTATTGCCCCTCCATACATAGCTGTTTTAGGAGCGCCAGTATCATCACGATTAAGATTAGATGAAGGTACAGTCTGTAATACATTTAGATCAAGATATAGATTTTTGTTAGTCATTGTTTTTCTCCTCTGTTTCTTTAACTACATTATTTTTTGAAAAATATTGTTCCGCCCAATAAAGATGTACTTCATTAGCTCGATAATAGCTTTGCTGAAAATCATATAAATCTTGTGCAATCCTTGGAAAGTCAATCACTTGAGTTGAATCCTTGGACTTTAAAATTCTTACCAATTGCGTCATTGAATTAACTACACTAGTAATAACTGGTGAAGATAGCAAGGACTGGACTCGACGATCTAATGCTTCTTCAATTTGTTCATCTGCTTTCAAATTAGCAAAGGCATAAAAAAGTGGTATTCCATATCTTTGCTTTTTTTCTTCTTTAGATTCAGCTTTTTCTTTAGACTCAGAATAGTCGCTACAAACAAATCTATCCTCGCCTTTTTGATAAATTGCATAAAGTTTAATAGCAGTAAAAATGGCTCTTTCAGCCGCTGATGGTTCACCATTTGTACTAAGCATGTCTTTAGATAACTCTTTCAATAAGATTGGCCATATTTGTTGAGCATGATGACTTATGACTGATGGAGATTCTCTAAAAGCAGCCAAGGCACTCTTGTTTAAATCACCACCATTATAAATTTTTTTAATAATTACAAAAGTCTTTTTTGCTACTGCATTATTATATTTCATTGATGTATCACCCCTTCTTTAATACTTCTCTACTTTTCGTTAATTTCTAAGTCTTGGTTGACTTTAAAGCAAAAGTAATTATATGCCGTAACAATATTTCTTAACTTTTTTACACCATTTTTTTCAATTCTTATACCAGTAATATCTCTTGGAGTGCTTGTATCCAAAATACTATGGGCTTTATCTAATGCATATTTTTCAAGCCATCTCTTCCATGAAGTAATTGCTTGATCACTATTTTCTTCAGTAGATAACCTTGCTAACCAAGTTTTAAATGGTTCATTGAGTCCATAATAAAATTCTTCACTCGCTTTATTTGCAAATGCTTGATTACTAAGCCCACGAAGTTCACAAATTGCTTTAAGAAATTGCCAATAAACATTACCAATACCTTGAGTTTTTTTGATCATTTCTTCAATTATTACTGGCCAACAGTTCTCGCCGCTAGTATCGAACATAACATCGGCTTCAATACTCATATCATCGTACAGTTCAGCTGCTGGTAACTGCGATGATGAATTACCATCATCTAGTAAATCAATTGAAGCAAGCGTTATATTTTTATCAGATGCAATTATTCCTTCATCTTTTAAATTTCTTAACCAACAAACAACCCCTGGTTCAATATCGTCAGATATCCCATTAACATTCACGTAATTACTAAATTTACGCCACATTGCATTTCCCAGTGACTTCAAACCTCTAGTTGATGGTTTGATATTGCTTTCTCTGTCTTCCTTCCAAATGGTCATTGGTTCAACTTTAGCATTCATACTATCAAACATCGGAATTCCCGCACTAAAAATAGTTGGTTGTTCCAGTTCATCCCATTCAATATGCAAAATACGTGACCATGCTGTGTACAGTTCAGAAATATTATTCGGCAAAATTTTCTTTTTTCGTACAACAATATACTCTTGAACGCTTTGATATTCCCAAATAGGTTTCTGGGGTGCATACTTTCCATTTACTAAAATCAGATTCAACATTAAAGTTTCAAATAAAGTTTCTCCTTTAGCAAAAACTGGATTCAATTTATAAAGCCATCCTGGAGAAGAAGAAAATTTTTCATCTGCTTTGATTCTGGTTTTATCTGTTACACCAGCATAATTTTGATAAGTAATTATCCAGCGAATCAATTCATCTAATTCCACAATATTTTTTGCCTGGCCAGCACGTGGTGCAAAAATTGCAGGTGAGTTATTACTTTCAGAAACTTGGCGATTAATTTGCTTAATTGCAACTCTACCTTTGCCCGTTTTAACATTACAATTGTCTGGAACTAATTCGTTGTATTCCTTTCTAGTAACTTGATAAAAAGGATGACTACCAAAAAAGTCAAACTTATCTTTATACTGTTGCAAATACTTAACTACAATTTCAGAAAACGATCCTTTAGAGTATAGCTGGTGCCACGTTGCCAAGAGGTCTTCATCAAAATCCTCTTCCTCTTCTTCATCAATATCCGAAGTTATTTGCATTGATATTGGGTCGACTTTTAGGTCTTCATATGGTTGATTATTTGCATCAAATCGAGAATACACGGTTGTTAAAATCGCTAATAACAAACGCAAAATTGCAAAATCCTGTATACGCATTTCGCCAGCTAGCTGACGATAATCCTGGGCATGTTCAAATAACTCAATCAATGAAACTTTTTGTTCCTGATTAGTATCAGTATTAATAACTTTAATCCAAGGTTGGGTAGTTAAATTAAATGTTTTTTCCGTCATGATCATCCTCCTTTGAATAAATTAAACCTAACTGCTTAGAATATTGGATATTCCAAACATCAAATACTGTTGATAAATTGCTGTCTAGTTGCAAGACCAATGCTCCTCTCAGCCAGACATTATCTTGCCAATCTGAATAATACTCATAAGTACAACGTTCTAATTCCTCAATTACCGAAATAATTTTATCCTGACTTGGTGTAATCGCTGTTGGCAGCCTAATGAGCTGCTGAGCAATTTCATGAGCAGGAACTTGTGCTATATTGCGACCATCTAATAAAAAATCACCTTTTGTAGTATGCTTAAGTAAAATAACTTCAAGAGTCTCTTTAATGTCCCGCACTGCTGCACTAGCCCTCTGTTCGCTAACATCGGCTCCTTTTTTGTCGTTACTTAACCACCTATGAATTGATTTTTTATACTTAGGATCACAGATTTGGAATTCTCCAGCCTTACCTTCTTCAGTTTTCACATAATCATCAAAATCAGTTTTAGCTGTAGCAATCCCGTCGATTTCTTCATCGGTTTCTGTACCATAAACTTTTTGCACAAGTTGGGAAATATCATCAGGTAATGCAATCTTATCCTGTAAAAAATAATCAGTTTTCATCAATAAGTATTTGTGATAAACAGCTTCATTAGCATCACCATAATCTCCAAAATCATTGATTCCCATTACATATAGTTGCGGCTGCCGCAAGGTCTCAGGTCGTAAAATATTATGACGGTGCAGTCTTCCTGCACGTTGCAATAACAAATCCATTGGTGCGATATCGGTATACAAAACATCAAAATCAATATCCAGCGATTGTTCCAAAACTTGAGTACCGATTACCACTAACTTTTCAGGTCGACTACCTTCCTTGCCAATCGCATCTTGTAACTTCTTTTCCTGTTCAGTCCGATCTGGAGCTAAAAAAGCTGAATGCAAAACCATTAGTTCTACATCTCGCTCAGCAACTAGCTTGGCAAGTGACTGTGCACGCTTGACGGTATTGACAATGACTCCTGCAACACCGCCACCACTGATCTTAGTCATAAGGTTATCGATCAAGTCTTCATCAGCTAAGTCGAGCCGCTTAACTTGTAATTCTTGTGGCTTTTGATCACTTTGACCAGGAAAATCTGAAACTTGTTTTAATTCACAGCCATCTAAGATACTGAGCAAAGGATACGCTTGATTTTCTTGCCATTTATCTGGTGCTTTAAGAACCTTCTCAGGCTTTTTATGATATTTTCCACGTAAATACTGATTAATTAGCATCTCTCTTTTCGACTGTGGAAGTGTAGCAGATAAAATAATAATAGGCACTTTATAAGCTCCCAGCCATTTTATTACTTTATATAAATACTGACTCATATAAGCATCATATGCATGAACTTCATCAATAACAATAACTTTGCCGCTTAAGCCTAAATGCTTTAAAAATAAATGCTTTTGCTTTAACCCCATTGAAAGTAGATTATCAATTGTACCTATTGTGAATTCATTCAAAATGGTTTTTTTACCAGAAAACCAATCATTTACAACAACTGCACCTGCATCAGCTTCAATATTTTCTGCCTTAGGTAATTTTTGAACATCTTCATTAAATTGAGCCTTACTATGCATTAATTTAAATGAAAATTTGTTTTCTTGAGATTTTGCCAGCTTATTTAGCCAATATTCAACTCGATTAAACATTGCATTACTAGTTGCTTGAGTTGGTAAACCCATGAATAAGCCATTTTGTCCACTAATATAAGCTAGTTGCTCAACCGCGATTAATGCAATCTCTGTTTTTCCTATCCCCATTGGTGCTTCAATAATAATCATTCCAGGGTCATATGCCTGCCCAATTGTTTCAGTCATTTTCTTCTGCACTGGGCGTGCCTTATATTCCCAACGATCATCATACGGATCTTTAATCTTATCAATCTTTTGGGGCTCCCAATAATCATTCAGTTTCCAATTCTTAATAGCTTTTTTCAAACGTTCTTCAGAAGATATACTATCCCATGATTTATCAAGATCGATTAATGGAAATAATGGCTCATTTTTATTATTGTTCATATATTCAGTGGAGGCAAGCCAATCTGCCATAATAATGAGGCCCTCTAGTATTACTGCTTCAGGTTGCGTAATACGCTTAGGTAATTCCGACACATCTTTATAACCCGAAGAGTTCAAACCATATTCAAAAAGCTCTTTTTGCACTTTTTGCCAAACATGTTTTATATGCTGATTATTGGTACTCTGCCAATAATTAGTTTCATGATGACAAATATCAGTTATAGGGGAATGGTTCAAAGGTTTACCATGATGTCCGCCAATTAATGCTGCTATATTTTCGGGTACCTTAAATTTTAGTAGCAATGCCTCACCTGCCACATTATGCGGAGACTGTGAACTAGATTCTAAATTCAATTCATTTATTTGACTAAAACCATGCATAGCTAATTTATCAAGTAATTTTTCATCAAGATCTTTATCATTGTTATGTGACTTTTTAATCTGAAATGCTGGGGTAGCTTTGCCTAGATCATGAACAAAACCTAAAAACTTAACCAATTTATGTACTTCTTCATCAGATAAATTCTGCTTTAAGAAGTCCCTTTGACTATCGCTCAGCCAGTTATTATATAGCCATTTGATGACTTCCTGGGTATCAGTTAAATGAGCAATTAGTGGCAGCCATAGTTGCTGACCATCTTCAGTATTTTTCTTAGCCCAAAGGGCTGTGGATTCGTCAGATAATTTTATCATTATTTTTCTTTCTTCTTATATATGATTTAAATATTAAAGCAGAACAAAGAAATATGCAATCGCTTTTATAGACTTATAGTTAAATATCTATAAAATAATAGAGATGAAGCAAAACAGCCTTCATCCCTATTTCGAAATAAGATTAAAATATAATTTATACTTAGCCCCACTTCCGTAGGGAACACCACTTCCTAATCTCATGGTTTTACCAAAATCTTAGGAGCACCCTCACTTAAGTAAGGAATACGTAGTTAACTGTACCATAGTGTTCTAAGTAGATAAACTTTTTTAATAATATGTCAACAAATTTTAAAAAGTCTAGTGGACTTCTTTGATATAGCGTGCTTAAATAAACTTGTTTGTATAGTTTAGCGTCTTAATTTTTAATAAAATTAGAGTTCGTTAGATATAAATATCTTTTAAGTAAAACGTTAATAGCCTTAAAAATATAACTATAAAATATAAAAAAGTGTCTGGGAAAAAACTAGACCCTTAAAAGCAAAAAATCCGTTAGAACCTTTGCGTTCTAGCGGATTTTTCATATACATTCTAGCCTAACCTTGTTATTATTAAATTACTACAAAAAACAAAAAAGGTGGGCTTTTCATGTATCAAAATTATATCACAGGTCAAACTGCTTTAACACTTAACTTTGACTTTTCTATTCCTAAAAATCATCTTGCTCAGGTTATCAGTGATTTTGTCGACTCGATTCCTGCCGATGTGTTGCTGGAAGACAATTCAAATACTGGTCGGCCTGCCTATCACCCAGCAATGATGCTCAAAATACTACTCTTTGCCTATTCTAGACGCGTTTTCTCTGGTAGAAAAATTGAGCGGATGCTCACAGAAAACCTACCGATGATGGTCATAGCTAGTGGTAAACATATTTCATATCATACGATCAATAACTTTAGAGCTAGTAGCCATACCAATCAGCTGATTAAACAAGCTTTTGTCTATTTTACTAATCTTTTGCAAGCAGAAGGGTTGCTTAGAGAAGATGCTATCTTTATTGATGGGACTAAAATTGAAGCTGATGCTAACAAGTATACTTTCGTTTGGAAAAGAGCTGTCGAAAAGTTTCATACTAAGTTAAAGGCTAATGCAGTTGAGCTTTATGATGAATTGATTCAAAAAGAAGTAATCCAAGCGATTACTGAAGAAGAAGCACAAACTAGTCAGGGTCTGGCAATCATGGCAGAACAAACAGAAACTGCCATCAAGCAACTAGATGAAGCAATCGCGGCTGAGCCGAAAGTAATTCCTGGAGGTTCAACTAAAAAACGTCAAAGGCGAGGCCTTAAAAAAGTCTTGCATAAGTTGCGTCAGGATTTTATCCCCAGAGCAGAAAAGTATGAACAGGCGCAAGCAACTTTTGGTGAGCGTAATAGCTACTCAAAGACCGATCATGATGCCACTTTTATGCATATGAAAGAAGATCATATGAGGAATGGTCAGCTCAAACCCGGATATAATATTCAAGTGGCAACTACCAACCAATATGTAGTAGATTATGCACTTTATCCTAATCCAACAGACTTCAAGACTTTAGAACCTTTCTTAAAGCAAATGACAATTTTAGACAAGTTCCAGAACATCGTTGCCGATGCCGGCTATGGCAGCGAATATAATTATTCTATGCTTGAAAATGAGTATGAAGATAAACAATATTTTATTCCTTACAGCCTTTACGATAAGGAGCAGACTAGAAAGTATCAAAATGATCCCACCAAGTTGGCGAATTGGACTTATAATGAGCAAGAAGATTATTACCTTGACTGGCAAGGTGTGCGTTTTAATTTCAAACGTTATGGTAAGCGGAGGAATAAGAGTACGGGGTTAATCTCTGATCTAAAAATATATGAAGCAGATGAGTTTCAGTTAACAGCTGAATTAACTGAGCTAGCAAAAACTAAAAGTGGACGCCAAAGGCAGGTGCAATACAACCCCCATTGGCAATATTTAAAGGCAAAAGCTAAACAAACTCTTCAAAGTAGCGAAGGCAGACGGATCTATGGCTGTAGAAAAACGGACGTAGAGCCAGTCTTTGGACATATGAAGAACGTTTTTGGTGTGCGCAGAACACACTTGCGAGGAAAGAAAAAGGTCGAAACCGATGTAGGTTTGATGTTCATGATGATGAATTTGAGCAAATATTGGAGTAGAAGAGGTGGCGGAAAACTTCTTTTACAGAAAATAAGCAATAAAAAACAGATCAAGATTTTCTTATTACGAAAACTTGGTCTGTTTTTAAGTCTGAAAAGCTAGTTTTTTCCCAGACACTTAATTTTTTCATACAATACCAATATCCTATTTTTATAGCTATTTAAGCAATTGTATAAGTAATTTTAAAAAGAAAAAAGAATTCACTTGCATCAGCAAGAAACACATTCCTAAAATTAAAAAAGCTGTTTTATTAAACATTATCTTCCGCCCCCCTTTTTATAAAATTCTTTTAAGCAATATCTTGTTTTTGTATCAGCCATTGTATATCCATAATTTTATTTTGTCAAGCTCTATCAGTGGATATATTAGTGGCATTTTTTGTTGGTAATGAACTTTTATCATTGCCCTTTAGACCTTTGCTTATTTTTACCTTACTTGGTATTTTCTAAGCACTACTGCTTAAAATATTTTTTACTTAATCTTCTAAAACAAGAAAGTAGTATCGTCAAGATAGCTAAGAAAACAAAATTGAAGTTTTCATTAATCGGCTGAAAGATTATTACACAGATTGATAAAATCAGATAAATAGTAGTAGCTAGCACATTAATCATTTGTTTACTCATAATCATCAGTTCCAACATTTAATAATTCTAAATTATTTGTACAAATGCTACATACCAGTTTTGTATATAATTTATTATACATGAATTTTATTACACATTTACGGGTATACCAATTATAAATAGCGACCAATTTAACTTTATCAATAATACCATCCTGGGCTCATATAATCCTTTTAAAATAAAATTGACAAAAGGTTAATTCTAATCTATGATTCATATTAATTAAATAATTTCCAATGCAATAGAGGTCGCGATAATTACGAACTTGGTCTGAGCTTGCGCAAAGCTATGATGACTAAGCTAAGAATTGTCGCCGAAACGAAAAGGGTTTGCGTAAACTTTTCGTTGGGCTGCAAGAGCATATCTTGCAGACTGTCCCACGAAGCAAATCGTGGGGAGCGCTATCTGATTTATCTAAAGTTAATGAATGATTATTACCTCATTGTAGTTGTACTACAATGAGGTTTTTATTTTACGCTTTTTATTGTATTGGCTTTATTTGAAAGAATTTTTTCGGAGGTTTTCAAAATGAAGTCAAAAAATAATGGGTTAATTGCAATGATTGCAGTTATTTTCAGCATAATATGCGGAACCATGGCGACTAACACGCAAACTATGGCTGCTAAAAAAGATGGCAATACCCTGACCGTAGCAATGGAAGCTAATTATTCGCCAAACAATTGGACACAAACGACCAGTTCTAATGGCGCCGTTCCAATCGAGGGTTCCAATACTTATGCTAACGGTTATGATGTCAAAGTTGCTAAGATCATCGGTAAAAAATTGCACCGCAAAGTGGTAGTTGCCAAAACCGAATGGGACGGTCTCTTGCCAGCTTTAACCAGTGGCAAAGCTGACCTAATTATTGCAGGTATGAGTCCTACGCCGCAAAGAGCCAAAGCCATTGATTTCTCCAAGCCATATTGGAGTGGTACCTTTGTGGTAATTACTAAAGTCAATAATCCTTATGCTAAAGCCAAAAAGCTGACCGATTTTAAAGGCGCCAAGCTAACTTCGCAACAAGGTACCTTTCACTACAAGCTGATTAATCAGTTAAAGGGTGCCAAAAAGCAGCCACCTATGCGTGATTTTTCCGCAATGCGTCAAAGTCTAATCTCTGGTACCATCGACGGTTATATTGCAGATTCAACAGAAGCCATTTCTTTTAAATTAGTTGATCCAGATATCAAAGCAGTGCCGCTTAACAATATGAAGGGTTTTCACCTCACGCAGGATCAAATGGTATCTTGTATCGGTGTTGCGAAAACCAATCAAAAATTACGCAAAGAAGTCAATCAAGTTCTCGCAACTATTTCAACTGCTAAACGAAAAAAGCTAATGACAGCTGCTATTAAGGAGCAGCCTAAAACCACCCATGCTAAAAAGGGCCAGTCTACTAAGCAGACAAATTGGCTGATTGCAATGCTTGACCAGTACGGCGGTATGCTCATCAACGGCATTGGCATGACCTTACTGCTGGCAGCAGTTGGCACAATCGCTGGCTTCTTCATCGGTCTGCTTGTCGGTATCATTAGAACTATTCCGATACCCAAAAAGCGGTCTAAAAGATGGGGTCTAAAATTGCTTGACTGGCTACTGGCCGTTTATATTGAAGTCTTTCGTGGTACGCCGATGATGGTTCAGGCAGCAGTAATCTATTATGGCATTGCACAGTTTTGGCATTTAAATATTGATCGAACAGTAGCAGCACTACTGATTGTTTCTATTAATACTGGCGCCTATTTAGCCGAAATTATTCGCGGCGGGATCACTTCTACACCGCAAGGACAATTTGAAGCCGCTAGTGCCTTAGGCATGACTCATAGTCAAAAGATGTGGCATATTATCTTGCCGCAGGCTATTAAAAATTGCTTGCCGTCAATCACCAACGAATTCATCGTTAACATCAAAGATACTTCTGTTTTGAGTATTATCTCTGTTTCCGAGCTATTCTTTGTTGGTTCCACCATTGCCAGTCAGACCTTTAAGTTTTTCCCGACCTACCTCACCATTTCAGCCATCTACTTAATCCTGACCTTCACTATTACCAGAATTTTTAATTTAATTGAAAAGCGCCTTAATGGTAAGCAAAATTACAATCTAATGGCTAACCAAGTGCAAGTTGGCCAAACCCAATCACATAATTAATTAAGAGGAGTAACCAAAATGAATCAGCAACAACAAATCAAGCTATTACAGCACTTAATCCAAATCCCTACGATTGATGACCATGAAAAGCAGGTCGTTGACTACGTAGCCAGTCTGTTTGCCCCCTATGGCGAACGTGTTCGGTTCACTCGGATTCCTTATCAAGGAGATCGTGAAAGTGCGGTAATTTCAATTGGACCAACAGATGGTAATTTCAAGTTAGGCTTTTCCGGTCATATGGACGTAGTTAACTTGGGCAATCCTGCTGCTTGGCATGATGATCCTTTTTCTGGGAAATTATACGATCATGATACTAAAATCTATGGACGCGGCACTACCGATATGAAGAGCGGACTAGCAGGAATGATCAGTACTCTGCTAACTTTACTTGAAGAAAACGTACCTTTAAGCGGTGAATTACGCTTGTTAATGTCAGTTGGTGAAGAAACTGGTCAATGGGGTTCAGAGGAATTAACTAAACAAGGCTATGTCGATGATTTAGATGTTTTAATCATTGGTGAAGATACCACCGATCTCAATATCTCTTATGCTAGCAATGGCGATATTGACTATACTGTCACTTCTCAAGGTGCAGTTGCCAGGACTGATCAAGTTGGCGTCTTAAATGCCATTGATAATATGTATGATTTTATCAACTTGGCAAATCAAAAATTACGAAATTTACCACGCGTCGATCCAAAAATGGGGCCTGTAATCCACAATATCACCATGATTTCTGGTGGTGACCAGATTAACAATATGCCCAGCAAAGTCACTGCTCGGGGAAATATTCGGATCAATCCGTTATACACCGTCGCAGATATTCAGGCAGTTTTAACAGACGTTCTAAATGAAATAAATCAATTGCCGCGACACCAATTTACGCTGCAATACGATTACCTCGGTGAGCCCGTCATGGGAGATAAACATAACGAGTATCTCTTAGCCGCCCAAGAAATGATGAGTGACATTGTTGGTCATCGCGTCAAACTAGTAACTGAATCAGGTACAACTGATGCTTCTAAATTTAGCCAGAGTCCTACCCCACCAGTTATGCTAGTAGCGGGACCTGGTAATGCTTCAGCACACAAAGTTAACGAATACGTTGATGTTGCAGAATACTTATCAGCTTGCGAATTTTATGAAAGATTTGCCAGAAAATATTTGACTAAATAAATAATTATTCATCGTTTAAAACTACCAGTTAACTGCCCTGCTTGAATAATTTTACCCTGACTTGCCTTGAAAAATTGACGCTTATTAGCACTAGTAGGTAAATCCAAATATTCCGCTAAAGAATAAACAGTAAATCGATAATCATGTTTTTGACCACGCGGCGGCTTGGGACCTGCATACTGATGCCAACCATATGCTCGTCCCTGTACCGCTTTAATATTTGCGACTCTTTTGCCAGCAGGTATCTTACCTGCAATAATTGTTGTTGCTGGTATATTCCAAATTACCCAATGGGTAAAATTATGAATCAATGGATGACTTAAATCCTCTAAAATAATTGCAATGCTTTTAGCATGTGGATCTAAATTTTTGAGGATAAATTCAGGTGATTCGTTTTGTCCCAATTTGGTATTAAGTAATTTAAAACGATGATCAGAACCAATTGCTGAACAAGTAAATAATAATTTATTCATTAGTATTCTCCTAAGTTTCCACTTTCAAGGCTCATTATAATGCTTTTTTAAAGAAAAAGATTGACAAAGCTGATTTTCTCAACTATTATTTTCATTAATTAAATAATTTCCAATGCAATAGAGGTCGCGTCAATTACGAATTTAGTCTGAGTGAGCAAACACGAAGAAGGCTAATGTAAGAATTGTCGCCGAAACGAAAAGATTATTTGCTGCAATGTTTTCGTTGGGACGCAAGAGCATATCTTGCGGACTGTCCCGGTTTTCCCCGGGGAGCGCTATCTGATTTATCTATAATAATGATTGATTATTACCTCGTTGTCTGGCTTAGATAACGAGGTTTTTATTTACGCTTTTTTATTGTATTGGCTTACGTTTGAAACTATTTACGGAGGTTTTCAAAGTGAAGTCAAAAAATAAGTGGTTAGCAGTCCTATTTGCTGGACTGTTAAGTTTAGCAATTGGTTTGAACAGTAATCTCGATCAAACTGTAGCTAAAAAAGACACTAATACCTTGAAGGTGGCCATGGAGGCAAATTATCAGCCTTACAACTGGACCCAAACCACTAAGGCTAACGGTGCAGTACCAATCAATGGTTCAAGTGCTTACGCTAACGGTTATGATGTCAAAATTGCGAAAATCATCGGTAAACAATTACACCGCAAAGTTGAAGTGGTTAAAACCGAATGGGACGGTCTTTTGCCCGCTTTAACTAGTGGTAAAGCTGACTTGATCATCGCCGGCATGAGTCCAACCCCACAGCGTGAAAAAGCGATTAATTTTTCTAAGCCATATAAACGCAGCACTTTCGTTGTAATTACTAAAATCAACAGTAAATATGCTAACGCTAAAAGTTTAAACGACTTTAAAGGCGCCAAGTTAACTGCACAGCAAGGAACCTTCCACTACCAATTAATCAAGCAATTAAAGGGGGCTAAGAGACAACCAGCAATGCGTGACTTCGCAGCTATGCGGCAGAGCTTAATCTCTGGAACAATCGATGGCTATGTAGCAGAAGACACTGAATCGACCTCTTTCAAGCTAGTCGATCCTGATATTAAGGCAATCGCTGTCAGCAAAATGGCGGGTTTCCACGCAACTAAAGACGAATCAATTACTTCGATTGGGATTGCTAAGCCTAATAAAAAGCTGCTCAAAGACGTTAACCGCATTTTAGCAACTATTCCAGAAGCTAAAAGAACCAAGTTGATGAATGAGGCCGTTAAACAGCAACCTAAGAGTGATAAGTCTTCCAAGAAAGGGAAACAAACAAACTGGTTCGTCTCCATGTGGCAAGAATACGGTGGCATGATTCTGAACGGAATTGGCATGACCTTGCTACTAGCTTCAGTCGGAACCATTGCTGGCTTCTTCATCGGTCTATTAGTAGGTATCATTAGAACTATCCCAACTCCAAAGTCACGACCAAAAAGATGGGGATTGAAATTTGTTGATTGGTTGCTTGCAGTCTATATCGAAATCTTTCGGGGTACTCCAATGATGGTGCAAGCTGCCGTTATCTACTATGGTATCGCCCAATTTTGGCACCTGAGCATTGACCGAACAGTTGCCGCATTAATTATTGTTTCTATTAATACTGGTGCCTACTTAGCTGAGATTATTCGCGGTGGGATTACTTCTACACCTGAGGGACAATTCGAAGCTGCTAGTGCACTGGGAATGACACACAACCAAAGAATGTGGCACATTATTTTACCGCAAGCAATCAAGAATTGTTTACCATCAATTACCAATGAATTTATCGTTAATATCAAGGATACCTCAGTCTTGAGTATCATCTCGGTTTCGGAATTATTCTTCGTTGGTACCACAATTGCCAGTCAAACTTTCAAGTTCTTCCCAACTTACCTGACCATTTCAGCAATTTACCTAATCTTAACGTTCACAATTACCAGAATTTTCAACTTGATTGAAAAACGCTTGGCAGGAAGCAAGAACTATAATCTAATGGCTAATCAAGTACAGGTCGGAACTAATAATGAAACAGAGGTCAAGAAATAATGACACAAGCAAACGAAACCATTTTAAGTTTAAAGCATATTAAGAAATCCTTCGGCAATCATGAAGTGTTACGTGATATCTCCTTTGACATCAATAAAGGCGAAATCGCAACGATTATCGGCCCTTCCGGTGGTGGTAAATCAACTACCTTGCGGTGCATCAACTTACTAGAGGAGCCGAGTGCTGGTGAAATCGATTTTCACGGCAAAAATGTCCTAGCAGAAAACTATAATCGCAACATTTATCGGGCTAAAGTGGGGATGGTTTTCCAACAATTTGATTTATTTGAAAATAAAAATGTCTTAGCTAATTGCATGGTAGGTCAAGAGTTAGTCCTTAAAAGATCAAAAGAAGAGGCTAAACAAATTGCCTTAGCTAATTTGGAAAAAGTCGGCATGGCAGAATACGTTGATGCTAGACCCAACCAATTATCCGGCGGTCAGCAACAACGAGTAGCTATCGCCCGAGCCATTTCCATGGATCCTGAGATTTTATTATTTGATGAACCAACTTCAGCTCTTGATCCCGAGATGGTTGGAGAAGTTTTAAGTGTAATGAAGAACTTAGCCACAACAGGTTTAACGATGATTATCGTAACCCACGAAATGGCCTTTGCCCGCGACGTAGCCGATCAAGTCTTGTTCATCAGCGACGGTATCATCACAGAAGAAGGCAGCCCTGACCAGCTCTTTAATCATCCTCAAAATGACAAAACTACCAAGTTTTTGCGTAATTTCCAAAATAATTAAGCATCAAAAAAGCATCCTTATTGAATTAGGATGCTTTTTAAGTTAGCTAGATTTTTTGTTCAATGCGGTCAATTTTTACCTCAAGAATTTTTCTTAGCCAAGGAAATTTAGCTTTTAATTGGTCATAATACTTGCCCTCAGCATGGAACTTACCTGTACCATAAATGTAAAAGCCAGCACCTGGACCTGCTGTCCCCTCAACTTCCTTACTACCAACCGTGATCACTACATGGTTATCTTCAGCAAAGTCAGCTTCGATACTATGCATTCCAGCTGCTGGTAAATATAGTTGGTTATCTTCCTGATCAATTGTAATGTATGACATCCAAGTATTAACGATTCCCGCTGGCTGGGCGTTAAGGGCAATAATCGTCGCCGGGCCCTCATGCTTCATTACTTCTAAAAATTTCTGATCCATTTGTAATCCCCTTTGCTTAATAAAAATGTATTCCTAGCATAGTGCTAAATTTAACTACTTTCAATTTATTAGCTCCTGGCATGATCAGACTAATCTTATTTAAATGAGATTATTATTGTATTCTCTACCAAAAGCCGCTATAATGATGGCAACAACACGAGGGGTGCTGATAAGCTGAGATTAAACCCTTTGAACCTGTAAGTTAACACTTACGCTAGGAACGTGTCACTCTAATTGAGCTTTGGCACCCAACGTGCCAAGGCTTTTTATTATTACCGAATTTAACGGAGAGAATATTATGCAATTAGAATTATTAGAGCAATTACGGGTAGCTAACCCAGTTATTTTAAATGAAAGCAACTTTGTAACCGTCCAAGACGTTGCCAATGGTTTAAATGCACTCGGAGCCTCACCAATTATGAGCAAAGAAATTAATGAGACTACCGAAATGGTCAAGATGGCTAATGCAGTGCAGATCAACTTAGGTACTATGACGCAAACAGAACTTGCTCATATGCTAAAAATGGGACAATTGGCTGAGCAGCAGCACAAACCAATTGTACTAGATCCAGTTGCTATTGGTGCCGTTAATTATCGTCTTGAAGCTGCAGAACAACTGCTAAAAGAATTTCAAGTAAATATTATCCGCGGCAATGCTGGCGAAATTGCCGCCTTGGGCAACTTTAATTGGCAAGCTAAGGGCATCGACGCCGGTTCTGGTACAGGAGACTTAGACGAAATCACTAAGCAAGTTGCTCAAAAATATCACTGCGTAGTCATTACCAGTGGCGCTGTTGACACGATTAGTGATGGTCAACAAATCGCTCACGTTTATAATGGTAGTCCACTCTTCCAAGCCCACGTTGGTTCTGGCGACATGCTATCTAGCATTGTTGCAGCTTTTGCGGCGGTATGTGACAACCTCTTTGAAGCAGCCGAGACTGCTACACTAGTTTTTTCTGCCACGGGAGAATTACTAGTTAACCAACAATCCGATCTCGGACCCGGAACTTTTGGCATTAAATTAATTGATGCTTTAGCTAAAGTGCAGGTTCCCGACCTAGTAAAAATTGCTAAATTTGATTAAGAAAGGTAAATATTATGGTAGAAAAAATTAATTCATTTCCCCAAGTACTAACGATTGCAGGTACAGATTCGAGTGGCGGGGCAGGTGTTATGGCAGACTTAAAAACCTTTCAAATGCAACAAGTTTTTGGCACCGCGGTAATTGTAGCCGTTACTGCTCAAAACACTTTAGGCGTACAAGCTACCCATCTCTTACCATTAGAAATGATCGACGCACAGTGTGCAGCTTTAGCTGATGATTTAGATATTCGCGCCTGCAAAACTGGTATGCTAGGCGATGCCGAACATGTTCACCAAGTTGCAGTAAACTTACAAAAATACGACTTCGGCCCAGTTACCGTTGATCCAGTAATGGTAGCTAAAGGCGGTGCCCAACTACTAAGCGATGAAGCTGTTGAAACAGTCAAAAAAGAACTATTGCCATTAGCCACCTTAGTAACGCCTAACTTACCTGAAGCAGAGGTTTTAACTAGGATGAAAATCACTAGTGAACAACAATATCCTGATGTAGCCCATACTTTACAAGATATGGGCGTTAAGAACGTCATCATCAAGGGCGGTCACATGGACAATGAAGATGTGCGTGACTATACTTTGCTGGCAGACGGCTCTAGCTTTTGGACTAGTAGCAAGCGCACCCATACCAAGCGCACTCACGGAACTGGTGATACCCTAGCTGCTGCCATTACTTCCCAGTTAGCCTTAGGCCAAGACCTAACTAATGCAATTAAAATAGCCAAGAAGTATGTCACAGCAACTATCGAGCACACGATCCAAGTAGGCCACGATCATGGCCCACTTAATCATTGGGCCAAACAATTTTAGGAGTATTTCATGAAAAAGTTTAATTCTAACATTTTACAAGCCTATTTTATTTGCGGCAGTCAAGATATTCCACAAGGACAAAGTCTAATTAAGATAGTTGAAACGGCATTAAAATCCGGCATCACTGCCTTTCAGTTTCGTGATAAAGGTACTAATTCGACCTTAAAGGAAGCTGAGCGTTTACCAATGGCCCAACATTTGCATGAGCTTTGTCAGGCATATCAAGTACCATTCTTTATAGATGACGATCTTGCATTAGCTAAAAAAGTTAATGCAGAAGGAATTCATGTCGGTCAAAGTGATACTGCGATTGAGCAAGTAATCTCTGAAGTAGCTGAACAGATGATCGTAGGCTATTCTTGTTCCAACTCCACTCAAATTAAGCAAGCTAACCAAATTGCTGGTATCGATTATTACGGTAGCGGCCCCATCTTTGCCACTACATCCAAAAGTGATGCTGACCCAGAAATTGGCGTTGCCGGTTTAGCCACGCTAGTCAATGAAAGTACCCGGCCGATTGTGGCAATTGGCGGTATTAAAGAAACGGATTTGACTGCCATTGCCCAGACTGGTGCAGCTGGTGCAGCCGTTATTTCAATGATTGCCCAAAGTAATAATATTGCCAAAACTGTTGCCACAATGAACAATGCGCCTTGGCACAAGTAATGCAAAACATAAAAACTTCCAGTTGTTGATTACTTCTGGAAGTTTTTTTAATTAAACGAATTAATTTTTTCGATCTTCAATGATTCCAAAAATAATTTGTAAAATCATACTAACATTCCAATAAAAAATTGACATAGCTACTATTACTATAAATGTTTCGACTTTAAAATTAGCATATAACAAGGCGAAGATAACAGCCACTATTAACACAATATTGTTCAACCACTTAAGTACACGCGCATCAGCAACGTTACTAACATATCGATCACGTTCATCATCTTCAAATTCATCTCTGTGACCCTTTTTAATATCTTGGGCGTTAATATGATAGCCAAGGGCTATGAAGAAACCAAGCGCCGCCAAAATAAGATCTTTTAGCTCATGACCCCAACCATTACTAAAAAAGATGGCTGCTAATTCGATTAAGCCCAGTAATAAAAAGAATACTTCGCAAATAGCATTTTTAATTAGTTTCTTCCTCATTTTCTTCTCCCAAATAATCCTGTAAGCAAAAGAGTTCTTCAACACTAAGCTTGAAAATACGAGCAAGTTTATATGCCAACACTAATGATGGCTTATATTTTCCTTTTTCAATCGAAATAATTGTTCGACTACTCACATTAACCTTTTCTGCCAATTCTTCTTGAGTTAAATTATATTCTAATCGTAGTTTTTTTACTAAATTTGGCATCGTTTCACCTTATTTAATCACATATATGAAGCTCACTTCATGCTATAAAAATCGAAATAAAAAGTCAAGTTATATAATGGGTTTTAAAAATTCAAAATTACTTTATTTAAGATTAAAAAAAGTCCTGATAGCAATTAAACTACCAGGACTTTTTAGTCTAGAAACTTTTATTTAATTTTACTTAGAGCATCTTTAACGGCCGCTTTTAAGCCTCTTGTGGTGTTAGATGCACCAGAAACGGCATCAACATCAACTGTATTAGCTTTAACCATCGCTTGTGGCAATTCCTTGATCGCCTTAAGCCCGTAATCATCTGATTCCGCTTGTTTTAAGACTTCAACATTTTTGATATTCTTTTGCTGATCCACAGTTACGCGAACCACAATTTCATCACCCATACCTTGATCAGATTTGCCTAAGTATTGATTAGGACCAACAGCATACTTTTCTGATTTAAGATCTGAAGATAGTGGTTGATGACCAATATGCTGTTCATGATCTGCTGTTTCTGCAGAAATATCTTCAACATCATCTTTAGGATGAGCCGCATTTTGACCAGCAATCTTACCAAAGATTAAACAATCAGCTAAGTCAGAGCCACCTTGGTATAGATTAGCCATATTACTACCCAATTCTCCTGCACCATACAAATGCGGAATTGGCTGATGATCAGGATCAAGTATCTCAGCCCGTGCGTTACGTCTTGGTCCAGCCTCAGACCAACCAATAGTTTGCACCAATGGCGTAGCATAATATGGACCAGTAGCAGAAAACTCTGTTAAAGTTTCAGGTGCGCGATGAAAGGCATAATCAGTGCCCTTTTGCGCAAAGAAGTTAAACTCATCAATAGTAGTTTGTAACTTTTCAGCAGTAACCCCCATTTTGTCGGCTAATTCCGCCACAGTATCAGCCTTAATTACCGAGTTTAATGCCTTATTATCAGGGAAGTCTTTCAATTCACTAATCTTATCGTATTGCTTTTGATCAAATACAAAGTATGGCTTAATCGGATTAAGTGGCTTGTACCAAGAACCATGATTTTCAACATAGCCTTCACGAGCTGCTTGATCTTCTTTGAAATAACGTGTACCATCATCACCAACTGTAAAAATACTACCAGTATAAAAGACTGGATTACCCATATAAAATGGCGCACGCTTCATCCCTGGTTCATAAAAGGCAAAGCTCTGTTGCATCCCCCCAGCAGCATACATTGACATATGCCACATATCAGCACCCGCTTCATGGGCTAAATCGATTCCTTTACCTTGATTATAAAGTGTCCCTAAAGGAATTAATTTATAAGAACCAATGTAATCTTGAATTTTCTCTGGATTGTTTTCAATTCCACCAGTTGCTAAAACAACGCCGTTCTTAGCATAAATATTTAATAAAACATGATCGCGCTCAATTTGTGCTCCTACCACTTTACCATTAGGTGTCTGCAGTAAGTGTTCAACTGGCGAAGAATACCACACATCAATGTTATCACTTCGGTCAATTACGTTTTGGCGCAAAACATTCCAAAGTGAAGCGTTAAAAATTCCCGGTTTAAGTGTAATCATGTCATAACTCTTCGCACCCGGAAGATCAGGATGATCGGCATCAATTGCATCATCTGGTAGCCCCAAAATTGTCTTATAGCTAACTGGCTGGTCAACACCTAAATATTTTTTGAAGTATTCCTTCATGTGGGTTATTCCATGAACGACTGTTGTTTCGACTTCAGAATCAAGTTCGAAATGTTGCGCTAAACCTTCATAATATTTACGGTAGTCAGCTTCGCTGCTGCTATAACCGACTAATTCAGCAGCATATCTAGTATTACCACCTTCATGGCCTTCCGGAGCGGAATCTACCAATAAGACTTTAGCTCCATCATCTGCGGCAAAGCGAGCAGCTGTCGCTCCAGCTCCCCCAAATCCTAGCACAACTACGTCATAACTAGCATCATAATAAGTGTTTTTATTAACTATCATTATTTATAATCTCCCATAGTAAAATTATTCTTTAGCATATTCAGCAGCATTTTGTCCAGCAATTCTGCCAAATACTGTACAAACTGTTAACATCGTTCCAGTTGCAGGATAGGTATGAACAAATAATTGCCCACTCGCAGCCTCTCCTGCAGCATATACACCAGCAATCGGCTGATTACTAGTATCTAAAACTTGTGCATCAGGTGTGATCTTCAAGCCACCAAAGCCAGCTACTGTTGTCGGATAGCCCTCTATCACATAATAAGGACCATCACTAGCAACCGGAACAATATCATCCCTGCCAAAATCAGCATCGCCATTTGTCGCAGCTGCATTATAATCGGCAACAGTTCTTTGCAATGTTTGCAAATCACTCCCAATTAGTTTTGCAACTTCTTGCAATGAAGCACATTTTTTGGCTTCTGGCATTTGACTTGCAGCATCATACGAAGCATTATTTTGGTCAAAAATCCAGAAAAACTTATTACCAGCAGATTTTTTGGCATCATTATACATTAATGAATAATGTTGACCTTCTTTAGTAAATCTTTTACCCAAATTATTAACAGCTAAAGCCTTACCTGTAATAATCAATCCATTGGCACCACCATCAACACTCAAGTAATTAGCAGTCACAATACCCATGACACCATCTTTAAACTCTGTTGCTGCATGTAAATTACTAGTAATATCAATATAATCTGCATTATCATACGGGGTTGAAAGCGATCTAGTTCCTTGAGCACTAGGGGCATACTTGTCACGTACCGTTTGCGAGCCATCAAAACCACCAACTGCAATAACAACAGCTTTGCAGTTAATATCATAATCAGCGTATTTACCGCTAGTAGCTATACCACTAACTTGCCCATTTTCGGTTTTAATTTTTTCATGAGTTTGATCATAAATAATAGGTATTTCCAGCTCTCTAACACGCTTAATGACCGGACCCATAATTGCAACAGGTCCTTTTTCAAGGTTAACATGAGTTTTCGGCTTTTTCGAAATACCTAGCGGCATTGCCGTGAATTCTACCCCATATTTATCAGCATAATAATCAACAGCCGAACCAGAATTTTCAGCAACTTCTTTGATTAAATCATGATCAATCTTTCCGCCTTCTTTAGCAGCAAAGTCCTCATAAAATTTAACCAGACCAGCTGGATCGTTCTCCTCTTCTTTGTTAAATTTACTTCCTGTTGCATACATAAAACCACCAGAAACTACTGAATTGCCTCCAAGACGGCCGGTTTTTTCTATTAAAACAACATCTGCACCAGCTTCTTTGGCGGTAATTGCAGCATCTAAACCAGCAAGACCAGTTCCTAATACTGCTACATCTGTCGTAATATTATGTTGTTGCTTAGTAATCTGTTCTTTGGCAGTAAATTCAGTTGCTGTAGCGCCAGCTTGGGATAAGGCAGATCGAGCTGCCTTAAGTATTCCATTAGAAGTAAAAGTTGCTCCTGTAATTGCATCTACCGCAGTCGATTGATTATCAATTATTTTTTGCGGTATTATTTTCAATGCATTTTCTGAAAGTAAAGCTGTTTCATGTTCATCAGTTACTTCAACTTGAGATATTTTTTCATCTTCTAAAGTTACAGCCACAGTAATCTTGGCATTATGACCTTGAGCTGTACCTGTGTAAGTTCCATTTTCAACCATTAATATTGACTCCTTATCTGCTTTATTATTAAAGTTAAGCTTGGTATTGCTCATCAAAAACAATAATAGGTTTAATTGTCGTTCCAGCTAAAGAATCTGCAATTGCTTGGTTAATCTGCGCTGGCTTATAAAACTTAGCAATTTTGTCAATTGGGAACTTGCCTGCACGATAAAGATCAATCATTTCTGGAATGAATTCTTGCGGTACCGAATCACCCTCAATAATTCCTGTAACAGTCTTAGAAAAAGTCAAAATATCAATCATTGGATTAATTTTATCAATCGTCTTCGTCCCCATTGCTACAACCGCAAACTGCCCTTTAATCGTTAATGCTGCAAGACCGGCTTTCATTACTTCAGGTTCTCCAGTTGTATCGACAGCATAATTTAAACCTGCAGAGCCAACAATACGGTTAATTTCTTCAACTATGTCTACCTTCTGATTATTAATAACATCAGTAGCACCAAACTTCTTAGCCATTGCTAAACGCTCATCATATTGATCAACAGCAATTATATGCTTGCAACCAGAAACTGCTGCACCCATAATTGCAGCAAGACCAACTGAACCAGCTCCTAATACTACTAAGTTAGAGTGGACTTCTGGCTTTAACGCATTCAAAACCGTTCCAGCGCCTGTCATATAACCACAACCTAAAGGGCCAGCCAGACGTAAATTCAAGTCTTCAGGTACTTTTACCAAGTTATTAACATTAGCAACCATATGATCAGCAAATGAAGATTGTCCAAAGAAATTACCTACGTTTTGGTTATCTTGGGTATGCAAACGATAAGTACCATCACGCATTGGACCACCGCTTGTATTAAGCTGGTTAAAATTCTCACAAGATCCCGGCAAACCATTACGACAAAACTTGCAAGTTCCATCATAAGCAAAACCAACGGCAACATGGTCACCTTTTTTAAAAGTTGTCACATTAGGACCTACCGCTTCAACAATTCCGGCACCCTCGTGACCAAGTACTGTTGGTATACCACCAGCAAAGCCACTCGCCTGGAACTCAATATCGCTATGACAAATTCCCGAGGCAACCGTTTTGATTAGAACCTCATCTTTCTTTGGCTCATCTAAGACCAACTCTTCTAATTCTAATTTTTGCCCTGCCTCATTTAAAACTGCTGCATTAATTTTCATGCTAATATACCTCTTTAACATTTAAGATTGTTATTTAATTCATGCTCATCTTATCACTTAACCGCTTACAATGGTTAAGAGAATATATAGCTTAATAAATATTTAAAGAAATATATTGATTATTTTCTATTATAGTATTTTAACTTTAACGAATTATAAAAATAGCTAACTTACCAAATATCAAATTTCTTTTTTATAAGTCTCATAAACTGGACACAATTCAAAAGGAAATCTTTGATAACAATGCATTGCCAATTGATCAGTTGAATCAAATTCTCCTGCAAGCTGTTGATATTTTCCCTTTGCCCAATCAAGCTGAATATTTTGCAGTATATCCAAATATTCTGGCTCTATAGCTCCCATCCAACCTAAAGTTAATGTGCCTGGCTCATCCTCAAACAAAAAACAATACGCCAAAAACTGCTGATCTTTAATGAGTGCAATTGGTGCTTCAGGTAAAACAGCATTATAAATTGTTCGTTCCCATTCAGTTAAACCAATCTTAGCAACTGGATTAAGTATGTGGCTTATCTGATAATCATGATAGTTCAACTTAGCTAAAGCTGCGAAAGCAGTTGGCCGCTTTTTCAAATCACTATAACTAATAATTTCAAAACCTTCAGGAATAGTCAAATTCGTCAATTCAAGGCTAGCTAATAAGAGCTGTGGTTGAACTGTCGTTCTAACAAGTGCAAAATTTGCTGCTTGAGCAAGTGAATTAAATAATAATTGCGGGGCATAATCTTTAGTAATCAACGTCGTTAAGCCTTGATTCTTTGCCCTTTTTTGCAAAAAATCCAAAATTTGTGTAAAAGTTTGTGTTTGATAATTCAAATCTATTGTTGGACTTATCCACGCCGCAAAATTTAGCGAATATGGATGAATTGAATTACGCCACCAAACACTCTCACCAACAACCGTATCGCCTAGACGATATTTTTTCAAATTATCCGGATAGCTTCTTACTTGCCGCAAAAATTCACGTTTATATTTCATTATTTTTTACTTCCTGAGTAATGAGAAATAGTACATGAAATGCGTTCCATTAAGACACGCATTTTATTTATATATAATTAACATTAACATTTCCAAGTTTACTACTACCTGTTAAAACCAAGGTCGGTCCTTCGCCAGAGGAAGTTCCCCGTACTTCAACCTCACCAAAGACTGAAGTAAGTTGGTCATCAACTTGCCAAGCTAACGGAATATAAATTGAAATTTCACTCATTGATGAATTAATATTCACCATTACAGTATCACCAGCAGGTGTAGCAGCATCAAGATAAACTTCAGCATTTCCCATTAGCGAATTAATAGTTACACTGCACAAATTCTGCGAATGCACATAACGTGAGACATCCGACATTCTTTGACTGATTACAATATCCGCATCATCAACACTTTTACTATCGCTGCCAAAAATATGATCAGCATGAAAAGACTTTTCCGTTCCCATTTTAGTCCAATTCCCCTTAAATTCATGGCCATTAACATAAACATGGGTCTTATGACCATGTTTAGTAAAAATCAAATGCAAGCCCACACTAATTAGGCAGGCGGCCAGCAGCACAGTCCACGGCACAATCCGTGTAATTTTGAGCGGTTTAGCATAAATAATTAGTAAGAATGCCATAGAAAATACTGTTGCTGTTATGCTTTTATTAACTATACCTGCGATTAAGCATGCACCAAAAATAATTGTCCAAAGGACTGTCCAAAAGTTCAATTGGAAGGCCAACAAATTAAGCTGATTCATGACCAAAAAGGCAGCTGCAGCTAGCAAAGTAAGGCCCCAAAATATTTCTTTAATTTTATGTTTCTTCATTATAATGACCTTCTCTCATTTAACCGATCACGTAAACTATGGTAATAGTGTCGTGAAACATAGACAGCTTTATAAGTATCATGAAAGTGTACCTGACAATTCGAAATCGATCTGGTCAACGCGTATACTTGCCTTAAATTTAAAATCGTTGACTTCGACACCCGCATAAACTGACTACTTAACAAATCCTCAAGTTCGTATAACTTATAATCAATACTGAACGATTCACGCTTAGTATGAGCAATCACCTGTCGCTCTTCTGTCTCAAAAAACAAAATATCAGTTAAATACAAATAATATGAAGCACCATCTTTATGACACTCAAGCTGATCTGGTCGTTTATTAACCTCCTGAAGTTGCCGATAAACTTGCTCAACTTCTGCCGATAATTCTTTGGCATGAATTGTCACCACAGGTTCTGCAATATCGGGATCAAGATCAATCTTAACTTTCATGATTCTCACCTGCCTTTCACTATTTTATTAAACGCTAATTTATTATTAAAATCTAGCTTCTTTGCATAAGTGGTCAATTTTTAAGACTAAGATGTAATTTTTGCAGGTATCAAAAAAGCAGGCTTATTAACAGTCTGCTTTCAAACATTTATTCAAGTCCTAACTGAGCAAAGATTTCATCAACATGACGCAAATGATAGTGATAATCGAATGCATCATCAATCTCTGCCTGAGATAAATAATTTACAATCTCACTATTTTCCACTAATTTTTTAAATGAAATGCCTTCATTCCAAGACTTAGCGGTTAACTGCTGCACCATGTCATAAGCTGTTTCACGAGCCAAACCCGCTTCATCAATTAACTTAAGCAGAAGTCTTTGTGAATAGATTAAGCCATAGGTTTTATCCATGTTTTTGCACATCGTTTCAGGAAAAACATCGAGATTAGCCAAAATACGATTGAAGCGATCAAGCATGTAATCAATGCCAATTGTCGTATCCGGCAAAATTACTCGTTCAGCACTAGAATGCGAAATATCACGCTCATGCCATAAAGAAACATCTTCATAAGCAGTAACAATATTGCCACGCAGAACTCTTGCCATCCCACACAAATTTTCAGAACCAATCGGATTACGTTTATGTGGCATAGCTGATGAGCCTTTTTGGCCCGCTCTAAAATGTTCTTCAACTTCATGGATTTCCGAACGTTGCAAGCCGCGAATTTCTGTTGCCCAGTTTTCAATACTAGTCGCAATCAAAGCCAAAGTAGCAATATATTCCGCATGTAAATCACGCGGTAAGATTTGGCTAGTAATCGGCTGACGCGTTAATCCCAGTTGCTGCATCACGCTGATCTCAACTGCTGGTGGAACGTTAGCAAAGGTACCCACTGCTCCAGAAATTTTGCCAGACTCCACTCCTTTAGCCGCGTGCTCAAAGCGGTCTATGTCTCGGTTAATTTCCGCATACCAGCGAGCTAATTTTAAGCCAAAAGTTGTTGGTTCAGCTTGTACACCATGTGTACGCCCCATTTCAACCGTATACTTATATTTGATTGCTTTTTGTGCAATCGTCTGCTTTAAAGCTTGTAAATCTTGTCTGATAATCTCATCGGCTTGCTTTAATTGTAGTCCTTGAGCTGTATCAACCACATCAGTTGAAGTCAGCCCAAAATGAACCCATTTTTTCTCTGGGCCAAGGCTTTCAGAAACTGTCCGAGTAAAGGCAACCACATCATGATGGGTTACCTGTTCAAGTTCGGCAACCCTTTCAGCTGTAAAGCTAGCATTCTGGGCAATTTTTACTGCATCTGCTTTTGGAACTTCGCCAATTTCACTCCACGCATTTGTGGCCGCAATTTCAACTTGTAGCCAAGTCGCATATTTATTTTCATCTGTCCAGACTTGACCCATTTGTGGTCGTGTATAACGTTCAAGCATAACTTATAATTCCCATGGATCTTGTAAAACAATCGTTTGTTGGCGTTCAGGTCCGAGCGAAACCGTTACTAACGGCACACCAACTAATTCACTAATGCGTTTTAAAAAACTCTGAGCATTCTTTGGCAAGTCAGACCAACTCTTAGCGCCAGTAATGTCTTCATCCCAAGCAGGTAATTCCTCATAGACTGGTTTACAACGATCTAATTCCTTCAAACTAGCTGGATAATAGTCAATCGTTTGTCCATCAAGTTCATAAGCTGTCGCAACTTTAATACGATCAAATCCACTAAAAATATCAAGTAAGTTCAGACTCAAGGCAGTAATCCCAGCAACTCTTTTAGCATGACGCAAAGCAACTGAATCAAACCAACCAACTCGACGCGGACGACCAGTAACCGTTCCATATTCATGTGCAGTATCGCGAATCCGATCCCCGGTAGCATCAAGTAATTCAGTTGGAAATGGTCCCTCACCTACCCTAGTCGTATAAGCCTTGCAGACACCAATTACCGTTTGCAAGCGGTTAGCGCCAACTCCAATTCCACTAGCAATTCCACCAGAGATGGTATTCGATGAAGTCACATAAGGATAGGTGCCTTCATCAATATCTAGCATTACTCCTTGGGCACCTTCAAGTAGCACATTTTCATTGCGATCTAGGGCATCATTAACCAAAACAGAGGTGTCAGTAACATACTGAGCTAATTTTTGTCCATATTCATAATATTGCTCAAAAATTTCGTCAAACTCTAACGCAGGTTTACCATAAACTTTGGTAAACAAATCATTCTTTTCAGTCAAATTAGCATGTAACTTTTCAGCTAATGTCTCTTTTTCTAGTAAATCACAAACTCTGATACCAATTCTCGAAGCCTTATCCATATAAGTTGGACCAATTCCATTCTTAGTGGTGCCAATCTTATTAGCGCCCTTTACTTCTTCTTGATATTCATCCTGCAGAATATCATAAGGCATGATGACATGCGCCCGATTAGAAATCTTAAGCTTGCTAGTATCAATATTGTTAGCCTCAAGGTTCTCAAGCTCACCCAGCAGAACTTCTGGATTAATTACCACACCATTACCAATTACAGCACTTTTAGCAGTAAAAATCCCTGATGGTGTTAATCTCATTTTAAAAGTTTTATCATCGATTTCTATGGTATGGCCAGCATTATTACCGCCATTTGCCCGGACTGCATAAGCTGCGTCTTTACTTAAAAAATCTGTAATTTTACCTTTACCTTCATCGCCCCATTGGCTACCAACAACTGCAACTGCTGTCATTACTATTCACCTCATAAAATTCCACAATATTACGGTAATAATTTTACCAAGTCAATTGACATTAGTCAAATTTAAATACGAATTATTTAAGCTAATATATTTTAAATAGTTCGATTTTTGTATTGACAAGCTCGAAAAATTCTATTATAGTTACTCACGTTCAATGATGTATGAATTTAGGAGTCGAGTTAATTATGAGTAATTACTTCAGCATGGAAGCCTTTGATTATGATGATATTCAATTAGTACCAAACAAGGGAATTATTAGGAGCCGAAGCGAAGCTGATACCAGCGTCAAGCTAGGAAACCGAACATTTAAATTACCGGTTGTTCCTGCAAATATGGAGAGCGTAATTAATGATAATTTAGCTATCTGGCTTGCCCAAAATGGTTACTATTATGTTATGCATCGTTTCCAACCAGAAAAACGACTTAATTTCATTAAAATGATGCACCAAAAAGGACTTTTTGCTTCTATTTCAGTGGGCATCAAAGACAGTGAATACGACTTTATCGACAAGTTAGTTAGTGAGGGTATCACTCCCGAGTATATTACTATCGATGTCGCTCATGGCCATTCAGTCTTTGTTATTAAAATGATTAAATACATTAAATCGAAATTACCAGATAGTTTTTTAACTGCTGGCAATATTGCTACGCCTGAAGCAGTTCGCGAATTAGAAAATGCCGGAGCAGACGCAACTAAAGTTGGTGTCGGCCCTGGTAAAGCCTGTATTACTAAACTCAAAACTGGTTTTGGCACTGGTGGTTGGCAACTAGCTGCTCTTAGAATGTGTAGCAAGGTTGCTAGCAAACCAATTATCGCTGACGGCGGCATTAGACATAACGGTGATATTGCTAAGTCTGTCCGCTTTGGTGCAACAATGGTAATGATTGGTTCTATGTTAGCTGGGCACGAAGAATCCCCTGGCAATGTTATTAAGATTGACGGCAAAACTTATAAACAATATTGGGGTTCAGCTTCCGAAGTACAAAAAGGTGCTTATCGCAATGTTGAAGGTAAACAAATGCTAGTAGATTATCGTGGTTCAATTGCCGACACGCTAACAGAAATGCAAGAAGATTTACAATCAGCGATTTCTTATGCTGGTGGTAAAACCCTTAGTTCAATCAAACTTGTCGATTACGTCATCGTAAAAAGCTCAATCTTTAATGGAGACAAATAAATTTTTTAGCTAAATTTTAATTTAATGTAGCAATAAGACACCATTTCCGTTAAAATGATAATTGTCTTAGCACTGTTAGGTAGTCGGTGCTGAGACTTTTTGCATTTAAGGAAAAATAATTGAATTAGTCTACTCAGGCATTTCTGCCGCATCTTGAATCGTTTTTAACAATGGTGTTTTGCCAAATCCACGGTCTTTGAAAGTTATCATGTAATAACGGTGATTAATTTTACTAGCAAAATAAAGTATGTTACCACTGCCTTGATTATCGGATGATATCTCTACCTTAGTAATTTTTTTCTTCCGCAAATATTTTCTAGTTAACTTATCAGCTGCATATCGTCTTATTCCTTTGTCAGTTGAAAGACCTTGTTGAACAACGTTAGCCAAACGACTATTGTATAAGTTATCATGAATAACTAATAAGCCATAACAACCAGCAAGTAGTAGAACCAATGCTAACAATACAAATAAAAGCTTTTGAAACGTTCTTTTCATATTAAAACTCCTCATATATAAGCTATAAGCTCATTATACAGCTCCCTTAAACAGATTCTCAGCATTAATATACTTATCGTTATACAATGTGCGTGAAGCTTAAAAAAAGGAGGCTAATTATGAAAAAATTCTGGTCTAATAAGAAATTATTGGTAATATGCTGCAGCATCGTTAGCGCCGGGCTATTTACAATTGGATTAGCAAATCCACAACCAGTACAGGCAAGCGATTTATTGCCAAACACAACTACCACTAACAGTAATCAACACTTAATTGGCATGGATGGATCTTGTCAGTGGGACTACGATCCAAGCAGTAAGACTTTAACCTTCAGGCCCCAAAAGCCTAATGCTAGCCTTTCCTCAACTCCTATTACTAAACTTAATCCGCAATTTAAAGAACTCAAACAAATTAACTTTACTCACCCAGTTAATTTAGCCAAAAATTCACAGAGTAAATTTAAAGATTTAACTAAACTGGAAAATATTCAAGGACTCAATTTAGTCAATACAGGCAATGTAACCAATATGATGGCCATGTTTGAATATGACCATAATTTAACTAAGCTAGACTTAAGTAATTTTAATACTAAAAAAGTAACTAATATGAATGCCATGTTCGCCAGTATGGAAAGACTAACTGAGCTTAATGTCAACAAGTTTGATACCAGCAATGTAACTAATATGAATTATATGTTTGAAGGGCTTAGTAAGGTCACTAGTTTAGATCTTAGTAACTTTGATACCGGCAAAGTTACTTCAATGAGCGGAATGTTTGCTCGTGACGGTGAGCTTACCAAATTAGATTTGCGTAGCTTTAATACCATCAATGTACAAGATATGGATTATATGTTCAGTGACTTAACAAAGATTAAGTCGTTAAATTTAGCTAGTTTTAATACTAGCAATACAGTAGATCTTAGCTACATGTTTCTTGACGATACTAACTTGACATCGCTTGATCTTAGTAACTTTGATACTACTCAAGCTGCCAAATACGATTTACGTACATTAGGAATCTTAGCCAATTGTGGTAATCCCGAGGGTTTCGTGCTAAAACTAGGTAACCACAGACTCAGGAAGTCAGCTTTTATTGGCAACAAAATGACGCAAATTAGAGCAATTGGTAATGGTGAGCTTGACCACCCACAAGGCACAACTTATTCACTCAAACAATTCCAAGACTTATACAACCAGGCCGCCAAAAATTGTCCTACCGATACATATATTATGTCCAAGGGTAAGATTGTGAATTTTAAGCAAAAACCTCTCGCAATAGTTGATCGAACTACTAAGCACAACGCTTATCTCTATGATCGAACAGGTCTACGTGTCAACCAAATTACTATCCAAGCAGATTCCAAAGTTGCTACTTACGACTCAGCTGTTATTAACGGCAAGAAGTTTTACTATATGGGCAATGGACTATATATTGCTAATGACGATATTGGAACTACTACCAAGGGTAATGGTAACTTGCTTGTTAATGGCAAAGCAGTTGCTCAAACAACCCTAACTGATCAAAACGATTTACCAACAAGTATTGTAGTCTTTAAACCGAATAAGACAATTTCAAGTGCCATTATAAAAAACAAAAATGGACAAAACTATTATGAAGCAGATGCAGAGCATATCGTTCCCGCTAATCGTTATGCCACAACCAAGCGTAAATTGATCCATAATGCCTATCTTTACGCCCCTAACGGTAAACGCATTGGCAAAAAGGTTCTAAAGCGCAAACAAGTCTATTCAACTTATGGTAATGCAGTCTTGATTGGCAAGCACTATTATTATTTCCTGGGAAATAATCAGTATGTCAAAGCTGCTAATTTTTAAAAAAGTTATTGGGGAAAAGCAATTGCGTACACAAGCAGTTGCTTTTATTTGCGATCTTTTCTTGAAATCAAAAACATTGCTAGCGGCAAAATTACTAACCCAAAAAGCATTACTGCAATTGCTGACCAATTAACACCAATTATTTTCCCATTATCGACTATACCAAACTGCAGCCGCCAATCATATTTTATTAATAGAAAGCCAACTAAAATAATGGAAAAAATCGGATCAATTAGATCAGTCCAAACATTTTTATTTGCAGGTAAAACTGCTTCCTTACTTTTATCAAAATAAAAGGCAATTACTGCTAATGGCACGACTAAATAACCTAAAAATCTGACTATGGCACTTAGCGTAATTAGATTGGTTAAATTATATTGAAAAGCCAGTGGCACTAAAATTGCTAGTGCAACAGAGATAAGAAATGTTCTTGCCGGAAAGTTGTGCTCCGTGCGCTTAGTTAAGGATTGCGAAAGTTGTTGCTGACGGGCCATTGCTTCCAAGATTCGTGGCGCATTAAAGCTTGAAGCAATATTGACACCTAACATCGAAACTAGTGCGCCAACTAAAATTATTGCTCGCAAGATTTTATTATTAAAAACTGCACTAATTGCCACCACTTGTTTAGTAGTCATCAATGCCTGCGGATTGAGTAATATTGCCACTGTTATCACACCAATATAAATAATCGCAATTATCAAAATAGCCAGTGGAATTGCCTTAGGGAGATTTTTTTCCGGCTTTTGCATATCATCAGAACCAGAAGCTATCGACTCAAAGCCCGTAAATACGAAAAAAGCAGCGACTACTGCCATGACAAAGTTAGTTAGTGTTATATTCGGAACAATTTTTTGACCATGCTGAGTAATTTGATCAACCGCTGTTAAATCAAGTGAAGCCCCACTCTTTAACAGTAAACTAACTCCAGCAATAATTATTAAAATTAAAGCAGCAATTTTACCAACTGTTGCAATATTCATTACCAACTTCAAAAACTTCTGTCCCAATAAATTGATCATAGTAATAATTGACATCAATAATAAAAAGCCGAGCGTTATATTTATCGGATTATCAGCCTGCCCACCAAAAATTGCAATCGTTGATTTGATCACTCCTACAGCCATTACGCCCCAAGCTACACTAGCTGAAAAATAGCGTAAAATTCCAATATAAAAGCCGACATTATCGCCAAAAGCTGCCTTCGCATAAGCATATGCAGCTCCTGATTTAGTTACATATTTAGCTGCTGCTGCAAATGAGATAGCTATAATTGCTGCCAAAGTCGCAGCAATTAGATAAACCATTAATGCCTTGCTTCCTACCCGCTTTACTACACTACTTGGTGTTAAAAAAATACCAGACCCAATAATTGAATTAATGGCCAGCAATACAATTGACCAGAAGCCCAGCTTATCATTAAACTTTCTACTTTTATTCACTATGAATCACCTCATTATTGCTAATCTTACTAATATTATAATCGGTAATAAGTAAGGCAAGTGATTATTTGTTTATACAAAAATAGCAGCAATAAGCTTAATTCATTGCTACTATTAAAGTATAATTATTTTAATCTTTATAACTTAAGCAAATTTAAATACCTGCTTAACAGGATAGCGTACAGATTTAATCTCAGGAACGTAATCCTTAGTAGTCTTACCTACTGCAATAGCCATAACGGGTACAAAACGTTTAGGATCCAAGTCAAACATTTCTGCCGCTTTAGTAGTATCATAACCACCAATTGGGTTAGTGTCATAACCATGCGCACGTGCCACTAACATGAACTGCATGGCGGCTAAAGATGAATCAACCGCAGAATCCATTACCAAGGTGTCATAATCCGCATGCTCATACAAAGGCAAAAAGGTACTAAAAACCTCATCCAATTTTGCTTTATCAATCTGACCATTATGATACGCCTTAGTCCAAAGATCGCGATATGACTTATATGCATCAGTATCACCAAACAACAGTACCATCGCTGAGCAAGTATCTATTTGCGGCGTATTAAACTTCATAAAATATTGCTTTAACTTTGCTTTACCTTCTTCAGTGTCCACAATGACAAAATGCCATGCCTGCAAATTACATGATGACGGCGCTGTAGTCGTCTCTGTAATCATTTGTTCAAATTCTTCATGTGAAATTTTCACGGTTGAGTCAAAATTTCTTACCGATTGTCGATTAAATACTACGTCTTTGAAATCATTATTTACAATTTGTTTATCTGCCATAATTAATTATCTCCTTCTAATTTATGTGTTTGGGTTAAAAACGGAGCCAGTGCTTGTAAGTCTGGACCTTTGCCCTCTGGAATACCTTTTGTTCTACCAACGATCGCATCATTTACACCTGGATGGGTCAAAATATAAAACTTATCATCCTCAAGTGCTTTAAAAACAAGATTTGCTACGCCATCAAGTGCCATGCCTGTTGTAATATCAACCTTAGCCTGTTTTTGTCCAGCTTTAAAAGTTTCACTAGTATAATAAGGATCGCTTTTATCAGTATATTTTTCCGGGCGATGCTTTTCTGTATGATATAAGTCTGTTTGGACAAAGGCTGGACAAAATACATGTAATCCAACATTGGCTTGAGCAACTTGTAAGTCATATTCAACTGCCTCACTCATCCCGACGACAGCGAACTTAGTCGCGTAATATGCTGGCATTTGCGGACTAGTCATTAACCCTGCAATTGATGCTACATTCAAAATGTCGCCGTGTTCTTTCTGTTTGCGCATAATTGGAATTACGCGTTTTAATGCCCAAACTTGACTCATTAAGTCAGCATGCAAGATCCATTCCCAATCCCTAGTTGGCAATTCCCAAACGGGGCCAGGAATTGCAACACCAGCTGAGTTTATCAATAAATTAATTTGATCATATTTATTCATTGTCTGATTAACTAGATTATCAATCTCAGTTTCTTCAGTTACATCAGTAAGCACACTGATTGCTTGCACACCAATTTCCTTAACGTCTTGCAACGTTTTTGCTAATGCTGGTTCATCAATATCTGCCAATACAAGTTTCATGCCGCGTTTAGCTGCTTCTAAAGCAAATTCACGCCCAAACCCATGTGCTGCACCGGTAATTACTGCAACTTTATCCTTGAATTCTTTCATTACGAAATATCCTTTCTTTGTTAAGCTTATAACTAAATATTTCTTATATTTACATTCTAAGCGTTTTCAAAAGCAATCAAAGATACAATTAACAGTTTTTGTAATATATCTTACAAAATTGATAAATTATTAGAATACTAATTAACAAAATAAGTTCTTATTTTTATCAGCTACTTTAAGAGAATAGACAATAATATCTTGCTGTGTTCGACACAACCGTTGCCTAATCTCGTCTGGTGTTTCTTTTTGACCATTACCTAGCCAATCAAAGATAATTTCAGTAAACCCACCTGTAAACATTTCTGCAATAAATAATCTGTCATCTGCTCGAACTTGCAAATGGTATTTTTTAATAATTTCATCGATATAGCCCAATAAAACATTGATTTGCGGCTTTCTGAAAAATAAATTAAATTGATAAATATCTAGACTATCATAAAATGCTCGTCCCAATAATTGGTTATTCTGAAAATAAGTTAAGACTTTATACAAATCTTCATCCCATTTTTTATAGCCTTTGGATTCATTTAACAGAGCAATAATCTCGTCTTGAACCGTCCATTTGATAAGATCTTGAACATCTTCAAAATGATAATAAAAAGTTGGCCTAGTTTTATTTGCTACTTCTAAAAGTTCTCTCACCGTTATCTTGTTTAATAGTTCTTTTTTAAGTAACTGCTTTAGTGCACCAGAAAAATCTCTTTTAGTTTGTAAACTAATTTCAGTATTCTTCATTTTTTGCCTCTTCTGCACATCATAATTTTAATTAAGCAACTATCTATAAAGCGCTTTTTTAATACTTTAATTATAGATTGTTTTCTATTGCACAAGCAATACATTGACCAAACTTTTTTTAGTCTCTTAGCAGCCTTTCTCCCATATTATCAACGCTAGCCTAAACAAAAAAGTGTCTGGGAAAAAACTCAGCACAAAAGGGAATGTTAGAATAAAAAGCTAACATTCCCTTTTTGATGCAATCTTTTGTTCATATTATGCTCTGAAAAAGTTACAAAGCTTAAAAACATTTGCAATAATATTCGATTTTAACGGTCACTTTTAACCCTAATTTTTAAAAATCAGAGTTATTTCCCAGACACTTATTAATTGGTATCATTAATTATTCCCGTGCAAATAGTTTTTCATACAAGTCGACCATTTCACCAGCAAGATCGCGGAAAGTAATAGCATTCATTAGGTGATCTTGTGAATGCACCACTAACAAAGTAACCTTAGTATGTTCGCCTTGAGCCTCCTTAGTCAGCATCTCAGTCTGTGAATTATGTGCATCTGTTAGTGACTTATCTGACTCTGCTAATTTAGCTCGTGCCGCACTAATTTCACCTTGTTTGGCTAATCTAATTGCTTCAAAAGCCAGACTTTTAGCATTACCACCATTAGCAATTAAACCCATTGCAGCCATTAAAGCTTCTTCATCTTTTGACGTCTGTTTTTCTTCTGCCATCTTAATTTTCCTTTATCCGTTAATTAATGTTTCGGCTTGAGCCAAGACTTTAGCGCCATCCATTAAGCCATAAGCTTGCATATCGATAACTCCTAGAGGAATATCAGCACCCGCTGTACTTTTCCCAGCTAGCTTTTTAGCAAAGTCATCCTTCATATAGCTAACTTGTGGCCCTAATAAAACGCAATCAATCTGTTCTTGTTCAATATGGGCATCTGCTTCACCTGCAGCGCAAGCAAAAATCTTTGCATCAATTCCCTGACTTTCTGCTGCTTGTTGCATCTTAGTAACTAGTAATGATGTACTCATCCCTGCTGCACAATTTAGCATTATTGTTTGTTTTGCCATAACTTTTCCTCTTCTTTATATCTTGTTTAATAATTACTTTTGATTAGACCACAATGCTTGTTCAGCTAATGCGAAACCACCAATTATGGCTGACCCGTTATGTTCAATTGCCGGCATACTAATATAATCTGCCAAGTCAGGTACCTCGACATAGTCAGCTAACATTGGTGCAAATTCTGCTCTAACTTTAGACAGCAATTCTTCGCTAATCACACCACCGCCTAAGATTATTTTGTTAGGACGCAAAATTAACGTTGCTTGCATAACTGCTTGAGCAAGATAATAGGCAATTATTTGCCAAACTGGATCACTTAATGGAACATTCTCGCCTTTTTTACCAGTTCTAGCTAAAAAAGTTGGACCAGCGATTAATCCTTCAAGACAATCTTGATGATAGGGGCAGTTTCCCGTAAAATCACGATCTTGTGGATGTCGTTTGACTAAAGTATGTCCCATCTCAGGATTACCAATTGTGCCAACAAATTGACCGTTAATAATGGCTCCAGCACCGACTCCTGTTCCTACAGTATAGTAAACTAGCGAATCAACCGGTAATTGTTTCCTTTTGGACACTACATACTCACCATAGGCCGAACTGTTAACATCCGTTGTCCAATAAATGGGCACGTGTAACCCTTGTTTAAGATAACCCACAAAATTGGTATTTTGCCAGTACGGTTTAGTAGTAGAAGTAATATAACCATATTTAGGTGAGTGCGGATCCAAATTAAGTGGTCCAAATGATCCAATTCCAATTGCTTCAACCGCAAATTGACTAAAATAATCTGCTACTTTGCCTAAAGTCTCTTCCGGTGTAGTCGTTGGAAAATAAGCTTTATCTTTAATCTGATAATTTTCATCGCCAAGTGCACAAATAAACTTAGTGCCACCAGCTTCAATACTACCAACTAGCATATGCAAATTCACTTCCCATTACTTAACCTTTTTGGTAGACAAGATGATTACTCCCGGTCCAGAAAAGTTAAAAGTCTTACCATGATTGAGCTTAATTGTTTTCTTACTTGTCGCAACAGGGAAGCCATTGGTATTAACTTTACGCTGATTTTTAAAGTAATTATACCGATAAAATTTTTGTTTAGTTTTAGATAAATTCTTGCTCTTTAACTTTAAGCTACCACTCTTATTCGAGTCCTTAATCAACACGTAGGTCACATCTTTACCTTTTTTGGCAGTTAAAATTCTAAATCCAGCTGACTTACCCGTCTTGGTTTCACCCAATATCTCTGAATGTGGTGGTATTAACTTAGTCATCAATGACCAAGTATAAAAGTGCGGTCTAATCTGTTCTTCTTTAGGCTCGTTATACAAACGACCACCAACTGAATTCCAAAATCCCCACTGCTTCAAAGACCGAATATCACTACTTGGAAAGCCATTATCTTGATCATGCATTGCATCATCTAAATCCCAAAGAGATACACCGTTAAAGCCTCCTCGCGCCACTTGTGCCGCTGCATCAGCCATCAATATACCGTAGCGATAATCTCTAATATATGATTGTGAATCGCCATTGGTTTTACCAGTTACCAGACCAAGTTCAGTCATATAAAAGTCTTTGCCCTTTACCACAGAACGTTGCTCAGCAACCTGCTGTTCAACCTTGCCATCAGTAATTTCTTCTACCGAAGGGTACATATGAGTATCATATAAGCCAAGCTTTTGTGAAAAGTCATGATCATTGGCAATATTATGCAGCCAAGAATTTTGATCATCCCAGACTGTGTCTGGTCCCGTAATTGTCACTTTATCAGTCAACTGATATTTAGACAGCTCATCATAAAGATAAGTTATCCCTTGATGCCATTTATCATAATCTGCACAATATGACCAGTCAGAATTGGCTTCATTAATATAATTAAAATGCTTGATATTAGTAAAGCCCTGTTCATTAACTAGATAATTTAAGAAACCAACAATTATCTTAGCCCACTTTGGATTGTCTGCATTAATTCCACTAAAGGCTCCATTAAATCGTCCTGGAGCTTCCCATTCTCCCAGAATTACTGGAATCTTTTTTTGTTTTAAATAGCGAAGCTCACGTAACAATGCCTGATTAGCTTTACTATCAAAGTCATAGATAGGATTACCACTTTTATCTAGTCCCTTGCAGTAAGTATTGGCATAAAGCATTACCCGAACAAATGAAGGATGCAAATAATCTACTCGCTTAGTAATCATGGTCCATTCTTGATCAGTAACTGGACGGGCGGTATATGGATCCCATTGCACGCCAAAGCCCTTGTAATCCTTAACTAATACATTATCACCATTAACGGTAAAACTAGCCTTTTGTTTTTTAACCTTAGATGCATTGGCCTTTTTGACTAATTTAAAATCAGCAAAGGTTAATTTTTGTTGAGCTAAAGACTTAGTATTTTCATTTGGTCCCAAATTAAATTGTAATTTAATCTGCTTTTTATCATCTAAAATACTTTGATCTTTCAAGTCAAAGTTAATCGTTTTAGTCTGATATTGGGTGTCTAAATCAAGCAACTTTTCAGGATAATACTTAGTCTGATAGTCATTACTATCTTCAATATCAAAATAGATACTACTTGGCTTTGTTGCCTTAACCTTAAAGCTCAATTGATATTTTCCATTAGCCAGCTTAATATCTGGTAAAAATAACTGCGAATCCCAATAATCTTTCCCATTTGACTTATTAAAACTGGCGATTACTTCGTCATCGTGATAATCAAGTTTAACATCAGAATCGTTGCTATTATAGGTCTGCCATTTGCGATCATATTTGGTTAATTCATTCTTGGTCTTTTTCTGATTTGTTGCTGATTTGGCAGCTACACTAGTCGTTACTGGTGCTAAAATTGGTGCCATCAGCGTAGTTACTACACTTAATATAGTAAATAGTTTGATTTTTTTATGTTTCATCATGATGCCTCAATTAATTTTCAACAGCAGCATTTTGCGCCGAAACTCTTTCACTAATCTTAACAAACGGCATATAGAACAAAACTCCGATAACAATAATTAACAAGTGCACAAAGATTGCTCGCCAATCACCACCTGTTGCTAAAAAGGCACTCAACACTGGTGGCGTAACCCATGGAATGTAAACTACCACTCTACTCATCCAACCAATTGCTGTAAAGAAGTAGGCAATAAGTAAGCCAATTACTGGCTGTAAAACAAATGGAATCATCAATGGAATATTAAATACGATTGGAAAACCAAAGATCATTGGTTCATTAATGTTAAATAATCCTGGGACGAGTGATAAACCAGCTACTGTCTTGCTAGATTTTTGTTTAGCAACTAAAAAGACTGCAATAATTAAACAAATTGTTGAACCACTACCGCCAATCATGCCAAATGTATCTAAGAAGGTCTTATTCATAATGTATGGCACAGCCTTATGAGCATTGTAGGCAGCCATATTCTTATTCATATTAATCAATAACACAGGATCAAGTAACGTACCATTAACAACGGTTTGGTGAATTCCCAAAGTAAATAAAAAGTTACCGATACTATAAATAAATAATGAACCTGGCAAACTAGTATTGAACGATCTTAATGGTTCTTGGATTAACTTAACAATTAACGAAATTAAATCGGTTTGACCAAAAACTGCTAATAAAGCACCTACTAATGCAAATGCACTAGCAGTTAAAATACTAGGAATCATCGAGTTAAAGGATTCGCCAACCATTGGTGGCACCTTATCACCCAAATTAATCTTGAGTTTTTTAATACTACCTAGCCAAATAAATAGCTCGGTTGCCAGCAATCCTACAATAATGCCAGAGAACATACTACTGGTACCCAGGTTGGCATAGGATAAGCCACCTGTAACATCAACTGGCTTAGCATTAGTAGCCAAAGTTAAGGAAACCTTCTGTGGCATCATCATAATTAATGCAGCAAGCGATATAATCGCTGCAGCCATCGGGTTTTTATAATTCTTATTCTTAGCTAACGTAAAACCTGTAGCTGGAGCTAAGGCTAACCCAGCAATATTAAGCGTCCCATTTGAAATTAAAGTTCCCCAAACTTGCAAATTCGCTAGCGTTTGCCCCTTAAACAACCAAGGAAAAATAACGCTATTAATTAGTGTTCCTATCCCAGCTAAAATGAATAGCGGCATAATCATTGCAAATGCGTCACGCAATGACCGTAAATGAACCTCATTGCCGACTTTACCACAAAAGTTTGAGAACTTTTGTACTGCCGAATTGTTTTGTAACTTACCTTCCATTAATTAGCACCTCCTTATAAAATCTCACCATTTGATGAGATAACTTTTTTCAGCCAATCATAACTCTTCTTTGGTACTCGCTTTAAGTCCTTCAAGTCATGATTACTGCGATTGACATAAACTACGCCGTAGCGTTTTTCCATATTACCCGCAGAACTTGGAATATCGATTAAACCCCAGCCAAGATAACCAAGAATATTAGCACCCTTAGCCACCGCATTTTTAACTGCTTGAATATGGGTACGATGATATTCAATTCGGTAGGTATCGTTGATTTGGTGAACACCATCCCAATGCTCACGTACTCCGATCCCATTTTCAATCGGAAAAATTGGAATATCTAACCGATTAGCTAGTTCAACCAAAACTGTTTCAAATCCAGTCGGATCAATCGCCCAACCCCACTCATTAGCGGCCAAATATGGATTCTTCTTTTCGCCATAAACTTCATAGTAATTAGGCGGTGTGCCAGCCGGAATCTTAGTACTATCAATCGTACTAGTTGAATAGTAGCTAAAGCTAAAGAAGTCGCTAGTTACCAGGCTAAGTTCAGCAAGTTCGGTTTCATCCAAGATATCTGCTAGACCATTGTTCTCCATGAACGTGACTACTTCTGGTGAATATTTCCCCTGTGTAAATAAACTAATTAGATTATTATTGGTAAATTCTTGATATTCACGGACCGCTGCAACATCTTGTGGATTACAAGTTGCCGGATAAACTTCACGATAAGCTTCCATACCACCAATTTTTAAATCCGGCTTATTAGCATGAACATAATTAGCAACTTTAGCATGGGCTAGCATCACATTATGACTAATCTGATATAAATCGTGTAAGGTCTTGTCCCCCTCTAAGTAGCCGCTATACTTAAAGGCTTCTTGACTACTATACAAATTTTGTTCATTAAAAGTTAGCCAATACTTAACTCGATCACCTAAGACATCGACCATTTTTTTACCAAATTGATAAAAATCTTCAACTACTTGCTTACTGACAAAGCCGTTATATTTTTTTGCTAAATTAAGCGGCATATCGAAGTGATACAAAGCTACCATTGGCTGAATACCAGCTGCTAACAACTGATCAACTAAATCCGAATAGAATCTGATGCCCTCTTCGTTAAATTCACCTTCACCGTCAGGTTGAACACGACTCCACGAAATTTGAAAGCGATAGCAATTCATTCCTAAATCCTTCATCAAAGCAATATCTTCTGGATAGCGATGGTATTCATCAATCGCTACTTGCCAATCAGAAGTTTCAGCTGTTGCCTCATAGGTATCATAGACAGATTTACCTTTACCACCTTCATTTGCAGCACCTTCAGTTTGCATACTGGAAACCGAATTCCCCCACAAAAAGTTTTTACTTAATTTATTCACTTACATTTCCTCCTCATCATCTAACATAATAAAACGCTTCCTTAAATTTGTAAAGTCAAATTTTAAAAAAGAACTTACAAATTTTGTGAATAGCACTTTAACGGGATTTTTCGTATAATGTGTATTAATCTTAGGAGATTTAACTATGACAAAATATATCGATATCGCCACAACCTTAAAGCAAAGAATTAATAGTGGCCAATATAAAGCTGGTACTAGTTTGCCGCAACAAAAGGCTTTAGCTAAAGAGTTTAATACTAGTAGAATGACCATTCAAAAAGCCCTCGATGTCTTAGACAACGAAGGCTTAATCTACCGGGTTCAAGGCTCAGGCATTTATGTTAAAAAAAATATTAACTTCTTAACAGACATGAAAATTCCCGGTAATCAATATTTTGGAGCAACTCATCTTTTTGGAAAAAGTCATCATGTTAAAAGTAAGATTATTACTTTTAATATTAGTAATCCTACTAAAGAAGCCCAAAATGCACTAAAAATAACATATGACCAAGCCGTCTATAATATTGTGCGGTTACGCCTAGTTGATGACATTTCCTATGCTTTGGAATATACTACGATGCCCACGCAAGTAATTCCCGGTGTTAATCAATCAGTCCTACTCGATAGTATCTATAACTATATTCAAACTGACCTTAATCTAACCATCGGTTCGGCCTACCGTACAATTAGTGCAGATAAGCCAGACCAACTTGATCAGCAATATTTAAACTGTTTGCCTGTTGATCCAGTTTTACAAGTTCAACAAATAGTGTATTTAGACGACGGCGTAGCCTTTGAATTTTCAAGGACTAGACAAAGATTTGATAAAGGAAAATATACTATTTTTGAAACTGGACATCCAAATTTGTAACACATAAAAAAGCTGCCTGATATCAGACAGCTTTTTAAGTACAGTTTTTAATCATTTGGCGCAGACATAACTAATCGCAAGTCACCGGTAAAAGTGAAATCTTTTAACTGATTAGGAATAATCAAATTCGTCCCAATCGTTAAATCATATTCCTCATCCTGCGTGATCAACATACCTGTACCCGCAATTACCGAAACCAATATATACGGGTGCTCACCCAGGCTAGTTTGCCATTTGCCAGCTAGGTCAACTTGCCACAAATAAAAGTGTGGCGACATTGGTGGCTCAACCAAGGTCTTAATCTTGGCGGCCTGATCCGTAGTCTTTTTAACTGTAATTTGCGGATCTCGATGAGGTACGGTTGTGACATCAAGCGATTTTTGCGTATGCAGTTCCCGTTTTTGTCCTGTTTTTTCATCAACACGGTCATAGTCATACAAGCGATAAGTAACATCGCTAGATTGCTGGGTTTCAATCACCATAATTCCTTTAGTCAACGCATGAATTGTTCCTGCTGGCACATAGAAAAAGTCGCCAGCTTTCACTGGTACTTTGCGCAATAATTGATCCCATTCATCGCGCTCAATCATATCTGCAAGCTCCTGTTTAGTCTTGGCAGTATGACCATAGATCAAATATGAATCTGGATCAGCTTGTAAGACGTACCAACTTTCCGTTTTACCCTGATCATGCTCCACTCTAGAAGCATAATCATCATCTGGATGCACTTGCACTGACAAACTATCATTGGCATCCAAAAACTTGACTAACAAAGGAAATTCTTTTGCTTGTGGATTACCAAAAAGTGCTGGTTGCTCATGATATAGCTGTCTTAACGTTTTACCTTGAAATTCTCCTGTTGAAACAGTTGAAGCATCATCTTTGTAGCCGGAAATAATCCAGGCCTCGCCAACTTTACCTTCTGGGATATCATAATTAAAAATCGTTTGTAATTTACGTCCACCCCAAATTTTTGGGCGAAAATACGGTGTTAAAAATATTGGTTCCATCTTTTGCTATTCCTTCCAAAGCTAACTAAAAATAAATTAATCAAATTGCTGCTTATGATTGTAGCCCTCATGCATATTAATTTGCAAGCGCAATCAGCTAAATAAAAAAGAAACTAGTTCCGAATTTAATTCGAAATTAGTTTCTTTTAATTAGATTTAGCAATTATTCAACTGTTTGAACCCAACCTTCTGGACCAGTTTTATCACCATATTGAATGCCAATCAGCTCATTGTACAGCTTAGTAGTTATCGGGCCAGTTTCGGTTTCACTATGAATAACGTGCTTCTTGCCTTCATAAGTGATAGAGCCAACTGGTGAAATTACTGCGGCTGTACCCATCGCACCAGCTTCTTTCATCTTGAAAGCTTCTTCCAGAGTAATTTGTCGCTCAACTGGATTCAAGCCCTGACGCTTAGCAACTTCTAACAAGGAGCGTTTAGTAATTGAAACCAAAATTGATTTAGATTTTGGGGTTACAAATTGACCATCTTGAGTAATACCAAAGAAATTGGCCCCGCCAAATTCATCGACATACTTATGTTCACGCGGATCAAGATATAAACAATCTGCAAAACCTGCCTCATGTCCTTCAACTGTCGGCAGCAGACTGCTGGCATAATTACCTGAAGTCTTAGCTTGACCAGTACCAGCATATGCGGCCCGATCGTATTCACTAACAACATAGGCAGCAGGATTTAATCCTTTAATATATGCACCTACTGGTGTAGCAAACATGCGCATAGTATATTCACTTGCAGCTTCAACACCTAAAACCTTCGAAGTACCAATCATATAAGGTCGAATATACAAAGTCGCACCACTTTCATAAGGTGGTACAAACTCTTCGTTAGCCTTAACAACTTCTTTAACAGCTTCTACAAACTTATCTTCTGGATATGCAGGCATTGCCAAACGCTCAGCTGACAAAGCAAAACGATGCGCATTCTGATCAGGACGAAAGAGATTAATCTTGCCATCTTTACGTCGGTAGGCCTTTAACCCTTCAAAAATCTCTTGGCCATAGTGCAAGACTTCAGCACCCTCAGACAAAGTTACGGTTGACTCTTGTGTCAACTTACCTTCTTGCCATTGACCATCTTTATATTTAGCCTCAAATCGATACGGTAAATCGCGATATTTAAAACCTAAATCATTCCAATCAAGATCTGCTACTTTTTGTTTCATTAGATGCACCCCACAATAAGTTATTACTCTATATTACGAATTTCAGTTAAAACCAATCGATAAATCCATTTTGACTAATTTCATAATTATTTAATTGATAATTAATTTAAACCATAATTACCTTATTGTCAACACCTTTTCCTAACTTACATAGGAGTTAAAAAATGCGGTAGTTTACAATTTTGATCTAACCTAATGGATCCCAAACAGGTAGGTCTTCAGTAATTGGTCCGGCTGCTAGCTCTTGTTGCTGCTTAGTCAGATACCGTTTATGAACTGCCACTTCATAAACATAATCATTGAACCAATCATTGTTCATTACAAAAAAGCCCTGATCTCCGACTTGATCACCCCAAGAATTCTCAACTTTCCAGCGGCGAATCTTACCGTGGTCCTCATCTACCCCAACAAAAGTCATTGCATGTGAAAAGTTAGCTTCACCAGTACGTAAACGATCTGCCTTGGACATCTTTAAATCAACATCAAACAAGTCACTAAATTGATAAAGCTCTGAGTCAAGCAACCCTTCTTGGCGATGCATCTGTTGTAAAACATCATTACCAAACCAGACTGCTTCCCCATCTTTTAGCTGCTTAACCGTCGCAGAAGCCAAATACTCCATTGGCACATTCAACAACCTGATTTCTCCACCACCAGCCACATTGTTATCAGCTGGTATACCATACAATTTATTATATTCATGATTAGGCGAGTTAGTTAATACCACATAATCAGAAAAATTCACTTCTGCTAAATATTTATGAAAAAAGCTAATAGGTGTTAGATCACGATCAAGATGGTAGCCTCCATTGTCATCACGATATTCAAAGTCAAATTTTCGTGGTGGTTCACCCACAGCCATTGCTGTCATGCGATACACTTCATTCAAGAATTGCTTTTGAGTTCGGACTAATTTCTCATCCTCACCTGCCTGCTTTAATTGCCGTAAAACTAATGCATCTTTTTTCAATTTTTTACCTAAAACAAGCTTCAAGGCATCAGTATGATTGGTATTGAAATTCTCAGGCATTACTGACGTTGGCACAACACCATACTTTTCAATTAATGAAACAGCCAATTGAAAATGACCACCATCTTGACCTGCACTAGCCAGATACTTTCTTACTTCTGGTGTTTCTAAAGACTGATCCGCAGACTCAATAATGTGATTATAAAAAATATTAGCACGCTCAATCTTATCCCAGAAAAAATTATAGGCTTGTGAAAAAGTAAAATTCTTAACATGATATTGTTTGCCAAAAATATGTCGCAATACATTCAAAGCCGCAAACTCCCAACAGCGTCCTGATTGCTGCTGAGCCGTAACATTCTGCGTTGGCAACTCTACTGAAAAAACCCGATCTAGTTCAGCTTTTGCGCGATCATTATATGCAGCCGCATAAATTCCACTACGACCCGTGGCACGTGCAATTACCCGATTTTTTGGATCGCTATTAAAATCAGCTGAAAATTCTGCTATTTCTTGATTAGTTATCTCGTGTCCCATAATCTTTGTCTCCTTTTTAATATTTTTATAATTATATCATTGCCTACAAATAAGTAAAGTCAAGCTGACTCTTTAATTCATAATAAAACTGCCAAAATAAATTAAAATTATATTTGATTTTTAATAATTATCTATATATAATGATGAGAATTCAAATATTTTTAGTTGATAGGAGTTGATGAATATGAATAAACTAAAATTGAGTCATTCACTAGTACTTACCTTAGCAGTTATGTTATTAACTGCATGTGGTAATACTAAAAATAATAGTGACCAAGCAGTTAAAACGGCCAAAACGTTTCCTAGTGCCATGCCCAAAAAGAAAGTTCACCAAGGGGGAACTCTAAAAATTGCGGCCGAAACTGATACCCCATTTACCGGTATTTTTACTAATACGCTTTCTACTGCACAAATCGACAGAGACGTAGTTGCGTTTGGTCAAGAAGCATTATTTGCAACTGACGATAATTACCAAATTACTGATCGCGGTGCTGCTATTTTAAAAACTAATGTTAAGCAAAAAACTATAACAATTAAAGTTAAGCCAGGTATCAAGTGGTCAGATGGTAAAGAAGTTGTAGCCAAAGATGTTGAATATCCATATGAAATCATTGCTAATAAACAAACTAAAAGTCAGCGTTACACCGGAAGTATCGCCAATATTCAAGGAATTTCAGAATATCACAATGGCCAATCCCCAACCATTTCTGGAATTAAAATGCCTGATGGCCCTAATGGCAAAACCGTAGTCATTCACTTTAAGAAGATGAAGCCAGGAATGTCCCAATCAGGTAACGGTTATTTCTGGGAAAATGCCGAACCATACCATTATTTAAAGAATGTTCCATTTAATAAACTAGAATCTTGTGACCAGATTCGTAAAAAGCCATTATTCTTTGGACCATTTCAAGTTGAAAAAGTAGTCCGTGGGCAATCCATCACTTGGACTCCAAATAAATATTACTGGCGAGGAAAGCCTAAACTAGCTAAAATTGTAATTTCAACTGTTGCGCCCAATTCAGTTTCACAGGCAATTAAAAATCACAAATTTGACGTAGCAGACGTGATTAACACCCAATGGACTAACGTTAAAAATACTAAAAACGTCACTTTTGTTGCTAATTTAGCTTTACAATATCATTATTTATCTTTCAAAGTTGGTAAATGGGACAGCCACGCCAACAAAAACGTAATGAATCCTAACGCTAAGATGAATAATAAGTCTCTGCGACAGGCAATCGGCTATGCAATGAATATCGATGCCGTAAACAAACGCTATACTAATGGACTTACCTTCTACGTTCCAACCCTAGTTCTATCCCAATTCGGTGATTATTTCGATAAAAATGCCCGTAAGTATAACTACAACCTTAAAAAGGCTAACAAGCTATTAGATCAGGCTGGCTACAAAAAGAAGGGCAAATGGCGTACCCAACCCAATGGAAAGCCTTTGACAATTACTTTTGCGGCAATGAGTGGTGATACAACTCAGGAGCCTATCGTACAAAATTATTTGCAACAATGGCATAAAATTGGTCTCAATGTAAAATTACTAAATGATCGGTTGACTGAATTTAATTCTTTTTATGATAAAGTGCAGCATGATGATCCTAAAATCGATATGTTTCTAGCTGGTTGGGCTCTATCAACCGAACCATCACCCAACGATTACTATAATGAAAAAGCGCCTTATAATTATGGCAGATTCGTAACAGCTAAAAACAATAGACTATTAGCAGAAATTGATTCTGAAAAGTCATTTGATCATAGCTATCGGGTAAAGAAGTTTCACGAATGGCAACGATATATGTTAGATCAGGCATATGTATTACCAGTTGATGACCAGTATAAAATTACTGCAGTTAACGATAAAATTAGTGGTTATTCTAAAAAACCTTCTTGGACTGGTTGGTATAATGTTGGTTTTAACAAATAAAATCTAAAGATAACTGATCTATATAATGATAATTTATCCAGAGCCAAAGTCATTAAATTGAGCCAAAAACTCTTGTTTATGCAAAATAAAAAGCCCTTGACTCTAACATCAAAGGCTTCAATAGAAACTTTACAAATTGCTCAATGCTTGTACGCAAACCTTGCTCTCATCTAATACATATTATGTCAGCTTTTTAATAAATACATCAAAAGACACGAGTAGCATCGTGTCTTTTTCTATATATTCAGTTTTTACTTCTTAGATTCACTAATCGATAAAATTGGCTCGCCATTTAGATAAACATGCTCTTTGTCAGCAGTAAACTTAGCTTCCTTAGTATCTGGCTTTTGCATAAGTAATTTTGCAATCGGTGTTTCTAGATCTTGCTCAACTACCCGACGCAGTGGACGTGCACCAAATTCTTTATCATAGCCTTTTTTGGCTAAATATGACTTAGTTTCACGTGAAACTCCAACTTTGACATTTCTCTTAGCCAAAACAGTTTTAACGTGCTCAATATAAATATCAATAATCTTAGTCATATCTTGTTCATTAAGCGAATTAAACGGCACAATGGCATCTAATCGATTCAAAAATTCAGGTCTAAAGTAAGCCTCTAAGGCTTTAATCCGCTTGTCATGATCAACTTTGCCATCTTCGAGCAGTTTGTCAGAATATCCAGCATTCGACGTCATAATTAAAATCGTATCTGTAAAGGAGACTGTTCTGCCCTGTGCGTCAGTTAGCCGCCCATCATCCATTATCTGCAGCAAAGCATTGAAGACTTGTGGGTTAGCCTTTTCAATTTCATCAAATAAAATCAAACTATATGGATCGTGACGGACCTTTTCAGTCAGTTGGCCACCTTCACCATAGCCAACATAACCAGGAGCTGATCCGATTAACTTATTAACTGCCATTTGATCTTGGTACTCAGACATATCTAAACGGATCAAATGATTCTCACCACCAAATAATTGAATGGCTAATTGTTTAGCTAATTCAGTTTTACCAACGCCCGTTGGACCCGTTAATAAGAATGACCCAGTTGGTCGATTACTATCTTTAAAGATTTGCTTACGAGCGATCGCATCAGTAATGATATCCACGGCATTATCTTGGTCAATGACAGCCTGCTTTAATTTTTTAGCTAAATTAATATTTTGTTGACCTTCATCAGCATGCAGTTCACTCATCGGAATCTTAGTTCTAGCTTCAATCAAGGCATAGATATCTTCATCAGTAACCCGCGGTGTTACTTCATCTTCTACCTGCTTAATTTGCTCGTGCAATTCGGAAATTTGTTTTTTAAGCTCGCTAGCTTTGGCATAGTCTTCTTTTTTAGCAGCTGCCGACTTTTCAGTTTCAAGGTGGTGAATTTGTTTTTGCAAACTAGCCTTGTCTTTAGGAACTGTATCTAAACCTTTCTTAGCACCCGCTTCATCCATGATGTCGATTGCTTTATCAGGTAAATAACGCCCTTGAAGATACCGCTGTGACAATTCAACTGCTAGCCGCAAGGCACTATCATCATACTTAACATGGTGAAATTCTTCATATTTAGGCTTTAAACCTTCCAAAATTTTGATTGTTACTTCGGCTGAAGGCTCTGGTACTTGCACTGCTTGAAAACGACGAGCTAACGCTGCATCATTTTCAATTCTGCGGTATTCACTAGTTGTTGTTGCACCAATTAAATTCAAGTCACCACTAGCTAAAGCCGGCTTTAAAATATTAGCTGCATCACCATTGTTATTTTCTGAATCAGTTGATCCTGCGCCAACAATGTTATGCAATTCATCAATAAACAAAATAATATTAGGATCTTCTTTAGCTTGATCAATCACTTTTTTAAGCCGTTCTTCAAAGCTACCACGCAAGCTTGATCCAGCCACCATATCATTAATATTTATCGCAATAATATGCTTATTTTTCATTTTATCTGGGACATTGCCACTAGCAATCTTTTCAGCTAAACCTTCAACAATTGAAGTTTTACCAACACCAGCAGGTCCTACTAAAACTGGATTATTCTTTTTGCGTCTACTAAGGATTTCAATAGTTGCTTGAATCTGCTCATCACGACCAATCACTGGGTCATATTTATTTTTCTTGGCTTGCTCAACTAAATCAACACCAATCGGCTTCTCTGGTTGTTGACCATCAGCTTGTCCATCTTCTGAAGCATTTTGGAAGTCCGGATTCATGTTAGCGTAATGCCTAGGAGCCGAATTATTGCTCTGCCCAGAATTACTGTTAAAGAAAGAATTGTTTAATTCGTTAAATAAATTGTCAAAGTCGCTGTCAAAATATGCCATCTAAAAACACCCCTTATTTATAGTTGTTAAATATCATAACGTATAGCTTTCTTAGTGATTGCTATACCTCTATTTCTCAGTATAATAGGTTGCTTAATGAGAACAAACTATTTTGCTCAATGCAATACAGCTATTTGATTTTAGTATTATTTAAGTTATCAGCATATAATTTAAAGTGTTTATTTAAATATTTAGCAGTCAGACTTTCCTGGCCCTCAGCAACTGCTCGTGGCATCCCACTGGCAACAATTTTACCGCCATTAGTACCACCACGCGGTCCCAAGTCAATCATATAATCACTATTAGCAATCATATCCAAGTCATGAGTAATTGTAATAATAGTAGCATGCTGATCTAGCAACTTTTGAAAGACTGCTAACAATACTCGGACATCGCTAGGATGTAAGCCAACAGTTGGTTCATCAAAGATGAATAGACAGTTCTTTTGCTCATGATGTAAATGGCTAGTTAGCTTTAATCTTTGTGCTTCTCCGCCCGATAGTGCTGGTGTAGCTTCACCCAAGTGCAGATACCCTAATCCCATATCATGCAGCGTAATAATTGTTTTTTGAATTGCTGGTTCATCCTTAAATAAGCCTAACTGCAGTAGCTCATCAACTGAATAAGCTAAAACATCTGCAATACTCAAGTTATGCCACTTCACTTGCAAAACGGCTTGATTATAACGTCGTCCGCCACAAGCAGAACAGGTTTCAACCATATCAGGCAAATATTGAATATCCAGCGTTGTCTCACCTGTACCCCCGCAAACCGGACAAGCACCTGCCTTATTATTATAAGAAAAATTGGTTGAACTATATCCCAATTTACGTGCCAACGGCTGTTTAGCAAATAACTTTCGCAAATTAGTCATAATATCCGTATAAGTTGCCACAGTTGAGCGTTGATTTTTGCCAACCGGACTAGAGTCAACGCTAATTACCTTTTTAATTCCACCAGAATCCAAATCAGTTACCCATTCAGGGGCATTCTGACGCTGTTCTTGGGCTTTTAATGCTGGTAACAAAGAATCAAGTATCAGCGTAGTTTTACCTGCACCAGAAAAACCACTGACGGCTGTCAGCCGACCTATGGGAATTTGAACATGAACATGGTCCAAATTAAAGTGGTTAGCAACTGTCAATGTCATTTGTCCCGCATTAAACAACTCTTCTGGCTCAATTTGCGGTCTCACCATTAACGGAGCAGAACCTGTCAAATATGGTCCAATCAGCGACTTACTATTCTGACGCAATTGCTTAGGTGCCCCTTGGCTAACTACTTGCCCACCATTTGCACCAGATCCCGGGCCAATTTCAATTACCCAATCTGCGGCATCAATAATTGCAGTTTCATGATCGACAACCACCAAAGAATTACCTTGATCAACCAGCTGATGAAAAACATCAATCAAGCCAGCTACATTATCTGGATGCAGACCAACTGATGGCTCATCCAAAACGTAAAGTACACCAGTTGTCTGCGTTCGCAGAGTTCGTCCTAACTGAATCCGCTGTAACTCACCAGTTGATAAACTACTGGCTTTACGGGCAATCTCCAAATAATCCAATCCGAGTTTAATTAGCGGTTTAACCAAGTGCAGCAATTCTTTCGTCAAATTTTGGGCTAACTGCTGCATATCTGCTGGGAGCCAGTCCAAAATGGCTGCCACGTAATCTGGCAATTCTCCTAACGTTAATTGCTCTGCTTCAACGATATTTTTACCTGCAACTAGCTGCTGCCAACGACTTGGATCGATTCGTTTACCCTGACAACGCGGGCAGGTACTAAAATGATAAAAATTGTTAATCCGAGCCAAACCACGCTCTGTCTTAGTAGTTTTACGGGAATTAATCACCGCATTATAGGCATTCTCATACAGAGCATCCAAGTGATAAACTCGCCCAGTCTTAGTTGGTATATCTACCGGCACCTTACGTTCATCACCATGCAAAACCAATTCTTTTTCTTGATCACTTAATTCACGATATGGAATATCAGTCCGCACGCCTAATTCACGCGCAATCCGCCACATCCAATTTCGTCCAGGAATTTGCCAAGTTGCAACCGCCCCGTTTTCTAATGACAAATTTTCATCCGCAATAATTTTGCGGTCATCAATTTGTTCAACAGTACCTAGACCCTGACATTTTTGACAAGCACCTGTCGAATTAAAGGCAAAGTCTTCTGCGCTAAAAGCCATAAATTCAACTCCGCAAGTTGGACAAGTAATTTTACCCATTGCTTCGCCACTTAAATCCATCGCTTGTGCAATTTTAATTGTCGGCGGAATTTGGTGCCCATTAGGACAAACTGGTGAACCAAGTCTAGAAAAAATCAACCGCAAAACATTAAAAATTTCAGTTACTGTTCCAACAGTTGAACGCACCCCAGGAACAGTTGGTCGCTGTTTCAATGCCAAAGCCGAGGGAATATGACGCACCTCATCAACCTGCGCCCGTCCTGCCTGACCAATTCGCCTCCTAGTGTAGGTTGCCAGTGAATCAAGATAACGCCTTGAGCCTTCTGCATATAAAATTCCTAACGCTAAACTCGATTTTCCCGAACCACTAGGTCCCGAAATTGCAACGAATCTATGTAACGGAATATTAACTTTGATATTTTTCAGATTATTAACCCGACCGCCAATTACTTCAATCTCGGTGGGTTGCTCGGCATAGCTCATCATTAATCATCCTTTTCCTTGTTATCTTTAGGCGACTTATCATTTTCTAAAAGATATTGCTGAATTACTTGAATTATTTGTTTATTTTGCGGTAGCTCTGAGTGATCAGCTTTTTCACCAGTAACCATTACTGCAGTATAGGCTTTGACTTGATTTTGAAAAATAAATTTACCAGCTGCCACACTAGTCTCTGGTACAATCCCATCTGATTCATAATTTTTACCACCATAAAGTGAATAAACTTTTAGATTATGTGGTAACTTATTCCGCTTTTTAATAAAATCAGCCAACATCTGCGTATGATTATTAGGGTTATTTTCAGTAAAATTATATGGTGTACCTAAAGTCATCAAGCACTTCATCTTAGTTTCACTGGCATATTGCTGATAATAGTGTTCCAACCAATATGTCCAAATTAACCCACCATTTGAATGACCAAATACCTTAAAATTATTAAATTTATAATTTTCCATTAGCGACTTAAAAGCAACATCTAGCCATTGCGATTGCTTTTTAATATTGGCATAGCCATCTTTATTATTATCAAAACCAATAATAATAAACGGCTCTTGATCGTTTTTATTAATTGAGCCACGATAAGTTAATTTTGCTTCACGTGAAACAGTAATTTTTAAGACGCTATGCTTTTTGGCGGTCGTCTGATTAAGTTGGTCAATTAACTCGTTAAAGCGTTCCGTTGTAGCACTTGACCCAGGTACCATGATTACTGGTGATAATAGCGATTTGCTCCGCTGAGCCCTCGTATTATTGGCTTGTTTCATCCAGGCATAGCCAGGTATTTCTAACAAAATCAGAATGGTCAACAATAATAAAAGCCACTTTAAATTTTTATTTTTGAACATCAATCGTTGCCTCCCGGCGTAGTTTGGCTTGCTGATCAATCCGTTCACTGACTTTAATTAGGGGCCACAATAACAGCAAATCAAGTAAAAATAGCATAAGTGCAAAAACTAGTGCTGACCAATTGCCATTAGTTCCAAAAAACGGAATCAAAATTCCAGGTGTTCCAGTTAAAATAGGATATACACTGGCTGGTATCAAGTTCAAACTAATTGCGCTAGCTGCCAAAACCATATTAATTAGAGGTAAAGTAACCATCGGTAACAAAAATAATGGATTTAAAATGATTGGCAACCCCAATGTAAACCCCACAGTTGAGCCAAACGCTGCCGGCAATAAATTAACTAGCGCCAACGCTTCGATATTTGAATTTCTATGACGTAATAACATCAAGACAATCACAGCTAAGACCACACTTGCACCTCCCATAATGCCATAGCTATTAATCAAAGAACTTCCCAAAAACTTGTAAGGAACCTGCCATGAATTACCGTGTTGCAATGCATACGTCAAATTTGCCGTTGTATAATTATTGCTGATTGCACCCGAAAGAGATTCTAACGGATAACCAATTCCTAACCAAGCTAAAGCTGTAACTAAAATTGACAACAGTAATACATCTCCTAAATTATCAGTTGTCTGTAGCCGCAACACTATTCCGCGAAAACTACCCGAATTTAAAACCTTTAATTGTAATTCGTAAATGATAATTCCAAGCATAATTCCAAAAATTAACGAGACTAGCAATGGTAGGGCACTATTTTCAGCACGTCGCCGAATCCAACCAGCTGTTTCATTTGCAACTAACTGGTACCGTGCCCCTAGCCAATGAAAGATTTGCCCCACTCCGTAACCAACCATCAATGCTATAAAAATGCCATTTACTTGCAAAAGGTTAGTTGTACCAAGCCGCTGGTTGACACTGCTTGATGCATACGAACAAAATAGTAAGACTAAAACAGCTGATAGGCCAGCCATCGTTGAATCTTTGTGATAAATCCTGGCAGTATAGCGTGCCATAAAAAAAGCTGCATAAGCACCAAATGCACCAAAGGTTATACTTACCATCCCGCGACATACAAACGAACCACCATACCAAATATGATCTGACATAATTTTATCTAAATTGAAAATATTATAGATTAAGCCATTAGGTGAAAAAACCAATTTATTCATTAAGTCAAAGTATGAGCCAATTACAGTAATTGGCATTAGCATCACTAACGTTGCTTGTACACTGCGAAAAAACGAGCGTTCCTTAGTCCAAAGTATTAATTTAGTTACAAAATTTATCATTATCAAAATCCTATTTTATACTATATTTTAGTAGCATCTTACTACTATTGTTTACTACAGGTCAATCTAGCGAATTGCTCTACATATGCTTCAAGTGGGATAATATAATTAGTTACATTTTAGACGTTAAGTATTTAATTTAGAGGTTATTATTTTGGAAAAGTTTACTGAGCGATTGCACCAAGCTGCTAGCAATCTTTGGCAACAAAGCATGCACCACCCTTTTATTAAACAACTAGAAAGCGGTGCCTTGCCGCTAAACAAGTTTCGCTTTTACTTATTACAAGATCGCTATTATCTAGAGGAATTCAGTAAGTTTCATGAATTAGTCGCACAACAAGCAGACACTGTGCAAACGCAAAAATTTTTGCTTGATGGAGCCCAAAGTTTGCGAGATAGTGAAATAAGTATCCGCGAGCAGTTTTTCCAGCAATTAAAAATCACTTCTGCAGAAATTGCACAAACAGAGATTGCTCCGACTGCTTATAATTATGTAAACCACTTGCAGACAACCCTGCAGCGCGACGGCGTTAATTCAGCAGTAGCTGCGATTGTTCCTTGTTACTGGCTTTACCAAGAACTAGGTCAAGCTATGGCAAATTCTGGTTCACCGGTATCATACTACCAAGCTTGGATTGACACTTATGATAGTGATTGGTATGCCGTAAATGTTAAGCAAATTCTAACATTAACTGAGCAATTAGCCACTAATGCTACACTATCAGAACAACAAAAAATGCAACGGGCCTTTCTACGCAGCAGTTACTACGAATTACAATTCTGGCAAATGGCTTTGGATGATGAAAAGTGGCAATAAATAAAATTAAGCGCTTATTTTATTGCAAAAATGCTATAATAAAATTGTTTGTAGAGAGGAATTAATGATGAGTAAGAAAAAAATCACCTTAAACGAAAAAGTTGAAAAACTAACCCAAAAATATCTGCAAGTTTCCGGTCTTGATCTAGACAAAGTAACCAATCAAGCTCTTGAAGCTTTCCTCGTTGAGCATTTAAATTCAAGTCAGATTAAAGAGGCACTCCAAGATACTGACAGTGGAGATTCTAAGTATACTGAGCAACTATTCCAGAGTACTCTTGATCATTTGAATCGATTTTGAGTTAGATTAATTAAACTAAAAAAGAGCAGGTTCTTCTGCTCTTTTTTTATTTATAAATGGTTTTTATTGAATTGTTCTAAATTTATCCCCGGCTAAAACTTGCCAAGCATTACGTTCTTTAAAAAATCTAAGACTATCAAAATGACTATTATCAGAATAGAAAACAAAGCTCGATAAATTTCAGCAGGCATATTATTATACAAAATTATTATGTATACAAAACTCAATACTGAGCAACTTAATTCACTAATAACCAAATACTTCAACCCAAATTTACTGAATATATCAAGCGCTTGCAAAACACAACCAACAACCATTAATACTCCACTAATAGCGTAAATCGTGCTAAACGCTCTTAATTCAAAGTTAGGGTTACTAACACCACCAATTTCGCTAAAAAACAATAATAATCCATGCACAAATCCAACTGTTTCAATAACAGCTGATAAAATTTTAAATACTTTCATGACCTCTATTATATCGTTCTAAATTTATCCCCGGCTAAATTGCGATAGAAGTTTGCCTTAGTGGTTTGCTCATAAGGTATCAACCAAATAAAGCCTATTCCTAGCGTTAAGACCGCTAAGATGTCCCAACCAATGAAACTAAGATCTAACACAAAAAATTCCCATTTATGGCCGTCCATTAGTTCACGGCTGGCGCTAATCCCCGTAGTTGGCCCAACTTCTTGTCCACTAGCAACTAGATCATTAACAATATAAGGTGTCATAGCATAAGAATAAGATTTAACTAGACCAGGAATAACTAACAACAACGTCCATAACCACTGGAAGATATAGCTGAGCAAGTAATTTAAGAATTCAGGAACAAATCGCCCATCTGTGAAAACGGAAAACGCGCCACCAATTGCATGATCTTTGCGTCCTTCTAAAAAGTGCAAAAAGACAATTGCAGCACTTAACATTAAAAATCCTATGATAAAATTACTACCAAAATTATTGGCTCGTCCAGCCCAAAAATTCGATGAAGAAAAGTTACCTGCTAATTGTTTATTATAGTTAAAACTATTGGTCGTAGTTGTAAGAGGCAACAAATCAAAAATAATATAAATAATTATCATAATCAAACCAATCGTTGCAGCCCAAGCCCAATTACCATGAAGTTTAGCCTTCGCATCTTCTTTTAATTCTGCTCTAGTCATTACTATTCCTCCCTGCTACTTAATTAACCACATTATACTCTTACTAAGTAATAAAAAGACACTAAAAAAGCCTAGTTCCACCAACATCGGAACTAAGCTCACACAGTGTAAAACCGCCACTACTGACCACATATAGAAGTTAGCATTTTCGCTACCGGAGAAAATGAATACTTTCTCGTGGCGGCACAACAAAATTTTAGCATGCTATAGCATAAAAGACAAGTCTAACCTGTTATATTTTCATTACTGGGCTTTATATCAAGCAGCTGCCACATTAAAGCATCAATTTCAGGTTTTAATCGATCAAATTGACCGTGACGCGTGCGATTTGATTGAATAATAATCATCGTCTGAGCATCATTTGTACTACGCATGAAAGTATAATATCCAGCACCAGCTCCATTAGCCGTCTTTAATTTTAACTGATCATCGTTATAAAACCCTCCACCATAATAATACGGCGGTTGAGAGTGGTATAGCTGCTTGCGACTTTTGGCTGACAGCAATTTACCTGCTAAGATATAGTGCAATGTTTTAACTATATCATGATTGGACATGACAATTGACCCGGCACCAAGCTCATTATGGGCATCACGCAAGGCCTGCTTACGTCTAATTGGAACATATTGACCACGATGATATTGCATTCCCATTGCCAAGCCACTTGCCTGCAATTGTTCAGGATTAGCCCACAAAAACGCGGTCTGCTTTAATCCTAGTGGTTTAATATAAAGCTGGTTAAATAATTGTTCATAGCTCTTGTGCGTGACTTTACTCATAACCGCACATAAATACACATAATTTAGCGAACTATAATACCATTGGCCTAACATTTGGGGCTTAAAAATAGTTTTGGCAATATCACGTTGCAAATTATCTTCATCAGTAATAAAGTACTCAGAGCCAAGTTTCGCTCCTGGTTCGATTTCAAGGCCTGCTGTCATCGTCAATAGATGTTTAATTGTTACCTTTTTAGCACCCGGAACATCCGGCAAAAATTTATCTAGTCGATCATGCAAGCTTAATTTGCCTGCTTGTACTTCGTGCATTACCATTGCTGCAGTCATCGACTTTTGAACTGAATTAATTAAATAACTAGTGTCAGTGGTATTTTCTGTAGCATAATTGAGCAAAGTCTTACCGTTCCTAAGAACTAAAACTGAACCCTTAATCCCCAGAACTGCAATTTGCTGGCGCACTAATTCTCTTTTAAATTTTCTTTTTGACTTTCCGTCTGTGGACTGGAATTGTTCAAACTAACAACAGAAGGCTTTTTTTGCCATTTTTTGGAATAAAAATAATTGTGCAGATTGTAGTTATAACGGATATTATCCTTCGCCATAAATGGCTTAACCGCCTCATCAACAGCTACCCAGCCACGCCAACCAAGATGAATCGTATCTTCCATAAAATACTTTTCACCACCACGATTGGACAAATCTGCAATATTTTCAAAGCCTTGACTCTCAAGTTGATACTTAATTTTAGAGACCGACTTTTGATACATAGTCTGAGATAGCCCAGTATAGCTAGCCCACTTTTGATTGATCGGTGGGATAACAAATAAAACATTGGTATGCTGTTTGGCAAATTGATGCAACATCAGCTCAAAGTCACTATACTCAACCGATTTAGTATAGTTAAAGTGCTGTTGACTACCCTTTAACTTACGCAAATTACGCTTATTTAACCGTAATTTGTAAAAGCTATTATTTATACCAAATGAATTTGAGTTAGTATGACTAGCAGCTTGCTCGTCTGCAACTTCATCAAGTTTTGCTAGGGAATATTTCCCGGGTAATAACTTTGCCTGCTTTTCAATTTTAGGCTTACGATCACGCAATTGAAATGAACTAAAGAACTTATCTTCATTATCCAGCATCCGTCGTTGTCCCTCTAAAGCAAAACGCTGTGTTGCAGAAATTTGCTGACCGTGAGCAATTCGTTTCATTGCTGCCTTAACTTCACCTTTAATTTCCGGCATTTGTAAAAATCGCTTGGCTGCGTATTGATTAGCCTTATTAAGACTTTTAATGCTTAACAAGAAGTTGCAAGCCTGCAACGGCGAATAATACAACGTAAATGCGTTAGGATCTTGACCCTTTTTAGTGAACCATTGTGGAGAGATAATCACAACCGCCTTTTTGTTGCGCATTTGCTTAGTCGTACCTTGCATCCCCAAAAATTGTGCTAAAGATTGACTACCTGGTCCACCCAATAAAAATGGCTGATAATCGCGATGGTACTTTTCTGCTAAAACACTTGGATGTAGCGGATCCATCCGCGATAATTCACTAGAGCCATAAAACGGAACATACCCATCATCATAAGCATTTTGCTTCATTCGTGAGCCCTTGAAAACCGTTGTAGTTTGTGAATTAGCGGCTTGATAGATTGACTCTTTGGAAAAAGTTCGCTCCCAAGGCAACAAAAAAATTACCAACAACAAAATAACAGCGCAAATAACTGGGCCAAAAATTTGCCACAGTCGGCGTTTGTTACTCATTTGCTAATTCTTCCACCTTTGCAACGATCTTATTCGGAGTATCCCATTCACTGCGATCAAACTCGGAAACTGGTACATCAATTGCAAACTTTTCCTGCAAGTTAAGCAACATTTGCACGCTAGCCATTGAATCCATTAAGCCATCATCAAAAATATTCTCATCCATTTTATCTGACAAATCTTCACCAGTTAAATCTTGTAAAATTGCTAAAACTTCTTTTTTAATATCCATAATAAAAAACCTCTTAAATATAACTTTCTTTACATCCAGCCGAACCATAGTTGACTAAGAAACCCAGAAAAAATTAAAAAACTAAAACAAACTACGTTAAATGTTGTAAATATCGCTAAACCATGCGTAAACTTATTCGATGGCAGTAAACCCTTGTGCCGCTTTTTAAAACGGAGCCAAGCATCATTAATAATAATTGCAGTTGCATGAAAAATCCCATAAACAATGTAGTACCAAGTCAAGCCATGCCAAAATCCCATAACTAGAAAGAGTAACAGATACGCAACCTGTGATAACCTAACAGGATTCTTGAACAACTTTTTCTTCATCGCAAAGAATGTAAACCGCATATAAATGTAGTCCCGAAACCAAAACGATAAAGTCATATGCCAACGATTCCAGAACTCTTTAATATTGGGAGCACTAAATGGTTTATTAAAGTTCATCGGCGTGTGAATTCCCATGAAATATGAAATCGCCACTGCAAACAATGAATAACCAGCAAAGTCAAAAAACAAATACATACTGTAACAATACATGTAGGCTACAAGCGACCATGATAATTTTAATCCACCATGCGCTGTTCCAGCAATCAAAGCCGCCTTACTTAATCTTGGCAGCCAATAAGTTCCAAAGAACCAACCCAAGACGAACTTATACAAAAAGCCTTGAAATAAATAGCGCACCGCATGATTTAAATCATCGAGATACTGCGACCTCTGGGGAGCCGAATTAGCGTCCTTAGCAAACCTACGATAACGATCAATTGGTCCCGATGAAAAAGTCGGCAAAAATAGTAGAAATCTTAGATAAGTACTGAAACTTACTTCTTTGATTGCCCCATCGCGAATCTCCATAATTACTTGCACTGTCTTAAAGGTAATATAGGAAATACCCAAAAAAGCAAGTACACCTGGGATTTTAGCTTTGGGAAAAGCTGTTTGTACTTTTACTAAAATGAGCGGTATAATCGCCGCAATCACAGCTAGATAAAAGATCCAGGTTTTATTTTTACCCACCTTACGATAATATAAATAAGCATAGGTTAAAAGTAATTCCAATACCAAATAAACGATCAGGCTAACACCTTGTTGCCATTTATCAGCATCAAAAATCAGAAATAAGAAGACTAATGAAAAAACAGCTTCATAAGTTTTAAATCTGTGTCCGTGATATAGACCGACAATCATCGGAATTAACCCAATGATCAAATACAAAAAATACTGCGGATTGGCGTAAGGCTGTAAGTTAATGAAGTTAAGATGCACTACTCATTAACCTCCTTTATAACCGTTTTGATATCAACCTTACCATTCTGTGAAATCGGTAATTGTTCACGGTAAAGACAACGTTGCGGAATCATGTACGGCATAATATCTTTAGCTAAACTAGCCCGAATCTGTTTAGTGATTTCAGCTTCCGTAAACTTTTCTTTGGCCGATGCCTTTAACTTAATTACAGCAACAATTTGCTTAACGGTATGATCTTGATTATAAATGGGAGCAGCCACCCCCACATCAACTAACTTATTTTTATTTAAATAATGATTAATCTCTTCTAGTTCAATCCGATAACCATTAAATTTAATCTGAAAATCAATTCGTCCACGATAAAAGAGTAAGCCATTTTCAAAAAATCCTTCATCACCTGACCGATGACTAGGATATTGACTATCTGATGCTTTAAAGAATGCAGCAGACGTTTTAGCAGGATTATTTAAATATCCTTTAGAAACACTGGGACCGGCAATGACAATCTCACCTTCATTTGGCTCATCACCTTTGGATTGATCAATTGTAATCGTCGTATCAGCCTTAACGCGTCCAATTGGCAAACGATCATACTGCGCTAAAATATCATCAGTGATCTCAACCTCAGTCACTGCAACTGTTGTTTCAGTTGGTCCATAGGTATTAAAAATCTTACTTTGTGGAAACTTCTGCTTAAGCTGCGTTACTTCATTATGAGGCAGTTCTTCACCGCAAAACATAAAATGTGACAAATTAGGATGATGCTCTGCCGTAAAAGTTTTATCCAAAAAACACATTTGTGCAAATGATGGAGTAGAAACCCAAACATTAAATTGTAATTTAGGTAAAGTCGCAAACAACTGCGCAAAGTTTTCTGTTACCTCATGAGGCAATGCAACTAGTTTACCCGCAGTTACCAATGCAGGATAAAGACTCATTACTGAAAGATCAAACGAGTATGGCGCCTGCGCCAAAAAACTTGGATTTTTGGGCAATGCAAAATCAGTTATTATCCAATTAACAAAGCTAAGTAAGTTATTGTGACTAATTTGTACCCCTTTAGGTTTGCCACTAGTTCCTGAAGTAAAAATGATATAAAAGTTATCATCACCATGAACAAAATTTGCTGAATCTAACTCAACATCAGTATTTTCAACTTGATCCGGTTTAACTACTTGAACTTTAGGCATAGCAATTTTAGGTAATTGATCAATTGCTAAAACAGCTTCGCTTTGCGCAATCTCCTGAATCATTACTAATCGCTCAGCATTCGAATAACTAGCAATTGGAATATAGGCATGTCCAGCCTTGACACATCCCAAAAAACTAGCCACCATTTCAAAAGTTTGACCACCCCAAATCATTACAGGACTAGCTGGTGAAAGATTTAGCTGATTGATTTTATTTGCCCAAGCATCTGAACGTTGTTTCAGATCGCCATAAGTATTGGTTTGACCAAGATAATCATAAGCAATACGATCTGGATTAGCTAAAGCAATTTCATCAATTTTTTTAATTATATCTTTGATCATTTAATTAGCACCACCTTAAAATTCATTGTATATGAAATGAACTGAATTAAGACCGCTATATTGATATAAATAGATTAATGCCATTAAAATAAGGCAGTAGATAATTGTTGTTAAAACAAACTTCCCTAAGCGTTTGCTTTTTGAATCAACCTGCTCTTTTTTACTCATATTTCTCCCTCAACAAACAAATATACTTAACTGTTATAGTACTACACATTGTTATGAGACATAGAATTATGCCTAGTCCTTTACTAAATTTAAATATTTTATCGGCATCAGTTTCATCTATTCAGTTTCTTACAGTTGCTATAAGCTAAGTAAATTGGAATGAATACAATAAACGAAACACATAAAAGTGAAAAAATCATTAATATTTGTAAATTTTTCGGCTTAGTCCAACGCTGATTATTAGCAGTTACCAACAAATAAATTGCAAACACTACAATTACTAACAATTGCAGCAAAAATAAATATGAATTATTACCAAAACTTGATTGACTAGCAATCTGGTAAAAATAGAGCCAGCCTGAAGCAGGCAGTAAGCACAGCCAGCCTGAAAATCTTAGCCAAAAAACGGTTTTTTACTGATACTTTTGAGATTCCATATTTCTCCTCTGTGTCAAATAATGACAATAATCTGATTTGCTAAAACACTGTTAATTATAACAAGTGATGCTAAAGCAAACAATTTTGGGATTATGAACAAAATAATTATTTTTAATTTCGTCATACTTTTTTCACATTTATCGATTATACTAAAAGTGTAATGTAGCAAAACAAAAAAGTTTGCTATATTACAATCAACTTTTTTGTTTTTCATTCATACTCCTCCAAGTATAAATAATGAAACAAATTAAATGACTTTATAAGTCAATTTTATATCTATCCCTTTCGACTCACGTGTGTTGCGTGGGTTTTTCTTTCTCCTTTAACAGTTCTAAAGAAATTCTTTACCATTTCGTAAGACTTTTTCCATGCTTAATTCATAATTTCAAGCTATTATATAAATTGTAGCAAGGAAGTAAAAAAACTTGCTACATACTCCCACTTTTTTATTTCATTCATTCTTACTCCTTCAAAGTAGATGAAACTAACAGGCTCGCAAAATTTGCGGGCCTTTTCCCTTTTTATGGGACTTTTTAAATATTCGAAAGGACTTCCGATGTTCTCACCAGCAATTAAACAACTAATTCAAGAAAAATCTGGTTCATTTTTAATTCCAGCTTCTCGTATTGCTATTGTAGAGGATGAAAATCCGCTCTACCATGCATTCTTGATTTTGACCCGTGTCAAATATTCTAAAGTTCCAGTACTTGATCGAGAAAATCACGTGGTTGGTTTACTTAGTTTAGCAATGATTACAGATAAAATGATGGCTACTGACGAAATTACGCTTGAACCATTGAATCAATTAAAAGTACGAGATGTTATGCAAACTGAATTTGATAAAATCAATTTTGTCCAAACTACCTTAGAGGCACAACTTCATCTCTTAGTTGATAATGCATTTTTACCTGTTGTTGATGACTATGGCGTCTTTCAAGGGCTGCTAACTAGACGCGAATGGATTAAAGCATTTAATTACGTCGTTCACAATTTTGAGCAAAAATATAAAGTAACACTAGCTACAAAAAAAGATTTCTAACTACAATTTTTTGGTCTTTTTACTGTTTTTTTAAACTTACTATGTACTTTTATTTTTTATGTACTATAATAAATAAAAAGACATGAAAACGTTGTTAATTGTTATTCTATATGGGTTTTACTTGAGTATACTATTCAATTAAAATTTAACTTATTGTAAAGCTGAAGTTATATAACACATGTAATTTAAAAAATAACACAGGTTATTTTTTATTATGAAATATTGTACGATAATAGAATAACAATTAGCAAAAATCTTCAGGTAAGGAGAGTCTAAAATGATAAAAAAGACCAATATCAATACCTTATTTTTGATAATCGAAGATATTATCAAAAACAGCTCCTATTCCCGTAGTGAGGAATTATCACCAACCGAAAAGAACAAAATAATCGAGCAATTGCAACGCTTAGTAACAGATTCAGAACAATCCGACAAAATTAAACCGATTTCTGCTGCTTTTGATCAAGAAAAAATTGCTAAACAGTTTAAAGCAAACAGCATTAGCATTTCATTAATTTTTGAAATGCTTGAACATGAAGTAGTTTCAGCCAGCCGACTGCACAATATGCTACTAGAATTAGCTCATGAAGAACACTTTTCTATGGCTGGAATTCATAAGATTAACCACTACTTTACCGATAAACATGATCACGGCGATAATGATAATTTCATTACAATGTCCTCTTCGGATATCATTGATTCAATTAGTCGTGCAAAAAATGCACAGCTTAATTCTGACGAGCTGCATAATTATCAGACCGACTCGGTAAGACCTAATATTAACCAGACAGATAAAGTTATTAAACTAAGCAATTATCGCAACAAGGAAGACTAAAAAATTTAGTCTTTTTTTATTATCCCAGTTTGGTTCAGTCCAATTTAGACTTATTCTAATTAAAATTGCTAAATCCATGTTAAACTTAAGGTAATTATTGTTATTTTAATTATTTTGGAGGTTTAACAAACAATGAATTTAAAACGACAATGGAAATTCATTCTGGTCTTAGTAGTCGGCGTAATTGGACTAATCTGCCAGTTTGGTTTCCAAGCTAAAAGCCTATTTCAAATTGGAAATTTACAATTCCCAATTCAAACTATTCTAATTGATATTATCGGTATTATGATGTCAATTTCATTATTACTTGAAATCGTGACGGATTTCAAAAGTGGGCGCTATGGCGTAGACATCTTAGCAGTTATCGCTGTAGTCTCAACTATTTTAATTGGCGATCAGTGGGCAGAATGGATGATTCTAGTCATGATGACTGGTGGTCAAACTCTTGAAGATTATGCCACTGGGCAAGCCGATCGTGAATTAAGATCGCTACTTGATAATTCACCAAGTATTGCCAATAAAATAGTTAACGACAATCTGGTATCGGTTGATGTTGAACAATTAAAGTTAAATGACCACGTGCTAATTAAACCAGGCGAACAAGTACCGGTAGATGGCAAAATTGTTAAAGGAACATCTAGTTTTGATGAATCTTCTTTAACTGGAGAATCTGTGCCGGTTAACAAAAAACCAGGTGACGATTTAATGTCCGGTTCTATTAACGGTAACGTTGCAGTCGAGATGACCGTCACTAAAAAAGCCAGTGAGTCTGAATATCAAACAATCGTTGCTTTAGTTAAATCTTCTCAGGCTAAACCTGCTAAATTTGTACAGATGGCTGATCGTTACGCTGTTCCTTTTACAGTAATTTCATTAGCAATCGGAATTGCCGCTTGGATTCACTCTGGCAATCCTGTGAACTTCGCCGAAGTAATGGTTGTTGCTTCTCCTTGTCCATTACTAATTGCCGCTCCAGTTGCCTTAGTATCAGGAATGAGTTCCATGTCCAAGCACCATATTATTGTCAAGTCTGGTCCAACAATTGAAAAGTTAGCTAACGCCCAAACTTTTGCATTTGATAAAACTGGAACTTTAACAGAAAATCATTTAGTTGTCGATCAAATTGTCGCAATTGAACAGGCAGGTTACGACAAAAATACTTTGCAAAGTTACGCGGCTAGTGTTGAACAGCAATCCAATCACATTATCGCTAATTCTTTAGTCGACGTTACACCTAAACAAATGCTTAAACCTGCAACTGATATTAAAGAAGCAACTGGAGCCGGAGTCAGTGGCATGGTTGAAAACAAATTAATCAAGGTTGGCAAGCTTAGCTATATAGATCCTGAACAAAAAATTACTGGTGTTAACGCAACCGCAGTCTATATTTCAATTGCTGGCAAGTACGCCGGTTATATTACCTTCACAGACGAGCTGCGTCCTGAAAGTAAAACCACTATTGCCCGTCTTAAGCGCCAAGGTGGTCGTCATATTATGATGCTGACTGGAGATCACAAAGACGTCGCTGATCAAATTGGACAAGCTGTTGGTGTAGATGATATCCGATCTGAATTATTACCTGAACAAAAAATTCAAGCAATTAAAGATGTTCCAACCGAAAATCGTCCAGTAGTGATGACTGGTGATGGCGTCAATGACGCTCCAAGCTTGACCGCTGCAGATGTTGGTATCGCTATGGGTGCCAAGGGTGCTTCAGCTGCCAGCGAAAGTGCTGATGCAGTAATCATGGTTAATGATTTGTCCAAGGTGAACGACGCTGTAGCAATTTCTAAACACACAATGAAAGTCGCTAATGTTGATGTCTTGACCGCAATCACAATCGTTATCATCATTGAATTAATTGCTTTTACCGGCGTAATTCCCGCGTTTTTTGGTGCCATTTTACAAGAAGTAGTTGATATGATTTCCATTAGCTTAGCTTTACTGGCCAAAACTACCCCCAAAAATCCTGAGCAAACAGGTCTAGTAAGCAAGTGATAAAATTATTGGATAACTGTTTAAAGAAGCAATAAAGTACAATATAATCTCAAATACAAAAAGCCTTTGGCTTAAAGCTGCATGCAGACTTTATCCAAAGACTTTTTATTTTATTTAGGAGCTTTAATGGACTTAGGATCAATTCCTAGAGCCTTAGCCATCTTCTTGTTAACTACTAATTTTAGATTAGCCGGTTTTTGCACTGGCATATTTTGTGGTTTAGCCTTACCTGACAAAATTTTAGCTGCCATTTTTCCAGTTTGTACACCGAGAGCTTCAAAATCAATTCCAATTGAAGCAAGACCACCAACTTTAACCTGATCAACTGAACCAGCAACTAATGGTACCTTCTTTTCCTTAACGATTTTTCCGACAAGCGAAGCGGCAGAATCAAAAGTATTATCTGTCGGTAAGAAAATACCTTGAACTTTGCCGGCTAAAGTCTCTGTTGCCTGTTGCACATCATTAGTTGTATTGGCAGTCTTGATCACAACTTTAACCCCAGCCTTCTTCAATTCTTTAATTGCCAAATCAGCTTGTACTTTTGAATTTGTTTCTCCCGCATTATACATGATGCCAATCGTTTTAGCTTTAGGCACAATTGACAATAATAACTTAATTTGCTTATCAACTGAGGCCATGTCCGTCGTACCTGTAACATTTCTACCAGGTTTGGCATAAGAGTCGACCAATTTTGCAGCTTTTAAATCAGTAACCGAAGTCACAGCAATTGGAATATCTTGGGTAGCATTAGCTAAACTTTGTGCTGCTGGAGTAGCAATACCTAAGAGCAAATCTGGCTTTTCATGAACTAGCTTATCACTCATACTCTTCAAATTATCTTGACTATTTTGGGCATTTTGATAATCAATTTTAAGGTTCTTACCTTCAACATACCCCTCCTCCTTAAGGCCTTTCTTAAATCCCTTATATGACTTATCAAGCGATGGATGTTGTACCACCTGCAAGACGCCCACATGTTTAACTTCGGCTTTTTTATCAGACTTATTGCTACAACCGCCCAGTAATAAAAGTCCGGCTAAGCTAAGACCCATTAACATTTTCTTAATTTTCATTATTGTTCCTCCATAAAAATTAGTAACAAAAAAATACCCACTTATTCCTAAGCAGGTATCACAAAATTATTTTAAAAAATTAATCGCTGCAACTAGCCACTTAAGAATTATGTGACTAACCGCAAACAAATAGCTCTAGCCATCATAGATAAATTCAAACTTATTTTCGTCTGAACCCATCTAGATGACTCCAAACGCTATCTATAATAGCTATAATAAGTATTCAATTGTAACTGATGGCATTTATTGATAATCATAATCATTACCTCCGATACTTGATAAAAAGATTATAGAATGTTTAAAAAATAAAGTCAATAAAATTTTATTTTAATTCGAAAATCAAACTCAAAGCTAGATTAGATAATGTAAATTCTAAGATATCGTAAAAAGTTTCAAACAGACAGATCGGATTGCAAATTATCAGATATTAACTTAAAATTATAACCAAACAAATATTTTTAGTGGTTGGGTTCTTATTTACACAGTAAAAACTTTCAAGATTTGCTTCTTTGGGTCAGGAGGCAGCTTGAAAGTTTTTTTATTTACCCCATGAAAGGAAAACAATGTATTTTTTAGGAGAATTAATTTTAATTTTAACTAGTTCAGTACTCTTAGGACAAATATTTACGCGACTTAACCTCCCTGCTGTCATTGGACAATTAATCGCAGGTATTTTATTAGGACCAGCTTTACTCAATTGCGTCAAACCAGGAGCATTAATTAACCTCTTCTCAGAATTTGGCGTCATACTATTGATGTTTTTAGCAGGATTAGAAAGTGACCTTGCTTTACTCAAAAAATATTTTAAGTTAAGCTTTACCGTTGCTAGTGTTGGTGTGATTCTACCAGTAGTTTTTATGGGAGCAGCTAGTCTTTTATTTGGTATGAAAATCATCGAAGCACTATTTATCGGTATCGTCTTTGCCGCAACCAGTGTATCCATTTCGGTAGTTGTTTTACAAGAAAAAGGACAGTTGCACACACCTGCTGGCACGACAATTCTAGGTGCCGCAGTGGTTGATGACATTCTTGCTGTAGTCATACTAAGTTTATTTACTACTTTCAGCCATACTAATGGAAATAGTGGTCCGACCAATAATTTAGGTATTAATCTTTTACTTGAAGCTAGTTTTTTTGGTTTCCTTTGGCTAATTTATCGTTTAACACCACACATTATGCAAGTTGCTGATCGACTAAACATCGCTCACGCTAACAAGATTGTCGCCTTAATTTTAGTATTAAGCATGGCATGGCTCGCCGAATACGTTGGACTATCTGACTTAATCGGTGCCTTCTTCGGAGGACTAGCACTTAGACAAACCACCCAATATAAAGAACTCGATACAGCTATTAGTACTATTGGTTACACTGTTTTTATTCCCGTATTTTTTGCAAAAATTGGACTAGAGATTACCTTTACTAGCTTTCTAAGCGACTTAGGTTTTATCGCTGTAATGACAGTCTTAGCAATAATCTCCAAGTTTTGGGCTGGTAAATATAGTTGCCAATTATTTGGCTTTGATAAAACAGCAGCTAATATTGTCGGTGCAGGCATGATTTCACGTGGTGAAGTTGCTTTAATCGTCGCACAGATTGGTCGCAAGAATCAGCTTTTCCCACAAGACATTTATTCTAGCCTAATTTTTGTCATTATCATTACAACTGTCCTGTCACCTTTTATCCTAAACTACTTTATTAAAGATAATAACGATGCCAGATACAGTAACAAAAACGGAAACGAATTATAGCCTATATGCGTCAAGATTGAATACCGTAAATCCTTAGTCCGGATATATACCCAAGATAATACACAGCCCAAGGCCCAATAAACTAAAATTGCTTTGGTAATCTGTGGATCATGCATATACCCAAAGATAAAACCTGCTGTGATGATTCCAAGCCATTTGCTAGCTGGAGTTTCATGATCAAAAATAAGATCAAAAAGATTAAAAAACATGCCCCGAAAGATGACTTCTTCACAAATTGGAGCAACTAGACAAACCATCAATAAATAGCTTAGTCCTGCTTGCTTTGAAATTTGGTTTAGTTCTGCTTGGTTAGCTGAAGTCTTACCATTAGTTAAACCCACAGCTGCTTGCAAAGTAATGCTCACGATAAACGCCAATACAATTCCAAATAAAGCGATAGTTATTCGCCGTCCGTCCCAGTGCGGTCGTTCATTAAATTCCCAATCATTATCTTCTTGTAATTGTTTGGAATATAAATAAAATAGTAATCCTAAAATAATTATCGTTACTATCACAGTTACGAATAATAAGCTCCCATTAGTCAGTGGTAGCTTTTTTTGAATCTGCTTCGGGAAAAAATAAAATACCTGTAAGAAACTATAACCTACAAATGCCAAAATCATACAGGCAATATTTCCCAGGAAATAAAAAAATCTTCTCATCGAAAAGTTCCTCACTTTCTATGACTTTTTTCAATGTATTCATTATAATGGATTTAATCAATAATACCTATTTTGGAGACAGATAATGCAATTTTTCCAACTATTCAATCATGATCAGCCATTTACATTTTTATCACTTGCATTGCTAATTTCATTGTTTATTTTTTTATTTTCTTGGTTTAAAGAACCACGTAAATTGTTTAATGGTGTTCTTTTTACTTTCTTTATCATCATGCTAGGAATCTGGTTTACCGTATTGGTACTAGCAACCAACTTACGACCTTTATTAATCTCCTATTTCATTATTATTGGTTTAATAGTTGGAACTATTGCTCTAATGGCTGCTTTTTCATGGGTGTTTTTTTTATGGAATGCTTATTTTGTCTGGCAGCGCGAAAGTCACAATCTTTCAAATTTACTAACACTTTTCATTGGTCTATTGCTAATCATTGCTTGGATAATTGTCTTGCTCCATCCCTTCAAAGATCTTCCAGACTGGCTTAGAATTTTACTTGACGCGACACCAACTGTAGTTGGATATTTATTACTGGTGGCCTACAACTTTTTAGTTAATCTTGGTCTCTATCAGCTGGTACCAAAGCAATATGATCAAGACTATTTAATTATCTTAGGTGCAGGATTATATCAAGGCGAAATCGTAACCCCATTATTAGCAGCCAGAATTAATCGCGCTATTCAGTATGCCCTAAAACAAGTTGCCAAAGGACGTAAAATGCCTAAACTAATTATGTCAGGTGGTCAGGGCAGTGACGAAAAAGTACCAGAAGCACAAGCAATGGCCGAATATGCTATTGCCCGCGGTATTAATCCTAAAGATATTCTCCGTGAAACAGAATCCAAAAACACCTACCAAAACATGCTATTTTCTGGACAACTGGCAGCTAAAGATGCTGGTAACAATTCATACAAAGCCAAATTCTTTAGTAATAATTACCATATTTTTCGCGCATCCCTTTTTGCTAAAAAAGCCGGATTATCTGCTAATGGAGTTGGGTGTTATACTAGGTTTTATTTCCTACCTAATGCGATTGTTCGCGAATTTGCTGGTGTTTTAGTTATGAATAAGAAGCGACATATACTTATTATTTCATTAATTTTATTGTTTTTTATTATTCTGTCTTTCCTTACTGCCATAGGTGTTTTAGGGTATTAAATAACAGATAAGTGGTATTTTTTTACTGGACTATATGTTATATTAATGCTAAGCTTATTGTTATATTACATAGGTTATTATTAGCATTATCTAGAAGGAAATACCACCATGCTTCAACTACAAAATTTATCTAAATCTTATCATGTCGGAGATACTATTACTCATGCTTTAGATGACGTTTCTATCTCTTTTCGTAAGCAAGAATTTGTTGCTGTTTTAGGACCAAGCGGTTCTGGAAAAACCACTTTATTAAATGTTATCGGCGGTTTAGACCGTTATGATCGCGGCGACCTAATCATCAATGGTAAATCTACCCAAGATTTCTCTGATACCGATTGGGACGCGTACCGTAATAATTCCGTTGGTTTTGTTTTTCAAAACTATAATTTGATTTCTCATCTATCAATTATTGCCAATGTAGAACTGGGAATGAATCTTTCTGGCATCCCTGCTAAGCAGAGAAATGAACGAGCAATGGATGCACTAACTAAGGTTGGTTTAAAAGACCAAGTTAACAAACGCCCTAGTCAACTATCTGGTGGACAAATGCAGCGAGTAGCTATCGCCCGTGCTCTAGCCAATAATCCTGATATCTTACTTTGCGACGAACCGACAGGTGCACTTGATAGTCAAACATCTGAACAGATTATGCAATTAATCAAAGAATTGTCTAAAGAGCGCCTAGTAATTATGGTGACTCACAATCAAGAAATTGCTCAAAAATATGCCACTAGAATTGTTAATTTTAAAGATGGCAAAATTCTGAATGATTCACGTCCTTATGAACAAACAGAACAAGAAGATACCTTCAAACTCAAGCGGACTAAAATGTCTTACTGGAATGCAATCAAACTTAGTTTTACTAATATCATGAGTAAAAAGGGGCGTACTGCATTGACTGCTTTTGCTGCTAGTATTGGTATTATTTCTATTGCTGTTGTCTTAGCGATTTCCAATGGCTTCCAAAAACAGATTGACATGACCATGAGTAAATCATTGGCAAAATATCCAGTCATTATCAACGAATCAATTAGTGATGTTAATGCCGTTACTAGCCAACAAAGTTCTTCAGACAAAATGGCCAAAAATCATGGTTATATTAAGGCTGAGAAAGATAAAATGGCCCAATCTCTGCATGTCAATAAAATCACGCCACAATATACTAAGTACATTAATAAGATGAATCCCGATGATGCTAACAACATTTCCTATCAAAGAGGTACTAATCTCAACTTACTAACCAAAAACAATCATAAAATTGAGCGAGTCATCTTTTCACCCAATGACACCCATAATGCTCAAAACAGTGATGCTGTACGTGCTCAAGCAATTAACTTTACTGGTGTTGGTACCTCAGTGTTTCCAACAACTCTTAATACCAATAAGCAAACATTTCTTAAACAAAATTACCAATTATTATCAGGTTCCTGGCCAAAAAAGCCAACTGACTTGGTAATGGTTGCTGATAACCAAAATACAGTCAATATTAATTGTCTTAAAAACCTTGGTTATAACTTGAAAATCGGCGACAAAGTAAACTTCAAACGCTTACTAGGTAAAAAATTCAAAATTGTTAATAACGACAATTACTATGAAAAAACTCCAACTGGTCTTTTTGTACCTAAACCAGCTGATCAAGAAATGTATCATAGCAATGGTATTACTTTACATCTCAAAGCAGTTATTCGCCCTAAAGATGAAAATTCAATGTCACTTCTAGCCGACGGTATTGCTTATAGTGACGAGTTAGCCAAACAGATCATTAAAGCTAACCAAAATTCTGAAATTGTAAAAGCACAAAAGAAGTCTAAACATAATGTCTTAAACGGCCAAACAGTTAATTCCTATGGTCGAAAGAGAGTTATTGAAAGCCTTGGTGGAGTCTCACTTCCCACTGGATTTATGATTTATCCTAATGACTTTAAGGCCAAAGATCGCGTTTTAGACTATCTGAATAATTGGAATGCAGGTAAGCCTAAAGAGGAGCGAATTATTTACTCCGATATGTCTAGCGCTGTTACTTCAATGACAGGAGGTATTATTAATGGTATTACCTACGTCTTAATCGCTTTTGCCGCTATTGCCTTAATTACTTCAATGATTATGATTGGAATTCTAACCTATACTTCAGTTCTAGAACGTACTAAAGAAATCGGGGTCTTAAAAGCATTGGGTGCTCGCAAAAAAGATATTACACGAGTCTTTGATGCCGAAACTTTTATTCTAGGAATCTTTTCCGGCGTATTAGGAGTTACAATTGCTTATCTGCTAAGTTTTCCAATCAACAGTGTATTTGTAAAAGTCACTGGCTTAGCAAATGTTGCCCAGCCTAATCCATTACACATTCTTATTTTGATTATTGTTTCAACTATCTTAACCCTAATTGGTGGCCACATTCCAGCACGTATCGCTGCTAAAAAAGATGCCGCTATTGCCTTAAGAAGTGAGTAAATTTACTATTATTCATTAAAAGCCAACTATTTTTGTAGTTGGTTTTTAATTTGGATATTTTTTAGCTTCAAACTTAAACTGATCTTAACAATTATCACTAGCTTCACTGTTTTATCCATGTTAGACTTGTTTCTATCAATGTATATATAAAGAAAAGAGCGATAAACAATATGTTACAACTAAAAGACTTACGAAAGTCCTATCATGTTGGTGATACTATCACCCATGCACTTGACGATGTTTCCATTTCATTTCGTGACCAGGAATTCGTAGCTATCTTAGGGCCAAGCGGCTCCGGTAAAACTACTATGCTAAACGTCATTGGTGGACTTGACCAATACGATAGTGGTGACCTGATTATTAATGGTAAATCTACCAAGAATTTCAAAGAAACCGATTGGGATGCATACCGCAACAATTCTGTCGGCTTCGTTTTCCAAAATTACAATCTAATTTCTCACCTTTCAATTATCGATAACGTTGAATTAGGGATGAATTTATCTGGTGTTCCAACTAAAGAACGCCATGAACGTGCACAGGCTGCTTTAGAACAAGTTGGCTTGAAAGAACAAGTTAATAAGCGCCCTAACCAATTATCCGGTGGACAAATGCAACGGGTAGCTATTGCTCGGGCATTAGCTAATGACCCAGATATCTTACTTTGTGACGAACCAACTGGTGCATTAGATACCGAAACATCTGAACAAATCATGAAATTAATTAAACGCTTGTCAAAAGATCGTTTAGTTATCATGGTAACTCACAACCCGGAGCTTGCTAACGAATATGCCACTAGAACTGTTAACTTCCAAGATGGTAAAATTCTGAATGATTCTGATCCTTATAATCCAAAAGAAGAAAAAGACACGTTCAAGTTAAAGCGCACTAAGATGTCATATTGGAACGCAATTAAACTTAGTTTTACCAACATTTTAACTAAAAAAGGTCGAACGATCTTAACCGCCTTTGCCTCAAGCATCGGAATTATTTCAATTGCGATTGTTCTAGCTATCTCTAATGGTTTTCAAAAGCAAATTGACAATACCATGAGTAAGGCATTAGCTAAATATCCAGTTTCAATTAATCAAACTGCGATTGATGGTACAGCTTTGACTAAGATTAAGGACACAGACAAAACTGCTAAAAATAAAGGCTATTTAACTGCTGAAAAAGACCTCAATCAAGAAACGTCACGACAAAATAAGATTACCCCTGAATACGTGAAATACGTTAAAAAGATTAATCCTGATTATGCCAACAATGTTTCTTTTCAGCGAGCTGTTAAATTGAACTTATTGGGCAAAGTCGACGGTAAAACCAAAGCTGTTACTTTCTCGCAAAATGCTCAAGATAGTGAACAATCGATTGCCAATATTCGTTCCCAAGCAATTAGTGCACTTGGCGCTGGTTCATCAGTCTTTCCAACTGAACTAAACAATAGAAAAGGTTCAGTTCTAAAGGAAAATTACCAATTACTATCTGGTTCTTGGCCGAAGAAAGCAACTGATATCGTACTGGTCGCCGATCGCCGCAACACCGTTAATATTAATTCTTTAAAGAACCTTGGCTTCAAAGTCAAAGCTAATGAAAAAGTTAAGTTCAACAAGTTAATCGGACAAGAATTTAGAGTCGCTGATAATAACGATTTCTACGAACAATTACCGACTGGAATGTTTGTTCCTAAAAAAATCAATTCTACAATGTACAATAAGGCGAAAACTAAGTTACATTTAGTAGCAGTTATTCGGCCAAAGAACAAGGATTCACTGTCTCCTTTATCTTCGGGAATTGCTTATAGTGACAAATTAACCAAAAAAATAATTAAAACTAATAAAAAGTCAGATATTGTTAAAGCTCAAAAGAAGACAAACTCGAATGTTTTAACTGGCCAAAAGATGAAATCTTCTGAAAAGAAGCAAGTTATGCAAACTATTGGTGGTTCTAGTACACCAACTGGCATTATGATTTATCCAACTGACTTTGATGCTAAAGACAAAGTCCTGAAGTACCTCGATAAATGGAACAAGGGCAAAGCTAAAGATGACAAAGTTATTTATACCGACATGTCAAGTGCCGTTACAACAATGACTGGTGGCCTGCTTAACGGTATCACTTATGTATTAGTAGCCTTTGCAGCAATTTCATTGATTACTTCCATGATTATGATTGGTATTCTAACTTACACTTCTGTTCTTGAACGTACTAAGGAAATCGGTGTTCTTAAGGCGCTTGGAGCTCGTAAAAAAGATATTACTCGTGTCTTTGACGCTGAAACCTTTATCTTAGGAATTTTCTCTGGGGCACTTGGAGTTGGTGTAGCCTACCTATTGACTTTCCCAATCAATAGTGTACTTTATAACATCAGTAGCTTATCCAATGTTGCTCAACTCAATCCAACTCATGCTCTAGTTTTAATCATTATTTCAACGATTTTAACTCTGCTAGGTGGACATATTCCGGCAAGACTAGCCGCTAAGAAAGATGCAGCAATTGCATTAAGAAGCGAATAAGATAATTTTAAAAAGCACAATTAATGTTCCACATGAAACAGCATTGATTGCGCTTTTTTATTTTACCAAATTGTGCTATGCTGCATTAAATTAAGAAAGGACATATTATTATGAATGAGCAAGAGCAAAACATTATTAGTCGCTACTTAGATAATGATGGTTTCGTCAAAACATGGCCAGGTAAAGCCAAAAAGCGGGAATTAATCTTAAAATACTTAGCTAGCAAATTTACACCTGGTCAAAAATATTCAGAACCAGAGGTCAATCTGTTACTGCGGCAGTACATTGATGATTATGTTACCAGACGGCGCGACTTAGTTGAAAGCAACTTATTACAACGAACTGATGACGGCCGTGTTTATTGGGTTGATTCAAAAAATTAAATTTCTTTTTCTGCAACAATTGCTAGTTGACAAATTGGCATATACCAATTTATAATAAAATTAACAATTACAAGGAGGAGAATTTATGAAAATTATCACTACTAAGGACGCAGCTGCTGGCGGTGTTCAAGCATTTAAAGTTTTTGAAGCAGGTATCAATAACGGTGCCAAAGTATTAGGATTAGCTACTGGCTCTACGCCATTGTCACTCTATCAAGAATTGGTTAACAGTGATTTAGATACCAGTAACTTAACCAGTGTTAATTTGGATGAGTATGTTGGTCTAACACCTGATAATGATCAAAGTTACCACTACTTCATGCAGAAACACTTATTTGACCAAAAACCGTTCAAAAAAACTTATGTCCCTGATGGTATTAAGGCCGCTAGCGACCCAGAAGGTGCCTCAGCTGATTACGATCAAATTATTAAAGAAAACCCGATTGATATTCAACTTTTAGGTATCGGACAAAACGGACATATCGCTTTCAACGAACCTGGGACTGCTTTTGATTCTGTCACTCATGAAGTTAAGTTAACTGATAACACGATTCAAGCCAATTCCCGTTTCTTCAACGATATTACTGAAGTACCTACTTCTGCAATCTGCATGGGTATCGCCAACATTATGTCAGCTAAGAAGATCGTATTGATGGCCTTTGGTGCAAACAAAGCTGATGCTGTTAAGCAAATGATTGAAGGGCCAGTTACTGAAGAAGTACCGGCTTCAATTTTACAAAAACATAATGACGTAACAGTCATTGTTGATGAAGCAGCAGCCAGCAAATTAAATAATTAATTAAAAGATGCAGTAATGCATCTTTTTTTGTTATAAAGTGTATCAACTAAAAAGCATATACTTATTAGCGCATATTATTAGACTGTTAAAATAGTCCGTATTAGAATCAAGATAAAGGTTGAAAGGATGTGATAAATTGAAACGAAGTAAAAAATGGTTATTGATTGTAGGTTCAATTCTACTATTGCCACCTCCAATCTACCTTTTGTGGGCAACAAGTCCAGTTTGGCAAAAGTACTTGCAGCTTAGCCTGCCCCACTTAGGAAAACTTGATCCAATATTTGCTTGGTATCTAATCGGTATTAGCGCACTTGTGCTAGTGATTTTAATTATTGGCATAATTGTTCTACTATTTTGGCCAACTCAGAGAAACTTTAATTTGATCCATAAGCGATCCGGTCAAGTTAAAGTTACAAGTAAGGCAATCAACGGCTACGTTTTGAATTCTTTAGCAGATGTTCCTTATCTAAGCAACGCTAAAGTCGAATCACGATTGACCAAACGTCACGTTAAGATTAAAGTCAGCGGTGATTTAGGTGCAGGTGAAGATATTGCTAATCTACTCAACAATTATCTTGAGCAGCTAAAAGGTAACCTAAAGCAACTATTAGGTATTGAGCAAAAGCCAAAAATTAAGATTAATTTTACCAATTATCACAATTCAGAAAAGCCTGAAAAGCGCGTTCAGTAAGGAGGTAGAGATGAAAGAAATTTTGCAAAAATACCTCCCAGAAATAAGCGGTGCAGTTATCGGGATATTATTAGCACTTTGCTTTTTAGGACTGGGATTCTTCAAAACTATTTTTGTAATTGTCATGCTAGTATGTGGCGGTCTCATTGGTCATTACTGGCCAATTCTAAAAAAGTTACAAAATAAATAACTATTCGAAAGGAGTTTTTTTACAATGGCACAAACAAATCCAAAGCAAACAGTTAAAGGCGATCTAAAATATGATTCTAAGGTAGTTCAAAAAATAGTTGGTATTGCCCTTTCAGATATCAAAGGCTTGCTAACTGTCGACGGTGGTTTCTTCTCCAATTTAACTGATAAAATCGTCAACAATGATGATGTTACCTCTGGTGTAAACGTCGAAGTTGGTAAAACGCAAGTAGCAGTTGACATTGATATTGTCGCTGAATACGGTGTACAAATCACTAAGTTGTATGATGAAATTAAAGAAAAAATCTACAATAAAATTAAAGACATGACTGGCCTTGAAACAGTTGAAGTTAACGTAACTGTCGTTGACATCAAGACTAAAAAACAACATGAAAAAGATTCAGTTAGTCTGCAGGATCGTCTCTCAGGAGCAACTAAGACTGCCGAAGACAAGATTGATGATCAAAAAGAAAAACTTGACCAGAAGCAAAAAGAAAATAAAGAACAAAAAGCTGAACAACAAAGAGTTAAATAATTTGCTTATTAAATTACCAAAAAGGTGTGGTGCCGATGTACCACATCTTTTTTATTTCCTGGGAAATATTTCCTTTAACTAGCAATAATGCAAGGAATCTCTGCTTATTTTAATTCCCAAACTATTCATAATTAATAGTAATTCGGGAGGAATAAACAATGAAATTTGGTGAGCACTTAAAACAAGCGCGAATTGCTAAGAACTTAACTCAAACAGAAGTCGCAAAATATTTCTTTGTGAGCAGACAAACGATTTCTAGCTGGGAAAATGAAAAGACCTATCCCGACATAGAGAGTCTTATCAAGTTAAGTAATTACTATCAAATCTCACTTGATACATTATTAAAGGAGGATACAGGAATGCGTGAATATTTAGAGAAAAAAGATGTTGCAAAAGAATTGAAAGTAATTTCAAAAGATTTAAACTGGGCACTAGTCATGATTTTGGTGATTCTTTTTGCCGATATATTTGGTATTATAAATTTACATGGTCTCTCAGTACCATTATGGATAGTTGAATGTTTAATTGAAATTATAAATAACCACATTAGAAAATTTAATCATGAAAAATCTTTAGGAATAGAATATAAGGCACGTGAGTTTGCAAATAAACATAAATGGGTCCCTTATCTTATTTTTATAATCCCTATGCTAATCGTAGCAATAGTTGAACTGGCAAAAGAACCTAAAACTGAATATCTTGATACGATAATTGCCTATGTAGTAGTTATCTCAAGTTTTGTTTGGCTTTTTCATTTAATTAGTAAACACATCAAAAACTGAATTTTTAATATATCAACAAGTTTTGTTCCATGTAAAACATTAGCTTATTCGATTAATTTTTTAACTTGAGCTACTTCTTCAGCAATTGAAGCTGTACCATCTAAAATCAAATCAGCACTTTGCGCTACATACCTTTGATTATCAACAAAATATGGTCTTGCCTGAGATAAATATGTCTTTGCCCAGTTAATTATTTCTTGAGCACTGCTCGACTGCTCATCTCGAATTAATTGACGTGCAAAAGCAATATCAAGTGGTGTATTCAAATAAACTACCCAATCAATATATGGCCTTAACTCTTGATGACAATATCCAAAAGGAAAGTCAAGTAAAATTAGTGGAATTTGGTGATAACTCTGCTTAAAATCAAGCATTAACTCACTGATATCATATTGATTAATTGCTTTTTTTAGTGGTGTCTTAATGCTTGGAGTAGTACTTAATTGATCAATGTCATAGTCATCAAAAGATAGCACCTTACTCTCTAAATATATTTGTTTTAAAGCGGTAATCAAACTAGTCTTTCCGCTTGCTGCGATACCACTAACTACCAATACTTTGGTTTCCAATTCAAGCACTTCCCTTCATCTAGATTCTACCATATCGTTATAAAAGTTTTACTTTTATATTGTCAATGCCAAACCTTATAAGTTATAATTAAAGCATAAAATAGCTACTGTTTATAATGTAGAAAGGGAATATTATGAAAAAAACGGTTAAACTTTTAGGCTTAGTTGTTGCTGCAATGGGACTAACTAGTAGTGTGTTTACAGCTGATGTTAGTGCAAAGAAAGCTAAGACTAGCCAAGTTTCAAAGAAAAAGCAGGATAAAAAATATGGTATCAGCAAGTCCTTCAAATTTAGTAAAGATTTACAAGGTAAATGGTATAGCAATAACAATTTAACTCCTGAGCCATTGAATATCCATAAGTCTTCATTAGTCCTACCTGCTACTGGTAAAACAGCCAAAGTAGCAGTGATTGGTAAAGTTAAAGGCACTAAAAAGTACCCATGGCAAATGAGTAAGAGTTGGAAGAATAAACATGCTAAGACCTTTAAGAACGTCAAGCGTGGTACTACCAAAACAATTAACGGCGTTAAATGGACTATCTTGAGCTCACCAACCGAAAAGTCAACTGCTGACGGTGACGCGTATGCTGTTCGCAACGAAAAAGTTGATGATCAAACCATCAAAGTGGTTTTCGAAGCTGATCCAACAACAGGCAAGGTTTATAATCAATACTTCACCACTAAAGACTTAGCTGATAAGTATCAATCGACTAAATTTGCTGATATGACATACACAGAAGTTAACTGGCGGTAACTCATCGGTTTCACGTGTAACATTAGCAAAAGCATCAAGTCTAAACTTGATGCTTTTTATTGTGAAGCTGATAACTTGGATATTTTCTTCACTGTATTATACAAAATCACTTGACAAATTGTGAATTCTTAAAATTAACTTTTTCCTTGTTTACCACTACATCTCGTATTAAACTAAATAAGAGTCTACATGTTGTATTTTTAAGAAAGAACGTGATTCAAGTTATTGTTTTAAGTGGGCCAATTGGAGCCGGTAAATCCAGTTTAACCAGTATTCTAGCTGAGCATTTAGGGACACAAGCGTTTTATGAAGGCGTGGATAACAATCCCGTTTTACCTTTGTATTATCAAGATATGAAGCGATATACTTTTTTACTTAATATCTACTTGCTGAACCATCGGTTAGCGCAGATTAATCAAGCCGTACAGGATAAAAACAGCGTCTCAGATCGGTCAATCTATGAAGACGCGCTCTTTTTCAAGATGAATGCAGAAAATAAAGTTGCTGATCCAACCGAATTTAAGATTTATGACAGCTTACTCGAGAACATGATGGAAGATGTTCCTGGCAAGCCAAGTAAAAAGCCTGATCTACTTATTTACATTCATGTTTCGCTTGAAACAATGCTCAAACGGATTGAGAAGCGTGGTCGATCATTTGAACAAATTAGTACTGATCCCAGTTTAAAAGACTATTATGAGCGTTTAATTCGGTATTATGAGCCTTGGTATGAAGAATATGATGCTTCACCAAAAATTAAAATTGATGGCGATAAATATGACTTTATCGTTGATGAAGACGCCAAAAAAGCAGTTTTAAGCGAAATTGATAATAAATTACGCGAACTAGGAAATTTATAAAAGAAGGAACGTGATGACTGTTATTGTTTTAAGCGGGCCAATTGGAGCCGGTAAATCCAGTTTAACCAGTATTTTAGCTAATTATTTAGGAACTAAACCATTTTATGAAAGCGTTGATGACAATCCTGTCTTGCCGCTATTTTATGCCGATCCTAAAAAGTATGCCTTTTTGCTGCAAGTATTTTTCTTAAATACTCGCTTCCGCAGCATTAAAGATGCTCTAACAGAAGATAACAATGTCTTAGATCGATCCATCTATGAAGATGCTCTATTCTTCCAAATGAATGCCGATATCGGACGTGCAACCAAAGAAGAGGTCGACACATATTATGAGTTGCTCAATAATATGATGGGCGAACTCGATCATATGCCAAAAGAAAACCCCGACCTACTTGTCCATATTAACGTTTCATACGAAACTATGCTCAAGCGAATTGAAAAACGCGGCCGTCCTTATGAGCAGTTGAGTTATGATGCTACTCTTGAGGATTATTACAAACGGCTTTTGCGTTATTATAAGCCTTGGTACGAAAAATATGACTATTCACCGAAGATGGAAATTGATGGCGATCAACTTGACTTTATGACCGACGAAGATGATCGTCAAGTCGTTTTAGATCAAATTGTGGCTAAACTCAAGGAAGTTGGCAAGTTACCTGATTCTTGGGACAAATCAACTAGGGTCAAACTTACGGAATAACTAGAAGTGCTATCTTAACGATAGCTTTTTTAGTAATAAAAAATAAATACTTGACTTCTTGGTGTAAGTGACTATAATTAAAATAAATTTAAAAGGTTATGAGCAGACTAGTAATGTTATGGACTTGTTTAGAGAGTGTCAGTTGCTGTAAAGACACCAAGTACCAACATGAATCACACCTGCGAACCGTTTTTCTGAATCAGTAAGAAATTCCGGTAGTTCCGTTATCACTTCCAGTTTAATAGTAATTATTAAACTGCTCGAGGTTGCTTATGTGAGTAAGCAACGAAGTTGAGGTGGAACCGCGTTAAGTCGTCCTCTTAGACACTATGTCTAAGATGGCGGCTTTTTTTACTTACTATTATTAGGAAATTCCGGTAGTCCCGTTATCGCTCCAATTCGAATATCACCATTTTTATGGCAATATTCGAACTGGTTGAGGTTATTTACGTGAGTAAATAACAAATTGAGGTGGAACAACGTCAAAGCGTCCTCTTAAGCTATCTAGCTTAAGAGGACGCTTTTTATTTATCACAAGGAGAAAGTTATGGACTATATCGTTTCAATCATGCCTTCATTACTCTCAGGTGCCAAAATGACCCTGTCCCTGTTTTGTTGGACTCTAATTATTTCTATCCCACTAGGAATAGTTATCAGCTTAGGCCTGCTCTCCCATTTTAAGCCTTTGCGGCTGATACTTAAATTTTACGTATGGATCATGCGGGGTACACCACTATTATTGCAGCTAATTTTTATTTTCTATGGCTTGCCAATCATGGGTATCATCTTTCAACGTTATGATGCGGCACTGTTTGCCTTTATCCTTAATTATGCTGCTTACTTTGCCGAAATCTTTCGCGGCGGTTTTCAAGCAATTCCCACTGGTCAATATGAAAGCGCCCGTGTCTTACGTTTATCAAAGCTGCAAACACTGCAACATATCATTATCCCCCAAGTAGTCAAAATCGTAATCCCATCAATTGGTAATGAAATCATTAATTTAGTTAAGGACACTTCACTAGTTTACGTAATTGGGCTTGGCGATCTGCTGCGTGCTGGGAACGTGGCAACTGCAAGAGATGTTACCTTAATTCCGTTAGTACTAGTTGGAATAATTTATTTATTCATGACTGGAATTGCATCATACCTACTAAAAAAATTGGAACAGAGCTTCAGTAAATGGAACTAAGGGGGAGTGAAAATATGTTAGAACTTAAAAATATTACTAAAAATTTTGGTAAAAAAATCATTCTAAACCAGCTTAATTTGACGATTACTAATGGTCAAATTTTAGCCATTGTTGGACCGTCTGGTGCTGGCAAAACTACTTTACTGCGCTGCCTTAGCGGACTTGAGCCAATTAATAGCGGTCAATTTTTATGGGACGGCAAGACGTTTAATCCTGCAAATCCAGCTGATAGCAAGCAAATTATCGGAGTTGTTTTTCAAGATTATCAATTATTCCCTAACCTAACGGTACTGGAAAATATTACTTTGGCTCCCACACTAGTTTTAAAAGAAGACCAGGCAACAGCAAAAGGCCAAGCGACCAAACTATTGCAAAAGCTTAATTTAATTGGTAAAAACAACTTATATCCGTCACAACTTTCTGGAGGTCAACAGCAACGAGTTGCTATTGCACGAGCTCTAGCTATGAAACCCCAAATTCTCTGTTATGATGAACCTACCTCTGCACTTGATCCTGCATTACGCGGAACAGTCGCCGAGATTATTTTAAACTTGCAAAAAGAAGAGCAAATGACCCAAATCATAGTGACTCATGATCTGGACTTTGCTCAGGAAGTCGCCGATAAAATTTTTACAGTCGAGGCTCTCGACCAAAAGGGGGTAAAATAATTGAAACGTAAAAATCTCTTTACCCTATTAATCCTAATCATTACAGCTGTAACTCTTACTGGCTGCAGTGATGTTTCTGTTGGCAAGCGTGCTAATCAAGCCGACAATTGGAGTCGCTTAAAAAAACGCGGTTACGTTACAATCGGCGTTGATGATACCTTTGTACCTATGGGGTTTCGGCAGAAAAACGGCAAGCTAGTTGGCTATGACATTGACCTGGCTAAGGCTGTATTTAAATTATATGGTCTCAAGGTCAGTTTTCAAACAATCGACTGGTCAATGAATACCACTGAATTAAAAAATGGTACTATTGACCTTATCTGGAATGGCTTTACTAAGACTCCCGCTCGTAAAGCTAAAGTCGCATTCAGTAAGACTTATCTATATTCAGAACAAGTTCTGGTTTCCCTACGCAAAAACAAAATTAAAACTTATACTGATATGACCAATAAAACCCTAGGTGCGCAAACCGGTTCGTCTGGCTATAATGACATTATGGCGCAGCCAAAAGTGCTTAAAAATCGTATTAAAGACCATGATCCCGTGTTATATGACTCATTCACCAATGCCTTTATTGATCTTAACGCGGGCCGTATTCAAGGGCTATTAATTGATAGTTCATATTCTGACTATTATATTGCTCGTCAAAAAGATCCCAACAACTTTATTTCCGTTAAGGGAGCCTTTCCCAAAGACGCTTTTGGCGTCGGTATGCGCAAAAGTGATCATACGCTTCAACGTAAAATCAATGCGGGACTTGATAAGCTAGCCAAAAATGGAACTCTAGCCAAGATTAATCGTAAGTGGTTTGGTAACAATGCCAATTCTCCTCTTTTGCCAAATAACTAAAACTTTGCCAAAGTAGCGGCAATGCCATCATGATTATTATCTAAGGTGGTAGTCTGAAACTTCTCTTTTAAATCAGCTGGTGCATTAGCCATCAAAACTGGATGTCCCACTGTTTCCAACATAGTTTCATCATTATAATTGTCCCCAAAAGCCCAGCAATTCATTAATTCTACTTGTAAACTCTCAGCCATTATTTCGACTCCACGCCCTTTAGAGACTTCCTTAATCATTACTTCAAGTAAATTAGGCGCCGACTTAACGATATATAAATCAGGATAACGGGATGCTAGGTCTGCTTGTACCTCATCTAAGCGCTGTGGAGCTCCCATTAACAAGACTTTATGGACACCTTGCAAATCTTTTAATTGCTCAAGCGAGGTTGCAGTAGCCTTTAAGCCAACAATTTGCTCTTCTTGTTCAACTAAAGAACGATTATTTCCTGGGGAATAATACCAGTCATAGCCACTATAAACGTTCCAAGCAATTCCATTATCCTTTTTTTCGACATATTGGCAAATTTCTAATGCTTTAGCTGCTGTCATAAATTGGGAATTCAGTGCTTGCCCCATTTCATCTAGCACTAACGCGCCATTATAAGCAATCAGTGGGCATACCTTAGTAACCTGACCAGCTGCAGTCATTATTGCTTGCGGCATTCTCCCAGATACCGGAATGAATACATTGCCGTTAATAATCTGTTTACGTAAAGCATCACGGGTCTTAGGCGTTACTTTTAAAGCTGAATTGAGTAGCGTGCCGTCAATATCCGAAAAGATCAATCTATTCATTTTTTCTCCTTAACAAGTCTACTGCTTTTACTCTTAAAGCTATTTTAACGACTAGCTTGGTTAGTAGTCAATGTGCAGCGTAATTTCTGGTAATGCAGATGCTGTTTTATAAGCGAATGCTTCTCTCTATAATTCGGATTTGCATTTATTTTTTGTCGTGATAAACTATAATAGTTGTAAATTTATTTTAAAAACACGAACATTAAATTTCTGGGAGAAATAAAATGAACTTTATTAAGAGCTATTTTCAACTCGATAAATATAAAACTAGTATTAAAGTGGAATTTTTAGCTGGCTTAACTACATTTATCAGTATGTCCTATATCCTTTTCGTTAATCCAAGTGTCTTGGGAGCGAGTGGCATGGATAAAGGCGCCGTTTTCACTTCTACTGCCCTAGCCAGCGCTCTAGGTACAGCCATCATGGGGATCGTTGCCAATTATCCGATTGGTGAAGCACCAGCTTTAGGAATTAATGCTTTTTTCGCTTACACGGTTTGCGTTGGTATGCATGTTTCATGGGAAACAGCATTAGCAGCTGTCTTCGTGGCTTCAATCATTTTTGTCTTGATCACATTGTTTAAATTACGAGAAAAAATCATCAACGCTATTCCAGCTGACTTGAAATTTGCCATTTCTTCCGGAATCGGGCTGTTTATCGCCTTTTTAGGTTTACAAGATGGCGGGCTAATTGTCGCTAATAAATCAACTTTGGTTGGCTTAGGTTCTTTACATGATCCAGCTGTTTGGATTACCATTTTTGGTTTACTAATCACAGTTATTTTAATGATCATGAACGTCCCTGGTGCTATTTTTATCGGCATGGTTTTAGCGGCCATTTTCGGAATTGTTACCGGTCAAATTGCTTTGCCAACTAAAATCGTTTCTTTGGCACCAAGTATTGCTCCTACTTTTGGTCAAGCTGTTTTTCACGTTAAAGATATCAATACCTTACAAATGTGGGTAGTTGTCTTAACTTTCCTATTAGTTACCTTTTTCGATACAGCTGGAACTTTAATCGGTCTAGCTCAACAAGCTGGCTTTATGAAAGATAACAAAATGCCTCGAGTTGGTAAAGCCTTAGCATCAGATTCTACCGCCATGATGGCTGGATCAATTCTTGGTACTTCCCCAGTTGGTGCCTTTGTAGAATCAAGTGCTGGAATTGCCGTTGGTGGTAGAACTGGCTTAACCGCAGTTTTTGTGGCCATTTTCTTCTTAATCTCAATGGTATTTAGTCCATTGATTGGATTATTCACAACTCACGTAACTGCACCTGCCTTAATCATTGTCGGCGTTTTAATGGCTCAAAATACGGCTCATATTCATTGGGATAAAATGGAAATTGCCGTACCAGCTTTTCTGATTTTAATTGGTATGCCTCTGACTTATTCAATCTCTGATGGATTAGCATTAGGTATGATTACCTATCCAATTTGTATGCTGGCTGCCAAACGTGGAAAAGAAGTCACACCAATGATGTGGATTCTCTTTGTCGTCTTTATCTTCTTCCTTTGGGTTTTAAATTTCTAAAAGATTAATTATTAACAAAAGCAAGGTCAGCCAAAGCCTTGCTTTTTGTTTATCCTTCTTTAAGAATATTTCCTAGGAAATATTTTCCAACTAAGATATGGCAATTAACTAGGTTTTAGTTATATACTAAATAAGTTAACTTTTGTATTTTTATTATTTTTGGAGGAAAAATGTCGACACTAGATAAAGTCTTTCATTTAAACGATGCTCATACCACTGTCAAACGTGAATTAATCGCTGCATTAACCACTTTTGTCAGCCTCTCCTACATCCTTTTTGTTAACCCGAACATTTTGCACGCAGCTGGTATTGATAAAGGAGCAGCATTTACGGTTACAGCCGTTTCAATTGCAATTGGCTGTTTCCTCATGGGATTTATTGCGAATTACCCGGTCGCGCTAGCTCCAACACTTGGCAGCGCAGCTTTCTTTGCCTATAACGTCTGCGGCGGTATGCATATAAATTGGCAAACTGCTTTAGCGGCTGTGCTAGTTGCCTCAGTATTATTTATTTTAATTACGGTATTAAAATTACGAGAAAAAGTTGTGGATGCTATTCCCCAGGATCTTAAATATGCTATTTCTGCTGGAATTGGGTTATTTATCGCCTTTATTGGTTTGCAAAACGGTAAATTAATCGTCAATAGTGATTCAAACTTAGTTGCTTTAGGTAAGTTTAATACACCAGCCGTCTGGATCACTTTATTTGGCCTAGTGCTAACTGTTATCTTAATGGCAATGAATATCCCTGGTTCAATTTTCATTGGCATGGTAGTAACAGCTATCTTTGGCATTGTGATTGGGCAAATTCCTTTGCCTAGTCAAATCATTTCCATGCCTCCTAGTATTACTCCAACCTTTGGACAAGCGGTTTTCCATCTAAAAGATATTAACACACCGCAATTATTCATCGTAGTACTAACCTTTTTATTAGTAACCTTTTTCGACACTGCCGGCACATTAATTGGAATGACGGAACAAGCAGGCATGGTCGACCAAAATGGTAAGATACCACGCATTGGTCACGCCTTTTTATCAGATTCGCTAGCAATGGTGGAAGGGGCAGTTCTTGGGACCGCACCACTGGGAACTTCAGTTGAATCAAGCGCTGGAATCGCGATGGGTGGACGCACCGGCCTAACTGCTGTCTTTATTGGTATCTTCTTTTTGATTAGCATGATTTTTAGTCCTTTATTAGCAGTAATCCCAACTACGGTTACCGCACCGGCTCTGATTATTGTTGGAGTATTAATGGCTGGCAACTTAAAGAAAATTAACTGGGATAAGTTTGAAATTGCCTTACCTGCTTTCTTAACCGTTGTTGGTATGCCGCTCACTTACAGTATTTCTAACGGCTTAGCACTAGGTATGATTGCCTACCCCATTACGATGATTGCTGCTAAGCAACCTAAAAAGGTCTCGCCGATGATGTATGTCCTATTAGTAGTTTTCATTATTTTCTTTTTAGTAACCAATATGTAATCTAAGAAAATCGCTGAAATGGCGGTTTTTTGTATGAGTTTTATATATTTCAAAAGTATAAAAAAGTACAGAGGAAATCATTATGGCTAACCTGATTAAGCAATTACTAAAACTAATATGCAAATTAATTATATTTGGCTTGCTTTTTATTCTTATTCAAATTCCAACTCTAGGAGAAGCTTTTTTACCTGGAGAAACTCCAACTAAGTTTAATTTCTTATTACATATAGGTATTACTTTATTCTCCACAATAATTATATTATGGTTTGTCACTATCTTTTATCATTCTTTAAATCATAAACCAATCTTTTCAAAAACCAACTTGGTAAAGAATTATAGTTTTGCTGCCTGCTTAGCCATGCTATCGCAAGTTCTGCAATCTTACATAGCTCTAATAAGTAAAACTAATGACAATGATACAGAATTATTCATGATTTCAAAATCTAGACTAGCTCCCATTTTAATGGTGACATTAATCTTTATATCTCCTCTTTTAGAAGAGTTGTTGTGGCAAGGAGCCCTACAAGGAGGAATCCTAAAAAGCTTTAATCCATTTTTTACAATATTAATCACTGGCTTATTGTTTGCGCTCGCACATGGATATTCTTTTTCCTACGATACATTACAACTTTTTTGCTCTGGCTTAGCATACGCGATAACTTATTATCATACAGGCGATTGGGGAACAGCTATTTTCTGTCACGGTTTATCGAACTTTATCGTATATTCTATTAATTTTATTTTTTGATTTTTTGCAATACCTTATCTTAATTACTGGTAAAAACATTCACTTTATATGAATTAATTCATGCTACATATTACATTACTTTTTACCGCATGATACTTTAACCATGCTACTTATGTATTCTATCTTTATTAATAAATAGCTTTAATTGAATGAAAGAAATAAAACTACATATCATTGCTATCGCAAGAACTAAAATATACATAAATTTTAATTGCGAGCTTGACAATGCAATAGCTGGTGATTGAACATTATTTAAGACTGGTAAGTCATTCACAAAGTGAAATACTATAGGAAGACTCAAGTTCTTAGTAGTTAAATATAAAGCACCTGACAACATTCCAGCAGAAAAGACTAGGATCATTTGTAAAAAGACCATTTCAACAGGTGCATGCTCTATATTTACAATATGACTAAATGCAAATCCAACGCTACTTATCAATAATGAAGCAAAATATTTATAAGAGGTATATTGTAAAGACAAGGGTAATACTATGCCACGAAACAATATTTCTTCTGCTAATGCTATAAACAAAGTAGTTATTAATACAAATATATCTGCTTTGTTATCAAATATCGCTTTAATATTTTTTGTCAACAGTAAAAAAGCTACTGTAGGAATACATAATAATATTTGAGTGAATATATGATTAAATGATATCACATTCAATTTTACATTAAAAAATTGCTTATTCGAAATAAATAATATAACTATTATAAGTGCATCACAACATACTTGATAATACTTACTAGGAATAATAAAATATAAAATTGATGGAAACAAAAGCATAACTATTGGAACTAATAAGATTAAAAGTACTATGCTAACGAAGGTGTGCCTTTTATTCATAAATCCCCCTTAAGTAGTTTTTCAGTTGGCAACATTGATTTAATAGCCGTTCAGTATTAATCTAATGCCTATTCCTAAAAACACAATTCCTAGAAAAGTGCCACTCCACAGTGCTAGAGGTAGAAATCGTGATGTAGTACCAACCTTTTTAACTGCCTTAAATGCACCATAAACTGTATAAAATTCCCAAATGCTAAGTAATACTACTACAATTCCAGTAAATCGTTCCATTGTATTTTCTCTATCTTTGTAACCGATTACTTAAAACTTAATGCTATATTATATCGACTATTTGGATTTGTCAATAATTGCTTTTAGCTGCCAGAATGGTATGATTCATATATTTCTTTACCTACATAGATTTTGAAATAAAACCCAATGCCCAACAACAAAATAGACTATCTTAGCTCTAAATCAAAAGGGTTAAATAGTCTATTTCTGTATTTATTGTTGACAAATTGCCGCCTTATGCAGCTTTTTGTAAGAGTTTTATTTGTGTTACACGTGTAACATACTTATTTTTCTTCATACCATTCAGTGTGGAAGATGCCTTCACGGTCATTACGATAATAGGTATGGGCACCAAAGTAATCCCGTTGACCTTGAATTAAGTTAGCAGGTAAGCTTGGATTAAAAATTGATTCCAGGTAATTCAAAGCTGCACTCAAAGTTGGAGTTGGAATACCAGCTTTAGTAGCTAATTCAATTACTGCTCGCAGGGCTGGCAGATTTTTTTGCATTAAGCCTTTAAAGTAAGCATCTTGAAATAAATTGTCTAACTGCTTCCCATCAGCAAAGGCATTCTCAATATCTTCTAGCATTGACGAGCGAATAATACAGCCAGCTTCCCAATCCTGAGCAATAGCTGGATACCGTAAGTCCCAATGATAAGCATCAGCTGCCATTTTCAATTGTTGGAATCCTTGCGCATACGCTACTGCTTGCCCTAATTGCAAAGCTTTACCCAGATTATCAATTAAACCATTTGGTACTTCACCATTCCAAGTGATTTCTTGACCTTCACGCGTTGTTGCTTTGGACATAAATCTGGCCAAGACAGCTTCAGCGATTACGCTAATTGGTGCACCTAGATGAACACCATCTTCTAACATCCAATTACCGGTACCCTTGTAAGAAGCAACATTTAAGATATGATCAATCACGTCATCAGCTGTTAAGTCATCTTTTTGCTTCAAAACTTCACTAGTAATTTCACTTAGATAAGCCTGAACTAACCCTTGATTCCAATCAGCAAAGATCTTCGACATTTCCGCATTACTTTTACCCGCTACTTTACGTAACAGATCATATACTTCAGAAAATTCTTGCATAATACCATATTCAATCCCATTATGCACCATTTTGACATAATGACCACTACCTTCAGGACCAATAAAACTAACACATGGCCGACCTTGTGGCGTTTTAGCAGCGATTGCTTCTAAGATTGGTGCAACTTCACGGTAGGCTGCTTCATCTCCTCCTGGCATCAACGCAGGACCGTTTAATGCTCCTTCTTCACCACCTGACACGCCCATTCCAATGAAATGAATCCCATGTGCTTCCATTTCATGAAAGCGTCTGTTAGTATCATGAAAATTAGAGTTCCCACCGTCTAGAATGATATCACCTTTATCAAGTAAAGGTAGTAATTTCTGTAAAGTCTCATCAACCGGTTTACCGGCTGCAATTTGAATTAAAATTTTCCGTGGTTTTTCAAGTGAATTAACAAACTCTGCTAAAGAATAAGTCGGTAATAACTTTTCATCTTGATATTCTGCAAAAGCATCAACTTCTGGCTTATCAATACTATAACCAGAAACAGAAAAACCACTGTTTCGTACATTCAAGGCCAAGTTTTTGCCCATGACAGATAAGCCAATAACTCCAAATTGTTGCATCTTTAATCCTCCATATCAAATATTGTCTCTTAAATATTATACTTGTAAGACAGAAAAAAAGCGAAACTTTCAATAAGTTTCGCTTTTTATTTTACTAATATTAAATTAGTGTTCTGAAGCGCCAGAAGTAGTATCTGGTTCTTCTTCTGGTTCAGGCTCAGCTTCTTCTTCTGAAGCGCCTGAAGCAGTATCATCAACTACACCATATTTTTCAGCAAAGTAGCTAAATGGCTTCAAGTCTTCTGCTTGATACTTCTTAACGAATTCTGGATCATCAAGAGTGTTCAATTCAGTTGAGTATGGCATTTCGTGAGTCAACTTAACGTCGATTAACATCGGGCCATCCATTTGCTTGAATTCCTTAACTGCGTCTTCGAATTCCTTCTTAGTACGAGCAGTTACACTCTTAACGTTCATACCTTCACCAACTTTAGCCCAGTCGTTATCTGGCATGATAACACCTGACAATGGTTGGTGTGATTGGTCAACTTGTTCAGCTTCAATGAAGCCCAAAGTTTCGTTAGTGAAGACAACGTTAAGTACATGCATGTTGTAACGAGCTTGAGTTAACAATTCTTGACTCATCATGGCAAAACCACCATCACCGCCAAGGTTCCAAACTTCACGCTCTGGATGAGTAGTAGCAGCAGCAAGTGAAGCTGGAGTACCAAATCCCATAGTTGCGTACAAGCCTGAAGTTGCCCAAGTTTGTTCATCATGCAAGTTAACTAAACGTTGGAAGTTAATGTTAATGTTACCAACATCAATAGCAAACATTGCATCATCATCAGCGTATTTATTGATTACGTCAAAGATTGGCTCTGGACGAACTGGCATTTGATCTGAATCAACAAAGCTTTCTTGCCATTCATCCCAGTTTTGACGGTCTGCAAGAGCAGCCTTGTAAAGTGGTGATTCTTCACGGTCTTCACCAGCATCAATCATCGCTTGCAAAGTCTTAGCACCATCAGCCAGAATCGGTACATCAACTGCATGACGTTTACCCAATTTTTCAGAATCAACATCAATTTGAATAACCTTAGCCTTTGGATTAAAGAAGAAGACTGAGAATGGAGAGTTGTTACCTACCCAAACTACCAAGTCAGCGTGCGTTTGGATATCATCACTGGCCTTAGGAGCAACACGACCAATTGAGCCCATGTATGCAGGGAATTTATCTTCAACAACACCCTTAGCAATAACTGATGAAAGTAGTGGAGTCTTGAACTTGTTAGCAAAGGCCTTCAAAACATCGCCATGACCCTTAACACCAACACCGTAGTAGACAACCGGATTCTTAGCTTCTTTAAGCAATTTAACAGCTGCATCAACTGATTCTTTCTTAGGTGCAGCGTAGTTAGGAATTGCTTGCAATGAATCATAAGTTACACGGAAGTTGTCATTAATCTTGTCCCAACCAAAGTCTTTAGGCAAGATCAAAACAGCTGGACCCTTCTTAGCGTATGCTTGACGAAGAGCTTCATCCATCATCCCTGGAATTTGATCTGCTGTCTTAACTTGATGGTTCCAAACAGCAACAGCATCAAACCATGGCTTTTCATCAAAAGCTTGGAAGAAATCGATGTCTTGACGACTAGTAGGAACGTTGGCAACAATCGCTACCATTGGAACCTTGTCGTACTTAGCATCGTACAAACCATTCATCAAGTGAACGGCACCAGGACCTGCAGAACCGAAACATACACCAGCATTACCAGTGAACTTGTATTCAGCAGCTGCGGCTAAAGCGCCAGCTTCCTCATGACGAACTTCAATATATTTTAACTTACCCTTAAAGTTGTGGATAGCGTTCATTGTTGAGTCGAATGAACCACCCGGAAAACCATAAATATGATCAATATGCCAGTCAAGCAAAACTTGAAGCATAGCATCTGAGCCATTAATTTTTGTCATCTTAAGTGCATCTCCTTAAATAATGTTTACTTACATACTGTATTAAAACATATAATTTCACAATTTCAAGTAACTAAAATTTGTTAATCGTGCAATATGTAAGCGCTTTGTAAAGATATTAGCTTCACAATATTGAGCAGCTATGATAACGCTTATACGTGATAGCAATATTCTCACTTGTGATTACTTGATCATTTATTGGATTTTTGTGTATTTTTTAAATAATTAATTTAGCTAAAATATTTTTCGCCTTTTTCAAAATTTTAGACTAATTTTAATCTTTTATTTTTTCATAATGACCATTTTGAACATAGACACTTAAAATTGCTAAATCTGCTGGATTAACTCCAGAAATTCGTTCTGCCTGAGCTAAAGTCTCCGGTCTGATTTTTTCAAATTTTTGTCTAGCTTCTGTTGCCAGCCCATTAATTGCCTGATAATCAAGGTCTGCTGGAATCTTCTTGGCTTCTTGACGATGAAGTCGATCGATTTGTTGCTGTTCTTTTTTAATATAACCAGCATATTTAACATTAATTTCAATCTGTTCTTTAACATAGCGATCACTAGAAATACTAGTTCCACTTAGTTGCTCAATATCCGGTATCGTAACCCGTGGTCTACGCAGAAAAGCATCTGCTTTAAGTCCTGCCTTAAGCTCATCTTCACCAATTCCTTGTAAATACTCCTGCACCTCTTTAGTTGGATGAATCGTAATTGATTCAAGCACACGTTTAGCTTGAGTAATCTGCGCTTTCTTAGCAGTAAATTTGGAGTAGCGTTCTTCAGAAATTAACCCCAGTTGATAGCCATAGTCAGTTAAGCGCAAGTCGGCGTTGTCATGACGCAATATTAACCGATACTCAGCCCGCGAGGTTAATAATCGATATGGCTCTTCAGTTCCCTTAGTAACTAAGTCATCGATTAAAACGCCAATATAAGCCTCATCCCGACCTAAGGTAAAACCAGCTTTACCAGCCGCACGCAAGGCTGCATTAATACCTGCAATTAAGCCTTGACCAGCTGCTTCTTCGTACCCTGAAGTACCATTCATCTGTCCAGCAGTGAACAAATTCCTAATGTTTTTAGTTTCTAAAGTATGCTTCAATTGCCAAGGATCAACCACATCGTATTCAATCGCATAACCAGGTCGCATTAGCTCCGCATCTTCAAGTCCAGCAATCGAATGTAACATTTTGAGCTGAATTTCCTCAGGCATTGAAGTCGAAAAGTCACCAACATAAACTTCATTAGTATCCTTACCTTCTGGTTCCAAGAAGATTTGGTGACGTGATTTATCAGCAAACCGAACTACTTTAGTTTCAATTGAAGGACAGTATCTAGGACCTACACCCTTAATTTGACCTGAAAACATTGGTGATCGTGTCAAATTTTCGTTGATAATCTGATGGGTCTTCTGGTTAGTATAGGTCATCCAACATGAGACCTGCTCTGTGAGATAATCTTCATCCCTACTAGTAAAAGAGAAATGTCGTGGTTCCTCATCCCCCGGTTCTTCTTCGGTTTTTGAATAATCGATTGTGTTACCGTTGACTCTGGGAGGCGTCCCTGTCTTAAAGCGACGCAATTTAAATCCTAAATCTTCAAGGTTTTCTGATAATTTTATTGCCGGAATTGTGTTATTCGGTCCAGATGAATAATTCAACTCGCCAATATAAATTCTACCTCGTGCTGAAGTTCCTGTAGTTAAAACCACACTTTTAGCTAGATAACTAGCACCAGTGTTGGTAACCACACCTTGACAAACGCCATCTTTAACTAATAACTTATCAACTGTCGCTTGGCGCAAAGTTAAATGTGGCGTATTTTCGATTACACTCTTCATTTGCTGATGATACTGCCACTTATCTGCTTGGGCCCGCAATGCACGTACAGCCGGACCTTTACCCGTATTTAACATGCGCATCTGAATATAAGTTGCATCGATATTTTTCCCCATTTGACCGCCTAAAGCATCAATTTCGCGTACAACGGTCCCTTTAGCTGGACCACCAACAGAAGGGTTACATGGCATAAAGGCCACCATATCCAAACTAATGGTTAACAGCAAAGTATTTTGTCCCATCTTGGCACTAGCAAGAGCTGCTTCACAACCCGCATGTCCTGCACCAACTACGATTACATCATAGTCATTCGAAGAATAATTCTTAATCATCCGTCTCTCCTATTTACCTAAACAAAATTGGCTAAATAACTCGTTGACTAATTCATCAGGGCTACTTTCACCCGTAATTTCACCTAAGGTATCCCAAGCGCCATTCAGATCAATCTGTACAATGTCAACTGGCACCTCATCATTAACCGCCATGATTACATCCTCAAGCTGCTTTTTGGCTTTTTGCAATAATCCGACTTGTCGCTGATTAGTCACTAATACTTCATCATTAGAATTTTCGATTCCATTAAAAAATAACTGCTTAATTGCGTCTTCAAGCTGTGTCAAATTCTGCTCTTGCAAAATTGAAGTGGCAATAACTTCGCTAGCTGTTGTTGTCTCAAGCTCTTCCTTATTTAGCTGCTGACCTAAATCAGTTTTATTGAGAATAATAATCCGTTTCTTATTAGCTGTTGCTGCAATTAGTTCTTGATCAGCTGGAGTTAAATTATGACTAGCATCAAGCAATAATAAAACTAAATCTGCCTGATCTAGCGCCTTTTTCGATCGTTCAACGCCAATTTTTTCTACCTTATTATCAGTTTGCCGAATTCCAGCAGTATCGATTAATTTAAGAGGAACACCCTTCACTGAAACATACTCTTCCAACGTATCACGCGTAGTCCCAGCAACATCAGTAACAATTGCCTTATCACTTTTAGTTAAATAATTAAGCAAAGACGACTTTCCCACGTTAGGTTGCCCAATAATTGCTGTAGCTAAGCCGTTGCGCAAGGCAGTTCCTTCACTAGCAGTCGTTAATAACCGTTCTATTTTAGCAATAACTGATTTAGATACACCAGCCATTTGCTTAGCTGTAATCGTATCAGCATCATATTCTGGATAATCAATATTAACTTCAACATTAGCTAAAGTATCCAAAATTTCTTGCCGCATTGCTTGAATCTTGGTCAATAAGCCACCCTCAAGTTGCTTTTCTGCTACTTCACGTGCCTTATCAGTTTTGGCCCGCACAATATCCATCACACTTTCGGCTTGCGTTAGATCAATGCGTCCATTCATAAAAGCCCGTTTAGTAAATTCACCCGCGTCAGCCATTCTAGCGCCATGACCCAGTAGTAATTGTAAAATGCGATTAGTCACTACAATCCCACCATGACAATTAATCTCAACTATATCTTCGCGAGTAAAAGTTTTTGGTGCACGCATTACCGACACCATGACCTCATCAATCACTTGCTTAGTTTCAGGATCAATAATATGCCCATAATTAATCGTGTGACTTGGTACCTTTATTAAATTCTTACCTTTAAAGATTTGATTAACAATTGGTACTGCAGCCTCACCTGACAACCGCACAATCGAGATACCGCCCTCTCCAATTGGAGTTGAGATAGCAGCAATCGTATCGAATTCAGTTAAAGTCTGAACCATGATTTTCTCCTTTTAATAAAACTCAATCAAAAAAGCGCATTATAACACCACGAATAATTCGTGATGTATAAAGCACTTTGACTACTTTATCTAAAAATCACTTTAGATTAATATTTACTTTTTGCGTTTTAACCGTTTATATGTTTTACGCAGCTTACGCTTGCGTTCGCGTTCTTTTTCGGCCTTAGCTTCTTGTTCTTTACGATATTTAATCGGATTTTGCAGAATGAATGTCTGAATCAACTGGAACAAATTAGAAATTACCCAATATAAAATAATTGCTGATTGGAAGTAAATTCCCATTACCCCAACCATAATTGACATACCATATGTCATAAATTTAGTAGATAAGTTCTTGGATTGTTGCGGCGTAGACATTTGACTGATGTAAGTCGATAAGAAAGTTAACACCATCGACAAAATCGGCATAATAAAGTAAGGATCTGGTTTACCTAAATCCATCCATAAGAAGTGTCCAGTTTGCAGCTGTGGTGTTCGCCAAATTGCACCATATAAAGCATACATAACTGGTAGTTGAATAATCAGCGGCAAACAACCAGCATACGGATTAATACCCGCTTCCTTATACAGCTTATTGGTCTCTTCAGACAATAAAGTTCGCGATTCAGTATCACTACCAGGATATTTTTTCCGTAATGCATCTAGTTCAGGCTGAACGCTCTGCATTTTCGTAGTACTCTTAATCGACATGGCACTAAGCGGATATAGCAGCAGACGTACAATTACCGTAAAGACAATAATTGCCCAGCCATAACTATTCCCCATAATCTTAGCCAGCCACAGCAAGAAAGAGGACATATAATAAATAACCCAGCGATCCCACCAATTACCACTTGTATGTGAAATCGGCGTTGGCTTAGCAGCCGTATTACTACATCCAGTCAAGACAACAGCTACTGCTACTACGGCAAGCACTGCCAGTAAACGTTTGACATTCTTTTTAGTTAAAATGTCCTTCACACTAATCTTCCTCATTTTCACTAGGTATTTCTTCAATAATGTTGGCCAAATAAAGTACATGCAATAAATGTTTTTGTACATCAGCCTTCTTAAAATTACGTGCATACGGTCTAGCAATTACCAAAAAGTCGATTTTTGGTTCAATTGCAGTCTTATTTTCACTAATAACTGCCCGTATATAACGCTTGAGTCGATTACGAACAACAGCAGTATGAGCGACCTTTTTACCAACAGAAATCCCGACTCTAAAATGCTGGTTTTCCGTTCTATCTATTTGATAGATCACAAAAGCCCGATTAGCAACTGAATTACCGGCTTTAAAAACCCGCTGAAAATCATTTTCTGTTTTAACTCGATAGGACTTTCTCAAAACGCTTCATTCCAATTCCACTATTGAATACTAAAAAAACCACTGGGATTCAGTGGTTTAAGCAGATAAGACTTTTCTACCTTTTGCACGGCGTCTAGCTAAAACCTTGCGGCCATTAGATGTGCTCATCCGTTTCATAAAGCCGTGAACGCGTGAACGGTGACGCTTTTTAGGTTGGTAAGTTCTCTTAGTTGTCATTAAACTACACCTCCAATTTGTGTAATTACACAATTTAGTATTAAGGATAGCATGATTACGAATAAAAACCAAGTCTAAATATTAAATAAATCTATTACAACTTGGATTTTCACTGTAAAAATTTTATTACTTGTGCAAATTTCACCTAACTAATTTATCCACAAAATCAAAATACACAATATCTTTCACAGCCTTTTCCACAAACAACAAGCTGTGGAAAAAGATATTCACACTATGTTGATATTATGCTTGAATTAATGGCAAAGTTCTTGCAAACATTGGTAAAGTTATCAACAATACAAGTTGGCTATTAATAATATTTTCGAGGATTTTCAATATTTTTGAGGATTATTTGTAAAACTTTATCCACATCTTGTTAATTCTTAATTTCTTTTATTAACCTGTGGAAAACATTTTTATTAGATGATAGAATAAATAGTGCTTAAACTTATTGGAGGAATTTATTTTGTTTGACATTAATCAATTTTGGCAACATTTCAATCATGAAATGCGCGAACGTTTTAACGAAGTTGCCTATAACGCCTGGTTCAAAAATACTAAGCCCATTTCCTACAATAATGATACCCATGAATTAAAAATTGTGGTCCAAAACCCGGTAACAAAGGGATATTGGGAAAAGAATCTAGCTTCAGAACTAATTCAATCCGCATATGGCTATGCTAATATTGAAGTTATTCCAGTTTTTCAGATTGCCGATGAGCAGAGTACTGAACGAATTGTAGCACCTAAACCGAAAACGCCAACTCAACCTGTTCAACCTACGATTACCAACAATAATTTTGTTCGTAATCTAAAGTTAAACGAAAAGTATACTTTTGATAATTTCGTCCAAGGTGAAGGCAATAAGCTAGCAGCCGGAGCAGCTCTGGCAGTCGCTGACAGTCCCGGCAGTTTTTACAATCCATTATTCATTTTTGGTGGAGTTGGTTTAGGTAAAACTCACTTGATGCAAGCGATCGGTCACCAAATGTTGGCTGAACGCCCAAACGCCAAAGTCGTCTACATTCAAAGTGAAACTTTCGTCAATGATTTCATTAATTCTATTAAAAACAAAACGCAAGACCAATTTCGTAAAAAATATCGGACTTGCGATCTATTATTAGTTGATGATATTCAATTTTTTGCTAAAAAAGAAGGAATTCAAGAGGAATTCTTTCATACTTTTGAAACCCTGTATAACGATCAAAAACAGATCGTCATGACCAGTGATCGCTTACCAACAGAAATTCCAGATCTATCGGAACGTTTAGTCTCACGATTTACCTGGGGCTTGCAAGTTGAAATTACTCCACCTGATTTAGAAACTAGAATTGCGATTTTACGCAAAAAGGCTGAAGCTGAAGATTTAACGATTAATGATGATACACTGGATTACATTGCTTCGCAGGTTGACACTAATATCCGAGAGCTTGAAGGTGCCTTAGTGAAAGTTCAGGCTCATGCCACGATTCAGCGTGAAGATATCAACGTGAATTTGGCACGCGAGGCACTAGCTGATCTAAAGCTCGTACAGAAGAACCGTGGACTACAAATTTCTAAAATCCAAGAGGTTGTCGCCAATTACTTCCAAACTTCGACACATGAACTAAAAGGTAAGAAGCGGGTCAGACAAATCGTTGTTCCTCGGCAAATTGCCATGTACTTATCACGCGAATTAACTGATTCTAGTTTACCGAAAATCGGTCAGGAATTTGGTGGCAAAGACCATACCACTGTCATGCATGCATGTGAAAAAATTAGCCGTGCTATTAAAACAGATTCTGAAATCAAAACTGCAGTTTTTGACTTAAAGCAAATGCTGGATCATTAGCTGGTGTATAATTGTGGAAAACTCTCTGGCTTGTGCACATTTTGTAAACCGTACTAATTACGCTATTTTAAGGCTACTAGTGCTTTTCAACAGAATAAACAGGCCCTACTAATACTACTAATTTATATAATAAATAATAAAAAAGCATACCTAACTTCAGGAGGTCCAAAATGAAATTTTCAGTTAACAGAAACCTATTTATCGATAATCTAAATAATGTGATGCGTGCCATCTCATCAAGAACAACGATTCCCATCTTAAGTGGTATCAAACTTAATTTAACGGAAAATGAATTACTGCTAACTGGTAGTGATACTGATATTTCAATTGAAGTACGTATTCCGACTAGTGAAGATCTAACTGTTGAATCACCTGGAGCAATTGTTTTACCTGCACGTTTCTTCAGCGAAATTATTAAAAAGCTTCCGGGAAAAGAATTTTCGCTTGAAGTTAAAGAAAGTATGCAAACTCAAATTATTTCTGAAAACAGTGAATTTACTATCAATGGCCTGGATGCAAATAACTATCCAAGATTACCGGAAATTGCTGATGAGTCCGCTTTTGTTATTTTGGGGAAAACTTTTCGAGAAATTATTACAGAAACGCAATTTGCAGTTGCTACCCAGGAAAGCCGTCAAGTTTTGACGGGTGTTCACTTTACCTTTAGCCCAGAGCAGATCAGTGCAGTCGCCACTGATTCACATCGTTTATCCAGTCGAGCTCTCAGCTTAACTGCAGGTCCACAAACTGAAACTGATTTAATTATTCCTGGTAAAAGTTTGCTTGAACTAGCGCGAATTATTGGTGAAACTGATCCGGAAATCAAGGTTTGTCCTGGGGATAGCCAAGTTTTATTTGAAATTGGGAATATGCTGTTTTATTCTCGATTACTTGAAGGTAGCTATCCAGATACTGATCGCTTAATTCCTACAGAGAGTACTACTAGCGCTGAATTTGACTTAGCAGAACTATCTAGTGCATTAGACCGTGCAAGCTTATTAACACATGCCGGTCGAAATAATGTAGTTGATTTAACTCTGGATACGGAAAAGCAGACAGTTACTTTATCAGGTGAATCTGCAGAAATCGGTAATGTTGAAGAAGAAGTTAGTTTTAAGCAATTATCTGGTCAAAATTTAAAGATTTCGTTTAATCCAGATTATTTACGTGATGCATTACGGGCTTCAGTAACTGATTCGGTGGTAACAGAATTTACGCAACCACTGCGGCCGTTTACGGTTAACCCAGCTGATAATACAATTAATTTTGTACAGTTGATTACGCCAGTAAGAACGTTTTAATAATTATTAGTAATACAAAAGCTAAAAGCCATCTGGTTGATGGCTTTTTTTAGTCCAAATTTTTAAGAATTGACTAAATCAGCACTCTCTTGTGTCTTTTTAGTCGTTCACTATGAAAAGTATCTTTTACAAAACATCGTTTATATGGCGTTATATTGGCTATTTGAGTTGTTTTTTGCTAGTGAAACGAATATACTTAACTTATAGGTAAATAGAAGTGGTGAAGGTGAAAACAATTAAGGAATTTAAGATCAAGGGGGATTACATTACCCTCAGTCAATTTTTAAAAGAAGAAAGTATCATTTCTTCTGGTGGACAAGCAAAGTGGTATCTGCAAGAAAATCCAGTTTGGTTGAACGAGGTAAAGGAAGCTCGGCGTGGCAAAAAACTTCGCCCTGGTGACCAACTTCAAGTAGAGCAAACGAACTATGTGTTTCGATAAAAGATGTATCTGAAGCAGTTCAAGGCGCAGCACTATCGGAATTTACAAGAATTTGAGTTGGAATTCGATCCTAATGTTAATATTTTCATTGGAAAAAATGCGCAAGGGAAAACTAACTTACTAGAAGCAATTTATTTTTTAGCATTGACTAGATCGCACAGGACTAATAGTGACAAGGAATTAATCGCTTTCGGTGATGAATTTGCTAATGTTTATGGTCATGTTTACAAGAGTCAGGTTGATTTAACTTTACGAGTATTAATCACTAAAAAAGGCAAAAAGGTTTGGCTTAATCGTGTGGAGCAGGCAAAGTTATCTAAATATGTGGGTCAGTTAAATGCAATTTTATTTTCGCCAGAAGACCTGGAATTGATCAAAGGTGCACCAGCTTTGCGTCGGCGATTTATGGATCAAGAGTTTGGCCAAATTAATGCAGAATATTTGTATTTTGCTAGTAAATATAAACAAGTTCTGCAACAAAAAAACAATTATCTAAAACAGCTGGCTAAAAAAGAAGCACATGATTTGCTTTTTTTAGATGTGCTATCTGATCAACTGGCAGGTGTAGCAGCGGAAGTCGTTGTTCGGCGTTACCAATTTTTAACGTATTTAGATGAATTTGCACAGGATGCCTATAAAAGCATCAGTTCTAGTGGTGAAGAACTAAAACTGCGATATCACCCATCAGTTGCTGACGTATCTGAACAAGATGATACAGAAATCGTCTATCACAAGTTGTTAGCAAATTTTAAGCAGAATAAGCAACTTGAGATAAAAAAGGGAACTACCTTAGTTGGTCCCCATCGTGATGACATTAGTTTTGAATTAGATGGCAAAGATGCTCATCTATATGGTTCTCAAGGGCAACAACGTACGATTGCACTTAGCATTAAGCTAGCAGAGATTCAGTTGGTCCATCAATTAACTTCAGAATACCCGTTGTTGTTACTTGATGATGTAATGAGTGAATTAGATCATGAGCGCCAAGGTGCATTGCTTAGTTATATTCATGGCAAGACGCAGACTTTTATTACGACAACTGATCTTGCAGGTATTTCCCGGGAAATAATCAAAAAACCTAAAATATATCAAATTAATTCTGGAAAAATTCGTTTAGCAAAGGAGAATTAAATGGCTGATAATAAAGAAAATCTTGAGCAAATCGAGCAATATGAAAAAGAAGCTGATAAATATAATGCTAGTCAAATTCAGGTTTTGGGTGGACTTGAAGCGGTTCGTAAACGACCGGGAATGTATATTGGCTCTACTAGTTCGCAAGGACTGCATCATTTGGTTTGGGAAGTAATTGATAACAGTATTGACGAGAGTTTAGCTGGTTTTGCTACCAAAATTGAAATTACAGTTAACGAAGATGGTAGCGTGACTGTTCAAGATGATGGCCGCGGAATTCCTACTGATATTCAAAAAAAGACGGGGCGGCCAGCATTGGAGACTGTTTTTACCGTTTTGCATGCCGGTGGTAAATTTGGCGGTGGCGGCTATAAAGTTTCAGGTGGTTTGCATGGTGTTGGTGCTTCTGTGGTCAATGCTTTGTCTACTGAATTAGATGTTACCACTGTGCGTGATGGTAAACAGTATTATATTGATTTTACTCGTGGTCGCGTTAAGACAGAAATGACAATGATTGGTAATGCTCCGCTCAGTGAGCATGGGACCAAAGTTCACTTTTATCCAGATCCAGACATTTTTACTGAAACCACAGCCTTTGATGATAAGATTTTAAAAACTAGAATTCGGGAATTGGCCTTTTTAAATAAGGGATTAAAGTTAACCTTTACAGATAAGCGTAAAGATAGTGCAGAAACTGATGTTTATCACTATGAAGGTGGTATTAAGGAGTATGTGGCCTTTTTAAATAAGGGAACCGATGTTTTATATGACGAGCCAATTTACGTTGAAGGAAATTATGATGAAATCAACGTTGAGGTTTCATTGCAATATACAGCTGGCTATAAGACCACATTAATGACTTTTGCTAATAATATTCATACTTATGAAGGTGGAACTCATGAAGCTGGCTTTAAAACAGCTCTTACTCGAGTAGTTAATGATTATGCTCACAAAACCAAGATTTTGAAGGAAAAAGACGATAATCTTTCAGGAGAAGATATTCGTGAAGGGATGACGGCTGTTGTTTCGGTGAAGCACCCAGATCCACAATTTGAAGGACAGACTAAGACTAAGCTAGGAAATTCTGATGCTAGAACAGCGGTTGATAAGGCCTTTTCTGAAGCATTTACTAGTTTTTTGATGGAAAATCCGCAAGTTGGTCGTAAAATCGTCGAAAAAGCACAACTGGCTGAAAGAGCGCGTAGTGCTGCTAAGCGAGCTCGGGAAGTAACCCGCAAAAAGTCAGGCTTAGAAATTGCCAACCTACCTGGGAAATTAGCAGATAATACTAGCAATGATCCAAGTATTTCAGAATTGTTTATTGTTGAGGGGAATTCTGCCGGTGGTTCTGCTAAACAGGGGCGTTCACGTTTGACCCAAGCAATTTTGCCAATTCGAGGAAAAATTCTGAATGTGGAAAAGGCTTCGATGGATCGAATTTTGGCTAATGAAGAGATTCGTTCTCTATTTACTGCTTTAGGAACAGGATTTGGTGCCGATTTTGACATTACTAAAACTCGTTACCATAAGCTAATTATTATGACAGATGCCGATGTTGATGGAGCACATATTAGAACTTTGCTTTTAACATTATTCTACAATTACATGAAGCCAATGATTGATGAAGGCTATGTATATATTGCCAAGCCACCTCTATATCAGGTTCGTCAAGGTAAAGTAATTAGATATCTTGATACTGATGAAGAGCTGCACGATTACCTAGGTCAATTACAGCCAAGTCCTAAGCCACTTGTTCAACGTTATAAGGGATTAGGGGAAATGGATCCCGAGCAATTATGGGAAACTACCATGAATCCTGAAAATCGGCGGCTTGATCGGGTTAGTCCGGAATATGCCAAAGATGTTGATGAGGTCTTTGAGCTGTTGATGGGCAATGAAGTAGCACCTCGGCGCAAATTTATTGAAGATAATGCCAAATATGTTGAAAACTTGGATGCTTAGGAGGGCTTAAATGAATAATGACAATCAAGGTCAAGATCATCGGATAACTAATGTTGATTTGACTAGCGTGATGAATAGTTCATTCTTAGATTATGCGATGTCAGTTATCGTTGCGCGGGCTTTGCCTGATGTTCGAGATGGTCTAAAGCCTGTTCAACGGCGAATCTTATATGGAATGAGTGAATTAGGCGTAACTCCTGATAAGCCTTATAAAAAATCAGCTAGAATTGTCGGGGAAGTAATGGGAAAATTTCACCCCCATGGCGATTCTTCGATCTATTTAGCAATGGCGCATATGGCGCAAGATTTTAGTTATCGGTACATGCTGGTTGATGGCCATGGTAACTTTGGTTCTGTTGATGGTGATGAGCCAGCCGCAATGCGTTACACTGAGGCGCGGATGAGTAAAATCGCGGTAGAGATGCTGCGTGATATCAATAAGAATACGATTGATTGGCAACGTAACTATGATGATGAGGAAAATGAGCCGGTTGTATTGCCGGCACGGATTCCTAATTTGCTAGTTAATGGTTCTAGCGGAATAGCTGTTGGAATGACTACGAATATTCCGCCACATAATTTGTCAGAAGTAATCAGTGGAATTCATTTGCTAATGGATAATCCGGATATTACCACTAAGGAATTGATGAAGGCCATACCGGGTCCAGATTTTCCAACTGGCGGGATTATTATGGGACGTGGCGGCATTTATCGCGCTTATGAATCTGGTCGTGGTAATATTGTCGTTCGCGCTAAGACTGAGATTGAAACTGAAAAGAGTGGGCGTGAACGAATTGTCGTTAGTGAGTTGCCATATTTAGTTAATAAGGCAGAACTAGTTAAGAAAATTGCTGATTTAGCACGTAACAAGACGATCGATGGTATTACTGGTGTGCGGGATGAATCCGATCAATCTGGGATGCGAATTACAATTGATATCCGCCGTGATGCCAGTGCTAGTGTAATCTTAAATAATTTATTTAAGTTAACACAAATGCAGGCTAATTTTGGGATGAATATGGTGGCGATCGTTGATGGTGCGCCGCATTTCTTGACTGTTAAGGAAATGCTGCAACATTATCTGCGTCATCAAGAAGATGTGGTAACTCGTAGAACTAAGTTTGAACTTGGGAAAGCTCAGGCACGAGCACATATCCTGGCTGGGTTAAAAGTTGCCCTTGACCATATTGACGAAATCGTTCATATTATTCGTGAAAGTAACTCAAGCGATATTGCTAAAGCCGCTCTAATTAGTCGTTTTGGACTTGATGATAAGCAGTCACAAGCGATTTTGGATATGCGATTGGTCCGACTGACCGGACTAGAACGTGATAAGGTGGAAGCTGAATATAGTGAATTGCAAGCCAAAATTGCTGATTACAAAGATATTTTAGCGAAGCCTGAACGAATTAATGAAATTATTTACAATGAATTACTAGATATTCAAAAACGCTTTGGCGATAAGCGTCGCACTGAAATTGGTGCTAGCGAAGTCGTTTCAATTGAAGATGAAGATTTAATTGAAAAGCAAGATGTCTTATTGACGCTAACACATAGCGGTTATATTAAGCGCATGCTAATCAATGAGTTTAAGACTCAGAATCGTGGTGGTAAAGGTATCAAAGGAATGGGCGTCAAAGATGGCGACTTTATTGAAAAGCTAATTTATGCAAGTACCCACGATATGCTGCTATTCTTTACTAACAAGGGTAAGGTATATTCCAAGAAGGCTTATGAAGTTCCTGAATTTAGTCGAACAGCTAAAGGTTTGCCAATTGTCAATTTGCTGCAATTAGAAAAAGGTGAGCGAATTCAGACGATTGTTAATATTCCAGAAGATGCTGATGATCAATATCTCTTCTTTGTTACTAAGTTAGGATCAGTTAAACGGACCAAGGTTAGTGAATTTGCTAATATTAGAAATAGTGGGTTGATTGCATTGACTCTGCGTGATGGCGATGAATTAATCAATGTTTTAACGACAGATGGTCAACAAACTATCTTGCTTGGGACCCATTTAGGTTATGCGGTTCGCTTTAGCGAGCAAGTGGTTCGTTCAATGGGACGGACTGCTGCTGGCGTGCGCGGGATTAATTTACGCGCCGGTGACTATGTTGTTGGTGATGGTACGATCAAGGATAGCGATGAAGTTTTAGTTATTTCTGAAAAAGGATACGGGAAACGTACCTCGGCTAAGGAATATCCGGTTAAAGGTCGTGGTGGTAAAGGAATTAAGACCGTTAATATTACCGAAAAGAATGGGCCACTTGCTGGTGTTACAGTAGTTGATGGTAGCCAAGACATCATGGTAATTACTAATGACGGGATTATGATTCGTTTTAAGATTGACAATGTGTCGCAGACCAGTCGAAGTACGGTCGGTGTGCGGTTAATCAAAGTGAATGACCAAAGTAAAGTAGCAAGTCTAGCACTGGTACCTGCTGAAGCTGACCAAGAAGTAGTTTCTGATTCAACTGAAGCGGTTGACTAGTTATAAATTATTAATTTAAAAACGAAAAAAATTAGCAAGCTTTTTTACGTAATTATCTTTAGAGTAAAAATTTCTCAGGGGATCACGTGAAGATAGTTTGGTAATTTTTTTATTTATGTGCTAAAATTAGAGATTGCGAGTAATAAATTCATTACTCCTTGTTCTTGATTTTAGCAAGAACCATTTAGACCAAAAGGAGGTGCACTAGTATGACAACTACTAAGTACGAAATAACTTATATTATTAAGCCTGATATTGATGAGGAATCAAAAAAAGCGCTAACTGAAAATTATGATAAGGTTATTGCTGATAACGGCGGTACAATGGTTGAATCTAAAGACTGGGAAAAGCGTCATTTTGCATATGAAATCGATAAGTATCGTGAAGGTACTTACCACATTATGACTTTCACTGCTGATAACGCTGACGCAGTTAACGAATTTGATCGTTTGTCTAAGATTGACACTGCTGTTTTACGTTCAATGACTGTTAAGTTGGACAAGTAATTTTATTATCGTTTTCGTGATTTAGGAAAGAGAGGACATGAAGTATGATTAATCGAGTTGTACTTGTTGGCCGTTTAACACGTGATCCTGAATTGCGTACTACTGGGAGTGGAATCTCGGTTGCTACGTTTACTCTTGCTGTTGATCGTCAGTTTACTAACGCTCAAGGTGAGAGAGGTGCGGATTTTATCAGTTGTGTAATTTGGCGTAAGGCTGCAGAAAATTTCTGTAACTTTACTTCTAAAGGCTCACTTGTTGGAATTGACGGCCGAATTCAAACCAGAACTTACGATAATAAAGACGGGCAAAGAGTCTATGTGACCGAAGTTGTTGTTGACAATTTCTCACTGCTTGAATCACGTAAAGATCGTGAAACCCGTGGTCAAAATGGTGGTTATACACCGAATAATAATGCGAATTTTGGTGGTCAAAACACTAATAATTCGCAAAATATGGGATCGTTTGATCAGAATATGCCGAATAACAACCAAGCCAATACGCCTAAAGATCCGTTTGCAGGCTCTGGTGATACGATTGACATTTCTGATGACGATCTCCCATTCTAAACTTTTAAAGAAAGGAGTCTAGGATATGGCTCAACAAAGAAGAGGTGGCAGTCATCGTCGTAAGGTTGATTTTATCGCAGCCAATCATATTGATTACGTTGACTACAAAGACGTTGATCTGTTGAAACGTTTTATCTCAGAGAGAGGTAAAATTTTACCACGTCGTGTCACTGGCACCAGCGCTAAAAATCAACGTAAAGTAGCTAAGGCAATTGAAAGAGCTCGCATTATGGGCTTGTTACCATTTGTTACTGAAGATTAAACAATCAAAATAAAAAATTAAAATGTGGGAATAAACTTTCCGCATTTTTTTGTACGCTATTTTAAGCATGATATTGGGGAGTTTCTTATCGAGGGGATACAAGGTATAATAAGGGTAATGTATTTTACATTAATTTAGGAAGGATCTTGCATGAAAGATTTTTTACGTAATGAATTCCCTGCTTTTATTAAAGATTCACGCTTGATGGCTTCGGTAGTGATCATCTTGGCTTTATCGCTTTTGGGTAGTATTATTGCGATGATTATGAATCCGCTGTTTGGATTAGCAATGGTGGTAATTTTTATTTTAACTGTTGCAATTACGATATACGGTGCTTACATTTTAGCCGGCAATGCCAATAATTTTGCAGTTAGCTTGTCGTATCGCATCAAACGCAGTGAGCAAGAAGCAATGATCAAGATGCCACTTGGGATCTTACTCTATGATGAAAGTCGGCAAATTCAATGGGTTAATCCATATTTGCAGCTTTATCTCAAAGATGACGACTTGATTGGGCATAAAATTAAGGCAGTTGATCCTGCTTTGAATAAGTTAATTGATGAAGCTTTAGCTGCTAAAACAAACGAAAATCGAGTTGTAGAGTGGGATGGTCATCAATTTGAAATCAGTATTCAAGACAATTTAGGTGTGGTTTATCTACTGGATATTACTCGCTATGCTGAAATTGAGCAAAGGTATAATGATGAATTGCTGGCAGTTGGTCAAGTTTTCATTGATAATTATGATGAATTAAGTGAAACCATGCATGACCAAGAATTGACCAATATGAGTTCATACGTGCAAAACACTTTGAGTAATTATGCCAAAGGGTTTAATGCTTATTTAAAGCGAATTGATGAAGACCACTTTTTGCTATTGTTACATATGCAAGACTTAACTAAGATGGAACAAGATAAGTTTTCAGTCTTGGACAAGATGCGACAGGAAACCAGTCGTAACAATACACCATTAACATTATCAGTCGGAATTGCATTTGGCAGTAGTTCAATTACAGAACTGGCCGATCAGGCACAATCAAATCTAGACTTAGCTTTAGGACGTGGCGGCGATCAAGTGGTGTTATCGCAACCTGGTAAAGATGTCCGATTTTATGGTGGCAAGTCGAATCCAATGGAGAAACGGACTAGGGTTCGTGCGCGGATGGTCTCCCAAGCCATTAGTGAGTTATTTAAAGAAGCGGATCGGGTCTTCGTGGTTGGTCATGCCAATCCTGATATGGACTCAATTGGTAGTGGTATCGGGGTTGTCAAAATTGCGCAATTGCACGATGTTAAGGCTAATTTTGTATTAGACGTTAATAAAACTAATTATGATGTTGGTCGGTTAGTTGCTCAGATGCAAAAGAGTAAAGAAGAAGCTGACTTACTAATTACTCCTAAAGATGCTTTAGAAAAAGTGACTAATAAATCAATGTTAGTGATGGTTGATCATTCTAAGTATTCAATTACTTATGCTAAAGAATTGTATGACCGGCTGAAAAATCGCATTATTGTAATTGATCACCATCGTCGCGGTGAAGAGTTTCCAGAAAATCCAATGTTAACTTACGTTGAACCTTATGCTTCTTCGGCGTGTGAATTAGTGACAGAAATGATTGAGTATCAGCAACCGCGTTCTGGTAAACGAGTCTTGACTGAAATCGAAGCAACTGCAATGCTTGCAGGGATTACAGTGGATTCTAAAGAATTTTCGCTACGGACTGGAACTAGAACCTTTGATGCAGCTAGCTATTTACGTTCGATTGGCGCAAGTTCGACTGGCGTCAGTGAGTTGTTAAAAGAGAACCTTGATAGCTTTCTTGAGCGTAACCAGTTAGTTTCGACATTGAAGATGATTAAGCCGCAAATGGCAGTTTTATGTGGTCCAGATGATAAAGTGATTGATCCGATTGTAACGGCGCAGGCAGCTGATACAGCACTTGATTTAGAAAATGTTGAGGCAAGTTTTGCAATAACTCGACGTGATAAGGAAACAATCGGAATATCTGCACGGTCGATGGGAGACATCAATGTTCAGGTCATTATGGAAAAATTAGGTGGTGGTGGTCATTTGTCTAATGCTGCTACACAAATTAAAGATCTAACAATTGAACAAGCACTTGCAAAATTAACCGAAGCGGTTGATACTTATGAAAAAGAAAATGAATAAAGGAGAAAAATCATGAAGGTTATTTTTACTGAAGATGTTAAAGGACGCGGTAAGCGTGGTGAAGTTAAAAATGTGCCAGATGGTTATGCGCAGAATTTTTTGTTTAAGCGTGGATTAGCCAAAGAAGCTACTAAGGCCAATATGCACACCTTACAGAGACGTAACGCAAATGAGCAGGCTGCTTATGAAGCAGAAAAGGCAGAAGCACAAAAAGTTAAGGCAGAGCTTGAAAAAGATGCAACTGTTGTTAACTTTAAGTCAAAGGCTGGAACAGATGCACGTTTGTTTGGTTCAATCTCTAGCAAAAAAATTGTTGAAGGCTTAGAACAACAATTTGGAATTAAAGTTGACAAACGCAAGTTAAACTTACCTGAACCAATCAAGGCACTTGGCTATACCAATGTTCCAGTTAAGTTATTTAAGGGTGTAGAAGCTAAAATTCGTGTTCATGTTACTGAACAAGATTAATTGTACTGGATTGAAGTTTACTAAAAGTGGTCATAATTAATGGATAATATTGTCTCACAACAAATTCCGCATGATGATGAAGCGGAGAAGGCTGTTTTAGGAGCTATTTTTATTGATCCTGAATCTATTGCGGATGCCAGTAGTGTTGTCCAAACGGATGATTTTTATAAAAGGGCTAATCAGTTAGTTTTTCAAGCAATGTTAGAGCTATCAGACCGTGAAGCTCCGATTGATCCGCTAACTTTGCAAGATGAATTAACGAAAAAGAACCAATTAGACGATATTGGCGGAATTGCCTATGTTTCGGAATTAGCACTTGCTACACCGACTGCCGCTCACGTTACCTATTATGCTGAGATTGTTCATCGTAAGGCACTTTTACGGCGCCTAATTTCTGCCAGTCAAAAAATTATTACGACTGCTGTTCAAGATGCTGATGATGTCACTGACATTTTGGATGATGCTGAAAGTGAAATTCTGAATGTTTCTTCAGAAAATAATACTAGTGGTTTTCGCGAAATCAAAGAAATTGTTAATTCGACGATTGAAGAAATTAATAATATTCCAGAAGACGGGGACATGGTTACCGGCTTACCAACTGGATTTGCTGAACTGGATAAAATGACCACTGGCTTTCATAATGATGAATTAGTAATTATTGCAGCGCGGCCAGGTGTTGGTAAAACTTCTTTTGCGCTAAATGTGGCACAATTTGTTGGCTTGCACACGGATAAAAGTGTAGCAATGTTTTCATTAGAAATGAGCGGGGAGCAACTAGTGCAGCGAATGCTTGCATCTGAAGGATTAATTGATTCCCAACACTTGCGTACGGGGCAACTCGATGAAGAAGAATGGCGCAAGTTGATAGTTGCTTCTGGGTCTTTGGCGACTGCTAAGATTTATATTGATGATACGCCGGGCATTAAAATGAGTGAAATTCGGGCACAAGCGCGGCGTCTGGCTAAAGAACAGGGCAATCTAGGTTTAATTGTGATTGACTATTTGCAGCTAATTGAAGGCCCTCGTAGTGAATCACGTCAACAAGAAGTCTCTGCTATTTCGCGGCAACTTAAAAAGTTGGCTAAGGAACTTCATGTGCCAGTTATTGCACTATCGCAATTATCACGTTCGGTTGAGCAGCGTCAAGATAAGCGTCCGGTGTTGTCAGATATTCGTGAATCTGGTTCGATTGAGCAGGATGCGGATATTGTGTCGTTTTTATATCGGGATGATTATTATCGTGAAGAAGATGAAGATGACGAGAGTCAGACTGAAGTTGGAGCCGAAGACGACAACGGTGAAGTAGAAGTGATTATTGAAAAGAATCGTTCTGGGAGTCGTGGCACTATCAAGCTGATGTTCTCTAAGCCGTATAATCGCTTTTCTAATCTTGATTACAGTCATGATCAGCCAAATGGGTAATTGTTAGATTAGTGGTTATTTATTGCTAAACTTTTTAGCTAAAATGAAGCATTTTCAATGAATTTATTTTACTAAGATTGTATGATTAGAGTATAAACTTATATTATTAATTTGTTGGAAAGGACAGATAATTATGGCTGAAAAAGATTTTAAAGATAAAGTAGAGGGTAAAGCTAAAGAAGTTGAAGGCAAAGCCCAAAAGACTGCTGGTAAGGCTAAAGAAAAGATGCATGATGCCGCTGATACTGTCAAAGACAAATTTGATGATGTCAAAGATAAAGCTAAAAAATAGCTAGTTAAAAAAGGCTAAGCAATGAAGTCATTGCTTAGCCTTTTTTGTGTTACACATGAAACATTAATGCAGCTTTTGCTCGATTTCAGGTGGTAATTTCAAATTAGGTTTTGAAATATCATAAAATTCATAAAAGATAGGAGCTTTATAAGAATCATTGCTTTTTGGATACAATTCATAATTATTAGCAGTAGTTGGCAGAGTTAAATTATTCTTGTATGAGTGCCAAAGATCGCTGATTGCATGGGTAAATAATTGTCGTTGATCTGAGTCAAGTGATAGAAAGACTCGCCCCATTTTATAAGTGCCCAATAGTTTATTATTAGTTAGCTGATACAGTTCATTAATATCGAAGTTTTCGAAAGCTTCAAACAATGCCGAAAAAGTTGCTCCACGCTGATTTTCTGGGATGTTTTGATTAAAATTGATCAGTGCATGGCGAATGATGCGGCTACCAGGAGCCAATCCTTGAGCAAGGGTAAAGCTATCGCGACCAACACTCCAGCGTCGTGGATCGTGTTGTTTACGCATACTGACAGTACTTTTGACAACCATGGTGTGCTCAGGATGATCAAGCATTGCGCCAAAAATTGATCCCTGTGGAATGTATGTTTTCATCTTTGGCATTGCTCGCACAAAACCTTGGGTAGAGTAAACTTGACTAAAAAAGCCCAATCCATCGAAGCTCAAAGCTTGAATAACTCTATCTTGAATTTCTGGCTGAACAGCACTTAAGGCATATTGTGCAAAATTACCACCCTTAGAATGGCCGACTAGATAGATCTTCTTATTAGGAAATTTCTGAGCAATGTCAGTTAAATATTGTGCGGCAACACTTTGACCATAAATTTCTGGTTGATAGTTCATAAGCAGATCTTCGTTCCAGCCAATCATGGTACTGTCAGTACCGCGATAACCAATCACGATTGTTTGCTCATCAAGGGAAAAGGTGGCAGCTGTGAACTGCAGAGGATGTGGTTCTTTTTCTAGTCTGTCAGTCCAATCAAGGATTTTTAATTGTGCAAGTCGTGGACTTTGGGATAGTAATACAATTTCGGCGCCAGTTTCATCATGCATTTGGTGTTGAAAGGAAGGCAATTTTGCCAGCTTTTGAGTAAGTTCTCCTAAAGTATGGTTGACGACAGAGTCATCAGCAGGTAAATACATGATTGATGAGATTAAAGCAGCATCAATGCTGTTGAATGGCTTCTCCTGCAAAGTCAGATCACCACGCCAACGTAAATAATCGAGTGGATTTGCCATAAAATTACTCCTTTCATTTAATATATTGTAGTAGTTTTACTTTTAAAAGGTAAAAAATAAGCAATGGAATTAACCATTACTTAGCAATTGTGACTATTTATCTAGTCCTGCATAACTGATTCGCTTAATATCTGGATATTTACGCAAGGCCATAATGATATCATTTTCATCAATATTATTATTAATTACGCTATCAACGTGAAAGATGATTCTTTCATCATTCACGTAAAGGATCTTGACGGAAACGTTCTCTACATGATTAACGGCTAGTTCTTCTTCAATCGTCTTTAAAATGCCATGCTTGTTAACTGCTTCAATCTGGATATTGAAGCGAATGTGGCGAATAAACTTATCTAACAAAGTATCATCGTGGAAGATCATTTGAATAATGAATAGCAGTACAGTTGACATAATGCCGATGAAGTACAGTCCTGAGCCAATCGCCATGCCGATAGCAGCTGTTGCCCAGATACCAGCAGCAGTGGTTAAGCCAGATACCTGTTGCCGCTTAACTAGAATAGTACCAGCGCCGATAAAAGAAATTCCTGAAACAATTTGCGCGGCAATCCGTGAGGGGTCAAGTGCCATGCCGTCTAGCTTATAGATATCAGCGAAACCATACTTTGAAATAATCATGAAAAGTGCTGATGAAATCGCAACTACAACGTGAGTTCTGATGCCAGCACTTTTACGTTGAATTGCTCGTTCATAGCCAATTAGTGCTCCACACAGGGCAGCAATGATGATTCGCAACAGCCAAGGTAATTGGCTGACAATTGGTGATATGTCTGCCATAAAAAGATACTCCTTCTCTTAAATTTGCTTTGTTATTAATGATACTAATGTTTAACACTAGATAATCATAACAGAAAATAAAAAAAGGTCAAAAATGACTTGCATATCTCCAGATAATATGGTTTAATTAATATCGTTGTCAAGTAAGACAATGCTGACTTAGCTCAGTTGGCAGAGCACGTCATTAGTAATGATGAGGTCGGAGGTTCGAATCCTCTAGTCAGCATAAATTAATAAGTTTAAGTTTCAAAGCCTTTCAAAAAAGTTCTATTAGAACAGTACTTGAAAGGTTTTTGTATATTTTGAAAAAATATGAATTAAGTATAATTTAAAGTAAAAAAACACATTGATAAACACAATAATAATTTTTGTGTTTGTAGTGTGTTTGATAATTGAGAGTATCTGAAATAGTACGATAAGCAGGTTAATTAGCCTGCTTTTTTATGTCTAATTCCAATAGCAACAAAAATTAGGATATTTTTGTTTGAATTTCTTTTCTGATAATGGATCTTTAAGTACGTTGTTTAATGCTTCAAATACTTGCCTGTGATCATATTTAGACCAATTTCTGGCATAACATTGATCATTTTTGTCTGCTTTACTGATTAAATCAAGTATTGATTCTTTATCATATTTATTTAAATATGGAGTGATAAATAATTTGAAATATGTATCAGCTACATTAAAGTTATAAGCTGATGCATATAGACTGTTTAACAGTTTATAGAAGTTATTATAGTTGCCGTTTCTAGAGTAAATAAGATATAAATTGTCAAGCTCACTGTTAGTAGTTAGTTCTTGAGCACAGTTTTTATACCAGTTAGAATTAAATATTTTATTTTCGTGTTGAATAATATCACTAGAATCAATAAAGAAATTTTCTAATTGTAAAGTTGATGTTGTAGTTGAATATCTTTTTAATTCATCCTTGTAATAACTCGGTATATCAGAATATAAACTGGGAAATGATCTAAATAATAAACTTAAATAATGGTCTACATCATCATTTTTTAATATTTGATTATAGTAAATGGAATTTTTAAGTGCATCATTTGCTTTACTAAAATCGTAATGTATTAATATAGTTAAAGCTGTGTAATTGATTTTTCTATTTTGATTTTCGATGTCTCTGTCTCTACAAAAAGTTTCTTTGAATAAATTGCTAACAATATATTTATATGTATCATCATTGAATCTATTTAAGTAATTTGTGATTAGATACTCTTTTAAAGAATCATTTCCTAATTTTATGAAATAATCTTTATTTTGAGCTAAATCATCAGTAAGTGTTGAAAAAACGTCTTTACCAAAATTGGCAGAGCGTAAAAAAATATTGTCAAAACAACTTCTAATTAATCCAGTAACTAATTCTTTACTTGGCTCTATTAATTTATCGGATATGTTTTTGTCGAAACTAGGGTGAGCACACAAGTTTCGATAGCTTTTAACACAATTTATAGTTGCTAAAGCTGAATCACTTAAAAGCCAACTTACAGATTCAGATTGATCTTCATTGGATTTTCGTTTCATTATTTTGTCTATAAGAGTATTTTCAATAGATTCATAATAACCAGCTTTAGTGTTTGAGTTATTTAAACTGTTTAATATATTTGTAGCACGCTTGCTTGCTTTAAAATCTCTAAGCTCACGTAATTTCGATATTAGATCAATTATTATTACTACGTAAAGCATAACAATAGCAGATCTATAATTTTTGTTTTCCAAAGATGAAATAACTTCTTTTAAATATTTCTTTGTTTCTGGATCTTTGATTTTTTCAATATCTGAATTAAACATAAGTAGGTCCTTTCTATAAATTAGTCAGTATATCCTGCAAATAATGTAGCTGGTAAATTAAGTTTAATGCCGTTTGGATCAGGTAAGTTAATATTTTTAACAAAAAGATTACCGGCTGCTTTATAAGTATCTAATTCTTTTGATAAATTTTCCCATTCTTGACCCATATCTTGAATGAGTTCATTTAGATCTGAATCTAATAGGACAACATAAATTTTGCTTTTATTTTCTGGTATAGCGATACCATTAATGTATTTATTAAAAATTTTTTCAGGGTGTTGAAGTTCATACATACCCCTGATTCTCATATTAGTTCTTTTAAGCTTGTCGATTCCATGAACACGAGCGAGTTCTTTTGATTTAATCCAATCTATATTGGATTGAGCGCTTTTTTGAATTGAATTCCGAATACCTTTTATTATATCTTGATAATATTGATTTTTCGGAACCATAGTATTACCGTAAACAAACCATAAACTTTTTAATTGATTTAAATTTTGAGGATTTTTAGTATTTAGGTTTCCAACTGCGTAAATAACAGGTTTTGTATCCCAATCAAGAATGGGTTCATTTTTTAATGAATCCTTTGGATAATTTTGTGTTTCACGTGTTATATAATCTTTAGGATAAGAGCTGTTCAATGGAACCGTACTATAGGAATCATCATTAACTTTTTTTGATTCAACACCTGCTCCACCTTTAATTATTAGATCAGGAAAATGTGTAGAATCTCCGGTCCAAGAAAATAATTTTTTATATTCCATTTCTTTTTGTTCTTGATAAGAATACTGTAATGCATTCCAGCAGAACATATCTTTTATAAAAAATTCTAGGTTATCACCTGTGGCATTCGCTGAACCGTTTGATTTGTATATTGGTGTTAATCTGGTAGAGTTGTGCTTTAAAATGTTACGTAAGGCTATGAGGACGTTTGATTTGGCTTTCATATGTAATTCTCACTTTCGACTTTATTTGTTTTTACAATATTATTTTTACACTAAAGTATATACTGGCCAAGTCGGTTTTTATGTGATATTCTATTCTTCATAAGGAGTATTGATATGGCTAAAAAAGAAAAGAAGTTTATTTCATCACTTTCTATGAATTCAAAAGAAGTGACCTCTGTTTTAAAGCAAAAAATTGAGGAAGAAAAAGAGGAAGCTAAAAAAAATCAAACAAAAGAAAGTATAAATTTTGAAAAAAATCTTTTTTTAAATGCAAAATATGATGCTAGTAAGATTAATATTTTGTCACTTTTTAGTGGAGCTGGTGGATTAGACTTAGGAACAGAACTAGCAGCAATTAATCAATATTTTGGAGAAAAGGCTTTTTATAGTAGTTATAATAACAAAAAAGAATTTCACAAATTTGCTAATGAAATTTTGAATGTAGTTTATAGTAATGATAATTATATGGCTGCTAATTTAAGTTATAAACGAAATTTGTTGGCACATGGTATTCAAGATACACGCGATATTCGAAAAGTTACTCACTTTCCCAAAAGTGATTTAATGCTTGGTGGATTTCCATGCCCTGGATTTAGTGTAGCAGGACCTAGGTTATTAGATGACCCACGCAATTTTCTTTATGTCCATTATATTAGAGCTTTAATGGATTCTAAGCCGTTAGTTTTTATAGCAGAGAATGTTAAAGGATTAACTACAATGGCTCATGGTCAGGTATTACAGCAAATTAAAGAAGATTTTGCAGCAGCTGGCTATTATGTAACTGTACAATTATTAAATGCGGAAAATTATTATGTGCCTCAATCAAGAGAACGTGTATTTATCGTAGGCGTGAGAAATGATATTCATGAAGAATATCAATATGAATATCCATTACCGATTACGGGTACTCTACAAGAGCCATTAGTAACTTTGAGTGATGCTATTGGTGATTTACCTAAAAATCCTAAAGATGTTTTTGATAGTAGTTATAGTTCTATGTATATGTCGCGGAATAGAAAAAAGGGATGGAACGATGTTTCTTATACAATACAGGCTTCTGGCAGACAAGCCCCTCAGTATCCAGGTGGCGAACCTATGAAGAAAGTTTCTAGTACAGAATGGATTTTTCAAGGTAATCTGAATAGACGCTTATCAGTAAGAGAATGTGCAAGAATACAAACATTTCCTGATTGGTTTGAATTTTCTGATGGTAATAGAGAAAATGTAAGTGAAAATAATCGATTAAATGAAAAATATAAGCAAATTGGTAATGCTGTACCGGTATTATTAGCAAAATATGTTACAAGCTATGTGTTGGATTATTTAATTGATAGACTCAGTATTTCTGCAAATCCTGAATTATTAAATTCGAAATCAGTAAGACTATAAATGAAAACATTGGTTAATTTCAAAAAGCGAAGGAGTTAAAAATTCCTTCGCTTTTTTATTAAATCAGGCTTATTAAAGTTCGCGTTATTGTTAATGCGAGTGTTCTAGGGCTGAGATTATCAATATCAATATCTTTCTTTAAAGAATATTGCAGTTTTAGAAGTGCCTTTTCATTAGACATAGTTTGTGTAACTAAAAATTTCAAATGATCCCTTATATCATTTTGATAAATTTTATAGTCATCGATTATGTCTGTAGATTTTTTGCTTCTATTTATTGCTCGTAAGTCGTAGATTATATACGAAATTACTATCATAGTTACGGTTTTAGTTGTTACATTTTTATCAAATAAACCTCGATTGATATTAAACTTATTCCTATTCTTCATAAAGTCTGTAAAAGAATCTACGGTACAGTATCTATCTAACAAATTATTAATTGTGATTAAAGAATAAGTGGTTACATAATCTGAATCTGGAAAAAATAGTTTAGCCCAGTTATTTGATGAATCAAAGAAATAAATAGATAAGCCAATAATTTCATCAGGAGTAGGTGTAGCTCCTTTCTTTGCTATTTGCTTAATTCGATATGTAAAAAATTCTAAATTAGCTTTATTTTTTTTGACATTGGGCATATTTTTAAAAACTTGTTTAGCTATTATTTCGTATGACTCCTCTTGTAAAGTTAATAAATGTGTTAATCCGTTTTGAGGATTATATTTTTTTCTGATCATTCCCTTGTTTGGGACAGTACTGGCCTATTATAACCTTTCTATATTTTTAGCTTTCGAAAGAATAGGCTAAGTTTACTTTTAAAAATTATGGTTGTCTGAATTACTCATAATTTGAAAAAATGCTCTATAAAATTGGTTTAGTGAAATATAAAAGGCTGATAAATCAACTTTTGTGAAAAAGGATAAAATTTCTTATTTTTAAAATAAGAAATATGACTAATATGAGCAACGAAAATAAACGGATAGAATTAGTCTTGAAAAAATTATTATTGTTTTAACTAAGGAGATAAAAAATGCAAAAGCAAGCTACTAGTAGCAATATAGGTGAAGAATTGTCTGTTGGCAAAAAAGTATTGAATCAAAATGAAGTTGAAGTAGGTTCTACATATTCAGAAGTACATGTAAACAAAAATTCTTTGGTTCAGTCATATATGGCTAAACATTTAAAAGATATAATTGGTAATTTTTTTGTCTTAGACAATCAGGAGCGTCAAGAAAAACCTGATTTTACTAATAAAAATAAGATTAATAAATCTACTATTTATTATGTAAAAATCATAAGCAAAAAAGCAGAAATGCCATTTGGATCTACTATTGAGGTTAAGGTAAAAGATACTGAACCACTTTTTACAAAACAAGAAATTGAAAGTGTCACCCTAGGAATACAAAAACCAATTGTTTTAGCTTTTGATAATCTAGCTTACTATCATTTTAATGCTGGCGAGACTTTGATTGCTGGCTCTGTACGTAAAGTACAAGTTAGTGTAAAGGAGGCAAGTGAACGGTGAATTTCTCTGAATTGACTTATGAAACTGAATATCCATTGGGACTTAGTCCAGGATTGTTTGGTATGATTCTCACTATTTGGGAAATTATTACTATTATTTTTTGGTTACTTTTTAGTCTTCAAGGGGAGGGTAATTTAGATATTGCTTTGTTGGTTGGTTGTGTACCTATTCTCTTTCCTTTTGTGTATGAGTACTTTCGCTTTAAAAAGTTTGGGTGGATCATAGGAGCGTTAGAGAAAGTTGTTAGTTCGGCAGGGTTAACAAAAGAAGTTGTGCCTAAGCATCGTACGATTTTTGGCTATAATGCCGTTGAGCACGGTCCTATTTTTAAAGCATATCAAGCTGGTGAAAATAAATTCATGTTGATTTTTTTGCCTAATGGCTGTCCTAATGCAACTATTGATTTATTGCCTTTTTTACAAGCAGAGCTTCCGCAGTATACAGTTGCACTAACTGAGAGGTTACCTAAAAAGTATCTTATTATTAAGAAGAGTTATGGAAAGAGTCTGACTAATGAGAACTATAATTGACTTGGATGGCAATATGCTTAGTTTACGAGGTTCCACAGGAACCATTATTGTGGGTAAGCCCGGAAGTGGGAAGTCAGTCTTAACTACCTATTTACTATTAGAAATTTTAAAACTAGGTGGTTTTGCCTTAGTTTGTGATACTAAGCGCTCTGATTTCTATTCTTTAAAAGATTATTTGATTAATGGGAATGAACGTGTTGCTTCAAGTCCGAGTCAAATAGCTAAAATACTAAGACAGTTGAGTGACTTGATGACTAATCGATATGAAACGCATATGGGTAATTGGGGAATGGACTGGGTTGATTATAGTTTGAGACCGGTAGTTTTAATTTTTGATGAATTTTCCGCTACAATTGCAGAGGCAGATAAGAAAACTGAAGCAGAAATTGATAAGTATTTAAAACAAATTATTTTTAAGTCAAGGCAAATGGGTGGTATATATACAATTTTGGCATCGCAACAATTGACGGCAGATGTGTTAGGTAGAAATGTCACGTCAGAGTTTTCTACTAGAATTGGAATGAATTATTTAGACAGTATTAGTCAATCGTTGGCTTTTCCTGGATGTGATACAAGTGAAATTCCGATAATTCCTAATATACCTGGATATGGGTTGATTTATGATGACCATTTTAGTAAATTAGGCATTCCGCAACCTTTTATTGCTCCAGATATTTCTCAAGTAACGGTACCTGAGATTGTAAAGAAGTTAGATTCTCGTTATTATGTTAATAATTTTGCTAAAGAAGATTATTGGCAATGGTAGATAGTTTGGTGGCAGTAGATGGGCAATTTAGGTTGCCCAAGCGGAGCGCTCTAGCTGACACCCGCTTAGTAATACGGGTGTGGTGAAATATGAAATTAAACAGTATCAAGATAGACCAAATTAGATTAATGGTTCCTGTAAGAGATCAAAAACTTAAAAGGAATGAATTTCCATTAGAGTTGATTGCGATAAATAATTTATTTAGTTTTGATACGGTATTTTCAGAAAAAACTATTACGGCTTTTGGTAAGAATGGATATACTTTATCAATTTCTTATGGTTCAGGAAATAAAGATGAGTTAGTAACTATCATGTTTAATCCTAATCGGTTAGATATGGGATTATTGATTGATTTTACCGCTAGTGGCAAAGTATTATTTGAATCTTTATGTAAATTACAAGACATTAAAGTAAATTGGAAAAAATAATTGAAATGATTTATCAAAAATTTTTAGGGCATATATCAAGAATTGATATTGCAGTTGATTTTATTGACTATAATTTTTCAATTAACAAAATTTTCACAAAATTAAAATGTGAAGAATACTTTTTCTTAAATACCCGTAATCAAGTAATTAAAGCAGACAGAATTCGATGTATAGGGACCAAGAATGAAGTCCTTACCATTTATGTAGGAAGTAGGAATTCAGATGCTTTTTTACGTTTATACAATAAAAAGCAAGAGCAAAGTGATAATAAAAGATTATATCGCTTAATTGCTGATAAGCATGATAATTGGGTTAGATTTGAGGGCGAATTTAAGCACCGTGAAGCTCACGCTATTGGTGCAATGATATCTACTTTAAATACTAATAATATTTATCCTTATTTAGCTGGATGCATTTTAAAGCATTGGAAAATGGTGATTAATGATGGCAGCCAAGAATAAAATTATTTATACGCAAGAGTGGAAAGAAATAGCTAAACTAGCAAAAGAAAGTGATGTTAGTACAGATAGATTATCACCTTACTTTGATATTTGGTTAGACCATAAAGTTCAATGGTTCCTGTTTAATGGGTCCGTTGGCATTCTATATTTAATAAAAAGTATTTTTGGAAATTCAGGCTTAGAAGAATTTATTAAATTTGTTTTGAAGTACATGGACGATGAAAATACATTAGGACATTATCATCCATCCGCTAATGTCAAAACTGAGTTAGGTAAGTATCGTGAATCTGCAAGATTATTTGCACTAGATGAATACTTGACTGAGATTAGTAAAAATCTATATGAAAATGACACAAAAGGAAGATAAAAAGTGTTGAATACGGAACAAAAACTGAATAAGACAGAATTAGCAACTGCTTTGCATGTTAGTCAGACTACTTTATGGCGTGCAATCAAAGAAAATAAGAAAAAGGCAAAGAAATATAATCTTCATAGATGTCCAGAACATGCAACATATTCTACTGGTAGAAAATATTTTTATGCTCGAGAGATGGAAATCTGGTTAGATGAAATTTCTAACTTTGTTCCTGACAAATAAATTAATTGTTATAATGGGGGAGTACTGTTTTGGTACTCTCTTATTTTTTAAGGGAGTAAAAATGTCAATTACTAAAATTATTAAAGGAAGATATGCAGGTGGATTTCGTGTAAGAATTCAGCCTAAAGATATAACAACAGGAAAGCAAATTAGTTTACCAAGTAAAGTTGTTGGAACATTTCTTGAGGCAAAAAACTTGAAAGAAAGATGTGGGCTGAATTTGAAGAAGATAGTTCTGTATTTGATAGTAAAAGTAGTATAAGCTTTGCACAAAGCTTACTTGATTATTGTGAGGAAGAACATAGTGCTGGTAGATGGAGTTTATCTACTTATGGCGATTGGAAATATACATGCCGCTTGGTTTGTAAGTATTTTGGTGAAACTAGGATAAAAGATATTACTGAGTTAAAAATTAGAGCTTTCTCACGCAACTATATTGAAACGCATAAGGCAAAAGTTTCAAAACATTCAACTATAGATAGGCGTTTGCAACATTTTAGGCAATATTTTTCAGTATTAAAAGAGCAAGGAATAGTCAAAATTAATCCAGTTCCCAAAAATCCGCTACGAAAGTTTTTTAGGATAGAAGAATTTTCTGTGATTTCAGAAAAATATGTATTTTCTTCAGAAGAAGTTATTAAAATTAAACAAGAAATATTTTGTGAATTGAAAAAATTGCAAGTAGATTTTTGGGTAAGTAGATTAGCTGTTTTAATTGCTCTTGAAACTGGAATGCGATCTCAAGAATTACAAGCTATAAAATGGCAGCAATTAGTCAAAGAAGGAGATTATCCTGAATTTGAAATTAATGATGCTTGGAATGAAAAACTTCATCGATTGAATGGCCATTTAAAGAGTCGACCACATGGCTTTTATCGCAAAACTCTTCCTTTATCAGAAGATTTATATAACCTTTTACTTTGCTATAAGAGTAGCCAAGATAAGATATTAAATAATAAAGGAATCGTGAATGGTAATAACTTTATTTTATTGAACGTTCGTGACTATAGACGAGCTGAACAAGGTATGCCGATTGTTCAGACAAGTATGAATGAAATTATTAAAAAGATTGCAAAAAAGGTTGGAGTTCAAGCAACAAGTAAAGAAATAAATATGTATACTTGTAGACACACAATAGCAACTAAATTGGGAAATACACCAGGAATGTCTTATCCTTGGGCAGCTTCGCGCTTAGGGCACACAACTGAAATGTTCTTGAAAACTTATGTTCATGTTGCAAGGGATCAAAGTCAGTATATGATGAAACTTTTGAGTCAAACACACTGAACACACTGAACTTTTAAGGTGCTGTAAAATGTACAATTAAAAGACTTAAATAAGATAAGCTTAACAGTGTATTAGTTAGGCTTATTTTTTTGTAAATTTTTTCTGCAGTCACTGAAAAAGCTTTACGTGCTACAAGAATAGTTCTCTTTTTGAGCAGGATACGGCTAATAAAAATGATCTTATAATGTTGAAATATCAAAGGTTTTCGTTTGTGTACATTAGGCTATCCGGAAGTTCAAAAAAGCATGAAAGATATACTGAAAAATATTTGTGATCAAGTTGGAATAGATAGTAATGGTTCTGGGTATTGAAATTTTAAATCTGGGAAAAATATAAACTAAGAAAATTGAAGAAAGGTTAATGGACGACTAAATAATATGACCTATAAAATTACGCAATTAACGCAAGAAAATGCAGTAGAAATTGCTGATAAATGGCACTATGATGGGCAGTATGCTTTTTATGATATGACTGCTGACCCAGAAGATTATGAAGAAATCGTTACTCCAAAATTGCGACAAAATAGTTATTATCAGGTACTTGCTGATGATAAATTAATCGGCTTTTTTGTGATTGAACCAGCGGATGAAAATCAAGGTAGCTATGAATTAGGATTGGGGATGAAGCCGAATTTAACGTACGTGCACAAAAGGTTTATCAGCGATTGGGCTTTATACCAGTTAAAAAGCACCAGCAAGAAACAAATAATTCGGGTTATCCTTTTATTGAAATGAGACGAAAATTTAACGGATAGTTACTATTTATGTTTAAGTTGATAAAAGCTCTGGGGTGAGTTTTACAATTTAATGGTAATTATGAATATTACTGTTGCAAGATAAGAATTAACAAGTCTCCATGCTTAGTCACAATTTTATAAATTAGTTTTAAGAAGTCTATTATTGAGGTTCTATAAATACCTTGGTAATAGACTTTTTTATTATTTTTAATTCTTAGTTGATAGTTATGCAAAGTTGTTAATATTTGGTTTTTGTGTGGTAAAGCTGTTTTTGATTTGCTAGTCAAACAAAAAAGTGCAAATAATTTGAATAGAGACTCAAATCTGACTAAATTAAAGCTAGAGTTGTAAGCGGAGCCAACCATTGAGCCAGAACAAGATATCGGTACTTGAACTGGTGAAAAAATTTTAATCAGCAAAGTGTGTGTTAATTATTGGTTTTCTGATTAGAATGGCAACAGCTTAATATTTAGAAAGAGGTTCTATCATGAAAAGTAAAAATAGCAAAAAACTAATTAGGATTTCAGCTACTATATTAGTAAGTATTGGAGCAACTAGTTTCATTAGTAATACCAATTTAAATTCAAACTTTTTACAGACCGTGCAGGCTGCTAAAAAAGCTAATTCTGACAATCCGTTTAGTCACCTTACAATTAATCAACTGCCTAGTTTTCAACTAGGGACTAATCCAACAATTGTTGAGCAGCTTTTAAATTATTGTTTTCCTGCGGAAAAAGGCTATGAGGTTAAAGCAACTTGGGTTACTGTACCTGATACTTCCAAAGTGGGTAAGACTAATTACGAAGCAAAGGTTACAATTACCGATCCCGATGGTAATAGCAATACTAAAATTGTTAGTATGCCAGTTACTATTACTTCGAATGATGGATTTGAACAAGCTGAGGCAAACCCTGCATACAACGCACCAAGTATCAGCAGTTTTGATAAATCTGTTCTTGATAAATACCACTTAGAAGGACACAGATGGGCCAAGTTATCAATTACTTACAATACAGATGAGGTTGACAAAGACAGCATAAACTATGTAAAGCGAGTTATCAAACAGATTAATAACTTAAATTTAGTAAAATTTGTACCGACAAGCAATAAGGACAGTGCCAACATCATTTTTACTGTTGAAAATAGTAACGATGACAACTATATTCAGCAACATGATGGTATTGGAAAAAATGCGGTTGGGTTAACTTCTTTTAAGCCATTCAAAAAGAATCAACATAAAGGATTAGATGAAGACGTTCAAAATCATGTTACCATTCTGCCAGCCAGAATTAGACATTGGTTAACTTGGGAACCGAAACTTAATTATCAATCTGCTTTTATGACAGTAACGGCACATGAATTAGGTCATGCGATAGGCTTAGCACACTGTGAAAATACGGGCGATGATATTATGGCCAATTATTCAACTACACGCCGTGTTGATAAGGATAAGGAGCTGTTAGATAATCATTATAAACAGGCTGTGGCAGTGCTTTATCAAAATTAGCAAAGAAATAGTATGAACATAAAACCTTTATTGACAAGTATTTGCCTATTCTGGCTAATAGGATTTTGATTATTCTCTGTTCCAGGTTTTTGGGTTTAAATAATCTTTGGCAGTATTTGTTAAAGCTGTTTGATAAATTTCCTCTTTATGTTTTAAAAAAGCAATTTGTTTTTGAATATCAGCTAATTGCTGTTGAGTCTTAGCCATTTGGGCTTTAATTATTTGATAGCGCTCAGGAATGGTCTTTTCACCAGTAATGCAGAGGTCAACATAGTGCTTAACTTCTGTTAATGACATGCCAGTTTTTCTCAAATAATTATCTCCTTCAAGCCAATTAAGTGCTTCTTGATTAAACAAACGATGATTATTTTGATCGCGTTCGACTGCAGGAACTAGTCCCTTATTTGTATAAAATCTGATTGTGTGTTCACTCATATTTAACTTTTCGGCTGCTTGTTTAACAGTTAGTTTCATATATTTAACTTCTTTCATTTATTTTTTACAGTTTTTGCTTGCCTTAGAGTAACTCTAAGCGAATATAATAAATTTATACTAAAAATGAATAGAGGTAAAGTGATGACAAGTAAGATACCAATGATTACATTAAATAATGGGGTTGAAATGCCACAAGAAGGTTTTGGTGTATATCAAATTGATGATTTAAGTGAATGTAAACAAGCTGTTAAGGATGCTTTAGAGGTGGGATATCGTTCAATTGATACTGCACAAGCTTATTATAATGAAGAAGCAGTTGGAGCAGCAATTGCTGAAAGTCCAGTTTCTCGTGAAGAGATTTTTTTGACTACAAAAGTTTGGATTGATGACTATGGCTATGAACTAACCAAAAAGTCAATTGAGTTATCCTTGCAAAAGTTGCAAACTGATTATCTTGATTTGGTTTTATTACATCAGCCATTTAATGATTATTATGGCGCGTATCGTGCATTAGAAGATTTATATGATGAAAAAAAGATTCGTGCAATTGGTGTTTCAAATTGGTCGGCAGCTAGGTTAGTTGATTTGGCTGAATTTAATCGGATTGCTCCTGCTGTTAATCAGTTAGAAACGAATATTTTTTACCAAGAGCAAGCAATTAGACCATATCTTGATCAATATCAAACTAGGCTTGAAGCTTGGGCTCCGTTGGCTCAAGGTGCGAACAATATTTTTACCAATCCAGTTTTAACTGAGATTGGTAAAAAGTATAATAAGACGCCAGCACAAGTAGCTTTAAGATTTTTGACACAAAATGGCATAATAATTATTCCTAAATCGACACACAAAGAACGTATGCAACAAAATATAAATATTTGGGATTTTGAATTAACTTCAGTTGAATTAGAACAAATTCGTCAATTGGATACGGGGCAGTCATTGACACTTGACCATGATGCACCAGAGAGTGTTAAATTCTTTGTGGATTATAGCAAGAATAACGCTCCAAAATAGGTTTTCAGTTAATGAAATCCCAGTATTATGCGATTTATATATTTTTAAAAAGCAGGCTTAATGCCTGCTTTTTTGGTCATAATTTGATTATTTGAACTGAGTGAGCATTGTTTCGACAATCTTCTCTATATCTGTTGGCTTTAATTTTGCACCATCTCTAATCCATTTTAAAAGTAAGTTACATAAACCACCAATAATAAAATAGTAGGCATAGCTTTCTTCTTCAATGTTTTGATAATCGCCATGTTCTATTGGTGCTTTAGGAAAAAAGTTACCAAAGATTAAGTAGAATAAATTGTTTTTATCTAATATAACTAAGAAATCTGTATATTGTTTCCAAAATTCAAAAAATTGGATAACTATACTTTGTAAGTCAAATTTTTCTTGCTTCATTAATTTTTCGATTAATAAATTCAATAAATCTTCAAGATAATAGGTTAAAATATCCTCTATTTTTTTAAAATGACGATAAAAAGTTCTCCGAGAAACTCCTGCTTCTTGTGTCAGTTCAGAAATGGTAATGGTATTAAATGGTTGCTTTGACATTAAAGCTAATAGAGCATTAACCAATAAATTTTTAGATACTCTAATCTGTTTAGTTCTAGTTTTTCTATCTGTCACAGAGCATACTCCTTTGTAGCACTTAATATAATTGTGTTGTATAAGTAATTATTTAATATTATTATACATTATATAAAGACACAAATGTGACAACTAATTTTAGAGGAATTTTTAATGAAAGCAGTAATTTATACTAAACAAGGCACTAATCAAGAAGCAGTTTTAAAAATACAAGATATTGCTAAACCAGTTCCCGAAGATCATCAGGTATTGGTTAAAGTAAAAGCATGTTCTCTAAATGTAAATGATTATACTAGATTTACTACTACTAAAAGTAACGGTAAAATGTCATTTTTTGCTAAAATGATTGATAAAGTACAGCAAGCCCCTGGTAAACCAATCGGTGGAGAAATTGCGGGTGTTGTTGAAAGTATTGGCAAACAAGTTAAAAATGTAAAAATAGGTGATGAAGTTTTTGGCGTTACATTAGGATCTTTTCCCAATGGTGGTCTTGCAGAATTTGCAATTTGCTCTGATGATTTAGTTTATCAAAAGCCCGAATCTTTAACATTCGAAGCATCGTCGGCTCTTCCGATATCTGCTATTACAGCTTTAGGAGCGGTGCGAAAAGGGAAAGTTGAACCAGGAAAAAAAGTTTTAATTTATGGTTCGTCTGGCGGAGTTGGACAGTATGCAATTCAAATTTCAAAAGCATCTGGCGGAATTATTACGGGAGTGTGTAGTACCAGAAATGTAGAAATTGCACAAAAACTAGGTTGCTCTCAAACGATTGATTATAAAAAAGCAGATTTTACTAAGTGCAACGATAAGTTTGACGTCATACTTGGTATAAATGGCTATAATCCTCTTCATGTGTATCGAAAATTATTAAAACCTAATGGTATATATGTGTCGGTTGGTGGTATTAAACAGGGAATAATGGGCGGTATGTTTGGTGGCATTTCATCTATAGGAAGTAGTAAGAAATTTACTGGAGCTTCTTTTGCAGAAAGTGTTAAACAGGAAAATGCTTTATCGACTATTAAGCAGTTATCCGATACAGGCCAAGTAAAACCTTATATTGACAAGATATATTCAGTAAATGATACGGTTGCTGCAATTCAATACATAGTTAAATATCATACTCATGGTAAAGTTGTAATCAAAATGGATATTTAAGTAAGAATATATAAATTCATGGTCAGAATATTTCTCACTTAAAAAGAAGTCTATTATCAAGGTTCTATGAATTATTTGGTAATAGGCTTTTTTCTTGTTTGCAGAACTTGAGCGCATATTGCTTTTTTGAAAAGAACAGTTATGATTAATTTAGTACTTATTGATTTATAGTTAGGAGATATTTTGTGGGTTTAAAAAATAAAAAAATTAGACGAAATGTGCTTGTTGTAATTATTGCATTAGGCAGTGTTTTTAGTGGTTTAAATATGTTACTTGGTCAGACTGATGTGTCTAATGCGGCAACTATACAAACAGCAGTACACGAAGATACTGGTACTGCTAAAACAGGCAAAATTAAGAAAAAAAGTTATGTTTATAATAGCAAAGGCAAACGCGCTAATAAGAAAATCCTTAAGAAAAACAAGACTGTTAAAGTATATGGAACTAAGGTAATTAAAGATAAAACGTACTATTCTTTAGGTAATGGATATTATGTACCGAAAAATAAAGTAAAATTATCTCAAAAGTTAACGGTGGTTAAAAAATCTTACTTATATACTAAAAAGGGTAAGCGTAATGGCAAGAAAGTCTTGAAAAAAGGCAAAACGATTAATGTTTATGGCACTAAAAACATTAAGGGTAAAAAGTATTATTCTTTAGGTAATGGTCAATATATTCTCGCTACCAATGTTACTGTACGTCAACCCGAGCCAGTTCCTAATCCGGTAGACAGCATAGATAACAATTTAAATAATTCTTCATCAGTGAGTCAACCAGATAAAACTGATAGCAATAGTTCTGCAAATGAAGCCAGTGGGACAAGTGAAAGCGGAACTGTTAATAATGATTCAGGGAATAGTATCAATAATTCTGCTAATAATATTGGCGGTAATTCTGCTGGCAGTACTGGTGGGTCAAGCGCAACTTCTATCGCTGATTTTTCACTTAGTGATTTCAGAAAGGCATTTATAACAGCACTAAATAATGAACGTTCAAAACGTGGATTAACCACTGTTACAGAAGATCCTGAGCATGATGATGTAGTTCAGAAGAGATCGCAATTACTACCAAATAATTTTAGTCATACTGATAAAAATGGTAGCTTTATTCTTGAAGACTATTATAAAAATGCCGGAATAAGCTATTATAGTATTGGCGAATGTTTAGCAATGTATCCTTGGGGTTGGGTTACGGACCATGATACTAATGAATTAATTCCTGCTCCAGATGGTGGGTCTTCAGCTGATGTCGCTCAAAATATGATTTATGAATATATTTATAATGATGCTGATTCAAATTGGGGACATCGCGATATTTTATTAAATCCTAATCAAAAGACGATAGGATTGGGTGCTGTGGTCGCATTGGATAGTGGACAAATTTATTCTGCTGTTGGGCTTACTTATTAAGCAAGATCTGATAGTTAATTCAAGTGATAAATTAATATCAAATTAGCAGAATTAAGAAAGTGCCTCCCCAAGAATGGTTAGCTGAGTAAAAATTTTGTAAAGTAGTCTAGAATTTCTAGGCTGCTTTTTTGTTTACAAAAATTTGTATTAGTTAAAACAAGTCTTGAATATTTAAGAGATGACCAGCAAAAACACAATATGCTGATTAGTCACTTCAATATGTTGTGGTATAATATGTACCTAGGTACCATATATGGAAATAATGGTATGGCAATTTATTAAGATAATTTTATTTTCAGCAGTAATTGGGGGATGCATTTTGACTAAAAATACTAGATTAATTGTTTCAATTTTCGGGATAGGTTTATTAAGTTTTTTAGGGATTGTGATTGAAACTGCACTTAACATTGCTTTTCCAAGTTTAATGCAAGAATTCAAGATTTCTGCAGTAACAGTTCAGTGGCTTACCAGCGGCTATATGATTGTTTCGACATTAATTATTCCGTTCGGCTCGTTTTTAAGAAAAAGATTCAGGGCACTTATTTTATTTCGGGTAGCAGCAGCGACGTTTTTAATAGGGACACTTTGCGCCGCAGTTAGCAATAACTTTTCTATCTTATTATGCGGACGACTTTTACAGGGAGTAGCAGACGGAATTTGCTTGCCGCTAATGTTTTCGCTGATTTTGGAGCAAGCACCAGCAACTAAAATGGGGACTTTTATGGGCTTAGGCAATTTAGTGATTGCCTTTGCGCCAGCAGTTGGACCTGTTTATGGTGGCTTGATTTTGAAAAACTTTACTTGGAACTATTTATTTTGGTTGATAGTTCCGATAATTGCGGTTGCCTGGATTTTAGGTGAAATAAGTATTAGCCAGGAGCAAGCATTGCAGCGAGTATCTTTTGATTATCAGGGTGGGGCATTATTGGTAGTCTTGCTAGTGTCATCATTGTTACTAATTATCAATTTGTCCTCAGGTGCCAATATCAATGAAGCCTTGATATTGCTCGTATTGGTAGTCATTAGTTGTGTTCTATTTGTAAAGGTGGAACGGGGGAATTCATCAGGTGTAGTTGATATAACTTTATTTAAGAATAAGCAATTCGTTTTATTTTTACTGACATTCTTTTTATTACAGCTAATATCGCTAAGTATGTCATATCTAATGCCGAATACATTGCAATTAGCTCTCAAACAAACTTCTGATATTACCGGATTGCTAATTTTACCAGCTGCCGTGATTGATGCACTCATGTCAATTTTAGCTGGGAAGATTTATGATAAAATAAGCCACAAATTACCCATAATTTTAGGACTTGGCATCATCATCGTTGCACTATTAGGGGCAGCAATTAACCAACTTTCGGTATTGAGTGTGGTAGCTACTTACATAATATTTATGATTGGCTTGGGACTAAGCTACGGCAATATTATGACACTTAGCTTGTCCCAGCTAACTGAAAGTGAAAAAAATGATGGCAATGCTCTTTATATGACGGCTCAACCGTTTTCTGGTGCGATTGGTACAGCAATGGCAGCTTCAGTTATGGGACTGATGCAGACCCAAAATAGTAATTTGATAATCGGAACAACTGCTGGATATAAATCGGTTCTAATAATATTAGTTATGTTAGCGGTAATTGGCCTAATATTCTGTCTAATAAATTTAATTGGTAGAAAGGATAGCTAGTTTGTTTATCAATAAAAACGATTGCAAGATGTGGAAGATGCTAGTATTCTTAATTTAATTAGTCCCATAATTTAGTTAAGGGAGGGCTAGGATTATGAAAATCAATAAAAGTATTTTAGCAATAATTAGTGTCTTGGTGATTGGGATAGGAAGTGTGTCAGCAAGTCCAGTTGATGCGGCATTTAGCACTCTAGCTGCCAAGACTCATGCAAAAGCATCCCAAAATTTAAAACACGTTAAAGTTACTTACGATAGCAGTAAAAAGCAAGCGGGTTTTACGGGCACGGCTGCTAAAGAAATCAAAAAAGTAAAAGTTTTTTATAATAATAAATTAGTGCAGACAGTTAAGGTTAAGAAATCTAACAAGTTTGTTGCTAATGCCAAATTTACAGGTTACAAAAACTTTACTTTGCTAGGTTTAAATAAAGCAGGTAAGAAGGCAACTAATAAAGTAACGATTACGAGCCAAAATTATGCTGCTCCGAAGCCTTGGATTAGTACTAGCAATCGCACGCAAGCGGCTATGACTTATGAAGTAGCTACTAACAAGGGATGTGGACTCAATTTTTACTATCACAAGCAAAAAGTCTGTTCTGTTAGCGCTGATACGGAAAAGACAACGGTAGTATTCTCCGCTGATGAACTTAAAGCCAAGACTGGATCCTTTACCATCCGCCAAACGCAGGCAGGCAAGAAGAGTAGCCCAGCTGTTAAAGCAGCGATTCTTGATAGCGGACAATCTTTTGCAACAAGTATTTAACTAAAAAAACAATTATCATCTCATCTTGAGCTAATGATAATTGCTTTTTTGTATTATAAAGAATAAGGCATATGCTTCAATTAAGGGAACGCTTTTTCAAATAACTACTAATCGTGCTATGATTAAATTAGTAGTATTAACAAATTTAGTTTAAGGGAGATGATTTGATGAAAATTGGTTTTATAGGTACAGGAGTAATGGGCAATGCAATTTGCCTGAATTTGTTGCAATCTGGTCATGAGTTATGGGTCTATAATCGGACTAAGTCTAAGGCAGAAAACTTAATGGATCGCGGTGCTAAGTGGTGTGCTAATCCGCAAAAAGTGGCCGAGCAAGCCGATGTAATTTTTACGATGGTGGGTTTTCCTAGCGATGTCGAAGATGTCTATTTTGGCGAACATGGTATTTTTAAAGTCGCAGTTAAAGGAAAGTATCTAGTTGATTTGACTACCTCTAAACCGCAATTAGCACAAAAAATTTATGCTACTGGTGAAAAATTGGGTGCCAAGGTCCTAGATGCACCAGTTTCTGGCGGCGATTTAGGTGCCAAAAATGGGACATTAACGATTATGGTTGGCGGTGACCAAGCTGGCTTTAATAAACTTAAGGCAGTCTTTGGTGATTTTGGTAAACAAGTCCAATACTTTGGTCCAGCAGGTAGTGGACAAAATACTAAGATGGCGAACCAAATTATGATTGCTGGCACTATGACGGGTCTAACTGAAATGCTAGTTTATGCGCAACAGGCGGGACTGGATTTGTCAAAAGTTCTTAAAACCGTAGGGGCAGGCAGTGCTGCTAATTGGAGTTTAACTAATTATGGACCGCGAATTTTGAAGAATGATTATTCTCCAGGCTTTTTTAGTAAACACTTTTTAAAAGACTTACGCATTGCGCTAGATACGGCAAAAGAAATGAAGCTAGATTTACCTGCTACTAAGCAAGCCAAAAAACTGTATGAAACTATGGTTGATAAGCAGCAGTTAGGTGACTTGGGAACGCAAGGTTTGATCAAATTATGGTGGCAATAAACTATTTATTGTAGAGAGGAAAATACAAATGAAGCAAGTAAAAATTAATAATCAAGAGGTACCAGCGATTGGGATTGGTACTTGGCACATGGGTAGCGATGAGGCTAAAAAGCAACAGGAATTAACTGCTATCCAAGCGGGAATTGATGCTGGAGCCAAGTTAATTGATACCGCAGAAACCTATGGTTCTGGCGATTCTGAGCGTTTAGTTGGTCAGGCAATCAAACCATATCGGCGTGAAGACTTGTTCTTAGTTTCAAAGGTTTTACCCAAAAATGCAACCAAGAAAGACATGGAACACCATTTGGATGCTAGTCTTGAGCGTTTGCAGACAGATTATCTTGATCTATATTTATATCATTGGCGCGGTAATGTGCCGTTAGCTGAGACAATTGCGGAATTGGATCGCTTGCGTGAAACTGGCAAGATTAAGTCGTGGGGTGTTTCCAACTTTGATGTGGCAGATTTAGAAGAAGTTGAGGCACTGCCAGCAGGACATCATCTAGCTGCTAATGAAGATCTGTATAACTTGAATGCGCGTGGCTTAGATTTTGATTTGATTCCGTGGCAAAAAGAACATGATGTACCATTACTAGCATATAGTCCAGTTGGCGGACTTAACAACAATTTGCATACTGATATGTTAGCTAATCCTGTGATTAAGCAAATTGCTACAGAGCATCAGGTTTCAGTTTATCAAGTATTACTAGCTTGGACGATTCGTGACGATATTACGATTGCAATTCCGCAGACTGCCAGTGTGAGCCATATGCAAGATAATTTGGCTGCGGCCAATTTGGAATTAACTCAAGCTGACTTAGACTTGATTGATAAGGAGTATCCTCGACCGACACATAAGATTCCATTGGATTTGGATTAATAGCATGAAAAAAGCAACTTCGATTGAAGCTGCTTTTTTAGTTAATATTTGCTTTTAATATCCGTTACGCCGTCTAAAACGTTGGCGTAACGCGCTAGCGTAAAGAGATAGTCGGATAAACGATTAAGGTATTGTAAGCACTCTGGAGCTAATTCTTGTTGTTCTATGTTTAATTTAACTAGTGAGCGTTCAGCACGTCTAGCAATAGTACGGGCATATTGTAGATTGGCTGCAGTAATTGAACCACCAGGTAAAACAAATTCTGTCATTTCTGGTAATTCAGTATTTAATTGGTCGATTTTCTTTTCTAGAACGGAAACTTTCTCTGCAGTAATTTCTGAGCGTCGTTTAACAACAATATCGCCTTCAAGTAAATAAAGTTGCCGTTGTAGATTTTGTAAAGGTTGCTTTAACTTGCTGCATTTGTCTGACAGGTTAGCAGTAGTTACACCAAGATAAGATTCTAGTTCGTCAATATCGCCAACTGCTACAATTTGTAGGTCATATTTAGGAACCATTTTGCCAGTAACCTGTTTAGTGAATCCTTGGTCACCAACTTTAGTATAAATTTTTAGGGTCATCAGATTCTCCGTTTGTAATGGCCAAGAGCCAGGGTAATCGGTTTATATAAAATAGGATAAAAAACTAAATTGCCGATTGCATGGTAGGTGTCAAAGGCGAGGCTGCTTGCCCAATAGGCTAAAAATGCAGCAATTCCACCGAAAATTGACATACCTAAATCGACAAAAAAGCCGTATTCCCAGCCTAAGAAAGTTGCCAAAATTAGCTGCAATATAAAGTGTTTTTTCAATGGAGTAATTTTCGCAAAGAAAATGACGGTTAAAATACAGCCACCATAGGCTAAAATCTGGGAAATAGTCCAAATGCCAAACCCCAAGTAAATATTAGAAATTATCATAGTAAGGATAGCTAATGCGAAGCCAAAACCGAAACCAACGTTTAAAGTAACCAGCATTAAAATATCGGTCACGGGCTGTACGTTAGGAATCGGGATAATTTTAAAGATGCGCAAAGTAACACACATTGCAGTTAAAATGGCTAACAAGGCAATTTGTTTGATTTGTTGATGTTTCATTTTTGGTTAGACTGACTTACTTAGCTAAGTTGAAGACAACCCGATCTTTGTTATGAACTTTTTGAGAACTAACGCCTTTGTTAGCAAATTTTCCATTTAATTTATAGGTCCAGTAGATACCTTTACTAGTATTTTGGTTTTTGCCATTGATGCCGGTGACCATGAAGCCAAGAACTGGTGAAGTCTTACCTTTAACTTTCCAAGCTTTACGTAGGCCTTTGATTACAGTAGCACCTTTTTTGGCCAGTTTGACTTTCTTTTTGGCGAATTTCTTATTATTCTTTTTTAAAGTATAGGTGACTGTAATTTTACTGCTTTTGGCTGCAACATTTGTTGGTTGAGCAGTTCCAGCAAAAGTAAAGGTAAACACCGTGGCAATAATGGTTACAATACTTAATTTTTGTTTTTTCATGATTTTTCTCCTTAGTTTAATAAAGCATTATTTTTTATTTAACTGGACAAGCTCCTGATTCACAGTCGGTTTGATCAACTATTTCTAGATCTTTCTGATCGTCATTTTGCTTGGCAAATACCTCAGCAACATTACCGTTTATCTGAGCTTTCTTCTGTTCGTAAGTTGTTTTGTCAATTGGTTCTTTTGGTGCTTGCTTCAAGGAACCACCATAATAAGGTAGTAAAGAAGTTGATTTAATGCAGTGACGATATTGTTTCAATAGTGAAGTAATCTGATCTGCTTCGTCATTTTGAAAAGTTACAGTACAACTGACAGCGTTGTCTGACCAATAAGTTTGCAAAAAAGCTTGAGTAGCGAATTGTTCAGCAATTGAAACTGTTCCGGCTGATGCAAAGTCTTTACTATCTGCATGAGCGGCACGCATTGGAAACTCAACGCAAATCGTATTTTCAGAATAGGTATCAGGTTCAGAATAATAACCACAGGCATCAAGTGCTTTTAGCAATGGATCTGAAGCTTGGAACCGAATTCGTTGAATTAAGTAGCCAGCATAATGAAAGTGCATGCCTTCAGAAGCACCGGCTAGTTTGGCCACTGTCCCAGATGGCTTTACGGTAGTATGCTTAATTGAAGTATTACAATTTAAAGCTTTGCTATATTCATTGTCGGCATTAATCACGGCCTGATAGGCATTGGAAAGCATTTCTATTCCTTTAGGATCATAAATTGGTGCCTTAATTTGTTCTCCAGTTTCTTCATCAAACTCATCCTTAAAGCCTGTAACTACCCGGTGGCCAAGGTCATTTAATAGCCAATCTTGAATTCCTGAAATTGAAACACCAATTCGGCGATTTTGATAAATTATTTCCCGGGAAATTTCCCAATCATAGTTACTAAAAGTGATTCGTTTAGTGTAACGTGTTGCTAAGCGAAAAACTTCGTTTAAATCCCAATCTTGTTGTTCCGCAATATAAGGAAAAACTTCAAAAAGATTGCAAGGTTCACCATTTGCTAAAGAAATTTCACCACATGGGTTAGTGCCTTCAACCTCGCCATCAATGTTTTTTTGATAGCCATCAATAATTCGACCGTAATTGCGTGATAGGTCAAGATTAACTACACCTGGTTCACCGTTTTCTTTAATGCCATCAGCAATTGGTTGGTAATTATCAAAGTTTGCATCAATGGCGACACTATTATTGGAAGCCCAGCGGTGATGATATAATTTATCTTTGTCTTGTTTCATGGTAATAAAATCTTGATCATCATTCGAACCAAGAGCCAATTCTGCAGATCTACGAACATTGCCGGCTACTACAGCTTTTCCAATTAGATTACAAATGTCAGTTGCATCGACTGAGGTCATTCGTTGATTGTGTCGCTCATTGATAATTTGATTAATATCAAGCAGCATGTCGATTAATGGCATTGGGCCTGAAGCAGTTCCACCGAATCCATGTATCTTTGCGCCATAGGGACGAATGTCACTAATATCAAGTACTAGTTTTGTCTTGTTTTCTGGATTTGTTTGTTTAAAATGCATATCGATTAGGCGAGCATTAGCTAAAACCCAGCCCTCGCGCGTATCAGGTAATTTATAATAAATATAATTATCAGCATCCGCGTTTGCCTGTGCCCAATCTGCATAATCAACCGCGCCATGCTCAAGTGAGTTATCATAAGACGGACTTTTTTGGTCAATCACAATTGTTAAGGCAACTTGATTATCGACTTGAGGAATTTTGACGATATTTTCTTCCGCGACAGAAAAACCCACACCGCCACCCTTCATTAGTTGATCAAATAAGAAAGAGAAGGGGAGTGAGACGGCCAATTGATCTTGGTCAAGATAACTTGGTACAATTGAGCTGTTGCCGTATTTCTGTGGTCTAATGGCAATAAACCAACAGTTATTTAAAGCATCACCATTACGCTTTTGATAGTCTGTACCCGAAATCCAAAGATTCCGCCCAGAAGGTGTGGCAGCAAGACCATAAACTAGTTTGAATAGTTGTTTGGCTTCATTGGTTAATTCAGTTACTACTTCAGTAGTAGGGTTATTTTTTAAACGAGGATCAAGATTAATATTTCCTTCGATAACCCGTTTTACTGTTTCGTCCCAATTTTCAGAACGATTCTGGTCTGGTAACCATCTAGCGTAGGTACGCTTGTAAGTAACCCAACCTAATTCTCCCCAGTGTGGTTTAATGTTTTGTTTCACTTGATCAATATAGGCTTGATCTAAAGTTATACTAGTGTTTTCCATGTAAAAGCAACTCCTAAAAAGATAAACGTTTCACATATACATCATATATGGCTTACCTATAAACTATACCACAATATCTTGTGATAAATATAAGAAATGAAGTTGGTGGCTTAACTTGTAAATTACAATTATATGGCAGAATGGGATTTGTGAGTCTGAAATTTTTTACTAAAAGAAGGTTTTACCATCAAAAAACACGTTAGAAAGTAAGTGGTCCTAGCGTGTAAATATAAATTGTTTCTTTTTAAAAACGGATGAGTGCCCAGAAAATAGTGATGGCAGCAATAATTATTAAAATAGGTATCAACAAATGAATAAAGCAGAAAAAGAGAACTGCACAAATTAATAAGAAAGCAAAAATTTTAAATAGGCCAATTCCTAATTTCATTAGTAGCCAAGTAACAAACAAGATCAATAATAGTGTAAGCATTCTAAGCACTCCTTCAAAATAAATAAGCCCAATTATATCCCTTTTTTCTTAAGAAAAATAGTTAATTATATCTTTTATAATTAAGAAATTGCTATAATTATTCTTAGACTAAATTCGTTCACGCAGAAATTAAAGCAGATGAATGAATTAGAAGGAGTGAAAAATACTTGCGATTTAAACAAATAATTTTTGATGTTGATGATACGTTAATTGACTTTGCTGCAACGGAAGATTTTGCTTTGCATGCTCTATTTAAGAAACATCATTGGCAATTGACTCGTGAAATGCAGAAACGCTATCATGCTTATAATCAAGGGCTATGGCGTAAACTTGAACAGGGCACTATTTCCTATAACCAATTAAGTGAACAGGTTTTTCAAGTTTTTTTGAAGCAAAATTTTGGCTTAGAAGTTGATGGGAAAGCGATCATGGCGGAGTATCGTTCATATTTTGAGCAGGCATATCAATTACTGCCAGGTGTTGAAGATGCTTTACGTTTTGCGCAAAATGATTATCAATTAACTGTTTTAAGTAATGGCGAAGCATTTATGCAACGTCATCGGCTTGAGCAAGCGGGAGTTGAGCAGTACTTTTCACTAATTGTAACCTCTGAAGAAGCTGGATTTTCAAAACCGGACCGCCGAGTTTTTGATTATTTTTTTGATCAGACGACAATTGGACCTGAAGATACTATTTTCTTTGGTGATGGGTTACAGTCAGATATTTTGGGTGCAGAAAATTATGGTTTTGCCAGTGTTTGGTACAATCATCGTCATCGCAAAAATGATCTTAATTTGCATCCTATGTTTGAAGTAGAGACATATCCGCAATTTGTTGATTTGTTAAAACGAGATTTTCAACCGGGCTATCGATTAGGATAGATTTAATGTAAGCATTGTTACAATAATGGCGTTAAATAACTAATTAAGTATTAAAGGAGCGTAGAAAATGAAAATTGGATTCATTGGAACAGGTAAAATAGGTAGTTCAATTATTCAAGGTTTGTTACATGCAGATGTGGTTAGTCAGGATATTTATGTGTATGATGGTGGTCACCGATCTGCTCAAGCATTAGCTAAAAAAGCTGGCCTACACTTAATTAATGAGTATGGTGATTTTAATAATTGTCGCGCTGTCGTAGTCGCTGTTGGTGGTGATGCTCAAGAAACAATTATTAATGACTTGGGTCAGGTCTATCATGGTATTATTATTTCAACTGGTGGTGGCGATTTAACTCTAATTAATCGCCAAATTGTCGCAGATGCGTCTTTTGTTAAAGCTGTTCCAAATACCCCTGTGCAAATTGGAGAGGGCATTACTGTAGTTAGCTTTATTCCTAATGAAAGTAGCGAGGTAATTGATACAGTTAAAGCGATTTTTAGTCAAATGGGTGATGTTTACGTCGTTGATGAAACTTTACTAGGGATTTATGGCACGATTGCTGGCTGTACGCCAGCTTATGTTGATCTAATGATTGAGGCATTAAGTGATGCTGCAGTTCAGAATGGTGTTAAGCGGACTGAGTCTTATGCAATAATTGAAAAGATGCTGCTTGGTACAGCTAAATTAGCTTTAACCAATCAGAAATTACCAGAAGAATTAAAGGATGAGGTAACTACTCCGGGTGGTTCAACAATTAGAGGCGTTACTAAACTAGAAGAAGCAGGCTTTAGAAATGCTCTAATTCAAGCAGTTAATGCATCAGCTAATTAGGTTTAGTAAATCAAAAAGAGCGAATGTTTCATATGAAACATTTGCTCTTTTTTGTTTAAAATAATTATATTATTTTGTTCCTGGTCTCTTAGCTTTAGCAACTTTTTTACCCATTGTCATATCATCGTTGTAGCCCCAAAACCAAGTTACAACAAAGGCGATAACGATTGATACGGCACTAGCAATCAAGAAAGTATAAAAACTATTTAAGTCACCAGGATTTTTAGGATTAAAGAAACTGGAAAAGCCAATTAATCCGCCAGTGAAGCCAAACATGGTTCCATGCATTAATCCAGTTATCAGACCACCAAAGGCAGCGCCGATTGATCCGGAAATAAAGACGCGTTTATATCTTAGATTCACGCCATAAATCGCTGGTTCAGTTACTCCACAAAATGCACTAATCATGGCAGCAAAGCCTAACTCTTTGATGTCAGCTTTCTTGGACTTGATAGCAACAGCTAAGACAGCAGCTCCTTGGGCAATCATAGTTGAACAAATGATAGCGTTGATTGCACTTTGTCCGGTACTAGCAATTTGTTGGGCGACTAACGGTACGACACCCCAATGGAAGCCAAAAATCACTAATACTTGGTAAAAGCCACCAATAATGAAGCCCCCTAGCCAACCGGATACAGAAACTAGCCAGTTAATGAAGATAGCAATGCCGTTTGCAATACCTTGAATAACGGGCCCAGTGATTATTAAAGTGATGGTCGCCACGATTAATATCGTAATTAGTGGTACAAAGATCATTTGTAAATAGGTCGGTAATACCTGCTTAAGCCACTTTTCTATTTTAGCAGCTAACCAAGCTGCTAAAATCATAGGGAAGATAGAGTAAGTATAGTCTAGAAACTGGAAATTTAATCCCGCTAAGTTAAACATTACTTTACCAGCTTTACCCCAAGTAATTAGCTGTGGCATTGTGAGCACACCGCCGATTACTGCGGCAATGATTGGATCACTGCCTAGTCTTTTAGCAGCACTAAAGCCAACCCAAACTGGCAAAAAATAAAAAGCTGCATCAGCCATTGCGCTAATTGTAAGATAGGGCACACTGTTGATATTTAGTAGTGACCCTAATTGCGGTAAAGTAAGCAGCGCAAGGATTCCCTTGATAATTCCAGAAGCTGCAATTACGCCGATAACAGGACTCATTGAACCAGTTATGAAGCCAATCAAATTATTAATAGCATGAGAAACTGGATTTTTACTATCATCTTGATTATTGGTGCTTGTGGCTGAAGTATCTAACTTTGGTAGCTGTTTGATTACTGCATCGTATAAGTTAGCTACACCGTCACCAATGACAACCTGATATTGACCAGAAGAGTGTAAGACGTCAAGAATACCGCGTTGATTTTTTAGGAGGTCATCATTTGCTTTGTTTTCATCTTTTAAATAAAAACGTAAACGAGTAATACAGTGGATCACATTGCTAATATTATCTGGACCACCAACATTTTTAATAATTAAAGTTGCTAGTTCGTCATATGAAAGCTTATGTTTGGTAGAAGCATCTTCAGTTTTTAAAGTAGCCTCAGCAATACTTGCTAGCGCCTTGGTATTGCCAATCGCTAAATCAAAGTTAGTTAACTTTTCTTGAGAATTGGTGATTACAACAATCACAGTAGGATCTAACTTTCTGTTCTTAATGAGACCAAGATCCATATTTGCGATTATCTGTCCAGCCTTGACTTCATCATCAGGTTTGACTTGGATGTTAAACCCAGTTCCCTTAAGCGTTACTGTATCTATACCCATATGAATGAGAACTTCAAGTCCATCGTTGGTGGTAATACCGATAGCATGCTTAGTCGTGGCAATTGTTGTGACTTTGCCAGCAATTGGGGCAATAATTTCACCAGACTTTGGAATAACTCCAAAGCCTTTACCCATAGTTTCTTTATTAAAAATTGGATCACTGACTTTATTTAATGGAATAATTTGTCCATCAGTCGGGCTCAGGAACGTAACTTTTTGCTTGAATGTCATTATTTTACTCCTAACATAAAACGTTTACATGATATTATGTTATACTTGTCTATACAAGCTGTCAAATAAATTAAGTTTATAGACATTATTGTCTTTATAAACTATAAAAAGCTAATAATATGCCAAGTGGTTTGCTTGTCTATATATCTATCGTTATAATAAAAAGTAAACTAGGTGAAAGGAAATAAGATGGCACAAGGAAAGGCAGATCTTATTGCTCAAGATATCGCAGCTAAAATAAGGCATAAACAATTTGTAGTAGGGAGTTTTTTGCCAAGCGAGAGTCAATTAAAGCAGTTATACGGCACCTCTCGTGAAACTGTAAGAAAAGCATTGGCACAACTTGAAGCACTAGGCTTGATTCAAAAAATTCGTGGTAGGGGATCATTAGTCTTAAATTTAGATAAATATTCGTTTCCAATTTCAGGGATTACTAGTTTTGCAGAATTAAATAAGTCATTAGGTATGCATGCACAAACTAAAGTACTGGACTTAGAGAAATTAATAACTATACCGAAGATTTTCAAGGAAAAGTTTCCCAAACAGCATGAAACTAAAGGTATTTATGTTGAACGACTTCGTTTGCTAAAGCAGCAACCTGCCGTACTTGATTGTGACTTTTTATTTAATCCTCCCATATCAAATATTCCTGAGGTTGCAGCAGAAAATTCGATTTATGAATATATTGAAAACGATCTGGGTTTAACTATTTCGTATGCAACCAAAGCGATTACAGTTGAAGAAGTTACGCCGCAATTACAGCAAAAGTTAGGGCTTAAAGATAATATGGTTGTGTTGGTTGCCAGTCAAAGTTTTTTGAGTGACGCAACGCCATTTCAGCTGACACTTTCTTTTCATAATCCAAGTAAGTTTGTTTTTGTTGATTTTGCGCGTAGACAGAAAATTAAGCCTTAGGAGTAAAAAATGGTTGATTTAGGCAAAAAAGTAATTTATCAGATTTATCCCAGATCTTTTTATGATTCAAATAATGATGGCATTGGTGATTTACAAGGGGTTATTCAAAAGATTCCGTATATTCAAAAATTGAATGTTGATATGATTTGGTTTAATCCTTTTTTTGTTTCGCCACAGCGTGATAATGGCTATGATGTTGCTGATTATTATCGAATTGATCCGGTTTTTGGGACAATGGTTGACTTTGAAGAGTTGGTTGCTAAACTCAAACAAATAAATGTTGGAGTAATGCTTGATATGGTATTCAATCATTGCTCAATTGATAACGAGTGGTTCCAAAAAGCACTGGCAGGTAATGAGAAATATCGAAAATTCTTTTATCTGAGAAAAGCCAAGTCTGATGGCAGTTTGCCGACAAATTGGCAGAGCAAATTCGGTGGTCCTGCTTGGAGCAAATTTGGCAATACAGATTATTACTATCTTCATCTTTATGATCCAAGTCAAGCGGATTTAGATTGGCACAATCCAGAGGTAAGACAAGCTGTATTTGATGTTGTCAATTTTTGGCGTGCAAAAGGGGTAAAGGGGTTTCGCTTTGATGTTATTAATGTAACTGGTAAGGCTAAAGAACTAGTTGATTCAACTGATCCAATTCAAGAAAAAAGTCTATATACTGATACGCCAGTAGTTCATCGTTATTTAAAGGAAATGAATGCTGCCAGCTTTGGACAAGATTCGGAAAGTATTACCGTTGGGGAAATGTCGTCAACCACAATCGAAAATTCACTTGAATATTCAAATCCAGATGAGCATGAACTTTCAATGGTTTTTAATTTTCATCATTTAAAAGTTGATTATGAAAATGGCCAAAAGTGGACTAAGAAGTCCTTTGATTTTATGCAGTTAAAACAAATTTTAACGCAATGGCAAGAAGAAATGGATGCTGGTAATGGTTGGAATGCACTATTTTGGAATAATCATGACCAGCCAATGGCATTAAGCCGTTTTGGTGATACTGGTAAATACCGAGTTAAGTCTGCACAGATGCTGGCTACTGCACTACATTTATTAAGAGGAACGCCATATATTTATATGGGAGAAGAAATTGGACTTGTTGATCCAGACTATTCATCGATTGATGATTATGTTGATATTGAGGCACGTAATGCATATCAGAATTTACAACAAGCGGGTATGAGTCAGGCACAAGCGTTTGATATTATTCATGCTAAAGCGCGGGATAATTCGCGTACGCCGATGCATTGGGATAATAGTAAGTATGCAGGTTTCAGCAAGGTCAAACCGTGGTTAATGCCGACAAATCAATCGGAAATTAATGTGCAGCATGAACTTGCTAACGGTGAGATCTTTTCTTATTACCAAAAACTCATCGAGTTGCGTAAGCAGGAGGAGTTAATTTCTGCTGGACATATCAAGATGTTCTTAAAAGAAGATCGGCAAGTATTTGCTTATGAACGTTTCTTAACTAAAGGTCAAAAGGTGTTACTAGTACTGACTAATTTCTATGGTCAAGAGCACACTGTGAAAGTTCCTGACAAATTTCAAAATAAACCTTTTACTGTATTAATTAGTAATTACCAAGTAACTGATTTTAAGTTGGGAAATGAACTAGTGCTAAAGCCCTATGAAGCAATTGCACTTAAAATTTAAAATATTTCCCAGGAAATAAAAGAGAACTGAGCAATTGTACTCAGTTCTCTTTTTAGATATTAGTTATATGTGCAAGTTTGTTAGAACTCTTTATTTAAGTCAACTGGAGTTTCTGGGGTTTCACCTTTGATTAATTTTAAGTTGTTATCAAACGACTTAACAACCATATTGCGAACGGCATGCGTAGTGTAGAAAGCCGTATGAGGAGTTACAGAAACGTTTGGACGGGCAATTAAATTGGCTAAACGTTCATCTGGAAAATCCTTATTACTCCAGTCTTCGTTAAAAATACCAACTTCATTTTCGTAAGTATCCATTACAAAGCCAAAGACTTTACCCGAATCAAGACCACGGATAATTGCGTCTGTGTCAACTAATGGGCCGCGAGATACGTTAACAATCACTACGCCATCTTTCATTTTCTTAATAGAATCATCATTGATCATATGGACGTTTTCAGGAACATCTGGTACGTGCAATGAGATTACGTCTGCTTGTGCATAAATGTCATCAAGGCTATCAACGTAATAACCCTGCTTTTCTAATTCAGGATTTTTGAAGATATCATAAGCAATAACTTTAGCGCCAAAGCCCTCCATAATCTTCATGAAAACTTGACCAATGTGGCCAGTTCCGACTACACCAACGGTCTGATCACGCACTTCACGACCAATAGTTGGTGCCCATTGTAAATTGTGTTTAGCGACTTTTTCTGCCATGCGTTTGTCTTGACGTAAAATATTTGCAGCTTGGACAGCAGCGTGTTCAGCAATTGCATTCGGAGAGTAAACTGGTACGTTGGTCAACTTAAAGTCTAATTCCTTAGCTTTCTTTAAATCAACATTGTCAATTCCGACGTTGCGAAGTGACAAGTTGTGAATTCCTTCATCAGCTAAGGCTTGTAAGGTCTCAGCTGTATAATTTAGTTGTTGGTATGCAACTACACCATCAGCACCTTTAGCTAATTTGGCAGTTTCAGGAGTTAGCAATTGGTCAGTATATTCAACTTTAATATCCTTGTGGGCATCTTTCCATTCTTTAACGTATGGTTCTTCGTCTTTGCGAATTGCATAAGCGTATATTTTAGTCATAAAATTGGACCTCCATAAAATTAAAAATATTATCTCTTGTGCTATTATACACTTGTATTGTCAGAATAAAAAATAAAAGTTTGTGAAAAAGCAATTTTTGTTAAAATATTAATTTAATAGGAATTAAACGTATGATTAGATTAATAAATGGTAAATTTATATCAGACAAGTGATGTAATGATTAAATAAAAATAGTTTATTATGTAAAAACATTCACGAAAGCGATATCAAAAATCATGAGAGGTATGAATTTATTTATCTAATTGGTTATTTTTAGAAATAATTTCCAAGAATAGTTCGATTAGGTGTTGAGAGTTTGTGTCATTGATGAAAAACTTTATAATAGAAACTGATAGGATAAAAGGAGAACAAAATGATCTTAATTTCATGGAATATTGATTCATTGAACGCAGCCTTAACGGGTACATCTGAGCGAGCTGAAGAAACACGTAAAGTATTATCCCAAATACATGATAAGCAGCCAGCTATCATTGCTATTCAAGAGACTAAATTGCGTGCGACTGGTCCAACTAAAAAGCATCAAGAAATTTTGACAGCAGAATTTCCAGAGTATGATTATGTGTGGCGCTCGGCAGAGGAACCTGCTCGTAAAGGATATGCTGGTACGATGTATTTATATCAAAAAGGATTAAAACCAAAGGTTACTTATCCGGAAATTGGTGCCCCAACGCCAATGGATCAAGAAGGTCGTATCATTACCCTTGAATTTGCACAATATTTTGTAACACAGGTTTATACGCCTAATTCTGGTAACGGCTTGAAGCGTTTGAGTGAACGGCAAGAATGGGATAAAAAATATCTGGAATATCTGCAGAAGTTAGACAATAAAAAGCCAGTGCTTGCTAGTGGCGACTATAATTGTGCTCATGAAGAAATTGATTTGAAGCATCCAGACAATAATCATCATTCAGCTGGTTTTACGGATGAAGAAAGAACTGGCTTTTCACAATTGCTTGATGCTGGATTTTGTGATACTTTTAGAAAAATAAATGGTAATGTTACAGATGTCTATTCATGGTGGGCTCAAAGAGTGCGGACGGCCAAAGCTAATAATTCAGGCTGGAGAATTGATTATTGGTTAACTAGTAATCGAATTGCTGATAAAGTTAATCATTCGGAAATGATAGATACTGGCTCGCGTGCTGATCATTGTCCAATTCTACTTGATATTGATTTATAAAAGACGAAACTCATGGTATTGGGTTTCTTTTTATTTTGTGTAAAATACTAAGTTGAGGCGATATTAAATGAATGAACTACTACAAGATGCAATTTTGAATGGTCTATATGATCCTAGCTATTCGGGACATGAGGCGCTACGGCCACAATTATTGCAAAATACTAAGAACAATAATATTTGGCTGACTCTACGTCAAGAACTGCTAACATGTAATAGTTTTACCTGGGCTGTAGCGTTTGTAACCCAAGATATGCTAGTTCCACTTAAAGTTGTTTTGGCAGACTTAGCTAAGAAAAATGTTTCGGGTACGCTCATTACGGGTGACTACTTAGGGTTTAATGCTCCGCAAGTTTTTTATGAACTATTAAAAATTCCTAATTTAACGGTAAAAATAGCTTCAACCCAAGGCTTTCATGCTAAAGGCTATCTGTTTGAACACATAGATTGGCAGACATTAGTAATTGGTAGTGCTAATTTTACTCGTTCTGCTCTGCTTAGTAACTATGAATGGGCATTAAAAGTCAGTTCTACCCAAAATGCGGTGCTAACTAAAGAAGTAGCCGACCAATTATGTCAATTGAAAGCCAATAGTAGATCATTAACTTTAGATTGGATCAATGACTATGAGACTAATTGGACAAGACCAGTAATGACATCAGCTGTAAAAAATATTTCCCAGGAAATAACGCCTAATCAAATGCAACAAGATGCATTACAAAAATTAGATCAATTGATTAAAGCAGGTGAGCATCGCGGCTTAGTAGTCTCTGCTACGGGAACTGGGAAAACATACTTGGGTGCCTTTGCTGTTCAAAAGTATCAACCAAGAAAATTTTTGTATGTTGTTCATAGAGAACAAATTGCTAAAAAGGCTTTGGCTAGTTTTAAACAAGTAATTGGTGGTAAAAACTCAGATTATGACTTGTTAACAGGACACAAACATGAAACTAATTGTAAATATCTCTTTGCGACGGTTCAAACGCTGTGTAGACCAGAAACATTAGCTGAATTAAAGCCAACTGAATTTGATTATATTCTAATTGATGAAGCGCATCGGGCACCAGCGCCAAGCTATCAAAAGTTGTTTGATCATTTTAAACCCGATTTTTGGTTAGGAATGACGGCAACTCCTGAACGTATGGACGAGCAAGATGTTTATCAACTGTTTGACTATAACTTGGCGTACGAAATCCGTTTGACAGACGCGCTGGAAGAACATATGCTGACACCATTTCATTATGTTGGGGTTGAAGACTACGAAGTAGATGGCGTTAAAATTGATGAGACAACCGATTTACGTAATTTGTTAGCACCTAAAAGAGTAGATTATATCCTAAATCAGCTAAATTATTACGGCTATTGCGGCAATAAGGCTAAAGGCCTAGTTTTTTGTAGTCGTCAAAAAGAAGCACGTGAACTTGCTCAGATATTCACTGCTAAAAAGCACCCAGCAGTTGCTCTGACTAATGAAGATAGCGAGTCTAAGCGTGCACAAGTAGTCAAACAGCTTGAAAACGGCGACTTGGAGTACATTATTACGGTTGATTTGTTTAACGAAGGTGTTGATATTCCCGCCTTGAATCAAATTGTGATGTTGCGTAATACACAATCCAGTATTGTTTTTATTCAGCAGCTAGGGCGAGGACTACGTAAATATCCGCAAAAAGATTATGTCACGGTGATTGATTTTATTGGTAACTATCAAAATAACTACTTAATTCCCATTGCTTTAAATCAAGACAATAGTCGCGATCAGGATAAAGTGCGCGCGGAAACCCTATTACCGAGCTTTATTGATGTTTCTACGATTAATTTTAGTCGGATTGCTTCTGAACGAATTCTAGCTTCACTTGATCGAGTTAAACTGGATAGCATCAAAGAATTGCGCCAATCTTATCAGGAACTAAAACAAAAATTGGGGCGAGTACCACTACTGCTCGACTTTTATCAAGAAGGCTCGACCTCACCGTTGGTATTTGCGCGCAATAATAGTTTGTTACATTATGGAAAATTTTTAATAAAAATGGGGGAATCGTTAACTTTATCAGCATTTGAAGATGGTGTCTTATCATTTATGACCAAGGAATTGCTGAACGGAAAAAGACCGCATGAATTATTACTTTTGCAGCAATTATTACAGCAGCAAACAGTAGGACTAGCTGAATTTGAGCAAATCTTAGAAAAACATAATGCTTACTTTAATTCAGCAGTTATGACTTCGGTTGAAGATATTCTAACTTTAACGTTTTTTGAGATTAAACAAGGTAAGACTACCAAAAAAGAGCAATATGGTGGGCAAGCACTAATTGAACATAACTTATTAGGCTATGAATTAGCTCCGCAGCTAGTAAAGTCTTTGCAAGATAATGCAGAATTTAGAAGACTATTTATTGATGTAATTGAAACAGGACTGCTGCTAAATCAGCCTTATGATGATCAAGCACAATTTACGTTATATCAGCAATATGATCGCAAAGATGTTTGTCGTTTACTTAATTGGCCAAAGGATGTTTCTGCACCAATGTATGGCTATCGAGTGGATGAAAAAGAAACGCCAATTTTTATTACTTATCAAAAGGACTCAAGTGAAAAACGCAATGCAGTATATCATAATACGTTGGCTGATGGTCGTAGCTTACGGTGGTACACACGTACACCGCGGCACCTTAATTCAAATGAAGTCCAACGTTTGCTTAATACCCCGCAGATGGTGCTACATTTATTTGTTAAAAAGAGTGATGCAGTTGGCAAACAATTTTTCTATTTAGGCCAAGTCGATATTCAAAAAGAGACGGTGAAAGAAGAGTTAATTGGCCCTAAGAAAAAAGTGGCTGTAGGGATGAATTTGTTGCTACGACATCCACTCGAGGCCAAAATGTATAACTTATTATTTGCAGAATAAAAAATGCTGTTACACTTAAAAGGTGCAATAGCATTTTTGATTTTATCTTGAGACGAAAGTTCCTGGCTTAATGTATTGTAAAATATCATAACCCACGTCTTTTTCAGCATTTTCATTATCATTAGTTTGGTTTAGGAACATGACAATACCGTTTTGATTGTCAGTTGTTAATTGCACCCAACTACCAAAATGCAAATTATTAAGGCTACCATAAGCTAGTTTTAGTGTGTCGTTTTTCTTCAAATACATGCCTCCAGAATAGTCATTTACTTTGCTATTTAGGTGGGTTAAGTAATTGAAGTTTTTCTTAGTTAAAATGGAACCATCACATAGTCCAACTTGAATTTTATAATAATCTGCTGGGGTAGAGAACAAATTACCCGCTCCAGGAATTTGAGAAGCAAGTGAACGTTTAACGTAACCGGCTTTTTGATAATTTTTGCCACCATTTGAATAATAGGAGATCGCATCCGTCATCCGATTAGGGATGTTTTGATACAAATATGTATTTTTTAAGCCAAGTGGTTTGATGATCCGCTTTTTGAGATTGGCTTCATATGATTGACCAGTAATTTGTCTAATGATACCGGCAAGCAGGATATAATTACTGTTGTTGTAATGATAGGTGCCGACTTTATCGGATGAAGCAGCGTTAATATTATTGACTACCCAATTAATTGCATTGGCTTCAGAGTAATTATAACCTCGATTGATTTCGGTTTTAGTAGCCTTAATACCAGATGTGTGGGTCAATAAATTGCCAATTGAGATTTTATTGGAGTTTCTCAGAGTTGGATACCAACGGGAAATCTTGGTATATTGTGAAAGTTCAGGATTTTCATCAATTAGCTGAACGATCATTGCAGCAGTAACTACTTTTTGCAGAGATGCAGTTGGATAGACCACTTTAGCATTGCCATTACCCAATTTTTTGCCATACCAGGCATAGCCGTAACTAACAGTTTGCACCTGACCGTCTTTAATTATAGCGACACTACCTCGCATGTGATGCTTTTTTAGGGTGTTTCTGACGAAGTTATATGTTTGGACTTGCTCGTTAGTTTGTGCTGCATTAACAGTAGTTGGTCGATAAAAGCTAGCAGCACTTCCAAAAAGTAATGCTGTTAATATGAAGAGTCTATGTTTCAAGATTAAAAATGTGCTCCTTATATAGAAAATATTATTTTTAGTATAGAATACTAGTGTTAACAAAAAGATGCGAAATGATTAAGTTTGTATAACAAACTATAGATAGTTAATTAATTGAGGAATAAATGTGGCCGCGAAAAAGATAATCACCGATACCATTTTTTTACAGCAAAAGTCAAAGACAGCTACTAGGGATGATTTAAAAGCTGCAATCGACTTAAAAGATACTTTGATTGCACAAAAAGAAGCAGCTGCAGGCTTAGCTGCTAATATGATTGGAATTAATAAACAAATTATTACCTTTTATTTCGGATCTCTGCCAATCGTAATGTTAAATCCGAAAATTATTTTGGCATCTAAAAAGTATTCTACAAAAGAAGGATGTCTATCATTAACTGGTTTAAGAAAAACGGATCGCTATCAAATAATTACAGTGGAATATCAAAATATAAATTTTGAAAAACAAAGGCAGAATTTTACGGGATATGTGGCTCAAGTTATTCAACATGAGGTTGATCACTGCCACGGACGCTTAATTTAATTAAAAAAGTTTAATGCCCTAAAAGCTGGTGTAACAAGGAAAAATTGGAGAGACGAGAAAAAAGTAGTAAAAAAGACTTGCAAAAGAGGAAAAGAGTTGCTAGTATTAATAACTGTCGTCGGGCAACAAACAAAGGGTTTGAAGCCAGAGGGCAAAAATAAAGAGCAGAAAGTTATTGACAAGATCAAAACGGTCTGCTAGAATAGAAAAGCGCTGCTATAAGCAGCAGGTAGTACTTTGAAAACTGAACAATGTTTTCGCAAAAGTGTGCGGGTGTAAAAGCCCAAAACAAGAGCGAAGTCAATTTCGCAAGCAAATAAATCCGAGATGCAAATCTTGGAGAACGAATGAGCAAACATTCAAACAAACAGATAAAAATGAGAGTTTGATCCTGGCTCAGGACGAACGCTGGCGGCGTGCCTAATACATGCAAGTCGAGCGAGCAATTTTAACAGAATACCTTCGGGTAGGAAGCTAAGAGCGCGAGCGGCGGATGGGTGAGTAACACGTGGGTAACCTACCCTATAGATTGGGATACCACTTGGAAACAGGTGCTAATACCAAATAAGAAGTAAGATCGCATGATCAAGCTATAAAAGGCGGCTTTCGAGCTGTCGCTAAAGGATGGACCCGCGGTGCATTAGCTAGTTGGTAGGGTAAAGTACTACACCAAGGCAATGATACATAGCCGAGTTGAGAGACTGAACTACCACATTGGGACTGAGACACTACCAAACTCCTACGGGAGGCAGCAGTAGGGAATCTTCCACAATGGACGCAAGTCTGATGGAGCAACGCCGCGTGAGTGAAGAAGGTTTTCGGATCGTAAAGCTCTGTTGTTGGTGAAGAAGGATGTATAGAGTAACTGCTATATATTTGACGGTAATCAACCAGAAAGTCACGGCTAACTACGTGCCAGCAGCCGCGGTAATACGTAGGTGGCAAGCGTTGTCCGGATTTATTGGGCGTAAAGCGAACGCAGGCGGGAAGACAAGTCAGATGTGCAAGCCCTCAGCTTAACTGAGGAATTGCATCTGAAACTGTATTTCTTGAGTGCAGAAGAGGAGAGTGGAACTCCATGTGTAGCGGTGGAATGCGTAGATATATGGAAGAACACCAGTGGCGAAGGCGGCTCTCTGGTCTGTAACTGACGCTGAGGTTCGAAAGCATGGGTAGCGAACAGGATTAGATACCCTGGTAGTCCATGCCGTAAACGATGAGTGCTAAGTGTTGGGAGGTTTCCGCCTCTCAGTGCTGCAGCTAACGCATTAAGCACTCCGCCTGGGGAGTACGACCGCAAGGTTAAAACTCAAAGGAATTGACGGGGAATTACACAAGCGGTGGAGCATGTGGTTTAATTCGAAGCAACGCGAAGAACCTTACCAGGTCTTGACATCTAGTGCAAATCATAGAGATATGACGTTCTCTTCGGAGACACTAAGACAGGTGGTGCATGGCTGTCGTCAGCTCGTGTCGTGAGATGTTGGGTTAAGTCCCGCAACGAGCGCAACCCTTATTATTAGTTGCCAGCATTAAGTTGGGCACTCTAATGAGACTGCCGGTGACAAACCGGAGGAAGGTGGGGACGACGTCAAGTCATCATGCCCCTTATGACCTGGGCTACACACGTGCTACAATGGTTAGTACAACGAGGAGCGAACCTGTGAAGGCAAGCGAATCTCTTAAAGCTAATCTCAGTTCGGATTGCACTCTGCAACTCGAGTGCATGAAGCTGGAATCGCTAGTAATCGCGGATCAGCATGCCGCGGTGAATACGTTCCCGGGCCTTGTACACACCGCCCGTCACACCATGAGAGTCTGTAATACCCAAAGCCGGTAGGATAACCGTAAGGAGTCAGCCGTCTAAGGTAGGACAGATGATTAGGGTGAAGTCGTAACAAGGTAGCCGTAGGAGAACCTGCGGCTGGATCACCTCCTTTCTAAGGAAGAGCGAATAGGTGGAGAGTAGGAATACTAAAAGAAGCCTAGGAGCAAGGAAGCACACAGAAGCGAAGACATTGTTTAGTTTTGAGGGTAGTACCTCTGAAAATATACGCTTTAGACGGGCCTATAGCTCAGCTGGTTAGAGCGCACGCCTGATAAGCGTGAGGTCGGTGGTTCAAGTCCACTTAGGCCCATTGACAGTTAAGGCTTTGTATATTAAGCTATAATTGTTTAAAAGAATATTGGGGGCTTAGCTCAGATGGGAGAGCACCTGCTTTGCAAGCAGGAGGTCATCGGTTCGATCCCGTTAGCCTCCATTGAATCTTTATGATTCATGGTTAGGACATTGAAAACTGAATATAATCTAGAAAAAACCGAGAAACAATCAAAGAGAAAAACAGATTGCACGAGCGACCGAGAGAGAAGATCTTAAAGGTAAGGTCAAGAAAAGAAGGGCGCACGGTGAATGCCTAGGCACAAGAAGGCGAAGAAGGACGCGACAAACAGCGAAATGCTTCGGGGAGCGGTAAGTACGCAGAGATCCGGAGATATCCGAATGGGGGAACCCAATACAAGAAATTGTATTACTTATTAGTGAATACATAGCTAATAAGGGCAAGACGCAGTGAACTGAAACATCTAAGTAGCTGCAGGAAGAGAAAGAAAAATCGATTTCCATAGTAGCGGCGAGCGAAACGGAAAGAGCCCAAACCAGATGATTTATCATTTGGGGTAGTAGGACTGCAATAAAGGTAGTGTAAGAGATAGCAGAATTATCTGGGAAGATAAGCCAGAGAAGGTGAGAGCCCCGTAAGCGAAATTTCAAGCACGCTGAGCAGTATCCTGAGTAGGTCGGAACACGAGGAATTCCGATTGAAGCAGCGAGGACCATCTCGTAAGGCTAAATACTCACTTGTGACCGATAGTGAACCAGTACCGTGAGGGAAAGGTGAAAAGAACCCCGGGAGGGGAGTGAAAGAGAACCTGAAACCGTGTGCTTACAAGTAGTCAGAGCCCGTTAAAGGGTGATGGCGTGCCTTTTGTAGAATGAACCGGCGAGTTACGTTAAATAGCAAGGTTAAGTCATAAAAGGACGGAGCCGTAGCGAAAGCGAGTCTGAAAAGGGCGCAGGAGTTATTTGATGTAGACCCGAAACCAAGTGACCTACCCATGACCAGGTTGAAGGTGCGGTAAAACGCACTGGAGGACCGAACCCACGTAAGTTAAAAATTGCGGGGATGAGTTGTGGGTAGCGGTGAAATTCCAAACGAACTTGGAGATAGCTGGTTCTCTCCGAAATAGCTTTAGGGCTAGCCTGGTGCGAGAAAAGATAATGGAGGTAGAGCTCTGTTTGGACGAAGAGTACCCGTCAAGGGTTACTGAATTCAGATAAACTGCGAATACCAGATATCTGCGCACTGGAGTCAGACTGCGAGTGATAAGATCCGTAGTCGAAAGGGAAACAGCCCAGATCACCAGTTAAGGTCCCAAAATCTATGCTAAGTGGAAAAGGATGTGGAGTTGCGTAGACAACTAGGATGTTGGCTTAGAAGCAGCCATCATTAAAAGAGTGCGTAATAGCTCACTAGTCGAGTGACGCTGCGCCGAAAATTTACCGGGGCTAAGCATAGTACCGAAACTGTGGATGCATTATGAAAGTAATGCGTGGTAGGAGAGCGTTCTAAGAGCGGAGAAGCTTAATTGAAAGGATAAGTGGAGCGCTTAGAAGTGAGAATGCCGGTATGAGTAGCGCAAGATAGGTGAGAATCCTATCCGCCGAAAGACTAAGGTTTCCTGGGGCAGGCTCGTCCGCCCAGGGTAAGTCGGGACCTAAGGTAAGGCCGAAAGGCGTAGCCGATGGACAACAGGTAGAGATTCCTGTACTGCATTAGATCGTTAATAACGATGGAGGGACGCAGAAGGTGAAGCACGCATGGCGCTGGAAGCCATGTTCAAGCGTTAAGTGAGAGAGTGAGTCAAATGCTTACTTTCGATAATCACAAGACGTGATGAGGAGCGAAATAAAAGTAGCGAAGGTGAAGTAGTCACACTGCCAAGAAAAGCTTCTAGTGAGAGCTAATGTACCCGTACCGCAAACCGACACAGGTAGTCGAGTGGAGAACACTAAGGTGAGCGAGAGAACTCTCGTTAAGGAACTCGGCAAAATAGCCCCGTAACTTCGGAAGAAGGGGTGCTGGTGTAAGAACCAGCCGCAGTGAATAGGCCCAAACAACTGTTTATCAAAAACACAGGTATCTGCAAAGTCGTAAGACGACGTATAGGTGCTGACACCTGCCCGGTGCTGGAAGGTTAAGGAGAGAGCTTAGCGCAAGCGAAGGTTCGAACTGAAGCCCCAGTAAACGGCGGCCGTAACTATAACGGTCCTAAGGTAGCGAAATTCCTTGTCGGGTAAGTTCCGACCTGCACGAAAGGTGAAATGATTTGGGCACTGTCTCAACGAGAGACTCGGTGAAATTATAATACCCGTGAAGATGCGGGTTACCCGCGACAGGACGGAAAGACCCCATGGAGCTTTACTGCAATTTGATATTGGGTAGCTGTTAAACATGTACAGGATAGGTAGGAGCCAGAGAAGATAGTACGCTAGTATTATCAGAGGCAATGTTGGGATACTACCCTTGTTTGATGGCTACTCTAACTAGGATCTCTAAGCGAGATTTAGGACAGTGTCAGACGGGCAGTTTGACTGGGGCGGTCGCCTCCTAAAGAGTAACGGAGGCGCCCAAAGGTTCCCTCAGAATGGTTGGAAATCATTCATAGAGTGTAAAGGTAAAAGGGAGCTTGACTGCGAGAGAGACAACTCGAGCAGGGACGAAAGTCGGGCTTAGTGATCTGGTGGTACCGCATGGAAGAGTATCACTCAACGGATAAAAGCTACCCTGGGGATAACAGGCTTATCTCCCCCAAGAGTTCACATCGACGGGGAGGTTTGGCACCTCGATGTCGGCTCGTCGCATCCTGGGGCTGTAGTAGGTCCCAAGGGTTGGGCTGTTCGCCCATTAAAGCGGCACGCGAGCTGGGTTCAGAACGTCGTGAGACAGTTCGGTCCCTATCCGTCGTGGGCGTAGGAAATTTGAGAGGAGCTGTCCTTAGTACGAGAGGACCGGGATGGACATACCGCTGGTGTACCAGTTGTCTTGCCAAAGGCATAGCTGGGTAGCTAAGTATGGCAGGGATAAGCGCTGAAAGCATCTAAGTGCGAAGCCCCCCTCAAGATGAGATTTCCCATACGTAAAGTAGTAAGACACCTCAAAGACGATGAGGTAGATAGGCTAGGAGTGGAAGAGTAGTGATACTTGGAGCGGACTAGTACTAATCAGTCGAGGACTTGACCAAAAGCGAGTGCAATTTGGAAAGAGAGTGGAACGGTAAAAAGAGTAGATTATATTTAGTTTTGAGTGTAAAAACTCAAAGAGAATAAAAAGTACGGTGGCAAGAGCAAGAAGGAAACACCTGTAACCATGTCGAACACAGAAGTTAAGCTTCTTAACGCCGAGAGTAGTTGGTGGGAAACTGCCTGCGAGGGTAGGACGTTGCCGTGCTTTTTTAATATTCCGGCTTAGCTCAGTTGGTAGAGCGCTTGACTGTTAATCAAGATGTCGTCAGTTCGAGTCTGTCAGCCGGAGCAAAAGAGGACCGAGGATGAATATCATCCTCGGTCTTTTACTTGATTTTTGGTTTGATTTCTAGTTCATTGAATGAATTAATTAGTTTTGTTATCCCTGGAGTTTGAGGTCTTTTTGCTTTGGTGGCAATGAAGTATCTAATATTAATTAAATTTGGGTCTAGGGGTAACAGGTTAATTGGTGTTTGTGCCATGCGTTTAATAATACTTGCTGCCGAGATCGTTAAGCCCACTCCCTTGATTGCTAAATTAGTGACGGTTATAATACTGTTGCTCTCTAATACTAGGTTGGGCTTAATGTTAAAGCGATGAAAAATTGCATCTAGTTGATGTCTGATTGCAGAATTTGAATTACTGACAACAAATGGTTCTTGTAATAGTTCTTGCAAGTCATATTCATCAGATTCTAGAATAAACTTTCCTTTTTTAAAGTATTTTGATTTAGGTGAAATTATGATAAAGTATTTTTCACTACCATTTATGTGGAGATCAAATTCTTGATTAATTGATTCTGGGTTTTGTCCAATATAACAGTCTATTTGTTCATTGAGAAGATTTGTTTCATTATTTCGGGGAGAAGTTTCCTTGAGTTGAATATTAATATTAGGATTTTTATCTAGAAAGTCTGGCAATAGTTGTGCTAGTAAAAAGCTACCTAGGCTTTCCAAAATACCAATTCTAATGATTTCTGTGTTTGGTTGAATGATAGGAAGAAGCTGTCGATTTAAATTTTCTTTATCTACAATTTCTTTTTCAAGGTATTTATAGTAAATACTTCCAGCCTTTGTTAGTGTGAAAGGAATCTGCTGTCGGTCAATAATTGTTGTACCTAATTTTTTTTCGATACGTTTAATTAACTGAGTTAAATAGGGCTGCGAAATAAATAATTCTTGAGCTGCTTTGGTAAAATTACTTTCTTTTAGTAGAACATCAAGATAGTGTAACAAGGTTTCTGGATTTTTCATTAATGAGCTCCTTTCGATAACAAAACTATTATAACCTATTTGCTAGAAAACTATTTCACAGATTTCGGTAAAGTTAGTAAAATTTAATTAAAAGTAATCAAAGTGAAAGGAAACTACTACGATGAAAACAGGAAAATATCAAGTTAAGGCTAAGGGTCATGGTTCAAGCTCTATGCCAATGGAAGTATCAATCGAAGATGATAAAATCACTAATATCACGGTTGATTCAAGTGGTGAAACTAAAGGCGTGGCTGATGAAGTATTTAAGCGTCTACCTAAAGAAATTGTTGATTATCAAACTCTAAATGTTGATGCAATCAGTGGTGCTACTATTTCCAGTAACGGAATTGTTAGTGGTGTTGCACAGGCAATTACAGAAGCTGATGGCGATGCAAACGAGTGGCAACAAAGGGCTAAACCAGAATTGGCACAAGCTAGCGATCAAGAGCTCACGACAGATGTTGTAGTGATTGGTGCTGGTGGTGCTGGTTTAGCAGCTTCAGCTCGTTCAATTCAAAATGGTAAAAAGGTTATTTTATTAGAAAAATATCCACAAATCGGTGGTAATACTACTCGCGCCGGTGGCCCAATGAATGCTGCTGAACCTGACTGGCAAAAAGATTTTAAAGCTTTACCTGGTGAAAAAGAGACCTTAAAAGAATTAGCGGAAACTCCGATTGCCGAAATTGATGCTGAATACCAGGATGACTTTAAACAATTACAGAAACAAATTAATGACTATTTGGCAACGGGTGCGGATTATTTATTTGATTCAAAATTGCTACATGAAATTCAAACTTATTTAGGTGGTAAGAGAACGGATCTTAATGGTCAAGAAATTCATGGTAACTATGATTTGGTTAAGGAATTAATTGAAAATGTCCTGGATTCTGTTAGATGGCTAACAGATTTAGGAGTTAAATTTGATCGTAAGCAAGTTACGATGCCAGTTGGTGCCTTATGGCGTAGAGGCCACAAACCAGTTGAACCAATGGGTTATGCCTTTGTTCATGTTTTGGGTGATTGGATTAAAGAGCATGGTGCTAATGTTTTAACTCAAACGCGGGCACAGCATTTATTAATTGAAAATGGACAAGTAGTTGGCGTGGTTGCTAAACAAGATAATGGTAGCAAAATAACGATTCATGCCAAACAAGTTATTCTAACTTCTGGTGGATTTGGCGCTAATACGCAGATGGTCCAAAAGTACAATACTTATTGGACTGAAATTGCTGATGATATTGCAACAACTAATTCACCAGCAATCACAGGTGATGGGATTGCTCTAGGACAAGAAGCTGGAGCAGATTTAGTTGGTATGGGTTTTATCCAATTAATGCCAGTTTCTGATCCAAAAACCGGTGAATTGTTCTCTGGACTGCAAACTCCACCTGAAAACTTTATTATGGTTAATCAAAAGGGCAACCGGTTTGTTAACGAATTTGCTGAACGTGATACTTTGGCCAAAGCAGCGATTGACAATGGTGGCTTGTTCTACCTAATTGCTGATGATAAAATTAAGGAAACTGCTTATAATACTACACAGGAGTCGATTGATGCTCAAGTTGAAGCTGGGACTTTATTTAAGGCCGATACGCTTGAAGAATTGGCTGAAAAAGTTGGCATGGATCCAGCAACTTTAGTAGCAACAGTTAAGAAATATAATTCTTATGTTGATACAGGTAAAGATCCTGAATTTGGTAAGAGTACCTTTAATTTGAAGTGTGAAGTAGCGCCATTTTATGCAACCCCACGTAAACCGGCAATTCATCATACAATGGGTGGCTTACGAATCGATCCTAAGACGCGAGTTCTTGACCAAAATGGTCAAGTAATTGCTGGCCTATATGCTGCTGGTGAAGTAGCTGGCGGATTACATGCTGGTAATCGGTTAGGCGGAAATTCTTTGGCAGACATTTTTACGTTTGGCCGAATTGCAGCAGATACGGCTTGTGCGGCAATCCCAGATACTGCTTCTGGCGCCTCAACACATTAAAAATTAAATTTAATCATTAAAAAGAAGTTGATCAAAGTCAACTTCTTTTTGTTTATAAATAATTACGCTCTAATGCTACAAAAATGGTCACGATTAACAGGTCAGCACAGCCACCTAGACTATAATTTTTATCAGTCATTTCTTGGTTAAATGCCAGTAAAAATTCCTTTCCTTGTACAGTTTGATATCCACCTAAAGCAAGATACTTTTTAGCTTGTTCTTGGACCCAAGTTACAGCACTAATGTCACCACCTGCTCGTTTAATCAAATTACTGTCAATTGCAACCGAAGCAATCTTCATTAGAGTATCAAGAATTCTAGTTTGGATGCAGCCTGTTCGTTTTTTTAAAAAAGGAAGCGCTACTTGTTCAACAATTGGATAGCCATTTTGGGCCTCTTGTCTGGCACCGCCATAACCATATTTTTGATAGGTTTTTGTTCCAGCAGTTTGTAGATTATTATTTTTATTTAGGTCATGTTCAACTAAACCTGTGCACATTTGTCTAATGGTAGTGAATAGTTCAGCCTGCTGTGTTTGAGCATAACTTTCAGCGCAAACAAAAATTCCCAACGCAAAAATTGCGCCTTTATGAGTATTGATGTTGTCAGTGGCAGCATACATCTCTTGTTCAGCAGCAAGACCTTTTTGACGTAATTCAAAGAACATGTCGGTTAAATTATCTTGTCTGAATGTTTGCCCTAGCATTTCAGCTGCTTTTAAATAGCTTTCTAGACTTAGGCTACTGTCAATAAAGGTATAGATATCCATGTCAGGATGTGGACCTGAGCTAACAGGGTCAACTAAGCCAGGCTTAGGCTGAGTGGCAACTTCATATAAAAGTGCGCGTAAGGCATTTTGTGTGATTGAATTAGTCATGATAATTACTATCCATAACAGATTCATTGGCTAAGTCTTGAATCATTTGTCTGCTTCCTTTTAAAAAATTAATCAAATCAAATATTTCTGGCGAAAGCTGATTAACAGGATCATAAACTAAATATAATTGTCGAGTATTTTTTGGTAAATCAATTTTTATTTTATGGATGTCGAAACCACTAAGATAAATAGTATTAGCAACAATTCCAACTAGATTATTGGTAATTACTTGACCAGCAATCGCTAATTCGTCATGAAGTCGATTGGTAATTGTTAAATCAGAAGCGGCAGCTAACAGTGCATCGGTAACATCTTTACCAATTTGAATTTTCTGGGAATAGGTAATGATATTTTCACCACGTAATTCTTCTGGTGAAATTTGTTTAATCTTTGTAAGGCTGTTTTCTTTAGCAACAATAGCAATTATTTCTTCAGTATAAAGTGGGATATAGGTAAAAGAGCGATATTTAGGGACAAAAGAACAAATTCCAATGTCATACCAACCGTTTTCAATCCCTTCACAAACTTGGTATGAAGGATTGTCATGATAAATAAAATGAGCTGAAGTATTACTTTCTTGTTGATAAACTTTAATAATTTTAGGCAAAATAGTACCAATTGCAGTAGGGATGCTGGCGATATGAATGTTTCCTTGGTCTTGGCTAATTTTTTGTTTTAGCTTTTTTTTGCCGTTATCAAGTGTATCTAATGAATTGACGACTGTGTCGTAGAAGATTTGTCCATAGGGCGTTAATTTTACATAATGACCAGCATGTCTAAATAGTTGACAGTGAAGCTCGTTTTCCAATTGCTTAATTGAAACCGATAAGGTAGGTTGACTAATAAAAAGTTGATTCGCTGCTTTAGTATACTGTCCTTGATCAGCTAACTCGCGAAAATAGTAAAGTTGATTTAAATTCATTTTTTACCTCAAAAGTTTTTGTATGATACCTAAATTATAAATGTTAACTATAAAATCGCAAAGATAATTTATATTAACTAATCAAAATAATAGTGTAAAGTTCAGTAAATGAATTTTAGTAGTAAGCAGTGTAATTTCTTAAATGGTAAAATCCTAGAGTTAAAGCCTTGATAAGATATAGTTTTATTAAATAAAGTCTAGAACAAAACTAATTGTTGTTTTTATTTAGAAAGCGGTATATTGATACTGATTAAAAAAACAAATATTTTTATAGGGAGAGTTTATGAAACGACAACGTTATGTTGGCGCGGCAACTTCTGTGTATTTGAATTATGCAGTAGTTGGTGCGGCGACAATCTTTATTAGTCAGTATCGGCAAGTCTTAGCTCAAGCTTGGCATGCTAGTGAAGCGGCTATTTCAATCGTGATGGCAATGGTTGGTTTAGGTCGAATTATTACAATTCTGTTTGCTGGTTCAATTTCTGATCGTATTGGACGTAAGCATACTTTACTGATTTCACTTGCTTGTGATATCGCTTTCTTATTAGGCGCAGCTTTTGCTAATAATGTTTGGTTAGCTGGAATTGCAGCCATGTTTTTTGGAGCAACTAATTCCTTTGGTGATACTGCTGGGTATCCTGCCTTAGCTGATGCTTTTCCAGATAAAACTGCAACGATGAATTCGTTTGTTAAGGCAGCTATGCAGGTAATGCAAATGTTGTTTCCGTTTTGGGTTAAATTGATTAAGGATCCTAAAATTACTGCTAGTGTTTTAGTAGTTATTTTATTGCTAGATATAGTGTTAACATTAAAAGTAGCTTATGCACCACAGACTCAAGATGAAACCTCAAGTGACCAAGCTGAAGTTGAGGCAACTGGCCAAACCGGTAATCAGCCTAAGCTGGCAGTTGATGGAGTTATGATTATTACTTTAGGTTTTACTCTTTGTTTTACTTTTTATATTTTTTCACTATATGCGCCGTACTATGGACAGTATGTTTTAAATGAATCAGCAGCTAATGCTAATCAACTAGTGTCATGGTATTCAATTGCATCGCTAGTTTCTGTGTTTGTGACTTCAGCTTTGGTTACAAAAGTGAAGCGGTTATATTTAATTTTGACTTATGCTGCTATTTCAGCTTGTGGTTTGCTATTAATGGTACTTAATCCATCTGCTATTTCTGGTGAAATTGGTGCGGTTTTAGTTGGTTTCTTTGCGGCTGGTGGTGTTTGGCAGGTTGGTTTGTCTGTTTTGACTTCATATTTTCCACAAGGTCACGGGAAAATTACATCTTATTATAGTTTTGCACCAGCAGTGGTTTATTTTGTTGCCCCACTAGTGGCAGCCTTTGTCTTAAAAGCCAACTCGGCCAGTACATTAATGGTTTTCTGGATTACCACGATTATCGCTATTATTTCAGTAGTTTTAACTGGTGTTTTAATTATGCGGGGACGTAAATTTAATATCGCTGAATAAATAGGCACAATTAAAAAGAAAGGTTCAATATGACAACTAAAAAAATTAAAGCACAGGCTCAAGGGCGTAATGGTCAAATTGATTTTGATATTGCTGTAGATGGAAATAAAATTACCGATTTGCAGGTAACAAAGAGTTCAGAAACTCCAGCTATTTTTGATCAAGTTTTTGGTAAATTAAAGCAGAATGTACTGGATGAACAGAGTTTTGCTGTTGATGCAGTTTCAGGTGCTTCAATTATGACGCAAGCTATGCTTGATGCAGGACAAAAGGCACTTAAGGATAATGATATTAAACCTGCCCAGTCGCAGAATAAGCCAGAACATAAAAGTGTTACTCTAGATGTTGATGTTGCAGTCGTTGGATCTGGAATGGCTGGCCTAATGGCTGCATCGCGGGCATTAGCAATGGGTAAAAAGGTTTTAGTATTAGAAAAGAACGGCTACTTAGGTGGTGCAACTGCCTTAAACGGTTCAAACGTGGTTGGTACAGGTTCAAAAGTCTCTGCTAGGTTATTGGGTGCAGAAGCTCAAAAAGATTCTGCTAGCCGCTTAGTCAAAGATATTGCGCGTGAATGTCGCGGGACTAATTATCCAATGTTGTCAGATTTACTTGCCAATAATATTGGGCAAGCAGTTGATTTTATTACTGAATTTGCTGATTTACAATATCAAAAGGCTGAAACACAAACAGTAGAGCACTCGGTTGATCGGCAGATTGAAATGCCATCTGAAAGTTCGTATGAAGTTATAACTAAGGTGGCCAAGGCTTTTGAAGCAAAAGGCGGGAAGATCTTATTAGATGCGCGTGTTGAAGAACTTCTTAAAAATGATAGTGATAAATTAGTATCCTTAGTTGCAGAGGGTAAGCATCAGACAACTACAGTTAATTTTAAGTCATTAATTTTAGCAGCTGGTGGCTGGGGTGCACGTGATTATCGTGAACACAAGACGAATATTCCTTACTATGGGCCAATGACTTCGACTGGTGATTATTTTGATTTTGCTAAAAACATGAACTTAGTAACACGTAATCTGGATTGGTATAAGGTATATCCACATGGCTTGGAAGTAGAACCGGGCATCGCTAAGTTAACCACATATTCTACTAAAGAAGCTACGGATATGGGTGCAATCTTTGTTAATCATGCTGGTAAACGAATTGTCAATGAATCTGCGCCGTATACTCATTTTAGGGATGCCATTGCTGCTCAAAAAGATCAAACAGCATATATTGTAATAGATGAGCGAATTTGGCAGAGATTCTATGCCTTGTTACTAAAATATGGCTTTACAGCTGAAGAAATTGCTGGCTATTTTGCTTTGGAAGGAAAACAGAGTCCAGTTTTGGTTAAAGGTAACTTAGCCGAGGTTGCCCAAAAAGCTGGAATAGATTATGCTAATCTACAAAAGACGCTAGCGGATTATACGGCTGCAGTTAAGACAGGTCGCGACACAGAATTTGGTCGTTCAGCTAAGTTTATGCATGAGTATGAGGGTGATACCTATTATGTTATTGAACAAAAGTTGCGTTTTTGTACAACCTTAGGTGGCTATGAAACTACACCACAAATGGAATTATTGGATACAGAACTAGAACCAATTACTAATTTTTATGCTGCTGGTGAGATTGTGGGCGGAGCTAATGGTAAGGATTCAATGCCAAGTATGATGAATTCCTGGAGCTATGCTTCTGGTTTTGTTGCTGGTACAGCAGCAGCTTATAATACTAACGCTGATTAATGGTAATTAAATTATTTAAATAAAGGAGAAAAAATTATGGCTAATAAAATTACAGGTATAAATGGACCAATTACAGGTTGGTTAGATGGACATACGTATTTAATCGGACTGATGGCAGATCCAATTCGGCACTCAATGTCACCGACGATGCACAACAATGCATTTGCTAAGTTAGGGTTAAATTATGCTTACCTTTGTTTTGAAGTGGGTAATGACAAATTGGGTAAAGCAGTTGATGCAATTAGAACGTTAGATATGCGTGGTTCGAATGTGTCAATGCCGAATAAAAATGCAGTTATGCAATATTTGGATAAGCTATCACCAGCATCAAAAATGTGTGATGCAGTTAATACGATTGTTAACGATCACGGGACGTTGACCGGTTATACAACTGATGGAATTGGCTTTGTGCAAGCTTTAAAGGATGAAGGCATTTCTGTTAAAGACAAGGTAATGACTTTAACTGGCGCTGGCGGTGCTGCTACTCCAATTGCAGTTCAATCAGCTCTTGATGGAGTTAAGGAAATTAAGATTTTCAATATTAAAGATGCTAAATGGGAACAAGCGGAAAAGACTGTTAAAACTATCCAAGAAAATACCAATTGCAAAGCTTCATTGACTAATCTTGATGATCAAGAAGCATTTAAAGCGGCAATCGCAGCTAGTGATATTTATTGTGACGCAACTGGCGTGGGGATGAAACCATTAGAAGATAAAACTTTAGTTGAAGATCCAACTTGGTTCCATAAGGATATGGTTGTTTTTGATACAGTATATTCTCCGCGAACAACTAAACTGATGAAGGTTGCACAAAAAGCCGGAGTTGAACATGTTTTTGACGGAATTGGAATGATGATCGAACAAGGTGCTGCTTCGTTTAAGTTGTGGACGGGTCAAGATATGCCTACTGATTATATTAAACAAATTATGTTTGCTGATGAAGACAAATAATTGAGGTAACCCATGGCAACTGTAAAAATCAGAAATATAATTTTAGGTGAAGGCTTACCTAAAATTGCTGTCCCCAATGTTGGTAAAACCAAGGCGGAAATCATTACTAATGCCAAGGAAATAGTTGCAGCTAGTCCTGATCTTATGGAGTGGCGGATTGACTACTATACTGAAGGTATTGAAGATAATGAGCAATTGGTTGCTACTGCACAGCAATTACGTGAATTAGTTGGCGAATTACCTATTTTGGTAACTTTCAGAACTAAGAACGAAGGAGGCGTGTGTGATTTAGCAGAATCTGCCTATCTTGAATTGTTGCAGACGATTATTACCAATCGCTTAGGTGATGCGGTAGATATTGAACTTTTTCATAATGAAAAACAGATAGTGGAACTAGTTGAGTTAGCTCATAAGTATAATGTGGTGGTAATTATGAGTAATCATGACTTTGAAAAGGTTCCTGGGCAAGATGTGATTGAGTTCAGACTAAATAAGATGGCACAATTAGGTGCGGATGTACCTAAATTAGCATGTATGCCGCAAACACCACAAGATGTCTTAACGCTTTTAGCAGCAACTACAAATGTCCATGACCAACTAGCTAATCCGCTGATTACGATGGCGATGGGAGATTTAGGTAAGGTAAGTCGGATTGCAGGGCAGGTCTTTGGATCGAGCTTATCGTTTGGAGCTGTTGGTCAAACCTCAGCTCCAGGACAACTTTCAATTGTTGATTTGCGTAACGCAGAAAAGTATTTACAAATGAATTCTTAAAGTCAAGCTTTTTGAGCCAAAAGGGTATGATATTGCTATGTTGAGTGATATTGTACCTTTTTTGTTATATAACAAATCAAAATAAATATTTGATAAAGTTAAGTTATACTGTATTATATAACTTAGGAAACTAATTGAAAGGATATGATGATGTTGGGAAAGATAAAAGATATTAAAGTTAGCACATTGGTAGTTGCTAGCTTAGGTTTAACTGGTGTTGCTGCAGGCAGCACACTAATGCTTAATAATCAAGTGGTTAAGGCAGCCGATACTACGAATACAGCCACTAAAACTGCGACTGCTGACCAAGGGGTCGAAAAAGAATTATTTCATAATGCTTATATTTATGATCAAAATGGTCAACGAACTAACGACGTTGCTTTGAAAACTGGTACTAAGGTTGCAACTTATGGCACTAAGATTATTAATGGACGTAAGTTTTATAGTTTAGGTCAAGATTTATATTTGGCTGCCGGTAATATTGATAATAAAACTTGGACTGTGACTCACAATTCTGTTATTTATAATCAATATGGTGAGGCTACTAGTCAGGGTAAACTTAAAGGTGGCACTAGTATTGCGACTTATGGTGATCCTGTAGTCATGCATGGCGAAGAATATTACAGTATTGGCAATGATCAATTTGTTAAAAAGGCAGATCTTAATGATAACGCTGCTACACCGCAGCGTCCTGGCTATATTGAGGGAATTGTAGTCAATGGCAATGTTAAGCGAGATACTTATATCTATGATCAAAATGGTCAGCGGACTAATAAATTAATTCTTAGTGTAGGGTCAATGTGTTATGCTGCTGTATCTGAAACGATTAATGGTCAAGAATTTTATGAATTCGGTAATGGTGAACGAATTCCGGCAGATAACATTGATGGCACTAAACGTGGGCTTACTCATAATGCTTATATTTATAATCGGTATGGTCAACGAGTTGGTCGTCAGGTTGTCAAGGCAGGTCAAACATTGCGTACATACGGCAAGCCGGTAACTATTAAAAATAAAGCTTACTATACAATTGATAATAATCGCTATGTTAAGCAAGCTAATTTTAACTAGTTAGTATAAAATAACAAACCAAAACAAAAATGTCTGAATAATCCTTATAAAGAGGAAGTATCCAGACATTTTTGTTATTATATTGAACTTAATTAGTCTTCGCTGTATGTGCCAACTTCTTTTAAGTTACCTAATACACTCTTACCGTGAGGAGATTGAGCAATTGCCTCAGTCAAGTCACGACCAGCTTCAACACCGTGATGTTCACCATCAGTCCAATGAGAATTGCCAGTTACATCGTAAACAGTACCGTCAATCGCAACGTATGCAGGGTTACCATTCTTACCATCAAATTTTGCTAAAGATTCTTTTGTGAATTTTTCCATTAAAAACATCTCTTTCTCTTTTATTCAAACGTTATTCTTATGATTATGATAATCTTTTAACGGCATAAAGTCTATTAATTAGCTTATATATTTATTCATTACACCAACCAGCGATGTCCCATGGTGTAAAGCGATAGTCTAGTTTTTTATGATAACACTTCTCATAAGCTGCTACCTTTTGTTGATAGTCTTTTTCGAGCATCTGCTGCGAATTTTGTTTAAGACTTAGCTCGGGTTGCGGATAAATTGGTGGTAAAACATGGACTATATACTTGGTCTTGTAAAAGTTAGGGTGATCTTTTTCTTTCTTATTTATAGTTTGAATTTCAATAAAAGTTGAAATAATAGGAACATTTTGTTTAGCTGCAAAATAATAGGCGCCGCGCTGTAACTTGCGTGGTTTGCGATAGTTCCACCACATTTCTTGCTCTGGGTAAATTAAAACCCAATTATTTTTGGCAAGCGCATCATGCAAGTGTTTAGGAAATTCGTTACCCATATAGTTAGTGCTCCTAATTAGAGGAATAGTTCCGACATAGTGCATTAAATAACTTAAAAAACCAGGCAATTTTAAATTGGTATCTTCAATTACAATTGCTAATTGATGGTGAGTTTTACTTGCAAGGTGTTTAATGGCAAATTCGTCAATTTGATTAAAGTGATTAGCTGTAACAATTGCACCGTCAGTAGGGATATCTTTGAGGTTTTCTAATCCATCGAATTTGGTAGAAGCAGTTAATGTATGTACCAAAATATTAAAAATTGCATGGCCAATTTTGTTATTTATCTTACCTTTTAAGCTACTTTGATCCTGCCAAAAATCACTGACTAATCTTGTTCGCTCATTTAAAGACAAAACAGGATCTCCAATTTCAGTTTTAGCGGTAAAGTGTTCGTGATTAGCTGCTTGCTTGATATTTTGAATTACTTGTTCGCGCTTGTCGCCGATAATCATAAATTAACTGGTCCTTGTTCTTTGATCCGTGCCCAATTATTGGGATCATTGATAGTTTGATCTTTTTTGGTTAACATTTTATCGAGTTTTTGTCGATCATCAGTACGCTGCTTGTCAGTGTAGTTGCTGCGCTCGGCTTGTAGCTCGTCATAAAACTTAGTTTCTTTAGCACTGTCCCAGAAATATTGGTCATATTGCACGTCATAAAAATGCCATGGCTTAAAGAAAAGATTGTAGTGAATTAGACTAGGATCTGTAAGAGGCTCCATATTATCGTTTGGCATTGCATCCCATTTAGGATCAAGGTGCAAAATCCGTCCATCACAGATTTCATTCAAGTAATCTTGATCAGGCGCAATACAGTCAAAGTGATATTTGGTTAAAAGGCTCATGAAGTGATCGATAAACCCTTCTTCACGAAAGGCACGACAGTTTAGTACAAGCATTCCAGAATTAATGTATTTTTTAGGATCAAGAGCTAAGACTTCTTTGATATAAGTTACCATTTTGTCAACATATTGGATTGACAAATCTGTACAAGCTGCAAATAAGTTATTATTTAGCTCAGTGTTATATAGCTTAGCAATGTCATCATTAATGATGGTATCACTATCAATATAGATGGCCTTATCATATTGAGGAAATAGGTCAGGGATAAATAATCGGTAGAAAATCGACATTGTAAAAAAGTCTGCTCGTAAATAGTTTTCTTTGCGATTTTGAATCGGAGCAACTAATTCATCGTTAATTTTACAAAACTCAATATGAACGTTATCACTGCCTAACTCTTGTAGATCATGCTGATGCTTGGCAGTTAAATCTTGACTCAGAAAATGTACAGTGTAGTCGTTAGTGCTGTTTGCATGTTTAACTAGAGAATTAAGCGAGATAGCGGCATATTTGGTAAAATCGTCACTAATTGTATAAAAAACTGGGATAGTCATGAATTAATCTCCTCTAAAATATCAATTTTTAACTAGGTTATCTTTAATAGCAAGGTAATCGTCTAATAAATCATCATATTCGTGTAATTTTAACACATCGTGAACGCGGTCAACCTCCCAAGGTTTGACTGTTTGTGTATGGAAAAATGGCAAGAATCGAAAACTAGTAGTGAAGTGTTGTATAACAGTATCGGGTTTTAGTTTGTATTGCTCATTGTAGCGGCGTGGCAGGATCCTTTTTTCGCGTGCTAAGCGATTAAGTGCTGCTTGATCAGGCATTAAGACAGTTTTGGTTTGTAATAGTTGCCTGATTCTGGCAAATAAGCGGGTACGTTTAATTTCTGCTAAATTTAACAGCAGAACTCCAGAATTGATATAGTCAAATGCTTTGTGTTCGTGTAAGTTGTGATAAAAGAAGCGCCCCCAATAGTCAAGTACGCCGGCAAATTCAGTATTGGTTAGATCATGTTCGTAAAGCTCAGTCAACTCACGTCTAATAATTACATCTGCATCAAGGTATAAAATCTTATCTGGTAATTGTGGAATTTGATCCGCAAATAAGCGCAACATGGCATAAGGAGTAAAGTGAGTTCCCATATTGGCTAGAGGTGGCTCCTTAACAAAGACACCAGTACAATCAATTAGCTTTAATGTGTTTTTGGAATTTTGTTTAGTTAAAAGTGAATTTAAATAATCTGCGGTGTGTTTGCTAAAAGGCTGAAACTGCTTTTTGTAGCTTTGAGCATACATTGTAAAAATATAAATATGTAGTTCTTTAGCTCCAGAATTTTTTAATAAAGATAGGATAGCAATCAAGATACCGTCTTCAGCGTGATGATCGCCGCAAAAAAGAATATTCATTTAGAACTCCTTAATCTTTCTTTGTGTAAGTGCAATATTGATAGTCACTCAATGCTGCTCGTTTCTGCATCATTGTATAAATTTGCTTGTGCAATTTATTTTGAGCTTGTTTCTTATTTAAATTATTATCAGGATAAAATGGACCATCAAGATAAACTATGATTTGAGGCTGCTTACCTCTTTTAGGACGGTGATAAGTGGTTGTCATGACAAAACTTGGTACATTAAGTGCAATTGGGAAATGCATACTAGTTGCACTAAATGGTCTAATTTTAGTGTAATAAGGCCAAACGTGCGCTTCGGGATAAATGACCACTGTTTTGCTGGCTTTAATAACTTTTTTAACAGCCTTAACTAGTTTACCAGATTCCTGTAAGTTATAACCAACTGGTAAGCCGAAATAGGGCACGACTAGTTTACCAAGTATGGGAATACTCCAATTAGCTTGGGCACAGATTGCGTAATAATTATTAGCTGGTAAAAAGCTTAGTGGCAAAATCGCATCGCCAAAGGCTTGGGTATGATTGCCATAAATAAAATATCCCTGTCCATGAGCTGCTGCTAGTTTTTCTTTTCCTATTATATGGACGCGTACAATTACTCGATTATAAATTATACTGGCTAAATGAGCAACCCGCTTGATGATTGTTGACCAGAACCTATGTCCAGCAGAAGTAGGAAGAATTGTGTAGTTAGAAGCTAAGTGATAGTCTTGATCTTTAGTTGTGACCAGATCATCGCTTAGATCGTGATAGTAATATTGGTGCTTAACCATGGATGCCTTCCTTACAATAATGTTACTAAGTAATTTTATCATGAATTACTTAATAAGAAAAAGAGCTGCTGTGTAAAGCATAACAATTGTAATTATATCCACGTAAATTTATAAGCAAATTTTTATTATTACTTGATTGCTAAAGCTGCTAATGTTTAATGCAATGGTTATAAAATTGTGTTATATTAATAATATGTAATTACAAAAAATATAATTTTTAAGTGTTTGTAGCTATATTATTACAATAAGTAATAACAAAAGGAGAATAGAAATGAAATATACAATTGATGATTTTGCACGCTTAATCGATCACACTAATTTGCATGCTGACGCGACTGAAGCAGATATGAAGCAACTCTGTGCTGAAGCTAAAGAATATCATTTTAAGATGGTGGCAATTAATCAGGTGCAGTCAAAATATTGTTCAGAGCAACTGCAGGGAACTGATATTGATACTGGTGCAGCAATTAGTTTTCCACTAGGGCAGACATCAATTGCTGCTAAGGTAGCTGAGACTAAGGATGCTATCCAAAATGGTGCCAATGAAATTGATTATGTAGTTAATCTAACTCAAGTACGGGCGCACAATTGGGCATATCTAGAAGATGAAATGACACAAATGGTGACTGCTTGTTACGACCAACAAGTACCTTGCAAAGTTATTTTTGAAAATTGTTATTTAACCAAAGCTGAAATTGAACAATTAGCTTTGATTGCGAAAAAAGTTAAGCCAGATTTTATTAAAACGTCAACTGGTTTTGGTACATCGGGAGCTAAAGTAGAAGACGTTAAATTAATGAAGCAAACGGTTGGATCGACGGTTAAAGTCAAGGCAGCAGGTGGAATTAGAAATACTGATGACTTCTTGGCGATGATTAGTGCAGGGGCAGAACGAATTGGGACTAGTTCTGGTATCAAAATTATTGATGCGTTGAAGAAACGTTTTGCTGAAGATAAGGTAAGTTTTTTAGAAGTTTAAAAGTTGTAACTGCTTTTAAAAAGGTCGATGTAAGCAATGGAGATTTTGCTTTAACACCGGCTTTTTGCATGGTATAGTATTTATGTCATAACATAAATTAACAAGTTAGAAAGCAGAGAATCTATATGGCAATACCGAATCTTCCCAAATATAAAATAATCGCAGATGATCTTTTGCAGAAAATCCAGACAGGTATTTATCCATTAGGAACCATTATTCCTGCTGAAACTGAATTGGCACAAAAGTATCAGGTTAGCAGGCCAACCGTGCGTCAGGCAATTTCTAATTTGGTTAATCAGGGATACTTGGAGCGTCGCCGTAAACGGGGAACTTTAGTAAAAAAGACCAAAATTGAGCAAGAATTCACGCATCTAATCGAAAGTTATAGCAGTGAAATGAGTGCTAAAGGTATGTACCCCAAGACTAACTTGCTTTACTTTAAAGCAGAAGCAGCTAAAGCAGAAGTGGCAAATAGCTTGCATATCAAAGAAGCAGAGCCTGTTTTTAAGCTAGTAAGACTGCGTTATGCAAATGATCAGCCAACAGTTTTAGTCACGACATATATTCCCCAAAAAAGGGTGCCAGAGTTAATCAAGTATGATTTTGCTAAAGATTCCTTATATAAAGTGCTGGAAAAATATGACTTAAAAGTTACCCATGTAATTCGTAAGTTGGAAGTACTTGAAGCCGATGAAACAATAGCAAGTTTATTGAATGTTGCTCAAGGTAAGCCAATTTTTAATTTTCATACTCAGGGGATGACGATTGATGAGCAACCAATTGAGTACTCGATCGCTAAGTATCGCGGTGATATTAATTCCTTTGTGATTGATGTTCAGCAGTAAGTAAATGAGAAAATTATAGTTGGTAATGAAGCCTAGTATAGCCAGACTTTTAAGCAATTGAGTTAATTAATTCTTAGTTTGACTAAAAATAACAAGTGTTGTATTATTTGTAGATGTAATATACTTAAAATGGAAAATATAGTTGATTTAATTTTTAGGAGGGGATATAATGCGTCGAAATACTGTTCCAATAGCTATTGCAGGCTCACTAGTTGCTGCATCACTAATGTTTATGTCAAATGACAATTCAAAAGTATATGCAGCACAATCTGACAACGATATAGTGCAGACTACAACAGCTATTTCGGATGAAAATCAGGCTACTAGTGTTGCTGAACCAGATTCTAATGCAAATGAGAATACTGATTCAGCAGCTCAAGAGTCAGAAGTTGTTGATAGTAATCAAGAACCAACAGCTAATCATGACAATGCATCAGATGTTGATACAACTGATAATGCGTCAGCAGTAGATAGTACTAGTTCATCTAATACTGCTACTGATCAAGATAAGCCGGCAGAAAATACTACCAATAATGAAGAAGCTCACACAGCAGCTACTACTGATGAAGATGCAAATGAGACTGCAACTGATCCGAGTAATCAAGGTAAATCTGACAAAGCAATGTCAGAGGCAGATGCTATCTGTAGTTCACTTGCTGTCGCAAATGGGATTAACTTAGCGGCTGATGTAGTTGAAAGCTTAGTCGCAGAACCAATTAATGCTGTTGCGTATGCGGCAATGATCGTTTTAGGAGTTGCTAGTGCAATTCCTGTTGTTGGTATTGCACCATTAATTGTTGATGGGGTATTAATAGGAGTAGACTCATTGTGGCATGGATTCCAATATGCTTGGAGTACAATTCGCCGCTCTCTTGTTTTAGCACCAGTTGCAGCACTATCTATTGTCGGTCCATTGAAGATCTATGATGAAAATCAAAAGGCTAAAGAAAACGACCCTGATTTAGATATGACTGATGAAGATGGTGAGGATGAAGAAGAGGATACTACTGAAGCTGACGAAGCTGATAGAGAACTAGCTGAAAGTGTTTATGGCTCTGTTGTAAACTTAGCTTCTATCGGAATTGATGCAGCTGCACAAGGTGTTACTTTTATTGCTCATGCTATAACTGAAGTAGTTTTTGATGTAGCTGAATGGGTACTCGGTGTATTCAGTGCAATTCCTGTTCTTGGAATCGCTCCATTAATTGTTGATGGTGTTGTAATTACTGTTCACTCATTAGTAAATGTTGGCCAACGTCTTTTAGATGAAGCTAGACGTGCAGTTATTTTAGGAATTGGTGGCGCCGCATCTTTTGCCGCTCCAGTTGCTCATGCTGCTAGTGAAAGTAATTCTCAAAGTCAAAACTAAGATAAACTTATGTATATTACACATAAAAGATAATGTTTTAAAAAACCAATCCATTGCGGATTGGTTTTTTGCTGTTTTTTTAGTGTAATATTCCATATTTTTAGTGGTTTATAGTATATAGGCTAAATTTTCATGTTTTCATAATTAAATCATCAAGTGGTATGATTTTTAAAAAATAAAAATCCTTTAAATTGGTAAGTCAAAAAAGTGCTTTATTATTAAGCCCATTGTTTAAAAGATGTCAAGATGAGATTATAGAAAAAATTGTTGTATAGCCAATAATTTTAGAATTGGTCTACAATTATTTTATGTTTTTATTGAAAGCGCTTATTTAAAATGGTATATTATAAATATAAAGGTAATACGTATAAGAAGTTGGATTAATAACTTATAGATAAAGTAGATGTAACTTATGAAGAAGCTAAAGAAAGTCCAAAATAATTCTAAAAAATTGCTACACTTTGAATTTGCTGTACATTTTGTTGTTACCGTATTAGTTTTGGCAGTAACTGATTTCTTTGACTATCAAATACAGATACTTATTCATAATATAAATATTTTTAGTGAATTACCAAATGTCTTGATAAAATTTTGCTACTTATTATTAATCTTTTGTGCTTTAGAAAAGATCTACCCAAAAGTCTTCAATTATTTTTCCAATAAAATATGTTGAACTATAAATTTTGGCAATCACATTAATGGTACTAGTGAGGTAAGCATATGAAAAAAATAATTAAAGTTTTAGCTGTACTAACAATGGTATCAACAGGACAGCTATTAGCTATCACAAGTAATACTCCGGTTCAAGCTGCACAAGTAGAGAACCCTAAGCGTGTAACTGATAAAGCTTGGACTAAAAAGTTAGCTAATGCAGGATACATTTTTGAATTACCTCATGCTACTAAAGGAGCACTGTATAAGAATACAGCAGCTAAGGGCGGTAAATCATATAGTCAAAAGGTGCTAAAGAAGCTTGTTAAGAATCATACACTATTTAAAGTAAAGCGACTTTCGACTATTAAAAATGGTATTTCTGTTGATTTAGTCTCTAAGGATGGTAAATATAAAGGCTACACTAATTACATTAATGGGATTCGCAACAAAAACCTATCCAATAAAGCTTTACAGCCATTGATTAAAGCGGAATTACGTGTAATGACTGCTAAGGATAGCAATGAGCCTACTTCAGACCTGTTAAACCAAGTTCAAGTATTAGCAAATAAATTAACTGGTAAAAATAGAAAAATTGCTAATACTTCAGTTAAACAATTGAAGCAGTTTCTTAAAAATAATACGTTATCGGAAACGCCAGTACTATTAATTGGGAAATATCCGGATGGTTCATTAGAAAAATAAACAAAATATCGTTAGATCAGAAGCCTTGCGATATTTTTTATGATGACAATGAGAATAGTTTTTATTTACCATACAAAACTATTAAGGGAAAAAATATTATAGTATCGGTCATGACGGATATATTAAATCTATAAATGTTGCAGAGATTAATGGCCATTATCTTATAACTAATTATGCTACAGTTATTGTTAAAATGAATAGTAAAAATAAAATTTATGCTTATGATTTTGCAAATGGAGCACCAAAAAAGCTTTTAAAAAAGGGAGAGAAGGTTCTGGTTGATCGTGAATCAAGTACATTTGATCTGATGGGAGATGACAAGGGTAATTTGACTTATTCTACAGCAAATTATCGAATAAAGGGTACAGATGGCTTCTTTATTGACGATGTTGACCTGGATAATAGACCTAGACAGCATCTTTTGCTTTATAGTGTTTATCCGCATGTATTTTTTATAAATAATTCGTATTGAAAGAAGATGATGCTTATGGCATTCAATGGACTAATAATCCAATCTCCTAGTAGAAAGGTAGTCATTGTGAGTGGATACGAAGTAGCAACATTAGTGTTGTTATCAGTTACGTTTCTCATTGATTTGTTGACGTATATCGACAGTCACAAGAAATAGTCGCAAACAAAAACGCCCTGAATAATAACTTGGCAGTTACAGGACGTATTTGTTTCAAATATTGTTTGGTAGCCACCGTCCTTTGAAGACGGTTCTACGTTGAGAAGCTCTATTAACAGTAGAGCTTCTTTTGCTTTACACTGGTATTGTAGCATGTTTAAAAGTGGTATGCAATTTTGATATTATTTTTGTTAGTGTCAACTTTTTGTGGGTAATAAACTCTTAGCCTTTACCCTGCTGCTTTTCGTAACATACTTTTTTTCTTAAGCCAATAACTGATTTACTTAATACTGTTAAATGCATTTTACATGAATTAGTTGAATAACTTAATTGGTTTAATTGTGAAATTAAAAGTTCGCGTTGGCGAAAATTTTTATTTGTTTACTTCAACTTCAGGATCAATCTCACTACTTTTTTGAGATTTGAGCATTACATAAAAGGTAACAATAAAAATTATCACACCTACTACAAGTAACCCATACAAGGCATAATTGAGACTACTTGCACCAACAATGCTAGTAAAAATGGTAGTCATTATTGGCCCGGCAATTGCAAGAATAGTATTAACTGCCCCCATTGAAGAAGCTAAGATTTTACGATCAACTGAGGTAACTAGCCATTGAATTAGTTTAGGTCCAGCAGTTCCGGCAAAGAAGCCCAGCATAGCCCCAAAAATTAGGCAGGCAATGGTATTTTTGTTAATCATGGCGATTATCATACAGGTACTGGCAATAGTATCCAGTAAAATGATAATAAATAGTGAGGTCTTTTCGAGTAATTTTGTTCCGATTGCACTGCCTAGAGCTGTTCCGATGGAAACAACTGCTCCAAAAAGAGCGATGGTAAAACTATAGGTTCCAAGTAGCATACCTCTGTTAGCGGCAAAGGAAATTGAAATTAGCGGTTCAATGGCACTTAGTAAGCCATTTAGTAATGCGACAACTATGACAACAGTCAATAAGCTATGAGCTTCGCTAGCTTGCTTAATTGAAGTTTTAAAGGTAGTGAAAAAGTTTCGTTCATTAACTGTTTGAATTGTTTTTGTAGTTTGGCTCTTTTTAAGACTAGCTGCAATATTGGCAAACATAAGACCGGCCATTAAGAACGTTAAGGCATTAACTATGGCTAAAGTGGAATAGGACATAAATAATAATAAAGCAGAGCCAACAAATTGAGCTCCCATAGTAATTAATTGGGAAATTCCACCAGTAAAGCCTTGAGCTTCAGACATTTCATTTTCACCAACAAGATCGACAATGATAGGGGTCTGTAAGCCACTAGAATACATACCTGCAAGGTCGGAAATGAAGTTGATCCCAATTACCATTAGGACTAGGTTCCAGCCTGCAAGGTTAGTAACAAAAAGAATTCCAACAGCTACGTATAGTACAAAGCGAATAATGGCCAACCAAATCATGACTTTAAACTTGTTTCTAGTTTTATCAGCAAAATAGCCACTAACCGTTTGTAATAAATCAGGGATAGCTTCAGTAATCGAAATTAATGATAGTGCTAAAGTGTAGTTTTTAAGTTTACTAGCATAAGTCATAAGTGCTAAATAAAATAAAATGTTACCAGCACTGGATAACCAACTAGCAACTGTAAATTTACGATAATTCTTATTTTTTAAAAAAATGCCCATAATTTTCTCCTCCATTAACGTTACTTTTAGTATATTTTGTTTATAATAAGTTGGGAGAAATTGGCATATTTGACATTTAGCAACCATATTTGAAAAACTAAAGGGAAAATCGAAAAATTTCTAAATGAGTATAAATAAAGTTACAAGATGGTGAACAATATAGAGAAATAAAAAAGTTGAATAACTTAATTTTATGCTATAATTATACGTATTAGAGCGTATTATGAAAACGCCATTTTTAGCAAATAACTTTATTTTAAAGTAAAGGGATAAATCTTATGATCCAATATACGGCAGCAGATGTATTAAAACTTCTGAAGGAATACGGTTTCTCAGAACGCAACATAACTGGAGATCACCATAACTTTAAAGATGCAGCTGGTCATCTTGTTACGGTGCCCTATTCAAGTCGCAAAGATAGCATTGGCACGGGTCTTTATAAGGCAATACTTAAGCAAATAAAGGGAGAAGTTTAGGTAATCTTTGCTTTTGACAAGGTGCGTACTAATACGTAAAATAAAAAACAAGATAATATAAAAATGTAATTAAATTTAATAGGGGATATAAAATGACAGCTTATACTGAAGACAGATATTATGCATTTCCAGCAGTGATTGATGATTCTGAAGATGCTAAAGGTGATTACACTGTAACTTTTCCTGATGTTCCAGGAGCATATGGTTATGGCACAGGTATTGCACAAGCTATAACAAGTGGCAAAGAAGGATTAGAAGGTATTCTTATTAATTCGGATAAAAAATTTACTAGTAGTACGCTGGAAGAGATTCAAAAGGCTAATCCTGGTAAAATTGTCAGTTATATAACAGCTGATATGCTGGAAGCAAAAGCAATTACTAAGCCAGTTATGGTTAAGAAAAACACGTCGATTCCTAGGGATCTAGCTCTTAAAGGAGAAAAAATGGGCATCAATTTTTCAAAAGTATTAACTGATGCGCTTAGAGTAAAATTGGGTTAAAAATTATTGGAGCAGCTAAAATTAACTATTTTTTATTAGTCTAACTGTAAAAGAAAGAGTCCGCATTGGCGGACTTTTTTAAATAGATCATTCATTTTTCACAAAGGACAGAAGTTAGTCAATTAGTTTTGAACGTTTGATTTATTCTGCGGGCTTATCTGTTGTTAATTGCTGAATACTTCTTGTTTTGAACATAACAGTTAAAGTAACAAGAAATACTACTATGCTAATTATTATTAATCCGAATAAAGCATAGTTCAGCCTAACTAGCAATTGTAAATTTACGATAATTCTTATTTTTTTAAAATGTCCATAATTTTCAGCCTATCTTAATTCGATGTTATATATAAGTATGTTTTGGTTATAATAAGACTTAGTAAAGACGGCATATTTGACAATTAATAACTATATTTGACAATTAATAACTATATTTGACAAATTAAGGAGGAATGAATAATGACGATTGGTGAACTGTTAAAAGATTATCGTATCCAGCAACGAAAAACCCAGAAAGAATGGGTTGGAGAAGTAATAAGCCCATCGTTTTACGCAAAAGTTGAAAAAAATATTAGTAGAATTTCCGCAGAGGATTTACTGGCTATCCTAAATCATAATAATATTTCAATTGTAGACTTTTTTAGTGAATTAAATAAAAAAAGGCAGTCAAAATATGACCAAGAACGTGATTTAATCCACTTGATAAATGATGCTTATTATCGGAATTCTAAAGCAGAACTTTTAAAGATTAGAAAAGTCATTATTGAAAATGACTTTCCAAACCAAAAAGATGATTTACTTTATATTGATGCATATATTGCTGATGTAGATAATGAGGATTTGAATGAAGCAGAAAAGGAATTACTCAAAGATAAAATCTTCAGTAGTCCCAGTTTTGATAAAGCAACTTTATTGCTGTATTGCAACTTTATGATGTTCTATGACTTAGAAAGCAATTTATTAATCTGTAGAAATATAACTAAACAGGTTTCAAATAGTAATGATGTTAAAGTTCAAACAATCTTGCTTAGTATCATAGCTAATTTGATAATTCAATGTATTGAAAATAAAAAATATGATGAAACAAAATATTTTATCGCTGCGGCTGATCAGATAGAAACTAAACCAGAGTTGTTTTTTTACAAGAATGTCTTGGTTATGCTTAAAAATATGATTAATTATCAATATGATCGTAAAGAAGCTTACTTAAATCAATGTACTAAGGCAATTGATAATTGTGCTTTCTTAGGTATGCCAGAGTACGGGGAAGAATTAGCAAAATTTTTTAAGAAGAATAAACGTTAAAAGCAGACTAGCGAAATCTAGCCTGCTTTTAAAATCTTGTTTGCTCAATTGTTAATTAATAAATGATAATGTCACCAGTGTTAGCAGTTACTTTAAGCCAGTCATTCAAAGAGGTTTTACTGTAAAATTTAGTTCCAATGCTTGACCTGTGATAAATAATGTTGCCATGTTCAGTTGCCAATTGATAACTAATATCATGCGCCAATTGGTTCAAATATAGATCCCCAGCAGCTAAGATGATAGTAGTTTTGTTGATAAATTGACTTTGTTTGATTTTAATATCACCATTTTTAGCCTGAAATTTTAGGGTAAGATTGCATTGGCTAAAGCTAGCATCGCCGTTTGTACTTTCTAAAGTAAATCGTTTTAAAATGCTACGCTTGATGTTAGTATCGCCATTGTGAATGTCAAAAATTCCTTTGACAATCTTGGTTTGAACTAAAGTTAAGTCACCGTTTTTTGAGGATAACTGAAAGTTTTTGTTAACATTGACATTGTTAATCAGAGTGTTACCGTTTCTTTGAGTTAGAGAAATCTCATTCAACTGTAGATTCTGTAAAATGATATCACCATCAATATTTGTACCACTAATCTTAGTTATTGAATTTTGTTTAGGGATGATCACTTCAATCCGGCTGCCGCCAGTTTGCCAATTAAGTAGGAGGTGATGATTTTCTTCTTTGCTAGGCAATTCATCGATTAGTAGAGTTTGATTGGCTACCACTGCATTAACTGGACGACTGTTATAATCAGCAATAAAAATTGCCAAGCGCTCACCTTGATGAATAAAGACATCTGCGTTGATCAAACTGAGTTTGATTTTGCCAAATTTAGTTGGTAAAATGGTGCGTTTACGTAAAGGGTTCTTCTCCACATGAAAGCCGCGTACATAATTGTCACTGGCTGATGCTTCATTTTTAGAAACTGCTGTTTTCGCTTTGATTCGCTCGTAGTCTTGTTTAATTAACTTGGCTAATTCAGCAGGGGTTCCCAATTCTTTTTCAATTTCTTCTTTGGTTTGAAAGTCACCATCCAGCAAAAATTCACGGTAAAAATTAAGGTTATTTGTTCGCTCGATATCAGACAAATCTGTTAAATATTTTGCTAAATTCGTAATGTAATTATCAGTTATTTGGGACATTTTTCCCCCTACAATGAAAAGATAAAATAACTTACTTTATCAAAAATCCTTTAATTTAATTATATGCTTTTTACCAAGTAAGTGACTATTTAAGGAACCAAGCTTTTTGCTTATTACCTAATTATAATCTCCCCGTCATCAGAAGTAACTGTTAATTTATTTTTAGAGTTATTAACGTTTTTGACGAAGTGGCTAGAAACATGTCTGTTGCCAAAGATAATCGTGTCATCATCAGTTCTAAGATTGAAACTAGTGTTTTTTGGTAATGGATTAAGCCTAAAATCGCCTTCGGAAAGCGTGGCAGAATTATGGCCACTTAGAGAACAGTTTCTAAAAGTAAGATCTCCTTCATCTTGAGTAGTTGAAATAGTTTGAATTTTACTATTCTTAATGTCAATGTCACCTTCATCGCTATCAAAATCACTGTTAGTTAGTCGGGATGAGTCGATGGTAAAATTCCCTTCGCTAGAGTTAAAATTCCCTTTCTTGTTAATCGTAACATTATTTAGACTGATATCTCCTTCATCGATATCTAAATCCAGTTGATCCATTGTTAAATGTTCTAAAATTAAGTCCCCTTCGTCGTTTTTACTAGTAATTTTAGTTAAAGCAGCCTTTTTTGGCAGTGTAATTTCGATGCGAGAGTTGTGATTGGAGTTGCCAAAGTTAATCCAATAAGATGATTCTTTACCACTTATTGAGAGCTGCTTCTGGTTAGAAACTTTTGCTGTAATAGGTGTATCTGAGTAGTTGGTAGTGGTTACCTGAAATTTATTACCTCGATGAATATAAACATCGGCTTCATCAACATCGATATCAATTTGCTTAAATTTCGGAACATTAATTACCTTTTTCTTAGGTTTAGGCCTTTGCGTGACAACATGAAAATTGTTAAATTTGTTACCAGAGATGGTTTTAAATCCGTGATTAGCAAAGCCAATAATCGCTAGAATTATGCCGATAACTATGGTAAAAGCACCGATTTTGTAAAATTTCTTCATTGGTTAGTTCTCCTTGTTATGTGAGGTGGTTTGGTAGTATTGTTTTTTAAATAACTTGCTACCGAGATAACGGGCAAATTGCGTGCATTTATTAATTAAAAATCTAATAACGATAATGATAGCAGGACATAGGAAACAGCCAATCCCAACTAAGATTAAACCTACGCCAAGATAAAAAACGCCTACGGGCCAACTTGCAGTAAAGATAAAACCACAGGCCACATAGCCAATAACAATTCCAGCCACTGTTAATGCGAAAATTACGCCAATTAGGCCAAGAAAGATACCGAATAGAGCGCATAGTAAGGCAATTAGTACAGCGATAATTGGAATAATTAGAATTAATCCTGTCGGAACAGCGCAAATACCGACAATAATGTGCCAAATGGTCTTCATATTGCTTGAAGAAGATGGTTCAGTTTGTTCTTGTTTATCGTTTGTTTCACGTGAATCATTAACCGAATAATCTGCGACAATTTTGTGTGCCAGTTGGGTTGGCGTTCCTAAGTTTTGTTCGATAGCAGCGCGATCAGTAAAATTACCATCAAGTAAGAATTCTCGGTAAAATTCGCACACGTCTTTGCGATCGCTTTCAGGTAAAGTCTCTAAGTTCTGTTCGACTTCTAAAATATAGTCATTAATTGCTTGTTCCATGTTTTTCTCCCAAAATTGTGTTAACTTTTTGACTGAATTGCCACCATTCTAATTGGATCGATTGCAGTAATGTCAAGCCTAGAGAAGTTAAGCGATAATATCGCCGATTACGTCCTTGAAAGGGCTCATCGTAAGTTTCTAAGTAGCCATTCTTTTTTAACCGCCTTAAAACTGGGTAGATAGTTGATTCAGAAATGTCGAAAACCGCTTGAACTTTTTGGGTTAACGCATAGCCATAGAGATCTTCAGTCTTAAGAAATGCTAATACTGCACCATCTAACAGGCGTGTCGGAATTTGAATTGCCATGCCTTGCTCCTTTCTAATATTATACAAGATATAATATTGTCTGAAGCTTATTTTGTCAAGTGGTTTTTATCAAGAAAAGTAAATTAAATAACTAATAAAAAATTATTTTGTGTTATTTAATGGCTTTTATTAATTTGTTGTATACAAATATAAAATAACCACTTGACAGCGGAAACATTCTACAATATATTTGTAGATAACGTATGTAATTTAATTTAAAAGCATCGAAAGGAGGGTATATAAAGATGATTCTTAAAGGATTTTTTGCTATTGCAGCCTTAGTTCTTGATGGCATTAGTGCATTTTTTGATGTATTTAAATAATTACCTATATAGGAGTATCATTTTATTTATGAAGGAGATGATTTCATGTCTTGGGTTGCTATCGTACAAGCTGCATTGGGTATGGCATCAGGTATTTGCAAGATCTTGAGCCTGTTTCTCTAATTATTAGGTAAAAGAAGCATAATAAAAAAGGAGCGTTAGACTAAAGTTTAACGTTCCTTTTTATGTGGGTAAGTTTAAAGACAATATGTTCTAGTTAGTATGATGATTAATAAATTTAGCGATCTATTAGTACTTATTTCTAAAATTGGGTATAAAAAAAGCACCGACTACTTGCAGTGCCATTTCTATTATGGTGGGTGGCCAGGGGCTCGAACCCTGGACCCACGGATTAAGAGTCCGTTGCTCTACCAACTGAGCTAGCCACCCATGTCAATATTTCTGTTGACAATTAAATATGTTAACAATTAATTGGCTCTTTGGCAAGTCATTTTGCTAAAAAAGTGCAAAATGTCTAGTAAACTACTCAGGATAAAATTTTTAAAGCCCATATAGCAACAGTTAATAATAGCCTTGATAGTTTGAATAGTGTCATTTTATGATCTAAAAGTATTTCATTTTGCTATTTTATTGTGATAAGATAATAATACAGTGAAGTGAACTCGACTTAACTTTATATAGGAGCTTAAACAATCATGAAGAAATTTATAAAAAACAGTGTTATCGTTATCGCTATTGGGTTATGTCTAATTGTAATAGGAGGCGTTATCCATCACCATGATGAACATGCTATACAGCATTCACCAAGAATTGCAAAGCATTTCAAGAATAGACACATTAGAACAGCTAACATAGAGCAAACAAGTACAAAAAAGCCTAAGTTAGGAGCCCAACGAAAACGGACTGTTTCAACAGCTAAATTTGATAAAATCAAACTAAATCTAGCAGCAACTGACGTTGATATCCATCGCGGTGATAAATATCAAGTCAAAGTAACTGACTTTGAAAATGTTACTGTTTCGGCAAAAGTTAAGCAGGGGACCCTAGAAATTAGTGATCACGGTCCTGGAAGACCCTTTGGCAAGCATGGTTGGGCTAATCAAGGCTTTGACTATGCACTTAAGATTGAAGTTACTGTTCCAACTAACGCAATCTTGTCAACAATTACTGGTAAAGATAATGCGGGAGATTTTAGCTTGCAGGGGTTACAACTGCAAAAGTTAAATCTTAAGACGGATGTAGGTGATTGCAAATTATCAGATTCACAGCTGCAAGACCTAAATTTCAAGACAGATACAGGTGATTTCACTATGCATCAAGCTTCTAAAAAAGTTAATTACCAATTGGGAGCAGTTGACTGCGACATTAACTTCTTTGGCAAGCAATATGATAATAAATTTAATCAGAAGATTGTTGAGAGTAATAGTTTGATCAAGGTTGAATCAGATTGCGGTGATATCCTGATTAATTGATGCTGAATAAGAGTAAATAGTTTTAGTTGAAAATCCAAAAAGTGCAAAAAAAAGCGATCAACTTAATGATCGTCTTCCTTTAGGTTAATGGGTGGCCAGGGGCTCGAACCCTGGACCCACGGATTAAGAGTCCGTTGCTCTACCAACTGAGCTAGCCACCCATATGTTGCAATAAATAATCAACAGAAACTATTATGCTATTATTTACTAAGAAATGCAAGTTTTTTTATTAAATTTCGGTGACTTTTTTGCTAATGGCGCAAAAACCAGTATAATAAGTAGCAAAGGAGGATTTCCGATGCCAAAAAAGATTTTTGTGGTCGATGACGAGAAGCCAATCTCTGATATTATCAAGTTTAACTTGACTAAAGAGGGTTTTGAAGTTGAGACTGCTTACGATGGCGAGGAAGCCGTCAAAAAAGTTGATGAGTACAATCCTGATTTAATGATTTTGGACTTGATGTTGCCCAAAAAAGATGGATTGGAAGTTGCACGTGAAGTACGTCAGAAGCATGATATGCCAATTATCATGGTCACTGCCAAGGATACCGAAATAGATAAAGTTCTAGGGCTAGAAATGGGAGCAGATGATTATGTCACCAAGCCATTCTCTAATCGTGAATTAGTTGCCCGAGTTAAGGCCAATTTACGTCGCCGGGCAATTGTTAAGCAAGTTGAAACCACTAACCAAGATAATTCTACTAAGAATATTACTATCGGTAATCTGGTAATTATGCCAGATGCCTATATCGTTGAAAAAGATGGTAAAAAAATTGAGCTCACTCACCGTGAGTTTGAACTGCTGTATTATTTAGCTCAACATATGGGACAAGTGATGACCCGAGAGCATTTATTGCAAACTGTTTGGGGATATGACTACTTTGGTGATGTGCGCACCGTTGATGTGACAGTTCACCGATTACGAGAAAAGATTGAAGATAATCCGATTCAACCGCAAGTTTTGGTGACACGTCGCGGTGTCGGCTATTATGTTAAACATCCAAATGAAGAATAACCAAAGAAAGCCCGCAGATATTATTTTTGATGCGTGGCTTTCTTTTTATCTCTATAATATATGATTATGATTAAAAAGATTAAGAGCAAGTTCAAACATTTATTTATTTCCATTAATACCACGTTAGCAATTGTCTTTATGGCGATGATTATTGCCACGATTGAAGTTATCGGGGCTTATTTCACTAGGCAGCTAGAACAAAGTAGCATTGAAAACTTTCAGTCAACCATTCAAGTACCACCAATTGTTACTAATCAAGTGGCGATGCAGTTGTTGCGTGACAACAAGCATACGGATAGTAGCATTAATCGGATTGTCAATGATTATGGCAACGGCACTAGTGCAATTAGTCAAATTATCATTGTTGATAACAAAGATATTATTCGGGCAGTGTCTAATTTTAATGACAAAAGCCGAGTCGGTCAGCGAGTTAATAATGCTTTAGTTAAGCAGGTGACTTCGACTGGTAAGCAAGCGACCAAGGTGGTTGAGGATCATGGCGATTACATGGTGCAAGTTACACCGCTCAATGCGGGCAATGGTTCTGCTAATACTGTTGGTGCAATTTATGTTCGTGCGTCAATGCAAGGAGTATTTGATAATCTGCGTAATGTTTCGTTAATGTTCTTAGTGACCTCGCTAATTGCAGCTGTTTTAGGAGCAATTTTGTCACTAGTAGTTTCACGTGCAATTACGCGACCAATTGAAGAAATGCAATCACAGGCGTTAAATATTGCCGAAGGGGATTATTCTAGCCAAGTAAAGATTTATTCAAATGACGAATTGGGGCAATTGGGCCAGGCTTTTAATACCTTATCAGTTAGAATTGAACGTTCCCAAGAAGAGTCAGAAAGTGAACAGCGTAGACTTGATAGTGTCTTGTCACATATGAGTGATGGCGTGTTGGCTACAGATCGTCATGGCAATATTAGTGTTGTTAATCAAATGGTGCTTAGTTTTTTTAATACTACTGAAGAGCAGATTATTAACAAGCCAATTGCGGTGGTTTTGGGAATTGATGAAACTTCACAAGACTTAATTGCTGAGCAAAAAGGCATTGTCCTAACTGTTAACAAAGGAACACGTGATGAAGTAATTTTGCATGCAAGCTTCTCACTAATTAAGCGGGTAACTGGCTTTGTTTCAGGTAGTGTTTGTGTCTTGCATGATATTACGGAACAGCAGAAAAATGAAGATTCGCAAAAACAATTTGTGTCTAATGTGTCTCATGAACTGCGAACGCCGCTAACAAGTTTACATGCCTATATTGAGACCTTGAATGCTGGCGCTTGGAAAGATCCCGAGGTTGCTCCACAGTTTTTACAGGTTACTCAAGAAGAAACCGAACGTATGATTCGAATGATTAATGACTTGCTTAGTTTGTCACGGATGGATCGAGGCGTTTCTAAAGTTGACTTTGAGTGGGTTAATTTTAATGATTTTGTTGCGCATATTTTGGATCGCTTCGATATGATTGTGAAAAGCGATCAAAAAGCGGGTAAGAAGAAATACACGATTAAACGACATCTAGCCCCGCAAGCACTATGGGTTGAGATTGATACTGATAAAATGGCGCAAGTAATTGATAATGTTGTAAATAATGCGATTAAATATTCACCTGATGGCGGTGTGATTACTGTTAAGTTGCAACAAGATCAACAGCAGATTATTTTGAATATTGCCGATCAGGGATTAGGTATTCCGCGTGAAGATTTACACAAAATCTTTGACCGTTTTTATCGGGTTGATAAGGCACGCTCACGAGCTCAAGGTGGTACGGGTCTTGGTTTAGCAATTGCTAAAGAAATTGTTGAAGATCATCATGGCCAGATTTGGGCCACCAGTAGTGAGGGAAAAGGATCAGTCTTTCATATTGCACTACCGTATGAGCCAATGAGTGAAGGGGATGATTGGGATGAAGTTTAAGCATAAAATTGGTGATACACTGCTCTTTTTGGGTACAGGTGCAGCTTTTATATTATCAATCGTGCTGTGGATTTTTATTATGACTAATGATCAATATTTTAGCCATATTAAACAAGATAATAATGTTACTCAGCAGTCACGAATGCATAAGACTCAATCAGTTAATGACTTATATATCCCAACTAGTTCTTACGGTTATCAAGATGGTCAACTGTGCAGATTATATGATGCTAAGAACAATTTGCCTTTAGAATTTACCAAAGAATTAAAAGGTGCTAAATATCAGCAGGTAAAAAAAGTTAGCAGTAGTCAACTAAAGTATGAGCAGCTACTGAAAGATCCAGATTACTTGCAGTTAACATTTCCAGATGAAGTTAATTTAAATTTACTGACTAAGCGAAATTTACAAAAAACTGGTCAGCAGTTTCGCCGTGTCTTTGTTTCCAGCAGTAACAAATATCTGTATTTAGGTAATGATGAAACTTACACTGTATTAAAACTTGAGCTAGCTAATGTTAATTTTAAGCGGCTGCGCGGTTACGCCAAGCAAGCACGCAGCAAGATTCCGGTTAAGTTTGAGCACCTAAAGGGATGCTACGAAGTTTTTTATCTTAATAATGAAGACTGGCGCGTTTACAGCTACCTTACTAATAGCCAAACGGATTCCTATTTTGTTTCACGTTTATTAGGCACAACCAATGTTACTACTCATACTGGCAAAGGTCCCTGGACGATCTATTCGCTAAATTATTATACTAAGCTGCGGGTACCTAAGACTAAGTCTAACCGTCATGACTTCTTATATACTAATTATGAAAAAAGAAAGAATATGACTGTTAATGAGCAGCTGCTTGATAGTGTTGATTACGTGCATAAGACTGGCTTAAATGAACAAGATTTACGCTTTTTTGATACTAACGGTGCCATCACCAACTATACTAATTATGTTGAAGGTATACCAGTCTTTTTAAATAAGCATGATTTACAAATTAATACTAATTACAGCCAAGATGCTGTTGAAGTGACTTTTAATAATTTGGAATTACAGATTCCGATTCCCTTTGATGGACAAACTCGTAATTTGCAGTCAACAGATTCAGTGGTGCAGAACTTAGTTAATAGTGGACTTAAGAGAACAGAGATTCAACGTGTAGTGGTTGCTTTTCAAGTAGAAAAAGATAACAGTCATGATAACTTGGTTAACTTGATTCCAACATATTATGTTAAAGCGTATGATCAATGGAAAAGCTTGTCTGAATGGAAAAAGCAAGACTTTAGTGTATTAGATAGAGTAGGTAAAAAGCAAGGAGGAACGCAATAAAATGGACCATAAACGAATAGAATGGCTATTTTTTATTATTTTCTTGTTAATTGACTTATACCTAGGAATAGAAATTTGGCGTTCTCCAATCAGTTTGAGCAGTAGTTCAGGGACGACAACTACTAGTATTCGTAATGAGATGAGGGCAGACGGGATTGATATTCCTCGCCACATATCGCATAAGCAGCGTTCGGGTTATTATTTGGCGGCTAAGAACAAAGATTATTTAGGTAATAAAACAAACGATTTAACTCAGATGACTACTCATTTTTCCAAAAATGACAATACTCTAACTGTGACACCTAAGAATCCAATTATGTTAAGTGGCAATCAAAAACAAATATTGCAGCAGCTAAATAATTTTAAAAATGACTCACAGAATGTTCCGTTTGGCGCTAAATTTAATTATGATGCCGGCATGTCCAATAAAAGTACTTATTGTTATGTTCAAAGTTCACCTTATGGGCAAATCTATGATAGTGGTGCGCAACTAACGATTAATGTTCATAAAAATCAGATCACTAATTATATGATTACGTATCTCGGGCCAATTCACGCGGTACGTGAACCACAATTAATTATCAGTGCGTGGCATGCGGTTAAAGCAATGTATACTGATCGTGAAATTGCCAATAATTCACGAGTAATGCAAGTTAAACTAGGATATTCTAAGTTAACGGAAGTGCGTGGCAGTACAATTTTATTGCCGACATGGATTATTTGGATTGAAAGTAAGGCCACTAAGAATGTTACGATAAAGCGAGTGAATGCTTTTACTGCTCAGTTATTGCAAGTTGGTAGCTCATATTAATAATGAATATTTTAGAAGGGGAAAAATTTGCAAGTTTCTATTTTAGCTAGTGGTTCAACTGGAAATACCAGTTTAATCGAAACGAGGCAGCACAAGATTTTGATGGATGCTGGATTGTCTGGTAAAAAGACGCAGCAGTTATTGGCGCAAGTTGGAGTTGATATTGCGGATATTGACCTAGTTTTTTTAAGCCATGATCATTCTGATCACAGTAAAGGATTAGGGGTATTAATGCGGCGGTATCCGCAAATTGCGGCATATACTAATGAAGCGACTTGGAACTATCTATCGCAAACCAATAAGATTGGTAAGCTGCCGATGCCACAAATTAATGTCATTGAACCTGGACAGACATTAACTTTAGGTGATCTTGACGTTACAGCGTTTGCTACTAGTCATGATGCTGCTGCGCCGCAATATTATGTGTTTGCTAGTCAGGGCAAGCGAATGGCCTTTTTGACAGATACCGGTTATGTTTCGCAAAAAGTTGAAGAGGTAATCACAGATGCTGATGCCTACTTAATGGAATTTAACTATGATGACATGATGCTGCGTAATGGGCCATATTCGTGGGAATTGAAGCAGCGGATTCTTTCAGATGTTGGTCATTTGTCCAATGAAGAAGCTGGAGAGGCTTTACGAGATGTTGTAAGTAATAAAACTAAGCAAATTTTTTTGGCTCATTTAAGTCAACATAATAATACTGCGCAGTTAGCTAAAGACAGTGCTGAAAAAATCTTGCTATCCGGGGATACGAATTTACCCAGTGATGTTAAAATTAACTTGACTGATCCACAACAACCTACTAATTTAGTTGAAATTTAGCAGCATTGTTCATAATTTGTTCAAAATTTATTAGTATATTAGAAAGTATAGACAAAGGAGATAATTAATCATGAAAAATGGTCTTGTTAAAACAGCGGTAGTTGGCGTTGTTGCAGGGATCATTGGCGGCGGGGTTTCTTATGTTGCCATTGATCAAATTAATAATGCTAACTTAAATAATAACAGTGCCCAGACTAGTGTTACTTCTAATAGTGCTAAGCTCTCTAAAAAGAGTGCTAAAACTAGTGGTGCAATGACCCCAGCTTATAACAACGTTAAGGGTGCAGTTGTGTCTGTTATTAATATGAAGCGACAGGCAAATAATAAGAGTAATTCTTTGTTTGATCTATTTGGTGATGATGATGACGATAACAGTAACAGTCAGGGCAAAGGTAAGTTACAGACTTATAGTGAAGGTTCCGGCGTTATTTATATGAAGTCGGGCAAAAAAGGTTATATTGTAACTAATAATCACGTTGTTTCTGGTAGTGATAAGGTGCAAGTGATGCTGACCAATGGTAAGACTGTCAATGCCCGAATCGTTGGTACTGATGAAACAACCGACCTTGCTGTGCTAGCCATTGATGCTAGTTATGTAAGTCAAACAGCTGAATTTGGCGATTCTAAGAGCCTAGCTCCTGGACAAAATGTGATTGCGGTTGGTTCACCTTTAGGTAGTGAATACGCGTCTACGGTCACTCAAGGGATTATTTCAGCACCAGCACGTAACATTACTACGTCATCTGCTAATGAGCAGACGGTTATTCAAACTGATGCGGCGATTAATCCAGGAAATTCCGGTGGTGCTCTAGTCAACTCGGCTGGCCAAGTAATTGGAATTAACTCAATGAAGCTAGCCCAATCTAGTGATGGTACTTCAGTTGAAGGGATGGGCTTTGCGATTCCATCTAACGAAGTGGTTACGATTGTTAACCAGCTAGTTAAGAAGGGTAAAATTACGCGGCCACAATTAGGTGTTAAGGTAATTGCCCTAGAAGGAATTCCTGATAGCTACAAGAAGAGGCTCAATATAAAATCTGATTTGAAGAAGGGGATTTATGTTTCTTCAGTAACTAAGAGAGGTTCTGCTGCGGAAGCTGGGATTAAATCGGGTGATGTTATTACCAAGGTTGACAATAAATCCGTCTCAGATGTCGCTTCGTTACACAGCATCTTGTATAGTCATAAAGTCGGTGATACCGTCAATTTATCTGTTAATCGGGATGGAAAAATGCTGAATTTAAAGGTTAAGTTGCAGGCTAATTAAAGTTGCTAATATTCTTTATTTAAATAAAAAAAGGCTATGCTGGCTAGGTTTTATCCGCTAACATAGCTTTTTTATTAATAATTTTATTGCGAAACATCATTATGTTCGGAATTATGGCTTGTCAAGTTTTTTAAAAGCAATAAAACAATGTTGATAACTGTGTATAACTTTGTGGATTGTGTATAACTTTGCCAAAAAGACTGCTAGATAGCTGTGGATAATCTGTTGATTGTGTGTAGATTACAGGTGGTATTTTTAGGAATAATTAGCCAAGTATCCTAGTATAACAGCATTTATTGCCATACGTTTGTAAATTTGCGAATTATAGATAATATGTGGGCAACTTTTTAACAAAAAAATTTTAAAAAATCTGCAATCACAAATTAGGTGGCGAACAGAAGTTTTGACTACAAAATGTAGATTTTGCTTTTACACAGTTGTGGAAAACTGGGGTGGAAACAATGCGAATTAGGGGATAAAATAGAAGTTATGAAGATTAAGATTGTATGTGTAGGTAAATTAAAAGAGAAGTATTTTCAGGCTGCCATTGCAGAATATTGCAAGCGTTTAAGTCGTTTTGCAAAAGTGGAACTAATACAAGTTGCAGATGAAAAGGCACCAGAAAAATACAGTTTAGCTCAGCAAGAACAGGTTAAAGTAATTGAGGGTAACCGAATTTTGAGTAAGATCCAGCCAAAAGACTATGTTTATGTAACTGCAATTAAGGGAAAAGAACGTAGTAGTGAGGAGTTTGCCCATGAATTGCAAGACTTGGCTACTTATGGACATTCAACGCTAACTTTTGTGATAGGTGGTAGTCTGGGGACTAGTCAGGCAGTGAATCAGCGTGCCGATAGTTTGCTCAGCTTTGGTAAGTTGACTATGCCGCACCAATTAATGAGGGTGGTCCTAATTGAACAGATTTATCGTGGTTTTATGATTAATAGTGGCAGTCCATATCATAAGTAGTTGAATTACTGATGGTTAATTGCAAGTTGCTTAATCAAAAATTTGGTTGAACAATGAAGCTAGTGGAAGTATTATTAACAGATAAGTAAATACCAGTAGATATAATGTAATAATAGTGATTGTGAAATATAAGTTTAAAAGAATAAAGGTGATTATATGGTAGATAAATATTCTGACTTTGATTATGTTGGGTTGGCTAACAACTTGGCTGATGATATTTCTAATTGTGGTAATTTTGTTGTTTGGGCTTATTGGTATACAACTTATGATAAACAAGAAGTATTTTTTGAATACTTTTATTTAGACAATCTTGAAGCTGCCATAACTAATCCGAAGTATCGTAGTGTAGCAGAAGTGGACCAACTGGTAATTGCAGAGTTACCACTATTTTTCCGAAAGAAGATGGAGGCTGTAGATTTATTGCAGATCTTTGTTAAGGAAAATAGAGAATGGGGACAAAAGCAGTCACGGGATTAAAAGGTTGATAACTAGCAAAAAGACAGCAGGAATTAAACTGTTGTCTTTTTGCTTATTTCAATGTAAAGAGGAAGAGGTTCGTTAAACAGAGTAAAAGTATACTCCATAACCAATCACCGCGTTTAACTGTGATTGGTACAATTATAGAACGCTGACCGCCTTCGCGGTATCCATGTGATTCCATTCCTTGGGCCAAATTATCGGCTGAATTAAGGGCAACCAGAATGGCTTTAAAATAAAGTACTGGTGACCAAAAACTCAGATAAACACCGCGCATCATACCAGCAGTTCGGATTTGTTTAACCGCATGCTTCATTAAAGGGATAATATTAAGAGCGGCTAGCACACCATAAGCAAATTTGCTTGGCAGCTTAAAATTTTGTTCAAATGAACGTGCCAATGATTCAGCACTAGTATTGCAGCTAACACAGGCAATCGAGAGCGTATAAACATAAATTCGACTTGATAGGCTCAAAGCATTATTAAGATTTGGCTGGGTGGTAAACCAGTATAAAGTAGCAAAAACGGTGATAGCAGCAATTAATGGTGCAAGTAGCAAAGTTAGTAGTTTTTTTATCGTAGTGTGGTGAACTAACAAGTAACCAATGCAAAATAAAATAATTAGTAAGTTAGTGGTTAGACTGACCTTGATGGAGATTTCGATAGAAATAATTAACGCTAAAATAAATTTGAAACTAGGATTCATGATTGACCTCACTTAGTAGAATAGTTCAAATGCTGATGTTGCAAGACTAGATGATAGTCGCACCAAGGGGCTAAGTTATGTAAATCATGACTGATAATTAAAAAGGTTTGGTGGCGAGCTTGCTGACTTTCTTGCATGAGCTGGACAACTTTTTTACTGGAGGCTTCATCTAATCCACTTAATGGTTCGTCAAATAGCAATACGTCTTGATTAGTTAGTAGCATTAAAAAGATTTGTAGTTTCTTTTGTTGACCTCCCGAAAGTGTGTAAACAACTTGATCTAGGTGCTGGTCTAAATCAAGATAGTTCAATGTTTGATTGATTTTTTCAGAGGTAAAGAATGGATTTAATCCTTGTTTTTTACTCAAAGCAATTTCGTCGGCAACTGTGACACTTAAGAATTGATCCGTGGCATTTTGAAAAACTTGTGCCACGTTAAGCAAGTATTTTCGAGCGCTTAACTTGCTAATCTCCTGATCATAATATGCAATACTGCCAATGTAAGGGATCATCTTGGTGAGTGCATTAAATAATGAAGTTTTACCAGTACCGTTAGCCCCAGTAATGAGAGTTGTTTTTCCAGCAGCAATTTTAAGCTCAGGTTGTTGTAATAGCAGTCGCTTGTGAGCAATTTGGACATTAGTTAAGGTGAAACAAGCAGCCTTGTTATTTGGGACAGCGAAGCAGTAGGAGGCAGCAGTCTGCCCCTGTGTCAACAGCTGGTCTTTTTCATGATCAGATAGCTTAGTGATTGTACCATTTTTGAATTGAAAGAGATAATCGCAAATGCCGGCATAATCATTTAATAGATGGTCACTAACAATAATAGTTTTACCCTGAGTTTGTAATTGTCCGAGCTTGTCAATTAGAAATCTGCGTGCTTCAGGATCACAACTGGCAAAAGGCTCATCTAATAGAAAAAGGTCAAGGTCCATTGCGACCAAAACAGCGAGGGCAACCCGTTGTTGTTCACCGCCTGACATAGTATTAATCTTTTGATCAAGTAGCTGCTTAATTTGGGTAAATTCTACACCGTGAGCCAATCGCTGGGAATATTGTTCAGGAGAGACTTGTAAATTTTCAAGTGCAAAGATGATTTCTTCACGAGGTGTGGCCATAGTAAACTGTTCACCAGCGTGTTGAAACATCATGCCGGCTTGTAATCCATCAAGATCAACGTTTCCAGTAGTTTGACCAGCGTATTTAGGATATAAACCAGCAAGAATTTTTAAAATAGTTGATTTACCACAGCCAGTTGGTCCAATTAAAAGCGAAAATTTAGCTGTTGGGATTGTTAAATTAATTTGATTAAGAATTTTGGTATTTTGATTATATGAAAAACAGAGATTGTTAGTTGTGATTGACATTTTTTCACCAAATAAAAAGTCGTCAAGGAAAAACTCGACGACGCAAAAACGTTAATTTTCCCTTCGCTGGTATTAGCCATAGCAGGTTCAATGGGTATCTTCTCAGCCAAACGGCACCCCGATGTTATTTGGCTAAATTGTACAAGAAAAAATGTCCTTTGTCTAGTTTTTCATCATTAAACTGCTTTTTTGTTATATAATTGAACTATGAAAATAAACTAAGATTAGGTGGTGAAATCATGGCAGTAGTTAAACTGGAACAATATTTACTCAGTATTTTGCATGCAACTACAGCAGATACCAATGAGTTACGGTTAAATTCAGGAAATAAAAATTTTGACCTATTTACAATTTTACTTGAAAATCATAATACTGGTGTCCATCGTTATCAAGCAAGCAGCTATCAACTGCTTTATGTGGCAGCAGGTGAAATAAAAATTAAGGTCGATAACTATGAATATCGGCTCAAGCCGGGAAATATGCTTTTTTTGTTGAATAAGTGCGAATATGAGGTACAACAGCAAACAAATAGTGGGGTGTTGGTTAAACTAGAATTTAGTTTACAAAAGCTAGGGCAGTATTTCCCAGGAAATACTGGTTCGCGTACTGCGTCAGAGCGGGAAATTATCAAGCAGCTGGAACAGAAATTGGAACAACAACGATTTCTATATCTTAAAAATACTGAATTATCAGAACCAGTTCAATTAATAAATAAAATAATTGATGAATATCTACAAGCAAATTTGTTTGCTAAAGAAATTATTGCGGCCGAATTAAAATTGTTGTTGATTACTACTATCAGAAAGCAAGACTTGAACGCTGCACCAGCAACAACTATGGAATTTGCTGGAACAGAACTTGATCGCTATATTGATGCCAACTTTGCTGATATTACTTTAGCAGAAGCAGCCAAACATTTTGGTTTAAATCCTAATTATTTTTCAAGCCTAGTTAAACAAAAAACGGGGAAGAGTTTTGTCGAACATGTTGATGAGCGAAGGATGCAAGAAGCCCGTAATTTGCTTGCCCGACCAGATATCTCGGTTAAGGAAATTATCACTTTAGTGGGATATCATGGAAAATCCTTTTTTTATAAGAAGTTTAATGAATATTATCATCAAACACCGGTTCAGATGAGGTCGGAGTTATTTAGACAAGCTAATATTAATTTAAAATAGAATAGTATCAATGGTGATTCGGTCAGAATCGCTATTTTTGTTGCACTAAAAAACCGATCAAAGAATAAGTTCTCTGGTCGGGCAGTGAAAAATTACATTTTTTCTAGTCGCTTAATTCGGTCTGCAGTTGCTGGATGGCTGTCAAATAAGTTTTTCTTATGTAATGGATTCTCAATATATAATCCACGACTGCTTGGATCAGCCTGTTGCATTGGCTCACTGTGTTCAATCTTAGTTAAAGCAGAAATTAGTCCCTGTGGATTTCGGGTTAGTTCAACTGATGAAGCATCGGCTAAATATTCGCGATTACGTGATAACGCCATTTGGGCCAGACTGGCACACAATGGACCGAGAATTAACACAAATAAAATTGCAATAATTTTAAATATTAAAACCGCCTTGTTGTCATCATGATCATCATTGTCGCGATCATCATCAAACCACCAGATGTAACGACTAGCAATACCTGAAATATAGGAAATAACGCCCACTAAAACAGTAGCTACGGTTGAAAGACGAATATCATAGTTTCGAATGTGTGAAACTTCATGACCTAGAACTCCCTCGAGCTCTTCACGATTCATCATGGTTAATAAACCTTGAGTGACTGCAATAGCGCTGTGCTCGGGATCACGACCAGTCGCAAAAGCATTAGGGCTAGGATCATTAATAATAAAAACTCGCGGCATTGGCACGCGACCCACTAAGGCCATATCTTGTACAATATGCCATAATTCTGGATTGTCTGATTCGTGAACTTCTTGGGCATGATTGAGATTCATTACCATATTTGCAGGATCATGCATAACTATCAATAGATAGATTGCACTAACAATTAGGGCAAGGATTAAACCGCTCCAAGGTGTCCCACCAAAAAGATAGCCTAATCCTGAACCAACTAAAGCAAGAATAATTATGAATAACACCATAATCAAGCCTGTTTTACGCTTATTACTGGCGATTTGTTGAAATAGCATGGTTGATCCTATTATTAAAACTTAACTTTAGGTGTTTCTTTTTCGGCTTCACTTGTTTGCAAATAATCGACTTTCTGGAAGCCATGAATTCGTGCGACCATATTAGATGGAAAAGTTAATAGCTTTTGATCATAAAGGGCAGCTGAAGAATTATAAAGTTGCCGAGAATAAGCAATTTTATTTTCGGTATTGGTCAATTCTTCTTGTAGTTTCATGAAGTTTTGGTTGGCTTTTAAATCAGGATAATTTTCCTGTAAAGCAAAAATTGATTTCAGCGCATCTGAAATCTGGTTTGATACCTTTAACGCTTGCGCCCGATCATCACTAGGAATCGCAGTCAATTGATTCCGTAATTGCACCACTTCAGCTAAAGTACTTTTTTCATGTTTAGCATAGCCTTTAGTGGTTTCTACAAGATTGGGAATTAAATCATTACGCCGCTTTAGCTGCACGTCAATTTGACTCCAAGATTCATCAGTATATACCTTAGATTTTTGCAGTGAATTATAGCTGGTAATATAGATAGCAACTAACAGAATAATGATAATTAGAATTATCCACATTAATGGTGACATATTTTTCTCCTTTTAATCTAGCTTAATCTAATTATAACTAACTTCTACTTTTTTTGGAAATAGTAACGAACTGGTTTTAAATGAGTAATAAAATTCCTCCGATAATTGTTAAGATAACTAAACCAGCGATTTGCATCAATAGCCATTTCTTAAAGAATTCACCTTTTGAAACTGTCCCATTTTCAGTAAAGGTTTTTAGAACTAACATGTTCGCCATTGAACCAATTGGCGAGCCGAAGCCACCAATATTTGATCCCAAAAATAGGGCTTCAGCGTACGGCGTGAACTTCCCAACTAAAATCGTAGCTGGCACATTACTAATAATCTGGCTAGAAACAATCGAGGTAAGATAAGTTGACCCCTCTGAATTAATCATGGTGTGAATTAAGGTCACAATGACCGGAATCTGTTGGATATCACTAATAAAAATAAAGAAACAGGTAAAAGTCAGCAATAAAGCATAATCAACTCTAAGTAGTATCTTAGGATTGATTAATAGTGCCAAAATGATGGCAGCTATCATTGGCCAAGCTACATTAACCACCTTAAAAACGCCCAAAAAGAAAAAGGCAAAAACCATTGTAGTGATGATTGTTGGTCGAACACTTATTTTAACTGGTGTAGTTTTTTGAATTGGAATCTGTTTACGAGGAATAAAGTGAAAAATAATAAAGGCAATAATTAATGAAGCAATCAGATAAGGCAGCGACCAAGAAAAGAATTTTAGGGCACTAACTGAATATTTACTGACTAAAAAGATGTTATGTGGATTACCCCAAGGCGTAAATGCCGCTCCAATGTTTGCTCCCATACCAATTAAGGTAACAGGCAATATTTGCGGTAAATTATACTTTTTTGCAATATTGAGATATAATGGAATTAGTGTAAGCGCTGTTATATCGTTACCTAAAAACATCCCAGCAATAATAGCTAATAGCGTAAATAGAATATTTAGTTTGCGTGTGTTATCTGCAATACTCGTTAATTTATACGCCAGCACGTCTAAAACATGCAAGTAGGCATATATTTGAATAATGACTAGCATCGCGGCTACCGAAAATATAGTGTGTAAGTTAATGTCCTCGAGCCGCGGTCTAGCAAAAAAAAGGCTGATTATAGTTACTACAGCAGTAATTTGTAAGATTCTGTCGTTAGCGATTTTTTTCAAGACGGTCATAAAATGTCCCCTTTCGCAAGTTACAATCATCTAAAGTCATTACTTCTATTTTGAGCTTTTTTTTTGCTGTATGCAATAATAAATTTGTAATCATAATGAAGTCTGGCTAATAAACAAGAACTTTGCTTTCCTATATTATTATATACTATACTTTAGTTAGTAGTTAAAGATAAGGGGGGATTTAGTTATGGATAAAGTTCAAATGAATTTAAAGCCAGCTGCCGAAAAGAAGCTTAACAGTCGTGTTCAAGCTGGTCAGGTGGTTTTACTAGCGTTAAATGACGGTTCTAATGAATATTCTAAAGTTGGTGGTACCTGCTCAATTGGAGCTAATTTTCAATTTGTTATTTTAGCTGCCAAAGATCCAGCTTTCACAATAAAGGTAACCAATAATGCTGGTCTTGACCTATATACTAGTCCGGCTGAGATGCAATTTTTAGGCAACGATTTAGTTGTTGATGAAAAAGATGCTACGTTGAATTTAGCTGATGACAGTGGCGTAATTGACGGTGCAGTTTCGATTAATGAATATGAACCATCGTCAGTAACTGCTAAAGATATGCAAGAGGGTAAGACTTGCTAGTTTAAAAAGATGTAACTTTATAAATAATCTGCAATTACGGCAGGTTATTTTTTTGAAATCCTACTTTCTGCTGGATCTTACTTATTAAAATCGGTTAAATCTTGCCTAGAAAGCTTTAACATGGTAAACTAAGTGAGATTTTCGAAAATCTGAAAGGAAGTATAGTACTATGCGTAAAGGTGAAAATTACAACACTGGTTGTGAACCAAACCAAAGACCTAAGAACAAGAAGAACGCTAAGAAGCGTGTTGCTCACGTTGCAGCTGTTGTTTCTTTCTTGAACAAGGCTAAAGCAGACGAAACTAAGTAGTTTGTTCCAAATTTATAAAAAATAAAAGTCGACTTACGAAAGTAATGCGGCTTTTTTTATTTGTTTAACTTGAGTAGAATTAAGATAAATAATTAACACTATCAAAGGAGACCTAAGTGAAATTCCAATGCAGTGCATGCGGCTTACGCATGAATTCCGTTCATTTTAAGCAGGAAGGATTAATAAATCCTAAACTGACTAGTGTTTGTGATCTGTGCCTGGAGCGAGGTCAAAGGCCCGAAAATTTTGCCAATATTGCAGTACAGATTTTTGCGCAAAGTATGCTGTATACCTTTACCGGCAGTGATGCTAGCGAAGATAGGCAATTTTTGATTACTGATAAACAACAACGAAAATGTTATGAGTCCTTGATTCAAGACTATGACGGTAATAGTCTAGCACAGCAGCAATTACCGCGATCAGATTTTAATAAGGCGGTAATTGCTAGTGAAATAGGAAAAATAAGTTTTGTGCCGCGCAAAGATTTAACTTTTGCTGAAAACTTAGAAAAATTGGGCTTAGCAGTTAACTTCCAATTAAATGAAGTTGATTATATTGATCGTGAACGGATTCGCGTCAAGTATCATTATCGCTGTCAATATTGTGGTCGCCGTGGTCACAGCGTGGATCATAAGGACCCAGTATCGCTATCGCATAATAATGACTTTGATAATTTGATACTGTCGTGTAAAGAGTGCAATCGAATAAAATCCAACATGCCGTTTAAATTATTTATGCAGTTAAATAACCAGATTTCGCAGGTTAATCAAAAGCTAGTAACATATGAGAATACGCTGGCAACCTTAAAAGGTGAGTTTGAGGAAAGAAGACGTTCGCTAGCTGCAACAATGCATCTTAAAGGAGTGGTTAACGATCCTGAATTGAATGAAATACGCAGACAGAACAAGCAGCTTCAGGATGCGATTGATAGTCTGGAAAGTGATTATCACGACTTGTGTAATTTGCGTGAGCAGCATTTTGTTACTGGCTGGAAGTTAGTCCAAGAGGAAGGTAAGACTAATATTATTTAATTTACTAAGATCTAATAAAAAAGAACCAGTCTACTTTGGTAAACTGGTTCTTTTAAATGTTGTGTGAGCTTTAGCTCCAATCTTCGAAGTCAAGTGTCGTTAATTGAGTTTGTGTTGTTTTAAGTAACCAGATAGCTTCTTTAGCCTGGGCAACAGTAGCTTTATTAGACTTAAGTAGATTACTTGCATAAGTTAATGCATTATCGTAATTGTAGCGAACAACTGAATGATAAGCATCACTGTTTTTAATAGTTTGGCTTTGGGCAATCAGGTCTTGCAATTCTTTCTTGGTACTATCAGTGATTGGTTTTTGTGCCTCATCAGTTACTTCTTTAGCCGTATTGATTGGTGTCAGTTTAATACCATTAGTAAAAGTAACATCACTAGCTTTAATAAATCTGTTGGTTAGATTAGGGTCTGCAGCTGTAGGCTGCTGCGTACTTACTGGAGTCGCTATTACAGTATTGGGATTGCTATTAGTAGGAATGTTTGGCTTGTCAGCGGGGTTAACAGTGTCACTGCTAGTATCATTATGGTCATAAAACAGGTGGTAGAATAATTCTGCCTTCTTTTCACTGGCATTCCAAAGATAAATTAAGCCATCAACTGAAATAGTAGCATCTTGATGATATTTAATACTGCTATCGGTAGCTTTACCATTGACGTCATAGATTTGGACATTATTAGTTGTATTAGGCTTAACAAAGCTATAGGCAAGGTTGGTGTAGTCAGTTACTGGTAAAGAAGCACGAGGTTGAACGTAAAATTCATTAACATATTCATTTGGATAATCATGCAATCTGTAAATGTAACCGCCAAAGTCTTCAGACCATGGTGTAACTGTTAGATCCAACTTGATTTTTTGTCCCTTTTTCAGAATATGCTTGGTCCTGGCATTAGTTAAAGTTTGAGTTTTTGTGTCACTAATAACTTTAGCTGTGGTAACGCCATTATAGCGTGTGGGTTCACCATTAATGCTATCAACGTTATAGGCATTGAGATAGCGATTGTGACCAAGGGCATAATAATCATGACCCTTAATTTGGTGAGTAGTCAAATATGAGTACGTTTTAGTTTCAGCTTGCGAAAAGAAGTACTTAGGCATCTCAGTAGTAGTTTTAACTTTGCCAGCATAGTTGATAATTGAATTTTTGGCATAAGTTTGTCCAACTTTTTGCCCCTTTTTATTGTAAACAGCTGATTTGTGGTTAAGAACTAACTTACTTTGTTTAATATTTTTGCCGTTTATTTCTTTAACATCAGCTGCATTAACATAATAATTTTTACCTGTATCATAATAAGTTTGCCCGTTAATTATGCGTGTCTTGCCAGTATATGGAAAATTAGTAACATCATAATTTTCAAGATGATAATAGCCATTGGGATCAGTAGTAGTATCAGCATCGGGTGGATTAAGCACCATATTATTTTTATCAATCTTTTCCTTAACTTTGTGACCATTTTTATTATAGAGATAGGCGGGATGGGTTAATACTATTGTTTGTTCTTGTGTTTTAGCTTGAACCGATTGTAAATTAGCTGTACTGGTTGCTAAGGGACTAATTGTCATTATCATAGCAGCTAAACCGATACTTAGCTTAGTAAATATTTTCATTATTTCACCTCATAAAATTAATTTAGTATGTAATTATTATAGTTCTTTTTCTGGGGGGGTAAACCGATAACTAAAAAATTATCTTTGCCAACCGTTATTTTCGGCATAATCGCGTTTTTTCATTCTGGAAACGTAAGGATTACCAGCAACATAATAGCGCAGCGGCTTATTGGCCCATTCAAGTTCAGATTGGGTTACGCCAATTCGAGGCCCAGCAGTTATCTCAATGGCGCGCTTTTTTTGCGTTTCGGATAAATCAATTGAAAAGGGTGAGTCACTTAAAAAATGTAAGTTCCACTTTTTGTCGTGAATACCAAACGCTTGCATCATTTTAGCCGGGCCATTTGTTAGTAAGACACCACTTTTACCTGAGCGATTAGTAGTCATTTGTTCAATGCTCCAAGCGGGTTCAATTGCCCTGATTAAAACCCCTTGTGGCTCATCTAATGCTTGGGTGGCAACGTCAAAGAAGAAATACTGCCGTTGGCTGTAAATGTAAATGGTCCCACCTGTTCGATAAAGTCCTTCGTTGGCGGGACTGCGGTGGCCGCCATAGGAGTGGGCAGCACGATCGTGAATGCCAAGATAGGCCTCGGCTTCAACGATGTAACCACCGAGTAAATGAGTACCATCATGATATGTTAGAGGTCGGCCGATTAAGTCAGCAGCAATCGCTGACGTAGTATTATTGGTAAAGTATGTTGAATAATCCATTTTGTGTTTTCCGTTAGTTAATAAAGAATATTTTGAGATACCAAAGTTAATTATTGCACATTTTGGTTTGCTAAAATAATAATTTAAGCAAGCAAAAAGGCGAGAATCTTTCTCACCTAATTGTTAATCTGCCAAACGCTTGCCATGCCAAGAAAGGATCATTTGCATAATTGCTTGGGCTATATTAAGATTTTTCAAAATCGGACCGTGGGAGTAGCTGCCAATAAAATTGCGGTAATGCAAACCCTCAACACCGTCTTGAGGATTGTTCCCATAACCTGTGACCATTTTACCAAGTGGTTGCAGCTGGGTATCATCAAAATAAGTTTGACCCGAATGATTTTCAAATGCTCGGACGTCACCCCATTGGGTTGTATAGTAGGTATCACCAATCATCCGGTTGTCAGCCTTAAAAACTGTGTGGAACGGTAAAATATCAAGGCCTTTGATGGTGGTACCAGAACTAGTCTTGTAATATGTTCCGATTAATTGGTAGCCTCCGCAAATCCCTAGCATGGGATGACCTGAATTAATATATTGTTTCAATGTTTGTTCATGCCGTTGTAAATCTTGGGCAATGACGGTCTGTTCAAAATCTTGTCCACCGCCAAAAAAGACAAAATCATAATTAAAGGCGTCGAAAGGGTCACCTAATGAGATATTATCGACTTGTGTTTGATAGTCCTGTTTTTTTAGTAAAAATTGTAAGATTTTAACGTCGCCTGAATCACCATAGGTATTCATCAAGTCTTCATATAAATAGGCAATTTTAATTGCTTCGTTGTTCATTATTTATCAACCCCATAATTAATTTGGTTAAAGTATAACTGATATTGTTATCTAGAAAAAATTATTTTATTTCTTGTTGCGCTGCTAGATGATTAATTGGACCATATTTAGATCCAACTGCAATTGGATGAGCGATTGCTTCATAAGTAAAATCTTTAGCAATTTTGACGCTATTAAACATTGACGAGCCTTTAGCTAGCTCTGCAGCAATGACGGCAGACAAGGTATCGCCAGTACCATTAATTCTATCAGTATTAATAAATGGCTTGGTAAACTCGTAGAATTGGCCATCAGCAGCTAAGAAAATATCGGTGACAGTATCTTGATTGGTATCATCATGCCGACCTTTCATTAATACGTTTTTAGCACCCATCTTTTGTAATTTGATAGCTCCTTGCTTAATTGCTGCTTTGTTGCCTAGGGTAGAAGCAGTAAGTCTTTGTTGTTCATAAAAATTGGGAGTAATAATGTCGGCTAGTGGCAATAATTCTGTCAAAAAGGTTTGGTAGGCATCGTCGTCAAGTAATGTATCGCCATGCTTAGTCATAATTACTGGGTCAATGACTATCTTCCCCATATGATAATTGCGCAAATTTTTAGCTACGCAACTAATGACCTCTTTGTTAGCTAGCATTCCAGTTTTTAATGCATTAATAGTAAAATCAGCATTAAGTACTTCAAATTGTTTCTGGATAAAGGCAATTGGCAAGACTTCTTGGGCATAAATGCCAGTGGTATTACCAGCAACTGCTGCAGTAAGCAGCCCCATACCATAGACCTCGCGTGCATAGAATGAATGTAAATCCGCGCTCATCCCGGCACTACCATCACTATCGTTACCGGCAATTGTTAGAGCAATAATTTTTTCTTCCATAAATGGACACCTCTTTTAATGATCTCTTTATCCGCTAGTATAACTTTAAAAAGGCGATAATGATATAATTATTTCTTGTAAAACTGCAACTTGGTAGTAAAATTATTCTAAAACGCTTTCCTAGCAAAAGGAGATAATTACGGTGAAAAAATACATTATGGCGATTGACGAGGGTACCACCTCAACTCGTGCAATGATCATTGATCATCAGGGTAAGAAAGTTGCTTCTTCACAAAAAGAATTTCCCCAGTATTTTCCCCAGCCTGGTTGGGTAGAACATAAGGCTGAAGAGATTTGGCATGCAGTGCAAACTACGATTGCCAATGCCATTATCAGTTCGGGTATTCGGCCTGAGCAGATTGTGGGTATCGGTATCACTAACCAACGAGAAACGACGGTTATTTGGGATAAGAAAACAGGCAAACCAATCTATAATGCAATTGTTTGGCAGTCTCGGCAAACTACAGAATTAGCAGAAAAGCTAAAAAACGATGGTTATAGTGAAATGATCCATAAAAAGACGGGATTAATTATTGACCCGTATTTTAGTGCGACCAAAATTCGCTGGATTTTAGATCATGTTGCTGGTGCTCAGGAAAGGGCAGAGCAAGGCGATTTATTATTTGGGACAATTGATAGTTGGTTGTTGTGGAAGCTAACTGATGGCGAAGTACACGTTACTGATTATACTAATGCTTCTAGAACTATGTTGTTTAATATTCATGATCTTGAGTGGGATGATGACATTCTAAAACTGCTTAATATTCCTAAGAAAATGTTGCCAACTGTTAAGTCTAATTCGGAAGTCTATGGCTGTACTAAGTCGTATCGCTTTTTCGGTGGGAAAGTGCCAATTTCAGGAATTGCAGGTGACCAACAGGCAGCCCTGTTTGGTCAACTTGCACTGAAAAAAGGAATGGTTAAAAATACCTACGGTACAGGGTCATTTATTGTGATGAACACCGGCGAAGAGCCGACGGAATCTGATAACAATTTGTTAACAACGATTGCTTATGGCATCGATGGTAAGGTTTCTTATGCATTAGAGGGTTCCATTTTTGTGGCAGGCAGTGCGGTGCAGTGGCTACGGGATTCAATGAAGATGATTAAGAGCGCTGCTGATTCAGAAAAGGCGGCGCGGGCTTCTAAGTCTGAAAATGAAATATACGTTGTTCCAGCTTTTACTGGCTTAGGCGCGCCATATTGGGACTCTGAGGCGCGCGGGGCGGTTTTTGGTGTTACACGTGGAACAGATAAGAACGACTTTATTAAAGCTACTGTGCAGTCATTGGCCTATCAAACTCGTGATGTAGTTGATACTATGCAGGAAGACTCAGGAATTAAAATTCCTACTCTGAGAGTGGATGGTGGCGCTTCTAATAACGATTACTTATTACAATTTCAAGCTGACATTTTAGGAACTAAAATTGAGCGTTCTAAGACCCTTGAAACCACGTCAATGGGAGCGGCGTTTTTAGCTGGACTGGCAGTTGGCTATTGGAAAAATACTGATGAGTTAAAAGACGTTTTTGAGGTCGGTAAGACCTTTGAATGTAAGATGGAGCAGCCAGAACGCGATCGACTTTATCATGGTTGGCAACGGGCGGTTAAAGCTACCCAATCTTTTGCTCATGATGATGTTTAAGTTATGGAGATAAAATGGCACAGGAGAGAATTGTTGCATTTGACGGGCCAGTAAACTTTCGAGATCTTGGCGGTTATCAAAATGAAGCAGGGAAAAGACTTAAGTGGCATAAAATATATCGTTCTGATTCACTTAGTGCACTATCTGATGCTGATCAAGCTAGGCTGACCGCAATGAATGTCACCGTTGATTGTGATTTACGTTCGGCTTATGAAAAAGAAACCGCACCAGATAAATTGTGGTCAGGGGCAAAGTTTATTGATGTGCCAATCTACGCCGAAGATACTAGTCCCAGAAAGCACCAAGTTTATCGCTTTTTACATCATATTCCAGATATGAAAGATAATTTTATTGGTCAAATTTATCAGCAAACGTTATTGGATAAGCATAGTCAGCAGATGTTTAGTCAAATTTTTATGCAGTTATTGACTTTGCCAACTGATGCAGCCTTAGTCTATCATTGCAGTGCGGGTAAGGATCGAACTGGCATGGTATCGGCATTAATCTTAATGGCATTGGGGATGGATGATGATACGATTGCTCGCGATTATTTATTAACTAATGAACTGTATGGTTTTGCGGTGTCTCATCAATTGCCTACTAACGATGAAATTGCCAATTTGGTTGCTAAAATGAATGTGACTAAAGGTGAAGGAACCGCGATTCGCGGTATTACGGAAACAATTCGTGGTGGCTGGGGCGATTTTGCAACCTTTTTTGAAAAAGAATTGGGTTTTAGTAAAGCTGATTTAACGAAATTGCAACAGTTGTATTTAGAGTAGCAAGTAATAGTACAAACTAAATAAGACAACCTCGAACTATTAAGTTGAGGTTGTCTTATTTTTAGTTGTTAATAATGATTAAAGACCTAGTTCTGTTTTAAGCTGGAGTGCTTCTTGATCATTTCCTAACTTGTTCAAGGCATCTTTTAGCGATAACATTGGCTTGCCTTCACGGTCTAGCGTAGTTTCGGCATGGACTAGAGAACTTAAGATGGCTTCGTTAACAATGTCAACAGTCATGCGGAAGTAGCGATCAATCTTGTCATCGGTAATTGCCTGAATATTACTTAATTCATCTTTAGGAAAATGGCTAACACGATTAGCAGTAGAAAAGGCTAGCGTGATTTCACCACTGCCGTTACCAGTAAAGGATCCTGTCCGAGTGATGCCAACACTTGAGCGTTTAGCAATCCGCTTAAGTTGGCGTGAGTTAAAAGGAATATCGGTAGCAATTATTGTAACAATGCTACCTTTTTCTTTTTCCTTTTTTAGTTGCGTGATTTTTTGGCCAATAGCATGACCATAGATGTTCAAGTCTTCGCCAAAGCCAAAATTAGACATAACTAGTGCTCCCATGGTAAAAGTCTTATCATCAATTTTAACTTGGCGGGAAGCAGAACCGATGCCGCCTTTAAGATCATAGCAGCTCATTCCTGTACCACTGCCGACAGCTCCTTCAGTAAACTTTATTTTGGCATTATCAAAAGCCTCAGTAACATCAGTCTCAGTTACCCCTAGATCTCGAATATGATTAATGGTACTGTCATTGCATTCCATTACGATTGGATTAACGCTACCAGTAGATAAGCCGATTTCTGGATTTTGAGCCAGCATTCTTTTGACTAAAGCAGTATAAGCCGTTCCAACGCTAAGTGTATTGGTTAAAACGATTGGGGTTTCAATTGTGCCTAATTCTTCAATTTGTACTAGACCGGTGCTTTTACCAAAGCCATTAATTACGTGGACAGCAGCTGGCATCTTTTCTCTAAAGATATTGTCTTGACAGGGTTCAATTACAGTAACACCTGTCTTGAATTTGTCATTGCTGATGGTTTTGTGACCAACAGTGATTCCAGCTACATCAGTGATTAAGTTGTTGATACCTGGTTGTGTATCGCTATTAGCGTTTAAAAGTGGTTTATTAAGTCCCATAATATTACTTCCTTTTCTCAATTATTAATAAATTTCAATGGCCCATTTTCTGACTTGATAAGCCTGCCCAAATTGCTGCTTACTAATCCAATAATGACCATTAATTGGATCAGAAACGTGGAATAGATCTTGGCTAAAGCCGTCAAGCAAGACTGCATGATTATTCTTATAAGTTTTACCCCAAGGATACGTATCTGGTTCTGGTTTGTCAAAGTTGATTGTTACATAAACTAGAACGGGATTGCCACGCTTTAAAGCGGCAATTAAACCTGACTCAGTTACGCCAGTTAGATCTCGCAGGTAAGTATAATTGCGTCCCCATCTCAGCAATGCAGGTGGAAAGATTGCTTCAAATCTACCCTTAACATTTTTGTAGGGTGATCCGCCGAAACCATGATAAGGATTGTAATCTGGTGCAATTGGCATTTTATCAATGAAGCTTTGATAGTCAGTTGATTCTAGATGGTGGTGATAGTGCAAACCCATTAATAAGGCTGCAGCTTCGCAACCATTTTCAATTTGCCAAAACATTTGGTTAATGTTTTCAGTTGGTAATTGCCAGAGATCTTGGTTGGGCAGTTCAGCAGGTAGCTGACCTAATAGGCAGTCTGTTGTAGGCAAGAATTTATTTTCGCCAACTTGCAAGAACTCGTTACCAAATTGATCATCCATTACTGCTAGTACTTTAAACTTGGTTTTGGCAGGAATGATATTTATTGGCTGACCTGCTTGATTAAAACAACACGTTCCTTGCGGATTAATAACCATAGTAGCTTGCTGGATTAAGTCATGCTGATGAGTAATTAAAGGTTCATTATCGAGCCAAATATCAGCTTGCTTTAGCCAGCCACCATCGATTGTCTTAAGCCATGGTTGGTGGAACAGATCGTACCCATTGCCGATTATTTGGACAGGACTTTTTAGTGGTAAATGATCTAATAATTGGTGCTGGTCAGAATAGAGCTGACTACCATGACTCCGCTTTATACGTCCCCACTTTGATTGTGGATAAAGTTTGACTTCATGAAAAAAGTTAAAGTTGCGAAAATAAGCCTGCGAAAAAGCTACTAGGCCAGTCGTTGTTGAAAAATAGAGTTTACCGTCGTTATCTTGGACTAGCTCTTGTGCTGATAATTGACTGGCATACTCGAGATTGTCGATTACTTGTAAATGATTATTCACTAAGGTAGCAGAGTAACTATTAATCACTATTAGCTGTTGCTTTTTTAAATGATAGATTGTTTTCATATAAGACTCCTTTCTAGAATTGATTAACTTAATAATAGCATAATTGACTTGCTAATTTTGCCAATTATTAATTAGATAAGGCTTATTGACAAAGTAAGATATTGAGTCTAGTATTTTTATTACAATAGAGGTTGCAATGATTATTAGCTTTACTTGAGCGTGCGAAGAGCGAAGATGGTTAAGTTAAGAGTTATTGCCGAAACTGAAATATTGTTCGCAAAGTATTTTGGTTGGGCTACAAGAGCATATCTTGTAGACTGTCCCAAGCTTTTTGGGGAGTGCTATCTAATTAGGATTTCAATTTTTACCTCATTGTATTTACAATGAGGTTTTTATTTTGATCAAAATTTTCAAATTATCGTTATTATGTTAGGGAGCAGGATATTGAAAGCAAAACAAGAAGAAAATACCCCACATTTGAAACGCTCGATTGGGGTTTTTGGTGGAAGTAGTATTTTAGTCGGTATAATGATTGGTTCAGGTGTGTTTTACATCGGATCGTATGTTTTACAACGTTCGCACATGTCAATGGGTTATGCGTTATTGGCTTGGTTAGTTGGCGGATTAGTTACCTTATTGGGTAGTCTTTGCTTTGCAGAACTGGGAGCAATGAATCCAGAAACTGGTGGAATTTATGTTTATCTTTCAGATGCCTATTCACCAGTAGTTGGTTATATGTTTACCTTCCAAAGCATGGTCATTGGTGGTCCAGGTTCTATTGCTGCGATTGCAATTGCCTTGCCGATGGCATTAACGAGCTTTTTTCATTTTAATGATTTAACGGTCAAAATGATCGCGATTTTGTTGATAATTATTTTTACAATTGTCAATTACTTTGGCGTAAATATCGGTGAAGTAGTGCAAAACTTTTTTACGGTATTAAAAATCTTACCGTTAGTTTTAATTATTGGCTTAGGAATTTTTGGCGGTCACTATTTACCAGACTTATCTTTAAAGATGCCTGTAGGTAATGGCAATTTAATGGATATTGTTCAGATGATTGCCTTTGCGGTAATTGCTTCATTATGGGCATTTGAAGGCTGGACCAATTTAAATACAGTGGCTGGAGAGATGAAAAATCCCCAAAAGAATTTACCTAAAGCATTGATTCTGTCGGTAGGTTTTACGACAATTGTTTATGTTTTGTTTAATTTTGCTATTTATCGCTCATTACCAGCTAAAGCCATTGCTAAATCGATTAAAGCTGGTCAATTATATTTAGGGACAAATGTTGCCCAGAGTTTTATGGGTTATGCTGGGACTATTTTGGTTGCAGTAACCATGGTTTTGGCTATGATTAGTTCATTAAATGGGATGATTCTAGCATTTTCACGTTATTATTATGCAGTTTCTAAGGATGGATTATTATGGAAAACTTTTGGTCATATTCATCCTAAGTACCGCACTCCTGATCATGGTCTATTAATGCAAATGATAATTTCTATTATCTTAGTATTAACACGTGATCTAAATGAACTGACTTCTTTAGTAGTCTTTAGTGGGGCAATCTTTAACTTATTATCAATTTTGGCTGTACCAGTTTTACGTCATCGTAAGCCAGATGCTATAAGACCATATAAGGTTTGGGCATATCCTTGGACCGTGATTATTGCAGTAATTGCGTTTTTAATTATTTTGATTAATAATTTCTTTGATGATCCAGTAACTTCATTACTAGGGCTATTGATTCCAGCACTTTCGGTAGGGGTTTATTATTACTTTAGACATAAATATCCAGTTAACGAATAAAGTTAGGTAGTTTTGAATGAACATAAAACAGATAGAGGCTCAAGTAGCTGCAATTAAGCCAGATCCTGGATTTTTAAATATTCAAAAAGTTGATTCGAACATAATCGTCGATTTAAAGTACGCAACACCAGATAATTTTACTGGACATAAAATTTATGACTTTACTACTGCCATTGCTAGGGCGGGTACGGCTAGAAAGCTAGGCATTGCTGCTAAAATATTGTATGAGCGAGGTTATCGCATTAAGGTTTGGGATGCTTTTCGTCCTAACAGTGCGCAAAAAAGAATGTATCAGATTTATCCACACGATGAATGGGTGGCGGCTCCTAATCCTAATTACAGTCATGAAAAAGGTGTTACTTTTGATTTAACAATTACGGATCTAGCTGGCAAGGAACTGCCGATGCAAAGCGGTTTTGATGATTTTACGGGTAAGGCATTAAGGAATTACCCCAGAACTGGGCAGCAAGAGCGTAATTACCAAATTTTGGATAATGCGATGCAACTAGCTGGTTTTCATGGGTATGAAAGTGAATGGTGGGATTATCAAGATAACGATGCAGATAGATATCAACCTGCCCAAGCTAACCCTAATGACTACTAAAACGTAGCACTAATTTGCAATACTTAAAATTTTTTTGCAAATAAGTATTGAAATCGCTTTAACACTTGTTTATAATTAAAAAAGTATTGAGCGTGTTACTGATTCGATCAGGCATTAACCTATGAATAAGCATTACCATAATTGGAATGGTTATTTGTAGGCTTTTTTATTGGAAAAGGGAGTTGGCTGAGTGAAATTTATTAAGAATTTTAACAATAACGCTGCTTTGGTGTCAGATGAATCTGGGGTTGACTGGGTTGTAATTGGTAACGGAATTGGCTTTGGCAAAAAAGCAGGCGATGCGATTGATGAAGCGAAAATTACTCGGCGTTTTGTCGCTGTCCAAAAGAATATCAAAATGATTGATAGTGTCAGCAATATTGATGCAAGGACTTTGAATTTAACTACTGACGTCATTGATTTAGCTTCAAAAGAATTAAATATTACCTTTTCTGATTATCAATACCTATCTCTAGCTGATCACATTGATTTTATGTTTAAGCGTGCCGATGAGCATTTGGAATTAGGTCAAGAAACTGTGCGTTGGGAAGTAGGAAAATTATTTCCTAAAGAGTTTCAAGTTGCTAAGAAGGCACTGCAGTTAATGCGTGATGAGAGCAAATTAGATTTGCCCAAAAGTGAGACAGTTTTGTTAACCTATCACTTTATTAATGCCGATTCGGACCAAACTAAGCTGCAAGATACGATTAAAATTACTAAGTTAGTGCGTGGTGTGGTTGCAATTATTGAATACCAATATGGAATTCAATTAGATACAGAATCGTTTAATTTTAGTCGCTTTATGACACATCTACGTTCATTCATGGTACGTCATATCACTAGTAGCGATGATGATATTGGTAGTGGTCAAGAATTGGATAGCGCGTTGCTAAAACTAATGCAGGATAAATATCCAAAGGCTTATGCTACGGTATTAAAAATTGGAACTTACTTGCATAAACAGGCCGGATGGGACTTGCAACCTGATGATGAAGTTTATCTAACCTTACATGTTTGGCGAGTTACCCATAGACAAAGTGATATTAAAGAAGTAAAATAACAAATGTTTTTTAGCCAAAAGGCGTGTTACTGTAATTAACAGGCATTAGCCCGAAGGCTTAGAGAAGATTCTTTTACATGTTAGTAAAGGGAGTTTCTCTAAGCCCTCGGGTTTTTGTTTTGTAAATTTAAGGAGGAAGTTATGGCTTACGAAGAATTAAGTCAAAAGATTATCGACGGAGTCGGTGGTAAGGATAACGTAGCTAGCGTTGTTCACTGTACTACTAGACTCAGATTTAAGTTAAAAGATGAGAAAAAAGCTGACGATGAGGCAGTTAAAGCGACTGATGGCGTAATATCGCTGGTTAAGTCAGGTGGTCAGTATCAAATCGTAATCGGTAATAACGTTGCTGATGTCTATGATACCTTGATTAAAGTTGGTGGCTTTGCTGACGGCGGAGCTGTAGCTGATGACTATGTTGATAATAGCAACATGAGTCTTATAGATAAGTTCATTGACTTAATTTCTGGTATTTTTACACCAATTTTAGGACCAATGTGTGCTACTGGAATGATCAAGGGCTTCAACGCCATGTTTGTTGCTTTTGGGTGGCTCACTGAAAAGTCCGGTACTTATATTGTCTTAAATGCAATTGGTGATAGTTTGTTCTACTTCTTACCAATTGTTCTAGGAATTTCAGCTGCTAAAAAGTTCAAAATTGATAGCTATTTGGGTGCGGTAATCGGAGCAGCACTTTGTTATCCATCAATTGTGGCAATGACTAGTAGTAAAGCTACATTATTTACACTATTTAAAGGAACCATTTTTGAAGCACCAATTCATATGACATTTTTGGGAATTCCCGTAATTTCAATGAATTATACTTCAACAGTTATTCCAATTATCTTAGCAGTTTGGTTTGCGTCTAAGGTACATAAGCTGGCGCGTAAGATTATTCCTGATGTGGTCAAGACTTTCTTAGTACCATTAATGGTAGTAATAATTACAGTACCAATTACCTTATTAATTATTGGGCCAATTGCTACTTGGCTTGGTGACGGGATTTCGGCAATCGTAAGTGGTATTTATAACTTTAGCCCGATTATTGCTGGTATTTTGATGGGAGCCTTCTGGCAAGTCTTTGTTATCTTTGGCGTTCATTGGGGTTTTGTGGCCGTTATGATGGCCAATATTGCAGCAATGGGCTACGATCCAATCTTGGGTCTTTCATTGGCCGCTTCATTTGCGCAAACTGGTGTTGTATTAGCTATTATTTTCCAAACTAAAGACGAAAAAACTAAGAGTTTATCAATTTCGGCTGCAATTTCTGGACTATTTGGGGTTACCGAACCTGCTATTTATGGGGTAACCTTGCCACGTAAGAAACCATTCTACATTAGTTGTATTGCTTCAGCTGTTGGTGGTGCTTTGATTGGTGCTTTAGGTACTAAGGTTTATATTATGGCCGGAATGGGAATCTTTGCGATTCCGGATGCCATGGGCAAGAACGGTATGGACCGTGGATTTTACGGTTTAATCGCTGCAATGGCTTTGGCACTTGTTTTAGGCTTTGTTTTACAAATGATTTTTGGCAAGAGTTCAGTTGATGAACCATTAGTAGAAGCAGCGCCTGCAGGAACTGGCGCAGAAGCTACTCATGAAGCTGATAAGGTGGTCACTAATGAAGCAGCTACTGTTATCCCAGAAAAGTTGACAGCACCTGTAAATGGTGAAATAGTACCATTAGAGCAGGTTAAAGATGAAGTCTTTTCAAGCGGTTCAATGGGTAAAGGTGTAGCAATTAATCCTAGCGATGGCAAAGTTTGTTCACCACTTAGTGGTAAGGTTGCGATGGTTTTCCCAACTGGACATGCCATTGGTTTGATTTCAGATAATGGCGCTGAAGTGATGATTCATATTGGAATGGATACAGTAGAATTAGATGGCAAGGGCTTTAAGACTTTAGTTGAAAAAGACCAAACTGTTAAAGCTGGCGATCCATTAATTGAGTTTGATTTAGAGGCTATTAAAAAAGCTGGCTATGTAGTTACAACACCAGTAATTGTTACTAATACTAATAGTTATCAGGAAGTTAAAGTGCTGGCTAACGATCAGGTCAAAATCGGTGATCAGTTGCTTGACTTAGAATAAATTAAATAAGAAAGGTTGGTATATATGAAGACGAATAATTTTCCTAAGAATTTTTTGTGGGGCGGAGCAACCGCTGCTAATCAATTAGAAGGTGCCTATCAAGCAGATGGCAAAGGGTTGTCCTTACCTGATATTCTGCCAGAAGGTCGCGATCGGATGAAGGTAGTCAATGCACCAGACTTTGATTTTACTATTGATGAAGATAAGTACTATCCTAACCATGTTGGAATTGACCATTATCACCATTTTAAAGAGGACATTGCCTTATTCGGCGAGATGGGCTTTAAATGTTATCGCTTTTCAATTGCGTGGTCACGGATTTTTCCTAATGGCGATGAAACCGAGCCTAATGAAGCTGGCTTGAAATTTTATGATGAAGTGATTGACGAATGTTTGAAGTATAATATTGAACCGGTGATTACCATTTCACATTACGAAATGCCATTAAATCTGGTTAAAAAGTATGGTGCTTGGAAGAATAAAAAGTTAATTGACTTCTATGAAAGATTTGCACGGACTGTTTTGACTCGTTATCACGATAAAGTTAAGTATTGGATGACCTTCAATGAGATTAATAGTGCAGCGCATTTTCCGGTAATGAGCCAAGGGCTAGTTGCTGCTAACGGTGCTAATGATAAGAAGAATGTTTACCAAGCTTGGCATAATCAGTTCGTTGCTAGCAGCAAGGCTGTTAAGATCGGTCATGAACTTGATCCTGATTTACAAATTGGTTGTATGATTTTGTATGCAACTACTTATAGTTATGATGCTAATCCTGCCAATCAATTAGCGACATTGCAGGATAATCAAGCTAATAATTTCTTCTGTGCAGATGTACAAGTTCGTGGTCATTATCCAGCTTATACCAAGAGTTTATTAGCTCGTAATGGTGTAAAGCCAGAAGATTTGGATGTTACCCAGGAAGAATTAGACTTACTGGCTGAGAATCCGGTGGACTACATTGGCTTCAGTTACTACATGTCATCAGTTGTTGACGTCACTAATCAGGATGCTGAGACTGTTAATGGTAATTTGATGGGCGGTGTTAAGAATCCATTCTTAAAATCTAGTGACTGGGGTTGGCAAATTGACCCAACTGGTCTAAGAATTGCGCTTAATCAATTATCAGATCGTTATCAAAAGCCATTATTTATTGTTGAAAATGGTCTAGGTGCATTTGATGAACCAGATACAAATCATTATGTTGCAGATGATTATCGGATTGATTATTTGCGTGAACATATTGAAGCTATCTCACAAGCGATTGATGATGGTGCTGATGTAATGGGTTATACTCCTTGGGGTTGTATTGACCTAGTCAGTGCTTCAACCGGTGAAATGTCTAAACGTTATGGCTTTATCTATGTTGATGAAGATAATGAAGGCAATGGTAGTTTTGATCGTTATAAGAAGAAGTCATTTGATTGGTACAAGAAGGTAATTGAAACTAACGGTTCCGACCTAAAATAACAAAGTTAAAACTTTGGAAAGGCAAAAAGAAATGAAACACAAATTGATAAAAGCGCTGCTTTTAATCTCAAGTTTATCCACCACTTTTCTGATTAGCTCAAATCCCGCTGAGGCCAAGAGTAAGAATACAACTAAGCCAGTGACAATTTATTTAACTCGTCACGGTGAAACAACTGCTAACGTAATGCATCTAGCTCAAGGTTGGAGTGATTTTACCCTGACTGATAACGGGGGCAAAGGTGCAGAATACCTTGGTCGAGGCTTAAAAGGTACTAAGTTCAAGGCTGCGTATTCTGGCGATTTAACTCGTCAGGAAAAGACAGCTGAAGGTGCTCTCAAGTATTCCGGCAATAAAAAAGTAAAATTACAAATTGATCAACGTTTACGTGAATGCAATTATGGTAGTTATGAAGGTCGTCCTGATATGGCTAAAAATGTGCCAGAAATTTCGGCATATTTGGGCTATAGTAGCATGGAAGAATTCCAAACTAAGGCTGGTAAGAGATTCCAGAATGAAATGCAGGATGGCTACTATGGCTTAGATAAAGAAAATAAGTTGAATACGACTTTGCCAGACGCTTATCGTGCAGAAAGCTCTCAAACAGTTGAAAAGAGAATGACAGCTGCTCTAAAAGCAATCGCTAAAAAACAACAGAAAAAAGGTGGCAATGTCTTAGTTGTAAGTTCAGGCATGTCAATCAACCTATTCTTATCAACACAAGACTATCCACAATATGAAGGAACTGGATTGGCTAATGATTCAGTCACGAAGTTAACTTACCGCAATGGTAAATTTAAACTATCAGGTGAGATTGGTAGTTTGGAATACTATAACGCTGGTAAAAATAAATAATACTCGATAATTTTATACCCTTTCAAAAATAAAAATACTGTCTGTAACTTTAGAGTTATAGGCAGTATTTTTTTACTTAGCTGATTTTTTGAAGCTGAAAAAGATAATTAAAATAAAATTGAGTAACAATGTAATTCCGGTTGTCCAAAAGACACTAGCGTAGTTGAAGACTCCGGAAATAGTCGAGCCCATCAGTGAGCCAAAGACTGAACCAACTGCTTGAAAAGATTGGTTATAACTAAAGATCCGTCCGAAACTTTCTGCAGGAGTATTGAGTGTTAGTACAGTCTGAGCAGCTGGCAACATTGCGGCACTAGCAATTCCTAATAAAAAGCGTAAACCGGCTAGAACCCATGGCGAATTAGTTAAAGCCATTGGCACAAACAAGATGGCACCAGCTATTAAGCCAAGTCGTAATATTTTTAAGGGTCCAATTTCATCCATTTTATGACCAACTTTAGAAGCAGCTAGCAGTGTTCCTAAGCCTGGTGTTGCAGCAACAATACCAGCAATAAAAGCGACGTTTTTACTATTTGGCATCATTGACTTAACGTAAAGTGAGACGATTGGATCAATTGACATGTTAGCTGCCTGTACCAATAAGGTTGTAATAAACATAACAATAATTAACTTGGTATTAGGCAGCGTATGCATGATTTCCTTCATTGGTTTCAGCTCTGTCCGTGGAATTGGAGTAAAATCTTCATGAACTAAAAAGGTAGAACCAAGGAACACCAATAACATTAAAAAGCCAGTAATGAAGAAAGGAATTCGATAACCCCAGGCACCGCCTAACAAATTACCAAAGAAACTTGATAACACTCCGCCAAGTAAAGGCCCAACTAAATTACCAGCAGTTCCTGCAGTCATCATTTGACTCATCACCCAACCACTTTTTTGGTGGGGAGTTTCACCAGCAATTAAGGCAGTGGCGTTATTAATATAACCGGAAAAGGCACCTTGGATAAAGCGCATCACAATGATATAAACTGCGTTTGGTGCAAAACCAGTGGCAGTAATCGTTAACGCCATTACGCCAGAAGCACGCATACACATTAGCTTTCTTCCTTTACGATCAGCTAAATTGCCCCAATAAGGAGAAACAATTGCTTGTGCAATAAAAGTTGCGGCGAAGGCCAAACCAGAGTACATGCTGATTTGCAATTGACTATAATGGCCAAGATCAGCAATAAATAACGAAATAAAGGGCATGGTCATTGAATAGCCCATACCAGTGATAAAACAGCCTAGCCATAAGGTGTAGAATGCCTTGTACCAATTGGCTGATAATTTAATATTTTTGGTCAAAATTCACTCATCCTTTTGTAAAAAAACATATCATTTCTATGATAGCACTAAGAATTGCTAAAAAATTATTAAATTTGTAATATTTGCAAGATAATCGTGTTAGGATAATGTTTCTGGAAGGAAGAGTTACAGCATGAGTAAAAATTCACGCATGACTAGAAGCGAGTATCGTAAGCGGATGTCACATGATGTGGAAATTTCACAAACGAGCTCTTATGTTCAAGAAAAGGTTGAAGTTTCACAAACGCGAACCAATTATCGCCATTTGAAATTGAATTTTTGGGAAGTTTTTTCTGATCGACCATATCTTGCAGTGGCAATTGCGGTTTTAGCAATTTTCTTAGTGATGGTTAAATTATGGTGGTTATTAGGAATATTATTAATTATCGTGGTAGTTGGTATCTATATTATTGGCCGCAGCCACCATCCTGACCGTGTACTTAGTTTAGAATTTAAGTTAAAGGCTACCAAAAAATTAAGTATGCTAAGGGCCCTGCAATTTGGTGGTTCGATGGTAATGTTTCTGGCTACTTATATGAAGAAAGTAGTCACCGTTAATTTTTCAACGGCTGGTTCAACTGATGGCTTGCAAGTTGTGCAAGGTGTATTGTCTAATCGCGGCGGGTTTTATGGTCAACAAGGGTCGTATTTGTTAAGCCTGCTTAATACGTTGACTGGCGGACAACTTTGGGGGAAATATCGTTATGCGGCTAATAGCGCTCAAATGATGAATAGTGATGCGGGACGATTAATCATTATGTGGGTGCTATTATTGATGATTGCACCGGCGATTTCGTTCTTAGCACAATTTTTTAAGGAGCCATATTCAAGAAACGTTGTTTTAATATCAGCGGCAGTTGCAACTGTTAGCTTTATCTTAACGCCTCACTTAATGAATAAATGGATTGTGGCTTATGCCATGGAGAATCAAATGACTCATGCACAGGCACAAGCAGCTGTGCATGTGGGGCCAATGGCTTATGTTGCTATGCTTTGTGCAATTTTAGTGTTAGTAATTGCGATATACCGTGTTTTTAAACAGGATCGATTTGAATAAAAGATTGAAAAGAATATGCGACTTTCTAATAACGTTATTTGTACTGATAATTATTGGTATAGCAGGTTTTAAAGTATTTGATGATTATGGAGAATCTTTACTTAAGAATGCAGTATATTCAAAAATTAAACAAAAAAATACCGTTCACAAATATAGTGTGAATACCAAAACAGATAAAAAACTTATTAATGAAAATACAGAATTAATATCTATAGAATCAGATAATCAAGGCTCTGGAAATATTCTTTATTATATTATAAAAATTGGTAAATCAGATTATGGAGTAATGTTTAAGAGTGCTGGCTTATCAAAACAACCAAAATTGAAAGGTATCAAATATTTAGGAAAATAAAAGTTTCCAAGCAAAAAGCCTCGCAGAAGATAAATCTGTGAGGCTTTATTTTGTCCAATATAAAGATGAAACTTTTTTAAGCTAGCAAGATGGCATCGTCTTTTAGTTCTGTGCCAACGTGTTTTTGGAATAATTCCATGAGTTTTGGGACTGTCATTTGCTTCTTTTCTTCACCAGCAAGATCCAAGGCAACACGTCCCTGATGGAGCATAATAAGCCGATTGCCATAGCGAATGGCATCTTCCATATTGTGGGTTACCATGAAGGCGGTTAGTTTTTGCTCAGCGATCAATTTCTCGGTTAAATTCATTACTGTGATCGAAGTTTGCGGATCTAATGCGGCAGTGTGTTCATCCAGTAAAATTAAATCGGGACGCCTGAGTGTTGCCATTAAGAGAGTGATAGCTTGACGCTGGCCGCCAGATAGCAAGCCGATTTCGGTATCTAACCGATTTTCTAAGTTTAAGTCAAGCTGGGCTAATTGTTCTTTGAAAAAGCTGCGATCTGCTTTTTTAACGCCAGCACGGAAAGTTCGCCGTTGACCGCGTTTCATTGCTAAAGCAAGATTTTCTTCGACAGTTAGCCGCACAGCAGTCCCCATCTTAGGGTCTTGAAAAACGCGACTAATTCGTTTTGAACGTTTAGTTACTGACTGTTTACTAATATCTTGGTCATTGAGAATAATTTTTCCTTGTTGAATTGGCAAAGTACCAGCAATACTGTTGAGCAAAGTTGATTTGCCGGCACCATTACTACCAATAATGGTAACAAAATCACCGGCTGCTAGCTCTAAATTGACACCGCGCAAGACGCGATTTTCATTAACGGTTCCTTGTTCAAAAGTTTGATGTAAGTTTTTAATTTTCAATACTTGAGACATTGTTCTTTTCTCCCTTGTTTTTATTTGATAAATGAAAATTAGGTAATGCCAAGCAGATGATTAAGACTAGAGCAGAAGCTAATTTAGCATCAGAAGGTTCAACATTCATTTGGAAGACAAGTGCCAAGATTAGCCGGTAAATAATGGCGCCGATTACTAACGTAACTAAGCGCATGCCAATTGGCAAATGCCGCAGTAAAACTTCGGCGATAATAATGGAAGCTAAGCCAATAACTAGGGTTCCAACACCAGAGTTCAAGTCTGCGAAACCATTATTTTGGGCCAATAGTGCACCAGAAAGGGCAATGCAACCGTTAGAAATCATATAACCCCAGATTTTCATACTTTGAGTGTTAATTCCGTTAGCGGCACTCATCTCAGGGTTGTCACCTGTTGACCGCATGGCCAAGCCGATTTCTGTTCTAAAGAAACCAACGAGTAAAATAATTGCTAGTAAGGCAACAATTAGTCCCATAACGATCACGGCGTTGTTGTGAGATAAACCCCAATCTTGGGCAATTGAAAAGAGGGTTCTTTTGCCTAATAAAGAAACGTTGGCTGCATTTTTCATTACTCGAGAAGTGATGGAATATAATCCCGTCATGGTTACAATTCCGGCTAATAGAGAAGGAATTTTTAATTTAGTATTTAACACTCCAGTTACTAGTCCTGCTAGCATGCCGCCGCCAAAGGCAGCAATAGTTGCTAAGACTGGATTGACTCCGCTAATCAGGCACATTGTGGTAATTGCTCCGCCTAACGGAAAACTTCCTTCGGCTGTCATGTCAGCTAAATCTAATATTCGAAAAGTTAAATAGACGCCAATCGCCATTAGTGACCACAACAGTCCTTGTGAAGTCGATGATAGCAATAAATCTGTAAAAGTACTCATGGTAATTCTGTTTCTGCCTTTCTAGCTTACTTAGGTGCTTTAATTGATTTTGGATCAATCTTTAAAGCTTTAGCCATGTCCTTATTAACTACTAATTTTAAATTATCGGCTTTTTCGACTGGCATGTCTTTAGGTTTGGCTTTGCCGGATAAAATTTTAGCGGCCATTTTACCAGTTTGTTTACCTAAAGCCTTGTAATCAATACCAATAGTGGCTAAACCACCAGTTTTAACTTGATCAGCTGAACCAGCAACTAATGGAATTTTGTGCTTCTTGACTACTTTACCAACTAGGGATGATGCGGAAGCAAAGGTGTTATCTGTAGGAATGTAGATTCCTTGTACCTTTCCAGCTAACGTTTCAGTTACTTGTTGCACGTCATTAGTAGTATTGGCGGTTTTAACTAAAACTTTTACCCCGGATTTCTTCAGTGCTTTAATTGCCAAATCAGCTTGGATCTTTGAATTGGATTCACCAGCATTGTACATAATGCCAATGGTTTTAGCTTTTGGCACAATTGATAGTAATAGTTTAATTTGATTATCAATTGAAACCATATCGGTTGTTCCTGTAACGTTACCACCTGGCTTAGTATCCGATTTTACTAATTTAGCAGCTTTTAAGTCGGTAACGGCAGTGACCACGATAGGAATATCTTGAGTTGTATTAGCTAAACTTTGTGCTGCTGGCGTTCCAATTCCTAATACCAGATCAGACTTATCATTGATTAGTTTGTCACTCATACTTTTCAAATTATCTTGGTTATTTTGCGCATTTTGATAATCAATTTTCAGATTCTTACCTTCGACATAACCGCCAGCTTTTAGGCCTGCTTTAAAGCTTTTGTATGCTTGGTCCAAAGATGGATGTTGCACAACTTGCAAAACGCCCACGTGTTTAACTTCAGCTTTTTTATCTGACTTATTGCTGCAGCCACCTAATAATAGTAATCCAGCTAGACTGACTCCTAGCAACATTTTCTTGATTTTCATTGTTGTTCCTCCATAAAAAATTGTAATAAAAAATACCCACTTATTTCTAAGCAGGTATCACAAAGTCATTTTTTAAAATTCATTGTTGTGCTTAGCCACTTAGAATTATGTGACTAACCGCAAACAAATCGCTTTAGCCATCATAGATAAATTCAAACTTACGTTTCGTTTGAACTCATCTAGATGAATTCAAACGCTATCTAAAATAGCTAAAGTAATAACGAGTATTCAATTGTAATTGATGACATTCAGTTCTAGCCATGAGAATTACCTCCAACACTTGATGAGAGAATTATAAATTATTTAAAAAGTAAAGTCAATAGCTAAAATTAGTAAGCATTCTGGAAGAAAAATAATAAACGAGTGAGCTTTTTATCTAATAAAATTTTCGCTACTTGAGAATTAGCCAATGAATGCTTTAATATCAAGGACTTGCTTGATGATTTGCAATTATTAGTTGCGTAAAAGTTAGTTGCCTTTTACAAGAGTGCACAAAATAGTTGCTTGATAATCTTAGCGGCTGTGCCAAACTAAATTAAAAGTATTAAAAAATATTTAGGAGAATTAACATGATTAAACTTGCAGAACAATTGAAGGCATACCGTAAAAAGAATTCTTTATCTCAAGATGATCTTGCGGCTAAATTATTAATTAGTCGACAAGCAATTTCGAAGTGGGAATCTGGAGATTCAACCCCTGATCTAGATAATGTAGTTAAATTGGCAGAGATTTTTAACGTTAGCTTGGATAATCTAGTATTAGGGATAAAGTCTGACTCTAAAGTTGACAGTACGCAATTTGTATTTGATCCACGAAAAAACAAATACGTTCGGCGTTATGACACGATGAACTTCTGGGGTGTTTTAACTCATTTTTGGTGGCTGTTTATGTTTATGTTCATAGCATTTTTATTTTGTATATTTATGATTGCAGCTGTTTTATAAAAGGATACTAAATAAATGTTACAGGTCAATAATCTTAGTACCTCCATTGGTCGAAAAGAGATAGTTCATCAAATTAGTTTTGATATTAAGCCAGGTGAGATTGTTGGCTTAATTGGTGCTAATGGTGCTGGTAAAACAACAACTATGAAAACAATTCTTGGTTTAACTAAGTTTACTGGCGAAATAAAAATAGACAGTGAAAAAGTTACTGAAGATCAGCATCAAGCTTTAGCAAGAGTTGGTGCTCTAATTGAGCATCCCGCAATTTACCCATTTTTAACCGGTAAACAAAACTTAGAGTTATATAGTTATAGTAAAAATGATATGAATCACTTAATCACGGCACTTGATATGAATGATTATATTGAAACCAAAGCAGCAAAATATTCTTTAGGAATGAAACAAAAATTGGGAATTGCAATAGCATTTTTAAATCAACCTGAATTAATTATTCTGGATGAACCAATGAATGGGTTGGATATAGCGGCAACAATCGAAGTTAGAAAGTTAATTAAGCAATATGCTAATTCAGGAACAGCGTTTTTAATTTCAAGCCATGTCTTGAGTGAACTTCAAAAAGTGATGACTAAAGCAATTATAATTAGTGCAGGTACAGTCGTTATGAATAAAAAAATGGATGAATTTGAGCAAATTAGTTTTCAAAGATATAGATTGGTAACTCAAAATAATATTGCGACCAAGGATTTGCTTTCAAAGCTTAAGATTGACTTTTGTGATAAGACAGATCATTTGCTTGTGAATCAATCGGATATTTTTCGTGTTCAAGCTGAACTTTGCAAACATGATATTTATTTAACAGAAATGAGTCCACTACAACCAAACTTTGAACAATTGGTAGTTGATATTTTAGATAAACAAAGGGAAAAGTGATGATTGACAGTTTTAAAAATGAGTCTTATAAATTTAGTCATCAAAAAACTCCCGTTTATGGGTTAATAGCTTTGATAATGGTAATGCTTTACAGTGCAATAGTTGCAAAAATTACCAAAAATACTTTAATTATAGGTTTTGGTGCAATTGAGTGGCTTCCGATTATTCTGATTGCTACTGGCTCTACTTTCTTTTCGATGGAATACAGTAATAATACGATTATGCTGTTGATGTATAAAGGCTCAAAGAAGTTCGAAATATATATCGCTAAGTTTCTAGTTATTTTTCTTTATGGTTTATGGTTGACATCATTTGCTGTTGTTACAACCTTTTTATTAAAGTTTATTTTAGTAAATAATAAATATAGTTGGTTAGCGATTGATCAGGGCAGACCATTAGTCACTAATTTGTTATTAAATATGCTTGGTAGTGTGATTTATTCGTTTTTCATAGTGGCATTTTCTTTTATGTTGATTATGCTTGTAAAAAATAATGCAATTGTTATTTGTAGTGATTTAGTTATTGGATTTTTGGGAGCAAGTGTATCAACGGCTTTATTAAAGCTATTTCCTGTAGCGGTTAATGTTTTGAAGTGGAATTCGTTGAACATGATCTTTATTTCGCAGCAGTTAGCTAGGGGTGCTTATACTCAAATTTCTAAGTTAACTAATCAGCAGCTAGTTTTGGGCACGTTTGGCTATGGAGTGATTTTTTTGCTTTTAGGCTATCTATTATTTAAGCATCAAAAAGTATAGTTTTAGAAAGGATAATCCAAGATTGATTTTTAGCATAAAACAAGAATTTTATAAGTTAAAATATCAAAAAATTACCTGGTTTGCATTAGTAACACTATTGGCATTAATGGTGATGACGTCTTATACCATAGGTTATGGTGAAGAAAAATTGCTATTAATGACTTGCTATGATGCACCTGATTGGATAATGTTTATTTTGGTAATTATTGCATCTACTTTGTTTTCAATGGAATTTCAAAATAACACCATTTTAACGTTGCTATATAAAGCTTCTAGCAAAATAAAAGTCTATTTGTCAAAATACATTATTATTTTTGCTTACGATATTTTTTTACACGTTATCGCTATTATGCTAACTATTATTTTAAAAATAGCATTAATAGGATCTAAAATTTCGTGGCTGGCAATTTATCAATATCAACAGCCAATTTGGAAAAATATGTTTAAGACAATGTTAATAGACTTGTTAACAACAATGTTAATTATCAGCTTAGTTTTTTTATTATCTTGTCTGATTAATAAGAATGCTGTTGTAATTACATTAAGCCTACTGACTGTCTTTATGGGGCAAGGTGTTTCTGCTAATTTGTTGAATTCCAATAAATTAGTAAATGTTTTGAAGTGGAATCCTTTTAATATGATCAATTTAACTAGGCAGTATTATAACTTTGGGATGTACTATAAGACTACTCAACTTATTAATGAACAAATTATTATTGGAACCATACTATACTTAGTGTTGTTTTTTGTTTTAGGTTACTTAATCTTTCGTCAAAAGAAATTTTAAATTACTGTTTTGGTTTAGCCGAATGCATGACGGCTAAGGTAACTATGAAAACACCGATACTAACAGCAATTATGCCATATAATGCATAATTGACTCTAGTTGTTCCCGCGATACTGGTAAAGATAGTGGTCATTAATGGCCCAGCAATCAATAAAATAGTATTGAGCATTCCCACAGAAGAAGCCAGAATATCGTGATCAACCGACGTAACCAACCATTGTGATAATTTGGGACTGCCCACTCCAGCAAAGAATCCTAACAGGCTACCAAAGACTAGACAGGCAAGCATATTTTTGGTAAGTAAAGCTATTACCATAGCAATACTAGCAAGAGTGTCTAGCAAAGAAATAATAAATAATGAGGTTTGCTTAAAAATTTTGGTGCCAATTGCACTACCTAAAGCCATTCCAATTGAATCAAGTGCCCCAAATAATGCAATTGTGAAACTATAAGTACCAACTAGCATGCTTTTATTACCAGCAACTAGAATTGAAAGTAATGGCTCGATCGTACTGAGAATACCGTTAAGCAAGGCGAATACTAAGACGATAGTTAGTAAGCCATGAGCTGTTTTTACTTGGTGATAGGATGATTTTAAGGTTGCCCAAAAGGACTGTTGATTAACATTAGTGTTAATTGGCTGCTGCTTCTTGTAGTTACGGCCAACATTGAGATAAAGTAATCCTGAAATTAAAAAGGTGATAGCATTAACAATTGCCAGGTTGGTGTACGACATAAAAAGTAGCAATCCAGAACCGATAAACTGTGCTAGCATCGTAATAACTTGATTAATTCCGTTAGTAAAGCCTTCAGCTTCAGCTAAATCGTTTTGTCCAACTAGATCGACGATTAATGGGGTTGATAAGCCGCCAGAATAGGTACCTGCTAAATCGGAAATGAAATTAAGGCCAATAACTAGTAAAACCAAATTCCAACCCGCTAAGTTGCTAGCAAAGAGCAAACCAACAACTAGGTAAAGCGCGCAGCGGATTAAGGCTAGGGTAACAATCACATGATATTTGTTTTTGGTGCGATCAGCAAAATAACCGCCAATACTGGATAATAAATTAGGAATAGCTTCCATAATTGCAATTAGCGATAGTGCTAATGAATAGTTTTTTAATTTGCTAGCATAGGTCATGAGGGCCAAGTAGAATAGAATATTTCCGGCACCGGACAGCCAACTAGCAACTGAAAGTTTACGATAATTTTTGTTTCTTAAAAAAATGTCCATAATTTTCTCCTTTATTTAACGATATATTCAGTATATTTAAGTTATAATTAAAAAAACGAAAGTAGCGTATTTGACACTTTTTAAGATAGTGGGTAGCTAAGATGACGATTGGCGAATTATTGAAATCCTATCGTGTTAGACAAGGTAAGACTAAAAAGGACTGGGCCGGCAAGGTTATCAGTCCTTCATATTATGGTAAAGTGGAACAAGATCGCCACAGAATTACTGCTCAAGACTTAGTTAAATTGTTGCAGTTTAATAAAGTTCCATTAATGGACTTTTTTAGTGAACTAGATCAAAACGTCGATAATCAACGCCAATTGAAGCAAAAGATTAGTCAGGCAGTAACATATGCTTTTTATCACAAATCCAATAATGAATTATTGGCTGTTAAAGAACTTGTTAAAAACAGTAATTTGCCTGATAAGGATGAGCAGTTATTGTATATCGACGCGTTTATGGCAATGACTGATAGAGATTTGTCAGAGTTGAGCGAGGATAAGCAAAATAAATTAAGAGAGCTAATTTTTAATATTCCTGACTTCAATCGTGAAAAGCTGGAATTATATTGTAACTTTATTGACCTATATGATCTTGATAGTAACTTAGTAATTACCAAGAGAGTCATTAAGCAGTTTCAAAAGACGACAGATGTAAATATTCAAGAACTTTTATTGGGTATTATTGTTAATGTAGCTGATAATTGTATCGAACAAAAACGTGATAATGAAGCTGCACAATTGCTAGAGTTTGCTGACCAGATCCCGACTAGACCAGAAATCTTTTTCCTTAAAAATGTAATTTACTTATTTGCTAATCTGCTTAAGTATCATTTACAAAATGAGCCAATTTATCTGACTAATGTCAAGCTGGCATTACAGAATTTCACGATTTTGGGGATGCCAGAATATGGTCAACAAGTGTCAGACTTTGTCGAAAAAAATAAGTAAGAATTTGGCAAACTAAAAATAGCTTTACCTCTTAAACAGGAGATAAAGCTATTTCTTAATTTAATAATGACTTATTTATTTCTTGGCTCTAAAAAATTCGATTTCTCTAGCAGCAACTATTGCACCAGATGCTTCATGAATAGTCAGGCGTAATGATTTAGCACGCACGTCACGGAGGCCGACAACCTTGTTTTTACTATCGGCTTTCCAGTGAATATGTTCAGCGTAAGTAGTGTAATTCACCTCATCGGTAGAAATCGCAATACTAATATCAGTAGGATTACCATTATGGTCAATATTGCGTGGTACTAGTACCATACGGCTCAGTTTCTCAATATCTTTAAAGGTAAAAGTTAATTGCAGAGGCTTTTCTTTAGTAGCAACAGTGTTAGTTTGCCATTCACTAGCTAGTTTTAGGTCAGTTAAGTATTGCAATGGATGATTAGGTTCACTGGTAAAATTAGCGGTAACAGCGATATCTTTAATTGCATATTCACTAGCGGCATGTTTAGTGATAACCCCGAAGTAGTCTGACCATTCAGATACTTTATTGCCCATGACATAGCGCATTCGGATAATATAACGGGTATTGGGAGCTAATTCATGGAAAGTAAAGGAACTCCCAATAATTCCTTGGTAAAGAATCTGATTAATCTCTACTTCTACCTGACTGGTTTTTGACCAAGCAAGTTCAAAGGAGTGTGCCGTAATCTTGCTGGGATCAACTGCTGGCAACTTAGGTGATGGTAATAAACTATCAGTAATGGCGTGAACGAGGACGTTATCGCCATAAACATGATTATGAATAATGATTTCAAACTTGCTAGTAGTAATATCGCGAGCGGCTAATTTGATTTGTAGTGCCGCTTGTTTAGGAGCTTGATAATAGTTGAATGCTGGTACAGGACTGTAATTCGAATTGTAGAAGAAGCCTTCTTTAGCATGGTTAAAGGCATCAATTGTTCCAAATTCTTGTAGTGATAATCTTTGGTCATTAATCTTAACCGTTATTTGATCAGGATAAGCATCACACATAATAGTAAGCATAGTAGGTTGTTCTGGTTCAAGACTTGGATAATTACCCTGAATAGGATCAATGGTTATCGTTAGCTCATTAGCGCTTTTAATGCTGCTAATTTTGGTTTCAGTATGGTTATGAATAAAATCGTTCAGATCATCATCGTCATAAATTGTGGTACTGCTTTGTCCCTGTGGATAGAAGACAAAATTGCGCTGACCAAAGTCAAAAATACTTCCGCCGCGAACAAAAACGGGTAAGTGCCACAAAGCATAAGTAAGATGATTGTAAACTCGACCACCAGCATATTTTTCACCAGTAAACAAGTCAATCCACATGGTGCGCTGATCGGGTAAATATAGGTTATCTTTGCGTGAGCGGCCATTGGCGTCTTCACGACCATTGGTAATTGGAGCAATTAGTAAATTGGTACCAAGCATAAATTCACTTTTAAACTGTTCAGTATAATTAACTAACTCATTAGGAAAGTTAATAAATATTGGGCCGACAATTGTAGCGCCATTTTGAGCTTGATAACTTAGTGTATATAGATAGCTCTGGAACTGATAACGTAATTGTAAATATGCTTGATTAATCTCAGTTATCTTTTTATTGAAAGCAAAAGGTGTTTTACTAAACTCACCTTGATCATCAAGATTAAATAATAGTGGGGTAAAGGCTTTCCATTCAAAGTCACGAATATTAATTTGCGCATTACCGCCGCCTTGGTCGCCGTCAACTGCTGTACTAGCAAAGGGTATCCCAGACAAGCTAGCTCCAATGAGTCCAGCAACTTGGGTAGTGATGTTTTCCCAATTACCACCGATGTCGCTAAAGATGATGGCTGCTTTTGACTGCATACCTATGCTGCCGTGAGTATTTAATACTAGCGGTCGCTTGCTGTTTAGACTAGCTAGCAACTTTTCATTATCTGATGTCACTGCTGCGCTATTATTTGTTAATGTGAAGCTAGTGGTGTTTGGTAAGTCAGTTTCTTTTGCATGCCAATATCCTGGTTGCACATCTTGGCTGTGTGCATATTCATTAAAGCTCGCAAGCGCCTCGTGATCGGGTTGAGTATTATAGTTAGGGATAAACCAGCTTAAAGCAAAGTGTAGTTTTTTGTAACGATCGATCATTGCGCGAGCTGAGAATTGATAATCTTCTTCGCCGTTAAGAGAGGCCTTCTTGGTGGCAACTGTAGAATCTTGAGTACGCGTGTAATAATTTCCAGCAATTTTGCTAGCATTGCGGTCTTTAGCCTGACTTGGTTGCCATAAGGTAGTTTCATAATTACCAATATGACCTAGGCCTAAGCTATATTTTGGCGGCATTAGCGGTTTACCAGTTAAGGAATAATATTTTACTAAGATATCTTGAGTAGTCTTACCAATTAGGTAAAAAGTATCAAAAATCCGATCTTGATGACTAATAGTTGTTAGGCGATGATCATTAACGCCGAAATCATAGGTGCCTGTTTGGTTAGTATTGCGCAATTCGCCATAGCCAGTATTAGACCAAAAGAAAGGAGTTTGCGTGATTACGCCGCCTTTACCAGTAATTTGATCGTGCTTAATCTCAATTTGGCGACCTTTATGGCCGAAATAGCCATTTTGCAAACCACCACCATAGTAAAATTCGTTTTTATTCTGAACCAAAAATTCACTTGTCTGGTTAGCGTTAAGTTCTAAAGGCTTAGCTTGCGCCATCCGAGTTCTATGTAATTCCTCATCAAAAATACTAATTATAGCTGGTTCTTTTCCAAATAAGATTTGATAATGCCCAGCTTGAATAATAAGTGAGTCATTAGTTGCTCGTACTGTAGACTGATTAAAGTGAGATTGATCAAAGTTAGCTAATTGAATTAACGAAGTCTGATTTTCCTCAAAAATCTTAGTTGGATCAAGTAAAAATCGGAAAATACCGTCAGCTAATATGTAAAAGCGGGCGACTTCTCCTGTTGAATAATGCAGTTCGTAATAATTTTCACAGCGATTGGCACCAGTTAGTGAGCCTAACTGGTGTTTTGGATTTTGAATATCTTGTATCATGCTTTTGCTTCCTAATATAGTTTTACCTAGTATCCATTATAACTAAAAATTTGCTATTTTCGTTACTATTTGTGATTAAACTGGTCAAGACCAATCTGTTAGGCTAAAATAAGTTTAGCAATAACAATTTAAATTTTTAATTCAGGAAAGGGGAAACAATGACTTATTATATCCATGCAGATAAATTTTTCTTAGAAAATACCACTGAGGAGGGTGGTTATCTGGAAGTTCAAGATAATGGCAAATTTGGTTTTTATTATCGTGAAAATGAAAAACCGGCTGGCAAGATTATCGATTACACAGGTCAATGGATTGCACCGGGCTTAGTTGATACTCACGTTCACGGTTCGCTCAAAGAAGATGTCATGAAGAGTGATTGGCAAGGAATTAATCACTTGTCAGAGGGGTTTTTACGTTCAGGCGTGACTAGCTGGCTGCCAACGACTTATACGGCTGGTGCCGATACACTCATGCAAATCTGTCAGATGTTTGGCGACCACAAAGGTGAAGAAACGGGTGCTAAGATTCAAGGACTGCATTTTGAAGGCCCGTATTTTACCGCTGAACATGCAGGAGCGGAGAATCCAAAGTATCTACTTGATCCAGATATTGATCAGTTTAATGCTTGGCGCGATGCATCAAGTGGTTTATTAAATAAAATTTCCTTAGCACCTGAAAGAAAGGGAGCCAAGGAATTTATTCGTGAGGCTGTTAAAGAAGGCGTAGTGGTTTCTTTAGGACATTCTAGTAGCAATTATGAACAAGCTACTGATGGCATAGAAGCTGGTGCAACCATGTTTACCCATACTTTTAATGGGATGCCAGATCCTTCTCATCATGCACCAACAATGTCTAATGCGGCAATGGCCTTAAATAATGTTACGGCAGAGTTGATTTGTGATGGTCATCACGTTAAGCCAGCATTGGTGCGTGCTTTTGTGCAATTAAAAGGCCCAGAACATATTGCCCTAATTACTGATTGTATGGAAGCTGGGATGATGCCTGACGGCGATTATAGCTTGGGTGAATTACCAGTTTATGTTAAGGATGGTATGGCTCGGCTAAAAGACGGTGATAATTTAGCTGGTAGTATTTTGCAACTGAATACAGCTGTTAAGAATATCGTTGACTGGAATGTGGCTACTCCAGAAGCAGCAATTATGATGGCTTCTTATGTTCCAGCTAAGAGCGCTCATATTTTAGATGAGTGTGGTTCGATTGCACCAGATAAGGCCGCCGATTTCTTAGTGATTAATCCTGACATGACTTTGAGTGAAACCTATTTAAATGGTGAATCACGTTATCAAGCTTAAAAAAACAAATTAAAAGTGTCTGGGAAAAAACTAGACCCTTAAAAGCAAAAAATCCGTTAGAACCTTTGCGTTCTAGCGGATTTTTCATATACATTCTAGCCTAACCTTGTTATTATTAAATTACTACAAAAAACAAAAAAGGTGGGCTTTTCATGTATCAAAATTATATCACAGGTCAAACTGCTTTAACACTTAACTTTGACTTTTCTATTCCTAAAAATCATCTTGCTCAGGTTATCAGTGATTTTGTCGACTCGATTCCTGCCGATGTGTTGCTGGAAGACAATTCAAATACTGGTCGGCCTGCCTATCACCCAGCAATGATGCTCAAAATACTACTCTTTGCCTATTCTAGACGCGTTTTCTCTGGTAGAAAAATTGAGCGGATGCTCACAGAAAACCTCCCGATGATGGTCATAGCTAGTGGTAAACATATTTCATATCATACGATCAATAACTTTAGAGCTAGTAGCCATACCAATCAGCTGATTAAACAAGCTTTTGTCTATTTTACTAATCTTTTGCAAGCAGAAGGGTTGCTTAGAGAAGATGCCATCTTTATTGATGGGACCAAAATTGAAGCTGATGCTAACAAGTATACTTTCGTTTGGAAAAGAGCTGTCGAAAAGTTTCATACTAAGTTAAAGGCTAATGCAGTTGAGCTTTATGACGAATTGATTCAAAAAGAAGTAATCCAAGCGATTACTGAAGAAGAAGCACAAACTAGTCAGGGTCTGGCAATCATGGCAGAACAAACAGAAACTGCCATCAAGCAACTAGATGAAGCAATCGCGGCTGAGCCGAAAGTAATTCCTGGAGGTTCAACTAAAAAACGCCAAAGGCGAGGCCTTAAAAAAGTCTTGCATAAGTTGCGTCAGGATTTTATCCCCAGAGCAGAAAAGTATGAACAGGCGCAAGCAACTTTTGGTGAGCGTAATAGCTACTCAAAGACCGATCATGATGCCACTTTTATGCATATGAAAGAAGATCATATGAGGAATGGTCAGCTTAAACCCGGATATAATATTCAAGTGGCAACTACCAACCAATATGTAGTAGATTATGCACTTTACCCTAATCCAACAGACTTCAAGACTTTAGAACCTTTCTTAAAGCAAATGACAAATTTAGACAAGTTCCAGAACATCGTTGCCGATGCCGGCTATGGCAGCGAATATAATTATTCTATGCTTGAAAATGAGTATGAAGATAAACAATATTTTATTCCTTACAGCCTTTACGATAAGGAGCAGACTAGAAAGTATCAAAATGATCCCACCAAGCTGGCGAATTGGACTTATAATGAGCAAGAAGATTATTACCTTGACTGGCAAGGTGTGCGTTTTAATTTCAAACGGTATGGTAAGCGGAGGAATAAGAGTACGGGGTTAATCTCTGATCTAAAAATATATGAAGCAGATGAGTTTCAGTTAACAGCTGAATTAACTGAGCTAGCCAAAACTAAAAGCGGACGCCAAAGGCAGGTGCAATACAATCCCAATTGGCAATATTTAAAGGAAAAAGCTAAACAAACTCTTCAAAGTAGCGAAGGCAAACGGATCTATGGCTATAGAAAAACTGACGTAGAGCCAGTCTTTGGACATATGAAGAACGTTTTTGGCATGCGCAGAACACACTTGCGAGGGAAGAAAAAGGTCGAAACCGATGTAGGCTTGATGTTCATGATGATGAATTTGAGCAAATATTGGAGTAGAAGAGGTGGCGGAAAACTTCTTTTACAGGAAATAAGCAATAAAAAACAGATCAAGATTTTCTTATTACGAAAACTTGGTCTGTTTTTAAGTCTGAAAAGCTAGTTTTTTCCCAGACACTTTTTTATATATCGTGGTTTCTTTAATAAACAGCTCCGTCATAGAAATTATAACGAGGCTTATTGAAGTCAAAATCTTTTAGTTCACTAATTTTAATGGCGTTATCGCAAGCACCCCAACTCATTAAGTTGATTGGCTTACCATAATCTTCGTCTGGCATAACTAATAAAATATATTTTCCTTGACCTACGGCGTAACCCATTTCCATTGCTAAACCTGGATCTTCTTCATCTGGCAGATAAACGCCAAGTACAACATCACTTGATTTAATACCAACTAAATCGCCATTGTATGTTGCAGTTGCCCATTCGCGATCATGTAAGTATTCAGGATGCTCGGCTACATTAATCCCTTTGTATTGATTATCTAGTGGGACATAGCTGTTTTCTAAATCGATCGTAGGGTTGGCTTTTAGTGCTTGCATGGCTGCCTGATAAGCATCATTTTGCTTTTCATTAAACCAACCAGCACCAAAATAAACGGTCTTTGTTTTCGTCATCGGTCTTTTGCTCCTTTATTCTAAATAGATTTTACGCAACTGACTGATTTCAGCATCAGTCAATTTCATAATATCACGCAGATAGTTGTTAACGCCACCATAATTTTTATCAAGCGTTTCGAAAACATGGTCAATGTATTCAGGGTGAACGGTTTGGAAGTCCTTAAGAATATTTAAGGTAGCCTCGTTTGCTCCTTTTGCTTTGGCTTTAGCTAGGAAATCTTCGACAAAATCCGCGGTTGTCACGTTGGTTAATAAGTAATCTTGCTTAATGGTTTGAGCAGGAACACCTAAAGCGCTCAAAATGAGCAATGCACCAAAGCCGGTTCGATCCTTTCCAGCTGTACAATGGAAAATTAGACTTTGACCGTCTTGATCATTGGCTAGTAGTAGATCAAAGAAATGACGGTAAGCCTTTTGTGCGGAAGCGCTAGTAATCATATCGTCGTAGGCAATAAACATATGCTTAAAACCAGCCTGCGGATCTTTTTCGCCCATGGCAACGACATTTTCAACACTGCTAAAAGCATTAGTTAAATCTTCGCTAAAAACGGGATCAAAATCATAGCTAGCACCTTCAGGAATTCGATCGGGTTCGGCTTCAGCTTCGGTACTACTTCTGAAGTCTACGATGTATTTCACACCGTAATCTTGCAAAAGCTTTTGATCATTTTCATCTAGTGTTCCTAAGTTTGCCGTCCGCAATAATTTATGCATCTTTACGGTTTTGCCGTCTTTAGTTTGGTAACCACCCAACTCGCGAAAGTTCCGTCCACTTTTGACACCAATTAGTTGGTTTTTAAGTTTTTCTGTCATCTTTTCCATCCTTGCCTTTTGACTTTTAAGTTCTATTTTAGCAATAAACCTTTTTATAAACAATTACAAAAAAGCCGAGTTAATTCAAAACTATGTTAAAATAAAATCTAAAGTAGAATACTATATTTTTAGAGGATGATTACATGAGTACGAAAAAAAACAATATTTTAGTTCCAGTTGATGGCTCGGATTCTGCTGAAAGATCTTTTGATAAGGCAGTTAAGATTGCGCTATCAGAGGGGGCGCACATTGATATCTTAAATGTGATTGATACCAGACAATTTTTGGGTGAAATGCAAGATACGGTGATTACTAGCGATACTTTTTATCAGATGACCCAGGATGCAGCTGAATACCTCAAAAGTCTTAAAACTTGGGCTCATGATAATTTTGACTTTGATGATATCGATTATCACATTCGTTATGGCAGTCCAAAGGCGATAATTTCCTATGACTTTATTAAAGATCATCATAATAATTTGATTATTATGGGAGCAACAGGGTTAAATCGAGTTGAGAGAATGTTAATGGGCTCAGTAACAGAATATGTTAATCAGCATGCTCTGGCTGACGTATTGATTGTACGCACGGATATTAACAATCAGCCTCTTAAACAAAAATGATTTTTTTGCTGAATGCTCTTTCATTTTAGCTTAAAATCTGCTATCATCTTGATTGGTTAATTTTGTGGCTAAAGGAGATGGCAACAATGACGATGAATGTTCAAAATTCCAGTATCAATTTTGTTGTTCAGCTTTTACAGTTTCCAAAATTAAATAATTTAAAGTGTAATTTCAAGATGGACTTGATGTGAATTACTTAGGTAATTTGCATTGAGTCTTTTTTTGAGCTTTAGGGAGGCCGATGATGAAGAAATTTAAGCGGATAATGATAAGTGCGTTAGCTGCAATTAGTGTAGTGACTTTAACAGCTTGTGCTAATCAAAAAGAGTCAAAAACTAGTAAAAGCAATGATCCCAAGTCGTTGAATGTGCAATTTGTTCCTAGTGATGCTTCTGGTCGTATGGAAGGTGAGGGTAAACCGTTAGAAAAGATGCTCTCGAAACGGTTAGGTATTCCAGTTCATGTGACTACTTCGACTGACAATAATGCCGAAATCGAAGCTATGAAATCCAAGAAGGTTGATGTTGGCTTTTTGGCGGCTGATGCCTATGTTCAAGCTCATAAGCAAGGTGCAGCCGATGTACTTTTGCAATCTGAGCGTTATGGTATTAAGCAACCAGGCGGAACTTGGACTAAGAAATTGGTACACACGCTGCGTGCTGAGATAGTTGTCAGAAAAAATTCTAACATCAAGAGTTGGAAGGACTTAAAAGGTAAATCAATTTCAATTCAAAGTCCAACTTCAACAACTGGTTATATCTTTCCAGTGGCAGAATTAAAGCAAAAAGGCTTAGACGTAACCAAAAAGTGTAAGTTAGTCACGGTTAATGGTCACGATATGGCAGTCTTAAATGTTATGAGTGGCGATACTGATGCGGCTTTTGTCTTTGAGGATGCACGTAATAAAGTCTTAAAAGATGCTCCTAAGATTAAACAAAAGGTAGTGCCGATTTACTTTACTACACCAATTCCTAATGATACTATCTCGGTTTCTCCAAGTATGCCGAAAGCATTTCGTAAGAAGTTGGCTAATGCTTTTATCGATATTAGTAAGACTAAAGACGGTCAAAAATTAATCCAAAAAATGTATGACCAATATGGTTATCGTAAGGCTAAAGACAGTGATTATGATATAGTTCGTAAGTACGAGAAAATCGCCCAATCACTTAAAAAGCATTAACTTGGTTAAAATTTATTGTTGCAGCAACCCGAACATTTATGCTATATTATAATCTTAACGAACGTAAATATTAGTGGGAGGTTGAGGGCAATGATGAATAATATTCTTGAATTAGCAAAGAATTATTACTGCTTGACTGATTATGCACATAAATTAACAATGTTCGTTTTTATTGAAATATTAAATAAAGGTATGATGTGATTTTGCATCATGCCTTTTTACGTGTGCAATTATGCCATGGAGGGGCAAAATGAAAAAAATAAGACGGTTTTTATTAGGCTTTGTTGCGATTTTGGGTACAGTATTGTTAACAGCTTGTTCACAGCAAACTTCACAATCAAAAAGTAAAAGTTATACGCCCAAATCGTTAACTGTAGAGTTCGTTCCCAGTATTGCAGCTAATAAGTTGGAGGGACGGGCTAAGCCATTAGAGAAAATGCTTTCTAAAAAACTAGGTATACCAGTACATGTATTAGTCTCAACTAGTGATAACGCGCTAATGGAGGCAATGCGTTCTAAGAAAGTGGATGTCGGCTTTTTGCCGCCTGATGGTTATGTGGTCGCTCATCGACGCGGTGCAGCTGATGTATTATTGCAATCTGAACGCTACGATATCAAGCAACCAGGTGGTCGCTGGACTAATACGTTAACTAAATCGTTTAGGGCAGAAATTGTGGCACGCAAGGACTCTAAAGTAAAGAATTGGAAAGATTTAAAGGGAAAATCAGTTTCGATTCAAAGTCCCACCTCAACTGCTGGTTATATTTATCCGATTGCAGAATTGAAGCAAAAGGGCTTTGATGTTTTGAAAAATTGTAAATTAGTGACAGTAACAGGTCATGATCAGGCTGTTTTGAATGTGTTAAATGGTGATACGGATGCTGCCTTTGTGTTTGAAGATGCTCGTAACAAGGTGTTAAAGGATTATCCGAAGATTATGAGTAAAGTAGTGCCAATTTACTTTACCAAGGCACGAATTCCGAATGATACTGTTTCGGTAGTACCTAGCATGTCTAAAGCATTTCGGAAAAAGCTGTCTAAGGCTTTTATTGAGATTAGTAAATCTAAAAAAGGCCATAAACTCATTGAAAACGTCTATGCTCATGAAGGGTATGTACCAGTCAAAGACAGTGACTTTGATACTGTACGCAAATATGAAAAGATTGTTAAGACAATGCAAAAATAATTAAACAGGAACGTTAACCCTTACTGCTCATTGGGATAGCAATCTTGTGGGAGCTGAATTTTAAATTTTAACTGGTAAATACTATATATTGTGGTATAGTGATATTGAAAACTATATGTAGTGGACGTAAAAAGACATAATTTTTTAAAATAATCTTCTGGAGTAGCTAAAATGACCAAATTAAAAAAAGTAATTATAACGTTTTTCTTGTTGTTGTTAACTGTAGGTGCAACAGCTTGTTCAAACAAAAAGGAAACTTCAAGCAAGAGTAACTCTCCTAAATCAATTAATGTACAGTTTGTGCCAAGTATTTCAGCCAATAAGTTGGAGTCTCGGGTTAAACCGATGGAAAAATTGTTATCAGATAAGCTTGGAATTCCGGTTCATGTAACCATGTCAACTGACTACAATACGGTAGTTGAAGCAATGAAATCTAAGAAAGTTGATGTTGGCTTCCTACCGTCTGATGCCTATGTAATGGCACACAAGCAACATGCAGCTAATTTACTGTTGCAGGCGCAGAGGTATGGTATCAAGCAACCTAATGGTCAGCAAACTGATAAGTTAGTTAATTCATATCGTGGTCAAGTTGTGGTTAAAAAGAGCTCTGCTATTAAGAGCTGGAAAGACTTAAAAGGTAAGTCAATTTCTGTTTCTAATCCGACATCTGATTCTGGTTATGTTTTTCCAGTGGCAGAATTAAAGCAAAAAGGTCTGGATGTACCTAAAAGTTGTAAGTTGGTAACAGTGACAGGTCAAGATCAAGCTGTGTTAAACGTCTTGAATGGTGATACAGACGCGGCTTTTACCTTCGAAGATGCTCGTAATAGTGTTAAAGAGGACAACCCAGATATTATGTCTAAGGTAGTGCCGATTTACTTTACTAAGCAAATTCCGAACGATACTATTTCGGTTGTGCCGGATATGCCTAAATCCTTCCAGAAAAAGTTAGCCAAAGCCTTTATTGAAATTGGAAAATCTAAAAAAGGTAAGAAAATTATCGAAAGAATTTATAGTCACGAGGGTTATACTTACGGTAAGGATAGTGACTATGATGTCATTAGAGAATACAATAAGGTAATTGCATCAACTAAAAAGAAGAACGATTAAACTAAATAAACCAAAAATTATCCGAAAAAGTTGACTGAAATTCCTTTGCTAAAACGAATATTTTTGTTATCATTGATAAGAATGTATACAGTATAGCTGAAAGGGAGTGAAAGCCATGCAAAGATATGAAGAGCGTAACGCGTTCATTAGTGTTTTTGCAGTTGTTGCTTTTATTCCCCACAGAATAAGAGTATTGTTCGCGTTTTATTTGAAAGAATTATTGAAAGACTTAAGATTAATTCACGTTTGTGTTTTTGCATTAAGTCTTTTTTTGTGTCTAGGAGGGCATAATGAAGAAGTTTAGAAAAGTTCTAGTTGGTGCTGCTGTTTTTTTGGTAGCAATAATGGCAACCGCTTGTTCCAATAAGAGTAAGCAAGAAAGCCAAGATAGTTACACACCCAAGTCTTTAAAAGTGCAATTCGTACCTAGTCAAGCTGCAACTAAGCTCGAATCACGTGCTAAGCCACTTGAAAAAATGCTTTCCGACCGTTTAGGAATTCCGGTTCATGTATCAATGTCAACTGACTATAACACGGTAGTTGAAGCGATGAAGTCTAAAAAAGTCGATGTTGGTTTCTTGCCACCAAATGGATATATCTTAGCGCATAAACAAGGTGCAGCTGATGTGTTGTTGCAAGCCCAAAGATATGGCGTTAAGCAACCCAATGGTCGACCAACTAAGGACTTAGTTGATTTTTATCGAGCAGAGATTGTTGCTAAGAAAGGTTCTAAAATTAAGAGCTGGAAAGACTTAAAGGGTAAGTCAATTTCTGTGCAAAGCCCAACTTCATCTGCTGGTTATGTTTTTCCAATTGCTGAATTAAAAGAAAAAGGCTTGGATGTTCCTAAGAGTTGTAAATTGGTAACTGTTACTGGTCAAGACCAAGCTGTCTTGAATGTCTTAAATGGTGATACAGATGCAGCCTTTGTCTTTGAGGATGCCCGTACAATCGTTCAAAAAGATAACCCAAAGATTATGGATCAGGTTGTCCCAATCTACTTTACAAAGCCAATTCCTAACGATACGATTTCGGTTGTTCCAAGCATGTCAAAATCTTTCCAGAAAAAATTAGCTAATGCCTTCATTGATATTGGTAAAACCAAGAAGGGTAAGAAGGTAATTGAAAGTATTTATACTCATGAAGGTTATGTTCGCGCTAAAGATAGCGACTTTAACGTTGTGCGTAAATATGAAAAGATTATCGAATCAACCAAAAAGAAATAGAGGATATATCTGATGGCAAATTCTTCAACACAGCCAATTATTGAATTAAAGAATGTACAAAAAATCTATGGCAAAGATATTGTTGGCTTAAAGGATGTTAATTTAACAATTAATCAAGGTGAGTTTGTAGTTATTGTTGGCTTATCAGGTGCTGGGAAGTCGACTTTATTACGATCAATTAATCGGTTAATTGATATTACTTCAGGTGACATTTTAATTAATGGTAAATCAATTACGCAAGCTAAAGGTAAGAAGCTGCGATTATTACGGCGTAATATTGGAATGATTTTCCAAAGCTTTAATTTAGTTAAACGTTCAAGTGTTCTGCGGAATGTTTTGACTGGACGTGTAGGCTACTATCCAACTTGGAAGAGTAGTTTGAATTTATTTACTAAAGAGGATAAGCAAAAAGCATATGAAGCTTTAGAGCAGGTGGATTTAGCTGATAAGGTTTATGCACGAGCTGATGAATTATCAGGTGGTCAACAACAACGGGTTGCGATTGCCAGAGTTTTAACTCAGAATCCAGATATAATTTTGGCAGATGAACCAACTGCTTCGCTAGATCCGCAAACTTCACGTCGTGTATTACAGGATCTAAAAATGTTAAATGAAAAGCATGGCATGACTGTCGTAATTAATTTACATAGTGTCGATCTGGCTCGGGAATTTGGTAAGCGAGTAATCGGTGTGCGTAGTGGCGAGATTATTTATGATGGCAAAATGAGTGACACATCTGAAGCAACTTTTGCCCAAATTTATAACGGCGGTGAGCAGGATGACTGATACCAATAAGGAAACGCTACTGGAATTACCTAAGAAAAAATTCAAAGTTATGAATTTGCTGTGGGTCATTATTTTTGTAGCTGGATTATTTGTTTCAACAGATGTTACTAATACCAATTTAGGGGCGTTGTTTGCCAACTTTAGCCAATTTACAGATATTTTTATTCAGATGTTACACCCTGATTGGTCTTATTTAGGTTCGGTTATTCCCTTACTCTTAGAGACAATCAAGATGGCTATTTTGGGAACAGTCATTGGTTCTGCTTTGGCCTTTGTCTATTCGTTGTTAATTGCACGTAATATTATTAAAAATAAGGCAGTTACTGGCGTTTTAAGATTAATTATGAATATTATCAGAACAATTCCGGACTTGCTGCTTGGGGCAATCTTTGTAGCAATTGTCGGAATTGGACCAGTTGCCGGTGTTTTAGCATTAGCGATTTGTACTTTTGGAATTGTTGTTAAATTGTTTTATGAGGCAATTGAAACGATTGATCCTGGTCCAATTGAAGCATTGATCGCAGTTGGTGCCAATAAATTACAAATTATTATGTTTGCTGTTTTACCACAAGTAATTACGTATTTCATTTCATATTGTTTGTATGCTTTTGAAATTAATGTCCGAGCCTCAACTGTACTTGGCTATATTGGTGCTGGTGGTATTGGACTATATCTGCAACAGACGCTGCAAGTCTTTGATTATGCCAAAACGGGAACAATTATTATTGTAATTATTTTGGTTGTGGTCTTAATCGATTATGTTTCGTCTAAATCTCGGGAGGCGTTGATGGAATAATGAATACAAAAATGAAAACTTTACCTCCTAAACCAGTTGATTCGAAAAAAAGATTATTGCACTGGTCACTAGGGATAGTCACTGTTGCATTAATTGTTTGGTCTTGTACTGGAATGGACTTTGGTGGAATTAAGGCAACGGCTGGACAGATTGCTGGTGCGATTTTTAGTGGGATTTTTCATCCTGATTGGTCATATGTGTATAATGGTAGCGGTGAAGATTTGGTTTCACAATTATGGCAAACTATCTGTATTGCATTTTTAGGAACGTTTATTTCTGCAATAATTTCCTTACCATTTGCTTTTTGGGCTGCGCATACGAAACATAAAAAATGGTATGTCTCGCGTACAGGTAAGATAGTTTTAGCAATTGTTCGGTCATTTCCAGAAATTGTGTTGGCCTTAATGTTTATTAAAGCAGTTGGTCCGGGTTCGGCAGCCGGGGTGTTGGCCTTAGGATTTCATTCAGTTGGGATGCTAGCAAAGCTATTTTCTGAAGCAATAGAAAACTTGGATGACGGTCCAAATGAAGCTGTTACGGCAGTTGGAGGATCTAAAACTAATGTAACGATGTTCGCAACTTTACCTAACTTAATGCCAGCTTTAATCTCTAATACATTGTACCGATTCGATGTGTCAATTCGTTCAGCTTCAATTCTTGGTTTAGTTGGTGCTGGTGGTATTGGTTATCCGTTAATTATTGCTTTGCAATATCGCCAATGGGATCGTGTAGGAATTATCCTATTAGGTATCATTATCATGGTAATTGTGATTGACTGGATTTCGGGTATGATTCGGAAGAAGCTAGTTTAATAACTAAAAAAATAAGCAATGCTTAACTGCAATGCTTATTTTTTAGCCATGATATTTAAATACACAGTATTCTAAGTGATCATTAATTAAACCAATACTTTGCAAATATGAATAGATTGTAACTGGGCCAACAAATGAGAACCCATCTTTTTTCATTTGCCTAGCTAAGTCAGTAGCAACAGAATTGGTAGTAGGTAAGCTCTCGGTATTCTCAAAATGATGCACAATTGGTGTTTTAACAAATTGTTGTAAGTATTGAGCAAAGCTGCCTTGGGTTACTTCAATTTTTAAAATCATTTTGGCATTATTAATTGCAGCAGTAATCTTCATCCTGTTACGTATGATAGAACTATCCTGCATTAGTCGAGTAATATCTGTTTCGTCCATCTTTGCAACAGTTAACAAATCAAAATCATTAAATGCTTTGCGAAAGTTGCTTCGTTTATGCAGTACAGTTGACCAACTTAGACCAGATTGAAATGACTCTAAGACTAGCATTTCGTAAAGATGTTTTTCATCTAAGTTTAGTTTTCCCCATTCATGATCATGATATTTCTGCATTAAAGTATCACTGTCGGTGCACCAAGGACAGCGTTTTGTTTCAGTCATGATAAAAGTCTCCTTTGTTCACTATTTTACTTGATTTTAAGTAAGTACGCAAAAAAATGTGGAATTTTTTGCAACTATAAAGAAAATACTTTATAGTTATTGTGTAAGCGAATTCAATGCCTACCAATTTTAGCTTTGGTAGTATTTAATAAAATACTTAGGAGATAGTATTAATGATAAATAAAACGAGTGGGACAACAGTAGATTTTGATGAATATCAGGAACAAAAAATTAAAAGTTCAGTTTGACCAATCAACATGGAGTTACTCTTTCGATATTGAGCTTAGGTTCAACAATCTATGAAATTAGTGTTCCAACTAAAACTGGTAAACGTAATTTAGTATTAAATTATGCTCATAGTCGAGATTATTTAGATAATCCCTTCTATGTTTGCATGGCGATTGGGAGAACTGCTGGACGAATTGCTAATGGAAGATTGATGCTTGATGGTCAAACTATTCAATTACCAACGAATGAAGGTTCAACTACTCTTCATGGGGGTGCTCAAGGCTTCAATACACAAATTTGGCAGGGTGAAATTGTTCATGCGACTAATGAAGATGTGATCAAGATGTATCACGAACAAGCTAGCAGTGACGGCTTTCCTGGTCAAATGCTAGTCTGTGTTACGTATTCCTTAACTAAGGATGATGTAGTAGAGATTAAGTTTAGTGCTAATAGTAATGAAAAGACGGTTTTTAATCCTACACAGCATACCTATTTTAACCTTGGTAAGACTGAGACTATTAAGCAGCATTGGTTAAAGATAAACAGTAATCAAGTTTTAGAATTAGATAAGCAAAAGATCCCAACTACCAAAAAATTGCCTGTTGCTCAAACATCGTTTGATTTTCAAGGTTCAACTAAACTTGGAACAGCAATTGCGGCAATGAGTGACACAAACGAAAAAGGCCTTGACGATCTTTTTGTAGTTCAACCTGATGAAAGTGGAATAATTGCGGAGCTAGCAGATCCAGAAACCAATATCAGTGTAGCAATTGAATCTAAGCGTAATGGATTAGTCGCTTTTACTGCTAACTCCTTTACTGAAGAGCACATGAATCTAATTAGAACAAAAGGTGTTGGACGGCCATACGCAGGGATAGCTTTAGAACCTGAAACTTTGACTGGTCTGGAAAAAGAAAATGATTTTTCTGAGATTGAGTTACAACCAAATAGACCAAAGTCTTATACAATCAAGTACCATTTACACTTTTAAAAATCATTATAGTGATAGTTTTCCAGTGATTAAGACTATTAAGGCAGATAGACCAATAATTGTAATAATTGCGATAGCTAGTTTTTCTGGTAAAGTTAATTTTCGCTTCGCTTTGATTGTGCGATAGTAAAGATATAGACCAGGAATATAAATAATTGTACAGGCAAGAAGATATTTTAAGCCAGCTGAGAGAATCCCAATTACTTCAAAAATCAATGTACCTACTCCAATTAATAATTGTAGTAGGTTTTTTTCTTGCCAGGAAATCTTGACTTGAAAGGCAGCAATAATTAGATAGGTAATGATAATGGCAACAGTACTTAGACTATAGGTTAATTTGTATGCTTTATTAGTAAATAATAGACTGATTAAAAATAGTTGAATTACTGTACCGGTTACTAATAATGCGGTTGTTGGTGCCCCGAAACTATTTTTATTATTCAGCTTATTAGGTAAAAGTTGATCTTGAGCCATTGATTGCATTGTTTCTGAAGGTAAGATAGTTCCGGAAATTAAAGTACCAAGTGAAGATAAAAGTACCCCCACAGTAATTAATAAGCCTCCCCAATTTCCAACTATTTTACTTAACAAGTAGGCCATAGGTGGTTGAGGAGCATTAATCAATTGTTTTCGAGTGAAATAGCCATAAGGTAAAATCGAAGTTAGAATATAAATTACGAGTAATAAAATAACGCCTACTAAAGTAGAACGTCCTGCAGTTTTTTTACTTTTTGCGCGTGCGGCTAAAACAGTGGCTCCCTCTAATCCGACGAAGAGCCACATCATAACTACAAAACAATTTTTTACTTGTGAAAAAGTAGTCTGCAAATTGAAGGAATTAGTCAGATTACCCCAAAAGTTACGAGAGAGAAAGCCAGCTTTAAAAACTACCCAGCTAATAATGATAAAAGTGATAATTGGAACTAATTTGCAAATTGTAATAATTGAGTCTAGAAAAGCAGCATTTTCAATCCCACGCGAAACTAATAAAATTAACAGCCATGTGCAAATACTAGCCCCTGTAATTGTGTAAGGGCTATTACTTTTAGAAAAAATTGGTAAAAAACTCCCTAATGTACTCATGAAAACAGTTGAGATTGCGACATTACCTAGCCAGCCTGACATCCAATAACCCCAACCGCTTAAAAAGCCAGTGAAATCGCCAAACCCTTTTTTGCCGTAAGCAAAAATACCATCAAGTTGAGGGCATTTATTGAGTAAATTATTAAGTGTTGCTGCTAGTAATAAGCTTCCTAAGCCAACAATTCCCCAAGCAATTAGGGCAGGACCAGGTGCGGCTGCTTGCGCTAACTGACTGTTGAGAGCGAAAACTCCCGCCCCAATTGAAGCAGTTACAATTAACATGACTAAAGTGAAACCGCCTATTTTTTTCTTTTTTTCCATTATCCTTGAATTCCTTGTCCATCAATTCACTATCTTGGAAGCGCTTATATAATAACACATTATTTTAATAGAGGCAAAGAAAAAACAGAAAATATTCACATACAAAATACAATTGATAATAATTTAACTTATCACAAAAGAATTGGATAAAAAATACATTTCAACAGAATAAGTTGAAATGTATTTTTACAAGTACTTAATATAGGAGGAAACTGGAAAGTTTATCATGAACTTATACAAAATTTTCTAGTTTCTTCCTATTATATAGACTAATTATCAAGAAACATCATAGCGAGAATTATTGGGATTCCAATGTACCTCTTCAATATATTTACGTAAGTCAGCTGTATTATGCTGCTTGAATAAGTTAAGGATATGTTGATGCTCAAGAATAGTTTGCTTCAATAGATTAGTAATTTCTGTGTCAGATAGTTTTGCGTAATCCTTGCCAATAAAACTTTTCTTTTTACTTCTTAATTCTTGTCTTAATAATTTATTGGCACACTTATCTAAATAAATATCATGAAATTGTTCTTGTAGCTCATTGTATTTTGTATACAGCCGATTGGCTAGTGCAGAATTCATGCTATCTACGTAAAATTGCATGAGTGAGTAATCTTGATCGGTTAATTGGTCAATAGTTGATTCAGCAATTTTGCCATCAAGTAACCCAATTAAACTATAAAGCTCACGTAAATCTTTTTTGGTATAAAACTTAATTCTAAAGCCTTTATTGGGAATTCTTTCAAGAATATTATCCATGGAAAGTTCTAATAAAGCCTCTCGTATAGGGGTTCTACTCATTCCAAGCTGATCTGCTAAGGATTGTTCCGTGATGTGCTCATGGCGATTAATTTTTCCTAGTGTTAGTTGTTGGGCTAAATAATTATAAACTTTCTCTTTTGGAGAAAAAATTTTGTTGGTCATAAAAAACACCTCCAAGCTTGATTATAATATACTTCCAGCAGGTTTGAAAAAGGTAATTTTTACTGTTCAAATCAAAAAAATGTTTGACAGCGTTTGCAGTTATGTATTAATATTCGACGTGTTGAGTGCACTTCAATCAAAAAAATCAAAACTAGTCACAAAGGAGTGATTTTTATGTCACAACATGCAATTCATGTAACTTCAGAAATTGGTAAGTTAAAGACTGTTATCTTAAAACGACCTGGTGAGGAAGTTGAGAATATTACCCCAGATTCAATGGAGCGTCTATTATTTGACGATATTCCCTATCTGCCAATTGCTCAAGAAGAACATGACGATTTTGCTAATACTCTAAAAGATAATGGCGTTGAAGTCTTATACATGGAGCAATTAGCTGCTCAAGCTTTGGCTGATGAAGGCACTAAAGAACAATTTCTAGATCAGATGTTGGCAGAGTCAGGTTATGCTGCTGGATCAGTTCATGATGCCTTAAAAGCATATTTACTTAGCTTGGATAACCAAGCAATGGTTAACAAAATTATTGCTGGTGTTCGCAAGACTGATATCGATGTTAAGCTGAATTCATTAGCAGAATTAGCAGAAGATGCTGAATATCCATTCTTGATGGATCCAATGCCGAATACGTACTTTACAAGAGATCCGGCAGCTGCAATTGGAGATGGTTTATCAATTAATCATATGACTTTTGCTGCGCGTAACCGAGAATCATTATTTATGCAATATATTATTGCTAATCACCCACGCTTTAAAGATCAGGGTATTCATGTTTGGCGTGATCGGAACCACACTAGCCGTATAGAAGGCGGGGACGAACTGGTACTTAGTCAGCGTGTTTTGGCAATTGGTGTTTCACAAAGAACATCAGCTAAGGCAATCGAGGATATTGCTCATAATTTGTTTAAGGATTCTGATTTTGATACCGTTTTGGCGATTCGGATTCCACATAATCATGCGATGATGCACTTAGATACTGTCTTTACGATGATTAATTACAATCAATTTACAGTTCATCCTGCGATTTTAAAGGCAGATGGAAAACTTGATGTATACGTTTTAACTGCTGATGAAAATGATCGAATTAAAGTAGACTATCATGACGATATTGTTGAAGTTCTGAAAAAAGAATTGAATCAATCAGAAATTGATCTAATTCCAACCGGCAATGGTGATCCAATTGTAGCGCCAAGAGAACAGTGGAACGATGGTTCTAATACATTAACAATTGCTCCAGGAGAAGTAGTAACTTATAACCGTAATTATGTTTCAAATGATTTGTTACGTGAACACGGTATTTTAGTACATGAGGTTCGCTCGAGTGAATTATCACGCGGTCGTGGTGGTCCTAGATGTATGTCAATGCCAATCGTTAGAGAAGATATTTAATAGTTTGATAAGATGGAGAATTAATTATAATGGACAAAAGATTTAACGGAAAAAAGAACAGTATATTCCAAGGTAGAAGTGTTTTATCTGAGACTTCATTAACGCCTGCAGAAATGAACTATTTGATTGATTTTGGTTTGCATTTGAAATATCTCAAACGGCATAATATTCCACATCGTTATCTTGAGGGTAAGAGTATTGCTCTTTTGTTTGAGAAAGCATCGACTAGAACTCGTTCATCTTTTGTTACAGCAGCAGTTGAACTCGGAGCTCATCCAGATTACTTAGGTAAAGATGACATTCACTTAGGAAAAAAGGAATCAGTTGAAGATACTGCTAAAATCTTGGGTAGTATGTTTGATGGAATCGAGTTTCGTGGTTTTAAACAATCAACAGTTGATGGTTTAGCTAAGTATTCGGGTGTACCGGTTTGGAATGGATTAACTGATGAATGGCATCCAACACAAACAATTCCAGATTTGATGACTCTAAAAGAAAACTTTGGCTATCTCAAGGGTCTAACTTTGACCTTTATTGGTGATGGTCGCAACAATGTTGCTAATTCACTTTTAGTTGGTGGTTCAATGGTTGGCGTAAATGTTCATATAGTAGCACCAAAATCATTGTTACCTTCAGAAAATCATGTTGAAATTGCTAAAAAATATGCTCAAGAAAGTGGCTCAGAAATTGTAATTACTGATGACATTGATAAGGGAGTTAAAGGTTCGAATGCAATCTACACTGATGTTTGGGTATCAATGGGTGAGTCAGATTGGGAAGAACGGGTTAAGTTGCTAAAGCCATATCAAGTAAATATGGATTTAATGCGTAAAACTGGTACTCCAGACGATGAATTGATCTTTATGCATTGTTTACCTGCTTTTCATGACACAAAGACCGAATATGGTAAAGAGATTGAAGAAAAGTATGGCATCACCGAAATGGAAGTAACCGATGAGGTCTTCCGTAGCAAATATTCACGCGTTTTCGAGGAGGGTGAGAATCGTAAGCATGGTATTAAGGCAATTATGGCTGCAACATTAGGTGATTTATTCATTCCTAAAGCTTAGGTTTAAATTAATTAATATCTCTGTTATAAAGTTACAAAAAGGCAGCAGTTTTACTTCAGAAGTTCTTTGGTATGCGGCTGTTTTTTTATTAAAAAATCTAGGAGATTTACAATGGCTAAAGAAACAGGAATTAGTAAAACGGGGTTAACTGCCCTGATTGTTAGTTCTTCAATTGGAACAGGCATTTTTGGAATTACGAGTGATCTCGCTAATGCAGCGGCTCCAGGACCAGCATTACTAGCTTGGCTATTTTGTGGGATTGGTATCTATGCTTTAGTATTGTCACTTAATAATCTGTCGAAAAAACAACCAGAATTAAATTCCGGTATTTTCAGTTATGCTAAGGCAGCTTTCGGACCACTTGGAGGATTTCTAAGTGGTTGGGGATATTGGTTGTCTGCTTGGCTAGGAAACATTGCTTTTGCCACAATGCTGATGAGTGCTATAGGGTACTTTTTCCCTGTATTCAAGGGTGGACAAAATTTGCCGTCAATTTTTGTTGCTATTATTTTTGTTTGGGGACTAAGCTGGCTGGTAAATAATGGTGTGGAAAGTGCAAGTTTTGTTAACACTATTGTAACTATTTGCAAGCTAGTTCCACTGGTAGTATTTATGATTATTACCATAGTTGGCTTTAAAGCAGGAATTTTTACTGCTGACTTTTGGGGCAATGTGGCCAATAATCTATTGCACGGTGGTAAAGTACTTAGTATTTTTGGTCAAATGAAGCAAAGCATTATGATTATTATGTGGGTCTTTATTGGGATCGAAGGTGCTAGTGTATTAGCCAATCGTGCCAAAAGGCGTTCAGATGCACAAGCTGCAACCATTATGGGATTAGCAACTTTAATTATTATTTATGTTTTTGCATCAATCTTACCTTATGGTGTTTTGAGTCAAGCACAATTAGCCACAATTAAACAGCCAGCCATGGCAAATATCTTGAAACATGTTGTTGGTGATTGGGGAGCAAGTTTTATTAATGTCGGTGTTATTATCTCAACAATTGGTTCTTGGCTATCATGGACTATGTTACCAGCTGAAACCACAACATTGATGGTTAAGGATCAAACTTTGCCGTCATACTGGGGTAAATTAAACGCTAAAAATTCACCTACAACTTCTTTAATAATTACTGGTGTTATGCAGACATTGTTTCTGTTTACCTTGCTAGCAACAGATTATGCTTATAATTTTGCTTATACATTGGCAACAGCAGCGATTTTATTAAGTTATTTGCTGGTTGGTGTCTATCAAATGAAATATTCATACCAAAACGGCGACTGGGGTCAGTTTGCAATTGGAATATTTGCAGCTGGATTTCAGTTATTAGCAATGATTTTAGCTGGATGGCAACAAGTATTAATGACGACGCTGGCATATTTACCAGGATTATACTTCTATTGGGCAGCATCCAAAGAATATAAGCACAAAATCACTAAAATGGAAAAAGTGGTAATGGTAATCATTTTATTGTTAGCATTATTAACTGTTACTTTATTAATCAATGGCACAATTAAAATAAATTAGAATTGAGGAAATTATTTATGACAAATAGTCGAGTTGTTGTTGCCTTAGGGGGAAATGCGATTTTATCAACTGACCCAACAGCTAGAGCGCAACAAGCAGCAGTTAAAAAAACAGCAAAAGTTTTAGTTAACTTTATTAAAAATGGTGACGAGCTCATCGTAACTCATGGTAATGGACCACAAGTTGGTAATCAACTATTACAGCAATTAGCCGCTAATAGTCCTAAGAATCCTGCTATGCCACTTGACACAGTTGGTGCGATGACTCAAGGAAGTATAGGTTATTGGTTACAAAATGCTCTGCAAACAGAACTGGCTAAAAATGGGATTGCTAAAGACGTTATTTCAATCGTAACCCAAACTGTTATTGATGGGCAGGATCCGGCATTTAGTCAGCCATCTAAACCAATTGGTCCGTTTTATGATGAAACCGAAATGGCAGAAATGAAACATCAAAATCCCGATTGGGTTTTTGTTGAAGACTCAGGACGTGGGTACCGAAGAGTTGTTCCTTCTCCTAAGCCACAAAAAATTCAAGAGTATCGTGCAATTCAACAAGTAATTGATAATGGCACTGTACCAATTGTTGCTGGCGGCGGCGGAATTCCGGTGGTAGAGACTGATCAGCAACTTGTGGGTAAAGAAGCTGTAATTGATAAAGATTTTAGTGCAGCTAAATTGGCTGAACTTGTGGATGCAGATCGGTTAATTATTTTAACTTCTGTTGCTGGCGTTTGTATTAATTTTGGTCAGCCCGATGAAGAATGCTTGGGTGATGTGAGTGTACAAGGACTACAAAAATATATTGCTGAAGATCAATTTGCTAAAGGCAGTATGTTGCCTAAAGTACAGGCGGCAATTAATTTTGTTGAAGCAAGTGGCAAAGAAGCAGTCATTGGCTCCTTAGATAATGTTAACCAAATTATTCAGGGTACTTCTGGAACAGTGGTTAAACCTTAGAACTTAAATTTTACAATAAAAATGTTTACTTAATGATGATAGTAGAGAGCCTAGTTGGGCATGCTACTATCATTTTTTATGTTGCGGCAACGGAAAAGGATTGCTTTTTAAAATAATATAAGTTATTTTATTTATAATTTTAAAACGATTATGTTATTTATCTTATCAACTTTTAGGTTATTTAACTAATTTAAAAAGATTGAGAAACATTTGTTATTTAAATTGATTTAATCGAAATATATAATATACTTAAAAAATAAAGTTTTTAATTTAGGTATATTCGGAGGTAGAATACTTTGTATAAAAATGATGAAATAAAAATAACAAAAGTAGGATATAAGATATTGCTGAGCGCAGCAGTGGCTGGAGGTATTCTAGGTTCGGTAGCAATGACTAATGCTAATAGTGCATTGGTAAAGGCAGATTCGCAAGTGGCTGAAGTAGCTAAGAGTAAGGCAACTAAAGCAACAACAGTCCAGAAGGGACAATTGAAGAAAAACGCTTATACTTATAACCAAAAAGGTAAACGGGTTGGGAAGAAGGCTTTAAAAAAGAACAAAATTGTAAACTTATATGGAACTAAAGTCATTAAGGGAAAAAAGTATTATTTGCTTGATAACGGCAAGTACCTTAAGGCAGATAATGTAAAATTAGCTAAAACAGTAACAGTTACTAAGACGACACGGCTCTATAACAGTAAGGGTAAAAAGGCTGGCAAGACAACCGTTAAATCTGGTAAATCGGTTGCAACGTATGGTACAAAGAAGATTAAGGGTAAGAAATATTATTCACTTGGTAATGGCAAATACTTGCCAGTAGCTAATGCTAAAAAGCAAACTTCGGCAGCTAAACCTGCCCCAAGTGAAAGTGCCAAACCTGACAAGCAACCAACTGAAAATAATCAGTCAAATAAACCAAACGGTTCCGCAACTAGCACTAACACTTCAGCAGCACCAAGTAACTCTGGAACTGCTGCTCCCAGTCAGCCAAGTAATAGTAATGGAACTGGTGCGATAACTACACCTGATAAACCAAGTGATAATAAGCCAGCAACTACTCCGAATAAGCCCGATAATGGTAGTGACAACTCAAACTCAACGCCAGCTAAGGTAAGTAAAGTTGCTGAACAGGCCAGTTCTGTAGCAACTGCTATGCGCCCAGGTGTTGATCAAGTTGCTAAGGGTTTGGAAGGATTGCGTAGTTCGCTGACTCCTAGCGAATATCAAGCTATTAAAAAGGATCTTGCTGAAGTTATGACTGAGATTGGAAGTTTACCAGCTACTTGGGATGATATAACTGAACCACAAGCTGTTTCAATCGGATTAAAGTTGACTGCAATAATTAATGGATTATCTAATAAAGGTCTTAAAGCAGACCTTAACCTTATCTTTCATGGTATGCAAAACGTTGGTAATAGTTTAGATCAAACTCAAATTGATAATCTTAAAGGGATTTATAGTGCATTTGAAAATTATCATGGTGATGATGAAACATTAAAGGGAGTTGCTGATGTTGCAACTCAATTACGTCCAGGATTAGCACAAATTTTTTATGCAGTAAATAGTTTACAAAATGATTTGGCTGGTAATAATGATTTGAAGCAAATGGATCCTGAGCAAAGTGAAAAAGTTCAAGCGGATGTAGTCAATATCTTAAAGGGGTTAACAACTCTTAGCGATAGCGTTCAAGATAAACAAGTTGCGGAGATTCAAACTGCTTATAATAGTATTTTAGCTCTAAAAGGTAATTCTGATGCTACATTAAATGCAATTGGAGATATAGCAACAACTTCGCAATTTGATCTATCTAGCATTTACAATTCAATTTTGAAGATTGGGCAAGATGCGCAGGGATTGGACTTTGATGCTATGGGTAACAGCTTTGCGCATATTTTGACACAATTACAGGGAACTAATTTGCATGATCCCAGTGCTGTGCAAACTAGCTTGCCAGTAATCTATAATGATATTAAGGCAATTATCAACCCATTTAAAGAGACACAAGTTGGTACTGATGTAGTAAGTATTATTGATAGTATTGAGAAGCTGAATTCTAAGATGGGTGAATCTCAAACTAAAGAATTAAATGATATTTATGATGCTATTCAAAATAAGCAATTTACTTGGTTGAATAATTTTGAATAAAGAAAAATAAAAAATATTTACTTAATAGTGATAGTAAGGCAAGTTGATCAATTTGCTGCTATCACTTTTTTATTGGTATAGAGTTAAATTGAAATAGCTCAATGTACAATATATTATATGTTATTTTATTTGGAGCTATTTATCTATTATAAAAATACCTGGCTGTTTATAAAACCGCTATTAATGTTACTTAGCTGGTCTTAATTGAAGCTGCAAGCTTTCGTTATTTAACTTGATTAAAAAAAAAAAGAATATACTTAAAGCCAAATTGGAGAATTAGGTATATTCGGAGGTAGAGAGATTGACTAATAGCGATAAAAAAAGTTTGACTAAGATAAGTCATAAAGTGTTAGTAGGAACTGCTGCTGTTGGTGGTGTTTTAGGTGGACTTGTATTGTCCAATGCTAATGTTACTGTAGCAAAAGCTGCCCCACAGACAACTGAAACAGCTAAGACTAAAGCAGTAGCAAAGCAAAAAGCGCAATTGAAAAAGAATGCGTACACTTATAATGCTAAAGGCAAGCGAGTTGGCAAGAAAGCTTTAAAGAAGAACAAAAAGATCAATGTCTATGGTACTGAGATTATTAAGGGTAAGAAGTACTATTCACTTGGTAATGGCAAATATGTTAAGGCCGGTAGCGTTAAGCTAGCCAAGACTGTAACTGTTACTAAGAAGACCAGAATGTATAACAGTAAAGGTAAGAAAGTTGGTAAAAAGACTTTTAAAGCTGGTAAGTCTGTCGCAACTTATGGTACTAAAAAGATTAAGGGCAAGAAATATTACTCATTAGGTAATTGTAAATATATTCCTGCTTCTAAGACAGAAGCAGCTACGCCAGCTTTTGAACCAGCATCGAGTGATCCTGCTAAGCCTGATAATCAACCTGCTGACAACAATCAGCCAGCTGTGCCAAACAATGGTGGCGCTGCAACTGGTAGTGGTAATACAGGTTCAACTACTATGCCAAGTCAACCAAGTGGCAATGGTGATAATTCTTCAGCGTCAAATGACGAATTTTTAGGAAAATCTGGTGATTGTTATGTTACTTATAATAAATCAACCGGAACAGTACATATTAAACCTGGTGAAACGGGCAATAAATACGGTAATGCTATATTTGCCACTCAAATATTACCTAGTGGAAATATTGATACTTCAGATATAAAATCTATTGTACTAGATGCTCCAATTACCTTCTTGGGTAATGCCAGTGAAATATTTATGAAGTTGCCCAACTTAATGGAAATTAAAGGGTTAGACAAAGTTGATACCACTAATGTAACAGATATGCATCAAATGTTTGCTTTCGATCCAAAACTTAAGAGTTTAGATGTAAGCAATTTTGATACCAGTAATGTAACTAATATGGCAAGTATGTTTCATAATGATGCTAGCTTAACTAGTTTAGATATAAGTAGTTTTGATACTAGTAAAGTTATGGATATGTCATACATGTTTGCCTATACAACTAGCTTGAAAACACTTCGCACAGCTAGTGGTGTTGACTCACTAGGTAATGCTAATACTAATAAAGATAATATGTTTTATGGTAGTCATTTTCAAAATGCAGGTGCTACTACGCCGAACCAACCAAGTAATGGTGACAATAATTCGGGAACAACTACCCCAAGTAAGCCAGATAATGGTGACAATAACACAGATTCAACTACTCCAAGTGATAACTTAGGAACATATCTTGGACAAGACGGAGATTGTGAACTGAGATTTAATCCAGCTACTAAAACTTTGCATATTCAAGCTAGTGATAAAGGAAATGTGTATGGTGGAGATCCAATCTATCTAATTCTCAAAAAAGAGGGTATTAGTCCATCTGATGTTCACCACATATCTATTGACTCAAAAATTTCATTTTCAGAAAAAGCTAGAGCGATATTCAAGGATTTAGATAATTTAACTGACATTCAAGGACTAAATAAAGTTGATACTAGCAAGGCAACGGATATGTCATTTATGTTCTCAGGAGATCAAAATTTAAAGAGCCTTGACTTAAGTAAATTTGATACCAGTAAAGTCACTGATATGTCAGGTATGTTTTATATGTCACCTATTGATTCTACTAGTTCTGCTAAGCCTGTTGGTCATCTAACTAATCTGGATTTGAGCAATTTTGATACCAGTAAAGTCACTGATATGTCAGGTATGTTTTATGGTAATACTAGTTTACAAAACTTAAATATAAGTAGCTTTGATACCAGTAAGGTAACAGACATGTCGTTTATGTTTTCCTTTGATCATACTTTAAAGAGTCTTGATGTTAGCAAGTTTAATACCAGTAAAGTAACAGATATGTCCTATATGTTTTTGGGATATAAAGCCTCAACTAATCTAGATTTAAGTAATTTTGATACTAGTCAGGTAACCAATATGTCGCATATGTTTGAAGATAATATTAATGTGACAGCTATAGACGTCAGAAGCTTTGATACCAGTAAAGTAACTAATATGTCCTATATGTTTTCTAATGCTCAAAAGGTTACCATCTTAGATATAGGTAACTTTGATACTAGTAAAGTTATGGACATGTCGTACATGTTTGTTAATATGATTAGCTTAAAGACACTCAACACAGGTTCTGTTGATGTTGACTCATTAGGTAATGCTGATACTAATAAGGATCATATGTTCGGAATAATTTAGTATTTTTTAAAACAACCTAAAAATCCCTTAACTGTTAGTGTAATTCTGACAATTAGGGATTTTTTGTTTGAAAAGCAAGTTAACCGGTGTATACTTGTAGTTACATAAATGGAATGGAGCAAGTAAAATGGAAAAAGACTTAGGTAATATTATAGCTAGAAAGACTGGTAACTCGGTGTCATTAACGATTCCGGCTAAGGCAAAGGTTAAAGTAGGACAAAAATTTAAATTAGTTCAGGAAGATAGTGACACATTAATTTACAAAGCGATTGATGCAAATCCTTGGTTTAATGGTGATTATGATAATGTTGACTTTAGAAAAGAAATGTCAGATGTTGGCAATCCCGATACAATGCAAGTGGGTAAGGAGAATATTGCATGGTAAGGTATCCTAAGCAAGGAGATCTTATTTGGATTGATTCCGAACCTCATGTAGGGCATGAAGAAGGAGGACATAATCCAGAAACTGGAAATACTCAGAGACCAGCGGTTGTAATTTCTAATACTAGTTACAACGAAAAAACTGGACTAGTTGTCTGCATGCTTTTTACTCACGATTTAAATAAAGGGAAAGCTAATCTTTATTATCCAATTATAGATTTAGCCAGTCAATTATCAGGGAGTGTGATTACTTTTCAGATGCCTAATTATGATTTTCAAGGTAGACATGGGAAAATTGTGGGTCACGTTAAGGAAAAGGATTTGGAAATACTTTTAGCTAAGGCGTATCAAATCTTAGATAAGCGCTAATTTTAAATTGAAATATTGCAAACTAAAAAAGCCGCACAATAATATGTGCAGCTTTTTTAATTATGTTGGTTAAAATTACCAAATCTTTACTCGTTTACTTGGAGCCAGCCACATGCCATCGCCCGGCTTAACGTTAAAGACCTTATAAAAGTCATCTTGACATTGGACTTGCACATTGGCACGTAACGGACTAGGTGCGTGAACATCTTGAGCTAATAGAAATTTGGCTTCTTGAGGAGTTGTCTTGATACGCCAAATTCGTGCATAACTTTCAAATAATTCACGCAAATCCGCGTTTTCACTCTTTGCTACTTCAATTGCCGTGGATAAACCACCCTGATCAGCAATATTCTCTGACACTGTTTGCTTGCCATTTACTTTTCCTGAACCATATTTAATGCCATTAAATAATTTGATTTCTGCTTGAATCCGTTTTTGAAATTCAGCGTAGTCTTGCTTGGTCCACCAATTGTCTAAATTACCGTATTTGTCAAATTGGGCACCATTGTTATCAAAAGCGTGAGAAATCTCGTGACCAATTACGCTACCAATCCCGCCCAAGTTAGCGGCTTTACTTTGATTTTTATCATAAAAAGGTGCTTGTAAAATCGCAGCTGGGAAGGTAATGTCATTGCTGTACACATTATAACCAGCATTAACAGTGTCACCAGTCATGCTCCATTCAGTGCGATCAACTGGCTTAGATAACTGGGCATAGTTTTCTTTATTTTCTTCAATTGCAATTGCGCGGTTGTTAGAATATAAAGTTCCGCCTTGGCTTGCTGGGGTCACTTTTAGATGATGGTAAGATTCTGACACCTTGTCTGGGTATCCTACCTTGACAACCATCGCTTTTAACTTAGCAATTGCTTGTTGTTTAGTTGCTTCAGACAACCAATTGTTATTTTGTAGCCTTTTTTCATATGTCTGCAAGAATTGGTTAATCATGGTTGTAACATCTTTTTTGGCAGCTGAGCCAAAGTAGGTCTTACCGTAATAAATCCCAATTACCTCGTCAAAGGCGCTATCGGCAGTGGCGAAAGCTTGCTTATCTGCCGACGCTAACTTGGTTGTGCCATTTATAGCTTGAGCGTATGGTAAACATGCTTCTTGGAATTCTTGAGAAAGGTCTTCAGCGGCATCATTAATAAAGTTGACAATTAGCCAGCTTTTAAGGCCATCAAAATTTTTGCGGTTAATGACTTTATTGACATTATCTAAGAAGCTTGGATCAGTTATCAAAATTTGCTCAGGTTCTTGCCCCACGGTTCCTTGTAGGAACTTTTGAATATCAAAGTCAGTAAATTTGGCTTTGAAATCTTGCAACTTCATTGGGTGATAATTGCTAGTAAGATCAGCACTTTCTTCAGCTGAGCCAGTATTTTTAGCAATTAATTGATCAAATTTAAGTGCATCTGCTGCATAGGTGGTTGCTTGAGTCTTATCGACGCCTGCCATGGTTAATAGCTTAATAGCTTTTTGTTTTAGCAAGCTTTTTAGTTTTTTGAATTCTGATTTACTATAATTACTTGCATCAGGCAACATAGTTCCGATTTCGCTAAAATAAAGCGCATTGGTTTGAGCGTGCTTCATGTCTGGACTAACATAGAATCCAATTGGAAAGTCAATAATAGTGTTGTCTAAGTCTGCTGCTTTAGCATTAAGGTCGTCGAAGTCTTTAATATTTTCCAGTTGTGCCAGATCTGCCTTAATTGGTTTTGCACCATCGTGATTACGTTTATCAGTATCACGGGCAATCTTATATAGTTCAACAGCCTTATTGAGATCTGGAATATTAGGCACAGCCTTTTTTCCGTTAGCAAAGTCTGCCATATCTTGACTTAATTGCTGGTTAACTTTTGAGTTAATATCGTCAAATGAGCTTGTCCGGAATTCATCTGCTGGAATTTTAGCTTGCTGCATCCAAGTAGAATTAACTGCTAAATACAAATTATCTTGTGGACGCGTCCCGACTTTTGGTTGCAATAGATTGCCGCTGCCGCCGATAGTTGCCTTGGACGTTTTTTTAGGTTGCTGATTAACTACTTTAACTTTGGAGCCGGTAACTTTTCCCGTGTTACTTTGTTTAATCCAGAGATTTTTACCCGAATATTTGCTACCTGCAAGACGATAGTAGAGCTTACTCCCAATGTAACGTGCTTGGTCAATAGCGACTTTGGTATGCTTTTTTAGTTTATGTTTAGTGGCCTTACCCTTAGCGTTATAAATACGTGAGTTGCGACGCAACTTGGTAGTACTTTTATGGGTTTGCTTTTTAGCTTTAGTGGCCGCCAGTACTACTGATTGATTATTATTGTTATCAGTAGCTGTATTAAGCGGACTGAGTGTGATAATCGCCACAATTATGGCAATTATTAACTTAAATTTACGTTTCATCTTACTCCCTTATCTTGTGTTTTAATTACCTAGCAATTTAAGGTTAATTTTATCCTTAATTATTAATAATGTCTATAAATTAACGAATAATAAGTTGCTTGACTTTATTTAGGCTTAAACTATAACTATACTCAAAAATATTGTTAGTTTTAGCTGGTTGTTTTTGAATTAGTTAATTTAATCAAAAGTGATGTTTAAGTCTGAAATCGCTTAAAAATAATAAAGGTACTACTTAATAGCCGTATTTGTTATAATAGAAGTTAATTTAGGAGGAAATCATGGAAGAATTAGCAACAATGACTTTGGCTGACAATTTGGCCAAAAATCAAACTGAAATTCTAAATAATGAACAAGATTTTAATGCGGAAGCTGTCTATGAAGCAATTGATAGCTTGCAAATTCTGCACAAGCCGATTAAAGAATACTTTGACATGACGCAAGAACAATATTATGAGTCAGAAAGTGATCATAAATTGACCTTGATTAAGTTATCAGAAAAACTGGCAGATTTACATGATCGTGTGTTAACTAATCATGTGGATGGTTTTGTTGATCAAAACCAAATTAATTTGACTTATAATCATGAAAATCCTTATGAGGATGATTTTTATAATGCAGAAGTTGATTATCATGTTATTACTTATAGCCTTAAGGTAATCAGTGCTGTCCAGGCTGTTGCCGGTAAAGATTTACAGACTGTTTTGTCTAAAGATGCTGTCTTATCAATTGGGTTGGCAGCACACGCTTTGGCAAATCGGGTATAGTTGTTTAAAAGCTGGGTATAGTCCGGCTTTTTCTTTAGCTTTGAGGCCAAATAATGAATATTTTTAAGCAAGTTGTAGGTATGGCCAGTCATGTTAAGGACGTTAGAAAACGACCTATTTATTCTAAAAAAGCTAGCTTAGACCCGCTGCAATCATATCGCAGTGTTGGCGAGTATCAGGTTGGCGCTGATGAAGGAACTCCGCGCGGACAAGAGTATCACTTAACTGTTTATCAAGATGAAAATGATTTATTACATCAGGCACTTAGCTTAGAAAGTACCGAAAAGTTAGCTCCAGAATATGTGCGTGAATTTAATCCGGAACTAGATCGTTATCGTGCTTTTGTTAGTCCGCAGACTGGGCGGCGCTATGTGGTAGAAGAATATTTGGATCAATTTGTTGAACGGGTGAGCAAGCATATTCGGCAAGGTGATAACTCAATCAACGTGAGTGTAATTTCTGATACACATTATAAAGACCGTAATAGTAGTGACTTTTATGGTTGGAATGGTCTAACGCATGTTAACGAGTTTTCTTATCTTGACCAAGCAAAGCTACTAGATTTAAAAGTACACTTAGGTGACTGGATTGACGGCTCTGATACTGGTTTTTTAAGTGAGAGCGAATTAACTAAACTACGTGATTCATTTTGCGATAGTCAAGTGCCAGCAGTGCTAATTAAAGGTAATCATGATGAAAACGATAAGTATGATGAGCATCATGATTTGCGTGCCTCTTTTCCTGAAAACGAATTTGAAAAAATCATGTGGCCCAAGATGTATGCTCAAAAGGGGATTAATTATGTGTCACGGGTTCACGGAGTCTGTTACTATGATGTCGGTAATTTGCGTTTCATCTCCGTTAATACTTCGGATGTACCATATATCTTAAATGCTCAGGGACAAAAAAAATATGATGAGAAGTTAACTTTGGCGATTCGTGAAGATCAGATTGAGGAAATTATTGAAATTTTGACGCAGTCATCAAATAAGCAAATTATTTTAATGAGTCATGCTAATCCAATTAATCGTAAAGGTTCAAATGCTCTTAAGTATAATGGTCGTTCGCTGCATGAATTGCTGGTGGCTTTTAACCAGCGTGAAAAGGGTCGGATGCATTCTGTGCAAGGAATTCCGGCAGAGTTCCGCCTAACCAATGATTTCGACTTTACTAAAATTAAAAATGCTAGAATTATCGCTTACTTTTGCGGTCATCGGCATCGTGAAGACCAGTATCGCATTAATGGCATTCAATATATTTTGTTTAATTGCTCAGCTTTAATGGGTGAAAGTCATTCACTGACTACCAAATACAATAAAAATTGGCATCGTCAGCTTGATTCTCAAACTGAATTTGCAGGTTATATTGTAAATATTGATTTGACTAAGCACTTGATTCAGGTCTTTGGGTACGGTGCTGCTTCTAAGCGTAGATTCTTTTATATTTAGTTAAATAAGAACGGGGAGTTTGGAAAACCACCGCCTTTTAGCATATAATAGAAAAGTTAATTAAAAGAACTGATAAAACTAAAAAAACTGATTAAGGAAAGATAAATATGTGCGGAATTGTCGCTTTTTACGATCCAGCAATAAATGACAAGCAAGCCGCCATTGGTAAGATGATGGCGACGATTAAACATCGGGGGCCAGATTCAGATGGCTTTTACACTAATGATAAGGTTGCACTTGGCTTTAGAAGGCTATCAATTATCGACTTACGGGGTGGCAGCCAGCCAATCTATAATGAAGACAATACCAAGGCGATTATCTTTAATGGTGAAATTTATAACTTTAAGCCGTTAAGAAAAGAATTAATTGCCGCTGGTCATACTTTTACTACTAAGACTGATACGGAAGTATTATTGCATGGTTTTGAAGAGTGGGGTATGGATGGCCTGCTTAAACGAGTACGTGGCATGTTTGCCTTTATTATTTGGGATGATGAAAACCAGACAATGTATGGTGCTAGAGATTTCTTTGGTATTAAGCCGCTATATTATAGTAACGAAAATGGCCATTTATTAGTAGGATCTGAACTCAAAAGTTTTTTGGCTTTTCCTGGTTTTAAGCGGCGATTAAACACTGAGGCTGTTAAGCCATACTTAATGAACCAATATAATGATTTAGATGAAACCTTCTTTAAGGGAGTTTATCGTTTTCCAGCTGGGAACTGGTTTGAATATCATGCTGGCGAGATGAAGACTCATCAATATTGGGATGCTGAATATCAAGCTAATAATCTTAGCTTTGAAGAAACGGTTGAAAAGATTGACGAGGACCTGAAAGAAACGGTTGAACTTTATCATAACGCTGATGTACCAGTTGGGGCATTTCTATCAGAAGGGGTAGATTCGAGTTATATCACGAGTATTTTAGATCCTGATGATGTATTCTCAATTTCTTTTGATGATGCGACTTATGATGAAGCTTCAAAGGCGAAAGATTTAGCAGATATCAAAGGCTGGAAATTTTTCTCAGATAAAGTGAATGCAGACGAGGCCATGAATGACTTTGCGGAAATGCAATATCATATGGATGAGCCAGATGCTAATCCGTCGATCATCCCGCTGTGGTATCTGTGTAAAATGGCGCGCAAGCATGTGACTGTTGCTCTATCAGGTGAAGGTGCTGATGAATTATTTGCAGGTTATGTCAATTACGGTATGCATACTCATAATAGTGTGATTAAAGTCTTTACTTCTCAATTGAAAAAACTGCCAAAGAAAAATCGGGTAAAATTAGCGCACAAGGTTAAGAAAATGCCGAACTTTCCTGGCAAGGTTCACCTGTATACTAATTTAGCTGAGCCAAGTGAGTTTTATGTTGGGCAGTCAGTAATCTACGATATGGATTATCCCACTATCTTCACTGCTGATGATGCCAATAGTATTTTGAAGCCATCATATCGTAACAAGCTAACTGTTAACGGTATTTATCAACACGATTTTAAGAAAGTTAAAAATCTTGATAATGTACGTCAAATGCAGTACATTGATTTGCATCACTTTATGTTAAATGATATTGAGCAAAAGGCGGATAAGATTTCGATGGCACATTCACTGGAGTTGCGGGTGCCATATCTTGACCGTAAGATTGCTGAACGGGCAAATTCAATTCCAACGGAATATTTAGTTAATAAACATGACACTAAATATGCTTTACGTAAAGCGAGTGAAAAGGTTTTGCCAGATGAATGGGCTAAACGACCTAAATTAGGCTTTCCGACCCCAATCAAAGCCTGGTTAAAAGAGCCACGTTTTTATAAGCAAGTACGTGAGTTATTTAGTGAAGACTTTGTTAGCGATATTTTTGATCAGCAAAAGATTTTGCAAATGTTAGATGATAATTATCAAGGTGATGGTTCAGCACGTCGGCAAATTTGGACGATCTATACTTTCCTTGTGTGGTACAAGTTGTTCTTCGTTGATTACGAAGGAACAGTTGCTAAGTATCAGCACGTGCAACCAGAAGTAGCTAGTTTACTTGAACAAGGAAAGCTAGTTTGATTAGGAGCAGATTTTAAAAATGAAGCAAGATTTTACACCAATCATTCTTGGTAGTGATATTAACGTATATGGAATGGCTCGTTCATTCAATGAGGCTTATGGAACTAGTGTCAAGGCATTGGCTGATACACAATTAGCGCCAACACGTTATTCGAAGATTGTTGATGTTGAATTGCACCATGGCTTTAGTGAGGATCCAACTTTTATCGAAGTCATGCGTGAGCAGATGCAACTTTATCAAGACCACCAAGAACCAGTTATTTTGATTGCTTGTGGTGACGGGTATGCCGAGCTGCTTTCTAAGCATAAAGAAGAGTTACAACAGACCTTTGTTGTGCCATATATCGACTATGATTTACTGGAAAAACTGATCTCTAAAGAAGGCTTCTATCAGATAGCTGAGGAGCATGGCTTGCCATATCCAAAGACTAAAATTATTACTAAGGCTGACTTTAAGAATGCAGACTATTTGGACTTTCCGTTTGATTATCCAGTAGAACTTAAGCCGGAAGATCCAGTTTCTTGGCTTGATGTCCAGTTTGAAGGGCGTAAAAAGGCCTTTACGATTCATGATGAAGAAGAACTCCAAGATATTGTAGGCAAAATCTATAATAATGGTTATCAGGCTGATTTAATCTTGCAAGACTTTATTCCAGGTGATGATTCTAACATGCGTGTATTGAATGCTTATGTTGGTAAAGATCACCGTCTCAAAATGTTGTGTCTAGGACATCCATTGTTAGAAGATCCAACACCACAGGCAATTGGCAATTATATGGCGATTTTGCCAGAGTTTAATGAAAAGTTGTATGAACAAGTTGAGGCTTTTTTGGAAGACCTGAATTATACTGGAATGGCCAACTTCGATTTGAAATACGATGAGCGTGATGGTGAGTTTAAATTCTTCGAAATTAACCTGCGTCAAGGTCGTTCGAGCTTTTACGTCACGTTAAATGGCTATAATCTAGCTAAATGGTATATTGATGATTATGTCTACGATACTTTGAAGGATAAGCCAACTGTTTACGGGAATAAACTTAAGTCTAAGCAAGTTTTATGGCTAGGTGTTCCAGTAAAAATCTTTAAGCAATATGCTTATGATAACAAAGCCAAGCAAATTGCTGAGGAACTAATCCATGAAGGTCGCTATGGTACGACGGTTTTTTATGATAAGGATCATGGCTTTAAGCGTTGGCTATTAATGAGGTATATGTTCCATAATTATTACGCACGATATAAGGAATATTACCAAGTTAATAAAGGACAATTCTTTGGTAAGAAAAACTAACTATGATAAAGGATAATTTCAGGATCAAGCTGAAGTTGTCTTTTTTCTTTGCTTGAGGGTGTTCTTTTTTATGGGTTATTGCTAAACTATTAGATGGACTTTAATGATAGAAAGGACTGAAAAAATGAAACTTACACATGGATCAAATAATGAAACAGAAATCAAATTACGTTGGTTACTTCTAGGTGAGTTAGCCACGTGGATTGGTGAAAGCTTTGTTTGGCCGTTAACATCAGTTTATCTGAATAAGCAGCTCCACATTAGCTTGTCAGTTATTGGAATAGTACTATTTTGTAATTGTGCTAGCAATGTTTTGGGGTCGCTGGTTGCAGGACGATTATATGATCGCTGCGATCCATATCCGTTAATAGTTGCTGGTCTAGGTTTAGATGCAGTAGTTTTATTTTTAATGGCCTTTTTTCATGGTTGGCCAGAATATTGGGTTTGGCTCACGATTACTGGCTTTATTAGTGGTTGGAATGCTACATTAATTAATTCGATAGCAACTAGTTTAAAGAAATATCCAGGGCGGTATGTTTTTAATTTAATCTATTTTGCTCAAAATTTAGGGACAGTGACTGGGACCCTAATTGTTGGTTATTTGTATGATTTTTCGATTGAATTCTTATTTATCTTGGCTGCATCTTTATTTGTAATTGCTTGTATTAATGCGGCGATTAATTATCGGCCAATTATTAGCTTTCATCAAAAGCGGCAAAGTCAAAAAAAGACTGGTGGCAATATTCCCAAAGCTGAACCGATGCCTAAACCTAATTTTATGTTAATGATGGGATTTTTGGTTTCATTAGCAGTAACCTGGTTAATGTATATGAATTGGGAGTCTAATCTTTCCGTTTACATGGTTTCACTTGGGATACCATTCCATATGTATAGTTTATTATGGACGTTGAATGGCGCAGTAATTGTGATTATGCAAATGATTCTGGCTCGTTTTCCGCGATTATTTAAAAACCTATTCCAGCAAATCATTTTTGGTACATTTATGTTCGCTATTTCCTTTGTTACATTGATTTTTGCGCGTGATTTTGGTCATTTTGCTTTATCGATGTTCATTTTAACGTTAGGTGAATCAACCGCCTTTCCGGCTGTCCCTGCCTATATCAATGATTTGTCGCCAATGAGTAGTAAAGGTAAGTATCAAGGTGAAATTAATGTGGCTCGTGGTACCGGACAAGCCTTTGGTCCGTTATTTGGCGGGATGATTATTGACCATGCCGGTTATTTACCGTTTTTTATGGTGGCAGCGATTGGTATTTTACTGATGATTATTTTATTAGTGCCGCTTCATGCCAAATTGCGCAAAGATATTACTTTGTATAAATGATTTTGTAAAGAGTTTTTAATGTTTAATGATTCAATAAAATGATAATATTAAACTATGTAAATTTTAGATGAAGAGGGGGAATTACTGAATGAAAAATATTAGTGCTGTCCGCGGTGGCAGTGGTGGTGTGATTGAACCTAAAGTAGGTACTAGACCACAAGATAATATTTACTTAGCCGTAAATTCTGAATGGTTAGAAAAGACTGACATTCCTGCCGATCGTTCACGAATGGCAGCGTTTGACATGATTGATGTCAATGTTGAAAAGCACTTAATGCAAGACTTTGCGGACTTTGCAGCTGGCAAAAAGGCTGTCCCCGCTATTGCTAATCTCGACAAAGCAGTGAATTTGTATAAATTAGCTAAGGACTTTGATAAGCGTAATGCTGATGGAGCACAGCCAATCAAAGCTGACTTGACAAGGTTGACAGAACTTAAAGACTTTTCTGATTATAATTTGAACGCAGCTGATTTAGCTAGTTTTGCTTCAATTCCATTTGGACTTAGTGTTGATCCTGATATGAAGAATACTAAGGTTAATTTGTTGGGATTTTCAGGTCCAGGAACCTATTTACCAGACACTACTACTTATGAGACTGAAGATGCTCCTAAGTTGTTAGCTATTTTGCAAAAGCAGTCTGTTAAGCTGTTGGAAATGGCAGGAATTGAGACTGAGCAAGCAGAACAATATGCAGCAGATGCAATTAAGTTTGATGCAAGACTTGCTAAGGTGGTTAAGTCGGCTGAAGAGTGGGCTGATTATCCAGCTTGTTATAATCCGATGAAGATTGCTGACTTTGAAGCTAAGTTCAAAGACTTCAAGATTAAGCAATACCTGGTAGCAGTTGTTGGTGAAGAGCCTGATCGAATTAATGTGGAAGAACCACGTTATCTTGATCATATCAATGAGATCATTAATGAAGCTAATTTTGCTGAAATCAAGAGTTGGATGATTGTTAACTTTATTAATGGTGCAGCGTCTGATTTATCACAAGATTTTCGTGAAGCAGCTTTTCCATTCAGTCAAGCATTGTCCGGACAACCTGAACTGTCTAGTGGTGAAAAACAGGCTTATCATATTGCCAATGGAGCTTTTAGCGAAGTTGTTGGTGTATATTATGGGCAAACTTATTTTGGTGCTGAAGCCAAAAAAGATGTTGAAGATATGATTCACCGAATGCTTGATGTATATGAGGAACGCTTGCTAGCTAATGATTGGTTGTCAGAAGCAACTAAGCAAAAAGCAGTTGGTAAATTAACAGCTTTAGAACTGAAGATTGGCTACCCAGAAAAAATTGAAGACATCTATAATCGTTTGGAAGTAACTCCCGCTAGTCAAGGCGGAAGCTTGTATTCGAATGATCGTGCATTTGCAATTGCTGAACAAAAATATAATATGGAACAATTGCATAAAGAAGTTGATCGGACTGTTTGGGCAATGCCAGCCAACTTGGTTAATGCATGTTATGATCCTCAAAGAAATGATCTAACGTTCCCAGCAGCGATTTTACAAGCGCCGTTTTACGATTTGAAGCAAGACAGAGCAACTAATTTTGGTGGAATTGGTTCTGTGATTGCCCATGAAGTTTCGCATGCATTTGATAATAATGGTGCTCAATTCGATAAATTTGGGAATATGACTAATTGGTGGACTGACGAAGATTATGCCGAGTTTAAAAAGAGAACTCAAGCAGAAATTGACTTATTTGACGGTCTTGAATATGGTCCAGTTAAATTAAATGGTAAGCAAATTGTATCAGAGAATATTGCTGATCAAGGTGGTCTTACCGCTGCCGTTGAAGCCGCAAAGAATGAAAATGATGATTTAAAGAAATTATTTGAAAACTTTGCACGGATTTGGGCTAATAAGCAATTAGTTGAATCCATTAAATCGCAAACAGCGGTTGATGTGCATGCGCCCGGTCCAGATCGAGCTAACGTACAGATTCAGTGTCAAGATGACTTTTATGAAGTCTTTGGTGTAAAACCCACTGATGGTATGTGGCTCGATCCAGCTGAGCGCGTGCACATCTGGTAAAATTTATTAGGTTTTTTAGCTATTTTAGCTAGATGAATTACACGAAAAGACCCTACTCCATTTGGAGTAGGGTCTTTTTTATGTTGTATTATTTAGTTGTTGTCTGCATTTTTTAAATTGGAATAGTCTTTGGGAGCAACTCGTTTAATATGCAGGTTGCCTTCTGGTTTACCTAAAATTAGTGGCACCTTTTCGATTACTGTATCAGTATATTCTAAACCAAACCAAGTGGCTGGATTAGATGAGAGATTCTGGAGCCAGACACGAGCTTGAACAATCCACTTTTCATAGCCCCTTAGCTTAGTTAAAGGGCTGACCATGTCATTAATAATTACAAAGGAAAAGTCGCCAACGTCTCGTCCAGGCGTAGTAGTATATTCTTGGGGCTGAGCTTCAATTGTCCCATCCTTAATAAGATCATGAACAATTTGCCGCAGATAAATGTTGACACTAGTTTGCTTTTTAAAACCTAAGAAGAGCTGAACGTTAATTACATTCTTGGTGTCATAGGTGTTAACCGCGTATTTTGCGGTAAAAGGTTCGTTAGTAATATTCACGGAAACAAACCAATACGCTTTAGCACGTTTAGGTCGCTTATCCAAAATTGAGTACATCACTTCACGCTTAATGAACTTATTATATTTAACTTTAGCCATATAGACTAAATTAGTAGCATAAATTGGATAGTCTTCATCGTGACTAAGATCAGTTAACATATCAGTACATTCGTCTAAGCGAACGTAAGTATGAGCACCTTCATGTTTATCCCGTACTTGATTACCAAAGTACCAGATGAACATGACTATGCCGATTAGACCAGCGATTAAGACAGTTACGTAACCACCACGCATGAATTTAGTTAAACTAGAAATTAAAAACATGCTTTCAATAAAGCCAAAAATTAACAAGAAGCCTAATCGTAAAACTAGCGGTTGCTGTTTGCTACCTAGGTATTCGAATAGTAATAATGTTGTCATTAGCATAGTCACGGTAATTGCCAGGCCATAGGCGGCTTCCATGTGTTGCGATGTTTGGAAGAAAATTACTACTGCGATGGTTCCGGCACAAATCATTTTGTTAATCGCAGGAATATAAATCTGGCCATGTTCAGTAGTAGGGTAGTTAATATTCATCCTAGGCAAGAACTTTAACCCAATAGCTTCAGAAACTAAAGTGAATGAACCAGTAATTAGAGCTTGTGAAGCAATAATTGCAGCTAATGTTGCCAAAATAATGGCGAATAACCGCCAACTGCTTGGCACAGCTTCAAAGAAAGGGTTAAGTTCAGTTCCATTAGCTTGATAGTGTGGATTTTGCAAGATCCAGACACCTTGTCCTAAATAATTTAGTGCTAAACAAATGAATACGTATGGCCAAGAACCACGAATATTGGCCTTACCAACATGACCAACGTCTGAATAAAGAGCTTCGGCACCGGTTGTAGCTAAGAAAATTGATCCAAGAATGAAAATTCCAACTTTGTTAGCTGGACTAAACAAAATCTTAATTGCCCAAATTGGATTAAGCGCGGCCAAAATTGACCAATCTTGTCGCAGATTAATTAGTCCAATAATCCCTAAGAAAGTAAACCAAATAAACATAACGGGACCAAAGGCTTTACCAATACTACTAGTACCTAGCATTTGGATTGAAAAGAGCAGTAATAAGATAATGATGGTAATCATAATTACTACTCCTTGGTTAGGCACAGGAACATTAGCACCGAAATGCATGTTCTTTAAGCCTTCAATCGAAGTCGTAACGGTTACTGCGGGAGTTAGCGTTCCATCAGCCAGCAATGCGGCACCGCCCAATAAGGCAGGAATTACCAGCCATTTGGCACGTTTGCGAACTAAAGCATAAAGAGCAAAAATCCCGCCTTCACCACGGTTAGTGGCATTTAATGCAACTAACACGTATTTCACTGTGGTTAACAAAGTGACAGTCCAAAAAATTAATGAAATTGAACCTAAAATTAGTTCACGATTAACGGAAGCAATGCCGCCATTACCAGCTAAAATTGACTTCATTACGTAAAGCGGACTGGTACCAATATCTCCATAAACAATCCCAATAGTAATCAAAAGTCCAGCAGCTGAGATTCGTTTCTTATTCTGCTTCATAGTTATTGCATACTCCCTGTAGATAACAATAATATATTTATTTTTAAGTAAAAAAGAACGTCATAATGACATTCTCTTCTAAGCATCTATTTTGTTCTTTTTTTAACTATATTACAAGTAATTATGACAAAGAATTAGTAATGTGGGAACGTCTGTCCTCATACCAATTTTCCCAATCTTGATAAGTAGTCATTTCCGTTGGTGCAATGTTATCTTGTTTGACAATTTCATCAACTAGATTTTGGAAATTTTGTCCGTGATATTGCAAAACATGCTTAACTAATTCGCGCCGTGAAAAGTTAATATTATCAATAATGTAATGGTTAATATCAACCATATTGGCGTCAGTGTCATAAGCATCCATAATTTCTAAATCACGCTCGTTGAATTGAGCAATATAGAAATCGGCAAAAATTTGTAAATAATCAGGTTGGCTAGTAAATTCTTCTTGCGGCATAGTTTTCCAGTTAGCTTGTGGCACTACTACTTCAAGATCAATTGTTTCTTCATTATCTTTGGTATTTTTTTCTTTTTCAGTCAAAGCAGACACTCCTTTAATAAAAATAGGAAACGTGAAAGTCAATAGTCATTCTACCGAGTTTACACACTAAAAGCAACTTTTGCGGTAATTTATCCTTAAAACGAGGATATTAGTTAGGGTTTTAGATAAGTTTGAATATCTTTTTTGGTTATTTGGTTAATATTACTGCGACCACTCTTGCGGTACATATCAATTAAGTCTTGCGGACTCCAAGACATTGCATCAAAGCCTAGGCTACCAACTTGTTTACGCAATTGGGTAATTTGATCGTCTGTTACGGTCTTGCCATGCACCTTGTGATCGCCCATAGAGCCTTCACCAGTCTTACCAGCATTACCAGTATCTTCATTGGCCTTGTTTGTAGAAGAACTATTGGTATTTGCTTGAGTGGATTGCTTGTTGGTAGTCGAATCATTATTAACTTGGCTAGCTTTTTGAGCAGCCTTAATGCCGTCCTCAGCTTCTTGTTTATAAGTAGCATAGTATTTGCCATTAATGTAAGGCAAGTCTAAGATACTTTGATACTGCTTAATTGCTTCACTGTATTTGCTATCAGTTTCGGCTTTTTTAGCATCAGCCAGCAATGGTTTGATTTCGTGTTGGTAATTGTCTTGTACTTCGTTAACGGTTGTTTTTAACTTTTGTCCTTGCTTATTTAAAACAGAATAGCCATTATCTTCATTAGTGACCGCAGCTACTTTTTGTAAAGCAGTACTATATTTGCCATCTTTAGTAGCATTAACGGCTGCTTGCATATTATTAGCTTGCTTTTCATAAATTTGTGCGGTTTTGGTTTGTTTGACTTCATTGGCTTTTGCAAAATCACTGCGAGCTGCAACATAATCTTGATCTTTAACAGCTTCCTTGCCACTGTTCATCGCCTTTTCATAAGCAGCATCTACTTTGTTGCTGCTGGCTTTTTCTGTGCCATAAATGACACCCCCGCCAATGGCAATTACTGCTGCTGCAACAATTGCCCAAATTGTAGTTTTCTTCATAATAGGAAATTCTCCTCCTTATTAAACCTTATCTTAATTATAATTGCTTTAGTGATATTTGACTACTGCAGATGTTTTTTAATAAAAATCTTTAAGGTTTAAGTAGGTTTTCTGCTAATTAAAAACGAGCGCTTGTAAAAAACGCTCGTTATAATTTTTGTAAATAACTGAATTAGAAGTATATTCCAACAATCGTACCAGTCAAAATTGAGGCCAAAGTTGCACCAAGCAGTAATTTCATTGAAAACTTAGAAACGATCGTACCGGCCTTTTTGCTAATCGATCTAATTGAGCCAGTAATAATACCGATCACGCCGAAGTTGGCAAAGGAGATTAAATAAGATGAAATAATCGCGTTAGCCTTAGGCGTCAAAGTTGCAGCAATTTTAGTTAGATCACCTAAAGCAACAAACTCGTTAGTTAAAATCTTGGTGGCCATCAAGCTACCTACCTTGGTAACATCTTGCACAGGTACACCCATAATAAAGGCAATCGGTGAGAAAATATAACCAAGAATGCTAGTGAAGCTAATATGGAAGATATTAGTAAAGGCGCTGTTCAAAAATGAAATTAAGGCAACAAAGCCGATTAACATTGCGGCAACGGTGATTGCCATATTAAAACCATCTTGAATATAGTTGCCCACGACTTGGAAAAAGGGCTCCTTTTCAGTCGTATTTTCTGCTTCAACATGTAGTTCGTTATCTGCTGTTACATCGTATGGATTGACGATGCAGGTAACAATTAGTGCAGATAAGATATTTAAAAAGACAGCAGTTACTACGAACTTGCCAGGTACTAGTTGCATATATGACGCTAATACAGCTGCTGATACTGCACTCATAGCAGAGGCACAGATAGTGTAGAGCCTTTTTTCATCTAGTTTAGGAATTTGCTCTTTAACTGTTAAGAAAACTTCGGGCTGACCTAAAATAGCAGTCGAAACAGCGAAGTAACTCTCAAGGTCGCCCATTCCTGCCAACTTATTAAGCAAAAAGCCGGTCCATTTGATAATAAAAGGCAGGATCTTTAGATAATTGAGAATTCCTACTAAGGCTGAAATGAATACGATAGGCATTAGCACGTCTAGAAAAAAGACTGAGGATCCCTTTTTGATTACTACCCCGCCAAATACGAAATTAACGCCGGCAGCAGCTTGGGTCATTAACCAACCAAAAAAGTTAGAAATTGCGCCCATTGCACTGACACCGCCAGAAGTTTTTAAACAAAGAAATGAAATCAGCAGTTGCAATGCAAACATAATACCGATTTTCTTAAACTTAATATGTTTACGATCGTTACTGACTAACCAGCCGATAATGAAGACTAGGGCCATTCCGGTTAGTAAGAATAAAAATTGCATGAAGATAAACCTTTCTACTAAATAATACAGTCCAAATTAAACAAGGCTAATAATTAATCTGGAGTAGGTTGATTTTAAATTAATTACTAAAAGGATTGCGCTACCAATTGCCTTTTAACTTGACTTGCATAGATTAGCACGATTCTTTACATATGTAAACAGTTTATGTGAAATTATGTTCATAAGCTTTTACGAAAGGCTTGATCTAAAATTCAATTTCAAAAATGCTACAAATGTTCAACTAAAACATTTACATTTGTAAAAAAGTAGTTATACTTTAAAGTGAAAGGAGTTGTTGAACATGGATAAAACAACATTAGCTAAATATTTAGATCACACACTTTTGAAACCCAATGCAACTAAGGAGGATATCTTAAAGACCTGTGCTGAGGCTAAGGAATACAATACTGCTTCAGTTTGCGTTAATTCTTATTGGGCAAGTTTAGTGGCTGAAGAATTAAAGGGTACTGACATTAATACTTGTTGTGTAGTTGGTTTTCCTCTAGGAGCTATGAGCAGTGAGGCCAAGGCTGATGAAGCAACTAAGGCAATTGTCGATGGGGCCGAAGAAATTGATATGGTAATCAATATTGGTGAATTAATTGCTGGTAACGATGATGCAGTGTTAGCTGATATTAAGACGGTTACTGAAGCAGTTCATGCTCAAGGCAAGATTCTTAAAGTGATTATTGAAACTTCATTTTTGAATGATGAACAAAAGGTTCGTGCCTGCAAGTTAACTGAACAAGCCGGGGCAGACTTTGTTAAGACTTCTACTGGTTTTAGTTCTGCTGGTGCTAAGGTAGAAGATGTTAAGTTAATGCGGGAAACTGTTGGCGATCGCTTGGGCGTTAAAGCTTCAGGTGGTATCCACTCATATGATGAAGCGATGGCAATGATTGAAGCTGGTGCTAGTCGTTTGGGTGTGAGTGCAACTGTTGACATTTTGGCTTAATTTTTAAAGAGGCTAAACAAATGAAATATAAACGTATTTTTGGTCTAGTAATGGATTCAATTGGTACTGGAGAAGCACCAGATGCTGCTGATTTTGATGATGTTGGTGCTGACACTTTAGGTCATATCGGTGAGTATTTTAAAGGTGAACTAAAATTACCTAATTTTGCTAAGTTAGGTTTAGCTAATTTACGTGATACTCCTATTGCAGGTGTGCCTGTGCAGGCTAGGCCAATCGGTGCTTACGGTAAGATGAAAGAAGTTTCAGTTGGTAAAGACAGTCTTGATGGTCACTGGGAAATGATGGAGATGCCTGTAATGCAAGAGCTAAGTTTCTTTCCTAATGGCTTTCCAGACGATTTGCTAGATAAAATATCCAAGTTTTCCGGTCGTAAAATTGTCGGTAATCGTCCAGAATCTGGAACTAAGATTATTGATGAGCTTGGTGAACACCAAATGGAAACTGGTGACTTAATCATCTATACTTCAGGTGATTCAGTTTTACAAATTGCTGCACATGAAGATGTAATTCCGGTTGAAGAATTGTATCGGATTTCGCGTTATGCCAGAAGTCTAGTTAATGGACCAGAATATATGGTTGGTCGAATCATTGCTCGGCCTTACGTCGGTAGTGGTAAAGGTCACTTTACTAGAACTGCTAATCGGCATGATTTTACTTTGGAACCAAGCGGTAAGACGGTGTTAGATCATCTGCAAGCTGCGGGTTATAAGACAATCGCTGTTGGTAAGACAATGGATATCTTCTCAGGTCACGGAATTGATGAAAACTTTCATAACGAAAGTAACATGGATGGCATGGATCATGTCGATCACGTGATGCAAGAAGACTTTACTGGCTTTTGTTTCATCAATTTGGTTGATTTTGATGCAATGTATGGTCATCGTCGCAATACTGTAGGAGATGGTCAAGCCTTAATGGAACTTGATGAACGTTTAGGCAAAGTCATTAATAATCTAAATGATGACGACTTATTGCTAATTACGGCTGACCATGGTAACGACCCGACGTATAAGGGTACCGATCATACTAGAGAATATGTACCGTTACTAGCATATTCACCAAGTATGCAGAATCCAAATAGTTTAGGTATTAGAGATACTTTTTCTGACTTTGGTGCAACAGTTCTGGATAACTTTGGGGTTGAAGGTAATGGTGTTGGTACCAGCTTTTTGGCAGATTTAAAATAAAAAATAATTAGAGTAATTCTTTTACAAATAAGATCCAAGGCTTAGGTAACTGAAATTATAAATGACGTAGGCATTACTAGATAAGCGTCTGTGGTATATTAAAAGGCAGAGATTAATTCCCAACTAGATTATGGTAAACTTGATTAAGTTCAATAATCTGAATAGTTCATTGAAGAATGTATTTTGTCAATTATGGTGGAGATAGCCAATGCCTGAAAAATATGATAAGAGAAAACTAACCCAGAGTGCAGCAGTTGCACGGCTTTATTATGAAGATAACTTAGGACAAACGGAAATAGCTCGTGATATGGGTATTTCCAGACCAACGGTTTCGCGGCTGTTGAAACTTGCACGTGAAGCTGGTGTGGTCAAAATTGAAATTAGTAATCCCTTAGTCGATACTGCTAATCTTAGCGAACAATTATCTGAAAAGTTTAAGTGCAAGATTTTGGTTGTGCCTAATAACTTTAATGGTGAATTGACTGCGATTAAAGGTGTTGGTGCATATGCTGCACAGTATCTGACTCAGTTGGTTAAGCCACACGATATTATCGGTCTTGGCTGGGGGCAAACGATTCATATGGTTACCTCGCAACTAGAAAAGCATTCTGTTCCTGACGTGTCTGTTGTCCAGCTTAAGGGCGGAGTAAATATCAATAATGAAGAAACTTATGCTGACGAGAGTGTGACAGAGCTGGCTAATGCTCTAGATGCGTCGGCTCATTTCTTACCATTACCGCCATTTTTTGACAATAAGTTAACTAAGGAAATTGTCGAGCAAGACCGGTTTATTGAGAATACCTTGAAGCTTGGTCGCAAGGCTAATATTGCTATTTTTAGTGTAGGAACTGTTCGTAAAGACGCGTTGCTCTTTCAACTGGGATATTTCAACAATGCACAAAAGCAGGCCCTGCAACAAGATGCAGTTGGTGACATTGTTTCTCGCTTTATTGATAGTAATGGTGAGATTGTTAGTCGTGAATTGAATGATCGTACAGTTGGGATTGAGTTAGCCGATCTTAAGACTAAAGCCCATTCTGTTTTGATTGCCAGCGGCATCTTAAAGGCACCGACAGTCTATGCGGTCATTAAAGCAGGCTATGCTAACGAGTTTATTTTGGATCAAGCAATTGCACAGGAATTACTCACCTATCAATAATGAGGTGAATACTATGCGAATGGTAGACATAATTGACAAAAAAAGAAACGGTCATGAACTAACAGATGAAGAAATTCAGTTTTTTGTAGATGGTGTTGTTAATGGCACAATCCCTGATTATCAGACTAGTGCGTTGCTAATGACCATTTACTTTAATAATATGACTGATCATGAACGAGCAACTTTGACTCTAGATATGATGAATTCTGGAGATCACTTGGATTTGTCTGAAATTCCAGGAATTAAGGTTGATAAGCACTCAACAGGTGGCGTTGGTGATAAAGTCAGCTTGCCGTTAGCTGCTATGGTAGCTGCCGTGGGCATTCCTGTACCCATGATTTCTGGGCGCGGATTAGGCCATACAGGTGGTACGCTTGATAAGCTAGAAGCAATTCCGGGTTATCAAGTTGAAATTAGTGAGCAAGCGTTTATTGATCAAGTTAAACAAGAGAAGTTGGCAATTATTGGTGCAACTGGGAATATTGCTCCCGCTGATAAAAAGATTTATGCGCTCCGGGATGTAACTGACACTGTTGATTCAATTCCCTTGATTGCTAGCTCAATCATGAGTAAGAAAATTGCCTCTGGAACAGATGCTTTGGTTATCGACGTTAAGACTGGTTCTGGTGCCTTTATGAAGACTTTGCCAGAGGCTGAGGAATTGGCGCACGCATTGGTAGAAATCGGTAAGGGTGTCGGTATGAAGTGCATGGCACTAATTTCTGACATGAACCAACCACTAGGTAACAAGGTTGGCAATACCTTAGAAATTGAAGAAACACTTGACGTTCTTAAAGGTAATGGACCGCAGGACTTACTCGAATTGGTTTTAACTCTTGGTAGTCATATGGTTGTTTTAGGTGGTAAAGCTAAGACAACTGATGAGGCAAGAAAGTTGCTTGAACAGACAATTGCTGATGGTTCGGCTCTAGATCGCTTTAAAGCCATGGTAGTTGCTCAAGGCGGAGATGGGTCAGTAATTGATGATTATAGTGTAATGCCACATGCTAAATATCAAATTGCTCTACCTGCTAAAACTAGTGGTTATGTAGCACAATTAACGGCTGATGAAGTTGGAATTGCCAGCATGAAACTTGGTGGTGGTCGTCAAAAGGCCGATGATGCACTTGACTATGGTGTCGGTATTGAACTTAATAAAAAAGTCGGCGATCGCGTTGAAGCCGGCGAATCCTTGTTAACTATTCATGCTAATCGTGAAGATGTTACTGACATTAAAGAAATGCTTTATGACTGCATTGAGATTGCGGATGAAGCTAAACCTTATCCAATGATTTATAAAATAATTGAATAATTTAAAAAAGTAGTTAGACGACTATGTTAGTTCTAACTACTTTTTTTGTCTGAAAATTAACCTTGGTATTTTTGTAATAGTTAAGCTACTTAGCAACTTTACAATACAGCTTTCATAAGAAAAAGTGTTACTGTATTAAATATTCATATTAGACTTTGCTCTTAAAATCACATAAACTGTAAGCGATTGCTAAATAGGAGGAAAACATGAACAAAATAATTTTAACAGGTGTTGATGGTAATTTAGGTGGTCAAGCTGCTAAGAATTTATTGAAACTTAGTGACAAAGAGAACTTGATCTTTTGTGGCTATAATGAACAAGTATTGCAAAACTTTGCTGATCAAGGAATTGAAACTCGTCAAGCAGATTTTAATTCTAGTGATGGTTTAGCCGAAAAATTTGCTGGCGGAGATGTCTTGGCACTAATTTCGATGCCTTTTGTAGGGGAAAAAAGACAACGGGCACACAAAAATGTAATCGATGCTGCTAAAGAAGCTGGTGTTTCCAAGATTGTTTATACTTCATTAGTTAACGCTGGCGATCCAACCAATCCAAGTATTGAAAAGATTGATCATGCTTATACTGAAGACTATATTCAAAAGAGTGGGTTAGACTATATTATCTTACGTAATTCGCAATATGCAGAAGCGATGGTTACTAATTACTTTACTTTCGTAAAACAAGGTAAGGATTTAGCTAATAGTCAAGGTGACGGTAAGATGGCGTATATTTCACGTAAAGATTGTGCCAAAGCGGTTGCTTATGCTACATTAGCTGACGATTTGCATCATAAAATTTTGAATATTAATGGTAAGGATCTGATGACTATCAGTGATTTTGTTGCGATTGCTAATAAAGTCACCGGTAATAATATTAAGTATCAAGAAATTACTGATGAAGAAAATTATCAACTTTTTGATGCAATGGGAGTTCCAAGAAATACTTCTGGTAAATTTAAAAAAGATTCTGAAGCACCGTTTTCATCAGATGGAATGGTTTCATTTTCTAAAGCTGTGCGAATGGGTAAAATGAGTTCTTATACAGATGACTTTAAAAAATTGACTGGAGACGAACCAATGTCAGTTGAGTATATGTTTGAACATCAAGCAGAATTTCAAATTGGTGAAAGACACTCAAAAGATGATTAATTAAAAAGAAGTAGTAAAAAATAGCATTCCTGGCAAATCAAGAAAGATTGAGCGGGAATGCTATTTTTGGTTATTTATCTAAAAAAATAATTTTTGTACCTTTTGAAATTGCTTGATTTTACCAAGCTTTAGCATGATGATGGCAGCAACCGTTGAACCGATTAGGGCTGCACCAATAAATCTAGGCGTGTAAACGAACCAGTACAGATTATTGGCACTACCCGTGAACCAAACCATTACTGGAAAAGATAGTAAAGAACCAATAATGCCAGTACCAAAGATTTCGCCTAGACAGGCGGCCCAAAGTTTGCCAGTTATTTTATAGCAGATACCAGCAAGGAGTGCGCCAAAAATTGCTCCAGTCAGAGCTAACGGTGGAATTCCCAAAATAAGCATGCGGATAATGCCACACATGGTGGCCATAATGGTGACGTAAACTGGGCCTAACATAGTTGCGCCAATTACGTTGATGACACTTGACATAGGAGCCATCCCTTCGACTCGAAAAAGTGGCGACAACGCTACATCTAGTGCAATCATAATTGCTAGGATTGTTAATTTTTCAGTTTGTTTTCCTTGGTTAGTCATCGTTTACTCCTTGGTAGTATAAAAAAGTCCTCTGCGCAGATTGTGCAAAGGACTTTTCAAGTTAGTCTATCCCTTGCGCTAGTATTATCTAGATCAGGTTTATGAGTATCATCTCAGCCAGTATAACGGGCACCCCATAGACTTTTTTGTTTTATTTTAATTTTATTGTACTCTATAAAAAATAAAATGTTAATGGTTATAGTTCCATTTTATTGTAAGAAGTAACTTCCATTTTTTGGTTAGTCATCGTCATCATGGTAATCGAGGCATTGCGTGGGCTGACACTAATATCGAAATTACTGTAACGTGCTGCAATGCTACGAATAGTAAATCCATGAGTTACCAATAGAATATTTTCAGCACCATCCAGCTCACTAATTAATTTAAATCCCTTATCAAGTCGTGCCCAATATTCTGCAGCATTTTCGGCATCATGAAACGGATCGGCTTCTTTAAGCCAATCTTTGGCAGTGTCGATTGATTCGTTTTTTAACAAGTCATAATGATTCTGGTAACCATGAGGCCCACCAATCATTTGCCAAGCCATGTCACTATCCATTCCTTCAAAGTATCCATAAAATTGCTCACGAAAATATGGACTAGCTATATGCTGCAATTCATCATGATTTTGATTATGTTCAATAATAATGTCGCAAGTGTCACTAGCCCGTTTTAAATCACTTGATAAAGCAATATCAAAAGGGACATCCCGTAGTGTTTCACCAGCTTGCTCAGCGCCAGTAATACCTTTTTGGGTTAACGGAGTATCGCACCAACCTTGCATTTTGTTGTAGCGATTAATATAAGTTTGTCCATGGCGTACGATATAGATTCTTTTCATGATTTGCTCCAATTATTTTTTCTGATAGATTTTGTTAACGTTTTTGATATCAATTGGCTGAATATCATATAGCGAACCTGATGGATACATGACAGATTTGCCTTGGTTGTGATCAAGCCCGATCGCGTGGCCCAACTCGTGTTCAACTGTGTTGACAATTCTTTGGTGAGTATAGCCGTATATCAAATTATACAGGTAGAAAGTATTTAACTGAATTTTGGCTTTAGCAATGAGCTTATTTTTGGGATTATAGGTAACTTGGGTTTGTCCTGCCGCGTCTGTTTCAGAATCAAACATTGGTTCAATCGTAATTTGAGACTTTTTTTGCTTGCTCTTTTTAAAAGTAAAAGCATTGGTATCATTCCATGCTTTAATTGCCTCATTGCTAGCATCAACTAATTCGGGGTCATCATTTAGGTCAAGATAAACTGTTGCAGTTGGCTTTTTCCAGTGACAATTTTTACTTTTATTTTTAGTAGTTTTGGTTTTGCTTTTTTTCTTGACCTTTTTAGACTTCTTAGCTTTTTTGGCTGCAACGATTTCATCTGGGAAACTTGACTGTGAATTATCAGGCTCAAGAGCAGTTGCGGTACTAGTAAAGGTTAAGGCAGCGATTATGGCATATATGAATTTACGCCAAAACTTTAGCGGTTTTTTCATTGATTAGTTATCCTCCAACACTTGTTATTATAGAAGAAAAAATTAACTTTTTCATGAATTATTATTAAACTTTATAAATCAGCTCGAGATATTATATATAACTGCAAATTCATGTTAAAATGGAATGCAAGTTTTGAAAATAGGTGACTTTATGACAAAAGCGACAGATGATAAACAGTTTGAGCAGCAACATCTTGACTATCTGTTAAAGATGATTAAACAAAAGAAGTTAGAATTAACTTCGGCAATTAAGTCTGCTGAAGGTGAGGCAAGGAATCTTAATTCACACTTTTTTGACGATGTTAAATTAGATTACGATGGCTATTCGACTTCGATGGAAACGGCATTGTCTATTCATCAACAACAGCAATTACTAGATGAACGGGAAAATGCTTGGCAGCAATCTGCTAAACAATTAGGTACAGTTAATCGCCTCGAGCAAAAGCCATTTTTTGCGCGAGTTGACTTTAAAGAAGGCAGTGAAAAACCTGAGACGATTTATATTGGTCTAGGGTCTTTTGCCGATCCAGACAATCACTTTTTAATTTATGATTGGCGGGCACCGATTTCTTCAATTTATTATGACGGTAAGCTTGGTCAAGTTTCTTATCAATCGCCTGAAGGCGAAGTTACTGTTGATATGACTAAGAAGCGCCAGTTCATGATTGAAAATGGTAAAATTGTCAACATGTTTGATACCAATGAATCAATTGGTGACCAGATGCTCTTAGAAGTTTTGGGTGAAAAGTCAAGCACGCAGATGAAGTCAATCGTAACTACGATTCAGCAAGAGCAGAATAAGATTATTAGAAACACTAGTGCAGATTTGTTATTTGTGCAAGGTGCTGCTGGATCTGGGAAAACGTCGGCTATTTTACAACGGATCGCTTATCTGCTTTATCGGTATCGTGGTAATTTAACCAGTAGTGACGTAATCATGTTCAGTCCGAATCAGTTGTTTAATGATTATATCAAAAATGTTTTGCCAGAAATGGGCGAACAAAATATGGTACAAATGACCTATTGGCAGTTTGTTGCTCGTCGTTTACCAAAGATGGAAGTTGAAAACCTCTTTGATCAGTTTGAAGATCAAGCTGCCAGTTCTGCAATTGGCCGTTTTAAAGATTCGACGCAATTCTTTAAGCTATTAACGCACTACGCCAAGCATCTAAATAAGCGAGGATTGATTTTTAAGAATATCTATTTTCGTGATACTAAGCATCCTTATTTTACTAAAGAAAAGATCAATGAGATCTATTACTCGTACAATGAAAACTATAATTTAACTAACCGAATTGATGTAACTCGCGAGGAATTGATCAAGTCACTTAATCGCAAGATTAATTCGGAAACTAAAAAGCCGTGGGTTAGTGATGCAATTCAGAGTTTAAGTAAAGAGCAACTTAATGCTTTGTATGATAAACCTGATCAGGAATTTGAATCTGAAGAAAAAGAAGAGAAGTTTCTAGGTCGTAAGATTGTAATGAAAGAACTTGATAAGGTCTATCAACAAATTCAGCATAATAGTTATCTTAATATGCCGGCACAATATTTGAGCTTTTTGCGAGCTGTTCCCAAGATGATTGATTTAGCCAAATGGCAAATTAGTGCGGCTGACTGGTCTGAGCATATTACACAGGTTAAGCAGGGTTTAAAAAAACACCAATTGCACATGAACGATGTATCAGCTTATTTGTATCTGTATGACTTGATAACTGGTCGGCAAGTCAATTATGAAATGCGGTATGCCTTTATTGATGAGATTCAGGATTATACGCCGTTTCAGTTGAGTTATCTTAAATTTAACTTCCCACGAGCAAAATTCACGATGTTAGGGGACTTAAACCAGGCAATTTTTACTAAAGATGATAGCCGCGACCTTTTGAAGCAGATTAGTAGTCTATTTGATCCAGAAAAAACGGATGTGGTGCAATTAACTAAGTCGTATCGGTCAACTAGGCAGTTAACTGATTTTACTAAGCAAGTGTTGCGTCAAGGTGAAAAGATTGAATCGTTTAATCGACAAGGGCCCAAGCCAGCACTCTGGAAACGCGATAATAGCGACGAGGCAATTGCTGCATTGGTTCAAATTTTAAAGGATAATACTGAAGCTAACTTAACAACAGCTATTATTACTAAGAATTTAGCTAGTGCTAAGTATGTTAGCCAGCAATTAAAGCAGACAGGAAGTAAGGCAACTTTAATCGCGACAGCTAATCAACGTTTGGTTGATGGTACACTAGTTTTGCCGTCATACTTAGCCAAGGGCTTGGAATTCGATGCGGTTGTGATGTGGGATGCTTCTGATGAATGTTATCATGAAGCTGATGAAACACAACTGGTTTATACGATTGCTTCGCGAGCAATGTATCAGCTTGATTTGATTTATGTAGGCCAAAAGAGCCGGCTGCTTACAGTAGACCCTGCTACATATGTAGAAAAGTAGGTAAGAAAAATGACAGGTAAAGAGCAATTTAAGTTTAAACGGATAGCTGAAATGACCGGACGGGAAATGTTCTGTGTTGCTAAATTACGGATTGATACATTTGTGACAGAACAAAAAATTACGGATCCTGAGCTTGACGATGATGACTTAATAGCGATTCAAGTTTATTTGTTAAATGATGATGAGAGTGCTGCCCAAGCAGTATGTCGCTTGTTTAAAGAAGATGGCAAGTGGATGTTAGGACGGGTTGCTGTTGCTCAAAAAGCACGCGGACAACATTTGGGAACCAAGATGTTAAGTCAAGTTCATGAATACCTGCAAAATAAGGGTGTTAATCGTTTATATTGTCATGCGCAAATGCAAGCTAAGCCGTTTTATGATTATTTAGGCTATCAAGCACAAGGTGAAGTATTTACAGAAGCTGGCGTGAAGCACATTATGATGTATTATGATTTATAAGTAAAAAAAGTCGCTTATTTAGCGGCTTTTTCTTTGACTGCGGTTGTAACCAAGCTAGTTAATAGTTCATTACCCTGGTCACTTAAATGTAGACCATCTTCTTGGAAATAAGTTGAGATATTACTTAATTGGCTGAACGCATCGTGCATATTAATAAAAGGGATATGATATTTGTTCGCAATGATTTGGGCAATTTGTTGATAATGTGCTGATTTCTGTTCGTCGTAGCATTGCATGATGTCTTTATTATATGGATCTTGGGATAATGGCCCGACTATAATTACTTTATTAGGGCCAATTTGGGTAACTATTTTTGTTAAATTGTCGGTATATTGGTTGCTAGGGATGCCCCAAGTTGCCATGTCATTGGTACCAAATTCGACTACGACAATATCTGCTGCTGAGTCAATTAAATTAACTCGCTTAAGCCCATCTGCAGTGGTTGCGCCGCTAAGAGAAACATTTTTAATTGCGAAGCTTGCCCCTAATTTAGTCTGTAAATTGTTAGTGACTAAATCGGTATCGTGTCCAGCTCGATAACCATTAAAAATTGAATCACCGAATAAAATAATCTCTGCCATTTTAGATATCCTTTCTGTTTTATTATTCTTATTTACCTTATAATAAAAGAAATAGAATTGAAGGGCAATTATAGATGAAGAATTATTTACAATTTGATCGGGATCAGTGGGCCTCTTTTTCGTCTGCTGATCAGGTTAAGATTACGGCAGATGAGTTGGCCAAAATTAAGTCACTGGGTGATGTGGTGGACTTAAACGATGTCCGTCAGATTTATGGTAGTTTGGTTAAGTATCTGCATTTGGCTTATGAAGAAAAACGCTCTTTACAACAAAAACAATGTGATTTCTTGCAGAAAAAGCTCAAGCCAGCACCATTTATCATCGGTATTTCAGGATCAGTAGCTGTTGGTAAGTCGACTACGGCAAGACTGGTGCAGTTATTGCTAAGTCGGACTTATCCGGAATTAAAAGTTCACTTAATGACTACCGATGGCTTTATCTATTCTAATCAAGAATTGAAGCGGCGTAATCTATTTGAGCGCAAAGGGTTTCCAGAAAGCTATGATATGCAGCTGCTCAATAACTTTTTGCAAGATGTTTTAAGTGGTAAAGCTGATATTGGTTATCCGATTTATTCTCAAGAACTTAGTGATATTGTACCTGGGCAATATGGTCATGTTCGTCAGCCCGATATCCTGATTATTGAAGGAATTAATACTTTGCAATTACCAACTAATGGGCAAATCGTTACTAGTGACTTTTTTGATTTTTCAATTTATATTGATGCGCCTGAAGAATTAATTGAGCAATGGTTTATGCAGCGGTTTGACCGAGTTTTGGAAATGAATAAGCATAATCCGCATAACTTTTATTACCAAATGGCCAATGGTCCGCGTCAAGATGCTTTACAACTGGCACAAGAGACATGGCAAATGGTTAATTTGGTTAACTTGCGAGAATATATTGCACCGACTAAGCAACGGGCGACACTAATTTTGCATAAAACTACGGGTCATTTAATCGATCAAATCTACCTCAGACACTTTTAATTTGTTATAATTATTGGTATGAATACGATTTATTTATTATTAATTAAAAAATTTGCTTTGCCTCCAGCGTGTTTTTAAACAGGTAAAATATTATTTCATTAAAATTATGAGGAGACAAAAGCAATGGTACAAGCAATTAATTTAAAAAAAGGTATGGTTTTTAATCAGGATGGTAAGCTGATTCGGGTGCTAAAGGCCAATCACCATAAGCCTGGCAAGGGTAATACTGTTATGCAAATGGACTTACGTAACATCGAAAGTGGCGCAGTAGTCCACAAGACGATGCGCCCAAGTGAAAAGGTTGATTTAGTCGATATTACCAAAAAGAAGGCACAATACCTTTATAATGAAGGTGACGTGTATACCTTCATGGATACAGAAACCTATGAGCAATATGAAGTATCTAGTGAACAACTTGGTGATGATAAACTTTATTTGATTCCTAATATTGAAGTACAATTGGAATTTGCTAATGATAGCAAGTTACTGGGGGTTGAATTACCATCAACAGTGGAAATGAAGGTTACGCAAACTGAGCCTGGCATTAAGGGAGCAACGGTTACTGGCTCTGGTAAGCCAGCTACTATGGAAACCGGATTAGTAGTACAAGTTCCTGACTTTGTTAAGGAAGGCGAGAACTTGATTATTAATACTGCTGAAGGTGAATATAAGTCACGTGCCGAAAGTAGCAAGTAACAGATAATTGAAGAAAGCAAAACAGGTTATTGGGCAATACTTGCTCAATAACCTGTTTTTATCTAATTAAGAATAAAATTATTGGACTGATGCTTTAGCGGCTGCTAAGACATCCATCACAGCAATACTGTGATCGTAAAGTTGATTGGCAGTTTCAGTATCATGATTATCAATAATGGTGACAAAGTCATTGAATTCGCTGGCCATTCGATGATCATACTGATTAAGCTTTACTCTCTTTGTTTCACCTTTTCTAAGCTCGACGGTAAAGCTATCAAGTACACCTGTGGAACCGTCAAAGTAAATAGAACCTTTTTCTCCTTCGATAAATGAGCGTGGAGTAGTATAACTATCTTTACTTGCGATTAAAACAGCCTGTTTATCTGGATAAGTTAGGTTCAAAATTCCCGAGGTGTCAATTCCTCTTTGCATAACGGGATAATATTGTACGTGGCTAGGTTTGCCAAAAAGACCGACAGCTAAATGAATATTATAAATATTTAGGTCGGTTAGAGTTCCACCGCCTTTAGCTGGATCGAAAACGGGGGCAATCTTACCTACTAAGAAATTATCGTAGCGACTAGAATATTGAGTATAGTTAAGTGAAATAATGTGAATGGGAGCAATTTTAGGGATTAGCTTTTTAATGGCCTTGTAATTCTCTAAATGAATATTAGTGATGGCTTCGACAATAATCACATCGTGTTCATCAGCGATTTGTTTTAATTCTTTGGCTTCAACAGTTGTTTCGGTATAAGGCTTTTCGCAGATTACATTTTTATCTGCCTCAATTGCTTGCTTGACTACCTCATAGTGCAAGGAGTTAGGCACTGCTACATAAACGGTGTCAACATTTGGATCATTAACTAGGCGGGTATTGTCTGTATAAACTTGCTTGATACCGTACTGCTTTGCTAAATCATGTCCAATTTGTTCACTACGCTTAGTAGTCGAAATAGCTGCTAATTCTAGGTTGTCAATTTGACCAGCGGTAGTCAAAAAGTCGTGGACAATATTGCCACTACCGATAATTCCTAATTTCATAATTAATCCCTCCATATTATTAAAAAAATCATCTTGATAATAGATTAGCTAATTGTTACCTGCATTAATTATATTGCTGGGAATTGTTAACTGATTGTAAGCACCGAGTTTGGTTAAATCGGCCTTTAAGTTGAGTGCTAATGACTTATTGTAGGTTGCTTTAGCCTGTAATTGACAACTAGTCAGTTTTTGTTGCTTGATGATCATTTTAACATTAACTTTTTGGACTTTGAGAGATTTGGCTAGTTGTTTATCATTTAAGTTAAGCCCTTTAGCAAAGCTAGTAATTAATTGTTTGGCTATCTTTTGGTTGGTAATATTGGCAGTAAGGGTATAAGTACTACCAGTGTGTTTCACTTTAGCCTGTTTAGTTAATTGCTTAGTAAAGTTTGCATTCGAGCCTAACTTTTTGGGAATATTTTTGATTTGAGCAAATTGTTGCTGTTCAGTTTGGGTTAAAGCTTTTGGTTCCCAAGCATTGTCCTGAAGTGTATAGCTCTGATTTTGCGCACTATCAATCCATTGGTTAACATTATTGTTGGTGGTCTTGCCATTATCGGCTTGGCTGTTACTTGAACTAATCAAGTGGATTACCATTGGGTTGCCACCAAAAATTCCAGTGGTCTGAAAATTGGCGGTGTTTTTATTGTATTTAAGTTTTAGATTAATATTAGCTTTTGCGCTAGTAACTTTACTTAAATCTTTTTTGGCAATCTTGATAACTTTATTCTTGGACAGTGCAGCAGCAACTGGTTGGCTGCTTGTTAAAGCAATGCTAGTTAAACCTAAGGTTGCTAGTGCAGCAATAATTAACTTTTTAAATTTCATGAGGAACTCCTTCGTATTTTTAATTTACTAAAAGTATATCATGATTAGGGTAAATATTGGGGGTAATCAGGTACGCAAGCAGTTTTATCAATTTGGTTAGTAATGAAATATCAAAAAAGCTATCCTACAGCTTTAGTGAAAGTTGTAGGATAGCTATTAAAATAGAGGACATTATTTAGAATAATCTATTTCTTTTTAGGCTTTGCTTTTGGTAACGGCTTGCCATTAAGTGCATTAGTTGGAATTTTAAGGAAGTCTTGGCTACCCATATTATTATAGCTTTGGCTAACTGTAAATTTCATTAATTTGCCAACTTTAAGATTGACATGGTAACTAAATGAAGTCATCTTTTGGTTCTTGACCACTAACTTGACAGTCATACTTTGAAATTTACCAGCCTTTTCTAACTGACGATAAACTTTTTGTTGTTTTGGACTCTGCGTATCAGTGATAAAGACTGGATCAACAGCTTGTTGCATGATCTTTTTATCTTTGAGATTAGCTGTTAGTATGTAGGTGTTGCCTTTACGCTTCATCTTGTAAGCATCAGTCAGCTTAGCTGGTGGATCAATTAGCATTTCATTGTGCATGATACTATCAAGCAGATCTGCATAGGTGTGACCAGTAACTTGGTCGAGCTTAGCTTTATACCAAGAACTTTGTCCATTAATGTATAAATGGTTTGAATGGTCGGCCCATTCTTCAGAAGTTTGGGTTTTGCCTTTACTAGTTGTTTGATAATTAATATGAAAAACAGTTGGATTTCCACCAAAAGTAGCTTTGGTACTAACCTTTTGTTTATCAGTATCGGTTCCCAAAATTACCGTTTGGGTAGCTTCACCACTCTTAAATGACTTTTGTGCTTTTTTAATAACTTGTGTTTTATTTAAAACTGGTTGACTTTGCTTTTCTTGTTTAGCACAACCACCAGCAAGTAGAGCCGTGGCTAGCCCAAGACTTAAGAATAACTTTTTGAATTTCATGATGATTAATTTTGCTCTTTTCTTTTATGAAATCTAATTATGTCTATTGTATCGTAAAAGCAAAATTTTAAAAACGATTTTTAATGGTTAACCCTATGAAAATAAAATGTAAATGTGTAAAATAGTAAGTGAAACATTTAATTTGCAAAAGGAGATATTTCATGTCGAAATTAGTTTTGATTCGTCACGGACAAAGTGAATGGAACCTTGAAAATAAATTTACTGGTTGGGTTGATGTCGACCTTTCAGAAAAGGGTGTTGAAGAAGCCAAAAATGCAGGTAAGTTGCTCAAGAAGCATGGCTTGGAATTTGACCAAGCCTATACTTCTGTTTTGACTCGGGCAATTAAGACTTTACATTATGCTCTAGCAGAAAGTGGACAACTTTGGGTACCAGAAACCAAGTCATGGCGTCTTAATGAACGTCATTACGGTGGTCTGCAAGGTTTAAACAAAAAGGCAACTGCTGACAAGTATGGTGATGAAAAGGTTCATATTTGGCGTCGTTCATACGATGTTTTACCACCAAAATTGGCTGATGATTCAGAGTACAGTCAAGTACATGACCGTCGTTATGCCGATCTTGACCCGAACATTATTCCACGGACTGAAAACCTAAAGGTCTGCTTGGGTCGAGTAATGCCATTCTGGGAAGACAAGATTGCTCCAGATTTATTAGCTGGTAAGAATGTCATTATTGCTGCTCATGGTAATTCATTGCGTGCTTTAACTAAGTACATTGAAAATATTTCTGATGAAGATATCATGAACTTAGAAATGAAGACTGGTGAACCAGTTGTTTATACTTTTGATGATCAATTGAAGGTAACTAATAAAGAAAAATTAGACGACTAAGCTGGTCTAATAGAAAGTCATTTCGGTATTAAGCCGAGATGGCTTTTTTAATTGGATAATCTTGAGGGATGTATCAATGATAATTCATGAAGTTAGTGGAAAAATGTTTCAAAGAAAAAATTCTGTTAATTAAATACTACGAAAGTATTTATAGATAACAGAATTTTTTGGATAATTTAATTTCTTTATTTTTGAGTATTAGATGCTGTTACTAAATTTTTCTGGAATTTTGATAAAAAACAAACAACAGCAATTGCAAGAGCTACTAAGCCACTGACAGAAAACACATTAAGTCCAATATTTTTAACTAATGCTACTAATGGATTAATTATAAAAGGGCTGACGATACCACCAATTGAATATATTGCAGTATAAATTCCTAAAGACATAGACACACTATTCTTATCAACAGAGATTGAAATTAAGTAAGGAAACTGTCCCATACCTACACTCATAGCTGCTCCAACAAAGAAGCTGCCTAGAAATGCTAAAAATAATGAATGACCAAGTCCCACTACTAAATAAGAAATACCATATAGAAGAAAAGCAAGAGCAATTGAAGAATATTTGAACTTACTTCCAATTTTTCCTACGATTAAACCGCATAGCATACCACCAATTAAAGAAACTGTTGATGTCATTGCTGCTTGAGATGTTGCTCCCAGTTTTTCTTGAACTATGAACAAAGAAATGTTGTTATTTAGTACATTGTTCAATAACATAAGTAAAAATCCCCATGCAGCGCAATAAAAGATATATTTATTTATTTTTATTTTAGAACTTACTTTAGTAGAAGTATCTTGCTCAACTTGTGGATGTAAAGGAATTAGCAAAATAGCAGTTAGTAAAATAAAGAATGAGAATAAGTAAATCCAATAATTGTTTATCCAGCCAATCTTTGCGGCTAACTGACCGCCACCCATAATAAAAATAATTCCGCCAATATTAGTAAATGTAGTGGTTAAGCCCATAGTGGATTCTTGCTCACTTATGGGTAGCATTTGTGAGATTAGTACTTGTGATAAATTAGTACAAGCACCTTGTCCTAGACCGACTAGGCAAGAACTAAGTAAAAGAACCATAAAATTCTCATGATAAATTAGTGGAATTAAACCACCAATTACCACTAAAATTATTGATGTCAAAGTTAAAGTTTTAAGGTTAAGCTTGCCAGCAGTGAGTTTTCCAACGATCAGTCCAGCAAGCATCATGAATAAATTCGGTAAAGAGGTTAGCATTTGAACACTAGTATTATCCAAACTAAAATATTTGGCTATCGCCGCATATGATGGTGTTATTGCTAATGCTGCCATTCCCATGCAGCTAACGGCTAAGATACCAAGACGGGTTTTGGAAATGTAGGCTTTATTACTATTCATTTGTCTTACCTATTTTATTAGCATAAATGGCAGCATTTGTACCTGCTATTCGCCCAGAGGTCCAAGTAAAACCTGAGGCTAGACCTTCAAAGGCTGGATAACTATGGCCTTCATAGTAACCACCTGCATTGGCTCCACCAGTATAAAGACCAGGAATAGGTTTTAATTCTTTGTCCAAAACAGCCAAGTCTTCATCTACACGTACACCGCCAACGGTACCAAGATATGTTGCTTGAGCAATAAAGGCATAGAATGGTCCCTTTTTAATTGAATAAAGTAAAGATTTAGCTGATTTAGAAAATTCTTGATCATTTTTATTTTCAATAGCCAGATTATATTTAGTGACTGAATCTTTAAATGCTTCTTTATTAAGGCCAGCATTTTCTGCAAGTTCATCCAATGTTTGACCAGTAAAGGCTGTTTTGCCAGCAACGGCGTCATTGGCTAGTTGTGTAAAGTCACCACTATCTGTGGTTGCACCTGGACCAGCTTGTGAAACCTCTTCTAGATTTTTGTTTTTAGTAAAAGTATCTAATGTATTTTGATCAACAATGAAGAAATAGATTCCACCTTGTGACCAAGCTGCATTAGCCCATTCAACTGTGTCATAGACTACATCTTCATTAGCAAAACGAACACCTTTTTTATTTACCCATAATTGTGGTGTTAGTAGTAGCTGTGTTAACGGATTAGATGAGAATCCCGCTAAATGTTTAGTTGAGCTATTTTGAGTAACTGTCGATTTGGCTAATTGTGAAGCATGGATTAAGGCATGACTGTCTATGTCGACACCTCCAGCTTTAACCATTGCGTCTATGCCTTCACCATTATTGGGTACGCCAAGCTTTCTTAATTTATTCGTATGCATTGTTTTAGATACTTTATTAAAATCGCCACCGTAACCGCCTGTAGCAACAACTACTGACTTTGCCTTTATAATGAGCTCTTGACTGTCTTTTTCTGCCTTAATTCCTGTAATCTGATTATTTTCTAGCAGCAAATCTTTCATTGATGTATTGAAAACAAATTTAACTCCAATGTTTTTCAAAGTTTCTTCAATCTTTTGATAACTTTTTTCTTTGTTTTGATACATATGATAAGATCCACCACGATAATTATCATTGCGATGAGCGAATTGAGTTGTCTTTGAAGTTGGATTTAATTTAATTTCCATACCCATTTTTTCAATCCAAGCCAAAGTGTCAGCAGAAGTATTTACGATTTTGGCAAGTAAAGCACCATTTGATAAGAAATGGTTGTATTCAGCTAGTTGAGCAATAGCTTCTTTAGTTGTTAATTTTAATCCAGCATCTCTTTGTTCTTGTGAGTCGATTGCAAAAAAGCCACTTGAGATTTTAGTGTTACCACCAATTTTATCTTGTTTTTCTATGATAATTACACTTGATCCTTGTTGTGCTGCAGCATAAGCAGCAGCTAAACCAGTACCACCCGCGCCTGCAACTAAAACATCAGTATTCATTATTTTTTCCATTTATGTTCTCCTAAAGTTATCAACAATTTCCATAATCATGATTAAAGTTTGTGATTTAAATCTTAATTATGATAATGCTTTAATTAATCGCTGTCATTTTTTGATTAAGAGATAATACAGATGGAGCTAAAACGAGAAAATTACTCATCCCGAAGTTCTTTTTATAAGTTTAAAGGTTAATAATTATCAATAAAATAGTTAAACATTGTTGCTACTTATCATTATTTCCATGTGATAATGATAACTATGATGAAAATTTTTAAAACTAAAATGCTGATTACTTTGCCGCTTAGATTAGAACAAACAAAACATAAAAATGCTAGTAAAATTTACATAATTGAATGCTTGACTGGTTGTATTTTAAATGTCGATGAAAAAGCAATTGTATTACATACAGGGGACCTTATTTTACTGTCTTCCTTTAAATCTATTTCTTTGGCTTCTCCCGATAGACAGATTGAAGTAGTAATTAGAACTTTTTTTGAAGAAATTGATTTACTAATGGCCAGACCGATTTTTATTGCTGGTGATAACTCACTGATTTCTGATTTTTTGCAGCATGATAATGAAGGCAGCACTTTTCTTATCTTTCGGCATTTGCAGTATTGTCACGGTTATTGTGACCAAATAGCAACTTTAGAGCAGAGTAATAGTGTAGATCGTTATCTTCACTATGAAATACAAATTTTAGTAATTGCTTTACTTACAGAACTATTACGTGTTCGGACAAAAAGCAATTCTGCTTCGGATTCTCATTTTCCCCGAACCAAAAATATTCGTTATACGTCAAAAGAAATGAAAGGTGGTGCAATTTTGAAATATATGGTAATGCATATTAAAACAGTCAATTTAGTAACTATTGCAAAGCATTTTAATTATCAGCCAAATTACTTTTCAAAAATGTTTAGAGAGATTTTTTCACAAAGTTTCTCTGATAAGTTAGGCGAAACAAAAATTGAAATGGGGAAAAAATTATTGTCGCTTACTAATAAATCCATTCATGATATTAGTGAAGAGCTTGGATACAAAAGCACAACTTCTTTTAGCAGAAATTTTAAAAAGCGTACAAAAATTAATCCAAGTCAATATAGAAGCTTTTTTTCTAAGAATAAATAAGAGTATGACATTTTTAATAATGAAATACACTGATAATTCAAATATAAGATAGGCAATATAATCTTTAATAAAGATATGAGTAAAGAGTGTAGTAATATTTATTGAAACAAGCTTTTAATTAATGGTAGCGTTTTTTAAAAAGCACTTTCATATTTTATTAAAAGTGATAAAATTAACTTGTTAATTTAAAGTAGTTTTTAGCGGAGAAAAATAATGAATTATACTAAAGATATTAACTGGGCAGCCAGTTATGATGTAATTGTTTTAGGCTTTGGTGGTGCAGGTGCGACAGCAGCACGCTTTGCAGCTGATAAAGGTACAAAAGTAATGTTGGTTGACTCAGCTCCTGAAGGACACGAAGGCGGTAATACTCGTTATTCAGCTCAATTAATTGGAACTGGAACTGATTTTGCTAAGTCAAAGCAATATTATCAGAATTTAACGGCACCAATGAATCTTGATGAAGATATGATTGCTACTATGGTCAACGGCATGGTTGAGATGCCGCAATATATTGAAAAATACTTAGATGTTGAGCCATGTAGTGTTAAAGAATATTTACCGCAAATGAAGAGTGCCTATCAAGAATATCCAGAATATGCTGGCTCAGAGGACTACGATTTTACTACAGTGCACCAAGGTTTATTTGATGCAGCTTTGTGGCAAAACCTAAAGGATCAAGTGGTTAAGCGCCAAGATCAAATTGACGTATTTTATAACACGCCAGCGCGAGAATTAATCCAAGACCCTGAAACTAAAGCTATTTTGGGTGTCGTAATTGAACGCGATCATAATTTGCTTAATATCAAGGCCAAGAATGGTGTGGTCATGGCAACTGGTGGTTTTGAAAATAATCAGGAAATGGTAGAAGACTTTTTAGGAGCTAAAAAGTTAGCGCCATTAGGCACCCTTTATAATCAAGGTGCTGGGGTTACAATGGCCCAAGAAGTTGGTGCTGATTTTTGGCATATGGCTAACTTTGAATCATTAGGCTTATTGCACGGAATGTCATTTTATGTTGCAGATGGACAGCGGGGCCGCTTGATGATTGGCGAGCAGAACCAGGCTGTTGCACACGGTAGTTCATTTGTAGTTGGTGATGACGGTACTAGATACTTCAATGAAGCTGAAGAAAATCGCCACGGTCATATTAAGAACCATGGTCAATGGAAAGTTCCACTAAATCAAGAGCACCCATACTTGATTTTTGATGAAACTAAATATCAAGAATTGATGGCTGATGAGATTATTGGACAATACAAGCCATTTACTGAAAATGTAGTTAAAGCAGATTCAATTTCAGATTTAGCAACTAAGATTGGTGTAGATTCAGCAGTTCTTGAAACTACTTTAAGTCGCTTTAATCAGGCAGCTGAAACCCAAAATGATGCAGAATATCACCGTGATCCGAAGACTTTACGTCAATTCGCTGGGGAGAATGTGTATGCTGTCCGGTTGGCACAAACTGTTTTGAACACGCAAGGTGGACCAAGACGTAATCCTAAAGCTGAAGTTTTGGACACTAAAGGTGAACCGATCCCTCATTTGTATTCTGCTGGTGAACTTGGCGGAATTTGTGCTAATCAGTACCAAGGCGGTGGTAATTTAGCTGAATGTTTGATTTTTGGTAAAATTGCTGGTGAAATGGCAGCTGAAACTAAGGCAGCGATTGTCAGTGAAAAACCGGCTGCATCTGCCAATGCAGATTTAACCTCTGATCTTAAAGAAGAGCAATATGCTACTGGGGCAAATCAATATATTGGTAAGTCTAAGCAGGGTATGGGTGATGAGCTAGTTGTCAGAGTAACTACACCTAATGGCAAGGATATCGAACAAGTAGAAGTTTTAAAGCAAGCTGAATCTGACGATTACGGCTTGAAGGCTGTTAAAGAGCTGCCAACTGCAATGGTTAAAGAGAACACAGTTGACGTTGATGCTGTTTCTGGAGCGTCTAGCACTAGTCGCGGCTTAAAGGATGCGGTGAAAGACGCGCTGAATAAAGCAAAGTAATAATTGTTTAAATTATTTAGGCTAAGAAGGTCTCAATTATCTTAATTGATAGTTGAGGCCTTTTTTGTTGTTCATCTGTAAATAAAGTTTAAAGGATGAAAAAGCGATTTAGCTTATAGAGCCTTGGTAACTTACAGCATATTTTAAAATATGTATTTTCCAACTTAATTGGAAATATTACCTAATTACAAAGTCTTTAACGGGTATTATGATTAATAATGTAATCGATTTCAAAAACTAGGAGTGAATAATTAATGAATTTTTCCGCGGATGATATTTTTTTAGAAGTAAATGTAGCAAGTGTTACTGCTTTTTTAACTTATGCTGCTGAAGCTGCAGTTAATGCGGGATTTACCATGGATCCTAAGGAACTGAATAATAGTTTTTTAGAAAGAGAGCAGGAATTTTCGACTGGACTAGAAGATGGTTTTGCAATACCACATGCTAAATCTGTGGTAATTAAAAAAACTGGTTTCTTATATTTCAGATTAAAAAATCCACTTGATTGGCCAACATATGATCATAAGCCAGTAACAGATGTTTTTGCCTTAATGGTTCCGCCAGAAAATGCGGGTAATACTCACCTAAAGATGTTAGCAAATTTATCAACAGCTTTGCTTGAGGAAGATTTTAAAGTAAAACTGCGGACATTAACTTCTAAAACAAAAATAGCAGATTTTATTAATCAAAAGATTGGAGAATAAAAATTATGAATGTAGTCGGAGTTTCAGCTTGTCCAGCAGGCTTAGCACATACACCAATGGCTGCTAAAGCCTTAGAAAAAGCAGGTAAAGAGCTTGATTGGAATGTAAAGATTGAACAACAAGGAATGATGGGACCAGTTAATACGATCACCCAGACAGAAGCAGATAAAGCAGATTTTGTCTTAATTGCTTCTGACCAAAAAATTACTAGTATGGAACGCTTTGAAGGTAAACCTGTAATTCGGGTTGACATTAATACATGTATTCAGGCACCAAAAGCTGTCTTAAAAAAATGTGCTACAGCAATTAAAAAGGAGGATTAGAAATTGAAACGAATTTTGAAGGAATGGGAAGGCGCTATTATGAGTGGAATCTCGTATATGATTCCAACAGTAATAGGTGGTGCCTTGATTGTTGGGATACCGCAGTTGATTGGAATGTGTTTTGGTTATGGTGACTTGTCAAAATTTGCTAAAAGCACAGGTTTCTTCCATATGCTGTACCAAATTAATTCAGTTGGTTGGATTGGAATAGGTTTAGTAAACCTAGTAATAGGTGGTTACATTGCTTATGCACTGGGTGATAAAGCAGCGCTTGGGGCTGGCTTCATTGGTGGACAATTAGCGACCAATAATAACTTGGGATTTCTAGGTGCAATTGCTGCTGGGCTCATTGCAGGATATGTAACACGTTGGTGTAAAAAGATTAAAGTACCTGAAAAATGGAATTCCGCAATTGAATTAATCGTTATGCCATTATTGACTGTGGGTGCTGTCGCGGTGTTTGTTGGAGTAATTTTAACACCACCGTTAGCGTGGATTAATTCTGGATTAACTGCTTGGGTTAAGTACATGATTAATCAAAAAACCAATGCAATTTTGCTTGCTGCTATTATGGGTGGCATGATTGGTGTTGATCTTGGTGGTCCAGTTAACAAGGCAGCATGGGGTGTAGGAAACTTCTTTATGATTGAGGGAATATATAAACCATGTCTGTATACCAATATTGCTATTTGTGCTATTCCAATGGGCTACGCAATTATGAGTTTTATGTGGCCTAAAAAACGTTTTTCGGCTGAATTATTGGAAATGGGTCACAATAACTTGATTATGGGGACTTTTGGTATTACGGAAGGTGCGATTCCATTTATGATGAAGGCACCGCAACTGATTATAGTTAATGTGATAGGTGGTGCTTTAGGTTCTGCTACGGCTGCCTTTTTGGGTGTAGGTTCACACGTACCACCACTTGGCGGCTTACCAGGAATCTTAACAGCTGATAATGTTTTTGCTTATATTGCTGGAATCCTTGTTTGTGCTTTATTTATCGCAGTAGTTGCTCCACTAATTGCAGATTTTACTGATAAAGATGCAACAGGCGAAGAAAATGTTAATGAAGATGATATTCAATTGAATATTCAATAACAAGTGAGTGAAGACTATAGTTTTGAAGTTGATCAAGATTTTAAACTATAGCCTTTTTATAAGGAGCAAAAAATTGGTTAAGCAAGTCTACATTGTTCCCCATACACATTGGGATAGAGAGTGGTTCTTTTCTGCTGCTAAGGCGAAAGTGTATTTACTAAAAGACTTAAAAGATGTGATTAATTTACTGGAAAATAACGAGGATTACAAATGTTTTTTATTAGATGGACAAGCCTCTTTAATAGTTGATTATTTGCATTGGCGTCCGCAAGACATGGATCGAGTTAAAAAACTGGTTCAGACAAATAAGTTGAACATTGGTCCATGGTATACCCAAACTGACCAATATTTGGTTTCAGGTGAAAGTATAGTAAATAATTTGCTCATTGGTATGCAGAAAAGTGAGCGATTAGGTGGATATCTGAATGTAGCGTATGTGCCAGACTCCTTTGGTCAAGAGTCTAGTATGCCGCAAATATATCAAGATTTAGGTATAACTGATGCAGTCCTTTATCGTGGCTTTTCAACTGATAATGTCAAAAAATCAGAGTTTATTTGGCAAGGTGAAGATGGTTCTAAGATCAATGTTTACCGGATGGCAGCTGGCTATTTTGTAGGAGGAGTAATCGATGAGACCAAGTTGAAAGAGATTATGGAGCGAGAACCATTTAAAATAATACCTGAGCAGGCAACAACTAATAATTTATTGTTACCTAATGGCTCAGATATGGCGCCAATTCGCTTCGATTTACCTAGCTTTGTTGATAAGCTTAATAAAAGCAACAGTAAGTATCAGTTTAAAATTTCTACAATAATGGATTATATTAACGCTGTTAAAGCTGATGATCCTAATCTAGTCGTTTTAAGCGGAGAGCAAGATTGTGGTCGAGATATGCGGGTTCATAAATCGATATATTCTTCTAGGGCAGATATAAAAAAATATAATACTAAGTTGCAATATTATTTAAGTAATATCATGGAACCGCTGCTTGTAATGGGAGACTACTTTGATTTGGAATATCCGAGAGCTGCTGTACAGGATATTTGGAAGAAAATGTTCGAGAATGCTGCCCACGATTCAATGGGAAATTGTGTTTCTGATGCTGTCAATGAAGATATTAAATTGCGATATAAACAAGTAGCTGATATCGCAACAGGGTTAGTTGATATTACGCTGCGCCAAATTGCAACTAAGATTAGCAACAATGATAATCCCATTACTCTGACGGTATTTAATACTTTGCCCTTTGTAAGAAATGATGTTGTTAACAAGACACTGTACTCACCAAGTAGGAATTTTAAACTACAAGCTAATGATGGTAGTGAAATATCATATGAAGTTAATTCTATTAAAGATGTAACGGAGTTGATTTTAGGTTCAACAATTCAGCTAGATCCTGGAAGGGAGATTTATTATCCCAAAAAAGTATATGAAATTAATATAGATCTTTATTTAACTAATATTCCCGCTTTTGGTTATAGGCAGTGCTATCTATTGCCATTGGAAGATAGTATTTTAGGGCTTAATAAACCTAAAAAAGATAGTGTAATTGAGAATGACTTTTATAAGATTAAGGCTAATCAAGACGGTAGTTTGGATATTTTAGATAAATTAAATAACTATAATTATCGAAATCAAGCGATTATAGAAGAAAATGGTGATGATGGTGATTCCTACAACTATTCACCGCCTGAGGATGATCTGGTTATTTATTCAACTGAACAAGAAAATCGAATTAGGACTTATTCCAACAAATTAAGAAGTAAAATAATTATTTGCTTTGACTTTAAAGTTCCAAGTAATTTACAAAAACGAGCTAAAAAGATAACTGATGTTAGTATGCCTGTCAAATTAGAAGTTAGTTTAAACCAGTCGTCTAAAATTATTAATTTTAAAATCGATATTGATAATAGATGGGCAAAAAGTCATCGCTTATGTGTGAACTTTGATAGTCAAATCATGACTAAAGTTAGTATTGCTGATATTCAATTTGGTAGTATCAAACGCCCCTTGGTTAAAGAGCGTGAATTGGCTGAATGGAGCAAGTCACCAGATAATTGGCAGGAAAGACCTATTTCCATCAACACTATGCAAAGTTTTGTTGCTTTGTCACAAAAGACCCGGTGTATGGGGGTTGTATCAAATGGTGTTAGAGAATATGAATGTGTTGGTATTGATAATCGAGTTATTAGATTAACTATTTTTAGAACGTATGGAATGCTTGGGAAGAGAGACTTATTATATCGCCCAGGGCGTGCTTCGGGCGATGAAACGGTACCAACTCCTGCAGCCCAATTAAATAAAAAACTATCATTTGATTTTGCCTTAATTCTTGAACAAACAGAATATGATCAGACTGATTTAGCAAATATTGTAAAAGAGTTCGAAACTCCGTTGCTAGTTTACGAGTATGCGGAATTTTTAAATGGTAGGCTAACTTTTCCGTTTAATCCAGTTTCTCGTTCATATGAACAGGAATTTAGTTTATTTAAAACCGATGGAAATTTGACTATTAGTACGATTGAAAAGAGTCAACAGGGCGCAGGATATATTGTCAGATTATATAATCCACTGTTTCATGTTGTAACTGATCGCATGATATTTGCTAAGCATCCTAAATTGGTTCAACTAGTTAACTTGAAAGGAAACAAGATTAAGGATTTGACGATTAAAGCGAATATTGTAGAAATTCCACAAATAGAACATGCAAAGTTTGTAACAATTTATTTTGAAGTATAGGAGAAATTATGGTTAAAGCTTATTTTGTAAATCATACCCATTGGGATAGAGAATGGTATTTCACTACCCAAGATGCACAAGTGCTGAGTGACCAATTGTTTACGCAAGTGCTTGATGAATTGGAGGAACATCCAGAAGCTAATTTTACTTTAGACGGTCAAATGTCGATTATTGACGATTATGTTGAAATTCATCCGGAAGCTAAGAGTAGAATTCATAACTTAGTAGAGCGTAAGCAGCTGTTTATTGGACCATGGTATACGCAGACTGATGCACTAATACCAAATGCGGAATCGTTAGTAAGAAACTTAATAATTGGGATATTAGATGCGAAGGAAAACTTTGGTGAACCAATGATGTTAGGATATTTGCCTGATACTTTTGGTTTTAATGCGAATTTACCAATGATTTTGAATCAAGTCGGGATTCATGACTTTTTATCTTGGCGCGGTACCAATTTTAAGAGACAGGCTAACTCAGTTTACTTTAAGTGGAAAGCATTAGGTGGCAAAGCTGTTTTTGCAGCGAATTTTCCTTTGGGATATTATACGGGTCAAATAGACTTAGAGTCTAAGAATAATTTACAGGATTTTGTAAAAAACAGATTAGACCAAGGGATTGAATTTGAAGCTCTAAATGGTCATAATGCTGAAGTCTTGGTACCTTCAGGGATTGATCAAATGAATATTATTCATAACATTTCTGAAACCATAACTGAGGTTAATAAGTATTCTAAAAATGAGCTAGTTATTAGTACTTATCCAGAATTTATGGCTAAATTACATCAAAAAGATTTACCGGAATATCAGGGTGAATTAAGATATCCAACCTACTCAAGAGTTCATCGCACTATTTCATCAGTTAGGTCAAGAAACAAGCGCAATAATTTTAAACTTGAACAAATAATTACTCGTCGGTTAGAACCATTAATGGTAATTGCGAAGTTTGCTAAAGTGCCCATATCTAACGGAATAGTGATTAAACTATGGAAGTTATTATTTAATGTGCAACCACATGATACGTTGGGTGGGAGTGTTACAGACAATGTGGCAGAAGATATTAATCATCGATTTAAGCAAGCGTTCGAAATTGCAGATGGTGTTGAAAATTATATTAAGAAACGAATAGCTCAAAGTTTGGCCTTATCAGATCATGATGTAATGGTCTTTAATACTGATCCTTATGAATTTAATGGTCGTAAGATAGTTGAAATAATAAGTTCTAGTGAGAATGTTTGTTTTCCTAAAGAATATGATGCGGTTATAGTAGCTAAAGAAGAGGTTCCGCCTCGTCCGCATATAATGCAACTAACGCCAAATGGTTATGAATTTAAGGATGAACCAGGTTACTTTAAGCTAAAAGTCAGTTTGTCAATAACGATGGCAGGATTAGGCTATCGGGTGATTCATTTTGAAGATAGTGAATCGTCAATGCCAGCACTAGAGCAAGTGCAGGGAGACTCGATTTCTAACGACAACGTTAAGCTTATTTTTAAAGATGGAAAATTCAAGTTAATAAATAAAAATCAAGTATTTACAGATATTATAAGTATCTATGATCAAGCCAATGATGGTGATACATATGACTTTTCTCCTTTAATCGATGATAGTGAAATGCGGTTGCCATGGAATGGTAAGCTTAAAAAGACTAGTTCAGCAGATATTGAGCAATTGGTCTTATCAGGTGAATGGCAAATTCCAGCTACTTTAGCTGATAGGGTAAAACAGTCGGATAAAGATATGGCTGTGATTAAATATAAACTAGTTTTAAGTTTAAGCTCAACAGCTAAAATTGTCGCAGCAAAGTTAAAGATTGATAACCAGGCTTTTTCACATCGGCTGCGACTTAGGCTTAAAACGGGAATTAATACTGAATTTGTTCATGCCCAAATTCAAGGTGGTTTTACTAAAACTAAGAATATTCCTATTGCTGATAATTGGAATGATGAATTTGTTGAAAAGCCAGTAAATATCTATATTTTTGATCGTTATGTTGGCTTAAAAGATGCCGAAAATGGTTTGTACTTTTTGGGTAAAGGTCAAAAAGAGTATGAGCGAGTCGATGATGCTCTCTATATAACTTTAATGGCAACAACTGGAGAACTTGGTAAACCAGATTTATTATGGCGCCCGGGTAGAGCATCAGGGGATACGACTTCTGTTGGGCATGTGATGATGCCGACTCCGATGGCGCAGGAAATTGGCATAAATGAATTTGAATTTGGGTTATATGCGCCGTGCGATGAAGAATTATCAGAAGATAAACTTTCTCAAGAAATGAATCATTGGTATTCACCTTCGGTTAGCTATCAAATGCAGCAATATAATTTATTCGTAAATCGCTTAGACAATAAGTTGTGGGATATTGAAAATCCAACTGGGGATTCACAGTTAGGTACGGATGAAACATGGTTAACAATTATTCCTGATGTTGAGGTATCAGCTCTATATCCTGCTTATACGCTCAAAGACCATTTAGTTTTACGTTTATCAAATATGACTGAGTTTGCAAAGGATATGTCTTATTTAAAGGATCAAGGATATATTCAAGTAGATGGCCTAGAGCAAACTGTAACTCAAAGCTTTAAGATACAGCCTTATGATATGATTACCATGATTAAAAAAATATAGAAGGTTAAATAGCTTAACTAGTTCTATTATTTTAATCGATTGAGAAGAGGTTGACTTGTATGGAACTTTCTCATAAAAGATTAGGCAATATCCTGAAAATTCTATTGAATGATTCTTCTAATAAATACTTTTCTGCTTCATTTTTAGCTCAAAACTTTGGTGTTAGTACCAGAACGATTAGAAATGATATCCAAGAATTAAATAAAGAGTTGGATAAATATAATGTGCAAATCAAGAATAAACGTATGGCAGGATTTTATATCGAAGGTGTCTCTAAACAAACTCGTAAAAAGTTACTGGATATCAGGCAGAGTAAATTGCCGGCGTCAAATTTTTTAGAGCGAATTCAAGAAATTGAACAATATTTGTTAGTTAATGATGTGGTAAACATTACCGAATTAACAGAGCAATTTTTTATCAGTGATAATACTTTTTTTAGTTATTTGGTAACAATTAAAAAGGAATTTTCAAAATTTGATTTAAAAATCTCTAAAAATCAGGATAATTATTTTGTGGAAGGTTCAGAACTAGCGAAAAGAAATTTTATAATTACTAGATTAATAAATAAAAAAGCCAATACCTATATTGTTGATTTTACAGAACAAGAAAAGACCATTTTTTATAATGTTGACTTAGAGTTGCTTAAGCAAATTGTTCATGGCTTTTTACGACATTATAATTATAAAATAACGGATATCAATGCTAAGAACATAATTTTGCATGTAGCATTAAGTATTTCTAGAGTTAAGTTAGGACATCATTTAGACTCAAGTAATATCTTAAAAATAGATCAAACAGTTTTAAATTCGTTGTTGGTCTTATCAAGAAAGATTGAAGAAAAGTTTCAAATAAAATTTAATCAAAATGAAGCAAATGATTTAATTTATCATTTTGCTATAAATTATCCTGAATGTGTGACAAATAGTAAATTTGATATTAGTAAAAGCATTGAAGAAGCGGTAACTACTTTTTTAACAAATATCAAAGTTAAATTTGCAATTGATTTGTTAAACGATCAAGAACTGCATGTTAATTTAATTCAACATTTAACAAATTTGGTTAAGATCAAAAAAATGAATGGTGACAGAAAGAATCCATTACTGAACGTGATCTTGTCTACTTTTCCTTATGCTTATGAAATGACGGTTTATGCGGCACCCGTCTTAGAAAATATGTTAAAGTTGCATCTTAATGATGATGAAGTATCTTTTATCACGCTTCATATTGGTGCTGCTGTTGAAAGACAAGGAGAATTATCTGCCAAGAAAAATGTTGCTTTGGTTTGTAGTACTGGGGCTTCTATGGCTGCCTTAATCAAGGCAAAGTTGCAAACGCAATTTAGTTCTTTTATCAATATTACAGGTACGTATACTTATGATGAATATTTAGAAGGTAGCGCTGCTAACAATGATTTTTTAATAGCTACTGTTCCATTAAATAACTCACCAATACCGGTAATAAAAATTGACTTGGCAAATTTTCATAATGATCTTATGCAATTGTCTGATTATTTAAAATCTTTGAATAATCCATATGGTGCAATTGATAAGTTATTTGATAGAAATAATATTTATTTGTTAGATGAGCAATTGACAAAGCGTCAACTACTAGATATGCTAATCAAAAATTTAGAGAGCCAAAAAGTTGTAACTAAAGATTATATGAAAAAAGTATATGAGAGAGAAAAAATGTATTCTACTGCAATTGGCGGTAAGATTGCCATTCCACATTCTCTAGGGTATGCCACAAAAAAATCTAAGGTTTCATTTGCAAGATTAAAAAGACCAATTCTTTGGGATGAGAACAATGAGGTAAAATATGTATTTTTACTAGCAATTTCAAGAGAAGATTATTTAAGTATTCAGAAGCTGTTTGATTTTATAGTTGATTTACAAGGAAATACAAGTTTTCGTCAAATTATTGATAGAAGTAAAAATCCGCAAGAGATTAAAGATGCTATTAGTATGTTAATCAAAACTAGTTATTAATTATGGAGGTAGATATGTTAATTGGGTCGATCGAAGCAGGAGGGACAAAGTTTGTTTGTGCAGTAGGTGATGAAGAATATCGGATTAAAGATGAAATTGTCTTGCCGACAACTATGCCTGAAGAAACACTTACGAAAGTTATAGATTATTTTAAAGGGTATAAGTTGGACTCTCTTAGTATTGCATCGTTTGGACCAATAGAAATTAGAAAGACGGCAGCTAATTATGGCTGCATTACTACTACACCTAAGGCAGGCTGGCAAAATGTTAATATTGTTAGCATTTTGCAAACAGCATTAGATATTCCGATATTTTTTACCACAGATGTAAATGGAGCGGCTTATGGTGAATACATTGCGTCTAAGTTATCTGAGACGCCAGTTAGTTCACTGGTTTATTACACTATCGGAACAGGAGTAGGTGGTGGAGCAATACTGGAAGGCAAAATTGTAGGTAGTTTGGGTCATTCAGAAATGGGGCATGTTTTTGTGAAAAGACATCCAGATGATATAGAGTTTCAAGGAATTTGTCCATATCACAATGATTGCTTAGAGGGCTTAGTTTCTGGGCCTACTTTTGAAGCTCGGCTTAGTCAAAAAGGTGCTAGTGTTTCTCTGGAAAATCATGTTTGGGATATTATGAGCTATTACGTTGCTCAAGCTGCGATGCAAACAACACTTATCCTACGTCCAGAAAAAATTGTTTTTGGCGGTGGTGTGACAAGTGAGCCATTTTTGAAAAAAGTCAGAAAAGATTTAAATGCTATGCTTAATGGTTATGTAGAGATGCCCAACTTGGACAAATATATTACGATGCCGATGTTTGCAAATAATAAATCTGCTACTATTGGAAACTTTGCATTAGGAAAAAAGCTTATAAAAAGTAATAAATAGCATTGTACAAATAATCACAAGAGTAATATACTTAGTTTATAAGTATCCGCTTTTATAATTTAAAATTAAATCACATTAAAAGAAAAACTCTAATCCGATGTTGAATAATTCAATAATAATGGAGAGTTTAAAATGAATTTTACCCAATTAAAATGTTTCATCAAAGCAGTTGATAATTCTAGTTTTACAATAGCTGCTGAGAGGCTTAATTTTTCACAATCGGCAGTATCGAAAAACATTAAAGATTTAGAAAATACTGTTGGTGTAACTTTAATTAATCGTGCCCACCATCGTATTTCACTTACTAATGCTGGTAGATATTTTTATCATGTTGCCCGCAACGTAGTGGATGACATGGATTATACGGTTGCCTATTTGCAGAATCAAAAAAATAATACGGAAACTTTATTACGTGTTGGAGTTTGTGATACACCGTTAGAACAAAAAGTATTGCCAATCTTTTTACGAAAATTACGCAAATCAGATAGTGAATTAAATGTACAATTTGTTTTTGTCTTGAAGAATTCTATTGGTGAATTGCTTAATCATCATGTGGACGTTTGTATTATTGCTCGTGATGATGTAGATATTGTGCCGGATGTGCAATTTGAATCGTTAATTTCTGGACACTTTGTCGTAGCTTGTCCTGAGGATTCTGCTCTAGCTAAAAAAGAGTTAGTAACACTAAATGATCTTAGAGATGAAAATATCTTTTTAATTGATCCTAATAGTTCACTCAATGTACAAATCCAATATCAAAATTTATTAATTCAAGATATGGGAACGCAAAATGTCAAGTTTGTTCAAGATTATATGACAATGGATATTTATGTTAAAGCTGGCTGGGGATATGGCATCTTACCTAATTTTATTGCTGATTATCAAGCTAATGGAGCTAGCTATATTCCAGTTGATTATCATGAAATTTCACCATATGGAGTGGCATATATGGATTCATTCAATAATAAAGCTGTCTTAGAAAAGATTAGCAAAGCCTTGAAAAGTGCCATTAGAGAAGTTGTTCCTCTGAAAAATAAATCGTAGAAAATATAATAATTATTTTTAGCCTGTAATAGTTTACTAATTTAACTATTACGAGCTTTTTTTGTATCTAAATATTTTGTTTATTCCATTATGTAATCCTCAATTCTAAATTAAGTGCAAAGATTCACTTGAATAATAGTATTATGAAAGCGGATTAAGATAATTCTTTTTAGTGAGGGATTAAAGATGAAAGATACTTATGATGTGATAGTAGCAGGTGCTAGTAATGCTGGTGCCATGGCAGCGATGGCTGCCGCAGAAAATGGGGCTAAAGTTTTATTAATTGATAAAATGGCTAGCTCAAGATTTCTTTTTCGGTCTTTTTTTGCGGCTTTAGACAGTAATGCACAAAGAAGAGCTGGGATAAAGGTTGATAAAGCTAAACTAATAAATTTTTTAACATTGTTTTTTCAAGATAATGTTGATGAGCGGTTACTTTGGACATGGGCTAACCACACTGATGAAACAGCTAATTGGCTAGAAGACAATATTCTAAAGCCTAATGGCGGTATTTTAAAACCTCAAGTAGATGCAAATTATGAAACTGTAGTCAACACTGCTTTTAATACTGAATTAGCAGTAGCTACTCCAGATAATGATTGGGCACACTACGGTGATTGGATCATGGATAAACTCAAGGAACTTGGAGTTACTCTCAAGTACAACACCAAGCTGGAAGAGTTGATAACAGCTGATGATGGTAGTGTTACAGGAATTGTTGCTAGTGATCGTAATTCAGGTATTAAGACGGAATTTTATGCTAAAAAAGGTGTCATCATTTGTACAGGTGGTTATGGTGCTAACACTGAGCTAATGCAGAAGTGGGATCCACTAGGTTATAAGAAAAATGTCTATTCTGATAGTCCACGTGATGATGGGTCAGGTATTTTAGCAGGGTTAAAGGCTGGTGCTGCTCGAGATGAAGAACCAGCAGAAATTATCTTTGATCGTGGTGCAGTTCATGTTGGTACAGATGCAGAAAAGCACTATGTGGTTGACTATAAAGATCCGGGTTATTTTTGGATGGGAGCTTACCCATTACTCAAAGTTAATTTATATGGGGAACGTTTTGGCAACGAAAGTGTTCCGTACCAATTTGATATTAATGCGGCAGCTAAGCAACCAGGATATTTGGAGGCTGAAATTTGGTCAGGAGATACTATGGATCACCTAGCTCAATTTAAGACGCAAGGTTGTTCACGGTTAGGTTTTCCAGGAATTTATAACACTGAAGAAAATAAGGCTGAGGTTGAGCGCCGAATTGCGGATGGCATGATTCAAAAAGCAGATACAATTGCAGAATTGGCCCAGAAATTAAACTTACCAGGAGATAACTTAGTCGCTAGCGTTAGGACATACAACAAAATGTATGACCAAGGCATTGATACGGATTTTGGTAAAGAACAGTTTAGATTGTTCCCAATTAAAAAGGGACCATACTATGGTGTTATTATGGGTGGCCGTCTGCTAGCCACACTAGATGGTTTACGAATTAATACCAAAATGCAAGTCATTAATAAAAAAGGGCAGGCAATTCCACATCTTTATGCAGCAGGTAATGCTAGTGGAGGGTTCTTCTGGGGTAGTTATCCAGACAGAGTACCAGGACTTACTTGTAGTCATGCTCAAACATTCGGTCGATTAGCTGGGCAGTTTGCTAGTGAGAATTAATTTTATTTAAGAAAGAAGATTTAATAATGGAAGAAAAACAATTACCAAAACTTTCTAATTATCGGTGGGTGATCTTAGCGATTGCAGCATCACTTGATATGATTAGCAATTATGTTCAGTTTCAAATATCTGCATTAGCCACTCAGATTATGCCGGAGCTACATTTGACTCAACCACAATTTTCGAGTTTATTGATGGCGCCGATGTTAATTGCCGTGTTTCTCAGTATTCCTGCTGGGTCATTAGCAGATAAGTTTGGCGCTAAGAAAATAGTTACAGTTGGTTTAGTTGTATCGGTTATTGGAGCATTCGGTCGCTTATGGGCTAGTAACTTTATTACAATGATGATAATACTGCTATTATTTGGAGTTTACATGGCATTACTCAACGCTAATACGATGAAATTATTTGGGACTTGGTTTAAACAAGATACTAACATGGCGATGGGAATTTTCTTTGCATCAGCCAGTGTTGGAATCATGCTTTCGCAAATTACGGGACCAATGTTTCCTAATGTTCAGACCGCTTATATTTTTTCATCAGTTGTTTTACTTATTTTAGCAGTTTGTTGGATTGTTTTTGTTAAGGATGTTCCAGCTGGTGAGGAATTACCTAAACAAGAAGTTGTAGCCGAACACAAGGAATCTTCATGGGACTTCTTTAAAGTTGCTGCTAAAAGTAAAAAGACTTGGATTGTTGCAATGTCTGTTGGCTTCGGTATGGGTGCAAGTGAAGCTTTTTCTGGAATTTTACCTCAAGCTTTTGCAGCTAGAGGAATGACACCGACGCAAGCCGGTACGATTGCGGCAATTGCCACTGTAGGCAGTATGTGTGGTAGTGCCTTTGGTCCAGCAATTGTTGATAAATCAAAACGTGCTAAACCATTAATGATGTTGATTACTATTTTAGGTGGTATTTCAATGGCAATTACTTGGTACATGCCGCTAGGAATAGTATTAACAGCTAACTTAATTCTGGGTGGACTGCTAGGTGCAATGACTGGACCAATTATGCAAGCAATGCCAATTCAATTTCCTGAAATTGGACCTAAATATGCTGGTAGTGCCGGTGGCTTAGTTGGTACGATTTCATTACTACTTTCATATTGTGTACCGGTAATTATTTCTGCGATTGCTGGTAAGAGCTATGTAACTACTTTTATCGTTCAGGGGACAGTTTTTGCTTTAACAGCGATTTTTATTGCACTATTACCTGATGCTAACAGTGCACGTCGCCACGGATAGGATTCGAAAGGATTTTGGTTATAAATGAAAAATAAAATTACAAATAAACCTGGTAAATATACTGGCTCAGGTCAGGGTAAAGATGAGTTAATTAATGTTGAAGTTGAAATTGGTCAAGATAAGATAAATCAGATCAAGGCTATGAATAATTTTGCTCCGGATAGTTTGGCTGCCAATGCTTTCCAAAAAATGGCACAGAAAATTATTAATGAGCAATCTGTTGATGTTGATGTTGTGTCTGGTGCTTCGGAAACCTCTCGCGGAATAATTACGGGTGTCAAAGAAGCTTTGACTAAAGCAGATGTGGATTTTACTGCTCTAAAGTCTAATGGATCAAAGAATACAGGTACTACTAAAGAAGTAATTGACGTTGATGTCGCCGTGGTTGGTGCTGGGTCAGCCGGTGTTGCGGCTGCTCTGGCTGCTAAGCAAGAAGGTGTAAGTGTAGCGTTGATTGAAAAGACAGTATCCCCACTTGGAGCGGGAACTTTTGCTGGAGGGATGTTTGCGGCTGACAGTCAGCAGCAAAAAGACGCAGGAAAAGTAGTATCTAAAAAATGGCTTTATGACGAATATATGGATGCTTCTCAAGGCTACATGAATTCAATTTTAGTGCGCCGGATTATTGATGAATCAGGTAAAACTGTTGATTGGCTTAATGAAAATGGCGCTATTATGAAACTGGTTGATGCCGGTACAGGTGGCAGCTATGATCATATTGGTATGCCCGCAACACTCCATGGTTATCAAGAAGGTGGAACTAAGGCAATTACTAACTTAATAGATAAGTTAAAATCATTAGGCGGTAAGGTGTATTTTGGTTTTACTGGTAAAAAGATACTGCAAGATAATACTGGTGCAGTTACTGGATTAATTGCGCAAGGTGATGAGAGTGAGCTTGAAGTTCATGCTCAAAAAACTATTATTGCTACTGGTGGTTTTGGTGGGAATCCTAAAATGCGTAAGAAATATTTGGGTGATGTTAGTACACCAGGTCAAGTTTTGCAAAACACTGGTGATGGCTTAAATATGGCTTGGGATGCTGGCACTGCTCATCATATTAATGGTTCAACGCATTATTTCTGGCAGACTTTTAGCAATGAAGATACTAATGCGATGGCTAAGTTAGTTGGTCCAGATTGGCTGCCATTAAATGCTTTAGCAGACTTTCCCAACTTACGGGTTAATCTTCGTGGACAACGCTATGCTAGTGAAACGCATGCTTTGGATTTTGCTGTACATGGTGCTGAGTTGTCTGAGCAGCCTAAACAAACTGAATTTGTTATTTTTGATCAAGCCATGCTTGATAAGATTAAAGCAGGTGGTACTGCGGCAATTGAGGAACATTATGACAAATGGAAGAATAAACGACAATTTTACATGGAATTTAATTTTCCAACTGATACCGCTGAGAGTATCAAGCGTGAACATGAAAAAACTGATTTTACTAGCTTGCTCAAGAAGCTGTCAACAACTGACGTAGTGTTTGTTGGCAAGACCGTTTCGGAATTGGCTGATAAAATGGGTGTTGATTCAGTTAATTTACAACAGTCTGTTAACCAATATAATCATGCTAAACAAGTAGGAGAAGACGAGTTATTCTTTTCTGATCCTGAGCGTATGATTCCTGTAGAACAAGGACCATTTTATGCGGTGAAATTTATCGCACGCAATTTGGGTACACTTGGCGGTGCTACAATTGATGAAAAGATGCACGCTCTTACACCTGCTGGTGAACCTGTAACTAATTTGTATGTTACAGGAGCAGATGCCTCAGGAATGTATGGCAAGGCTTATGTTGATTTTGAAGGTGGAACACTTGGTTTTGCCTATATCTCTGGTCGTTTGGCCGGAATTGATGCTGCCCAAATGGTGAAGACAGATAAAGAAGGATAAAAATATGACTCAAAAATATGATGTAGTGGTTGTTGGTGCTGGACTAGCTGGCTTTGCAGCTGCTACTGAAGCTGTTGATAATAATTTAAAGACGTTATTAATTGAAAAAGGCAAGACCACAGGCGGGACTGGTAACTACGTTGAAGGGGTCTTTGCAGCTGATTCTGAATTACAGAAAAAAGAGCATGCGGTAATTGATAAAACCGAGCTGCTCAAAGAAGAGCTGGAATACTCACACTATAAAGGTGACGGCAAGATGTGGCAGAAGTATATTGCCAGTGCTGGTAAGAATGTTTCTTGGCTTGAAGAGCGTGGAGTTAAGTTTGCCATGGTAGTTAGTATGGGAACTAGCGTTAGAAGTTGGCACCTGTTTGAAGGTAAAGGGCATGATGCGATCCATAATGGTCTAGAACCATATGCTAAGAAAAGGGGGCTAACGATTAAAACGCTGACTAAAGTTACTGATTTAAAGCAAGTCCAAGATCAGAGCTATGAGGTTGTTTTAGAAAATGTTACCGATAAGGTAACTGAAATTGTTAATACGCAGAATGTGATTTTAGCAACTGGCGGATACTTAAACGATGAAAAATTATTTAGTCAAACGCCTCATCAGAATCCCGAGAATGTTATTCCAGTTAATTCTGGCAAAAGTACAGGTGATGGATTGCGCTTGGCTTGGCAACTTGGTGCTAAAAAGTATTTTACAGGTATGTCAATGATGTTTGGTGGACAATTAAAAGATAAAACTGTTCCATCATTTAAACTCTGGGGTACAGCAATTTGGAGTTCTGTTTGTGATCAACCGCAGATGTGGGTTAACGAACTAGGTGAGCGCTTTGTTGATGAAAGTGCCTGCGTAGTTAATTGGGCAAATGAAGGCAATGCGATGAATCGGCAGGATCGTGTTTTCTGTATCTTTAGTCAAAATATTTTAGATGATTTTACTGATAAGTCATATCCACGTTCAATGAAACCGGTAATTCCTGAAGATCGTTATCCAACTTTGCGGGCTGATATTGAACAAGCAGAAAAAGATGGTCGCAAATACCTACATAAAGCCGAAACTATTGAAGAATTAGCACATGCAATTAATACGCCAAATTTGCCAGCGTATGTTAAGCATTATAATGAAATGGCTAAAAATGGTGAAGATACCGATTTTCATAAGCCAGCTAAGTATATGTTGCCAATCACAGGAGATGGTCCAGTTTATGCTATTGAATTAGGAGTAGGAGCATATACGACTGGCGATGGGTTGCGAGTTAATGTTGATAATGAAGTTCTGAACACTGAAGGTCGACCGATTAAGGGATTGTATGCTATTGGTAGTGATGGGTCAGCTGTTCTTTATGGTGACACCTACGGTGTTAATGTACCGGGTACTCATGCAGGTTATTGTATATTTTCTGGTCGAAACGCTGTCCAAGCAATTACTCAAGCAGAATAGTTAAAGGTTTCAAATAAGCCATTAAGTCAATACAGACTCAATGGCTTTTATTGTAGCTAAATTATTCTTGCTACTTTTAAATATAATATAAGCGCTTTACACTGGTTAACTAAAGAATTATGATAAAGGTAAACTTATATTGATGTTAAGAATCAGGAAAAACAATGAAAGAAAAGAAACTTAGGAATTGTCTTAAACTAGCGTTTTGCTCATGTTTATTATTCTTTAGCTACATAGCAAATACCAATCGACCTGTTTTTGCTGCTGATACTACTGATTCGGCAGCGGAAATTGACTATGATGCAATTACACCAGTGGCTCAGCCCAAGGGGCAAGAAGTAGTTATTCCGACTAACACTAAAATAACTCAAAATGATGATTATGCTAGATTAAGTTTGGCTAATTGGCAGGATATGCCAGCAGGCACAACTTTTTCTTGGATCAGGAAGCCTAAGACAATCATTAATGGTTTATCCGATGGTAGAGTAGGAATAGTTTTACCAGATGGTACATTTAAATTTGTTGAGGTAACCGTCAAGATTGCTGGGCAAAAACAAGTCAAGCTTAAAAAGGATACCTATTTATTTAACGAGCAGGGTAAGCAACTTAATAAGACATTGTTGAAGTCTGGTTCAATTGTTAACGTTAATGGTACGAAAAAAATTAAGGGTCATAAGTTCTATGTTTTGGATGACCAACACTTTTTATCACTAAGTAACTTCAAGGTTAGCAAAAAGCAGCAGGTTAAAGTAGGTAAAAAGCTGCAGCGAGTCATGCACAGTACCTATCTATATGATGAAAAAGGTCATAGAGCCAATGCGATTACGCTAAAAGCTGGCTCGTATGTCAAAATTCATGAAATTGCTCAAGAAGACAATATTAACTATGCGGCTGGGCGGTTTTTTTATTTAGTTGGCAAGGGACTTTATGTACCAGTGCGTAACATCACTGGAATGAAGAACGAAGTTGAATGGCAAGATAAAGCAATCCCGCTTTATAATAATAAGGGTAAAAGAATAGGTGAAATTCCAGCTCATACACCATATAGAACTTACGGAGATGCGGTTAAAATTAAAGATAAATATTATTATATTGTTGATAAAGGGAAATTAATACGCGATAGGGTATCATAAAATGAAAAAATTTCAAAAGTTAGGGATGTTTCTAGCTGCATTATTGCTAGGGATAAGCCCAATAATATCAACTGTTCAACCGGAAACTGTGCAAGCTAAAAAGGCTGTTAAGCATAAGTTAGAAACTATTGGCAATCCTTTTATTTATAAAAGTAATGGTAAGCGATATAGATATTATAATAATATTCCTGGGCTTGGCTTTGCTGAACCGGATGCAAATGGATATTCCTATATTGATAGTGATGATATTGGTGAATTTGATTATACTGGTAAGACTAAACAAATTAAGGGCAAGAAGTACTATCAGCTTGCCAAAAATGCCTATATTAGCGCCGTTAATGTCTTTTCAGTGAACGGCAAAAATATTCAAAAGGGTAAATTGTTGCTCAATCATGCTTCTCAAGTTTATAACCAAGCTGGTAAAAAAACGACTAAAGTACTAGCTAATAATACGTTGGTTAAGCATGCCGGTAAAGTAAAAAAGACCAATAAAATGCCTAAATATTTCTATTATCAATATCTGGATGAGGGGAAGACAGAACAGTGTTATTTACCAATTCATCGGATTAAGGGCGAGGATTTTTATTCATTAGGTAAGAATCGTTATATTAAGGCTATTAATGTAGCAAGAATTGATGGCTATGTGGCACGATATAATGGTGTCGTTAGTGCTATTGTTAGAGAAAATACCAGTACAACTTCATTTACTGGCGTAAAGGCTCTCCATAAGCTCAAGAAAGGACAAAAAATTAAGCTAGATTTGTCCTTTACTCAAGATGATGAGGATGGTGATTACTATGATACTTGCTATCGCCTACATGATTATCCTAATGAATACATTGATGACTGGAAAGTAAAGATAAGAAATGAAGTGCCAATCGTTAATTACAATGATATTGCTTTGAGGAAGTTTACGGCTGTTTCTAATGAGCCGCTTAAGCTTTATGATAATCAGGCAGTAGAGTTATCTAAGCCACTGACGCCTGCTAAAGATGAAACTGTCAGTGTCGATGGTTTGTTTTACCTGTGGAATAAGACTCAGCAAAAAGCAGAACTTTATTATCATGTATTAAGGCAAACTAATGAGCAGATTCCAGCAACAGATCCTAACCGGCTAACTTTTAGTAATGGTTTTGTTAAAGCAAGTGATATCAAGCTTGATAATGATTATGTTAAATTGGAACCTGTGAATACTGAACAAGAGGCTGAAGCAGATCAGGCAATAGCAACGGCTGATGACAAGAAGGAATTATTGCAGCTGTTTAAAGATGGACAGAATAATTTAACTGGTGATAATGTTAATTATGAAAATGCTTTGGCAAATGCGGCTAAGGTCTTGAACTCGGCTTCAGCTACTAAAGCTGAAGTAAAAGAAGTGGTTTGGCTGGTAAAAAATACTGAGCATTAATTAACCATAAAAAATAAAGGAGCTTTTCGAGCTCCTTTTTGTTTATATTGATACTAATTTAATAGAATTGTTTAATAATTGTACTAATTTGGGTTACTTTGTTTGGCTCAAGTCTTGCCACAACTCGGCAGTTTGTTTGTTTTGTAGGATCAATTGCACGTAAATGTTGCAATAGTGCAGTACCATGTACTTTTTCTTGTTGAATAGTAATAAACATTGGTGATTGAAGATATTTTTCTTCAGTCAAATATTTTTTCGAAGAACTAATAGGCACAATAATTATGGTATTGAAGTGTCGATTATAGTGCTCATTACTGACAACAAGGCATGGGCGAGTCTTTTTTATTTCGGTACCTTTGGCTGGATTAAGGTCAATCCAAATAATATCTCCTTGTTGCAATTGCACTAGTCAAAATCCTCACTTTCGATATCTTCACCCCATTCGACTTCAGATGTAGCAATACTGCCGTATTGCTTTTCTTGTTCGTCAATGATATCCCATAAATTTGGTTTATCAGTAGTGACAGTGATTCTTCCGTCTGGAGAGATTAACCATTCGATTTTGTCTTGAGGATTAACTTGGAGGATATTTCTAACGGTCTTGGGAATAGTAATTTGATTCTTACTGGTTATTTTGGAACTAATTTTTGTTAGATTTTGCATAATTAGACTCCTTTCGTTAATAGTGTTTAGTATAGCTAGTTTTACAATGTAAGGCAAATGTAAGGAATTAAAATAATAAAAATTAATGGGTTAGCGCTAATTAATTGTAAACAAAAAGGAGCTTTTTCAGCTCCTTTATTTGTTTAACTAATTTTTATGATCATTAACGATAATGCTATTAGCTGTTTGATCATTATTGGGTTTGGTTTTATTTAGACCAGAGCCAGTAAACATGTTTTGTTTCTTTTTAACGTGTTCAGTATTTAACTGGCTTAAGTCGAGGCTGGTTAATTTTATATCTCCAGCAAACATGTTGGTCATATTGGCGACTTTAATAGTATTAATTTTACTTAAATCAAGTTTAGTTAACTTGGGATTGTTACTAAATAGATTGCTCATATTGACCGTTTGACTGGTATCAACTAAGTCAAAGTTATCAATGCTAATCAGATTATGTAGATTATTAAACTTACTATCAGAGTTAATAGGTAAGATAACTGGTGTAGCAAAGACAATGCGTTCAATTGTTGAACTCCAAGAAACTAAATTTGCAATTGGCTTAGTTCCTAGTTGCTGTCCGTTGGTCCCCTTGCTGATGGTCAAGGTTCTAGTAATAATATCGTATGACCAATTACATTCGCCATCTTGTCCGCTCCATAAAGTAGCAAAAGTGTTGGTGCTAGGTTCTGCTGCAGCCACTGAAGTTGGTTTGAATCCTAATGTGCCAATACTCACTAGAATTGTAGCTGCTATTAGTAATGATTTGGCTTTTCTTTGAAAATGGGTTATTCTTTTCATTTTAAAAATTCCTCTTAAACTAATTGTTAACTTAATTATAATCCTAAATGAGATGGTAAGATAAAAATTATTTAACTAATTTAGGTTATTCGGAGATACCATCTTTTTGTTTTACATTAAATCATCTGCAACTAAACATTCTGCAACTTCCACCGTATTCCAGGCAGCGCCCTTTAACAAGTTGTCGGCAACAACCCATATATTGAATGCGCCAGGATTTTCTTCATCAAGACGAATTCGACCGACAAAGGTTTCGCGTTTACCCGCGGCAGTTAGCGGTTGTGGATATAGTTGTTTAGCGGGTTCATCTTGAACAATAATGCCAGGGGCGGTAGCTAATAACGTATGTAAGTCACTAACTGTAGCAGTTTTATCTGCAGTAACCAAATAAATCGATTCGCCATGACCAATTTCTACTGGTACGCGCACACAAGTTGCGGTGACTTTAATGTCTGGGCTATCCATGTCGTCTAGCAAAATCTTTTTAGTTTCATGAATCATTTTCCATTCTTCATGAGTGTAGCCGTCTTTTTCAAAAACATCGATTTGCGGTAGTAAGTTGAAAGCCTGGGGATAATGGTTAGCTGCTCCTTTGACTGGTGTAATTTTGGCAGTCATTGGTTTGTCATACAAGTGTTGCTTGGTTTGATCCAATAATTCTTGCCATGCTGCCTGTCCGGCTCCAGAAATTGCCTGATAAGTTGAAACAATTACCTGTTTTAAACCGAATTTTTGTCGAATCGGTGCTAGAGCTAAAACCATTTGGATGGTTGAACAGTTAGGATTAGCAATAATTCCGTGATGTTTTTTTAAAGCATTGCGATTCACTTCTGGGATAACTAGTGGCACATCGGGATCCATGCGAAAAGCGCTGGTGTTATCAACGCAAACAGCACCTGCCTCAACGGCAATTGGCAAGAATTTTTTAGAAACCTCACCGCCAGCAGAAGCGAGAACTAAATCAATATTTTTAAATGAGTCAACAGTTGTTTGTTCAACAGTTAGCGATTCACCTTTAAACTGTAGTATTTTGCCAGCCGAGCGTTTAGAAGCCAATAATTTTAAATTTTTAACAGGGATAGTTGATTGAGCCAGTTGGTCGATTAGGCGACTCCCAACGGCGCCCGTTGCTCCTAAGATTGCCACATTATAACCGTTCATGCTTAGTACCTCCGTTATTTAAAAACTGTGCAATTCTGTTTATTGCTTTCTCAATGTCAGTCAGACTTGCTGCATAGGAAAAGCGAATATGACCTTCACCACCAGGACCAAAGGCACTACCCGGAATACAACCGACACGTGCCTTTGTCGCCAATAACTTGGCAAAATATTTATCATCGGTTTGATATTTTTCTGGGATTTTAACGAAGAGATAGAATGCGCCTTCAGGTGGAATTACTTTCAAGCCTAATTTGGTTAAGCCATCGCTCAAAACTTGCTGGCGTTCGGTGTATATTTTGACAGCAGCTTGTGGATCTAGGTCACCAGCAGGCGATAGTGCTTCTGTAGCGGCTGCTTGAGTAGTATTAGCCACGGTGGTAACTAAAAGAGCATGAGTCGTGGTCATCTTTTTGATAATTGCTTGCGGACCAGCAAGATAACCGATTCTGTAGCCCGTCATTGCGTGTGACTTTGATAAGCCGTTAATTAAAATAGTTCGCTCGGGAATAACACGAGCAATCGAGTAATGTTTTTGCGCTTTATAAAGTAATTCGCTATAAATTTCATCAGAAATTACATAGAGCTGCTGACTGGCTAAAAGCGAGCCGAGTTGTTTAATTAATTTAGGTGGGTATTCACGCCCGGTTGGGTTATTAGGATAATTTAAAATAATTCCTTTTGCTTGTGGATGTCGCTTTAAAGTTCGCTTAAGTGCTTCAGGAGTTAGAAGATAATCGTCATCTGCAGTATTAATAGTCACAGCTGTTATTCCAAATAGCTGCAATAAGGAAAAATAAAGAGCAAAGATAGGAGTTGGCACAATCACTTCGTCGCCAGGATTAAAGAGAGAAATAATTGCGGTGGCGATTGCTTCGGTTGCACCAACGGTAATGATAATTTCGCTATTAGGATTATAAACTAGTTCTTGTTTGCGCTTAAGATAAGCACTGATTGCCTTACATAACTGGAGATTTCCAGCTTGTCTGCCATAATGGGATTCATTATTTTCAATGCTGTGAATGGCAGCTTGCTTAACATGTTCTGGAGTATTTAAGTCAGGTTCTCCTAAAGTTAATTTAATAATTTCTGGAATATCTGAAATTTCTTGGTCAAACTTCCGGATAGCTGAAGGGGTGGTAACAGCCAAGCGCTGATTTTCAATCTCGATTAAGTCTGTAGCTAATTGTGGCATGATATTTTCTTCTTTCTTCCTATTATATAAGGTTCTCTAAGCCAATAACTAGGTTATGCAAGTCGCTAACTTTTTCAAGCGCTAATCTAACCCCGTGCATGAAGGAATGGCGATCAAAAGAATCTTGTCTAATCGTTAAAGCTTCACCGTCGCCGCCAAAGAGCACTTGTTCATGGGCAACGTAGCCGGGTAAACGAACTGCGTGGATAGGAATGCCATATTTGTCAGCACCACGTGCGGGATTATTTGCAAAGTTTGCTTCGGGTTGATGATTGCGATTTTGCGCGATGATTTGCGCGGTTTGAATGGCAGTTCCTGAAGGCGCATCTTTTTTATCGGCATGATGCATTTCGATAATCTCGGCATCTGGAAAGTAAGCAGCTGCAATTTGAGCAAATTTCATTAATAAAATGGCTGATAGACCAAAGTTGGGGGCAATAATACCGCCAACTTTTTTATCGGTTGCTAAAACTTGTAGTTTAGCAGCTTGTTCGTCGGTTAAGCCGCTAGTACCAATTATGGGTTTAATGTTGTGTTCTATGGCAAATTTGGTATTGTCATAAACAGCGCTCGGAACAGTAAAATCAATCCAAATGTCATACTGACCAGTAATATCAGTCAACTTTTTAAACATTTTGACAGATGAAGCTAACTGATAAGTGGCGGGATCTAGGCTAGTTAGATGCGGCGCTAACACACCAGTTATTTCGTAATCAGGTAAAGAGTCGATCAACTTAACAACTTCTTGTCCCATTGAACCGTTAAAACCGGCTAAAAATACTTTAAGCATGATTTTCTCCTAACGTTAAAACAAGCGGCGCAGCTAAATTATAATTGGGTAGTTCAAGTGCCTGGGCTAATTGTTGTTTTTCGGATTCGTTTAAATCAACAATTGGTAAGCGGCAGCTACCAGTATGAAAACCTTGGGCGTTCAAAACAGCTTTTACTCCAGAAGGTGATGGAAATAAAAATAATGCGTCCATCTTTGGGGTAAGGAGCCGCTGCCAACTACCGGCTTCAGCAATCTTACCAGCTTTAAGCGCCTGATACATTTGCGTCATTTGGTCACCATAAAGATGGGAAGCAACAGAAATAATTCCCTGAGCGCCAATTACTTTAGCGACTAAAGCTTGCTTATCTTCACCGCTATATACTAAAAAGTCGCTTGGTGCATGTTCTACGAGATATTCTAAATCTTCGGTGGTAGTACATTGCTTAACGCCGATAATGTTGGGATGCTTTGCTAATTGTAAAACCGTTTCGTTAGTCATCGTGACACCAGTGCGACCGGGAATATTATAAATTATGATTGGTAAGTCTGAATGATCAGCGATTGCAGTAAAATGGGCCAACATCCCGCGCTGATTAGGCTTGTTGTAATATGGTACGACCACGAGTAATGCATCAATCCCAGCAATTTGACTGACTTTTTGAGTTAACTCGATAGTCGCTGCGGTATTGTTAGAACCAGTGCCAGCGATAATGGGTACCCGACCTGCTACGATTTCAACGGCTTTTTGATAAAGCGCGATTTTCTCATCATAAGTTAGCGTAGCAACTTCGCCAGTTGTACCGCCAAAGACAAAGCCCTGACTGCCATGGGCAATTAAATGGTTAACTAGTTGCTTAAGACCAGCATAATTAAGCGATCCATCGTCATTAAAAGGGGTAATAATCGCAGTTATAATTTCTGCTTCTTGTAGTAACATTTTTATTTTTCCTTCCTATATTATAAATTCGCCATTCGATATTCTAGAAAACCAATAACGGTTTTGACGCCGATCATGATTGCGCGTTCATCCGGTACAAAAGTAGCTGAATGTAGTGCACTAGTTTTGCCAACTCCTAACCAGAACATGGTGCCGGGAATTTTGCTTAGAAGATAACCAAAATCTTCGCCAGTCATGGCAGGGGATGTTTTGACAAAATCAATATCGGATTTTTGCTGTAAAAAATTAATTAATTGCTTAGTTAATTTAGGATCATTTTTCACTGGGAAATAACCGCCTTGGTTAAAGTCAAGTTTTACTTGTGCGTTATAACTTGTAGCAATTCCTTGAGCAATTGCTTGCAGACGCTGTTTAATTTGCTCAATAATTGGTTGGCTTAAACCGCGAATAGTCCCTTCGATATGAGCACTGCCAGCGATGGCATTGCGTACACTGCCAGCAGTCATTTTTCCTAGGGTAATGACGCCAGCCTCTAAGGGATCAATACTGCGCGAAATGATTGTCTGTACTTGGTTGACGAATTCTGCTGCTGCGACCACCATGTCATTAGCATTTTGGGGATAAGCGGCATGACCATCTCGACCGTAAAAGTCGACGTTAATTTCGGTTGTTCCGGCAAATAAGGTTCCAAGACATGTACCAATACTACCTGTTGCAAGTTTAGGCGTATCGTGCAATGCGTAGATTTCAGTAATGTGTGATTTTCCTTGAAAAAGTCCAAGATCATAAGCTAATTTAGCGCCACTTTCACTTTCTTCGGCAGGTTGGAAGAAAAAGACTAAATTATCAGTAGGTTGCTGATCAGCAAAATAGCTGAGAATGCCCAGAGCAACACTCATGTGGAGATCATGACCACAAGCATGCATTATGCCGGGATGGGTTGATTGAAATGGCAGCCCAGTTTGTTCGCTGACTGGTAGTCCATCAATATCAGCACGATAACCAAGCGTTTTGTGCGGATTTTTACCCTGAACGTAAATCATAATGGCAGTTGGCAACTCAGAAAATTCCTTGATTGTTAGGTATTGTTGCGGGAAGCTGCTAATAATTTTTAACAGTAACTTGTGGGTTTCATGTTCTGCTAAAGCCAGCTCAGGGATTTGATGGAGTTGTCTTCTAATCTTAATTAATTGTTGTTCATTGAGTGCAGGCATTTAAGTCACAACTTTCGCAGCTGATCTTCTAAGCCAGTTTTACTTTTAGTCTTAAGATCTACTTGTTTGATTACTTTAGCAGGAACACCTGCGACCACTGCATTTGGTGCAACGTCTTTGGTAACAATGGCCCCTGCTGCAATTACAGCGCCACTTCCGACTGTAATTCCTTCTAAAACTACGGCGTTAGCGCCAATTAACACATTATCGCCAATCATTACTGGCTGGGCAGAGGCAGGTTCGATGACACCAGCAATTACGGCATTAGCGCCAACATGAACATTTTCGCCGATAATTGCTCTGCCACCGATAACCGCGCCCATATCAACCATGGATTTAGCGCCGATTTCGGCACCAAGATTAATGACTGCCCCCATCATAACAACGGCTTGTTTACCAATCGTTACTTGGTCACGTATAATTGCCCCTGGTTCAATCCGAGCGTCCACTTCTTTAAGATCTAACAATGGCAGTGCAGAATTACGGGCCTCATTTTCAATATGATAATCGCTGATGAGTGCTGCATTTGCTTGCAAGCACTCTTTAACTACCGGCCAGTCGCCAAATAGTACGCCGATTTTGTCATCTAAAAAAGCTTGAATGGTTGAGGGAATAGCTAATTGCTGTAATTTTCCCTGTAAAAAAACTTTAACTGGAGTTGTTTTATCTGCATTGCTAATCAAATTAATTAATTCTTGTGCATCTTTTTTCATAATTTTGCCTCGCTTAATTGAGATAATCTAAATCTAGTCGAATTAAATCGCTAGCGGTTTCTCGTTTAACTACTAGCTTTGCTTGTCCGTTTTCTGCAAAAACCACTGCCGGTCGTCCAACTCGGTTATAGTTGGAGGCCATCGAATAGCCATAAGCTCCAGTGGCTAGCACTGCTAAGATATCTTCCGGACTAATATCTGGTAGTGGTTGGTTTTTCACTAAAATATCTCCTGATTCGCAATAACGACCAGCAATGGTCACGGTTTGGGTTGGTGCAGCTAGAGGGTTGCTCGCTAGGAGCGCTTGATACTTAGCTTGGTAAAGACTCGGTCGAATGTTGTCGCCCATGCCGCCATCAACGCTGATATAGGTTCTGAGATTAGGAATTTCTTTGCGCGCTCCAATGGTATAGAGACTATAACCAGCAGCACCTACGATTGCGCGACCTGGTTCTAGCCAAATCGCTGGTAAATTTAAATTAGTCTCAGCGATTTCAGCTTTTAAGTCGGTCACAATTTGATGAATAAAGCTTTTGGGTGGTAATGGATGATCATTTGCAGTGTATTGAATGCCAAAACCACCGCCCAAATTTAAAACTGCTGGTTGATAGCCATATTTTTCTTGCCAATTAGCAGACAGTTTGACTAGTTTTTTTACTAAGGCACTAAAGCCGTTAACCGCCATAATCTGTGAACCGATATGGGCATGATAGCCAATTAAATGCAAATGTTGACTAGCTAACACTTGTTTTAAAGCTTGTTCTGCTTGTCTTGAAGCAATATCAAAGCCAAACTTGCTGTCAACTTGCCCAGTTTGGATGTATTCGTGAGTGTGAGCAGTAATTCCAGGTGCTAGTCGCAACATGACATTTATTTGGCTGGCAGTTCCAGCTAATAATTGCTCTAAAAGTGTTAATTCGTAAAAGTTATCGACAATAATCGTCCCAACGTGCTGGTCGAGAGCTAGCTTTAGTTCAGCACGGGTTTTATTGTTCCCATGAAAACTGACCTTTGCCATGGGAAAGCCCGCTGCAACAGCAGTCATTAGTTCACCGCTGGAAACTACGTCAAGGTGCCCTTGTTCTTGATTGATAACCTGGTCAATTGCCTTGATTGCTAGTGCTTTTGAAGCATAACTAATTTCGTAATTGATCTTGGTTTCATCAAAAGCGGCTTGAAATTGCTCAAACTGATGTCTGATTTTGGTCACATCATAAACGATTAATGGTGTACCAAAATTATGAGCTAAGTCGATGGCGTCACAACCGCCAATTGTCAGATGTCCTTGTGTATTTGTCTTAACCAAGCTACATTCCTCCAGCTTTACTAACTAAAAAAGGTTCTTTTGTTTACGCTTGAAACAAAAGAACCTTTAAATTTTTGGGATCAATTTGTCGATAGCGCTCCGCAGATTTATTCTGCGACAGTTCATAGTCTCTTAAACTATGCCCCAGCAACTAATCACTTGCTTATTACGATTAGCACTTCGGCAATTTCCCCTTTCAGTTGGCTTCAACGCTAAGCAAAAGCTCGGTCAACTTACTGATGGTTATTGCAACCTCATTCGATAGTGCAAATACTAACTTCTTTTGGTCAGCATGTCAAGAGACTTGGATTAAAATTATTTTTTGACTAGAAAATAAAAATCAGCTGAGTTGCAGATTATAAAATACATGCTAGAATGGCAACTAATCATTTTTGATTTTAAAAATTGACCATTGGAAAAGGAGTTTTAGTGCAAATGAAAGTTGTAAAATTTGGCGGTAGCTCGCTAGCAGATGGTAAGCAGGTCCAGAAGATAATTAAGATTATTCAAGCAGATTCAGAGCGCAAAGTTATCGTTACGTCTGCACCAGGGAAAAGATTTCCTGACGATCGCAAAGTAACAGATTTGTTAATTGTATATGCCAAAAAAACGTTGAAAAACGAGAATACAGCAGTCATCCAAACTGAAATTTGGGCGCGGTATCAGGCAATTGCTGATTATTTTGATCTTGAAACAGAAGAACTTGCGGCGTTAAAGCAAATTTTATTACAACTGCCTAAAAATAAATATCCTAATGATGATTATTTAATGGCAGCGTTTAAGGCTCATGGTGAAATCTTAAATGCACAGTTATTGACGCTAATTTTAAGAAAACTGCGCATTTCTGCCCACTTTGCTGACAGTGCCAAATTAGGAATCACCGTTTCAGCTAATCCACAAGATGCACAAGTTTTGGAAGAAACTTATGAGCATTTAGCTAATTTTCAACTTCCTAGAGGATATATTGTAGTTCCCGGCTTTTATGGTCTAACTAAATCTCAGCAAATCGCGACGTTTTCACGTGGTGGCTCAGATATTACGGGAGCGATTCTAGCACGCGGTTTGCATGCTGATGGTTATGAAAACTTTACTGATGTTGATGCAATTTATGCAGCCGATCCAGCGATAGTAAAACAACCACGGGCAATTAAACGTATGACTTATCGGGAATTGCGGGAGTTGTCATATGCTGGATTTTCAGTTTTTCATGATGAAGCGATATTACCAGCAATTGCTGCTAACATTCCCATTGAAGTTAAAAATACTAATCATCCACTGGCACGAGGAACAGTGATTGTTCCAGCGAAAAATTTCAAGCCTGATACGATAGTTACTGGGGTAGCTGCTGATAGTCATTTTTCCGCTTTATATATTCATCGATATTTATTGAATAAAGAGGTTGGATTTACCCTGAAACTACTACAAATATTTTATAAGTATCATATCTCGTATGAACATATGCCTTCTGGAATTGATGACTTAACGGTGATTTTTGATCAGCGGCAATTTACGGCTGAGCTTCGTCAAAAAATGTGCCGTGACATTCAAGAGCAATTGCAACCAGACCACCTTGAGTGGATTGATGATTATGCCATTATCATGGTTGTGGGAGAAGGAATGAGAAGTAAAGTTGGCGTTATGGAGCAAGTGATTGAATCGTTAGCTAAGAAAAAGATTGGAGTTTATATGATTAATCAGGGAGCTTCACGTATTTCAATGATGTTAGGAACTAGACGAGTAGATGCGCCTGAAGCAGTTCGGCAAATTTATCATAATTTTTTTGAAAATGAGGTAAGAATAAATGATTAGTCTGCAAAAAGTCCACGGCTCACAGAATAGTTTTTTTATTTTAGATCAAACAGTCCTGAAACAACCGTTAACTATTAGTGAATTACAACAATTAGCAATTAACATAACCAACCATGCGTCAGGCTTGCTTGGCGGCAGTGACGGCTTACTAGTCATTGATCAGGCAACTAATGCCGATGCACTAGCACAGATGAAGATATTTAATCGCGATGGTTCTGAGGCACTGATGTGTGGGAATGGCTTGCGGACGGTGGCGCGCTATTTAGCTGAAAAATACAGAGAAACAGCATTTATTGTACAAACACCGCAGGCCGACCTGCAAGTCAAGCGTTATCCAGATTTAGCACCTAGTGTGCCAGCTTTTAGTGTGGAAATAGCTCCGGTTTCGTTTGCACAAGCGGATTTGCAATTTGCTAATTTTGGTCTAAGCAAAATCATTAACCAAAAATTGCCGCAGCTTAATTCAAATTTAGCTTTTACCGCAATTGCTGTGCCTAATCCACATTTAATCAGCTTTGTTCATGATATTAAGTTAGCACATCGTGAACTTGGAGAATTAGGTCATAAGTTGAATCAAGCTAACCCTTATTTTCCAGCTGGTGTAAATGTTAGTTTTGCTCAAATTTTAGGAAAAAATCGATTATTTGTGGAAACTTATGAGCGAGGCGTTGGTTTTACTAATGCTTGTGGAACGGGAATGTCGGCAACTAGCTTAGCTTTTTATTTAAATTATCCTACGCAAGTTCAATTAGAACAGCTAATAACTGTATATAATCCTGGTGGCGTGGTTCAGACGCAGATTCATCAGACTGAAAGTGGTTATTGGTTAGAATTAATCGGAAATGCGACGGTAACACATGAAATTCAAATTCCAGAAGAACAACTTCATCAAGCGTGCTTTAATCTTGACCAGATAGAAATCACCCAAACCTCTGAACAGGTAGCTTACGAAAAATTTGTAGATAATAAGCGGGTTGGCGATTAAATTTAGTAAATGTTGTAATACTTATATTTAAGTTTATGCAATTTATCTTGGTCTCCAGCAAAAAAGACAACTTTATTATATACTAGAACGAGTTGTATTTTTTCAGCTTAAGGGGATAGCCAATGAGTTTATTAACGGTTAAAAATTTAGGACAGAGTTTTGTGGATAAAACTTTATATGAAGCTGCAAACTTTGTCCTTAATAAAGAAGATCACATGGGAGTGACTGGTCAAAACGGCGTGGGTAAGTCAACTTTGATAAAAATTTTGACTGGAGAAATGTTGCCGGATACTGGACAAGTTAAATGGCAAAATAAAATTTCGGTAGGTTACCTAGATCAGTATGCTAAATTGACGCCGGGAGTAACTATTCGGGCTTTTTTGCGTACAGCTTTTGCTGGGCTTTATCAAAAAGAACAAGAATTAAATGACTTATATGTGCAGTATGCTACTGATGGTGATGAAGAGTTACTGACTAAAGCAGGTAAATTGCAAACTTACTTAGAAGAGAATAACTTTTATCAAATTGATACTGAAATTGAGCGGGTTGCTTCAGGATTGGGTCTGGCAGAGCTTGGCTATGACCATGATGTAGCACAACTTTCGGGTGGTCAACGTTCTAAAATTATTCTGGCGAAATTACTGTTAGAAACGCCTGATGTTTTGCTGTTAGACGAGCCAACTAACTATCTTGATGTGGGTCATATTGATTGGCTAGTTGATTATTTGAATGATTTTGCCGGTGCTTTTATTGTCGTTAGCCATGATTATGATTTCTTAGGACGAATAACTAACTGCATTATTGATGTGGATTCTGGCACAATTACCCGTTACACTGGAACGCTGAAACAGGCAATGAAGCAAAAGGCTGCTAATCGAGAGACTTACCTTAAGGCCTATGCTAATCAGCAGCGCAAAATTGTGAAAACGGAAGCCTACATTCGTAAGAATAAGGCGGGAACAAGGTCTAAGAGTGCCAAGTCACGTGAAAAGCAATTAGAGAAAATGACGGTTCTGAATCCGCCTAAGTCTAATCGGCAAGCCCACTTTGACTTTCCGTATGTGGCAACAGCTTCTAATCTGTTATTGCAGACCCAAGATTTAGTGATCGGTTATGAACAAGCCTTGGTTAAAGAAGCTTTTAACTTTTCGGTTGGTGGCAATGAGAAGGTCGCGATTACTGGTTTTAATGGAATTGGTAAAACGACACTATTGAAGACTTTACTTGGTAAGCTAGAGCCAATCTTTGGTAACTTTGAATTGTCAACGACTGCCAAAATAGCTTATTTTAAGCAAGATTTGACTTGGCCAAATAATAATATGACACCGTTGCAATATCTCCAAGAAGAATTTGATCGTAAAAAGCCCAAAGAATTGCGAGGAGCACTAGCAAGACTAGGTGTAACTGCCCAGCAGGCAATGAGCCCGCTTAAAAAGTTGTCGGGTGGTGAGCAGGAAAAGGTTAAGCTGGCTAAGATGCAATTTGAGCCTGCTAACTTGTTGTTTTTGGATGAACCAACTAATCATTTGGATCGTGATACTAAAGAAGCCTTGCGCAAAGCCATAGTTAATTTTCCAGGTGGTGTAATCATTGTGAGCCATGAACGTGACTTTTTTGAAGGTGATTGGATTGATAAGACGATTGATATTGAAACGATGAATCAATAAATTATAGAGGAACAGTTTGATATCGCTTATTTATTAGCAATTAATACTTGGCGTTCTATTAAGAAGTATTTGTGGGAAAAAATAAAAAAGCGATTCAATAAGAATCGCTTTAAGATAATTATTAATCTAATGGCACATCATCAATAGTAAAAGTACATTTACCTATTTTGGGTAATTTAACTGTTGGTGGTACTAGGATAATTTGGGTAACACCATAGTTATTTTCTTCAGTGCTAGGACAGAAGTATGCACCTATTTTATATCCTTTAAAGTCGTTGAATTTCTTATGCTGACGTTTTAAGTCTTTTGCAATTTCTTTTTTAGCAGCTTCGTAGATTTCTTCATCACTTTTTCCTTCTGTGTATGTTGAATCTTTCCAACCTAACATGCTCCTAACAAAAACCACTTTTTTCTTATAATTTTTACCAAGAATATCTTTGCAAATGTCATCGTAGTGTTCTGGATAGTCAGCGGATACATCAAAATATGATTGGTACAAATTGGCAGCTAATTGAACTTGATCATTTTTGATAGTTCCAGGAAAGAGACTTATTAACTCATCGTTACGTTTTGTATCAATATATTCAGAAGAAGTTACCCCAGCATAATTTTTGGGATCATAAAATACGGTCGGTAACTTAGTTGGTGTTGACTCAGGTGACTTTAATAGAACAATAGTCTGTTTATTTTTTGGATCTACATAAGCACCAATCTTATAACCATTAAAGTCGGTAAAGGTTTTGTTATATTTAGTTAATTCCTTTTTTAATTGGTTGTATATAAAGTTTTTAAAGTCACTTTGATTATTTAATTTTGTGTAACTTGTCAATTGTATACAACCCTCAGCTCCAATTACATAGTGGTCAAAAAGGTCAGCAGCTAACTGAGTCTGCTTATCATGAATAGTATTTGGAAATAGACTAATTACCATATTATTTAAAGTGCTATCAATATTCTTGGTATCTATTCCGTCTAAATTTGCTGGATCTATCGGATTATATAAGAATGCTGTAGCAGTAGAGGTGTTAGTAGCTACATATTTTCCCTTAGTTAAATAACCATGCCAGACATAACCAGAGTGCTTTTTGTTGCCACTTCTGACCTTATAATAAATAGCTTTAGTTGAGTCATGCTTTATAGTAACTGAAGCTGAAGCATACCAAGTTGTGTGTGGATAATTTTGCAAGTTACCTATAGTTTTGGTATGTTTTTTATTCCAAATCTTGACACTTTTGTCAGGGTCTTTAGCATGATAAGGCTTAGTCTTTGAGTAATTCTTTTGTTTGACAACGTGGTAAGTTGCAGCTTGCACCGATTGCACATTAGCTTGGGTATTAATTAGTGCACAAACGGTAGTTAGTAAGGCAATAACTTTAGTTCTTTTCATATGTAAGTCCTTTCTCAATAAATTGTTAAATTAGTTATACCACAATTACCTAAAATTTGCCGTTTATTTCCCTAAAGTTTGCCAACTAATTGCCGATTTTATTACTAAATTGATCGGTACGGCTTAAACATCTTAGAACGCCCGTATACCAACTATTCCATAGAGTTTAAAGCGCAAGCTAGTTAATCAAATCATGAATCTTTAGGTAGTATTGCCCTAGACTTAGGGCTTAAAAGCGGTGGTATGTTAGCCAATTTGGTACGTTCTTATCAAGAAAACGGGTATAATGTTGTTATTAAACCGAAAGGACGCCCTAAACATGACTCCCAAAGAAAAGCTGATCAAGCAGGAAAATCAAGCCTTATGTCAAGCGAACTTGAAGCTTACCGTCGTGATCGGCGTTACATCTTGCTTAAATCATATTTAACACCTTACAGTAAGCTAGAAGTTAAAAAAGTTAAGTATTATCAACATTTAAAAGACTGCCTAACGCAAGAGCAGCTTGTGGTAGAAGGATCCAAAATTGCAGGCGACTTATGATTTAATGCAGGACTTGAGTAAAGCATTAACTGAACATAATCCTGAGCAAATGGCTAAATTATTTAACTGCCAAACCGATGTGGGCCTGTGGGCTGGCAGATGAAAATAACGCTTAAGACCTTAAACGTAATCGAAAAGCTGTATTTAATGTGGTTATTTGCAAGTATTCTAATGGCTGCGTTGAAGGAACTAATCGCAAGATTAAGCAAATTCAGCGCACAGCTTATGGCTATCGTAACTTTTCCAACATGACTGCTAGAATTATGTTAGAAGCAAAAAATACCGTGCTAAAAGAAAATACTTTAAGCATGATTGCCTAAAGTATTTCAAATTAAATATTATTCTCCATCAACAGGATTTGCAAAAGAGCCGTTTTTTTCAGATACTCAATTCAATTTAACATCATCAAGGCCAAAAGTTAGATTACCTACATTAGGTAACCTAACTTTTGGTGGTACTAAAATTACTTCAGTTTCACCATATTTATCAACATGATCATCATGTATAGGACAGATATAAGCCCCTATGCGATAACCTTTAAAATCTGCAAATTTTTTATGCTTTTTCTTTAAAGCTACTTTTAGCTTATTTTTAGTTATACTATAGATTTCTTCATCATTATAATCTCCGCTATTAATATAGGTGTCTAAAACTATCGCTGATTTATAGCCTTTTTTCCCGAGCAAGTCTTTAAGCGTCTTATTATGATAATCAGGTCCTTCACTATCATCCGGATCTGGAATAGTATCTGGATAAGATAAGTCTGCTGCTACTTGTACTTGCAAATTTCTATTTGTTTTTGGAAAAAGACTAATTAATTTATTATTCAGGTTTTTGTCAATCTTTGTAGAATTGATAGCGTCGCCAGTACCCCAATTAGAATCAATTGGATCATAAAACATAGTATTTTGCCTTGGTAATTGGACCTCAGGTGGAATTAAATAAATAACCGCTTTTCCATAAAAATCTCCTGTCACTCCAGTAAACTTATCCTTGATTTTTGGAAAAACGTAAGCGCCTATACGATAACCTTTAAAACTATTTAGTGTTTTTCCTTGTTTTTGTAGTTCTTTACTTATTTGTTCCTTTTCAAAAGTCAACAAATTGTCAGAGGTTCCTGTATATGGCTTTTCAACATTAATTTTGGTAATAAGCTTAAGATTATCTTCGCCTAGTTCAGTTAGTTCTTCTTCTTTAGCTATATCTTCTGGCGACCCAACATGTAACTGAGCGCGAGTTGCTTGTAGATTAGCTGCTAATTGAGCCTGTTTATCTGGGATAACTTCTGAAAATAATTGAGTAATTTTTTGATTGACCTTTTCATCAACACACTTTTCAGGTATTGGTACAGTATCACCACTTAAACAAAATTGTTTAGGTACCATTGCACCTTCGGTTAAATACCCTCGCCAAACATAACCTGAAATTGTATTATCGTCATTACTTATTTTGTAAAAAGTGGATTTTTTATTACCATGTTTAAATTTTACTGAGTCCGAAACATACCAATTTTTGGATTCCTGGCTTTTTAAATTATTTAATTTTTTTGTGTGCTTTTTATTCCAAATGGGTGCACTTACCTTCGGATTTTTAGTACGATACCGTCCGTGTGGATGATTAGAAGACTGCTTAATTATTTTATAAGTAGCTGCATGAGAGGTTTGTGGAAATAATGCTATGCATGAGATTAATGCAACTATACTTACACATTTTTTTATAAAGCTTTCTGGTTTCATTTTTGTAGTTCCTTTAATTTAGTGTTGCTTACGTTATATCATATTTGCCGAAAATTTGCATAATTATTTCCGCAATAGCAGATATTGTTGCAGTAATATTGAAACTGAATTAAGTAAGAACTTAATTCTTTCAGCTGAAATTTTTTGTTATTAATTGTTTATTGAAAGGAACTACATAAAATGGCAATAGATAAAAATCCTATTATTAAGCACGGTAATGATGGGTTACATTTAAAATACAAATTAACTGGATTACCATATAAAAATGTTGTACAAAATTTTTTTATTGGAAGTAAATATGTTTATGCACTTCAGTTACATAGCAGCAATGGCGGTTATGGTAAAGACGCATATATTAGTAGAACTAAAAAACCTGCAGAAAGTTCAACTTATCAAACCGTTGATTTTACTGGAGCTAAAGTTGTACACATGAGAAACTTTGGACACGGTCAAACATTGGATTTCTTTAAAGATGGTGTAAATTCTTATTTGCTTATTGCTACAGAAGCAGATCAAACTTCAACTTATCCATCCAAAAATAATCCCAACAAGTTTGTTAAAAAATATTGGGATCTACAATTAGCGAGACTTAATTTTAACAACCCAGGAACAATTAACACTAATACATCAGTAGTTAGACTTGCTCATATTGATAAAGCTGTTGGTATGACAGGTGGCTTAAAACGTGTAGGTGGAGCAATAAGTAAAGGAAATAACTATTCTGAATTACTGGTTGGTGCTGTTGATAAACAGAATAATGGCTATTTTGCTCGTTATGATATGGATCTTATTAATCAACAAATGGATGAAAGAAGTAAAACATATTTAGAAACTATTCCTCAAATTTCAAGTAATTTGCAACCTATTCCTGGCTTAGGTAGCACAGCATTACCTCAAGCCTCTATTCAAGGCTTTGAATTAGATAATTACGGAAACATTTATGTTTCATCTGGAACTGAAACTCCATATTATGCAACACCTGAATCATCTCCATCAGTTACTAGATTCAGACCTAATAACTCATGTAGAAGCCTAGTTTTAAATAATAGCAAATGGTCAGAATGGTGTACAGGAACCCATGCTATAGAAACCGAAGGAATCCAACTTACTTCAGATCTGCAAACAATGTTCATTGGTATTTCTTATCATAAGAATTGGACAGACCCTGACCTTGACGCCACAAAAGAGAATAGAATTTACGAATTTCCTATGACCTTTTTTAATTAAAACAAAGTAAGAAAATAGGTATAAATAATACATGATTCCGTGATTTTATCGGGATCATGTATTTTTATTCCTGGCTTCCATAATATTACAGGCATTAAAAAAGCAGGTAGCCAATAAATTTCAGAAAAATTGAGTATTGTGACGACCTCAATTTCAACTTTAATTGTAAAAGAAAAAGTAGAAAAAGTATCGTCATACTTCTATCTGCTATCTACTTTAGGATGTTTTACACTAAGCATGCGATTATTGTAATTATTTTTGTACGACGATGATGGTACAATTTAAACTGAGGTGATTATAATGGCACAAACAGCAAGAATTGAAGCGAGAATGGATCCAGACATTAAAGCTAAAGCTAGTAAGGAACTAGAAAAGCATGGCTTGAGTATTTCTGATTTTGTTAGAATGAGTTTAACTGAAGTTGCGACTGAAGGTTTGCCAAAGCAATACATTATTCCTACGCTTAGTGCAACTGTTCAAGCATCTCTGGCAGAGATAAAGGCGGATATGAATGGTACTAAGAAATTGCCCAAAGCACATAGTTATGAAGAATTAATGGAATTGCTGGATGAGTAAAAAAGAAATTGGCTTTTCTAGTCAATTTAAGAAACAATTTGCTATGAGACAGATTGATCCTAATTGGAACGATGTTTTTAAAGAACAGTTACCAGAAGAAATTGATTCTCAAAGACGCACAGCTTGGAAATATATCGTGAACCAGTTAATAGAAGGTAAAAGTATTCCAAGTTATTTTAAGCCTCACCCGATTCATGCTAAACGGAAATTAATTAAGCAAATTAAAAAGGGTTTAGGTAATCCGTAGGAGTAACCATTAAAATAATTGATATTCATCTTAATGGTCAAGCAGGCGATCACTTATTAATTTATTCGCAGTCCAAAACAGTAGTGTATTTAGCTGCTATTGGAACTCATAGTGAATTATTTTAATGACCTAAAAATGAGCCAGTTAAGCGTCTAGCTGTCGTGTAAACATTGATATATAAAGGCTTGAAAGTCGACAACGTGTCGGCTTCTAGTCGTTTAAAAGTGATTTGCGCAATGTTAAAGAGGCTAAAGAAGTTGAGTGTTCAAGGATTAAGCAATGCCAATTTGCCTAAAAGGGTTGAAAAAGTTCGTTATTAATACACAGTTAAAACTAGAAAAAGCAAGATTAGACTTTTTAATATTAAGTAGAATAGTTATCAAAAGAAGACAGAGTAAAACTCCTTAAAACCATGAATTGCAGAAGATTTATGGATATTAGGTAATACAGTTTGAAGTGTCTTCTTTTTTGTTATAAAAATAACCTATATAAGTTACTACAAGCTACTTGTCAATAGGCTCTGTGCATTCGTAAAGTTAGGCACTTTTTGTTTTTATATAACTATCTTAATAAAATTGTGAAATTGTTTACTTTATATTGAAAACGCTTACCTGTAATGTTACTCTTACCTAGTAATTTTTATGAAAACGTAATCAAAGAAGGTATAAACATGAAACGTTTAAATAATAAAGTTGCAATAATAACCGGTGGATCTGGTGGAATAGGGATGGGCATAGCTCATTGCTATTTAAACGAAGGTGCTAAAGTTATTATCACGGACATCAGAGAAAGTGAACAAGAAAAAGCATTAGTTAATAGTGAGCAAGATGTTGATTTTATTAATCAAGATGTCACTGATGAATCAAAATGGACCGAAGTTATTGATGAAGTTGTCAAGAAGTACGGTCATTTAGATATTCTAATTAATTGTGCTGGTATTGACTGTAAGCCGGTTCCGGTTGATCAAGAATCGCTAGAAGATTTTAAAAATGTGCTCAATGTTAATTTAATTGGAACCTTTTTAGGAATTAAGCATGCCATGAAAGTGATGAAGGGCAAAGGTGGTTCTATTATTAACATTGCATCATTAGGTGGCATTATAAGTAGCCCGACATTTGATGCTTATAGTGCTTCAAAAGGTGGCGTAAGATTGCTTACTAAAGCTGCGGCACTAGATGGTGCTAATGATAAATATAACGTTCGGGTCAACGTAATTAATCCTGGTGCAATAAAGACGCCGATGGTAACACCTGAATTGGAAAAGATGTTTACAGCTGGTACTCCAATGGGACATCTTGGTAAACCAGAAGATATCGGCCAAATTTGTACGTATTTAGGTTCAGATGAATCTGAATTTACAACGGGTGCCGAGTTTACAATTGATGGCGGTAAAAGTGCTGGTTAAATTGCTCAAATATACAAAAAGTAACTAAATTATCTTTATCAAGAAAGTGTAAATTTTTATGAACGAAAAATATAGTAAATTATTGACTCAATATACTTTTGAAAATGGTGGTACAATTCCAACTCATACTGCGATGTCACCGATGTTAACCTTGTATGGCGAAAAAGATGGAACCGTAGGACAAACAGCAATTGATTATTTCGCTACACGTTCTAAATCTCAAGGAATGTTAATTACTGGTGCATCTTATATATCTGACAAGGGTTATTATGAGGGCGAATTAGGTTTGGATGATGATAAATTTCTTCCAGGCTTAACTAAGCTAGCTCAAACTATGAAAAAAGATGGTAATAAAGCAATTGTTCAGCTTCATCATGCCGGAAAACAAGCAACTGGTTCAGCAGCTAAATATGGTTATGTGCAAACCCCAAGTGATATGCCTGCCACTGCAGCTGATCCTACTCCAGGAAAAGGAATGAGTGAAGCAGAGATCGAGCAGGTTATTCAAGAGTTTGCTGATGCAACTAAACGAGTAATTAAAGCAGGTTTTGACGGTGTTGAAATTCATGGTGCCAATTGGTATTTAGTTCACGAATTTTTCTCACCTTTTTATAACCATCGCACGGATAAGTGGGGTGGCAGCTTAGAAAACAGAATGCGCTTCCCATTAGAAGTACTTAAGGCCGTCAAAGAAGCAGCCAAAGATAAGCCTGGTTTTATTATCGGTTTTCGGATGACTCCTGAAGAGGATATGCCTAGCCAAATGACTAAAGATGTGGCCAATACTTCTGGTTATACAGTTGAGGATGGTTTAAAATTGGCTAGTGCAATTGCTGATGAAGGTATCGATTATGTTCATTATTCATTGTTTACTAAATACAATGCTGGTCCAAAAGATAGCAATCAAAGCTATGGTCAGTTATTGAAGCAAACAATTGGTGACAGGGCTACTACAATAATTTCATCTGGTGTACACACTGCTGATGACGCGTTGGATGCTCTAAATCATGGTGATATTATTGCTATTGGTAGGGAATCGATTGTTGAGCCTAATTTTATCCAAAAAATCAAAGACGGTAAAGAAGACCAAATTCAGACAGCAATCACAGCCGAATCTGCACCTACTTTAAATATTCCTAAAGTAATGATTGATGTATTAGTACAAGAAAATACGCCATTTTTAATTAACGGACGTGAAAACTTAAAGCCTTTATCATCAGCTGAAAAAGTAGATACTGCTAGCGGTGCGAGTGCAAACTAAAATTTGCATTTAGCAATTAAATCGCTATAATTAATTATACGAGTCGACAAAAACGCGAGATGCGTATTTGTATGAGGACGCCCGTCTTAAGTGACAGACACGGGAAGTGTTGGTGGTTGACCAACCTGATGTGAACAGAAGTAGTCACCTATTATTTTATAGGCCTCGATTTAAAAAGAGCAAGTTCTTAATTGGACTTGCTCTTTTTATTTGATGTACAGGGCTTGCTTACCTTGCTGGTTATAGCTAGCTTCTAATTGTTGCCAAGAAACTTCCTTATTTTTATGACCATAAGGATCATTGACGTAGACTACCTTACTTTTCTTATTATAGCCACTGATTACGCAAGCATGTGATGAGGGGGTCACATGAACCTTGCCTTGCTTAGTATGCCAAGTTTGCATATCGTGGACGCGCTTAAACTTAAGTGTAGTAATAATCATGACTGGATGACCATCGGAAACCAATTTCATGACTTGGATAAAATCATGCCCAGTAAAATCTTGTATTCGGTTAGTATATTGCTGAGCAACTCTTTCAAGCGGTTGATGATAGACACACCAGCCAGCATTAGCCTGGCTCATTAGCCCGACAAACCCAAGATTAGGATTACCGCGATATTGCCCATTGTCAGTAAAAGAATCAACATGATCAATTTTTTGGGATAAATCTAATTTATTAACTTTGATATTGTAATACTGCATGAGCATAGCTAGTGAGGTTACTTCGCAGCCATTAGGTAATTCGGGAAATTGATTTTCAAGTGGTACATCTAGTTTTTGCTCTGTTTTAAGTGTAAGCCAGGCGAATTTATCTTTAAAAGTAGTAGTATTAAGCGTAAAGCAGGCGATCCCCACTAAAGCGACTCCTAAGATAGCATACGTCCAAAATTTGTAGGAAAATTTGTTTTTATTCATGTAACTATTTAACCATAAAATCTTCTTTATAAGCAAAAAATCACCCAAATTAATTTGAGTGATTTTTTTGGTATTTTTTAAGTTAAATTAGTGGTGACTTGCGCCAGACATTGCGTCCATTGAGTGATCTTCACCCTTAACGTCCATGCCTTCAACATCCATTCCTGGGCACCAAACTTCATCTTCAGGAATACCTTTTTCTTCTGAGAAAGCCTTAGTTAAGGTTTCCATGTCCATCAAATTGTATTTCTTATCTGGATCCTTAGGATCAACAATTTGAATTTGTGCCATCATACCAGCATCTTCGTGCTCGATGATGTGACAGTGATACATGAAGACACCAGTGTTTTGGAAGTAAACCTTAACCCGAACAGTTTCTTGAGGAGCTACTTCAATAGTATCCTTGTAAACATTCTTTTCATTTGGATAAGGATCATGACCATCACGTGATACAACTAAGAAGTGGGCACCGTGAATATGGAATGGGTGAAGCATACCGTTCTTCTTATCATTGGTATTGGTTACGTCCCAGTATTCTGCTTGCATAATTGGTTGGGTCATGTCAATTCTTTGCATTGAGAATTGTTGACCATTCATCATGTTGTGGTTATCCATTGTAACCTTAGGAACTTCAGCATTTGGATTAACAACTGGATCATGAGGAGTGAACAGAGTATCAGGAATGACACTGTCGTCTTTTTCGTATTTATGAATTCTAAATTCAACTAACTTGAAGTCATCAGTGTAAAGGTTAACTACGTCGCCTTCTTGGTAATCGCCAAAATCAACAACTACTTGTTGACGTTCACCTGGTCCGATTAAAACTTTAGTCATCTTAACTGGATGCTCTAGGAATGAATCGTCACCACCGATTTGAGTCATGACTAAATCATTATCAAAGTGTAAACGCCATTCACGCCGGTTTGACCCACCTAAGAAGAGCAAACGAACTTTTTGAGTTGTAACATCAACATATGGTTTAACAACAGCATTGATGACTGGAGTATCACCATAAACACCCATTGAATTGTAATCAGCCTTGTAATCGAATTGGTTATCTTCATGGAAAATCCGATCCTGCAAGATGATTGGGAATTCATCTTTACCGTAAGTCTTAGGAATTGGCAATTGAGCTTCATTAGCATCAGTTACGACAACTCCCATAGCTAGACCCATCCAAACTTGCATAGCAGTTGATGGACATGGGTGAGCATGAAGCCAAGTTAGGGCAGCTGGTTGCTTAACTGTGAAGTCAATGTGTTTTTCTTCTCCAGGGTATACTGGTGAGTGACAAGCACCATCAGCACCAGGTCCTGGGACTTCCATACCATGCCAGTGGTAAGTAGTTAGTTCTGGCAAACTGTTCTTCAAAGTTACGTGAACGTGTTGTCCGCGCGTTAGAACCATAGTTTTACCAAGAACTGGGAAATTGTAGCCCCAAGTATGTGTCTTCTTACCTGGCAAAAATTGGAATTCGCCTTCTTGGGATTCAATTGTGAACCACACATCGTTACCTTCTTGTTTATCAGGTTCCAAAACTGGTGGCACAATTAAAGGTTGAGCTTCAACACCTTCTGGCATATGGAGTTCTTTGTAACCCATGCCATGATTCTTGTCAAAGTCTTCTTCGTTATAGAAATAATCTGTGTAAACTTTATCTGACATATTCGTCTACCTTTCAGTTAAAAAATTTAGCAAAAATTCTTACTACCTATAAATTTACTCTTTGTGAAAACGCTTGTAAAGTGCTATGAAGCATGAATTCGCTTCAATTAACAAAAACTTTATTTTTGCTCAAAGCTAAAATCTAAGTGTTATTTAACTGGTAGATAAAAAAGCCTAATGATGTACAATTGGAAAAGTTTGCGTAATACTTAAACCAATAATTTGTTGTTTTTTTAAATTAATGTTTTTTAAAAATAAATAAAAATAAATTGTTTTTATAGCTAATTTTGAGTAAGGTAGAGAAAAGTACTAGCTATTTTAATAAAGTGAAAAAGGAATTTTTAGTTTGAAGATTAATTTACAAGATTTAACTACTAAGATTGAACAAGAAGATTATTTACAAGATTTAGAAACTGCTAAATATGCCGAAATAAGTAAGTCTAAGTCTAAGATTGAGGCTTATGCTAAGAAGATGGTAGAGCAAACTGCGACGGCAATTAAACATGATTCTTTAAGTCAAATTGCTCTTGAGGTAACTGGACAGCGACCAGTCAGATTTAGCCTAGAAACTAACTTGATTAATTTGCCTTACAGTAATTACAAAAAAGTAGCTAATTTTTTTAATGAAGACGAAGAGTATCCAGTGTTGGTTTATTTTGAAACTGCTTCTGATTATTTAAATGCCTCTAACTTTCGAATTGATCAATTGGCTACGCAAGAAGAACTTAATCAAAACCCTAATGAGGTAATAGCCAAGCTAACTGCTGAGATTTCGGCTAAATTAAAGCAGGTGCGTGAATATCAAAAGCCAGCAGCTCCTGCTAAAAAAACGACGACTAAAAAAGTCACTAAGACAAGTAATAAGAAGTCAACTACGAAGAAGGGCAAACAGACCAAAGCTAAAAAAAGCTAGCTATTCAAATGTGATTTTTTACATTATAATGATCACATCAACGACAGGGGGAAAGGCACTATGTTTAGCTGGAATTTACTGGGCATCCTATTGTGGGTTGTCGTCATTCTTTATGCAGTATTTGTGATTCAACATATTCGTAAACGGCGCATTAATATGATTATTAAGCAGCACCGACGCTTCAGTTGGCCTAATTTTTTATTGAATATTATCGAAATTGCGATTTTGTTGGTTAGTGCTGTTTGGCTATTTAAGCAAACTATGCTGGATAATCCTGATCTTGATGATACTAAGTTGATTGCTTCAAAGGTTACGTATCAGCCACTCGTCATGAGTACAGGAGAGGGGAACTCGAGTTATGTAACGCTTGATTCCAAAAAGAAAAAAATCGGGACACAGACCTATACATATTATCGTTCAGGTAAAAAAGTTAAAGTCTCTAGTGATTTTGCCACAGTTGTTTATGGTCAAAATCCATTAGACCTAAATGCTGAGCGGATACCGTATGATGAAAAACAATTGCATAAGATGGATCGTCGTTATCAAAAGGCCTATGTTGCCACTTATACTGCTACCTATAAAAAGGTTTGGCAAAATGGAATTGGGATGCATGCTGGGCATAATGCAACGCGGTATTATCTGATTCGAATTCCAGATGCCTCATTTATCAAACAAAAATAAAACGGATAGTCCATTGGGATTAGCCGTTTTATTTTTTTAATTAGACTTTTTAACACTCGATAAAAGGGCACCTTCGGTAAATGCTAAAATAAAGCTCGCTGTCAAGAAGTCGACCACGTTGCCAGATGAAAATGCTGCAAACAACATAAAACCACTTGAAACTAGGAGTGAGCTTGTTAAGTAAGTGCGCGCCTTTTGATATCGTAACCACTGATAAGCTGCATAGATAGGAATTATTGCGTATGGCCCAACCAATAGCAACATACCAATCCAGCCAAGTGAATATATCTGTGCCAAAAAATCTCGCTCAAGGTTGAAGATGTTATTTTCACGAGTATAAGAGATTCCTAGAAACTTATCCAAATGGTTATGATTAGTTTTGACTACTTGATTTAGCATTGCACGTTCAACATAACGATTTTGCATGCGCGTTTGACCTGGTTCCTGCATCATTTTTAGCCAAAACTCTGGATCATATTGGTAAGGATAGCTTTTAAGTACGAATTTAGGATTCAAAGCATATGCCTGGTAGTTTTGCTTAATATATTTGCGTAAAAAAGTTTGCCGTTGTTTACCTTTAGGGTATTTTGCAAGACCTTTATCAAGTTCGCGCTGTTCATCAGTAAGATCATGATCTGATTGCTTGGCGAGATAAATTTCATAATTATAGCGTTGAATTGCGGGCCCAAAAGGCAAAATTGCTAAGGATCCGATCCCAATTAGGATTGCCACGCTAAAAGCTTTGCCGCCTTTAGTAATATCCTTAATTAAATATTTGTGTAACAAGAAAACTAGTAAACTGATAATAATCCCACCGATTAAGCCGATTGCGGCTACCTTGGTCCCGATTTCAATCATAGCTAAGGCTTGGATAATATTTAGAGTAATGATTTGCCAGTTAAAGTTAGTAAATAAGTAATACAGCATCATTGGTAGTAGCATGAAGAGTACTGCTGAAACCATATTGGTAAAGTTGAAAAAGCCCTTAGAAGCCATGTGTGAGTAGCCAATGTTAGGATCAAAAAACCAAGCAAAGATATTAGCGCTAATTGTGCCATGTTCATAGGACTTGAGTGAAACTACAAATAAGTTTGACAAAACAATAGTAGCTGAAAACAATCCAGAAAGTCCTTCAATTATCAGTCGTAGTTGTTTTTCTCCAAATTGCAGCTCATTAGTTAAATATAAAATGATTAGTGGCAAAATCATTCTAATTAAATAAAAAATTTCGCTGCTACTAGAGTAGCCATAATCCGTTGGGCTAACACTGGTAAAATTTTTGACATGAATCAAATGCAAAATTGTATACGCAATTAGTAAAATTAGATAAATTATTAACCATTTTTGCTTAGTTAGTTTCTGCCAGGATTTTTTCTGGCTAAAATATAAGCCAATTAGTGCCCCAACAGCTAAAATACGAATAATTGTTGGTAAGGTAAAGGGCAAGAGATTAGCTAATTTACCATGATAAAACCAGTATAAATCTAAAAAGGGTTGACTTAAAATGAACCAAAATAAAATGGTTTTAACTTTTTCTTTCAATGTTTTTTACTCCATAAAATTTTTGTTAGTTTAATTTTAGGGAAAAAAAGCATAAAAAAAAAGAGCGAAGAACGTATTTCGCAACTTTTTAATTAAAAGATAGCTTTTTAGGCATTATCTTTAGTGTCCTTAGTGTTTTTCTTAGAATCTTCATCCGTTGTTTCAGGAGTGGCAATTTTTTCAACCTTAACATCACTTTTAGCCAAAGCTTGAATTTCTTTAACCTTGCGCTTAGGTGCGGGTTTTAAGTTCTTAAAGTTGACTACAAGCTTTTTGTTGAGGTCACTAACCGCAGTTTTGTCTGCTGGATCGTAATCAATAATTGCTAACATGGCAGAATTTTCGTAGATTTTTTCTACCTTGCCAATAAACGGCTTAGTAAGTTCTTCTTCAGATTTTGCACTGACAATGTCGTCTAATTTTACGTCTGCTTTTTTGATCATGAACTTTGTTTCCTCTCTTACCCATGTTTTAATTATAATAGCAAAGATATTATAAAAGTCGATTGTTTTCAAGTAAAGGGAGTCTAAATTTTGCAAAAATTAATTTTAATTGCTGGTCCAAGTGGTGCTGGCAAAACCACTGTTTCAGAATATTTGGCAAATGAATTTGATATTCCACGGGTTGTGACTCATACTACTAGGTCAATTCGACCTGGGGAAATCCAGGGACAGTCCTATCATTTTGAAAGTGATGACAGCTTTGCCAAATTGCACTTTTTTGAACATGTAACATATGGCTCATATCAATATGGCTCAAGCAAAGAAGCACTAGACACAGTCTGGCAAACTCATGAACTTGCTTCATTAATAGTTGATATTAAGGGTGCTGCTTCATATCTTAAACAATTAAAAGAGCGAGTGTATTTTTTATATTTAACGACAACAACCAGACAGCAATTGGCTCAACGTTTACTTAAACGCGGTGATGATCCAGCTAAAATTGAGCAACGTCTCAGTGGTGGTGAGTTAAACAGATTGCCGGAAAGTTTGAAAAAAGATGCTCATATCTTAGTTAATGATGATTGGACCAAGACCAAATTGGAATTACAAAAAATAGTCACAAATTTAATAACTAAGTAATTTTTACAAAAACAGCTCCGCTACAAAATAATTCTAAATATTTTGTAGCTCGTTTGACACGAACGTGTAACATTTAGTGAGTAAGATATATTTTGTCAGTTGAATTGATGAACCGATGGAGTTTATCCTTTCTAGATATTAAAGTTAAGCACGTTGGAGGAAATAGTTTTGCGACATAGACATAGTTTAGTTAAATTCATGGTAATGGCAGCTCTTTTAGTTATTGGAGTGACAACTGCCAGTGTAGTTTCGGCTGCTAGTGTTGATGATGTAGATGCCAGTACGGTTACTAAGAAGCGTTCAGCAGTTACAAAATTAGCTAAAAAGCAAGTTGGCAAAAGCTATGTTTATGGTGCAGCTGGTCCAAACAGTTTTGATTGTTCTGGTCTAGTGCAATATGTTTATAAAAAAGCTGGTGACAAGGTTTTGCCTCGTACAACTTATTCACAGGTCACGGTTGGCAAAAAGGTATCATTGAATAAGCTCAAGAAGGGCGATTTGCTATTCTGGGGTTCAGCCGATTCACCTTATCATGTTGGTATTTATGTTGGTGGTAACAAGTATGTTCACGCTGCTACTCCTGATCAAGGAGTTCGTAAACAGACTATTAGTACCTACTTTTACCCATCTGCCGCTAAACGAGTACTTGAATAATTAATAGCTTAACTTAAAGTCTAATAGATAATTTCCTTGATATTTAAAGTAATATAAAGAGCCTAAATGGAATTTCTCCATTTATGGCTTTTTTACTTAACAGTATTATTTTTGTAACATTTTTGTAATACTATGTGAGTAAACTAAATTATGTAATTAGATATTAAAGGTGGCGCCTGGATTAGCCATAACCACTTGAGTTAATATGGGAGAATATGAGTTGAAGATTAAGAGTAACTTAGCTAAATTTACTACTGCTGCTGCCCTGAGTATTACGGCAATGGCAGCTATCGGCTCTATTAAAACCAATTCTACAACTTCTCACGTTGCGGCTGCGACTAAGAAGGTGCAAGTTAGTTATGTACCTGGATATGGCATTAATGTTTGGGATAATTATCAAAATCCTAGCTTTACTGGCAAGCGTGTTCAAGATGGGACGACCGTTAATGTACTGGCTAGCGCTGTTGATAACGAAGGTAATACTTGGTATAAGATTGGTAAGAATCAATGGATTCAGGCTCGTTATACGACTAAGGCTGGTAAGAAAGCTAAGAAGTCCAAGACCACTACTAAAAGTGCTAAGGCAGTTGTCGATCTAGCTAACTCGCAAGTGGGCAAATCGTATGCATGGGGAGCTAGTGGTCCCAGTTCATTTGATTGTTCAGGACTAACACAATATGTTTATAATAAAGCAGCCGGTAAGGATATTACGCGAACAACCTATTCACAAGTTAAGCAAGGGAAAACTGTTTCAATGAAGAGTTTAAAACCAGGGGACTTATTGTTTTGGGGTTCAACAACTTCTCCTTATCATGTTGGGGTCTACGTTGGAGATAACCAATATGTTCACGCTGCATCACCTAGTCAAGGGGTAGTTAAGGAAAGTATTAGTACTTACTTTTATCCTGCGGTTGCTAAGCGAGTTCTATAATTAATAACGCATAAAATGAAATACCAGACACTTAGATAACTAAAGTGATTCGGTCCAACTGTTAATAAGCAGTTAGAAGCACTTTAACTCTGTAAGTGTCTTTTATTTTGCTATAAATTACATAACTTGATTAAAAATCTCAAGCGACTAAAATAAGAATGAATGTAATTTTTGATCATTTTCGCTACCAAAAAGGAGAATAAGTCAATGAAGCACAATTTTTTGAAGATGAGTTTGGCCGCGGCGTTAACGCTAACAGGCATTGCTGCTGTGTCAACACCTAAAACAGTGGCTGCTACTAAAGTAAAGAATCCCATTAAGCGAGTTCAAATCAATTATTTAGCTGGTAAAGGAGTTAAAATCTGGACTAATTATGAAAACGGCCAGTTGGTTAATTTCGAAGCCAAAAATAAGAGTAAGTGGAATGTAGCAGATATAGCAACTGATAAAAAAGGAAATTTGTGGTATAAAGTTGGGGTTAATGAGTGGATTGAGGCACGTTACACAACTGAGTTGCCACAAACACAAACAACGACTAGTAATAAAAAGCCGGCAAAAAAGCCACAGAAATCCCCTAGTAATGAAGTTAGTGACACTACACTTACAGCCAATTCAACAGTAACTACTAGTAACAGCGATTCACAAACTGATGTAGTTAAACTGGCTAAGAGTCAGGTAGGGAAAGCTTATACATGGGGCGGGAATGGTCCTGACAGTTTTGATTGTTCGGGCTTAGTCCAATATGTTTATAGTGAGGCAGCTGGTCTTAACTTGCCGCGAGTAACTACAGATCAAGTAAAAGTCGGCACGAACGTGTCGATGGATCAATTACAACCTGGCGACTTGTTGTTCTGGGGATCAACTGATGCGCCATATCACGTGGGAATTTATATTGGTGACAATCAGTATGTTAATGCTGCTGATCCTGACCAGGGAGTCATTACGCAAACGATTAGTTCATACTTTTATCCGTCGGTAGCTAAAAGAGTTTTAGATTAATTAAAATAAGCAGTTAATTAGTGCATTGCAACATAATTAACTGCTTATTTTTTCTTTTTAAATGATGTATTGGTGAAACTTTTGTTGGTTTTTAGGTGATAAGTAAGCTTGAACATGAATACCATCAGCTTGGAAATCCTCATCAAGGACTTGTGCTTCTTCATGTAATCTAGCTAGAACTTTACCAGCACTAAGTGGCAAGCAAAGTTCTAGTTTTTTATTATTTGCAAAAATCCGGTTAGTAATTAAATTTGCTAGCGATTTAATGGAAGCTTGATCGGTCGCAGAATACAAAATATCATTTCCTTCAATTTGCGGATAATTACGCTTGGCTAGGTCAGCTTTATTATAGGCAGTAATCATTGGGATATCTTTAATCCCGATTTCGGTTAAAACGCTTTGGGTTGTGCGAATCATTTGCATCATATTTGGATCGCTGGCATCAACTACATTAATTAATAAGTCGGCATCTTTGGCTTCCTGCAAAGTAGCTTTAAACGATTCGACTAAATTGTGTGGTAATTTAGAGATAAAACCAACTGTATCGGATAAAATAAAGCTGAAATTGTGTGCTAGGTCAATACGTCTGACACTAGTATCGAGAGTTGCAAACAGCATATTCTTAACAAAAACCTGCTTATCACGGCTATCTTCGGCAAACTCTGTTAGTAATCCATTCATGGTGGTTGACTTGCCAGCATTGGTATACCCGACCAGAGCTACTTTAGGAATTTGTTTTTGATTTCTACGTTTAGCTTTAATTGCTTCTTGACCGTTAATTGCCTTTAGTTCTTTTTTGATTGCAGCAATTTGTTTTCCAATGGTTCGTCTGTTTAGTTCTAACTTAGATTCACCAGCTCCGCGGTTAGCAAATCCCCCACCACGCTGTTGATCTAGCTGGTTTTCTGAAGGGTGCAAACGCGGTAATTCATATTGTAATTGTGCTAACTGAACTTGCAACTTTGCTTGTTTGCTGCGAGCTCGACTAGCAAAAATTTCTAAAATTAATTCTGTGCGGTCAATTACTCGAAGCTTAGTTAAATTTTCCAGATTACGAATTTGAACTGGTGATAACTCATCATTAAGTACCAGTACTTTTGCTTTAAGCCCGTGTGCTAAATTTTTAATTTCATTGATTTTACCTAAACCTAAATAGGTGCTACTGACAACTTGTTGGGCATTTTGTTGACTTTGACCGACGACTTCCATATTGTCAGCCTCAGTTAAGTTAGCTAATTCGCTCATGTAATAGTCGAAGTTAGGATCATTTAAGTTGACACCAGCAAGATAAGCTTTAACCGGTTGGGGAGTATTATTGATCATGTAATCATCTTTCCTGTATTTTAATAATTTTAAATTGTGCCATTGTTTAACTAAGTAGTTTTGGGGCTGCTAATGATTAGCTTAATTGTAGTAAAAATAGAGAAATTACGCAAAAATCTCTCTGCAGTTAAAGCTAAAACTCAAATAAAAAGCAATTAAAGATAGTTGTGCTTAACTACTATTTAGCTTAAAATTAAGGGGATAAATTAAAGATAGATACAAGATGTTGTGGTGTGAATGAATGGATAATAACAAATTCGTCGAAGTAAAGAATTTAAAAAAGGTTTATGATAACGGCCATGAAGCGATTAAGGATGTCAGCTTTTCGGTTAAAAAGGGAGATTTAGTTTGTTTATTAGGGCCATCTGGTTGTGGCAAGACTACTATTTTGAATATTTTAGCTGGACTGCTTGAACCTACTAGTGGAGATATCCGTTTTGGTGGGAAATCAGTCGTTGATGTGGCTTCAAAAGACCGACAAATTGGCTATGTTTTTCAAAATTATGCGCTTTATCCGCATATGTCTGTCCTGCAGAACGTCATGTTTCCGCTAACTGTTGGCAAAAACAAGCGATCAAAAGCTGAGGCTGAGCAGGTTGCCCGTAAATATATGAAGTTAACTCAAATTACGGAATTAGCTGATGAAAAACCAGGTAAACTGTCTGGTGGTCAGCAGCAACGAGTGGCAATTGCTCGGGCGCTAGTTCAGGAGCCGCAAATTTTGTTAATGGACGAGCCATTAAGTAACTTAGATGCACGCTTGCGCTTACAGATTCGTGAAGAAATCCGCGACTTAGTTAAATCCGTTGGGATTACGACTTTATTTGTCACTCATGATCAAGAAGAAGCCTTGTCAATTGGTGACAAGATTATTCTTTTTAATGATGGAGTAATTCAGCAAGATGATTTGGGACAGAACTTTTATTTAGCACCTAACAATTATTTTGTAGCCAACTTTGTTGGTAATCCAGTGATTGATAATTTTAAGGTAACGAAAACTGCGACTGAACTTGCGGGCAGCAATTTTACAATTGAGCTAGCAGATTTGGATGAGTCGCGGTTTAAACGGGAATTACCAGACGGAGATTACTATCTGTCTGTTCGACCAGAAAATATTAAACCGGATGTTAACGGCTTTTTAACTACTGAGATTGACGATATTGAATTAATTGGGCGTGAGCGTATCTTGAAGTTTACGCATGATGGCACGCAACTGCGGTCACTGATTGATTTAGAAACACCAATTAGCCCAGGTGAACAGGTAAATCTAGCCATGCGGCTTGATCGGGTATTCTTATTTACTTTTGATGGGGAGCGAGTTTATTAATAATGAAGAAAAATCAAAAAAAGGCTTGGCTTTTCTTGGCACCGACAATCATTTTTGTGACTTTGTTCAGTATTTATCCGATTTTGCGTGCTTTTGGCATGAGTTTTCAAAAGGGATCTTTAATTGATCTGACGTGGACCGGCTTAAGCAATTATCAGTATATTTTTAAAGATCCCGAGTTTTGGTTAGCATTGAAAAATACGATTCTCTATGCAGTCGTTTCAGTGCCAATTGGTCTTGCAATTTCGATTATGCTAGCGTGGATTATTTTTAGTAAGGTAAAGCATCAAGCCTTTTTTGAGACTACCTTTTTCATGCCTTATGTTACCTCGACGATCGCAATTGGGATTGTCTTTCGTTATATTTTTAACGGCGATTATGGGATGCTCAATTTTATTTTACGTAGTTTGCATTTACCAGCACCTAATTGGCTTGATGACCCGGCAATGTCACTAACTACAATTATTATTTTTGGAATTTGGAGTTCGCTGGCTTTTAATATCGTAATTTTGATGGGTGCATTAAGAAATATTGATCCTAATTACTATACGATTGCCGATATGTATGGTGCCAGTGGTAAAGATAAATTCTGGCGAATTACTATGCCACAGCTGGTACCAACAATTGCCTTCTTGTTAACCATGAATGTAATCGGGGCTTTTAAGATTTACACTTCGGTTTATGCACTATTCAACGGGCAAGCAGGAGTTGGTAATTCTGGAACTACAGCAGTCTTTTATATCTATAACAAGTTCCAAACTGTTGGGACACCAGGAGTGGCAATGGCGGCAACAGTTATTCTATTTTTGATTATTTTACTAGCCACATTCCTGCAACGAAAAATGATGAATAAGATTGGAGAAAAGTAAATGAAGAAAATTCGGTGGGGCGTTTTATTTAGTTATCTCATTTTAATTATCTTTGCTGTTATTACTGTTTTTCCGTTTATTTATATGATTTTAGGTGGTTTGATGAATTTCCAAGAAACCACCTCAATTCCACCAACACTGATTCCGCATCATTTTAACTGGTCCAATTATGCTAAAGTTTTTGCTAGAGCACCGTTTGGTCACTACTTCTTCAATACGATTTTAACTGCTACCGTAACTACTTTGGTCAGTTTGTTTAATGCGTTGCTTGGCGGCTTTGCGATGGTTAACTTGCACTTTAAAGGTAAGGGCTTCATCCAGATGGTATTGCTGTCATTATTAATGGTGCCAGGGGAAGCAATTATTTTTACCAATTATAATACGATTGCTCATCTGGGACTGCTTAACACCTATATTGGACTGGTATTACCATTTTTGACCTCAATCTTTTATATGTATTATTTACAAAGCTATTTCGGATCAATTTCAGATACGATTTATCAAGCAGCCAAAATCGATGGAGCAAGTGATTGGGACTATATTTGGAAAATTTTAGTGCCGATGTCTAAGGGTGGTTTATTTACTGTAGGCCTACTCAGTTTTATTTCCGGATGGAATTCGTTTCTATGGCCACTGCTAGTCACTAATGAGGATAATATGCGCTTGCTCAATAATGGGTTATCAGCCTTTGCTTCTGATGCGGGTAGTGAAACTCAATTGCAATTGGCCGCGGCGACGTTAACAATTTTGCCAATTTTAATTCTGTATTTAATCTTTAGAAAGCAGATTATTCGGGGGGTGGTGCGCAATGATATTAAAGGATAAGACTACCATCACTTTTTATAATGGCTTGACGACTATTGGCGGACCTATGATTGAAGTAGCTTATGGCCACGATCATGTGTTATTTGATTTAGGAGAAGTTTATCGTCCAGAATTAGCTTTACCTGATGAAAATTATCGGACGTTAATTCAAAATCAGCTGATTGGTGATGTAGCCAACTTTTATGATCCAAAAATTACTGGAGTCGTTTTAGATACTGAGCGCTGGCAGCATGCTGGCGCCTATCTGTCTCATCTGCATTTAGATCATAGTAAGGCTCTTAACCTGATTGCACCGGAAATTCCAGTCTTTGCAGGCCCGTTAACGGCTAAAATGTTACCAATTTTAAATGCAGCAGGTGATTTTCTTTTGCCAGCAGCAGGACGTCAGTCTAGTTATACTCGCCCAATTACTGCCGTTGAGCCTGGCGAAACAGTGCGAGTTGGTCAGATTAGCTTAGAAGTTTGGTCGAGTGATCATGATGCCTATGGTGCAACAGGATTGATTGTGACCACACCGGATCGGGAAGTTGCATATACTGGCGATATTCGGTTGCATGGCTATCATCCTGATTGGGTCAAGCAATTTTTAACAAGGGCACAGCATTCTGACGTGTTAATTACTGAAGCAACTGGGTATTCTTGGCCGGAAGAAGCCGCTTCTAAAGACGATCAGGAATTTCAAGGACCAAAAAGTGAAACAGAATTGACGGCGGAAGTAGTAGAGTTGCAAAAAGCTAACCCTAACCGGCAGATTACTTTTAATACTTATCCAACTAACGTGGAGCGATTGCTGCAGATTATGGCAAATTCGCCGCGTACGGTAGTTTTACATGCTAAGCGTGCGCAGCTACTTAAGCAATTGGGTAAAGATGCTTACTATTATTACTTACCTAGAGAAGAAAAGATTTCTGAGTTAAACCCCAAGTTAGCAATTCCATACAGTCAGCTTTTACAAGATAAACATGAATATCTTTGGCAAGTGGTTGATGATTTTGCTAGTTTGCAACCGGGCGGATTATACCTGCATTCCAACGCTGAGCCGTTAGGGGATTTTGATCCCAGTTATGCACCGTTTGTCCAGCAATTTAAAGAATTGGAAATTGAGTTTAGAGCCTTACGTTGCTCAGGTCATGCTGACCAAAAAGAACTGGCAGAGATTATTGAACTGGTTCAGCCGCCAACGTTAATTCCGGTGCACACATTGCATCCGGAGTTGGTAGAGAACCCATTTGGAAAAAGGATTTTACCTAAACGTAAGCAAACAATTACGCTTTAGTAAATCAAAAAAATATTGTTTAGTTTTTTGTTTTTTGGAGGTATATACCTAATGAAGTTTCGTAGAAAAATTGCAGCTGTATTTGCAATTGGCTTATCCTTGCTAGGAACAGCAGCGTGTTCTAATGGCAATAGTTCTTCGTCATCATCAAGTGCGGATAAAATTCCGACCAAGATTACCAAACAGACTAATATCGTTTTTTGGCATGGCATGACTGGGGTTCAGCAGCAGACATTAAAGCAATTGACACAGGAATTCGAAAAGAAAAATCCTAAAATCAAAGTCAAATTAGAAAATCAGGGAGCGTATAGCGATCTGCAAGCCAAAATTAATTCGACGTTGCAATCACCTAAAGATTTGCCAACGATTACCCAAGCATATCCTGACTGGTTATATACGGCATCGAAAAATAAATTACTGGTCGACTTGAAGCCATACATCAACAATCAAAAACTTGGTTGGGGAAGCAGTCAGAAATCTGATATTAAGCCGGCATTGCTAAATGGTGCTAAAATTGGCGGTGTCCAGTATGGGATTCCGTTTAACAAATCAATTGAAACTTTAACTTATAATGCCGATCTTTTTAAGAAGTATGGCATTAAGAAGGCGCCAACAACTATGGCAGAGTTGCAAACAGCCGCCCAGACTATTTATGAGAAGAGTCATCATCAGGTAGTTGGTGCTGGCTTTGACTCACTATCTAACTATTATGTTTTAGGGATGAAGAATGAGGGCGTTGATTTTTCTAAGAAGATTGATTTTGCCGGTGATACTTCTAAGAAGGTTATCAATTACTACGCTGATGGGGTTAAGAAAGGTTACTTCCGAGTAGCAGGCTCAGAGCATTATCTTTCTGGACCATTTGCCAACCAAAAAGTCGCAATGTACATTGGTACTTCTGCTGGAGAAGGTTTTGTTAAGCAAGGTGTTGGTAAAAAATTTACTTATGATGTGGCCGCGCGTCCCGGTAAATACACCATGCAACAGGGAACTGATATCTACATGTTCAATCATGCTAGTGCTACCCAAAAGTCTGCAGCATTTAGTTATATTAAGTTCTTAGTTTCAAAATCAAGCCAACTCAAGTGGGCTAATGCGACTGGCTATATTCCAGTTAACCAACAAGTGGTTAATTCTAAGGAATACAAGGACAACCAGCAGATTAAATTGCCAGCCAAGCTTGGCAGTGCAATGAAGCATCTGTATAGTGTGCCAGTGGTTAAAGATGCTGGAGCTGCTTATGGTCAGCTGAACCCAATTATGCAAAACATTATGTCTGCTGCTCAAAAGAAGCAGAATGTTGATAACAGCATTAAGACTGGTAAAGCGAAATTTGATGCTGCCTGGAAACAATAAAACTAAGTTATAAGTATTTTTACTAATAAAGCAGACCTGTCTATTTAAAGACAGGTCTGCTTTTTGATTTAATACTTGATAATTGGAACGAATTTATCGATTTAGCTATATTTTTGTACAAAAGACGAACTTTAATTAAAAAAATGGTAAAAAAATGCAAATAACACGGATATTACTGCAAAATTTAGTTGCTATTTTATTTACCTTGTTATAAAATTAACAAGTATTTAATATCTGGTGATTAATTGTTAGAGATTAATCCCATTTTGGAGGAAATATAAAATGAAATTCGGTAAAAAGCTACTTGTCTTAACGGTAATGGCTGCGGCTTTAATTGGGACGGCGGCTTGTTCTAAGCAGGAAACTACTTCTGATTCACAAGCAATTCCCAAAGTTACTAAAAAAACTACGGTAGTTTTCTGGCATGGAATGCAGGGACAGCAGGAGCAAACTCTTAGGGATTTAACTAAGCAATTCGAACAGCAAAATCCTAAAATCAAGGTTAAACTAGAGCAGCAAGGTGCGTACACTGATTTGCAAGCCAAGCTTAATTCGACAATGCAATCGCCTAAGGATTTGCCAACGATTACGCAGGCTTATCCAGATTGGCTAGAAAGTGCAGCCAGAAATAAAATGTTGGTTAATCTTAGTCCTTACATGAAGAACGAAGAAGTTGGTTGGGGTAAGCAACCAAGTAACATTAAGCAAGACTTACTGAATGGTGCCAAAATTAATGGTGTCCAGTATGGGATTCCTTTTAATAAGTCGATTGAGCTGCTGATTTATAATCCTAAGATGCTCAAGCAATATGGCATTAAGCAAGTGCCTGGCTCGATGGCGCAATTAAAACAGGTGGCACAAACTATCTATCGTAAGAGTCATCATCAGGTGGTTGGAGCCGGCTTTGATAATTTAGATAATTACTATGTCTTAGGAATGAAAAATGCTGGTCAGAACTTTTCTAAGCAAATTAATTTTGCGGGTACAGACTCTAAGCAAGTGATTAATTACTTTGCCGATGGTGAAAAAGCTGGTTACTTTAGAATGCCAGGTTCAGATAAATATCTATATATTCCATTTACTAATCAAAAACTAGCCATGATGGTAACGTCGTCTTCAACTGAAACTTGGATTAAGCAGGCAGCCAAAAAGGGCTTTAAATATGAAGTTGCACCGCGGCCAAGTAAATATACAATGCAGCAGGGGACAGATATTTATATGTTTGATCATGCTAGTGCTATGCAAAAGTCGGCAGCTTTTAAATATATGAAGTTCTTGTCTTCTAAAAAGAGTCAAACTAAATGGGCTAGGGCCACAGGTTATATGCCAGTTAATACAGAGGTTGCTAAATCCGCTACCTATAAGACTGACAGTCAGTTCAAACTGCCAGCTAAGTTAGAAACTATTACTAAAGCTAATGCGATGTATAGTGTGCCAGTAATTAAAAATGCTGGAGCAACTTATAGCCAGCTAAAGCCAATTATGCAATCAATCTTATCAGCTGCTCAGAAAAAGCAGAACATGAAGACTGCTATTAAAACTGGCAAAACTAAATTTGATGCCGCTTGGCAACAATAGAAATTATTTACTGAAAACAGACGTAATTGTCTGTTTTTTATTTGTCGTTTTGAGCTTGAATGGTAAGATAATAGAAGTGCGAAAACTAATTTGATTTAGTCAATGGATAACTTATTCAAGGGGTGAAAATGATGATTAAAGAACAAAATTTTCCCATCGAAACTAGATATAGATGGTATGATATCAACAACTTAAGTGAGGCAGATAGTCGAAAACTCCAGGATGAATTTAATTTTACCCCAGACATGATTTCTTATATTTCCGACCGACACGAGCGACCACACTATGATTATGATACCCACACTAAGATTCACTTGCTGGTTTATGATGTGCCGATTTGGCCCAGTAAAAGCATTAAACATTTTACTTCGCATCCAATTACTTTTCTGGTTTCGGGTGAAAACATTTTTACCTTCCATACAGAATCAACTAGCTATGTTTTTGAGGAATTTAATGATCGGTTAATGCGTAATAAGCTGTCCAGGGCAGAGGATGTTACCGAATTGTTAATGAAATTTTTGCTTTCAGCAGCACAATACTTTCAAAGAGCGATTACTCAATTAGATGTTGAACGTAATGGCTTAGATCAAAAATTATCAGACGATATTGACAATCATGACTTAGTTGAGTTATCTAACATTGAAAAAAGTTTGGTTTACCTTTCAAGTTCAATTCAGACTGACTTGATGATGTTGCACAGCTTAAAAATATCAGAATTGGATTTTACTAAGTATGCTAGAGAACGCCTCGATGATGTTTTAATTGAATCAAATCAGGCTTCTGAAATGGTGAAAATTTCGCAGCAAGTGACTAAGACTTTGTCAGCGACTTCCAATAATATGATGAATAATAACCTGAATGATACGATGAAGTTCTTGACTGTGTGGTCATTAGTTTTAACAATTCCGACAATTTTAACGGGTTTTTATGGAATGAACGTTAGCTTGCCAGTCGATCACAGTTCAACAGATTGGATAGTGATTACCATATTCGCCATTATTTTAATGGCTTGGTTAATCTTCTTGATGAAGCGACACCATATGTTTTGAGGTGAGACATAAAAGATGAAAAATAAGGTAATCATTGGTTCATTAATAGCGACGCTGTTCGCGTTTATGCTGTATACGGCTAACATTAAGCAGCTGGGTCATGCAAGTTTGCAAGTAATTGATCATAATCGAAGTAGTGTAGTTAAACGTAAAAATAAAAAGTCTAAGGCTGAACCTAAAGTAGCTGGGATGGAGTATCCAAGTGAAGTCAAAGTTAAAAAGGGTAGTCAAGCAGATTGGGCTAAAAAGATTAGTCAGATAATGGGCAAGAATGATAGTTATCAAGTTTGCCTGCAAGATTTGAATTCACCCAAATTTGCACAAGTTGCTAATACATCTAAGCCACATCAAGCCAAGGTAAGCAGTCGGCTATTTTTATTAGTAACAATTTATTATCAAGAACAACATGGGAATCTTTCTGGGCATAGTGTACTTAAAGTTAAAAAAGCTGATCGCGTTAAGGGGGAAAAAATGCTTAGCGCAGGAATTGCTTATAGTGTTACTTATCTGAAGCAAGCGATGCTTCAAGGTAATCAAACTGCCACTAATGTTTTAATGCGTAAAGTTGGCTCTAAGATTGCGCCAGTAATTAAGCAGATGGGAGCAACTGATACGAGTATTAAGCACACCAAAACAAAACTTAGCTCTCAGACAACTGCAACGGATTTAGCTCGTATTATGGTTGATCTTTATCAAAATAAAACCCTTGACCGACAACATGCCAATTTGGCTCTAGGATCGCTTAATTCGACTAAGCATAAGCCTAAACTGGCTTCTGGAATTAATGGCACGGTGTATGCAATTGGTGATAAGAAGGCGGCCGTAATTTTAGTACAAAGAGGTGGTCATACTTATTGTCTTAGTGTTTGGAGTGATAGCGCTCGCAAACTGACACGCTTGAGCAAGACCGTCGCTGACTTCTTTAATTAAATATAATTTACAAAGTGTAAATTGTTTTCTTCTAATTGTAGTGCTATATTATTCAGGTACTAAAAGGAGCTGATTAATATTGGTCAAAAAGCGGGACTTAAACTTAGACAAGTTGATTGCTAAAGCAACTGAACTGATTGATCAACACGGGTTAGCGGCGCTAACTTTGCCAAGTCTTGCTAAAGAGTTAGGAGTTAAGTCGCAGTCGTTGTATCATTATGTTTCGGGACGCAAGCAATTATTATCTTTGGTTGGTGCAAGTCGAATTAAGTTGTTGAGCCAAAAATTAATTGAAAACCTACTAGGTTTTTCTGGTGTTGAGGCACTGCTTAAGTTTGCGGATATTGTGCGTAACTTTATCTTGACCGATCAAGCATTACTCAGTATCCTGTATCATTTAAATGAATATCAGCAAGACGACGCAATTAATCAAGAAATTCTTAAGATAATTGAGTTAGCTGAGAAGTTGAATATTCGTGGTGATAGTAAAGTTTCGCTCCACGCACTAATTGGTGCAGTTTTAGGTTATGTTTTTTTGGATGTGTCTGCATCTTTTACTAAGGAGAGCGCAGCTGAAGCTGATCGTGGTTATCATGAGTTAATTTTACAGTTAGTTCAATCGCAAGCATAATTGCGGATATAGAAAGGAAAAGTAGATTGCAAAAACTAGTAAAGAATCATGTTTTTTCGCTAATTGCATGGATTTTGATTTTGGTGGTTTCGCTAATAGCCTTACCTAATATTACGGGGTTAACACGGCAACATTCTGGAGTTTCGTTACCCCAAGATGTTCAAAGTGAGGTAGCTCAATCAATTCAAACAGATTGGGGTCCAAAACAAAAAAACACCTACCAGATTGCTGTCGTATTTAATAAGCAAAAAGGTAAATTGACGCAAGCCGATAAGCAGGCGATCAATCATACTGTTGCTAATTTACAAGAACATCAGTCTGAGTATGGAATTAAGCAGGTGTTAGCACCTGATGAAAATATTGCTACCAAGAAACGATTACAATCTAAGGATAATACTACTTGGGTAATGCAGCTTAATGTGGCTAAAAAGCATGCGGCAATTAATGAAGTCGAAGAGCAATTAACTAATGCTGTCAAGACTACTGGAGTTAGCACGTATGTCACTGGAGCGGACGTTTTACAGAATGCTTTTTCTGATTCAATTCAAGAAGGAATCAAAAAGACTGAGCTAATCACAGTAATTTTTATTTTTATTGTTTTGGTTTTAGTCTTTAAATCACCAATTGTACCGTTGGTTTCATTATTAACTGTTGGGCTAGCATTTATTACCTCGTTTTCTCTTGTAACTAACCTAGTTGAACACAATAATTTTCCATTTTCTAACTTTACCCAAGTCTTCATGATTATTGTCTTATTTGGGATAGGTACAGATTATAATATCTTGCTCTATGACAAATTTAAGGAAAATCTGGGTAAGGGTCAAACTCGTTATCAGGCAATGAAAGATGCACTCAAAGTTGCTGGGAAAACAATCCTATTTTCAGGTTCGACAATTTTAATTGGTTTTGCTGCTTTAGGATTAGCAAAATTTTCGATTTACCAATCAGCAGTAGGAGTGGCAGTGGGAGTAGCAGTATTGTTATTAGTATTGCTAACTTTGAATCCATTCTTCATGGCAGTTTTAGGTGACAAGCTGTTCTGGCCAGTTAAAGAAATTCCTAAAGAACATGAAAATAAGATGTGGCATGGGATTGCTAAAAGTTCTTTAGCGCATCCTATAATTTATTTGCTGATTTTGGCAGTAGTAGCGGCACCGTTTGCTCTATTATATTCGGGCCATTTAAATTATGATGATACAGCTGAAATTAGTAATGATAATCCTGCTAAAGCAGGGATGTTAGTTGTTAAAAAGCATTTCCCAGCTGGAATGGCAGAGCCATCAACTTTATATATTAAGAGTAATCACCGTTTAGATAATGAAGCTGATTTAAAGATAATCGATCAGCTAACCAGACAATTGCAGGCTTCTAAAGGAGTGGCGTTTGCAACTTCGGTTACCCAACCTTATGGTGAAAACATTCAGCAGTTGTATGTCAATAACCAATTAAATACAGTCAATAATGGTGTAGATGATGCTCGAACTGGTTTAGGTAAAGTAAGCAAGTCTAGTCAAAAGTTAGCTACTGGTGCTAATCAACTGCAGACTGGAACTAATCAACTGCAGAGTGGTACTAGTTCACTGCAAGCAGGTGCAACTGAATTGCAGAATAGCAGTCAGCAGCTTACAAGTGGACTGAACCAGCTTAATTCACAACTGACCAATAGCTCACAAGGCTCGAATACTCAAGCTGAGGTGTATCGTAAAAGTTTATCTAGAAACTTATCTAGTGTACCTGGCCTAACTAAGCAGCAGAAAGCAGCAGTTATGCAAGCGGCAAATGCAGCTTTAAATGAATCGATGGCTGGTAATGCGAATGGATCGTTACAGTCAAGTGTCGGTAGTCTTGCTGCAGCGGCTAATCAGGTAAGTTCTGGAGCAGCTAATTTAGCAGGTAGTGTTGGTCAACTCAACTCTAGTACCGGACAATTAAGTACCGGGGCAGGACAATTGGCTACCGGTGTACCGAAAATTACTACTGGAGTTGATGAGGTCAATAGCGGATTAGGCCAAGGAGCAGCCTATTTAACTGGACTAGCTAGTTCTAGTGCGGCTGATACTTTTTACATTCCACAAGAATATCTCAAAACAGATATGTTCCAGAATTCGATCAAAGTATATCTTAGCCCTAATAAGAAGTCGGCAATGCTCATGGTAGTGCTTAATTCAGATCCAAGTGCTGATCGCGCGGTTAGCAGAGTACAAGACTTAAGCTTGATGGCGCAGAAATCCTTGCAAGGAACACGTCTTGATAAGGCGACAGTTGCCATGGGCGGTGAAAGTGCTAAAATTGCTGATACTAAGCGAATAGCCAGTGATGATTTCGTTAAGACTGCTGCAATTATGCTGGTGGGAATTGGTATTGCCTTAATTTTTGTTACTAAATCATTATTGCAGCCAGTATATATTTTAGGAACATTATTATTAGCTTACTTCTGTTCATTATCAATTACAGAATGGCTGGTTAAAGCAATTTTAGGCAATAATACCTTAACTTGGAATACACCGTTTTTCAGCTTTATTATGCTGATTGCCTTAGGTGTTGATTACAGTATCTTTTTAATGACACGATATCGCAGTCTAGATCATGGCAAATTAAGCGAACGTATCTTAAAGGCTTGTGGAGTGATTGGGACTGTTGTGGTTTCTGCAGCAATTATTTTGGGTGGAACCTTTGCGGCACTAATTCCTTCAGGTGTACCAACATTAATCGAAGTTGCGTTAGCAGTAATCATTGGCTTGATTATCTTAGTCTTTATCTTACCGTTAATTTTGCCAGCAGCTATTAAGCTGACGTATGAACCAACTTTTAGAAAAAAGAGTCGAAAAAATAAATAATTAAAGAAAAGGGATTACTGATTTATGTAATAGTAAATTGGTAATCTTTTTAGTTAGAATTATAATTTCAACTTGTAAAACTATGGTTTTGCTTTATCATTAACTTAAAACGGCACTGACATATAAAGATTAAGGAGTTTTAAGCTATGACTACTTGTCCCAATTGTGGTAGGCAAATCACAGATGATGTTGAAATTTGTCCTAATTGTCATTTTAATGTGCAAAAATATCGTGATACATTTTTCTCAGATCAATATGAACAGGAAAAATATGAAGATGAGCATGCAGGAGCGAAAATTGCTAGTCGGAAGATTTATCGGCAAGAATTCTACCCTGAAAAACAAAACTCAACTGTAAAGAAGATGCTTCTTTGGATTCATAAAAATAGTATGATTGTATTCTTAGTTGGAATAATGTTGTTGATTGTCATGAGCTTTTCTCGTGGTCTTGGCTGGCTGTGTTTTTGTTTGCTGCTGCTTGCACTATTCTGGGTTTGTGCTAGACAAGATCGAATTGAACGTTATACAGTTGATGAGCGGTTAACGCAGAAAGCCAATCAACTTGGTTCGAATTTTTTTAATAAAATTGAGGATGGTAGACAAAAGCGTCACCCTAAATCGGAACAATCTGATTCAGATATAGTTAAACAACCGGTCAATTATGTTCAACTTTCAATTATTTTAACGGCATTGATTAGTTTAGTAGTTCTATTCACGTCAGGTTCAGTGGATAAAGTTTCGTTAACGAAAGTCTTTATGGGACTAGTGGGTCGGATGTTTGGAAATAGTACAACGGTTTATATTGGGATCCAGTTGTGTTTAATCTGGGTTTTGTTAATTATTTTTCCTTTGATAATTATGCGCAATACGCTAAGAAATACGAAAAAAGCTCAATGGTTAGCCTTTATGATTTCATTAATTGAATCTGTATTTTTGCTTTATTTGCTTTTCCGCTTGTCAACTGATGCTAGGGCTAATGTTGGGTTGTTTAATCACGTTACAAGTCAGCTAGTTGTTTATGTAGTGTCATTTAGAACTTCGATCTATTTCTTAATATTTGCTAGTGTGATGACAACAGGGCTTACTTGTTATAATCTAATTAAAAAACGACAATAAAAAATACTGGACTTGCAAGTCCAGTATTTTTAGTTACATATTTTTTACTGCTTTAAGTCGATGACTAAGTGTTCATTAACAAAAGCCATCATTCCCAATTCACTTAGTTCGCGACCATAACCTGACTTTTTAACACCACCAAATGGCAATTCACCAGAGGAAATCCAGGTGCCATTAATCACGGTCATTCCAGTCTCGATTTGTGCAGCTAATTCTTGGGCGTGTGCGATATCGCTACTGATAATTGATGAACCTAACCCATAGCTAGAGTTATTTGCTAAGGCAATTGCTTCGTCCTCATCTTCAACTTGGTAGACCATAGCGACAGGACCGAATAATTCTTCATCAAAAATTGGATTATTTTGGTCAATGTCAGTTAGAATAATCGGCCTAAAGAAAGCACCATCACTATCAATTTCAGGATATTGATAGAATACTTTAGCCCCTGCTGCAATTGCTCGCTCAACTTGTTTAGTTAATTTTTCTTTAGCATCTTGTGAGTTAAGCGGTGCTAAAGTAGTTTCTGGATCGAGCGGATCGCCAGTTTTTAGATTAGCAAATGCGGATTTAAGCTCATGTAAGACTTCTTCGTAGCGAGATTTAACGGTAATAATTCGTTTAGAAGAAGTACATACTTGTCCTGCATTGTAAGTTCTTGCTGCATGCAAGGTAGTTTGTAAAACTTGCTTGTCAGCATCTGCCAAAACGATAAATGGATCATTGCCACCTAATTCCATAGTTGACTTTTTCAGATTTTTACCGGCATTTTCAGCAACGGAAGCCCCGCCACGCTCAGAGCCAGTCAAAGCCACTCCTTGAACGCGTGGATCGGCGATAATATCGTCTAATTGGTCATAACTTGGATAAAGGTTGATTAAGCTCCCTTCAGGAGCTCCAGCTTGCTTAATAAGTTTAGCAGTCAATGCGGCTGAACCTGGTACGTTGTGAGCGTGCTTGAGTAATACTGGATTGCCCACGATGAAATTAGGAGCAAAGACTCTAATCACTTGATAAAGAGGAAAATTCCATGGCTCACAAGCGATAATTACGCCAGTTGCTTGCTTGAGATAATAAGCATTACCCAAGGCAGAATCGATTTTTTGCGGCTTTAACATTTTTAACCCATTATTAGCATAGTATTCACAGATTTGAACACAGAGTTCAACCTCACCCTTAGCTTCACCGATTAGTTTGCCCATTTCACGGGTCATTATTTCGGCTAGCTCGGATTCATGTTCATGCAAGGTCTTAGCAATTTGGTGTAAAATCTCAACCCGATTCTGGGGTTGTTCGTGCTGCCACTTATGGTACAGTGCATTTGCCAAATTGATTGCTTCGTCAATTTGGCTATTGGTTGAGTATGAATAGTTTGCAAAAGTTTCATTAGTGTACGGATTAATTGATTGATATTTTGCCATCTTGTACCTCATTAAAAATCATGTTAATTTTAGATTACTAAACATATTATAAAACGCTATCAAAATTAACTTTAGTAATTAGCTCAAGTTTACTAATTATTAAGTTTTTGTAGGCTGCGAGTTAAGTATGATAGGGAAGCACTCAGGTATTGACTTGCATAGGCCATAGCGTGTTTATCTCCGGGAATTATTTGTAAGGTTACGCCATGATTTTGGCTAGCTAGACTATCAATAAAGTCAAGTACGTCTGTAAGTGGGGTTAATTCGGCAGCTGAGTTAAACATTAGTAGGTCAGCTAAGTTTTGATAATTATAGGACTTAGCGTCTAGCTTAGTGAGCTTTTGCCAATCATTGCTGCCGGCATAAGTTAAGGTGAAATATTTATAGAAGCAATTATTAATTTCTGACTGGTCAGTTAAGCCGAGTTTATTCTTGGCGTCAAGCGCCGGTTTTGTACTACTGTGATTTTTTAGCCAATCTGAAAAGTTAACAGGTGCTGACCAAGTTACGGTTGGAAAACCGAACATACCAGCAAGTTGCAAGGCTAAGGTGCCACCGCTACTGGCACCTATTTGAGCAATGCTCAGGGTTTCTTGACTAATATATTTTGATTCTAGCAGCCAGTTAGCAAAATTAATGGCATCGTGGTGAGCAGCTGGAAAAGTGTTTTTAGGTGCGAGTCGATAATTAGGGACAAAGGTGGTAAAGCCTTGTGCAACTATGGCAGTAGTTAAGTTTTTAACGTCTTGTTTATCCCCGCGAATCCAACCGCCACCATGCCAAAAGATTAGGGCTTTATGGGCAATAGTTGTGTCACTAGGGCTGTAAATATCACACGTTAACTGGTTTGCTTCATCATAAACAACATTATTTTCAACTTTGATCATAGACTTTAGTTCCTTACTATTTTTGTTTAGCAGACTGGTATCGTTCATTGCCCCACCAATTAGGCATTAGTTCATTAAGGGTGATTGTTTGGCGTTTTTGGTAGTCGACCATAAATTCTAAATTGCGATTTCGTTCATCCAATTGCATTAAATATTCGCGGCACGCTCCACAAGGCATGCCAGACCCACTGCCCGAAGGAGCTTGATCGCGAAAGGCAATGATTCGTTTAATTTGAGTTTGTCCGCTGTTAACATACATATTTAATGCGGCGACTCGTTCAGCGCAAAGATCAAGTACACCACTGCAGCTTTCTATACAAAAACCAACAAAAATTTGACCGTCTGCAGCTTCAAGCGCACTGACGACATTATGTGCATAAATAAAGGGAGTAACGTCTTGCGGGTGGTATTCAACTTTGGCTGCTTGATATAATTTTTGCCAAATATCCATTTTATATCCTCCGGATAATTACTAATTAATATTCTTAAATTATGGTAATTATTATCCTTAATGTGCTAAAAAGCAATTATATCAAGGTGATTTTTGGTAGAATAAAATTTAAAAGTCAGGGAGGTTTTTTATGCAGCTGTCACCTAAAGCCAGTCGCCGTTTGATTAACATCTTAACTATTGTTAGCGGAATCATTATTATTCTTTTATGCATTTACTGGTATAAGCTAGGAATTTTTACTAATCAAGCAAAGATGCGTGCATATTTAGCAGATAAAAGGATTATTGGTCCTGTAATTTTTGTGTTAATTCAAATTGTTCAAGTAGTGTTTCCGATTATTCCTGGAGGTGTTTCCCTACTTGGAGGAGTTGTGTTTTTTGGACCAATTGCGGGATTTATTTATAACTACATTGGCGTTTGCATTGGCTCAATTATTGATTTCTTTTTGGCGCGTTATTATGGTCGACCATTTATTTTGCATATTGTTTCTGAAAAGACTCTTGAAAAGTATATGAAATGGACTAAAGACCAGCATAAATTCAACTGGTTCTTCGGTATTTGTATTGTAGCGCCGATGGCACCAGATGATGTTTTATGTTTACTAGCCGGATTAACCGAGATGAAATTCTCAACGTACTTTTGGATTATTATTTTGGGTAAACCGTGGACGATTGCGGCATATAGCTTTGCTTTAATGTTTGGCATGGACTGGCTGCTCAAGTTAGTAGGCAAGTGATGGCAGACATATGTTTGCGGCAATTTGCTGATACGGATGCAGCAACTCTGCTTAAGTGGGGGCAAGATGATCATTATCGCAAGACAGCAGGTTTTGCTCACTATGCCAGTTTGTTTGAAGCCAAAACTGCGATTAAGCAGTATCAACAGCGAGATAATAGTTATGCGGTATGTTTGCAGACAGATGATCAGTTGATTGGAATAGTTGAGTTGTATTCACGCGGTGAATCTGGTGATTTGGCTAAGACTAAAGAAGTTGGCTTTTTATTAGATAGAGATTACGAAGGGCATGGTTATATGACTCAGGCTCTGCGGGTATTATTTAATTATTTTTTTAAAGAGTTAGCTCAAACTCAAATCTGGGCTGGTACGTTTAACAGCAACTTACGTGCGCAAAAGTTGTTGAAGAAGTTAGGCTTTAAGTATATTTATACTGCCAGTCAGCCAACTGATAAAAATTATTTTACTAATCAAGTGAAATATTATTTGCTTGAAAGAGCGCAATGGCTTAAAATAAATAAAAACACGGAGTCCTAAGACTATATACAGAGAATTCGCGGGTGGTGTGAGCGAATAGACGTCGTTTCCAGACTTCAATTGTGGGCAACTAATCATTGCACGGTTTGCGGCACCGTTATCGCCCAAGCTAATTGAGTGCAGTTGTGGTAATGACAACTGAAACTGGGTGGTACCGCGAAGCGATGCAAGAGCCAATTCGTCCCAAGATTTAGGGATGAGTTGGCTCTTTTTTTGTGGAGGTTAAAAATGTTAGATATTAAGGTAATTCGAGATAATCCGGATTGGGCTAAGAAGAAACTAGCTACGCGTAGTATTAAGCCTGAACAAATTGATGAATTAATTGGCATCGATGCTGATCGGCGCCAGAGTTTGAATGAAAGTGAGCAGTTAAAGGCTAAACGTAACACTGTTTCTCAAAAAATTGCTCAAGCTAAACGCAATCAAGAGGATGCCTCTGCGGCGATTGCAGAGATGCGCGAAACTGGCAGCCAAATTAAAGAGTTAGACGCTAAAGTTAATGAATTAACTACAAGGCAGAATGATATATTGCTACGTCTACCAAACTTTCCTGACGATTCTGCACCAGTTGGTCCTGATGAAGATTATAATGAGGAAGTTCGTAAATGGCATGAACCGACTAAATTGGCTTTTACACCAAAAGCACATTGGGATATCGGAACTGATTTAGATATTTTAGACTGGGATCGTGGAGCAAAAGTTTCTGGTGCACGCTTTGTCTACTATAAAGGTGCCGGTGCATTATTAGAGCGTGCAGTTTTTAACTTCTTTTTGGATGAAAATACCAAAGCTGGTTATACAGAAGTTATTCCTCCATATTTAGTTAATAAAGAATCAATGCAGGGAACTGGACAATTTCCGAAATTCACTGAAGACGTCTATACGATTGTTGATAATGATGATCCCGAAAAGGAATTAGAGCTGACATTAATTCCAACAGCAGAAGTACCATTGGTTAATTATTTCCGTGATGAAATTATCCATGAAGATCGTTTGCCAATTAATGTAACTGCCCTTTCTCCAGCTTTTAGAAGTGAGGCTGGTTCGGCTGGGCGTGATACGCGTGGTTTAATTAGAATGCATGAGTTTCGTAAAGTAGAAATGGTTAAGGTATGTAAGCCTGAGGATTCATGGGAAGAGTTAGATAAATTGACCCATAATGCAGAAAGCTTACTCCAAAAACTAGATTTACCATATCACGTTGTTGCACTAGCGACTGGGGATGCTAGTTTTACTAGTGCTAAAACTTATGATTTAGAGGTCTGGATGCCTCAACAAGAAAAGTATCGGGAGATTTCTAGCTGTTCGAACTGTACAGATTTCCAAGCAAGGCGTGCGCAAATTCGTTACCGCGCGGAAGATGGTAAGCTGCATTTAGCACATACACTTAACGGTTCTGGACTAGCGGTTGGCCGGACAGTTGCAGCTATTTTAGAAAATTACCAAAATGAAGATGGTACAGTAACTGTACCGGAAGTTTTAGTCCCATATATGAATGGCATGAAAAAAATTGTTAAGCAACCAAGCTTGATATAAAGCTAAAAGAGATCTTTTATGATCTCTTTTTTTATTTTTTTAGAAAAAGTTTTGAATAAAATTTTATACTGAAAGCACTTAATACCGAATAATAACATCAACAAAATTGTTTTTAATCAAAGATATCCGTTTTAAAAAGGATTAATCGTAACTTTTTAAGTTACTAATTAGCCTAATTAGCGAACAAATAGTCAAACTTGACGAAGAAAGCAAAAGAGGGTAAAGTATTACTTGCGCTTGAGAGAGCTGGTTAGCTTAATCAGGTTAGCGAGAAATAAAGAGCAGAAAGTTATTGACAAGATCAAAACCGTCTGCTAAAATAGAAAAGCGCTGCTATAAGCAGCAGGTAGTACTTTGAAAACTGAACAATGTTTTCGCAAAAGTGTGCGGGTGTAAAAGCCCAAAACAAGAGCGAAGTCAATTTCGCAAGCAAATAAATCCGAGATGCAAATCTTGGAGAACGAATGAGCAAACATTCAAACAAACAGATAAAAATGAGAGTTTGATCCTGGCTCAGGACGAACGCTGGCGGCGTGCCTAATACATGCAAGTCGAGCGAGCAATTTTAACAGAATACCTTCGGGTAGGAAGCTAAAAGCGCGAGCGGCGGATGGGTGAGTAACACGTGGGTAACCTACCCTATAGATTGGGATACCACTTGGAAACAGGTGCTAATACCAAATAAGAAGTAAGATCGCATGATCAAGCTATAAAAGGCGGCTTTCGAGCTGTCGCTAAAGGATGGACCCGCGGTGCATTAGCTAGTTGGTAGGGTAAAGGCCTACCAAGGCAATGATGCATAGCCGAGTTGAGAGACTGAACGGCCACATTGGGACTGAGACACGATACCAAAACTCCTACGGGAGGCAGCAGTAGGGAATCTTCCACAATGGACGCAAGTCTGATGGAGCAACGCCGCGTGAGTGAAGAAGGTTTTCGGATCGTAAAGCTCTGTTGTTGGTGAAGAAGGATGTATAGAGTAACTGCTATATATTTGACGGTAATCAACCAGAAAGTCACGGCTAACTACGTGCCAGCAGCCGCGGTAATACGTAGGTGGCAAGCGTTGTCCGGATTTATTGGGCGTAAAGCGAACGCAGGCGGGAAGACAAGTCAGATGTGCAAGCCCTCAGCTTAACTGAGGAATTGCATCTGAAACTGTATTTCTTGAGTGCAGAAGAGGAGAGTGGAACTCCATGTGTAGCGGTGGAATGCGTAGATATATGGAAGAACACCAGTGGCGAAGGCGGCTCTCTGGTCTGTAACTGACGCTGAGGTTCGAAAGCATGGGTAGCGAACAGGATTAGATACCCTGGTAGTCCATGCCGTAAACGATGAGTGCTAAGTGTTGGGAGGTTTCCGCCTCTCAGTGCTGCAGCTAACGCATTAAGCACTCCGCCTGGGGAGTACGACCGCAAGGTTAAAACTCAAAGGAATTGACGACGAAATTTACACAAGCGGTGGAGCATGTGGTTTAATTCGAAGCAACGCGAAGAACCTTACCAGGTCTTGACATCTAGTGCAAATCATAGAGATATGACGTTCTCTTCGGAGACACTAAGACAGGTGGTGCATGGCTGTCGTCAGCTCGTGTCGTGAGATGTTGGGTTAAGTCCCGCAACGAGCGCAACCCTTATTATTAGTTGCCAGCATTAAGTTGGGCACTCTAATGAGACTGCCGGTGACAAACCGGAGGAAGGTGGGGACGACGTCAAGTCATCATGCCCCTTATGACCTGGGCTACACACGTGCTACAATGGTTAGTACAACGAGGAGCGAACCTGTGAAGGCAAGCGAATCTCTTAAAGCTAATCTCAGTTCGGATTGCACTCTGCAACTCGAGTGCATGAAGCTGGAATCGCTAGTAATCGCGGATCAGCATGCCGCGGTGAATACGTTCCCGGCTTTGTACACACCGCCCGTCACACCATGAGAGTCTGTAATACCCAAAGCCGGTAGGATAACCGTAAGGAGTCAGCCGTCTAAGGTAGGACAGATGATTAGGTGAAGTCGTAACAAGGTAGCCGTAGGAGAACCTGCGGCTGGATCACCTCCTTTCTAAGGAAGAGCGAATAGGTGGAGAGTAGGAATACTAAAAGAAGCCTAGGAGCAAGGAAGCACACAGAAACGAAGACATTGTTTAGTTTTGAGGGTAGTACCTCAAGTTAGGACATTGAAAACTGAATATAATCTAGAAAAAACCGAGAAACAATCAAAGAGAAAAACAGATTGCACGAGCGACCGAGAGAGAAGATCTTAAAGGTAAGGTCAAGAAAAGAAGGGCGCACGGTGAATGCCTAGGCACAAGAAGGCGAAGAAGGACGCGACAAACAGCGAAATGCTTCGGGGAGCGGTAAGTACGCAGAGATCCGGAGATATCCGAATGGGGGAACCCAATACAAGAAATTGTATTACTTATTAGTGAATACATAGCTAATAAGGGCAAGACGCAGTGAACTGAAACATCTAAGTAGCTGCAGGAAGAGAAAGAAAAATCGATTTCCATAGTAGCGGCGAGCGAAACGGAAAGAGCCCAAACCAGATGATTTATCATTTGGGGTAGTAGGACTGCAATAAAGGTAGTGTAAGAGATAGCAGAATTATCTGGGAAGATAAGCCAGAGAAGGTGAGAGCCCCGTAAGCGAAATTTCAAGCACGCTGAGCAGTATCCTGAGTAGGTCGGAACACGAGGAATTCCGATTGAAGCAGCGAGGACCATCTCGTAAGGCTAAATACTCACTTGTGACCGATAGTGAACCAGTACCGTGAGGGAAAGGTGAAAAGAACCCCGGGAGGGGAGTGAAAGAGAACCTGAAACCGTGTGCTTACAAGTAGTCAGAGCCCGTTAAAGGGTGATGGCGTGCCTTTTGTAGAATGAACCGGCGAGTTACGTTAAATAGCAAGGTTAAGTCATAAAAGGACGGAGCCGTAGCGAAAGCGAGTCTGAAAAGGGCGCAGGAGTTATTTGATGTAGACCCGAAACCAAGTGACCTACCCATGACCAGGTTGAAGGTGCGGTAAAACGCACTGGAGGACCGAACCCACGTAAGTTAAAAATTGCGGGGATGAGTTGTGGGTAGCGGTGAAATTCCAAACGAACTTGGAGATAGCTGGTTCTCTCCGAAATAGCTTTAGGGCTAGCCTGGTGCGAGAAAAGATAATGGAGGTAGAGCTCTGTTTGGACGAAGAGTACGTCAAGGGTTACTGAATTCAGATAAACTGCGAATACCAGATATCTGCGCACTGGAGTCAGACTGCGAGTGATAAGATCCGTAGTCGAAAGGGAAACAGCCCAGATCACCAGTTAAGGTCCCAAAATCTATGCTAAGTGGAAAAGGATGTGGAGTTGCGTAGACAACTAGGATGTTGGCTTAGAAGCAGCCATCATTAAAAGAGTGCGTAATAGCTCACTAGTCGAGTGACGCTGCGCCGAAAATTTACCGGGGCTAAGCATAGTACCGAAACTGTGGATGCATTATGAAAGTAATGCGTGGTAGGAGAGCGTTCTAAGAGCGGAGAAGCTTAATCGAAAGGATAAGTGGAGCGCTTAGAAGTGAGAATGCCGGTATGAGTAGCGCAAGATAGGTGAGAATCCTATCCGCCGAAAGACTAAGGTTTCCTGGGGCAGGCTCGTCCGCCCAGGGTAAGTCGGGACCTAAGGTAAACCGAGAAAGGCGTAGCCGATGGACAACAGGTAGAGATTCCTGTACTGCATTAGATCGTTAATAACGATGGAGGGACGCAGAAGGTGAAGCACGCATGGCGCTGGAAGCCATGTTCAAGCGTTAAGTGAGAGAGTGAGTCAAATGCTTACTTTCGATAATCACAAGACGTGATGAGGAGCGAAATAAAAGTAGCGAAGGTGAAGTAGTCACACTGCCAAGAAAAGCTTCTAGTGAGAGCTAATGTACCCGTACCGCAAACCGACACAGGTAGTCGAGTGGAGAACACTAAGGTGAGCGAGAGAACTCTCGTTAAGGAACTCGGCAAAATAGCCCCGTAACTTCGGAAGAAGGGGTGCTGGTGTAAGAACCAGCCGCAGTGAATATACCAAAAACAACTGTTTATCAAAAACACAGGTATCTGCAAAGTCGTAAGACGACGTATAGGTGCTGACACCTGCCCGGTGCTGGAAGGTTAAGGAGAGAGCTTAGCGCAAGCGAAGGTTCGAACTGAAGCCCCAGTAAACGGCGGTAGTAACTATAACGGTCCTAAGGTAGCGAAATTCCTTGTCGGGTAAGTTCCGACCTGCACGAAAGGTGAAATGATTTGGGCACTGTCTCAACGAGAGACTCGGTGAAATTATAATACCCGTGAAGATGCGGGTTACCCGCGACAGGACGGAAAGACCCCATGGAGCTTTACTGCAATTTGATATTGGGTAGCTGTTAAACATGTACAGGATAGGTAGGAGCCAGAGAAGATAGTACGCTAGTATTATCAGAGGCAATGTTGGGATACTACCCTTGTTTGATGGCTACTCTAACTAGGATCTCTAAGCGAGATTTAGGACAGTGTCAGACGGGCAGTTTGACTGGGGCGGTCGCCTCCTAAAGAGTAACGGAGGCGCCCAAAGGTTCCCTCAGAATGGTTGGAAATCATTCATAGAGTGTAAAGGTAAAAGGGAGCTTGACTGCGAGAGAGACAACTCGAGCAGGGACGAAAGTCGGGCTTAGTGATCTGGTGGTACCGCATGGAAGGGCCATCACTCAACGGATAAAAGCTACCCTGGGGATAACAGGCTTATCTCCCCAAGAGTTCACATCGACGGGGAGGTTTGGCACCTCGATGTCGGCTCGTCGCATCCTGGGGCTGTAGTAGGTCCCAAGGGTTGGGCTGTTCGCCCATTAAAGCGGCACGCGAGCTGGGTTCAGAACGTCGTGAGACAGTTCGGTCCCTATCCGTCGTGGGCGTAGGAAATTTGAGAGGAGCTGTCCTTAGTACGAGAGGACCGGGATGGACATACCGCTGGTGTACCAGTTGTCTTGCCAAAGGCATAGCTGGGTAGCTAAGTATGGCAGGGATAAGCGCTGAAAGCATCTAAGTGCGAAGCCCCCCTCAAGATGAGATTTCCCATACGTAAAGTAGTAAGACACCTCAAAGACGATGAGGTAGATAGGCTAGGAGTGGAAGAGTAGTGATACTTGGAGCGGACTAGTACTAATCAGTCGAGGACTTGACCAAAAGCGAGTGCAATTTGGAAAGAGAGTGGAACGGTAAAAAGAGTAGATTATATTTAGTTTTGAGTGTAAAAACTCAAAGAGAATAAAAAGTACGGTGGCAAGAGCAAGAAGGAAACACCTGTAACCATGTCGAACACAGAAGTTAAGCTTCTTAACGCCGAGAGTAGTTGGTGGGAAACTGCCTGCGAGGGTAGGACGTTGCCGTGCTTTTTTAATATTCCGGCTTAGCTCAGTTGGTAGAGCGCTTGACTGTTAATCAAGATGTCGTCAGTTCGAGTCTGTCAGCCGGAGCGCGTTGGAGTGTTGTCCGAGTGGCTTAAGGAGCATGATTGGAAATCATGTATATGGGTTAATCCTGTATCGAGAGTTCAAATCTCTCACACTCCGTATTATGTTTGTCGCTTATTTGCTAATTGAAGTAGACAATACATAATTATTATGCTATTATGTTTTGAAGTGGTAGACTGGAGGATTAGCTCAGCTGGGAGAGCATCTGCCTTACAAGCAGGAGGTCACAGGTTCGAGCCCTGTATCCTCCATTGAGTAGTGGTGGTGTAGTAATTGCACCACCATTACTCATGGATTTGGTTATTAAATTCAAAATATTGTAATTATGACCCGTTGGTCAAGTGGTTAAGACATCGCCCTTTCACGGCGGTAACATGGGTTCAAATCCCGTACGGGTCACTTTGGAGGATTAGCTCAGCTGGGAGAGCATCTGCCTTACAAGCAGGAGGTCACAGGTTCGAGCCCTGTATCCTCCATCGTTCTGAGACTATCGGTTATCGGTAGTCTTTTTTATATGGTATAATTCAGAACGAAATATATTATCGGTTCAAGTCCTGAGAGGATCCACATTGAAGTGGAGATGCCTTGTAACCGAATAGCTATTGTCTATATAGGGGGACTATTATGGAAAAAAGATTGTTTACTTCAGAATCGGTTTCTGAAGGACATCCTGACAAAATCGCGGACCAAATTTCAGATGCGATTTTGGATGCAATTATTAGGCAAGACCCTGATGCCCATGTGGCTTGTGAAACGATCGTTACTACGGGTATCGTATACGTTTTTGGAGAAATATCGACTAGCGCATATGTTGATATTCAGGGAATTGTGCGTAAGACGGTTTTACGGATTGGTTATGATAAGCCAGAACTTGGTTTTGATGGTAATAATTGTGCGGTATTAGTTGATATTGATGAGCAATCACCGGATATTGCCGAGGGCGTCGATAATTCGCTTGAAATTCGTGAGCAAAAAGTTGATACGGATCAACTTGATCAAATAGGTGCAGGTGATCAAGGGTTAATGTTTGGTTTTGCGACTAAAGAAACGCCTGAGTTAATGCCGTTACCGATTTCACTTGCGCATCGCCTAATGCAACAGGTAGCACAATTGCGTAAAGATGATACTTTGAAGTGGTTACGTCCAGATGCCAAGGCGCAAGTAACAGTAGAATATAATGAACAAAATCAGCCACAACGGGTAGATACTGTACTGATTTCAACTCAAACTGATGATCAAATTTCAAATAAAGAAATTAGGCAAGCGATGATTGAGCAGGTAATTAAGCAAGTTATTCCTGCTAAGTATCTTGATAAGCAGACAAAATTCTTAATCAATCCTTCAGGTCGATTTGTGATAGGTGGACCCAAAGGTGATTCTGGTTTAACTGGTCGCAAAATTATTGTGGATACTTATGGTGGCTATGCACGTCATGGCGGTGGTGCCTTTTCAGGTAAAGATCCGACTAAGGTTGATCGTAGCGCTAGCTATGCAGCACGTTATGTTGCTAAAAATATTGTAGCTGCAGGGTTAGCTGAACGTTGCGAAGTGCAACTTGCTTATGCAATTGGAGTCGCTCATCCGGTTTCTGTAATGATTGACACTGCCAAGACCGGTAAAGTAAGTGACGAATTGCTAACTAAGGCGGTTAGAACAATTTTTGATCTGCGTCCAGCAGGAATTATCAAAATGCTTGACTTACAGCGGCCAATTTATGAGCAAACTGCAGCTTATGGCCATTTTGGTAGAACTGACATTGATTTACCATGGGAAAAAACAGATAAAGTTGCAGCTTTATGCGATTTTATCAAGCAAAATAAATAATTTAGAAGAGGAGTAAATATGAAAAAAACCAATGTACCAATAGTTACAATTGCGATTTTTATGACAACTTTTATGACTGCAATTGAAGGGACAATTGTGTCAACTGCTATGCCAACAATTGTTTCTGATTTAAATGGTTTAGAAATAATGAATTGGGTTGTTTCAATTTTTCTATTTATGACGGCTGTATCAACTCCTTTATATGGAAAACTGGCGGATAGCATTGGCCGTAAGCCAGTTTTTTTATTTGGAATTGCTTTATTTGTTATTGGTTCTGCACTTTGTGGTCAAGCCAATAATATGATCGAATTAATCTTATTTCGGGTTATTCAAGGACTTGGTTCAGGTGCCGTTCAGCCTGTTGCCATGACTATCATTGCCGATATGTATACTTTAGAAAAACGGACTAAAATGTTGGGATTAAATTCTGGCTTTTGGGGCGTTGCATCAGTTATTGCGCCACTGCTGGGTGGATTTATTGTGCAAAACTTGTCGTGGCATTGGATTTTCTATATTAATGTTCCGATTGGGTTGATTGCTTTGGCATTAGTAGTCATTTTTTTGAAAGAGCCAAAAGAAAAGAAGAGTGCTAAATTAGATTTGCAGGGAACATGCTGGCTAACGGTTTTGCTGTTGACTTTAATGTTTACTTTGCAAGAATTAGGGACGTTAAAGCCTGTAATAATTGGTTTGCTGATTATTTTAATTGGGATTAGTGCAGTTGCCTTTTATCATGCAGAAAAGCGCGCAGCAGATCCAATTATGCCGTTGTCAATGCTAAAGAATAAGGAATTTTTAGCAGTAAACTTAATTACCTTATTTATCGCTGGAATTGTTATTGGTTTTGAATTTTATATTCCAACCTGGATGCAAGGAATTTTGGGGACTAGTGCCACAATTGCTGGCTTTGCAGTAACACCAAGTTCAATTATGTGGGTCGTTGGCTCATTCTTTATTGGTGGTATGCTCAGCCGTTGGGGAGTTCGTAATACCTTCTTTGGCTTATTGAGCCTACTATTAGTTGCTGATGTGTTGTTATTAATAGTTCCTCTACATACTCCATTTTGGGTCTTTTGCGTAATTGCAACGTTAAATGGTTTTGGCTTTGGTTCAATAATAACGGCTGCACAAGTTCGTTCGCAAGTTTTAGTTGATGCTGAAAACGTTGGGGTTGCTACTTCTTTTAATACATTGATGAAATATTTAGGACAAACCATGTTAGTTTCTATTTACGGAATTGCCTTTAATACGGTAGTTGCTGATCAATTACGTCATTATCCCAAGTTAACACAGGGAATGATGAATAAAATTGTTTCTTCAGCTAAAGCCAAGGAATTAGCAGCTAACTTAGTTCCACAACTACGGCAAGTATTGTTTAGTGCTTTAAAAGGTGTCTACGTTATTTCCTTTATTGCGATTATTGTTTCGTTTGTGTTTAATTTTCTCTATAAAGGACGTAAAACAGAAGAATAATTGTTGATTTTGAGGCTAAGTAGGATCAGATCATGATGTTACTTGGCTTTTTATTTGTTTTTATTGTTTAAAATAATTGTCCCTAGTAAAATATAATTATAAATAGTGTTTGTAAAAAAGGACCGAAGATGGAAAAAAATCAAATTATTGAATTAGAAATTACCGATTTGTCATACGAAGCAATGGGTGTTGCACATTATGAGGGTATGACAGTTTTTGTAACTAATGCTTTGCCAGGTGAAGTAGTTAGTGCAAAGGTGTTAAAAGTTAAGAAGCGCTTTGCCTTTGCTAAGATTGAAAAAATTATTAAGAAGAGTCCCAATCGAGTTGAAATTGAACTCAACCAATGGGTGCAAACAGGTCTAGCCTCACTAGCCCATCTTAGTTATGATCAGCAGCTTGAATTTAAACGTGAGCAGGTAGTAAATTTACTCAAAAAGGCTCACTTAGACCAAGTTGAAGTTGGTCAAACGGTGCCAAGTCCTGATCAAACTGGTTATCGTAATAAGGCCCAAGTTCCAGTGAGAATGGTCAATGGACAGCTTGAGATTGGCTTTTTTAGAAAACATTCCCATGATTTAGTCCCACTAACTAATTTCTTTACTACTGATCCAGAAATTGACCGAGTTTTAGTTAAAGTAAGGGATATTTTGCGGGAGAACAAAGTTCCAGCTTATGATGAGGTGCACAATAGCGGTGAAGTACGTTATCTTGATGTACGTCGCAGTCAGGCAACTGGCGAAATCATGGTAATTTTAGTTTGCTTAGATAAAGATTTTGCACAATTACCGCAAGTAGCAGAAGAAATTAAACAGATTGCCGGTGTCACTAGTTTGGTACTGAATCATAATCCTAAGAAAACTAACGTTATTTTGGGTAAAACGGATTATTTAGTGTTTGGTTTACCGCAAATTACAGATCGCATAGGTGAAGTTGAATTTAAAATTTCACCTGAAAGTTTCTTCCAAATCAATTCTAAGCAGACACCAAGATTGTATGATTTGGCCATTAAGCAAGCGCAACTTAAGCCAACAGATGTTGTTATTGATGCGTACTCTGGAATCGGTACAATTGGTCTGAGCGTTGCTAAGCATGTTAAAAGTGTCCGCGGAATCGAAGTAGTGCGTGATGCTGTTAAAGATGCTAATAATAACGCTGAATTAAATGATATTCATAATGCCAAATATTTTGCTGGTAAAGCTGAAGAACTAATGCCGCGTTGGGCTAAAAAGGGAATTACAAGTGATGTGATTTTTGTTGATCCACCAAGAAAAGGCCTGACACCGGAGTTTATTGAAGCCGCAGTTAAGACCGGTCCGCAAAAGATTGTCTATATTTCTTGTAATCCTGCAACTATGGTGCGGGATTTACAAGAATTCCAAAAGCAAGGATATTATTTTAATCGAATCGATCCAGTTGATATGTTTCCACAGACTCCTCATGTTGAGGCTGTCACGGTGCTTACCAAAAAATAACTTAATCAGGCACAACTTATAAAATATTTTTAAAGCTTAGCTCATGAAACTATTAGACTTTCATGAGCTTTTTATTTTATCCACAGCAAAAACTATTTTGTTGATATCATTGGGTTTTGACGGGTATTTACTGTGGATAAGTTATTTATTAACTCTACTTGTATGGTATAATTGGAGCGGATACATTTATTTTAAAAGGGGGAATTCGCATGGTGGGAATTATATTAGCCAGCCATGGTGGGTTCGCTGATGGGATCGCGCAATCTGCGCAGATGCTGTTTGGCGAACAAGAAAATTTTGCCCATGTCATTTTGACACCTGAAGAAGGGCCAGATGATATTCGCAATAAGATGGAGCAGGCTGTAGCTGCATTTAAGGATTGTACGGATGTACTATTTTTAGTTGATCTTTGGGGAGGAACCCCCTTTAATCAGGCTAATGGGTTACTTGAAAAACATCCTAATTGGGCAGCAGTTGCTGGGATGAATTTACCAATGGTTGTTGAAGCTTTAACGCAGCGTTTGACTAATCCGGATGCTTCGGCGCATGAAATCGCGACTGCAATTGTGGAACCGGCTAAAGATGGTGTTAAAACTAAGCCAGTTGAGTTGATGCCTCAAGCAAGTCAAAAGCAAGTTGCACCAAAGGAAATTGCAACAAAACAAGCAATTCCTGAAGGTACCGTTGTGGGTGACGGTAAGATTAAGATTGTGTTAGCACGAATTGATTCAAGGTTATTGCATGGTCAGGTGGCTACGGGCTGGATTCCGACGATGCATCCTGATCGGGTGATCGTGGTTTCAGATAGTGTTGCCAAAGACGAAATGCGCAAAAGTATGATTCGTGAGGCAGCGCCTGCTGGTGTTAAGGCACATACAGTTCCACTAGCTAAAATGGTTGAAATTGCTAAAGACCCACGTTTTGGTGATACTAATGCTTTGCTATTGTTTGAAAATCCTGAAGATGTTTTAGCAGTAATTAAAGCCGGTGTTGAGATCGAAACGGTCAATGTGGGTTCGATGTCGTATACACCAGGCGATGTTAATGCGAATAATGTGTTATCAATGAATCAAAAAGACGTGGATACTTTCCACGAACTGGAAAAATTGGGTGTTAAGTTTGATGTGCGTAAGGTACCAACTGATAAGACGGGTGCTTTAGAACCAATTCTCAATAAGGCACAGAATTTACTTGATGAGCAAAAGAATAAATAAAAGGAGAGCGAAAAAATGAACGCTATTCAAATGATTTTAGTGGTTCTAATTGCCTTTCTCGCAGGGATGGAAGGAATTTTGGATCAATGGGAGTTTCACCAACCATTGGTGGCCTGTACATTAATCGGTTTGGTAACTGGACACCTTGACTTAGGGATTATTCTTGGTGGGCATTTACAAATGATTGCTTTAGGTTGGGCTAATATTGGTGCGGCGGTTGCACCAGATGCAGCGCTAGCTTCAGTAGCATCGGCAATTATTTTAGTTCAAAGTGGCAAAGGTACTGATGGTATCGGGATGGCCACGGGAATTGCGATGCCGTTAGCTGTTGCTGGATTGTTTTTAACCATGATCGTACGGACGATTTCCACAGGGATTGTCCATATTATGGATGCAGAAGCTAAAAAGGGTCATTGGCGCAAGATTAATATGTGGCAATGGATTGATGTTTGTTTACAAGGATTAAGAATTGCTATTCCGGCTGGCTTACTACTATTAATTCCAACTTCGACTGTGCAGTATTGGCTTGGATTAATGCCAAAATGGTTAAGTGATGGAATGTCAATCGGTGGTGCCATGGTGGTGGCTGTTGGTTATGCAATGGTTATCAACATGATGGCTTCTAAAGAAGTATGGCCATTCTTTGCTATCGGTTTTGCATTAGCAGCAATTAAGGACTTAACCTTGATTGCTCTAGGCGCAATTGGTCTAGCGATGGCGATTATGTATCTGGCACTTGAATCAAAAGGCGGCAATGGTGGTACTAATTCGCAAGCAAGCGATACTGGTGATCCACTCGGCGATATTATTGATGACTATTAAAGTGATATTAAGAGGAGGATTTTATAATGGCTGATAAAAAAATAACATTGACCAAGGCCGACCGCTTCAAAGTTATGTGGCACTCGCAATTTTTGCAGGCTTCTTGGAACTATGAAAGAATGCAAAATGGTGGTTTTGTCTATTCGATGATTCCGGCTTTAAGAAAGTTATATCCGAAAAAAGATGAATTAGCAGAAGCCTTAGAGCGGCACCTAGTCTTCTTTAACGTGCACCCGTATCTAGCTTCCCCGATTCTAGGAGTTACCTTAGCGCTAGAAGAGGATAAGGCTAATGGGACTGAAGTTGAAGATGAGGCGATTCAAGGTGTGAAGGTCGGAATGATGGGACCTTTAGCTGGTGTTGGTGACCCAGTCTTTTGGTACACGGTTCGGCCAATTGTCGGTGCACTTGGTGCATCGATGGCGATTCAAGGTAATATCTTGGGACCAATCTTATTCTTCGTAATTTGGAACGTAGTGCGTTTAGCATTCATGTGGTATACGCAAGAATTTGGTTATAAAGCTGGTTCAGCAATTACTAACGATGTATCTGGTGGATTGCTGCAAAAGGTAACCCGTGGCGCGTCAATGATGGGGATGTTTGTCCTTGGTTCGTTAATTGAGCGTTGGGTTAATATTAACTTCACGCCAATTGTTTCTAAGACACCTGTACAAAAAGGTGGCTACATTGATTGGGGATCATTACCAGCAGGTGCTAAAGGAATTCAACAGGCGTTGTTGCAACAGCAACAAGGATTGTCGTTAACTAATTTTAAGACGACGACGCTGCAACAGAATCTTGATAGCTTAATTCCGGGATTAGCCGGATTATTGCTGACATTCTTCTGTATGTGGTTACTCAAGAAGAAGATTTCACCAATTGTGATCATCATTGCGATTTTCATTGTTGGGGTTGTCCTGCATGTTTTGCACGTTCTTTAATTTTATATGGTTAAATCGAGTAATGCCGTAAGTGAGTTATCAATTAGCGCGACTTGGTTTCGGGGCGTCGCGACTTATGGCAAGGTAATGATTGGCGATCATGCTTTTGAATTCTATAATGACCGTCATCTTGAAGATTATGTCCAGATACCATGGGATGAAATCACCTATGTTGTGGCAGATGTTCATTTTGGTGGACATTATATTCCGCGATTTGAATTACGGACTAAAAGTAATGGAACGTTTATTTTTTCAACACGAAAAAACAAGCAGACGCTACATGCAATTCGTAATCATTTTCCGGCTGATAAAATGCGCAAGTCATTAACTTTATGGCAAAAAATCAAAGCTAATTTTACTAAATAGAGCATAAAAATACCTCCTTAATTTTGATAGTTAAGGAGGTGTTTTTTTAATTAATTTTGTTTTGTACGAAATATTTTAGTGCTAGCAGCTAAAACTGCAAATAACACGATCGCAGCAATCATTGAAACACGATTGTCTGGTAGGATAAGCAGTAAAACAATCATTGAGACAAAGAATAAAATAGTTGCGTAATCAAGGTATGGGAATCCCGGCATCTGAAATTCAGTTAGCTGATCAGGAGCTGTATTTTTACGGTAAGCAATGTGAGTTAAAAGCATCAAACACCAAATGATTAAAAACATGCTTGTTGAGGTTGATGAAATAAAGCTAAACGCTTGATCACCGATTACAACGATAATAATTGGTGCTATTGCCATTAGGCAGGCAGATAGCATCAATGCGTTTTGTGGTAGTTGTCTGCGCAAGTGGCCAAAGGTTTGACTCCATTTTCCTTTACCATCAAATGAGACTGAAAACAGGATGCGTCCCGCACTATATAAAATACTGTTGGTTGAAGAAACCGCGGCAGAGATAACCACGAAGTTAATAATTGAGCCAGCGTTCCGAATTCCAGTTGCTCCAAGCGCCTGGACGAATGGACTAGAATTAGTGGCTACCTTATTCCAAGGGATGACTACTAGGATAGCGACAATAGCTAGCACGTAGAATAAAATGATTCTTAGTGGTACTTCATTAATTGCTTTTTTAATTGTGGTTTGTGGATTTTGAGCTTCAGCAGCGGTTAAACCAACTAATTCTACGCCGACAAAACTAAAAATCACCATTTGAAATCCTGACCAGAAGCCAGAACTGCCTTTAGCAAAAAAGCCACCATGTTTGACTAGATTATCAAGTGCGACTGGACCAAAGTTGGTTTGATCGCCTTTTATTAGTAAAAAGCCAACTAGTAATACAAAAGCGATAATCGTCACAATTTTAATAATGGCAAAACTAAATTCTAGGTTGCCGAATAGTCGAGCTGATAGCAGATTAATAAATAGTAAAGCAACAATAGTAACCAGCCCTGGAATCCAAGTAGGTAAATGAGGGAACCAATACTGAAAGTAAATTCCTAAAGCGGTCATTTCAGCCATCCCCAAGGTAATCCAACTAAGCCAATAGAGATAACCTGTGATATGGCCAATATCATTACCTAAATATTTTTCGATGAAATCGATGTAGGTATGCTTGGATAAATCGGAAACAATTAATTCGCCTAATGCCCGCATTAATAGAAACAGAAAAATTCCGACAATAATATAAATTAAAATTACACTTGGACCAGCTGCTTGAATACTATTACCCACACCGAGAAATAGCCCAGTCCCGATGGTACCGCCTAACGCAATTAATTGAATATGTGCATTGGTCAGGGTACGCTCATAGCCAGTGCTATTTTTAGGATCTTCCTTACTCATTAAACTACTCCTATTCTTAAATAATATATAACACCTTATTATTGTAGCAAATTTGAATGATTTATGCTTTACTGGGACTGTTAATATTAAATGATAGTGGTAAATAAGATTGTTTTTTTGCCGAAATATCAGTATTATTAAGAAATGGTTAAGGAGGTTAAAAATGTTTAAACTTACAGAGTTTATGGTTAATGATTTAGCAATTCAACTGGTTTTGCCAGAAGTCAATCAAGCAGAAGCGATCTATCAACAAGTAGCTGACAGTCGTGCTAGTCTTGCTCGCTTTCTGCCTTGGGCTAAGTCGATGTCGAGTGTAGAAGATGAAGCGAAATTTATCAAAATGACTAGAACTAAAACTGCTAATTATGAAATGTTAGAATTGGTGATTACTGTTGCTGGTCAGCCAGCGGGAATGTTAGATTTACATCAAGTTGATTGGACTAATGAAAGTGCGGAAATTGGCTATTGGTTAGGCGAGTCATATCGGGGTAAAGGGATTATGACTGAAAGTGTGCGGCAATTAGTAGTCATCGCTTTTAATGAATTAGGCTTGCACAGACTTAACTTATTAGCAGATCATAAAAATACGACCAGTCGTGCTGTTGCACAACGTTTAAATTTTACCCATGTGGCACTTTTACGAGATGAACTTAAGCATGATAACCAATTTCACGATATGGATTTATATACGATAATTAATGAAATAAAAAATGACTAGCTCAGTTTGCTAGTCATTTTTGTTTAGTCATTATAGCCTTGGGGATGAGTCTGATGCCACGTCCAAGCACTAGTCATAATTTCTGTTGCACTTTCATGACGAGGCTGCCAGTTAAGAATAGTGCGAGCCTTAGTTGAATCAGCAACTAGCGAATCTGGATCACCGGCACGGCGTGGCCCAATGGTATAAGGAATTTCTTTGCCAGTTACGCTACAAGCAGCTTGCAGGATTTCTAAATTAGAATAACCGTGTGCTGTACCTAAATTGAAGACATCTGATTGATTAGTTTTGACTAAGTGATTTAAGGCTAACAAGTGAGCATCAATTAAATCTTCAGCTTGGACATAGTCGCGCACATTAGTTCCGTCAGGAGTGTCATAGTCATTACCAAAAATAGTAAATTGTCCATCACCTGAAACTGCACTGCGTAAAATATTTGGAATTAAATGGGTTTCTGGGCTGTGATCTTCACCAATACTGCCATCGCTTAAAGCACCAGCAACGTTGAAGTAGCGCAAGGCAATTGACTTAATGCCGTCAGCCTTGTCTGCCCAATGCATAATCTTTTCCATCATGGCCTTGGTGTCACCATAAGGATTAATCGGATTCAGCAGTGAATCTTCGGTAATTGGCAGTTTTTGCGGGATACCATAAGTTGCAGCGCTAGAAGAAAAGACGAGATACTTAACATCAGCATCTTTCATTGCTGTCAGCAGAGCAATCATGCCAGAAACGTTGTTGTCATAATATTTGAGCGGCTTTGCTACAGACTCTGGGACTAAAGAATATGCGGCAAAGTGCATGACTGCATCAATTTTTTCATTACGCAAAATTTGGCTGACCAAGAACTGATTTTGGAGATCGCCTTGGTAAAACTTGGCTTTAGGATCGACCGATTTTCGATGACCGGTGTATAAAGCATCCAATACGATTACTTGATTGCCAGCTGCCAGCAACTTCTTGACTGCGATTGAACCGATATAACCGGCTCCACCAACGACTAATATACGCATAATTGCCTCCAATTAAGAATCTGATTTTAGTTAAATTTTACCATAGCTATTAGGAAAAAAGTTTAACTTTTCGCAAAATGGGTTAATTGACACTAAGTGAAATTTGCCATAAACTTACTTTTAGTAAGAAAATAGAGAAAGAGGTAAGTAAATGATTCATAATGAAACAATTGATCGGCAACTTGAGCATCGTTCAATTCGTAAATTTAAGGATGAAACTTTAAGTGCAGACGAGTTAACTACTTTATACACGGTTTTTCAACATACAGCCACCAGCATGTTTATGCAAAATGCTTCGTTATTGCATATTACGGACGAACATAAGAGAGCGCAAATTCGGCAATTGTGTAACCAACAATATGTTGGCTCAGAAGGTGATTTGTTCATCTTTGTCGTGGATTTATATCGTAATCAGCAAATTCGTCAGCAATTGGGACAAGATGATGGACGAGTGCATACGACTGATATTTTCTTTCAGGGATTGGATGATACTTTGTTATCTTTTCAAAATGTCGCCAATGCGGTAGAGAGCATGGGATTGGGCATGGTGCCACTTGGTACGATTAACGACCACCCGTTAGAAATGCTCAAAGTTCTGGATTTGCCTAAGTTAACTTTTCCAGCGTTAGGAATGCAGGTAGGTGTACCTGATCAACAGCCACAACTCAAGCCGCGTTTACCACTGAAATTTACTACCTTTGAAAATGAATATCCACGCGATTTTAAAGTAAGTGATTTAGCAGATTATGATGCTGAAGTGACGACTTACTATGATTTGCGGGATGCTAATCGCCGCATTGATTCATTTACTAAGCAAATTACTGGCGACAAGCTGAACGACAAGCGGATTGATCGTGACCAATTACCGCAACTATTGCATGAGCAAGAATTGTGCCTTGATTGGCAATAATCAGCAAAGGCGTGCAATTTAATTTGCACGCCTTTTTTAGTTCTGGTATAATTTAAACGTTACGAGTTGCTGATTTAGCTCAGTTGGTAGAGCGTTTCCCTCGTAAAGAAAAGGTCGCCAGTTCGATTCTGGCAATCAGCATAACAAAGGCAAATATCGCATTAAAACCCGTTGTATCAATCTTGATATGACGGGCTTTTGCTTGTTATGAAGTACTTTAAATAGTTGTAAATTAATGTGAAATGTTGTGGTCAGTCACACTGTAGGTCACACAAAGTAAAATAAGTTAGAAATTTGTCGTCATTAATTTTTTAGAAATGAACGTAACCCTTGATGTAGCAGGCTTAATTGCCTGCTTTTTGTGTGACTAAGTGTGACTAGAAATAATTTGATATGAAAATTAAATCTCTTAAAGTTTTACTGACATTTTCACAACATTAAAGTATTGCTAATAAGTCAATATTAGTGTTTAATTAAAAAAGAAAATAAGGGGGAATTTATTGAGTATTAAAGAAATTATTAGAGTCAACGGACCAAGAGCTATTTTAATTTTAGTTATTTATATTTTTAGTTCATTTTCAAGCACTGGATCACAATATTTACTTAAATATGCGATAAATGCGATTAGTAAACAGAACTTTTCTAATTTTCTGGTTTGGATAATTACTCAAGCTGTTACTAAATTTATGGCAACTGCATTACTTGCGACGGCAACTTATAAATTTAATCAGCAGATACAGGAATATATCCACAGAGTACGAGATGAAATTTTACGCCATTATTATGCAAATGGTCAGGATAAAATTTCTAAAATAGAAAATGAATTAAGCAGTAATATGAAAATTTTAACGACTGATTATTTAGAGCCTTGGTCTATTATTGTGCAATCTTTACTTGTGATTATGCTATCGATTAGTGCCTTGTTTACATTACATTGGAGTTTGATTTTAGCAACTATCGTTGTCGCGATTATTGTATTTCTATTACCAAAAATCATGAAAAAAAAGTTATCAACGGCAACTGCCACTGCAGCGATGCAAAATTCAGAATTGCTTGAAACTATTAGTAATTGGTTTCAAGGCTTAACTGAATTACGGCGTTATCGCGTTTTTTCAAAAGTGAATAAGGAATTGGATCGCACTAGTCAAGCTTTAGCTCAAGCAAATATCAAAAAAGAGAATCTGCATGGCATTGCAATTGGAATTAATGGTATTGGCAATACGCTTGGACAAATTGGAATTATGGGCTATGCTCTTGTTTTGCTTGTTAATCATCAAATTGATTTTGGCAGTTGGGTTATTGCTACTAGCTTTTGTTCGAATATTTTCAATAGTTTATGGGATATAGTTGATGCAATTACATCAATTAATTCAACTAAGCAGTTGCGAGATCTAACTGGAAAATTACGCCAGTTTATTTCGTTGCCGCAAGTAGTGCCAGTTAATAGTGTTCAAGTTAAAAATTTAGTAGTTGAATATCAACATGGTGAGAAAATTACCTATCCTGATTTTACAATTAATGCAGGTGATAAAGTATTGCTAACGGGAGATTCTGGTAGTGGTAAATCTACACTATTAAAAGTTTTATTGGGTGAGTTAATACCACAGCGAGGACGAGTTATCTATCAAACAGATAATGGACAAGTAATTAGTCCTCAAAATGCTATGGTTGGTTATATTGCTCAAGATAGCAGTTTATTTCCTACTAGTATTACGGAAAATATTACAATGTTTGCCAACAATTTAGTTGAAAAAGTTCCTAAAGTTACAGAAAAAATGCAGCTTTCTGCTGATTTAGGTAACTTTCCTGCTGGTTTAAAAACGCAAGTTAATTTGGATCAAGATAATTTATCAGGTGGTCAGAAGCAGAAGATAGTTTTGGCTAGAGCCGAAATTTGTGAACCACAGATGTTGTTACTTGATGAAGCAACTAGCGCAATTGATAGTAATGCAACTGCTAAAATTGTTCATGAATTATTGCAAACTAAGCAAACTTTACTGATGGTAGCACACAATTTTAGCCCGAAATTAATGCAGCAATTTGATTATCAAATTAATTTACAAGCTAAAGAAGGTGCAAAATAATGACGATTAAAGACTTTTTTAAGCAAAATCCATTACGTTGTATTCTGATAATTTTTACAGCAGCTTTCTTTCCAGCAATGCATCTAGTTAATACTGGCTTGCTTGCAATAATAACAACAGCCATAAAAAAATGGCAAATTCCATTTGCTTTTTTGCTAGTTGCAATTATGGCGTTAGTTTCACTAGTTGATTATTTTACTCAAGGTTGGTTTAATTCATTATTTACAAAACAAGCAGAAGAATATAGCGTAACTTTGCGCCGTAAAATAGTTCAGCATTATTTTTATGATCAAGCTGATCATCAAGTTTCACAAGTACAAAATCGTCTAACTAATGATATTGAACAGGTAACTTGGGATTATTTTGCATCTTGGTGCAATATTATTATGGACATTAGCTTTTTTGTTTTTGCTTTTTTATTGTTGCTAAACTTTCATTGGTTATTGCTGGTAATTAGTATTGCAATGACAATTATTTCGTTAATCTTGCCTAAATTATTGAATAAGCAGTTGCAAAAGGCAACGTTGCATATTTCTAGTGCTAATAAAATTTATCTTGATAGCCTTGAAAAGTGGCTATCTGGATTAGCGGAATTACGCCGATATTTAGCAGGTGCTAAATTATTTAAAGTAATCCAGGTAGATTCTAAAAAGTTAGAAGATGCGAATGTTAAACAAGTTGGTTTGCAACAAACTTTAGTGGTAATTAACGGTTTAATTTCGGAAAGTTTTAGCTTTTTACTTTTTATCCTAGCGGGATGGTTGATTATAAACCATCACGTTCAATTTGGTGCTTGGATCGTTGTGGTGGACTGTCAATATTATCTTGCTAGCTCAATTGAACAAATGATTGCGGCTTATGGGCGAATTGAGGGAAGTAAGTCCCTCAATAAGCAAATTGCGGATTCTGCCACACAAAGTTCGGTAAAACAGGAAAAGAGTTTGGAGACACCAGTTTCTTTGATGACAGAAAATTTAAGTCTTAAGTTTCCTAATGGTGAGCGACTAACTTTTCCAGACCTTAATGTTAAAAAGGGTGAAAAAGTATTGCTTACTGGTGATTCTGGTGTTGGTAAAACTAACTTACTGAAAATTTTACTTGGTGAAATTACACCTACAACGGGTAAAGTGCTATTCAGGAATGAAACAAGACAAAGAATCATACCAGACATGAGCAAAGTTGGGTATATTCCACAAGAACCAGTTTTGTTTCCAGGAAGTGTTGCTGACAACATGACAATGTTTAGTGTAAGCCTAAAACCTAAATTAACGCCATTGATTGAGAAAATTCAGTTTAGAAGTGATATTTCCCATTTTCCTACAGGACTAAATACGATAATTAATTTAAATAAATTAAATGTTTCAGGAGGACAAAGGCAAAAAATTGTTTTAATTCGGGCATTGGTTCATCAAAGTAAAATTATTCTGATTGATGAAGGAACAAGTGCCATTGATCAACAAGCAACAATCGAAATTTTGCGTGAAGTTACTTCTGGTGAACAAACAGTTATTTTTATTGCTCACAGTCTTAATGATCATATGAGACAAATGTTTGATCGTGAGATTCGTTTGGTTAAAAACAAGAATCGATAGTATTTATACTTGGGGTAAACCTGTTTTTATGATAATACGTAAATATTAATAATTAAAAATCACTATTTGGAGGAAAAATGAAGAAAATTTTTTTATGTTCTTATTTTGCTGGAGTTGTTGAACAGTTTGAAGATTTCATTCAGACTAGTAACATAAAAACTAATAAGGTTTTGTTTATTCCAACTGCTGGTAATGTTGAAGAATATACTGGATATATTGATGAAGGCCGCGAGGACTTAACTAACTTGCATTATAAAATTGAATAATCCTTGATAAACAGGCAATCAGCCTGTTTTTTTGTATGATTTGAGCCAAAAAGTTGCATTAATGTTTACAAATGTAAATCATGTGGTATCATAATCATAAGTTTACAAGTGTAGACAACAATTGAGGAGAATAATTATGAGGATCAGTGTAGCAATTATTGGATTAATATTAATTGGCTTTATTTTTTGGTGGTTTTTCGGCAAACGTGATGTGCAAGCTAAAGCGGCAAATGTAGTATCTGATAATCAGAAGATTGCTATTGAAGTTAAAGGTGGATACTCACCAGAAAAGATAATCTTGCAGCAGGGCGTACCAGCAACGCTCAACTTTACAAGAAGTGATTCGTCGAGCTGTCTCGATCATGTGATTTTCCCTGACTTTGGGATTAATCAAGAGTTGCCGCAGGGTAAAGCAGAACAGATAAAGATTGATACCAGTAAGCCAGGTGAATATAGCTGGCAGTGCGGCATGAACATGTTTCATGGCACGCTAATCGTAAAATAGTTTGGAGGTAATTAAGATGGAGCAAAATCAAGCCAAAATAATTGTTGATGGTGGCTTTAAACCTGATGTTGTCATTTTAAAAAAGAACCTTCCTGCACAACTTACTTTTATCAGAACTAGTGATCAAGGCTGTTTAAATTACGTGAGTTCTACTACGCTAGCTTTTTCTGCTGAATTACCGCTTAATCAGCCAGTTACGGTTAATCTGCAGCCTTTAAAATCGGGGAATTATGATTTTAGTTGTGGTATGGAGATGTTTTTTGGAAAAGTCGTGGTTGAGTAATGAAGCTTAAAACTCGTTTTTGGATTTCATTAATATTATCGTTGCCAATGCTAGTATCAATGCTTGTAGAACCTTTTACAGGCTGGATGTTACCGGAATGGGCCATGTGCGTTTTAACTACAATTATTATGCTAATTGCGGCTAGGCCCTTTGTTCAGTCTGCTTGGGCATCATTCAGCAAGCACCATGCCAATATGGATACACTGGTTGCGCTTGGTACTTTAACGGCTTATTTATACAGCATTTATGCAATGGTGACAGGTAAAAGTGTCTTCTTTGAGAGTGCAGCGTTTGTGATCACATTTGTTTTGCTAGGACAAGTTCTAGAAGAAAAGATGCGCGATAACGCTTCTAATGCAATCGGCAAGCTAGCAGGTTTGCAAGCGAAGGATGCATTGGTAAGAAGGAACGGAGCTTTTGTCAAAGTGCCAATTGATGAGGTAAATGTTGGAGATTTCGTCCAAGTTAAGCCTGGACAAAAAATCCCGGTAGACGGCGTAGTTTCTTTCGGCAGTTCAACGATTGATGAATCAATGGTCACAGGTGAAAGTATGCCCGTGCAAAAGAAAATAGGTGACAAGGTAATTGGCTCAACCATCAATACTAATGGCACTCTGATTTTTGAAGCGCAAAAAGTCGGCAGCGATACTATGTTATCCCAAATAGTTGACATTGTGAAAAAAGCCCAAAATAGCCATGCACCGATTCAAAATTTAACCGATAAAGTTTCCGACGTTTTTGTTCCCACAGTGCTAATAATTGCCATTGCGACTTTTATTATTTGGTATTCGCTGATTGGCGCCAATATTGCTGATGCACTCATTTTTGCGGTTTCAGTAATGGTAATCGCTTGTCCTTGTGCGTTAGGTCTTGCTACACCTACGGCACTAATGGTTGGTACTGGTAAGGGTGCCAAAATGGGAATTTTAATTAAAAATGGTGAAGTGTTAGAAGCAGCCAACAATTTGGATACAGTAGTCTTTGATAAGACTGGTACCATTACCAACGGCACCCCGGTAGTAACTGATATTATCGGTGAAGATCAAAACAGGATTTTAGCAATAGCTTCGAGTTTAGAAGCAGCTTCTGAACATCCTCTTGCAGCAGCCATTTTAGCAGGTGGCAAAGAGCATAATGCCAAAATTACTAAAGTTGATAATTTTAAGGCGGTTGAAGGACAAGGTATTGTTGGGGAACTTGCTGGAGAAAAAGTCTTGGTTGGCAATAGCAAGCTATTTAGTAACGAGAATTTAACTATTGATTCTGAAGTAGAAAAAAGCATACAGCGATTGCAAGCAGAAGCTAAGACAGTTGTTTTGGTGGGACTTAACAGGTCTGTTATTGGTGTGATTGCTATTCAGGATGCTCCTAAGCCAACTACTAAAACAGCAATCACCGCGTTAAAAAAGCAAGGTTTACAAGCAGTGATGCTAACTGGAGATAACAAGTTAGTTGCACAAGCAATTGCCAAGCAAGTTGGTATCGAGCAAGTTATCGCTGATGTATTGCCGATAGATAAGGCTAATAAAATCAAAGAATTACAAGCTTCTGGTAAAGTTGCCTTTGTCGGTGATGGAATTAATGATGCTCCCGCTTTAACACAAGCTGATGTCGGTATTGCCATGGGGTCTGGGACAGATATTGCTATTGATTCTGGTGGCATTGTCCTTGTTAAAAATAATTTGCTCGACGTTGCTAAAGCATTAGAATTAAGTAAGCAGACCTTTAACAGAATAAAATTGAATTTATTTTGGGCGTTTATTTATAATATCTTGGGAATTCCAATTGCCGCAGGAGTCTTCGCTGGTATAAATATTGTTCTCAGCCCAGAAATAGCAGGATTGGCGATGGCTTTTAGTTCACTATCTGTTGTAATTAGTTCAGTCTTACTGGGCAAAGCTAAGATAAAGGTAGCTTAGACCATGTATTAATTGCCTTATAAAGAATAAATTTTATTGTAAATCTGGAAAACATTGTTCAATGGTTGCAACTATTGATTCTCTGGAAACCTTATTGCTATTTAAAATACAATAGGTCATTAAGCTTTGCAAACCACCAACACTGTAATAAAATAATTGCTTATTATTTCCACTCTCTAAATCCCATTTAAAAAATTTTTCTACCATTTCTTTGGTATAGATATTGGTATTAGTAATTAATAATTCATTTAAATCATGATCTTCTAAAAAGTCGATAAAGTCATCTTTAAGTACCTTATCTACAAAGGCGTTCCAAAAGTCATGGTTAGTAATATCTTTCTTTTTTATGGTTTGACTAAAAAAGTTCTTGAAGTCTTTATCTAAATAGTTAATTAGAATATCTTCTTTGTGAGTATAATAGCGATAAAACGAGGTTCTTGAAACTCCAGCCCGTTTACAAATTTCACTTATTTTTATTTTAATAAACTTTTTTCTTTGCATTAGTTGAATTAAGGCAATAAAAAGATATTTTTTGGTTAAAGTTTCCTTTTCAGTATATTGCTTGTTACATTTTTTACTATCTGTCACAATAACTCCTCCAAAGCTAGCGCTTTCAAAAATACTATAGTATAACAACATTGTAGGCACAATCGTTTTACTTGAGAAAGGAAGTTAACATGACTACAAGTACTGAAATCATTGAAAAGTGGAGTAAGAAACCACAAGCTATAGAGGATATCAAAGAAACTCGAACAGCTGATATTGTGATAGTTGGAGCAGGCTTAGGCGGAATGGTCGCCGCTGCAAAAGCATCAGAATTAGGTTCAACAATAGTTATAGATAAGATGCCACATATTGCTGCTGTTCGTCAAGCTGAATGGGCTTTTGATTCAAAATTTCAACGTGATGCTGGTAAAACTTTTACAGCTGAGGAAAGAGAAACAATTATTGGTGACTTAATGCGCGATGATCACTGGTCGATGGCTAATCAAGCAGTAGTAACCTCTTTTGTTGATCAGAGTGGTCCTTTAATTGATTGGATTAAGCCGATTATAGAAGAAAACTCGGATATTAGGTTGGAACTTGAACCAGGATGGGGCCCATATGGTATTTCCTATGGAAGACCAGGTTATCCAGAACCAGATTGGTTTGTACCGTTAAAGAAGTACATGGAAAAAAATGGTGCTCAGATTATTTTGAATATGCGCGGTGAGCAATTGGTTCAAGACGGTAATGGTAAGGTTACGGGTATAATTGCTAAAAATGAAGCTGGAGAATATATTAGATATAATGCTAATAAAGGCGTTATTTTAACTACCGGTAGTTTTGGTAAGAACCAAGAAATGATGGAGGACTTCTATCCACGTGAGGAAAGATATTCTCATGATATGTTTTACCCGCAATCAACTGGAGATGGCCACATTATGGCTTTACAAGCTGGTGCTGATATGGAATCAATTGCTTGGGGCGATAGCTTTTTAACTTCAGATGTTAGATTTAATAATCATACAAACTCGACTAGTTTAGCTGACATCGTTTACTGGCCAGCATATGCTTGTTTACCGCAATTGTATGTTAATCATAATGGTGAACGCTTCATTAATGAAGGTGGGTACAAGGCTGGAGAAAATCCATTGTTTTGTGATACAGCCAATGAAATGAGAATTGCAGATGGCATTTTTTGGCAAACACCAGATAATAAAGCCTGGTCAATCTTTGATGACAAGACAGAAGAAAAGTTGGATAAAAAAGCTAAGACCAAAGAAAATGGTGTCTTGCACATTGGTGGTGTAACTACTAGTTGGCCATCACCAGGTATGAATAATCGTAAGAAGTTGGAACGTGATGTTAAGGATGGTATTACCGTTAAAGCTGATACTATTGAAGAATTGGCAGCTAAGATTAATGTTCCGGTAGATAAGTTAAAAGCTACAGTTAAGCGCTACAATGAAATGTGTGCTCAGGGTACAGATAGTGACTTCATTAAAGAGCCGATTTGGCTTAATTCAATTGATGAAGGACCATTTTATGCTTCTAGAATTACTTCAACTCCTTGCTGTACGCGTGGTGGAATTGTAATTGGCCCCCATGGTCAAGTTATGGACCGTAAAGGTAGACCTATTGAAGGCTTGTATGCTGGTGGTACTACAGCTGGTTCAGCATTGGGCTGGCAAACAACAATCAACATTTGTATCGTTTCACAAATGTTTGGTTGGTTAGGTGTTCAAGATGCTTATGGCGTTCTAAAGACACCAATTCACAGTTATGAAAAATAGTTAACTAAATTAGTATAGGGACTTATACGTGCGTTACTAATATGGCTTAAAATAAATAGTCTTAATAGCTGGAATAAAGAGCTATTAAGACTATTTTTGATTTATCTATTTTTTAAACATCCAGCGTTTTGCCAAAATACATTTCTTCCCATAAACCTTGGCTAGACTGTGTTTCTATAATTTGGTCGCCATCAAACACCTCTAACTTAATCTTACCGGAGAACCGTAAGTATGCGCCATCAAAGCCGGCTAATTTGGCTAATAACTTCTTAATTCCAGAAATTTGATCGATGAAAGAGATTCTGCTGATCGTTTTTTCGCGAAGGTAAGATATTTTGTAGTGATGCTTACCATCATTATAATCGTAAATAATTTGATTATGAAAAGGCTTTTTGGTTTGTTCATCGATTTGTTTGTCTTGCTCAGAATAGGTCATGTATTTAGGATTATCAGCTAAAACTTGGTCTTTTTTAGCTAAAAAGAAAATTGGTAACTTTTGGTAGCCATATTTTTTCTCAGCAGTCATATAACTAGAAATAACCGTGTAATCGCCAATATTAGCGCGCCCCCAGTACCAGTGATGCATAACTTTCATTAGAGCGACATCGCCCCAATTATGATCATGATAGCAGTCGCCGGTTAAAGTTTGTTCTTTTGACGCAATAGTTACTTTAGCAGTAACTTTGCCGCGCGGAGTGGCAGGTAACCAACCAAAGTTGTTTTCATCGTGATCACCAAAAAAGATACAGACATTACGCCGCCAGGCAGGAGTGACGTTGTCAAATTCTAGTTCAACGGTAATCTTCGGAGAAAACACCCCGATTTGATAATGCTTTAGATTGCCTCTGAAGTAATTTTGCCCGATTTTGACATTACATTCATCTTTGGCAGCTGAAAATTCTGCTGGCGTAAATTCAAGATGATCGCTAACTTTGCTGCCATCTGCTTGAGTAAGTTCAATATCTATAGAAGGTTCCAACTCACTACCAGGATTAACCGCGGATTTAGCAAAAAAGGTAATTACTAACTGAGAACCATCGTTTAAATTAGCATCAAAATACCACCATTCATAAGTTCCTTTGGTATTTGGATTAGTTCTAATACCATCTTCCCAAGTGGCAACTGTATTTTTATTTATATCATATTTCTTAAAATCTTCGCTAGTATCAGCTAAACGTGCTCGTTGTGTCATGTGATTCGTCCTTTATGATTGCTAGTAATTTACTTACTACTATACAACTTCACCATAAGCTGATATTAGTCATGTGTCAATTTTTTTGCTGGGAATAAAAGTGGAGTTTAGTCAGACTATGTTTGATAGTTAAAGAAAATTCCATTAGTAATGATTGGACTAATAATGGTAGCTAATAGTTCACTGAACTCTTGAGGACTTTTTTTAAAATTGGTTTTCACCCATTCAACGATTAGGTTAATAATTAATCCGGTTAGAGCTGCTGAAGCATAGTTTTCTGGAATTGCAAGATATTCAGTTAAGTGTTTTTGTTGCCAGATCTTTTGATCTGCTGTAGTTAATTTGCTAATGAATGCTGGTGCACTGGCACTGGATAATAAAACAGAAAATTTTTGTTTATTATGATAAATGTAATTGATAAATTCGTGATAGTAATTTTCCAGTTGTGCAGAATCAAGTTCCTTAGTGAATAATTGCGGTGCTTGATTAGCTGTCTGTTCGAACTCAGAAATTAAGTCTTGCTCGACAGACTCAAGCAATTCAAATTTATTAGCAAAATATTTGTAGAAAGTTGCGCGGTTAACTTTAGCTAGGGCTAGAATTTCTTTAATACTTATTTTCGAAAAGTCTTTGTTTTCCAGTAGCTGCCAAAAAGCTTCTTTAATTGCATGTTTGCTTTTTTGAATTCGTTTGTCTTCTGATTTGGTCATAAGTAGTTACCTTCTGTGATATTAAACTTTTAGTTATAGTTTATTGGTTGACATAAGCGATATTCGTATTATACTTCAGTCATAATAAATAATAAACTTAAGTTTATTATTTAGTGTGAAAGGTAGCTTATAGATATAGAAAGGGACTATAAAATTGACCGAAATAGAAACAATGCACTATTATGTGTTAAGGAAGAACCATGCAAAAATGGTAGCGGCTTTAGATAAGGCTTTGGACTATCAACGCCAGAATCCAGCATTGATTCGATATACTTTATCTAGGACATTTTTCCGTGAGGATCCAGACAATCCTGACCGTGAGATTTGGATGTTAATTGATGAATCGACCAATCATGATGATTATGCAAAGACAATGCTTTCAGCACAAGAGGATCCAACAGCTGAAGAATTTCGTGAAGCATTTCTTGACTTTGCAGTCCCAGCATCAGCTTCATTGAGCGGAGTGCCGTCATTAGACCATGTCGTTTGGCAAGAAATTCCTGAAATGCACGTTGAATTACCAGAAAATAAATAATATTTACTAACTAGAGCTAAATTTTTCTTAGCAGGAGGTATTAAAATGTCACAAGGTAGAATTATGAATCGTCCTGAGGATTATAAAAAGTTAGGAATTAACCCAAACAAAGTCGAAGCTTCAGAAGATGGTCGCAGGGACAATGATCAACCAGGTCATGCTGAAGTTTGGTACTTAGATTGTAGTTTTGATGATAAATCAACGCTTGTCTTGGGTTTTAGGCCTAAGTCAGTTGATCATGTTGATCAGGCAGGGGATAATCCGAATGTTGCTATTAATTATACTAGTGCAGCTGGTAAGCCATTTTATGATTATCGGTTGTATGACGTGCAAGATACCTTCTCTAGTCGAGATAAGCTTGACTTAAAATGGGGTCCAAGTACTTTAGTTGGTAAAGATTGGCAAGAATATGATATTCATATTGAACCAGAACCTGATCAAGAAATTGTGATGGAAGGCAAGAAGTCTGTTGAGCATCAGACGGCAATTGATTTGCACTTTAAAGCCCAAGTGAAGCCATTTAGACCTGGTAGTGGCTATATTACCTTTGGACCAAATGACGAATATTATTATAACTTCATTTGTGTGACTAAATTATCTGTTAGTGGTAAGGTGACAATTGCAGGCGAAGAAAAAGCAGTTACTGGATCGGCTTATTATAACCACCAATGGTTTAATATCAGTCCTGTCAACGCTTTTCATCATTGGGTTTGGGGTAGACAAAACATTGGTAATTATAGTGTCTTACTTTATGACATGGTCGGTGCTGATCGCTTTGGCCAACCGAGAATCCCATTATTAACTATTGATGATAATCAGGGCAAGCGAATTTTTGAAAATACCAGTGCTGATGATGTTAAAGTTGAGATTTTGGATACTTATGTGCAAAAAGAAACCAATAAGGTGATGCCTAAAAAATTGCATTACGTTTTTACCCATCCAGATATTCAAGTTGAGTATACTATTAGCAACCCTAAGGAGATCAATACGATTGATATCTATGGAATGTCGCCTACTGATAAGCAGAGGCAGTTCGATAAAATGGGAATGCAACCAACCTATACTAGATTTTTGGCGACCACAGAATTGAAAATTACTCGTTCAGGAAAAACAGAAACAATTGCAGGTTCAATGCTTTATGAAATTAACTTTGTAGCAAAAAGTTTACAAAATTAAATCAAAAGGTAGCGACTTTATTTTTTCCCTAGTGTAGATAATTTAACTATAATAAAATAACCCCCGAAATTAGTTGTTCTAATTTCGGGGGTTATTAAATTTAGTAATTTTTTTTACTTTCCTTGCCAGCGTTTAGCTACTTCATTTTTAATTCCTAACGCGTCTAAGATTTTCATTGTTTGATGATCAAGTAAATCTTGGATAGTTTTAGGCTGAGTATAAAAGGCTGGAATTGGTGGAATAACTTGTACTCCAATTTTGGCTAGTTTAGTCAAGTTTTCAAGATGAATAACGCTAAGTGGTGTTTCGCGCGGAACGATAATCAATTTACGTTGCTCTTTAATCATGACATCGGCAGCTCGTCCAATCAGGTTGTCGGCATATCCTTGAGCGATACCTGATACAGTCTTCATGCTGGCTGGCACAATTACCATACCATCGCTTAGAAATGACCCGCTCGCAATAGCTGCACCTTGATTGTGTTCATCGTAGGTGTAATTAGCTAGAGCTGTAACTTCTGCTAGGGTGAGGCTAGTTTCGACTGCTAAGTTCCTTTTAGCCCAGGTGCTCATGACTAAATGAGTTTCAACGTCAGGCATTTGGCTGGTTTTCTTGAGTAAGTCAATCGCATAAGTGGTAGCAGAAGCGCCAGAAACGCCAATTATTATTTTCTTCATTATTACTTACTCCAAATATTTACGCCAATCTGGTACCTTCATAAATTGTGCTCGTTCAAATTGATCCTTCATATCAAATGGCACTGTACCATCGATTACTAGTTTGGAACTCATTCCTTTGAACCGAATTGATTTCGGATCATATTCTGGCCGCTCCGATGGATCTAGTGGGTGATTACGCATCCCAGATAAAACCATTAAGTCTTTGTCAGCTTGAAATCTGGTATTCATAGTCCAAACAACATCATTCATATCAAAGATATCGACATCTTCATCAACTAAAAAGACAGTTTTTAATTCTTTGAATGCAGCAAAGGCTAAGATGGCAGCTTGCCGCTGGATACCTTCATCGGCCTCATTATCTTTATGAATTTGCATGATAGTCATTAGCTTACCGCCGCCTGCTGGTGGGTTATATACATTAACGACTTTGCCTGGAATAGCTTTATTAGTTAATTGCAAAATGCTGGCTTCGGTTGGGATGCCTGCCATACTAACATGTTCTTCGCTAGGACCGATTACGCTTTGCATAATTGGATTTTGACGGTGTGTTACGGCAGTGACCTTAATGACCTGAACAGCTGGGTTGGCATCACCGTCGTAACCAGGAAATTCAGGCATTGCTTTACCGGTGTGGGTGTTAATATCCTCTTGAATTCTTTCATGGGGCATAATATAGCCTTCAATGGTGTATTCAGCACGGGCAATCGCCTTTTCATCGACAGAGACACCGTTAACTAATTCAACGGCTTCTTTACGTAAAGCTCCAGCAACACCTAGTTCGTTATAACCAAGTGGGGTGGTTGGCGGTTCAAAAGTGGTACCAATGGTAATAGCGGGATCTAGTCCGATACTAATAGTAATTGGCATCGGTTTATTAGCTTTTTCGTATTCGTCAGCAAATACACCGATATGGCGACCGCCTGGCATAATGTAGATTGCTAATTTATCTTTGCCCTCAATACACATCCGGTGGATAGTCACGTCGGAAATTGACTTGTCCATACTGGAACCGAAGACGACACCAACGGTAATATATGGTCCAGCGTCTTGCGGGGTATTGGTTGGTGCTGCTACTAATTTGCGTAGGTCAAAGCCGTCCTCTGTTGCTAAATGCACTGCTTCGTGACTGGGCGCGTCTGCTTCGTCAACTAAAACTGGCGCCACGGGTGTAGTTACAGCATCATTAAAATATTGCCCTAAAGTGCGCCAATCATGATGGAGGATTTTACCTACCCGTTTACGGCTAGCCATTAAGCCAATTAAGACGCGGGTATTTGGAAAACCTTTGACGTTGTTAAACATCATTGCTGGGCCTTCTTTAGTAGGACGCTCAACAGTTCCTCCGGCACCGATATAACGGTAAACACCAGCTAGTTCTGCATCAGGATCGACAGCTACATCGGTTTCATGATAATTTTGCGGATCGTCTTCAATTTCACTCAGGACTTTACGTAAGTCCCATTTGTTATTTGTCATCTAGCTTCAGCTCCTCTAAAATAAACTATAACTAAATTAGTTATCTATTCAGCTTACTCGGTTTGGAAAAAAGTAGCAAATAAGATATTAAGAGGATAAATTATGACAAAGCAAAGTTTTCAATCAACAGTAACAGCACTGGGTTTTTCAATTACACTGGAAGCAGAATTTATTGGTCCTGATCTGGCAATTAAAATATTTGGCGGTGATCATCCACATATTGGTACGGTGTGTTTTGTTGATCAGACTGGTGATATTCAGGATCGTCCTTTTCCTAGTCATGATAATCGCTTGCATAAAGATGGTATTTTAGCTAAACAAATCTTGACTATCATTAAGGATAGTCTTCCAGGATTGTGTGTCGTTTTAGCTGGAGTTCATGTTGATCAGATTAGCCAACGGCAATTAGCAATGACCAGTGAAATGACGCAGCAGCTGGGGCAGCGGTTGCATACTTGGTTATCGCAAGTTGAAGTTAATTGGTCACAGCCAAAGTATTATGGAGCAAATGAACAACCCAAAAAAGAGTAGCATTGAGCTACTCTTTTTCTGACGCAACTAGTTAATTTCATTAAATGCACGAGCAATTTCTGCAGTCTGCTCATGATTAGTGGTGCAGCAGCTGCCAATTAGGTGAGCACCAGCAGCATACCATTTCTTAGTTGCTTGGTAAAAATCGATCTTTTCTGGTAGGTCTTGCCAAGTCTTAGTAGTCGGATCATAAGAAGCACCTTGATTAGGATAAACCACAATTTCCTTACTAGTCAGTGGCTTTATTACCTTAACTGCAGCTGTAACTAGGTTAGGATTAGTACAATTAATGCCAACTGCAAAAACTTGGGAGAATTGATCAATTGTACTAACGGCTTCGGCTAGGCTAGTGCCATCGCTAATAGTTTGGGCATCGCGCAAAGTAAAGCTAACATAAACTGGATATTTAGGATAATTGTTTTCCATCCAAGTTAAAAGGCATTTAACTTCCTTTAGGTTGGGCTGGGTTTCAATCGCAATGCAGTCTGGCTTTTGCTCAATAATCGTTTGTAAACGTGGTAAATGAAAAGCCAAATATTCATCGTCCGTTAAAATATAGTCACCGCGGTACTCACTGCCGTCAGCTAAATAAGCGCCATAAGCACCAACTGTACCAGCCACAAAGTTATGGTTGCCGGTAATTGCTTCATAGTCATCTCTAGCTTTTAGCGCAACTTTGACTGCATTGCCAATAAAGGTCTGCGCTTGCTGACCAGTATATCCAGCTTTTTCAAACGCCTGAACATTAGCTTGGTAAGTGTTGGTGATGATTAATTGTGCGCCTGCCTGTAAATAATTTCGATGGGTTTGATACACGGCTGGTAAGTTATTAGTTAGTGCAGTTGCTGTCCATAATTTGTTATTGGTATCAACGCCTTGTGCTTCTAACTCATCGGACATAGCACCGTCCAGGACCAGTCCCTTATGTTGGCAAGTTTGTAATAAATCCATCATATCTCCTTAAAAAGCTATTGTAATTAGCAAGTAACAGTAATATTATTTTAATTATTATAATCTTATTTAATCCACATAAACAAGAGGGAATAAAAGTATGGGTAAGAATAAACATTTGGAACGTAAAATGGAATCACGACATATTCGTATGATTTCGTTAGGTGGGGTAATTGGAACAGGACTGTTCCTGAGTTCCGGCTATACTATTCATCAAGCTGGACCTGTTGGAACAATTATGGCTTATTTGTTGGGGGCACTGATCGTGTATACGGTAATGTTGTGTCTTGGCGAGTTGGCAGTGGCGATGCCTTATACAGGGTCATTTCATGTTTATGCTAAAAACTATATTGGACCAGCAACGGGGTTTGTGGTTGCGATCTTATACTGGTTAACATGGACAATCGCTTTAGGCTCAGAATTCACGGCGGCCGGATTAATTATGCAGCAATGGTTTCCGCAAGTGCCAGTCTGGTGCTGGAGCTTGGTATTTATGGTAGTAATCTTTTTGATTAACTTCTTTTCGGTACGCATTTTTGCTGAAAGTGAATTTTGGTTGTCAGCCATCAAGGTGTTTGCGATTGTTGGCTTCATTGTTTTGGGCTTTTTGGCAATTATTGGGGTTATTCCGCTTGAAGGGATGCATCATGCGCCAGGATTAAGTAATTTGACTAAAAATGGTTTATTCCCTAATGGTTGGTATGGCGTGTTTACGACGATGTTAACTGTTAACTTTGCCTTTTCTGGGACTGAACTAATTGGCGTGACGGCTGGCGAAGCTAAGGATCCAGAAAAGACGATTCCACAAGCAATTCACACAACTTTGTGGCGGCTAATTATTTTCTTTGTCGGGAGTATTGTTGTCTTATCAGCTTTAATTCCCTACAAAGTGGCAGGTGTTACCCAAAGTCCCTTTGTTTACGTTTTAAAGCAAATGCATATTCCGTTTGCAGCCGATCTGATGAATTTTGTCGTGTTAACGGCGATTGTTTCGGCAGCTAATTCTGGGTTGTATGCTTCGTCAAGAATGTTATGGTCACTAGGTAATGAAGGGACGATTCCTAAATTTTTTGCCAAGACTAACAAGAACGGTGCACCCAATGTGGCGTTAGTCTTTAGTATGCTGGGTGGGATTTTTGCGTTAGTTTCTAGTGTTGTGGCAGCTGATACCGTTTATCTAGTATTAGTATCGATTTCTGGCTTAGCTGTCGTGATTGTCTGGATGGCGATTGCGTTAAGTGAACTTAACTTCCGCAAACGCTTTTTAAAAGAAGGCCATCAGCTAAGTGAATTGAGATTTCGTACGCCTGGCTGGCCGTTTGTACCATACTTTGCTTTAATTGCTAGCGGATTGTCCTGCATTTTAATTTGGTTTGATCCACAACAGCGAATTGCATTGTATTGTACAATTCCATTTGTAGCAATTTGTTATTTAATCCATTATATTTGGATGAGAAAAGCAACTAAAAATTAAGTTAAAAATATTATTGACACCGCTTACCAGCTTTGCTATAGTAATCAAATAAAAATAGGACTGTTACGGATTTACATGTTCGGCATAACCTACGCTTAAGAATATTCTGTCTGATTCTACTTAGTGGAGTTTTCTTTAGCGTATTTTTTATGGAGTGAATAGAGGTGATGCGATGTACTTTCAAAAGAAAATCAATAACAATTTTGCTTGGGCACTTGATGGTGATGAACATGTAATTGTTGGTGGTAAAGGAATTTCTTTTAATAAAAAAGTAAATCAAAAAATAGCTGATAGCCAAATTGAACGTGTTTTTCGTCCAGAAGAATTGAAGCAAGATAGTCAAGTTGTTGGTAAATCTTTTGAAGATATTGACCCACAGGTCTTAACTCTAACGCAGGAATTGACGAAAAGGGTGCAAGAACGTTTAAAAAACGTTGACTTTAATAACAGTCACTTCTTAGCTTTAGCTGATCATTTGGATTATGCTTTAAAGCGTGGTGCAAACACGGATTATCCCGAAAATTTGCGCTGGGAAGTGCGAAAAACTTATCCTGAAGAATATGATGCTGCTCTTGATTCATTGTATTTCATTGAGCAGCAAACGGGAATTAGACTACCAAAAAGTGAACTAACCTTTTTAACTTATCATTATGTTGATGCGCAAAGCAACAATGATATTGGGCAGGAGCAAAGTGCTAAACTGGCTGAACTAACGAATCGTGCAATTGAAATTGTGCAGTATCACTATCAATTGATTTTGGATCAGAATTCTGCTAATTACGTGCGTTTTGTGACGCATTTACGCTTCTTTATTTTGCGGCAAATGCATCACGGCAAAGAACCAGTTTCCCAAGTTGATCCGCAACTACTCGCGATTGTAAAGCAGAATTATCAAAAAGCTTATCAAGCTGCCCAGCAGGTTGGAGAAATGTTAACGGAAAAGATTGCTTGTCAAGTTAGTCAAGAGGAGTTATTTTATCTAACTCTGCATATTGATCGCGTGACGAGAAGACAATAATATTTGGACTGTTACTGTTAAATCAGGCATAACCAAATAAAACTAGAGGAGTACTTTAGTTTTATTTGGTTATTTTTTTGAAAAAGGAGAAAAAATGAAAAAGGATTATAATGAATTGGCGCGGCAGGTAATTGAACTGTCGGGTGGTAAAAAGAATATCACTAATGCTTGGCACTGTGTAACGCGGTTACGCTTTAACCTAGTTAATAAAGATCTTGTTAAACTGGATGAAATCAAAAAAGTTAATGGCGTAATGGGGGCACAATTTTCAGGTGACCAATTTCAAGTAATTATTGGCAATGAAGTTGAGGATGCGTTTGATGCGGTACAGGGTCAATTAGGCAATATTGCTACTAATGATAATGAATCGGACGAAAAGCCAAAAGAAAATATTCTTAGCCAATTAATGGACTTTATCTCAGGAACATTTACGCCAGCTATGCCGGCCGTGATCAGTGCGGGTCTATTAAAAGGGGTTGTTGCAATTATTCAATCCTTCAAGTTAATGGCACCAAGTAGCGCTGGTTTTGCAATCTTGCAAATGGTTTCAGATAGTGCTTTTTACTTCTTGCCATTCTTATTGGCAGTTTCTGCAGCACGAAAGTTAAAGACCAATGAATACTTGGCCATGAGTATTGCCGGGATTTTGCTATATCCAACAATGGTTAACGGCTATAACGCGCTAGCTGCGGGTAAGCATATTGCCACGCTGAAGTTATTTGGTGTATTGCCAATGCCTTATCTATCTTATAGCTCATCTGTTATTCCGATTATGCTAGCCGTTTGGTTCTTAAAGTATGTCTACAAGTGGGTTAAGAGTTGGATGCCTAAATCAATTACGATTATGTTTAGTCCAATGCTAACTATGTTAATTGTTGCACCGGTTACGTTAACTATTTTAGGACCTTTAGGTAATTATATTGGTAATGGATTAGCTGGTATCATCCTCTGGTTGTTTGATAATGTTGGGTTTGTAGCAGGAGCCTTATTAGGTGGCTTCTGGCCATTGTTAGTCATGACTGGGATGCACTGGGCACTAAGTCCAATTGGCTTACAAATCTTTAGTCAACAGGGATTTGATAACTTCTTAACACCATCAACTATTTGTGCTACTTTTGCAATGGCTGGTGCTACTTTTGCTGTATTTTTCAAGACTAAAAATGAAGATATGAAACAAGTTTCCTTATCATCTGGTATTTCTGCTGTATTAGGAATTACTGAACCAGCAATGTACGGTGTGACTTTGAAGTTAAAGCGTCCGCTAATTGCCGCTATTATTGGTGGTGGTATTGGTGGTGCCATAATGAATATCTTCCAAACCAAATCATTTGGGATGTCAATGCCAGGGTTAATTGCTATTCCAGGATTCGTTGATCCGCATAATAGTATGAATTTAATTATTGCAATTATTGTTTCGATTGCTTCCTTTGCAATTGCTTTTGTTGCTACTTGGCTAATTGGTTTTGATGGAGATGGCAAGCGTAAAGCAACTGAAGAAGCTGTTGATACTAAGAATGAGGCAACTACTCCTGTTCAAAGTACTGGCAAGCAGATTAAGATTGTTGCTCCAGTTAGTGGTAAAAATGTTCCAGTAGAGAAAGTTAAAGATGATACATTCGCTAAGCAAATTATGGGTGAGACTACTGCCATTGAACCAAGTGCTAATGATATCGTGGCACCTTTTGAAGGAGAAGTAACACTAGTTGCGGAAACTAATCATGCTATTGGACTAAAGAGTACTGATGGCGTTGAGTTGCTAATTCACATGGGAGTTGATACAGTTGAACTTAAGGGTAAGCATTTTATCCCTCATGTTAAAAAAGGCGACCATGTAAATCAAGGTGATTTACTAATGGAAATGGACGTTGAAGCAGTTAAGTCTGCTGGTTATGATCCAGTAATTTTATGTATTGTAACTAATACTGCCGATTATGTTGATGTGATTTCGATGGTTGAGGCTGAAGATATTGTTGTTGGCGATAACATCGCCGCAGCAGTTGAATAATAGAGAGGAACTTTTAATTGAGTAAAGTATATCGTTTTCCGGAAAACTTTTTATGGGGTGGTGCTACGGCTGCCAACCAATTTGAAGGGGCGACTAGAGAAGATGGTAAAGGTTGGACAACTGCTGATACTGCCAAGTATGAACCAGATCCTAAACTAAGGATGCAGCAAATGCTTGCACCGATGACTACTGAAAAGGTTGAGGCTGCGCTAAACGATCAAACAGGCTTGTATCCTAAGCGTTATGGTGTCGACTTTTATCATCATTATAAAGAAGATATTAAATTGTTAGCTGAGATGGGCTTTAAAACCTTCCGCTTCTCAATTTCTTGGGCACGAATTTTGCCCAATGGCGATGATGATGAGCCGAATGAGCAGGGCTTGCAGTTCTATGAGAATGTCATCGATGAGTTGCTCAAATATAATATTGAGCCATTAGTAACTATTAGTCATTATGAATTTCCGTTGGCTTTGTCACTTAAGCAAAATGGTTGGGCGGATCGGAAGACGATTGCTGCTTTTACTCATTACACAGAAATTTTATTCAAGCGATTCAAGGGCAAGGTCAAATACTGGATTAGCTTTAATGAAATGAACTTTATTACAATGACTGGTTACCTGGCTGGCGGAATTTTAGCTGATAAAAATGGTGATCAATCAGCAACTCAAGTTAACTATACTGCCATGCATCATCAATTAGTAGCAGCAGCCCAAGCAACTAAATTGCTTCATGAAATTGATCCTGCTGCTCAAATGGGATCGATGATTGCGCGAATTGAGAATTATCCAGCTACTTCTAAGCCTGAAGACGTGATGGCTAGTGTTGAGTCTGATCATGCTAACTTCCTAATGATGGATGTTTTGACAAATGGCGAATATCCTAGCTACGCTAAGCGCTTGTTTGCAGATAATCATGTTACTCTTGATATTACCCCTGAAGACCGTCAGGTTCTCAAGGAAAATACTTGTGATTTTGTCAGTTTTAGTTACTATATGTCGGGTATCGCTGGTGGTGATGGCGAAGAAGCTGCTGGTAATTTGATGAGTACCAAGAAGAATCCATATCTTAAGACCAGTGATTGGGGTTGGCAAATTGACCCAGTTGGTCTAAGAGTCACCTTAAATAAGATATATGATCGCTACCATAAGCCAATTTTCATTGTTGAAAATGGTTTAGGAGCTAAAGATGAATTAACTACTGATCACCAAGTTCATGATGATTATCGAATTTCTTATCTGCATGATCACATTGAGCAAATTGGTGAAGCCTTAGAAGATGGCGTTGACATAATCGGTTATACACCTTGGGGTTGTATTGACTTAGTCAGTGCTAGTGGTAACGAAATGTCCAAGCGGTATGGCTTTGTTTATGTTGACCAAGATGACCAAGGTCACGGTAGTCTAGCGCGTTACAAGAAAGACTCGTTTGCCTGGTATCAACATGTTATTGCTACTAATGGTGCTGAACTATAATTAATATTTATTAAAATACGGAACTCTAGTAGTTTCGTGTTTTTTTGTATATTGTGGCAAAGTAATAATAAATGTAGTATGCTATATAATTATGGAACAAAAAATTACTAAGCTACTTTTACAGCGACTAGGACCAAAAATTAAAATTGCCAATACATTGATTGAAAAAGAATTAAATAAGCAGTTTGCGAATCTGTTTGCAGATTATTCTTTAACTGGTGCCCAAATTTCACTGTTGGTTTACTTATATGATGCTGGCGGCCGAACTGTTACCCAGAAGGAAATTGCAGATACATTTGTTTTGAGTCATCCGACTATTCGGGGAATTGTAAGGCGACTCGAAGCTAGCAACTTAATTGAAACTGCTCGTTTAAAAAGTGACCAACGACAAATTGTCTTGACTTTATCGGCAACAGGTTTTGCTTTACTTAAAGAGAATATTGCTCAGATTCATGCAATCATGAATGGGATTAATGAGCAAATTGTGTTGGGTCTTACCGAAGCAGAAACTGCCCAATTAGAACAATTTTTAAATAAAATTATTGGTAATTTTTAGTTTTTTTCTAAAAAAGGTAGCTTACTACATAAAAGGAGTAAAAATGAAACAAGATAGCAAAACTATTTCTCAATCAAAAAGAATTTGGATGATGTGCGTACTTTTATTTGGTGCGTTTGTATCATTGCTGGCTGAGACTTTTTTGAATAATGCAATGCCAACAATTATGCGTTCTTTTAATGTTACTCAGGCTACAGCACAGTGGCTGACTACGGGTTATTTGCTAGTAGTTGGGTTAATGATTCCAATGTCAGCTTGGATTTTCGAATCGTTTAGCCTAAAGCAGAATTATTTGACAATGATGGGTATCTTTTTTGCTGGTTCAATTATTTGTGTTTTTGCACCTAATTTTCCGGTATTGCTGATTGGTCGAATCATTGAAGCTGTTGCAGCTGGTGGCTTAATGCCATTTATTCAAAATGTGATTTTGCTAATGTTTCCTCCTGAAAAACGGGGAATAGCAATGGGAATTACTGGATTAGTAATTGGTTTTGGACCTGCGGTTGGACCAACTATTTCTGGTTTAATTTTAAAGTATGCCGACTGGCAAATGTTATTCATTGTTTTAAGCATAGTTAGTGGATTAGTGGTACTATTAGCGAGCTTTGCAATTCAAAATATTACTACGCCTAAAAATGTTACCACTGATGTTATTTCGTTTTTAGAAGCAATTTTCGGTTTTGGCTTAATTTTGTACGCTCTGTCTGAGATTGGTAATACTGGGAAAATTACGCTCATCTTAGGCTTATGTCTAATTGGTGGTTTGGTGATCATTTATCTATTTTGCCGGCGACAATTAACATTAAGTGAGCCACTATTAGATGTGCGCGTTTTTAAAAATTTAAAGTTTGACCTTTGTACAATGCTAAGTACCATTAGTAATATTGCGATGGTCGGGATTGAGTTAGTCTTGCCGCTATATTTGCAGACAACCCGTAGTCAAAGCGCATTGACTGCTGGATTGGTCATGATGCCAGGAGCATTAGTTATGATTATCTGTAATCCGATTTCGGGCGGTCTATATGATAAGCTGGGGATCAAGAAATTATCACTATTTGGCTTTATGATGTTGCTGCTAGGGACTTTGCCGATGCTTGACTTTAATAATCAAACCAGTTTGGTACTGATTGCTTCATGTTACGCTCTGCGCATGGTGGGGATTTCTTTTACAATGATGACGACTTTTACAGCTGGAATTAACCAAGTTACTGGCAAGTTAACCGCCCATGCTAATGCTGGTTCCTCTACAATTCGCCAAATCGGTGGTTCGCTTGGTACAGCGTTAGTGATGATGGTAATTACCTTAAACTCGGCTCATGCTAGTACAAATAATGGGGCAGCACAGGGCTATCATTGGGGCTTTATTTTGATGTTAATTTTTGCATTGGTTGGTTTAGTGAGCTCATTTTTCTTACCAGTTGCTAAGGCAGAACATAAATAATCAAAAAAGACTGAAACAACTAAATTTCAGTCTTTTTTCGTGGGCAAATTTAATCTGCATGACGCCACTTTGCATCAGTTAAGATGCGGGCGGTTAAAAGCCCCATTGGCAATGCAATAATAATCATTAGCGCGTTCATAATCCAATAGGCACCAACGTTAATCTGGGTGACGCCAAAATCAAATGCAGCGCGATACATATATAGTCCAGGTACCATAATGACGATAGCAGGAACTGTAATCGCAATTCGCGGAAAGCCGACTTTATCTCGAACAAAACTGGCAATTAATCCGGCAAGTAATGCTCCGATAAAGGCTGCTAGAGCAGCTGGTAAATGAGTTAAGTCGACTAAACTTAAGCGTAGTGTGTTGGCTAAAGCACCAATCAGCGCTGCTACGATTGCCATTGGTAATGAAGAATTAAACATAATTGAAAAACCAAACACTCCGCCAAAGCTGGCAAGTAATCGAAAACAAGTTAGTAGTAAAAAATTTAAATGTAGTTGCGGCATTGAACCAGGCGTTAGATTGAGGCTTAATGCTGCGCCCCAACCGACCATCGTAGCAATCATGATAATTAGAATTGCATAGGTTAAGCGTTCTAAACCTGAGCGCATATCTAGTTTAGATAGATCAAGTCCCGAAGTAATAAATGGAAATCCAGGAATCACATAGAGCATGGCACCGATGTAGCCGTAAACGTGATCATGATGCCAACCTAATAATTTTTGTCCTATTAAAAAGCATAAAAAATAAACTCCGCAAGATATAGCAACTGCTACTGCGATTTTAGCAATTAGGGTAATCTTCTTTTTACCCATTAGTCCATGAACATAGTTGCCAATGAGTGCTCCAAGAAAACTGCAGCACATTTCTGGAAGACCGCCACCAAGCAAGAAAATGAAGCAGCAACAGGCGATTCCAGCACACAAAGCAGTAGTGATAGTTGAATAGTTTAAGCTATGATGATTAATTTGATCTAGAGTTTGATGAATTTCACCGATCGTCCATTCTTTTTGTCCAGTTTCAAATTGGCGTACCAAGTTTTCCAATTGGTTAAGTTTATTCATGTTGACTGCAGTTGTTGGTAAAGATAGAGTTTGTGAATAAGATTTGTTGTTAACATCAAAGCAAGTATAGTTAATTGAAACTAAGCCAATATCAGCTGAGCAGGTAATCTTAAGCGCTCGGGCGATAATATTCATCGAGTCTCTAACCCGCCATGCCCCAGTTCCACAGGATAGTAGCATCAAGCCAATTCTGCCAACTAACGAGCCTTTTTCAACTAAGGTAATATTTTTAAGTGGTGTGTCATCTGGACTTTTAAAAAACTCTTTCCATTGAATACGCATGTGGTGATGACTTGATAAATGACGTTGCTCAGTAGTCTGATTTTCTTGCATAAAAACTATTCAACCTTTCTAATATAATTGGTTCCTATTCTAGCACATGACAGATATCTGCTCTGATTTAGTAATAATTGCAATAATTACTAAAATGTGGTAAAATTAACCCTTAAAGGAGTTGTTATTTAGTGCCAACATCAATTATTACCATTAAGCAGGAGTTGGATTCACATTTAGGTGATCCTATAACAGTTGTTGCAAGAGCTGGTCGTAAGAAGATCACAAAACGTCGCGGTGTTTTGAGAGAGACCTTTCCAGCAGTTTTTGTAGTTGATTTAGATCAAGATCAGAATAATTTTGAACATGTATCTTACAGTTACACTGATTTGTTAACCAAAAATATTTCTTTGAAATTTGATGACGGAGCTAAGGCAACCGAATAAAATTAGGCAATAGAACTTTTGGCATTGACATTTTGTAAAAATGTTGGTGTCTTTTTTGTTGGCTTAAGGTATAGTATTAAAAGACTAAAAGACAAACATTAGAAAGGAGAAATTATGAAACGTTCAGAGAGGTTAGTCGATATGACTAAATATTTGATGGAACGACCACATAAATTAATTCCACTACCGTTTTTTGTAAAGCGTTATGGTGCAGCTAAATCATCGATTTCTGAGGATTTAGCAATCTTAAAGCACACTTTAGCTAGCAACCAGGACGGAATTTTAGAAACTTTAGCAGGAGCTGCAGGAGGGGTACGGTATATTCCGTTTTGGGGTAAAAACCATGCTCAAGAATATCTTCGAGAATTGGTTGAGCTGATCGAAGACCCCCAACGAATCTTGGCGGGAGGATTTGTTTACCTATCTGATATTTTGTGCAATCCCAGATATTTGGATAAAATCGGTAAGTTAATTTCGACGCGCTATGCTTACTCCAATATTGATGTGGTAATGACAATAGAAACTAAAGGAATCCCTTTGGCTCAAGTAGTTGCGCAGTATTTGAACGTTCCTTTCATCATTGCTCGCAAACATTCTAAGGTAACAGAAGGTGCCTCGGTTTCTGTGAACTATATTTCATCTTCTCTAGATCGGGTTTCCAAGATGGAATTACCAACAAGGGTCTTGGAAGAAAACTCCAATGTCTTGCTAGTCGACGATTTTATGATGGCCGGCGGTACTTTGACAGGGATGCAGCAATTAGTCAAAGAATTTAATAGTACTATTGCGGGTGTTTGCGTTTTGTGTGAAGCAGATTTTGATGATGTGAAGTTAATTGAAGGGCATCTTTCTTTAGTCAAAATCGAAAAGGTTGATAGTGAAAAAGGCAATATCGTAGCCCAACCTGGCAACATTGTGGACCATACCGATTTTAACCGCTTTTAGTATTAAATGATATACTAGAATCTAGTTGCAATTTAAGAATATAAAGAGGTTAAAATTAATGAAAAAGTTTGTAGTTGTCCTTGCCGCTGGCAAGGGTACCCGAATGAAGTCGAAGCTGTATAAGGTCTTGCATCCAGTCTGTGGTAAACCGATGGTTGAACATGTAGTTGATGCAGCGCAGGCAATTGCTCCTGATCAAGTTGTGACCGTTGTTGGTAATGGTGCTGATGATGTCAAACGGGTTTTACAGGGAAAGTCTAAGTTTGTTCTGCAAGAAAAGCAGTTAGGCACTGGTGATGCAGTGTTAACCACACAAAGCGAATTAGCAGATAAAACTGGTGCAACGTTAGTAATTACTGGAGATACTCCATTATTTACTAGTCAAACACTACAAAAGTTGTTCGATTATCATCAAAAAAAGGGTAATGCCGCTACGGTTTTGACAGCTCAAGCGCCTGATCCATATGGATATGGTCGAATTATTCGCGATGAGCAAGACAATGTTTTGCGAATTGTTGAGCAAAAAGATGGTAATTCTGATGAACTAAAAGTTAAAGAAATCAATACTGGTGTTTTCTGCTTTGATAATGAGCAGTTATTTGCTGCGCTAAAAAAGGTAAATAACGATAATGCTCAGGGCGAGTATTATTTGACTGATGTATTAGAGATTTTGCGTAATGAAGGTCAGCGAGTTGGTGCTTATAAAATGCATGATTTTAGTGAAAGTCTTGGTGTTAACGACCGAAAGGCACTGGCTCAAGCTACAAAAATCATGCAAAAAAGAATTAATGAAGAGCATATGCAGAATGGTGTTTCCTTTGTTGATCCAGATACGGCTTATATCGATGCCAGTGTCAAGATTGCTTGCGATACGACGATTGAGGCCAATGTTGTTATCAAAGGCACTACCGAAATTGGTAGCAATTGCTTGATTACTTCGGGTTCACGGATTACCAATTCAAAGATTGGTGATGCTGTAACTATCACGTCATCAACTTTGGAAGAAGCTGAAATGGCTGATCACACGGATATCGGTCCTAATTCGCACTTGCGTCCCCAAGCGATTATTTGTAGCGGTGCTCACATTGGTAACTTTGTAGAAATCAAAAATGCGACTATCGGTACTAACTCTAAGGTTGGTCATTTAACGTATATTGGTGATGCAACACTTGGTAGCGGAGTAAATGTTGGCTGTGGTACAATTTTTGCTAATTTTGATGGCGTTAAAAAGGATCGTACCAATGTTGGTGATTGTGCCTTTATTGGTTCTGGCGCGACGCTGGTTGCTCCAGTTAATGTAGCTGATCATGCTTTTGTGGCCGCAGATTCAACAATTACTAAGGATGTTGGTCGCCATGAACTGGCTATTGCACGCGGCAGACAAGTTAATAAGCCAGATTATTGGCAAAAACTAGCTTTATCTAAAAGTACAGATTGGCAATAACGAATTACCTTTTTTACAAAAAGGTAATTGTGTTAAGAATCATTAACGACTTGGTAACAATGGTTTACACAGCAAGTATTTAAGTTACAATATTGGATAAATAATTGATTAAAATTGATGTGAGGTAGAAATATATGAAATTAAGTCATAAATTGCTAATGGTTTCGGCTGCAACGCTAATGGGTGTAAGTCCTGTAGTACCTGCGGTTCAAGCGACAACCGTACAGGCTGCTAAGAAGACTTCAACTAAGAAACCTGCTTCCAAGAAGGGCACAATCAAATTAAGCCATAATGCTTATGTTTATGACAAAAACGGTAAGCGCTTAAAGGAATATATGGGTAGCTCGAAGTATACCACTATTGCTAAAGGTGTGACGCTCAATTATAACGGCAAGAAAAAAATCGCTGGTAAGCAGTATTATTCTTTAGGCAATAATGCTTATGTTAAGGCGACTAACGTTGGCTATGTCGATGGCAAGAAAGTAAAAAAAGCTAAGACTACCACTGCTACTTTAAAAAAGAATGCTTACATCTATGATGCTAATGGCAAGACCGATAAGCAGAAGCTTAAAAAAGGTACTAAAGTTGGTGTTGACCAATTAATTTATATTGGCAAAAAATTGTATTACAGAATAAGTGGTCAGACCGATCAATTTATCAAGTCAGCTAATGTAGCCAGCACAACGGGCCCAGACCTAAAGCCAGTTAATAACAAGCCTAAACCTGCTAATAAGCCAAGTGATGATCAAAAAGAATCAACTGTCATTACCTTGAATCATAATGCCTATATTTATGATGGCGAGGGTAATACTGAACATGACTCAATCAAAAAAGGTAAACAAGTTACAGTTGATAAATTAGAATACATTGGTAAGAAACTATACTTCCACATTAACGACAGTAATTATCCTGGTGACGATCAATGGGTTAAGAAGAGTAATGTTGGTGTAATTACTGGTAAACAGCTTGAACCCGCTAATGATAAGCCAGGTGTCGACCATTCGCAAACTATCATTACTTTGGGTAAAGATGCCAGTGTTTATAACAATTTGGGAGTTGTGCAACCAACCCAAACTTTTGCCAAAGGTCATACTGCACGCGTAACTGAATTGCGGTACATCTGGGTTTCAGCAGATAATAAGGCAGAATTATTCTATAAACTGCAAAGTGATAAAAATGGCGGCTATATTAAAGATGACGATGTCAGTGAAATTAGTGGACCAAAATTAAGTCCAGTAAATACGCCGCAAGATGCTAAGAATGATATTACGGTTGCCATGCCATCAGACAAGACTGCCTTGCAACAAGCTCTCAACCAAGCTGCAACGGTTAAAGGCAGTGACGCGTATAAATTATCGGCTAAGACCTTGCGTGATAATTATGATTCGGCTATTACTAGTGGTAATCAGATTAACACAGGTAGCTCAACTATTGGGCAAGTTAATGATGCACTTAAGAAAATTAATACTGCTCAAGCAGCACTTAATGGTAAGAAGATAGTGGTTGTGGACTTGAACAATCTGACGATTGCTGAAGCTGACCAAATTGCTAGTCTTGCTGCAACTGCTAACGATGTTGATGTTAATGCTATTCAATTTAGTGATAACAATTCGACTCTCACAATTACTGGTTCAAATAGTTTTGCTCAAAAATTAAATATTGCTGATTACGCTACAACTAAGTAGAGATATTAGCTAATAAAATTAAGCGACTTGGAGAAATTCTAGGGTCGCTTTTTTTAATTGTATAAAATGTGGTAACATTAACTAATTATAAACCGCTATTATTTACAAGGTAAAGGGGATAAAATGCTAGGTTTTTCAATGTATCTGGGACGTGATTTAACGGCTCAAGATTATAATTACTTATTGGCGATGCATAATGCTGGCTTTGCGACTGTTTTTACATCACTGCAAATACCAGAAGATGATGCAGGCGTCGTTTTGACTCGTTTGGGTGAATTGACTAAATGGTGCAAAAATTTGGATATCGATATCGTGGCCGATGTGTCACAGGAGGGTTTGGCACGAATGGGGCTTAGCCTTGAAAACTTTGAGCAAATTCAGCAATTGAATTTGACTGGATTACGAATCGATGATGGAGTTGATGCCAGCCTAATTGCTAAGCTGTCTAGATCAATGCCTATCGCCCTTAATGCCAGCACTATCACATCTAGCGAGATTACCGCATTGCGTGAACATGGAGCAGATTTTGATCATTTGCAAGCTTGGCACAATTATTATCCACGCCCTGAAAGTGGTCTTGATGCTAATTGGTTTAAGCAAAAAAACGCTTGGCTGCATAAGCAAAACTTGCAAACTATGGGCTTTATCGGTGGAGATAGCACTAAACGTGGTCCAATCTATGCTGGACTACCAACGCTTGAAAAGCAACGTGGTGAGAATCCGCTAGCGGCAATGCTTGAATTGCAACAATTAAATTGTGACCATGTCTTTGTTGGGGATGCAGCATTGTCGTCAGAAGCAATTGCCAGTTTTACTGATTATCTGAAGAATGATACCTTAACTTTGCATCTAGCAAAAGAGTTGCCTGAACTAAGTAGTCAAGTTTGGCATAATCGTCCAGATGTAGCGCGTGATGTGGTACGCTTGGTTGAAGGTAGAAAGCGGCAGTCCTTTGATGTCACGCCGCAATCGGAATCGCTGCCTCGTCCAATAGGAACGATTACTTGTGATAATAGTCGCTATTTACGCTATCAAGGTGAGTTACAAATTACTAAGAAGGATTTACCAGCTGATGAGCGTGTGAATGTACTTGGTAGAGTGGTAACTGCAGATTTGCCAATTTTGGCGCAGATTGATGCGGGCCGTAGGTTAACCTTTAAGGTTGCTAAAAACTAAATAAAGTAGCGATTGTGTTTTAAAGTGCGTATTTAACGAGCTTTTGAAAAAAGAAGTTTTTTTTTATCATTGATGTTGAAATACTTTTTCAAAAGGGATATAATGAAAACGAATTCAAATTATAACTAGTAGGTGAAAAGATGAATTTTGAGAATCGAGTTGAAGCAACTCGGAGAAATCTGACAACTTCTGAAGAGAAGATTGCCGATTATATTTTAGGGCACCCTGAAACAGCAGTTAAGATGAGTATTAGTGAATTGGCGCAGGCTTCTAAGACAAGTGCGGCAACAGTTTCAAGACTAGTTAAGAGTCTGCAAATAGATTCTTATACTGCAATGAAAGTGATGATTTCGGTTGACCTAGCTAATCAGACTGATGCTGATGCTGATGAAAAACTTGATGTCACTGCTGATGAGTCCTTTACTTCGATTTGTAATAAGTTGATTAGTAATGAAATTGAAAATATTAATCAAACTAAAAACTTACTTCAAGAAGATATATGTAATGCGGTGGTTGATCGTTTACTAAAGACCAAGACAATTTATGTTTTTGGTGTTGGCGCGTCAGCTCTTTCTGCTAAGAATATTTATCAGAAGTGGACCAGAATTGGTTACAACGTTGTTTGGGAAGAGGACATCAATGTTTTGCTAGCACAGCTTAGCAGTGCTAAGGCAACCGATACTTTGTGGCTCATTTCTAATTCTGGAGAAACACCGGAATGCTTATACCTAGCTAGTTATGCTCAAGAGCAACATATCTTTACAATTACGTTGACAATGTTTGGTTCCAATAGCCTGTTTAAGCTAGCGGATTTAGCATTGACTACCTCTAAGCCAATTGAGCCAGATGTGCGTGTGGGAGCAACGAATTCTTTGACGGGTCAGTTTTATTTAATTGATGTTATTTTTTATCTTTATTTTAGCCGTAATTATAAGAAAAGTCTCAAGGCTATTACTGCTTCACGGCAGGTAGTCCAAGACTATCGGAAGAGTTTTAAATTTAAAAAATAATCTATTATTGGTATATTTAGTCTGCTATTGCTATAACAAGCTAGATTTGCAAAGCTGTATAATTGGTATTATAATGTTTTTGATTTTAATGTAGGAGGTTACGAGAATGAGTGCTGATAAATATAGTACGATGGGCGAAGAAATTTACGCTCAAATTGGCGGTGTTGCCAATGTTAAGTCCTTGTATCATTGTATGACCCGAATTCGAATTGCGATTCGCGATAATGATCAAGTTAATCTTGCTGGACTCAAGCAGATTGACGGTGTACTTGGAGTGGTCGAAGGCGATACTCTAGAGATTGTGCTGGGACCGGGTGTTAATACCAAGGTTGCGGCCAGTATGGTAGCTAAGGCTGGCGTAAAGGAAAATGATCCTTTCCCAGAACAGGCTAACTCTTATGCTGCTGATAAAAACGCAGTAACGCAAAAAGCTGATGAAGTTCATGCTGCGCACAAGGCAAGTCTGAAGAAGACTTGGTGGCGGACGGCTTTACAACACATTTCGGCTGTTTTTGTACCGTTAATTCCAGCTTTTGTTGGTGCCGGACTTATTTCTGGTGTGGCAGGTATCTTGAAAAACATGCTGACTGCTAAAATGTTGCCAGCAAGTTGGACATTAGGCATAACTGTTCTTAGTGTAATTGCTAGTGGATTATTTAGCTATCTTAATATCTTTGTTGGGATCAATGCTGCCAAAGAATTTGGTGCAACTCCCGGACTTGGTGGGATTATTGGTGGAATTGTCTTCTTACCAGGTGTAGTAGCACCAATCACTATTCCCAACATTTTCAATGGTCAGCCGCTAGCAGCTGGTCAAGGAGGAATTATTGGGGTATTACTCTCAGTTTGGCTGTTGTCTTATGTGGAGAAGTTTTTCCATAAACATATCGCTGATTCGATAGATATTATCTTTACACCGTTTTTGACTTTGTTAATTATGGGATTGTTCACTATTTTCATTGTGATGCCAATTGCCGGTTGGGTATCTAATTCACTAGTTGGTGGTATTAATTGGGTTCTGCAAGTTGGTGGTCCAGTTTCAGGTTTTGTTTTAGGTGTAGCTTTCTTACCAATGGTAATGTTTGGTTTACATCAAATCTTGACGCCAATTCACTTACAAATGATTCAAAAAATGGGTTATACACCTCTATTACCAATGTTAGCAATGGCTGGTGCTGGTCAAGTTGGTACAGCTATAGCTCTTTGGATTAAGTGTCGCAAAAATAAGGAATTGACTAAGTTAATCAAAGGTGCTTTACCTGTTGGTATCTTGGGTGTTGGGGAACCGTTAATTTACGGTGTTTCATTGCCACTAGGTCGGCCATTTATTACTGCTTGTATCGGTGGTGGTATCGGTGGTGCCGTAATTGGTGCATTCGGTAACGTAGGGTCGATTGCGATTGGTACTTCTGGTTTAGCCTTAATCCCATTAATCGCTGATCACAAATGGTTACAATATTGTATTGGACTATTAGCTGCTTATATTGGTGGTTTTATCGTAACTTATCTTTGGGGTGTTCCTAAGTCAGCTATGGTTGCTAAGAATGAAGATGGTTCACTGGTTGAAGATGCCAAGCCTGAATCTGTAGTAGCACCAACAGCTGTGCCTGAACCTTCTACTACAACTAAGAGCGTAGCAGTTAATCTAGTTAGTCCAGTTAGTGGTCAATTAGAAGATTTAAGTTTAGTTAATGATGACGTTTTTGCACAAAAAATGGTTGGTGATGGCTTTGCAGTAGTACCCGATTCAGGTACAATTGTTGCTCCAGTTGCTGGTACAATTGTAGCGGTTATGGAAACTAAGCATGCGATTACTATGAAGTCGGAACAAGGTAATTTGGAAATGTTGTTGCATTTCGGAATTGATACAGTAGATTTGAAGGGTGCACCATTTGATATTAAAGTTAAGGCTGGACAAACAGTTGAACGTGGCCAAGAATTAGCGCAAATGGATCTGCAGGCTGTTAAAGCAGCTGGTAAAGACACAGTAATTATGACCATGGTAACTAATATGGATCAGGTTAAGCAGATGTCACCAATAACACCAGCAGCAGTTAAATCCGACCAAAATATTATGACAGTAACAACTAAGTAGGGAATTTATGGAAATCAAAAATTTAGTAACTGAAACACGTAATCCAGCTACCACCCACATTGACACAATGTCAACGCTTGAAATGGTTAAAACGATTAACCGTGAAGATCAAAAAGTCGCTGAGGCGGTAGCAACACAAGCTGAACCAATTGCCCAAGTGATTGATGCAGCTGCTAAACTTTATGCGGCAGGCGGACGCCTTATATACGTAGGTGCTGGAACTAGTGGTCGTCTAGGGGTGCTAGATGCAGCAGAATTAGTGCCAACTTATGGAATTAAATCTGAGCGTGCCATTGGTTTGATTGCTGGTGGACAGAAAGCAATGTATCATGCTGTTGAAGGTGCAGAGGATTCTGCTGAATTAGGTCAGCAGGATTTGCGGAATTTAAACTTAACGGCTAACGATACAGTCATTGGTCTAGCAGCGAGTGGTCGAACACCATATGTAGTCGGCTGCCTTGATTATGCTAAAGAAGTTGGTGCATTAACCACTTCAATTGCTTGTGTACCTGATTCAGTTATTGGTGAACATGCAGATATTGCGATTGAAGCAGTTGTTGGTCCCGAAGTTGTAACTGGATCAACAAGAATGAAAGCCGGTAGTGCTCAGAAAATGATCTTGAATATGATTTCTACTGGAATCATGATTCGGCAAGGTAAGGTGTACGAGAACGTCATGATTGATGTGCAGCCGACTAATGCAAAATTAGTTGATCGTGCATGTCGCATTATTAATGTGGCAACTGGTGCTACTAAACAGGAAGCATTGACCACACTAGAGAAAACTGATAATAATGTTGCTTTAGCTATTGTGATGCTTAAAACAGGTAAGGCTCAAGCAGAAGCAGCTAGCTTATTAGAAGCTAATCATGGTAATGTTAGTCAAGTTTTACAAGCTGATTAGATAGTTCTAAGTATAAATTTTCATAATAAAAAAACAATTTTCGCTAGCTAGTGAAAATTGTTTTTTATTTTATGGTTATTATATTGAAAAAATAAATCATTAATTACTTTTTATTTATAGTGTAGTAAACTCATTGAAAAGCTGCTAAAATTATCCACAGTGAAAATGTTTTATTAATGTAATTATAAGAAGGGATTTTATGAAAAGTACGAAGCGAGCTTTTTTATTAGCTGCTGCTACTGGGTTCGCATTGTTATTTAGCAGTGTGTCAGTTGTTAGTGCTGAAGTTAAGACGTTTGATGCAGAAAGCTATCAAACTGGGAATAAAGAAGTGGACCAATGGGCAGATTTAACAGATACTAAATTTAAACAATTGGTCAGTCCGATTAATAATGAGCAACCGCTAGCTAGGAAAAATAATTCTTTGGGAATGATTGTACCAGATAATTATTGGCAGCCAGAGCGCTATTGTAATTTGGTTAATCTAGAACCTGCAAGCGGGCATAGTTTTTCACAAGGATCTAGTAAATCGTTTCAATTAATTGATAATAGTCAATCAGCTTCTGTGACAGTGCCACATTATTTACACCATAATAAGCGTTGGGTTGATGCAATCTATACTTTTAAGTTGAAAGGCGATAATACTAGTCACGATTGGGCTAAGTCTAACAGCCGAGCTAGTGTATACCTAAATCTTGGTACATCATATAATCGGCGTAATTGGTTCAGTTTGTGGACTAACAGTGCTGCACCACGTGGCTATTACCAGACTGATGTGTCTTCACGCTGGGATATCAACGTGAAGTTTGTCTATTCAGATGATCAAAGTCCGGTTAAAGCGACTGGTACGGTAGAATTTCCAAGTGTAAATACTCAATTTATGTATGCTTTCGATAAGCAGCAAATGCTTAAGAATGGTGATCGTGTTTATGGTCCTGCTCCTACTGGTAATAAACAAGGGATTTTGCGTGGGAATCTCGATAGTAATGGTCAATATTTCGATGTGCGTGGTGCTAGCAGACAAACTGGTTCAGGAACTTATAACGCCGAGACAACTTTTCTTTATGTTTTCCACAATGGTGAACTGAATTTTACTAATGTAAAGACTGGTTCAACTTATCCTAATGCAATGTTTAGCCGTAATGTTAGTGAACCATATATTGCCCAAGAAGTGCCATATGGCGATCTAGTTGGAACAATTAATAAGCAAGGCAAGATTACTGAAACAAGTGATGATCAGGTGGATGATCAAACTCCTGGTACTGCCCAAGTTCGTTTGTATCAAGCATTTCCTAATCAGCCAACTGCGCAAACTGTTAAGCAATATCAAGTACAATTAACTTTACCTAAATATGCGAAGTTAACTGGTCCAGAAAACTTAGAACTTAATAATTATAATTACCAAAAAGATGCAGCTAAAATTCTTAAGACTGCTAAGGTGAGTGATCCTAAGAACAATGCTAATGGAACTCAGACTTACACGATAACTTTTGGTGATGGCAAAACAGCGATTAATGATAATAATTTACAGCTCAAGATTAATGCACAGATTGACTGGGATAATCCGGAATTGTTAACTACTCTTAAGCAAAATTTTGTTAAAGCAGCGGATGGTCAAAAATATTTGGCAGTTAAAGCTAAAACCAAGACGATTATTGATGGTAAAACCATGGACAATGGTCAAGTTACGACCAAGGTTGAGGAACCAAAAGGTAAAGTTAACGTTCATTATGTTGACGGCAACCAGACTGACTTACAAAAGCCAGTGTCATTAGCTGGCGTGGTTAATGCTGGTTTTGATATCGAAATGCCACAAACTGTAGTTGATACTTATAATGAAGAATATCAAGTAACTGGTGAAGTTAAAAATGCTGCTGGTGAAAAGGTCGATCCTAAGAAGTTAAGATATCAATATAACAGTAACAAGCCCCAGGACCTCTATGTAATTTATCAAGATACTGGCCATAAGTTTGCTTCAATTCTTAACGGTAAACGTGTCGGTTTCTTAGGTTCGTCAGTAACCGTTGGTTGGCAAGATCACAATCATTCATTTGTGGATAACTTACGTGAACAAGACGGCTTAGTAGCCTTTAAAGAAGCAGTCACAGGAACAACGCTGGCAGGTCAAGGTAGTAACACTTATGTTCATCGTTTACTAAAGATGAAAGATGGTAATACTGCTGCTGGTGCTAGCAAGGGTAAAAATGCTTTAGCAGATGAACCACTTGACGCCTTTGTTTTGCAAGTTTCGACTAATGATGCTAATTCTGGTTACAAACTTGGATCAGTGAGTGATTCTAAAGAATTGCAGGACTTTGATATTAATACCGTTGCTGGTGCGATGGAATATATCATTAAGTATGCTGAGGATACTTGGCATTGCCCGATTATCCTGTATACAGGTTATTATGAAAACAATGCTAAATATCAACAAATGGTAGATTTAACATACCAATTACAAAAGAAATGGCATTTCACCTTGCTTGATATTTATCACAATCAAGAAGTTCATGATTTATTCAGTTCCGATAAGACTAAGTATGTGTCAGCTAATGACTTTATCCATCCCAGACACGCTGGATATCAAGTATGGACAGATCTTTTCCGTCAGACGTTAACTGATGTATTTAATAATGAAGTTACGGATAAGTAGCTAATTATTGATAAAAATCAAATATTCTCCAATCTACTACTTTCTTTGTTAAGTAAGATCACAGATTGGGGAATTTTTGGTTTAAGGAAGAATATTATAGATTTTTAACTTTTTCTAGTTAAAATAGCTCCAAAGACTTGAATGTCGCGTGTTAAAGTTGAATAATAAAGAGAAAAGCGTCCTTTTTTAGTCAACTTTTGGTAGAATAATAAGTTGTTAACATGTTTTTACGGAGGAAATTATGTCTTATAAAGACAATATAATGTTGTTTGCCCTTAATTCAAACGGTCCGCTTGCTCAAAAGATTGCTGATCGCGTTGGTGTGCCGCTAAGTAAGTCAAGTGTGCAACGCTTTAGCGATGGTGAAATTCAAATTAATATTGATGAATCTGTGCGTGGCAAGGACGTATATTTGATTCAATCAACTAGTGCACCAGTCAATGATAATTTAATGGAACTACTAATTATGATTGATGCGGTTCGGCGTGCTAGTGCGCAGACGATTAATATTGTGATGCCATATTATGGCTATGCTCGTCAAGATCGTAAGACGCGCTCACGTGAGCCAATTACTGCCAAGCTGGTAGCAGATATGTTGCAAACTGCTGGTGCAACCAGGGTTTTATCATTAGACTTACACGCACCGCAAATCCAAGGATTTTTCGATATCCCAGTCGATAATCTAATGGGAGCACCACTATTAGCAGATTACTTCTTGAGTAATCACTTAGAAAAAGATGCCGTAGTTGTCTCACCAGATCACGGTGGTGTTACTCGGGCGCGGAAGTTAGCTGAATTTTTAGGAACACCAATTGCGATTGTGGATAAGCGGCGTCCGCGTGCTAATGTGGCAGAAGTAATGAATATTATTGGTGATGTTAAAGGTAAACGTGCAATTATCATTGACGATATGATTGATACTGCTGGCACGATTACATTAGCTGCACAAGCCTTAATTGATGCAGGAGCAACTGAAGTTTATGCCAGCAGTACACATGCCGTGCTTTCTGGGCCAGCGGTTAAGCGGCTAAATGATTCTCCGATTAAAAACTTAGTTTTGACTGACTCAATTCAACAACCTGCAGAAAAGCAGCTTGATAAGACCTTGCTAGTTTCAGTAGGACCGCTGATGGGGGATGCAATTAAGTGCATTCAAGAGCATAAGCCAATTAGTCCATTATTTAATACTAGATATCAAGAAGATAAAAATTAAGTTGGTTGACTAACCATACTAATCAGCTGTCCTGTCAGAAATGGCAGGGCAGTTTTTTGCTAAAGAAAATTGTTTACTAATTTTAAAATCTGTTTCATAATATTTTAATAATATAGTGAATGATAGGAGAGATAAAATGTCACTTGAGAAAGTCATAGAGTATTTCAGTCAGTATCAATTAGAAGAACGAATTCACGTTTTTGATCATGAAACGGCTACAGTCGAACAAGCAGCAAAAGTTCTGGATATAGAGCCAAATCAAGTTGCTAAGACTATGGCTTTCAATTTAAAAGAGGGGCCTATTGTAATTGTCACGGAGGGAGGAGCCAGAATTGCCAATGCTAAATTTAAGGCAGCGTTTGGACAAAAGGCTAAAATGGTGAAACCTGATGAATTGGAATCTGTAGTTGGTCATCCAATTGGAGGGGTTTGTCCGTTCGCGTTAAAGCCCAATGTTAAAGTTTATCTTGATCAAAGTCTTAAGCAGCACGAGGTTGTCTATCCAGCAGCCGGCTCAGCCAATTCTGGGATCGAACTGACTTTAGCAGAGTTAGAAAAATACGCTCAACCTGCTGAATGGGTTGATGTGACTAAGTAGCTGTTTCTAGTGGAGTAGTTTAGATGTTGGTTCTTCCGTGATCCAATAGAACTGTAAGTTCTAAAATGAGCTATAATAAGGCTAAAGATAAATGAGTTAATGAAAGGAATTAACCTTGCTACTACTAAAAAAAGCCGATATTCAAAAATGTTATACCTTAAAGGATGCAATGACTGCAGTTACTGAAGCATTCAGATTGTTTTCAAAAGGGGAAGTTGAGGTACCATTACGTACCCAAATTGTTAATCGGCAGCAAACGGGTTCATATTTATGTATGCCAGCCTTTTGCGAGAGCGCAGACGCTGCTTGTGTCAAAGTCTTGAACATGTTTCCAGATAATCCTAAGCAAAATTTGCCGACCATTAATGCTCAAGTATTGACAATTGATACTAATACAGGCGTGATTAACGGCATGATGGATGGCAATTATGTTACTCAATTACGTACAGGGGCTGCATCAGGAGTTGCGTTTCAAAATCTGGCTAAGCAAAATTGTACTAAAGGAGCCGTAATTGGCACAGGTGGTCAAGCAGCTACGCAATTAGAAGCGATGCTGAATGCGCGCAAGTTAGAATTAGTTGAGGTTAGCGACCGTGACTATCCACGGGCACAAGAATTTGCGCAAGCAATGTCAGAGCAACTTGCAAATTATGGCGCTAAGATAGTTGCAGTACCTACTGCTGATGAAGCAGTTAGAGATGCGGACTTAATTATCTCGGTCACGTCTTCAACGCAGCCAGTTTACGATGGTAAGTTAGTTAAAGCTGGTGCGACCGTGAGCGGTGTGGGCGCATATCAACCACAAATGCAAGAAACACCAGTTGAATTATTGCAACGTACGGATAAAATCTATTTCGATTCGCAAGAAGCGGTTTTGGCAGAATCTGGTGATTTAATTATTCCACTCAAGCAGAAGACGATCAATCAAGACAAGTTTGTTGGAGACCTGGGACAAGTTATCTCGGGCGACTTGCCAGCTCGTGAAAATGATCAGGAAATTATCTTTTTTGAAACTGTGGGGATTGCTGCTCAAGATTTGCTTACTGCTAAGTCAATTTATGATCGAGCATTAGCAGCTAACGTAGGCATGCAATGGTAAATATAATAAGGAAGAATAAAAATGTCAATTGAGCAAGAACTAATGCAGCGTCTTGAGCGTGACGAAGATAAAATGATTGCTATTAGGCGACATTTACATGAACATCCGGAACTCTCAAATGAGGAACGGGAGACACATGATTATATCAAACGCTTTTATCAAGGGATGGCTTGTACGGTCAAAGATTGTGGTACTGGATATGGCATCACGGTTGACATTGATAGTGGTAAACCTGGTCCTAAGTTAGGATTGCGGGCAGATTTTGATGGTCTGGCTATTGACGAAGATAATGATTTATCGTTTAAGTCACAAAATCGTGGGGTAATGCACGCTTGTGGCCATGATGCTCATACTGCGTATTTAATGGTTTTAGCCAAAAACTTGATTGAGCTTAAGGATAAGCTACGTGGTTCAATCCGCATTATTCATCAGCCGGCTGAGGAAAAAGCTCCTAGTGGCGCACAAAAGATGATTGCTGGTGGCGTTCTAGATAACGTTGATCACGTAATTGGCTTGCACGTGATGTCGACAATGCCGCTAGGCACGGTTGCTTATCATCTAGGTGAGAGTCAAACTGGTCGTTCAAACTTTACAGTTAAGTTTATTGGCAAGGGTGGACATGGTTCCATGCCACAATTGTCCAACGATGCGATTGTCGCAGGATCATATTTTGTCATGGCGGTGCAAACGATTGTTTCGCGCCGGGTTGAGCCCAATGCCCATGCTAGTGTTACAATTGGGTCTTTTGATGGGGCTGGTACCAGCAATGCCATCAAAGAATCAGTTACCCTTAAGGGTGATATTCGCATTATGCAGGAGAGTACGCGTACAGTTATCGAGCAGCAACTTGAACAACTAATTAAAGGGACAGAAGCGATGTTCGGCGTAAAAGTTGAATACGAAATTGTTAAAGATGTACCGGTTTTGTATAACGATCCTGATTTCACTAAGCAAATAGTTAAGAGCCTAAAAGCGGAAGTTGCTAATGTTCCGGAGATAACTGAAGTTAGTGATCTTGGAGCACAGGATCCGTCAGAAGATTTTTCCTATTATGCTTTGCAAAAACCGTGTTCCTTTTTATATATTGGCTGTGACGTTGATGATGGTCAGACGCATCCCCACCATAGCCCTAATTTTATGTTAGATGAGCGTTCGCTACTTATTGCGGCTAAAACCGCGGGTCTTGCTGCAGTTCATTATTTAATGGATTAACTAAAGAGAGCCTGAAAAATTCATGTTGGATTTTTTCAGACTCTATTTTTATGCTAATAACACAAAGTTTTGTAATTCTGTTAAAGTGCTGATTTTGACATCAAATAATAACTGGGCATAGTTTTGAGGATTGCTAGCAATTTGTTTCAGATTAACTAAAAAGTCGCCATTCTGGTGGATTAAATAATTAATTAGCGGATGAAACGGCTTGATTCCCAGCATTACGCAGTTATTATTATCTATAACTATAAAGTTACCTGTGGCACGTAAATAGCCAATTGGAGACTGTGGCTTGAGCGATTCAAAAACGATAACACCACCCTTGTGTAAAACTTCTGTAAGTAATTGCGTTGAATTGTTAATAGCAAAAGTTTTAAAGCGTTCGTTATTTTGGTAGATGAGCCAGTCAGTTAAATTATTATTTTCTTCGCAATAAAAGTTTCTAGGTAATAGCTCAAATTGGTTGTAATATTGATAATCTGGATAAAATTTACTACTTTTAATTAAATCATTATCACCTAAATTTAGCTGCTGCAGTAATTCAATGAAGTAAGCCAAGTAATATCTAAATCCCGGTGTTGTTAGGTTAATCAGCATTCTTTTAAGCGCATCATATTCTGCTGCTTCGCGGTATTTTGGCGCACAGTTACTGATTAAATCTCGATATGCTGTAAAAATATCAAACAACCGTGGATTACGGTATGAAGTTGTAGTGCTGCTTGCGTGTTTATAGTAATTATAAAGCGGTTCAGGTACATAAGACAGCTTGTGACAATGACTAATAATCGGAATGATAAGATCTAAATCTTCGTAAACCATCTGTTTAAAATGATATTTATGCCAAATTTCACGGCGATATAATTTGTTCCAGGAATACGAATTATTTTGGGCTTCGGTAATATATTGGGCAATGTCAATCAAGCCTTCAGTACTAGGTAAACTACGTACGTCTTGCTCGTAGCTCTCTTCCACCCAAACTTTGTGTACATCGCAAACTGCGATATCACTTTGATATTTATTGATATTACGATACAAGGTGGATAAATAATTTGGTTCTACCCAATCATCAGCGTCAGTAAAGCCAATAAATTTACCTTTGGCTTGTTTTAGCCCAGTATTTCTAGCCAGTCCTTGTCCCTGATTAGTCTGGTGAATAACTTTGATTTTGTTTCTATTTTTTGCTTGAAAAGCTTGCGCAATCTCTAATGTTTGGTCTTGGCTACCATCGTCAACTACAATTATTTCGTAATCTTGGTTAAAGTCCTGCTTAATTAGGGATGTTAAACAGCGAGCTAGTAGCTTTTCTTCGTTATACGCGGCAACAATAATTGAAATTTCAGTCATAACAATTCCTCTCAATAGTTTATTCATAATATACCTGATTTTGATACGCGATACTACATTTTGTTGGTGTTGCTTGTTTTTGCATGAAAATGCATATTTTTGCACGAAAATGATTGCTTTTGAAGCTGGAACCGAATACAATATTGGGTGAGGTGAAAGTGATGCTAACACAAGAGCGGCAAAATTTGATTGAAAATTATGTTAATCAGCACGGACTGTGTCAAGTCGGTGATCTTTGCCAATTGACTACGACATCGGAATCTACGATTCGTCGTGACTTGAATCAGCTGGAAGAAAAAGGCTTGCTTAAGCGAGTTCATGGCGGAGCCCAGTCTGTTAAAAAGTTTGCTCATGATGTGTCGCAGCATATTCGCTTTAGTTTGAATCACGAGGAAAAGGTTTTGCTTGCCAGATATGCTGCCGAACATTATGTCCATGAAAATGATTATATTTTTATGGATGCAGGAACAAGTGTCTATGAAATGGTGCCATTTTTGGCAGATATTCCAGGGATTACGGTGGTAACTAACGGTCTAGAGACAGCCTTAGGGGCCCTTAATCACGGGATTAATACGTTGCTTTTGGGTGGACGAGTTAAGTCAGATACACATGCGGCAGTAGGACAAGCAGCTATCGAGCAGCTGGAGTCAATGAACTTTGCTGCTAGCTTTGTTGGGACTAATGGCTTAGACGAACGTGGTAAATTAACCACACCTGATCCTGAAGAAGCCGCAATTAAGAAACTTGAGATTAAACAGGCACAGCAGGCTTATGTTTTGGCAGATATTTCTAAAATTGGTGAACGTAATTTTGCAGTATTTGCAGATGTTAGCCAAGTAATCGTGATTACGCCAGAGTTAAATGCTCGGCATAAACAATTATTACCAACAAAAATTAATTTAGAGGAGGTCAAAGGATGATCTATACAGTTACGGTCAATCCAGCCTTGGATTATGTCATTCAAATGGAACAACTAGATTGGGGTGAAGTCAATCGTAGCAATAATTGTTCGTTTCTGGCAGGGGGTAAAGGAATTAATGTTTCGCAAATCCTCAATCAGCTGGGAGTTGACAATACTGCTTGGGGCTTTATTGGCGGTTTTACTGGTAAAGAATTAGTGCGCCAAGTCAATCAACGTCGGATTGTCAGCGACTTTGTTACCATATCGGATGCCACTAGGGTCAATGTTAAACTACACGCTGGTAAGGAAACTGAAATCAATGCAGCTGGGCCGACGATTACTAAACAGGAAATTCTTGCTTTTGAGGATCGGTTAAATGTATTGCAAAAAGGCGATATTGTGGTGCTAAGTGGCTCACTAGCGCCAAGTTTGCCAGTAGACTTTTATCAACAATTACTGCCTACGATTAAAGCAGCGGGGGCGGAATTTGTAATTGATACAACAGGTCAGGCGTTGCTTGACACGCTTAGCTATCGGCCACTGGTTATTAAGCCTAATCATCATGAGTTAGCTGAGCTGTTTAACACGACTTTTAATTCAGATGCGGAGATGCTCAATGCGGCACGTAAGCTGCTTGACTTAGGGGCGCAGAACGTGATGGTTTCAATGGCTGGTAATGGTGGTTATCTAGTCACGGCTAAACATGCTTATCATGCTAATGCCGCGGTTGGCACGGCTATTAACTCAGTTGGTGCTGGCGACTCGATGATTGCTGGTTTTGTTGGTACTTATGTCCAAGCTGGTGATCTGAGTGAATGTTTCAAAATGGGAATGGCTTGCGGGGCAGCCACTGCTTTTACTAAAGATATTGCTATCAAAAGTCAAATTGATGCAGTTTTACCACAAATTACAGTAGAACAAATTTCATAAAGTATAAGGGGAACAATAATGGAAATTAAAGATATTTTAGCTCCTGAATCCATGATTATGTCGCTAAAAGCGACTAACAAGGAAGATGCAATTAAGGAGATGGCTGATTTAGAAGTCAAAACCGGAATTGTTAATGATGAAGACGAGTTCATCAAGTCGATTTGGGAACGTGAACACGAATCTACTACGGGAATTGGTGATGGCATTGCAATGCCACACGCGCGCAACAAGTCGATTAATAAGGCGCGAGTATTGTTTGCTAAGAGTAAGCAAGGGATTGACTTTGACGCACTTGATGGTCAGCCAGTCTACTTGTTCTTCATGATTAGCGCGCCAGCTGGTGCTGATAATACGCACTTAGAGGCTTTGGCTAAGTTATCTGGTCTTTTAGTTGATCCAGAGTTAGTAAGTATGCTGAAAAAGGCGCAAACACCTACAGAAGTAATCGATCTATTTGAACAGGCAGAAGCGCAAAAAGATGCGGAACAGGTCGAGGCTAAAAAGACAGCTGCTAATGATTCGTTAGATAAGCCATTAATTGTTGGTGTCACTGGCTGTATTAATGGGATTGCGCATACGTACATGGCACAAGAAGCCTTGATTAAGGCTGGTAAGCAACTGGGTGCCAATGTTCGAATTGAAACTAACGGCTCTGAAGGTGTTAAGGATAAGCTAACTGCGGCTGAAATTAAGCAAGCTAAAGGTGTAGTTATCGCGTCTGATAAAAAAGTCGACATGCCACGTTTCGATGGTAAGCCGCTGATTAAGCGTCCAGTAGTTGATGGAATCAATAAACCAGATGAGCTAGTCGAAGATATTTTACAAGATAAAGCTGGGATCTATCATTCTGATGAAAAAGTTGCTGCTGAATCAGAAGGTGGTAAGCAAAGCTTTTGGAATTCTATTTATCAGAACCTAATGAATGGTGTTTCCCATATGTTACCGTTCGTTATTGGTGGCGGAATTTTGATGGCAATTTCCTTCATTGTGGAAAACTATGCAGGTGGACCAAAATCTCCAGCCTTTATCTTTTTGAACAATGCGGGGAACATGGCGTTTGCCTTCATGGTACCAATTCTATCTGGTTATATTGCTGAATCAATTGGTGATTTACCGGCCTTAATGCCTGGTTTTGTCGGTGGTTTTATGGCCACTGTTTATAGTGGTGCTTATGGTGGCTCGTATGTGGCCAATGTTTTAAGTAATGCCAAGTCACCGGCTGGATTCTTGGGCGGGTTAGCCTCCGGTTTCCTTGCTGGTTATATCGTAGTTGGACTAAAGAAATTATGTGCCAAAATGCCTAAATCACTTGAAGGTATGAAGCCAATGTTGATTTACCCAATTTTGAGTTTGTTGCTAATTGCTTTGGTAATGTACTATGTGATCAACCCAATCTTTAGTTCCATTAACTTTGCGATTACTAACTTCTTGAATCAAATGGGTACAGGAAATCTGGTAGTCTTAACCACCATTCTAGCTGGAATGATGTCAATTGATATGGGTGGACCTTTCAACAAGGCTGCGTATGTCTTTGCTTCAGGTGCTTTTGCTAATGATCCTAATTCTAAAGTGGCAGCGGTAATGATGGCAGCTGTAATGGTTGGTGGTATGGTACCACCGCTAGCAACCGCTATTGGTACGACCTTCTTTAAGAATAAGTTTACTGAAGATGAGCGCCGTGCAGGTGTTACTAACTGGATTTTGGGCTTCTCATTCATTACCGAAGGAGTAATTCCGTTCGCTGCGGCTGATGCTGCGCATGTTATTCCATCATGTATCGCTGGTTCTGCTGTTGGTGGAGCACTAGTTGGCATGTGGCGCATCGGAGTTCCTGCACCACACGGTGGTCTATGGGTATCGCCGCTGGCCAATCATATCTTGCTTTACTTTGTGGCGACCATTATCGGTGCAATTGTTGCAGGGGTAATTCTCGGCTTGTGGAAAAAACCGGTGGAAAAATAATTTTTAGATAAAAGTAAAAAAGCTTATCGACTAGTTGTTGATAAGCTTTTTTATGTTATTGTTAGTTAAAAAGGATTTTTGCAGGTAGATATATGACAATAATTTGGAGCGGTATAGTGGCATTGATGTTATTGTGTTTAGCCATAATTTTGTTACTTAATCACGAAAAGCCGGTCAAAATTTTTGCATTACTGGTACTAGTGGTAAGTCTGGGGATTATTATTCCTATCATAATTTGGTGGTTTAGAGGATGCTAACACGTAATCCATTTTTGACTGATTATAGCTTATGGTAAACTTAGAAGGAAGGTTTTTGTTAAACAATTACTAGGGGAGTATGAATGAAACGAAAATTATTAAAAGCTGGGAATTTCCTAATTCTAATTTTAGGGCTACTTTTTCTATCAACAACGGTTAAAGCTGACGATATTGATTACGATATTACTAACTTGAATGTTATTGCTAGGGTGCAAACAAATGGCTCATTGAAGATTAAGCAGCAAGTTACTTATGACTTTGATGATGACGCGCATGGTGTTTATTACCAACAAAATTTAGCCAAAGGGCAAGAATTAACTAACTTAAAAATTAAGATTAAAGCTGATGATGCTAAAGAAACGGCCAACCATAGTTACACTTTAGCTTCTGCTAATAATACTTACAAGATTAAGTTATTTCATCAGATTGCTGCTGATAGTAAATTTCGAGTGACCTACTATTATACGATTACGAATGCGATCACCAATTATCGCGATATTGCTCGCCTGAATTTTATGATTGTTGGTGATGGCTGGGATGAAGATCTTGATAATGTTCGTGCACAAGTACTGTTTCCTGGGAAAATCAACAAGTTACAGGCATGGGCGCATGGTCCTCTTGGTGGTTATACTAAGGTGCAGCCTGACCAAGGCAAGATCACAATGACAGCTAAAAACTTGGATAAAGATCGCGGAATTGAAGTTGACACGATCTTTCCACCAGCCGTAACTAAGGCTAATCACAAGCGGGTTGACAAGAATAAGCGGCAAGCTGTCTTAAAGCAGGAACGGAATTTAGCTCGTCAAGCCAATCAGGAACTTAAAAAAGTTCGTCAACGTCTAAGACTGTGGTATATAGTTGGCTGGCTACTAGTTATTGGCGGAATTGGTTTAAGTGGTTTAGCAATTTATCGTGGTCTTAGAGCTCAGCGGTTTGGAACTTTTCCACAGAAGATAAATGATTTGGTGCATAACTATGAAATTCCAACTGTAAATCCGGTTGCTGCCCAAGTTCTGGATACAGCTAAGGAGCCAGATAGTAAGGCATTTACAGCTTATTTGCTCGATTTGGTTAGGCAAAAACGTCTAGAGTTAACTAGTTATCAGAGAAAACGCAAAACATATTATCGGATTAGCCTAGTTGATGAAGAGCTACTCAAGCAGGATAAGTTGCTCAAGCTTTTGTTTAATAAGGTGGGAGATAAAAAATCTTTTACTACTTATGGTCTACGTAAATATAAAAAGGATGATTTGGGTCGCAGTTTTAGTAGGTGGCAAACCAGGCAGCGCAATCTTGTTAAAGGTAAAGGACTTCTTTCGACGCGTTATGAGAATAAGCTTGATAATCTTAAGACAACGGTAGGCAGTCTGAGTATTTTGAGCATGGTTTGCTTGGTACTTGGTCTAATCTTTTTCCATTTTCAATTGCAGAAAATGATTACGTTAATTTGTCTGCCAATTTTACTGATTGCTGACATAACTGTGTATCTAATAGCAATTAAGCGAATCGCTATTTATACCAAAAAAGGTGCAGAAGTTACTAATCAAGTTCGCGGTTTTAAAAAAATGCTGCAAGATATTGGGCAATTTAAGATGAAAGATGTTGGTGACCTAATCTTATGGGAACAGATCATGCCCTATGCGGTTAGCTTTGGCTTGTCCAAACGAGTGCTTAAACAATTAAAGATTGAGTTTGACCTAGATCGATTGGATAATAATGATAGTTTGTACTTTGGTTATTACTCCTCTTACTATACTGGTCTTAGTTTTGAAGCAGCATTTCAAAGTAGCTTTGAAAAGAGTGTTTCACATTATTCTTCGTCATCATCGGGCTCAAGTGGCGGCTTTTCAGGTGGTTCCAGCGGCGGGTTTGGTGGCGGCTCCGGTGGAGGTGCCTTTTAGCGAAGTTAAAAAAGTAGAGTAGCAAATTCGCTACTCTACTTTTTTACTGTCCAATTGACACTGATTGCAAATGCCATGAACTTCAACTTGATAATCGTTAATTTTAAAACCAGTTAACTGCATTTGGGCTTTAGTAAAGTCAGGTAGTGGCAGTTCGATTGTCCGCCCGCATTCCTCACAGATAAAATGGCTATGATTAGCGGAAATAAAGTCACATTGAAATTTAACTCGTAAGCCACTGGCAAACATCTTAGTTTCTAAAATACCAATTTCTTGCATTTCTTTGACGTTGCGGTAAATCGTGTCATGACTCATTTTGGGAAAATGCTGACGTAAGTGCTTGTCAAGCTGGGTTAAAGAAAGATAGTAGTCTTCATGATTGTATAAATAAGTCAATATTTCTTGTCGTTGCTTGGTTAACTTATAGTGATTCTTTTTTAAAATATTTAGTGCGATTGCTAATTTGTCCATCAAATTCATCCTTCAAAGTGTTTGGGCCTAATAGTTAAGCAATATTAGTTTACCACCTTTGCTGGTAAAAAAACTAATATTCAATTAACATAATTTTGGCTTGACTGGGAAAAGCTAGCGTAACTAGCTACAAATCGGATAAATTACGCTTAACTAATTGCTTATCTGGCTTGATTATTTTGGTAAAATAAATTACTTTCAAAAAATGATTGACAATTGTATTACGATAATTTATATTTAAATCGTACTAATTACGCTTAATAAAAGTAACTAGTACGATTTATTTAACTGAAATCAGTTAGCTGAAATAAGTAGGTTCTAAGATTTTGTTGTTTTTAGTGTATAATATTGTTAACTATAAGTAGATTTTGAAGTTATGAAATTACGCTAATTTATTAGTTAGTAATTTTATTAGATGGATTACTACTTGGAAAAGGATATCTAGATTAATGAGAAAAAAGATCAAGTTGAAATTATTGTCCTTAGTTGTTGTTTTGGGGACAATGCTCTTAACTTTGAGTGGCTGCACAGGTAATACAGATTCCAGTCACCAGCATGACCAAATTTCGATTGTCACCACAACGAATATCTATGCCGATATTGCGCAAAATATTGTTGGTAAATACGGAAAAGCAGAGCCGATCATTGATAAAGCAAGCATGGATCCACATGATTTTGAGCCTAAGACTAATGATGCCAAGAAATTATCTAATGCAGATTTGGTTGTTGCTAATGGCTTAGGTTACGATAGCTGGATGAATAAGCTGGCTTCGTCGGTCGACAAAAAACCAATCTTAGTTGGTGAAGATGTAATGGGATTAGCTAAAAACGCTAATCCACATATTTGGTATAGTTTAACTATGCCTACCAAGTATGTTAATTATTTAGTTAAAAAACTGAGTAAAAAAGACCCTAAACACCGCGACTATTATCAAGCTAATGCAGATAAATATTTAGCTAAAATTACCAAAGTCAAAAAGCTAGCGGATAAAATAGATGGTACTAAACACAAACCAGTTTATGTTAGCGAGCCTGTCTTTGATTATGCGCTGCAGGCATCGGGTTTGAAAGTGGCCAATCAAGACTTTGAAAAAGCTATTGAAAACGAAACTGATCCAAGTCCGGCAACTATTCAAAAGATGACGACGGGGATAAAGGAACATAAAATTGCGTTTTTCGTAAATAATACGCAAGCCACCAGTCCAGTAGTTAATAACTTTGTCAAACAGGCGAAAAAAAGTAATGTTCCAGTTTTAGAAGTAAGAGAGACTATTCCTGATAAAACCACTTATCTTGAGTGGCTAACTGATAATTATCAGAAACTAGCCAAAATTGTGCAAAAATAGTCAAAAGAGGAAATAACAATGAAAAAATTAATTGCTGCATTGGCACTGGCTGCTAGTATAGCTGCTCCTGCAACCGTTCATCAAGTGGATCAAGTAGCAGCGGCAAGTTCAATTAATGAGCAAGCTAAGCAGAATAGTTATAGTGGTGTTACCTATTTATATCAGATGCTAGAACAAGAGGGGATTGTCTACAACTGCTTTTATGCTAATGGTCCGCTGCAGTACCGTAATGGCAAGCCAGAAGGAGTGGTAATTCACGAAACTGCAACTCCAGGTGCAAGTGCCCATGATGAAGCAATTTATTTTAACCGCGAATGGATGAATATGTATTCTTACGTCCACGCGTTTGTTGATAAAGGTCAAATTATTCAAATGATGACGCCTAATTATGGTGTTTGGGGCGCAGGAGCTAATGCTAACAATCGTTTTTTCCAGGTAGAATTATGTGAAGAAAGCAATCAAGCTGACTTTGCCAAAGGGGTGAATAACGATGCAATCTATGTTGCTAAGATGTTGCACCGCTTTAACCTTGAGCCAGATAATGCTGTTCACGATGGCAAAGGTACGATTTGGTCCCATCATGCTGTATCTAACTTTTTAGGTGGAACGGATCATACTGATCCAGATGGTTATTTTGCTAAGTTTGGTTACTCGATGGATCAATTCTATGATCTAATTAAGTATTACTATGATTTGCAAACTACACCTGCGACTGACCCAGCAACTGATACCACTACTACGAGTGAAAAGCCTGAAAAGCCAACTGAACCAGTTTTGCCTGCACCGATTGCCACTAAGACGCTAATGCATGATGCCATTATTTATGATGCTGATGGTCTGGCTACTGATGCAGCTATGAAAAAGCCGGGCAACAAATTGACAATTTACGGCGATAAGACTATCAATAATAAAAAATACTTACAAATTGGCAGTAATCAATATGTTGTAGCCAGCAACGTTGAAGGTAGAATGCGTAAGTTAACCCACAATGCCTACTTATACAATAATAGTGGTAGTCGTATCGGTTATAGCAAATTATATAGTGGTAATTCAGTGAGAACATATGGCGGTAAGGTTAAGATTGGTAATCGCAAGTATTATCCAATTGACGTTAATGAATATGTTAAGGCTGGGAACTTTAAGTAAGCCCTAGGTTAGGAGGGTCAAGTTGTCTAATATTTTAGAAGTCAATAACTTGTCAATGAGTTTTGATAAAAAAATGGTCTTTTCGGATATAAATTTCAAACTAAAAAGAGGCTCAATGACTGCTCTTTTAGGACCTAATGGTACTGGTAAAACCACCCTAATTAATATTTTAATGCAGCTGCATACTCCTACTAAAGGTTCATTTAGGTTTGCTCAAGATACTAAATTGGGCTATGTACCGCAATTTCGCAATATCGATGCTGAATATCCATTGTCAATTGCTGCTTTTGTTGGTTTGAATGCCCCATTATTCAAGACTGGCAAAACTAAACAGGCAATCAATAAGCAATTAGTTGAGGCAAATTTGGCAGATATCAAAAATGTTCGGATGGGCGAGGCTTCTGGTGGACAAAAGCAACGTGCGTATCTAGCACAGGCTTTGCTTGATAACCCCAATATGATTATTTTGGATGAAGCAACTGCTAGTTTGGATCCGACTGCTAAAGATGAGTTGATGAGTTTAATTAAACACTTAAACCAAAAGCATGCTATTACTGTATTGTTTGTAACTCACGATGTACCCTTAGCTCGTAAATATATGGAAAATTATTTGTACTTAAATCATGGTGTAATTGAGCAAGGAAAAATGGCCCAATTTGAGGGGGCGTATGAGTAATGTTTGCATATGAATTTATGCGTAATGCATTTGTTGCTAGTACTTTTATTGCCATTACTTGTGGCATAGTTGGTGTCTACGTAGTTAGCCGCAACTTTAGCTTTTTGGCACATACTTTGTCGGAAATTGGTTTTGCTGGTGCTGCTTTTGCAGGTTGGCTAGGCATTGGTCCCTTATGGGGAATGTTATTATTTACCTTGTTTGGCTCGGTGAGTGTCGGCGAATTATCTTTACATAGTGATCAGAAAGAGGCATCAATTAGTGCAATTTCTGCATTATTTGTTGGACTAGGAGTTTTGTTTTTAGCGATTTCTAGTACTAGTAGTAAATATGCGACTAACATTTTATTTGGTAGTATTATCGGTGTGGATAAACAAGGCGTTATTCAAATGGTTTTGCTATCGTTAATCGTGTTATTGTTAATTTTTTCAATTCAGCGACCGCTTAATTTCGATTCCTTTGATCATATTGGAGCGCTGGCACATGGGGTTAATAGCAATTTAGTTAGTGTGGTCTTTTTAGTGGCACTAGCAATGGCAGTGTCAGTGGGTTCACAAATTGTTGGCTCTTTGTTAGTCTTTATTTTATTAACGTTGCCGCCGGCTAGTGCGAATTACCTTGGTCGCACTGTCGGATCGATTATTGCTTGGTCAGTCCTATTTGCATTAGTTGGAGTTTGGCTAGGGCTATATTTAGGTTTTATTACCAATTTGCCAGTCACTTTTTTTATTTCTGTAATTGAAGTAACAATTTATTTAGTGGTATATTTTGTCAATTTACTGAAAAGGTAATTTACAACTTTGTATGGGTAATTCGTGAGCCGTTATTGGCTTTTTAAGTATAGTTTTGCTGCGTAATTATAATTAGTAAATATGATAATTGATGGGCAAACTTTCTTTTATTATTTTCACTAACATTTGAAAGTGCTTTCGAGTATAATAAGGCTAAAATAATTTTATATTAAAAGGAGTTTTTGCAATGACAGTTTATTATAACGGTTTTCCGCAAAGTGATCGCGATGAAGCGATTAGTATGATTAATGTAGATGAGCTTGAGGAGCGTGCTAAAGAAGTGATGCCAGAAGGTGCTTACTACTACATCGCATCTGGTTCTGAGAATGAATGGACTTGGCGCAATAATACGACTGCTTTTAATCACTTTCAAATTGTGCCTCGAGCATTGACTAATATGGAAAATCCGCAACTTGATACTGACTTTATGGGACTGAAGCTAAAAACTCCAATTATGATTGCCCCAATTGCTTGTCACGGAATAGCTCATACCGATGCGGAAGTTGCTACCCAAAAGGGTGCCGCAGCCGCTGGCGCGCTATTTTCATCAAGTACTTATGGTAATAAGAGTGTTGAAGATATTGCTGCTGCAGCGCCTGATGCACCACGTTTCTTCCAACTTTATTTAAGTAAGGATTGGGATTTCAACCAGATGGTCTTTGATGCTATTAAAAAGGCTGGTTATAACGGAATTTTCTTAACCGTTGATGCACTAGTTTCTGGTTATCGTGAAGCTAACTTAAGAACACAATTTGCTTTCCCAGTTCCATTAGATTTCTTCAGTCGTTATCAGGGAGCACAAGGTGAAGGCCAGACTGTGGCACAGATGTATGCTTCTTCTGCACAAAAGATTGGACCTGAAGACGTTAAGCGAATTAAGGAAATGTCTGGCTTGCCTGTTTATGTTAAAGGGGTAATGTGCGCTGAAGATGCCTATTTAGCAATGGGCGCTGGTGCCGACGGTATCTATGTCACTAATCATGGTGGTCGAGAAGTTGATAGTGGCCCAGCGACGATTGATATGTTGCCAGAAATTGCTAAGGCAGTAAACCATCGGGTACCAATTATTTTTGACTCAGGAGTTCGTCGTGGTTCACACGTCTTCAAAGCGTTGGCCCTGGGTGCTGATTTAGTTGGAATTGGTCGTCCATATCTTTATGCCTTAGCTCTTGGTGGTGCTAAAGGTGTCGAGTCAGTCATTAAGCAATTAAATGATGAATTACTAATTGATATGCAACTAACTGGTTGCAAGACAATTGAAGATGTTAAGCATGCAAAATTAACTAATATTAGTTATACTGCTGACAATTTGAAGTCGGATACGGATCCTTCTAGACTTAAGCCATACCCAGTAACTGGTGATAACCAATTAAAGAATACTGGTGCTGATGTAGTTTCTGGTGCTTCTGAAGCTTAAAAATAAAAAACTGCTTTACTTAAGTTGGTCTTATAAAACTTAGTAAGCAGTTTTTATTTTGCAAAAATTTTGGTTACTAGTAAATAGTGTATTAGCAGCTTCAAATATCATTTTTTAATCATAAAATATTAATTTAATTTCACAAAAGATTGGACAAGGTCTTTTTTTCTGTTATAATCATGAATTAAAGATATTAGGAGTAGTAAATTATCTTTTCTATTAGCGAGTTTGCGGGTGGTGAAAGGCAGACTAGAAGAATAATTGAAGGCGTGCCTGATAGATAATTTGATAAATCAATAAGCGGATACTTTGTGTCAACAAGAGTGGTACCGCGGGTAAAAGCTCGTCTCTTCTTACGTAATGTAAGAAGAAGGCGAGCTTTTTTTATTTAGGGAGAAAAAATGTACTTTGTGATTAGGCGACGATGCATTGACTTGTTGTAGTAAATAGCTGAAATATTTGCATAAATAAAAATGGGAGATTAGTCAATGAAAAAGATAAAAAAATGGCTAGCAGCAATTTTTGCGCTACTAATGCTGCTAAGTGCAGCAACTGTTAATAGCACAGATGTGCAAGCTGCTAAGACGCCAAAAGCAACCGATAATTATTTAAAAAAGGTTAAGCAAAAAGGTAAGCTGGTGATGGGCACTAGTCCTGATTATCCGCCATTTGAATTTGTTAAAAATCAGCATGGCAAATCCGGTGTAGTGGGAATAGATGTCGAAGTTGGCAAAAAAATCGCCAAAGATATGGGCGTCAAATTAGTTATCAAAACGATGGATTTTGACTCACTGTTAGTTGGTCTTGAAACTGGCAAAGTTGACATGGTAATTGCGGGAATGACGAGGACTCCGAAACGGGCTAAAAGTGTTGATTTTAGTGAGGTCTATGAAAATAGTGGACAAGAATTAATTATTAGAAAAGCTGATGCTAAAAAATACCATAGCTATCATTCCTTTGCGGGTAAAACAATTGGAGCGCAAACGGGAAGTTTGCAGACTGATTTGATTAAAGAACAAGCTAAAAAAGTTAAACTAAAAACAATGGATAAGGATAATGATCTTGTCTTAGCTTTAAAAACTAATAAGTTTGATGCAGTAGCCGTTGATAAAGAAACTGCTGAAGCTTTTTCACAAAATACGGCTGGCTTAACGCATATACCTGCAGGATTTAAAACAGGTGATATGGGCAAAGCGGTAGCCTTTCATCAAGGGGCTCAAAGTTTAGTGAATGCGGCCAACAAATCAATTGAGCAGATTAAAGCCGACAAATTAATTCAGAAGCAATATTTACCTAAAGTTAGCAAGTACCTAACTACTGGCAAATCTAAAAAAGCAACCAAGTCATCCAATTCAATGTGGGCTTATAAAGACTTCTTTTTTGCTGGTGTTGGTTACACCTTGTTTATCTCAGCAATTTCGGTTTTCTTCGGCTTTTTGCTAGGTGCAGTACTAGCATTAATGCGGTTAAGTCACAATAAAGTTGCTCATTCGATTGCTACTGCTTATATTGAATTTGTTCGTGGTACACCGCTCATGGTGCAGTTATTATTTATCTATTTTGGCTTAGGTTTGATTGTTAACATTCCAGCCTTATTATCAGGGATTATTGCTGTGTCACTTAATTCGGCTGCTTATGTGGCAGAAGTTATCCGCTCGGGGATTAATTCGGTTTCAGTTGGGCAAACGGAAGCTTCAAGGTCACTAGGATTATCACGTTCAGCTACGATGCGTTACGTAATTATGCCACAAGCAATGAAAAATATCTGGCCAGCTTTAGGAAATGAATTTGTTTCTTTGATTAAGGAAAGTTCGATTGTTTCAGTTATTGGGGTCAAAGACTTAATTTATCAATCACGGATTGTCCAGGCAGATACCTACCGGGGCGTCATGCCATTGGTAATTACTATGATTCTGTACTTTATTATTACCTTTAGTTTGTCTAGTTTAATGAAAATATTTGAGAGGAAGATGAATCATGATTAGTACTAAACCAATTTTGGCAGTCGAACATTTACAAAAAACTTTTGGTAAGAATGAAGTTTTAAAAGATATTAATGCTGAGGTTAATGATGGACAGGTTATCTGTTTGGTCGGACCGTCAGGTGCAGGTAAAAGTACCTTCTTGCGTTGTCTAAATCTACTTGATGAACCGACTTCAGGGAAAGTTTTGTTTGAGGGCAAGGAATTGACTGCTTTAAGTGAAACAGAGCTTAATACTTTACGTGAAGAAATGGGAATGGTATTCCAACAGTTTAATTTGTTCCCACATATGAGCGTTCTTGAAAATATTAAATTGGCTCCGACTAAAGTTAAAAATACTCCGGATGAAACAATTACGGCTAAGGCAATTGAACTGCTAGAACAAGTTGGTTTGGCTGATAAGGCTGATGCTTTTCCTGCTAGTTTATCAGGAGGTCAGCAACAGCGGGTGGCAATTGCCAGGGCTCTAGCAATGAATCCTAAAGTTATGCTCTTTGATGAACCAACCTCGGCGCTTGATCCCGAAATGGTTGGCGAAGTGCTAAAAGTTATGCAAGATTTAGCTCAAAAGGGAATGACCATGGTAGTTGTAACGCATGAAATGGGTTTTGCCAAAAAAGTAGCTGATGAGGTTTGGTTTATGGCTGATGGTTATCTTCAGGAAAAAGCTACACCGCAGGAATTCTTTGCTCATCCTAAGACAAGCCGGGCACAGGACTTTTTAGCTAAGATATTAGAAGCATAATAAGAAGGCGCCACTATGGAAAATAAACAAGCTATTAAAATATTGACTGATATAATTGCACTTGATACAACTAATGATCATGAAAGTCAGATTGCCGATTATTTGACTGACCTATTTAAAGATTATCCTGTTAAAATTGATCGGGTTACTTATGCGCCAGGACGCGATAACTTGGTAATTACGCTTGGTGAAAGTGGACCAATGTTAGGCTTTTCAGGGCATGAAGATGTGGTTGATGCTGGCGACTTAGCTAATTGGCAAACGCCACCGTTTACACCCACTATTAAAGCTGGAAAATTATATGGCCGTGGTGCCAGTGACATGAAGTCCGGATTAGCCGCAATGGTTGTTAGTATGCTGGATTTATTAAATAGTGGTAAAAAATTACCTGGTCGGCTGCGTTTGCTAGCTTCAGTTGGTGAAGAAATTGGCGAATTTGGAGCTGCCCAACTGGTTAAAGCTGGGTATGCGGATGAGCTGGCTGGCTTAGTCATTGGCGAACCATCTAATTTTAATATTCGAGTAACTCATAAAGGAATTATTGATTATTATGTTACGTCGAAAGGGATTGGTGTGCACGCTTCGACACCAGAGTTAGGGCGCAATGCAATTATGCCGTTAGTAAAATTTGCTCAAGAAGCACAAACTTTAATGGCAAGTCATACTGAAAAAGATCCCGTTTTAGGAGGGTTAACTCATGTAATTAGTCAAATCCAGGGCGGTAATCAAATTAATTCGGTTCCAGATCAGGCCTGGCTTAGTGGTAATATTCGAACCACTCCACTTTATCCGAATCAGCAAATTATGACTGAGCTAGAACAGATTATTAGCGAATTGAATGCTCAAGGTGCGCAGTTAGCTATTCGGTACAGTTATCCGGAAGTGCCGCTGCCTAGTCAAGCAGATACTAAACTAGCTAAATTGGCACAGCGAGTAGTACGCAAAAGTCTTGGTCGCGGAGGTGAGCTAGTTGCTGGGACTGGCGCAACAGATGCTTCAGAATATATTCAGGCTTCGAATAACTTTCCGATTATTATCTTGGGACCAGCTGCTGGCGTGAGCGATCATCAGCCTAACGAATTCATTGCAATTGATGACTATTTGGCAGGATGCAAGTTATACCAAGATTTAGCATGGCAATTTTGGCAGGAAAATTTGAAAGTATAAAATACATCGGAGATATATAAGTTTTCTTAGTGACTGTACAATTCTAAATATTTGGTAAAACGTTTGTTGACCTTAGTATGTTTTGACGACGACTATGCTAAGTTAAATGAAAATAGGTCAATAAGGAGAAAAGCTGATGGTCAAGTATTGGGTAGTATTCAAAACCTTATTTAAACAAAAAATAAAGTCAACTTACAAAGTGTTTTGCTTACAATTATTTGCAACAATTGTATTTTCTCTTATGTTGAATTTTAATTATGATGCCAAAGAACGTCTGAATTTGTATCCCGATAGTTTTGAAACAGCATTTATTTTACTAGGCATTTTAGCCAATATGATTTATTTGGTATATAGTTGTCAGCAGAATGAGCGTTTTAATCGTGATCAGACCTGGCGCTTGCTACCAATTAATGATAGCAAACTGTATGTAATAAACACAGTTAGTTCAGGTAGTGCTTTTATCTGCTTTGACTTGTTGTTGGGAGTTGAATTGATTATCGCGTTATTTATTTTCTCTTTTTTTGATACTAGTATGAGAAAAATATTTTATAACTTTAATTATTCAATGACCCACTTGTCTGGAGTAGTGATTAATAAGTATGTTTTGACTGTGCTAGTCTTGTTATTAATCGGAATAGCGATTTATTTAACAGTTAGCTTTCTGAATTTTAGTAGTGTAGCGCTAATTGATTTTTGGCCAAATATGTCACATAGGTTGGTCAAGTGGACAGTTAGAATTATCTTACTTTTTGTTGTTAGTTGGCTAATCGTTTCTGGTTATAATATTTTGCGTCATGTTATCGTCAATATTGACCATGCTTTGTTCAATATCCCTTACCGATATTTGACGTATCCATTGCCAAAAATTAATTTAGCTGGTGATGCAGGAATATTTTTGTTATACGATACAATTTTACTTATGCTAAACTGGTGGTTAAACGATCATTATGTTGAAGCTAAGGCTGATAAATAACTTGTCTGAGCCGTTCCTTATCAAAAAGGAGCGGCTTTTTTATCGCCATAATATAGCTAAAAAGCATAGGTAAGCATTTATTATAGGTATTAGACAAAAAAGCGCTCCACTTGTAAGATTAACTCAATCAATCATAAAGGAGGAAAAATATGAAGCGAATCAAATTAAACAATGGTGTCTCTATGCCGCAGTTAGGCTTTGGCACTTTTCAAATTAATGACTTAATAGAATGTGAGGCTTGTGTGCTATCCGCGTTAAAAACTGGTTACCGAATGATCGATACTGCTGCCAATTATGGGAATGAAAGTGCCGTTGGCAAGGCGATTAAGCGTAGTTCAATTCCGCGTAATGAGCTTTTTATCTCATCTAAGGTTTGGCTAACTAAAGATGGTTATCAAGAAACACTTGCAGCTTTTGAGCAAACATTAAAAAATCTGCAAACAGATTATTTGGATCTTTACTTAATTCATATGCCTTATGGTGATTATCAGGGCAGTTGGCGGGCAATGAGCGAATTGTACCAAGCTGGCAAAATTAGAGCGATTGGTGTATGTAACTTTTTGCCAGATCGACTGGTTGATTTGATTTTAACTAGTGGGGTTATTCCAGCAGTGAATCAGATTGAATTGCATCCGTTTTGTCAGCAGCAAGATTTACGACAATTAATGGCTAAGTATCAGATTACGCCTATGGCTTGGGCCCCATTTGCGGAAGGTCAGAATCATTTATTTACCAATCCGATTTTAGTTAAGATTGGTGCTAAATATGGTAAAAGCGCCGCTCAAGTAGTCTTGAAATGGCTTGAACAGAGTGAGATTTCAGCTATTCCTAAGTCGGTGCATTTAGAACGTATGCAAGAAAACTTTGCGCTAGCAGACTTTAATCTGACTGAGGAAGATTTGGCGGCAATAACAGCGCTTGATAGTAAGCAGCCAGTAATTTTACAAGTTGATAGTGCCAAAGAAGCCTACCACTTGCATGAACTTTAGACTTAGCAAGACTAGCTGACTGGTAAGAGCAGTTTGAGTTCAGTTAAGAACTTTTGCGCGGCTGGAGAAAGAGTCAGTGCTTTAGACCAGATTAGACAAACTTGAGCGGTTTGGCGAGGAACTAAGGGAATGAAGACTAGATCGGTATCAACTGTATTAATAATGCCATCTAAACAGATTGCTGAGCCGACTCTAGCTTGGGCAAGTAGTGAAGCATTATATAGTAGGTTATAGGTGGCAACCACATTAAGTTTTTTGAAGCTACTACCAAGCCATTGATTGATGACCTCTAAACTGCTTTGTTGTTGCGGAACAATCATTCGCTGATTATGTAGGTCATCAACGTTAATTCCAGTTTGGTTGGCTAACGGATTATCTTTACGAGTTAAAACTCCCCAAGCGGTACTTCCTGGTAATACTAAAAAATTATAATCAGTTTTATTTATGGGTTCTACGGTAACTCCAAAGTCGAAAATACCATTTTGCATTTTTTCGTGGACTTCTCGGGCATCACAACTGTGCAGATTAACCGTAATTTTGGGAGCAGAATGCGTTAAATTAGCGATTGTTTGAGCAATTGTGCTCATCATGGGAATCTCGGCACAACCAAGAAAGACGCTACCACTAATTTCGTGTTCTTTATTGATGTTGGCGCTGGTCTTGTCGGCTAAGGCAATTAATTGTCTGGCTTGATTGGCTAGGTATTCGCCGGCACTAGTTAACTTAATACCGCGATGATTGCGCTCGAATAAGCTAACACCTAATTCGCTTTCTAGTTCATGAATTTGCCGTGAAATTGTCGGCTGAGAAATATGTAATTTATTGGCTGCATGGGAAATGCTTTGCTCGTTCACAATGGTTAAAAAATACCGTAAAACTCTTAATTCCATCAAACTTGCTCCTATTATGTTTGCATTAGTGGTACTAATCATAACATTTTTAAGTTAAAAAATAAGAAGGTAAAAAATGAAAAAATATCAAGATGAATATTATGAAGGTGAACGCCCACTCTTTGGACTAACAGATGCCCAAATTAGCAATACTACTTTTGGACCCGGAGAATCTCCCTTAAAAGAAGGGAGAAATTTGCAACTGACCGGAGATATTTTTAAGTGGAAATATCCGTTATGGTATTGCGATCAGGTTGAAGTTAAAAATACGCTTTGGGAAACGATGGCTCGCTCAGGTGTTTGGTACACTAATCATCTTAAAGTAACAGATTCTGTCTTGCAAGCTCCGAAAAATTTTCGGCGTTGCCAAGACCTTAAGTTAACCAACGTAACTTTAGCAGATGCAGAAGAAACCTGTTGGGATTGTCAGAGAGTGACTTTAGAAAATGTGCAAGCTACTGGCGATTATTTTGGGATGAACAGTAAACAAATTAAGGCCAATAATTTAAGAGTAGTTGGTAATTATGCTTTTGATGGAGCAAGTGACGTAGAGATTCACGATTCAGTTTTGATAACTAAAGATGCATTTTGGAATTGTCAAAACGTCACGATATCAGATTCAGTGATTAATGGCGAATATTTGGGGTGGAATACTAAAAATCTCACGCTGATTAACTGTACTATCGAAAGTGATCAGGGTCTGTGCTATGTTGAAAAGTTAACTATGAGAAATTGTCGTTTATTGCAAACAACTTTGTCATTTGAATATTCAACTGAGATCGATGCAGAGATAGCTTCGGAAATTACTAGTGTCAAAAATCCCATTAGTGGCGTAATTAAAGCAGAAAAAATTGGTACGCTCATTATGGATGATACCAAAATTGATCCTAGCAAGACTAAGATTATTACCCAGAAAGATTGAGTGCAAACTATGGAATATGATTTTACTACCATTATTCCGCGTAGACAGACTAACTCTGTTAAGTGGAATGTTGATGAAAATGAATTACCGATGTCTTTGGCAGATATGGACTTTGCTGTAGCTCCAGAAATAGTTACGGCGATGAAAGAAAAACTAGACTTGGGTGTTTTTGGTTATGAAATTGTCCCTGATACATATTATGAGGCACTCATTAATTGGTTCCAAGGGCAGCATCATACTAAGTTAGAGAAATCCTGGTTAATGTTTGTCAATGGTGTTATTCCGGCTTTATCATCGATTGTTCGCAGTGTCACTAATGTTGGCGACAGTATTTTGGTGCAAGCGCCAGTTTATGATATTTTTTATCATTCAATTGAAAATAATGGTCGTCATACTTTAACTAGCGATTTAGTTTATCAAAATTATCATTATGAAATTGATTGGACGGATTTAGCGGCTAAATTGGCGCAGCCACTAACAACCATGATGATTTTGTGTAATCCACATAATCCAGTGGGCAAAACTTGGACTAAGGCTGAGCTTGAGCGACTGGTTAAGTTATGCACGAAATATCATGTGAAGTTGGTTAGTGATGAAATTCATGGCGATTTAGTCTGGGGGCAAGAGGAATATATACCGCTAGCTGCATTGGCAAATTTGGCGGATAAAGAAGTTGTTAGCTTAACTTCGCCAAGTAAGGCTTTTAACGTGGCAGCACTACACGCGGCAACAGTGATTATTCCTAATGAAAATTTGCGTAATCAGATTAGTCGCGGGTTGAATAATGACGAACTAACTGAGCCTAACCTGCTGGCGATTCCTGGTAGTATCGCGGCTTATACTAAGGCTGACGAATGGCTCAATGGCTTGAAAAAGCAGCTGACGGCTAATTATTATTTAGCAGAGAAGTTTATCATGGCAAATATCCCAGAGGTCAAAATAACATCTGGGCAAGCTACCTACTTGATGTGGCTCGATGTGTCGGCTTATACCAATGATTCACAGGCTTTAGCAGACTTTATTCGTAGGAAAACCGGTCTGGTTGTAGCAGCTGGTGCTGTTTATCGAGGTAATGGTTCAAACTTTTTGCGGCTGAATTTTGCTTGTCCAAGTCAAATGTTGCTGGATGGTTTACAACGCTTGCAAGTAAGTTTAACAGAGTTTAAGAAGGAGAAAAATTATGGCAATTAAAGATAAAGTAGTAGTTATTACAGGGGCTTCTTCAGGAATTGGCGCGGTAACAGCACGCTTATTAGCCCAAAAGGGTGCCAAATTAGTTTTAGGTGCTAGACGAACTGATAAATTAGCAACCTTAGCTAGCGAAATTACGGATGCGGGTGGTCAAGCGATTTATCAAGTAACAGATGTCACCAATAAGGAAGATAATCTTAACTTGGTTGCTGCAGCTAAAGCAGCTTTTGGTCAAGTTGATGTGATATTTCTAAATGCCGGTTTAATGCCAAATTCGCCTTTGTCTGCGCTAAAAACTACTGAATGGGATCGTATTATTGACGTCAATCTTAAAGGAGTGCTAAATGGAATCGCAGCAGTCTTACCAGAATTTACTAAGCAAAAATCTGGCCATATTATTGCGACTTCTTCAGTAGCTGGTCTAAAAGCCTACACCAATGGTGCGGTATATGGCGCAACTAAATGGGGGCTAAAAGATTTGATGGAAGTTTTGCGAATGGAATCAGCACAGGAAGGTACCAATATTCGAACGGCGACAATTTATCCAGCGGCAATTAAGACTGAATTACTGGAGCAGATTACAGATGAAGCAACGGCTCGTGATATGGGGCAGACATACGACCAATATCAAATTAGTCCTGATCGCGTAGCTAATGTTGTAGCCTTTGCCATTGATCAGCCAGCAGATACTAATGTCAGTGAATTTACTATTGGACCAACTAAGCAGCCTTGGTAATCAGGAGTAGAAATAATGAATGTTTTAGTATTAACTTTTCACCCAAATTTAGCTCTTTCAAAAGTAAACCGACATTTATTTGATCAGGTCAAGCAAAGCAAGCTCCCTAATTTGCGGATTTATGATGAGTATCGTCTTTATCCAGATGAAAAGATTGTTGTTCAGCAAGAACAAGTAGCATTAGCTTGGGCTGATCGGATTGTTTTACAATTTCCATTTTATTGGTATAGTTGTCCACCGTTACTGAAAAAGTGGGAGGATCAGGTTTTAGAACATGGTTGGGCTTACGGTAGCGGTGGTAACAAGTTGCACGGTAAAGAATTATTACTGGCAATTTCTGCGGGAGCACCCAAAAGCAAGTATCAACATGATGGAGAGTTCGGGGTAACACTGCCGGAACTATTATTGCCATTTCGTAGTACTAGCAACTTAATTGGTACTAAATTTTTGTCTCTATTTATTGTTTATAATGCGATGGCAATCAGTGATACTGATTTGCAAGCAGCTGGAAAGGCTTATTGTCAATATTTGGCTGCACTTGGATTAGATAAATGACTCGTCGGCGAAAAATATTAATTAGCAGCGGATTGCTAATTTTATTGCTGATTTTTGGTGGACTTTGTTGGTATAAAGCGAAGCTACCTATTGAGAACCAGACCTATGTGTTGCAAGGCGATCGATTCACTAGTGTAGGTAAAATTGCTAATCGTGCTAAGTCAACACCAACAATTTATCTGCATGGTTGGGGTGCTAGTGGACGCTCAACTGCTGGGATGATTGCCTATGCCGTAAAACATGACCATGCACGTAAGGTTTTGACTGTTACCGTGCAAAAAAATGGCAAGATTCATTTACAAGGAAACTGGCCTAAGACGGTTAAGCGACCAATAATTCAGGTAGTCATGCAGGACAATAAAAATAGTGATTATTTTACTACTAGTAATTGGATTTATCATTTAATGTTGCTACTAAAGCAGAAGTATCACATTAAGCAATATAATACTGTCGCGCATTCGATGGGAAATCTAACGCTAGCGTATTATCAGGAACGATATGGTGTTAAGCAAAGTCTGCCTAAGCTAGTAAAACAAGTAAGTCTTGGTGGACACTTTGCTGGGATTATTGGGGTAGATGATCAAGTCAATCATAATTACTTGCAAAAAAACGGGTGTCCCAGACATCTTAACGATACCTATCGCTATTTATTACGCCATCGTGAAAATTTCCCTACTGATGTGCAAGTGTTAAATATTTATGGTAACAAGCAAGATGGCACTAATTCTGATGGTTCAGTCAGTGTCGTGTCGGCGCGTTCGCTGCGATATCTCTTACATGGAAAAACCCGCGAGTATGAGGAAGTAGAGATTAAGGGCGCAGACGGTCAGCATAGTAAGTTGCATGAAAATCCACATGTCAATCGGCGAATTGGTCAGTTTTTATGGCCAAAATAAAAAGCGAGAGTGCCTAGGGTACTCCCGCTTTTTGATGTGAGAAATATTTTATTTCCTTAATTGTTATATTATTTATAGGGCCAAGTTGCAAGTCGTATTTATGACTTTTTGCAAAACAATAAAATTGCTCTGCATATATTAAGCTGTTAAGCTGAAGCTAAATAATACTGTATCTTTAGTTTAGGAGGCTCTATGATGAAGAAAAAATGGTTGATTTTAGCAATTTTACCAGCTTTAGTATTGACTTTTACCAGTATAGGTTCGCTAGAAGATGTTCAAGCAGTCCCGGCACAAAGTTCACATTATTGGTGGAAGCCTAGGAAGATGATTACTACTAAAAAGCAAAGCTTATGGAAAATTAATGGTAGCGAGCCGCGTTATGAACAGCGATTAGTTCAAAAAAAGAACTTGAAAAAAGGTTCGATTGTAACTGTAGAGGCTCCGGCTAATTGGCCATGGGCATTTATTGGTAATATTCCTGGCATTGGTCAAGCGACTGAAGGACGTTATTTTTGGGTTAATAATAATGATTCAAATAAATGGTTAGCTAAGTATAATCAGAAAAATCTCAAAAAATACCATAAAAAAACTACTCATAAAAAAGTTGCAAAAAGTCATTAATGATTACAAGTGCAGTAGTTTAATTAGTCTTATACAAAAGCCATGCTTTAGAAACATGGCTTTTTGTTTACCTTATTTAAAATCGTGCTGAACAATCTCTGTAAATTCATCTAAACGTTTAGCAAAAGTTGTAAAGGCATCTTCAAGATAATCTGGCTTAGTCATATCAACTCCTGCATGCTGCATAATATCAGTTGGAGCAGCACTAGAACCGGCTTTAAGAAAATCTAGGTAGGCAGCGCGATCTTGATCAGTTCCATGGACCACCTTGTTGGCTAATGCGGTAGCTGCTGCAAAGCCAGTAGCGTACTGATAAACGTAAAAGTCATAATAAAAGTGCGGTATGCGGCTCCATTCTTTGGCGATTTCACCACCCGGTGCGACGCTATCGCCATAATAATGTTGATTCAATTGTCCATAAAACTTGTCTAATTTGTCTGCAGTTAATGGGTTGCCATTGGCATCTTGTTCATGAATATATTGTTCAAATTCAGCAAACTCAGTTTGTCTAAATAGCGTTCCTTTGAATGAATCGAGATAATAATTTAAGACAAAGGCACGGGTTTTGGGATCTGTGACGTGATCGAGCAAATATTCGGTTAGGATATTTTCATTAGTGGTTGAGGCAATCTCAGCAACAAAGATAGGATAGTCACCGTAGACATAAGGCTGGTTTTTGCGGGTATACATGCTGTGGACAGAATGGCCGGTTTCGTGGACAAGAGTGTAGAGAGAATCGATATTGTCAGTCCAGTTAAGCAATTCATAAGCGTCGGTATCATATGATCCACCTGAATATGCACCTGTAACTTTATTTTGCGACTCAACTACATCAATTACGCGATTATCAAAAATATAATCAACTTGTTTAAGATAGTCCTGTCCAAGTGGAGCCAGGGCTTTTTTGGCTGCTGTTTTTGCTTGAGTAAAAGTATAAGACAGCGCAGGTTTACCAGTCAAAGGTACATACATGTCCCACATTTGTAAATCTTTAAGCCCTAAGATTTGTTTGCGTAAGGCAACGTAACTGTGCAGTAAGTCCAAGTGGTTATTAACCTCTTGAATTAGGGTGTCGTATACGATAGTCGGCACGCCATTTTCATCTAGAGCTGCGTCACGAGCACTGTCGTAATGGTGAACTTGAGCAGTAAAATTGTGTGCTTTAACTACACCGCTTAGCGTTGAGGCGAGTGAATTTTCAAACTGACCATAAGTGGCATACATTGTTTCAAAAGCGCCGCGTCTAACTTGCCGATCTTGAGACTGAATTAAAGTATCATAAAGGCCATCAGATAATTGCACCATTTCGCCGTTCTCATTTTGAACGTAGCCATATTCTAAATCTGAATTAGTCAAGACGTTAAAAGTATTTTCAGAGACACCCATCGCATCACCGGTATCTGCGATTAACTTTTCCTCGTTTGCAGACAAGGTGTGCGGCCGCAGACGGGTAATTTGCTCTAGCCAATGGTCAAGCTGTTTTAATTTAGGTTCACTAGTTTTAAAATTAGTGAGTGTATCTGCCGGCAGCGCTAAGATAGCAGGTTTAATGAAAGAAGTAGCGGCTTCAAATTGGCTAATTAAAGTTTGGCTTTGGGCGACATAACCTAAATAATGAGCATTACTCGTATCAACATCGCTGGACATTGAAGCATAGACATAGAGCTTTTCTAATCTACGTTCAACAGTTAAAATTTTACTTAAGCTGGTAAATAAATTGGTAGCAGTTTGGGTAAATTCTGCCTGTAAACTAGTTAAGGTTTGTATTTCCTGTTTAACTATTGTATATTCATCTTCCCAGTCTTGGTCGGACTTGAAGACGCGGGTTAAATCCCACTTTAAGTTATCTTCAACTTGATCTCTTGTTGGAATGGTCATCAAAAATTCTCCTTATTAAATATTTACTTAATGTTAGCCATTATTTGCTTAAATGGTTAAAAAATAAGATATTATTAATTATATTCAGTAATATTTTAGTTTAAGTTCAAACATGTTACAAATATCATTGGATAATTGTGGAAGGAAATAGAAAAAGGAATGGATCAAAATTCTAAACGTAGAGAAGATTACCATAAAAAGTTTTCTACTACTAGTCTACATCGTAATCATATTTTTGCGGCGCCAGCACAGGCGTTAAAAAGTGGTATCTTGCTGCGAATTGTTGGAATTATCGGAATACTCTGTGTTTGTTTTGGGTTGGCTTTTGCAGCACATATGTATTTTGCGCTGCATACGGCCATTGATGGCAATGGCAATAATTCTGCAACCTCTGCGCGTATTGCTAATAAAGAGCCGATCTCGGTTTTGGTTTTGGGAGTAGACCAAGGGATGGAAGGTCGTCACGATAAGGGCAATTCGGATACTTTGATTTTAGCAACGGCAAACCCAGCAAAAAGTAAGGCAACCATGACTTCAATTCCCCGTGATACCTTGGTTAATATCCTAGGCGATCCGGGAGATAAATATGATATGTTTAGAGTCAATTCAGCTTATGGCATTGGCGGTAGCAAAGCATCAATGAAGACTGTTTCGGCTTTAGTCAATGTACCAATTCATTATTATGTGGAAGTTAATATGAAAGCGCTCAAGAATTTGGTTGATGCAGTCGGTGGGGTTGATGTTAAAGTGCCGTTTGATTTTTCATATGATTGGTGCGATTTCCATAAAGGTAAGCAACATTTGAATGGTCGACATGCTGTGGCTTATGTGCGTATGCGCCATGATGATCCCCGTGGTGATTATGGTCGGCAAATGCGGCAACGACAAGTCATTACAGCGGTTGTGCATCAAGCGATGTCAGTTAATACGATTGCCAATTATCGTAAGTTAGTCAAAATCTTTACTAAATATGTCAAAACCAATTTGACCTTTAATGACATGTTGGCATTAGCACTCAATTATCGCAGCTGTATGAATGACTTAGATAGTGGCTATTTGCAAGGTCATGATGCCTGGATTAACGGATCATCTATTCAGGTTGCGTCAACTGAAGCCTTACAAAAGACGTCAGATACAATGCGAAAAAATCTTGATTTAGAAACACAGACTTTAGATAATGATGAAACTAGACTTAATAAGTTAAACGAACAAAATAATAATATTAAGTGGAAGGATCCTGCACCGTTTACCAATTATCAGATTTACCGTTCGGCGGTAACGTCTGAAGCTGATGCGGATAATGCTAATCAAACAGGTAATAGTAATTCTGAAAATGGTAGAGGAATTTTTGGTAATTAAGCTTTTAAAAAGGGGCAGCTATGCAAAAACGAAGTTTTTTTCCGATGATTTATGGTCTAATATCAGCTTTAATAGCCTTTATTGCAGTGTTTTTTATTTGCTGGCGTAATTTTCATTGGAACTTAACATTAACAATTTTAATAGCGGGAATTTTTGCATTATGCTTTTTCTGTTTATCGTGGTTTCGCGGGCATGCGTCAGTTGAGATTAAGCGAATTGTTTACGAATACCACTTGTCAGATCAAGAATTAGCGAAGATTACGGGCATGAAAGCTAGCGACTTTCCAATTTATCATAATAAATTACAATTAATCTTGCCTAAACGCGAATGGCCACAGGTTTTAACGGCACTGCAACAATATGAAAGGCAGCGCAAGAATACAGAGTTATAACAGCAAAAAAGGACTGACCTTGATTTTTAAATCAAGGTCAGTCCTTTTTGCTTATTCTCCTTTGAAAGTGCCGGTTTCGACTTGCTTAATAAAGTCGGCTAGGTGTTTGTAATAGACGTCAGGATTATCTACCATATGATGATGACCACCATTTGGAGTGGTTACCAATCGGGAATTAGGAATTAGTTGCTGCATTGTTTTAGCAGTAGCGATTGGCATAGTTTCATTTTCGCCAAAGGTAATTAAAGTTGGAGCAGTAATCTTGTCTAGCTGATCTCTAAAGTGCCAGTCCTTTAACTTACCAGTAATTACAAATTCATTATCACCCTGAAAAGCATTGTAAACAGCTGAACCACCAATATCGCCTAGATGATAAAGTTTAGAAGGCTGCTTGCGATCAACGAAGTTGATGTTGAGAATTTGAACATCATCTTGGTAGCGTTGATTGTCATAATTATTGTTTGCTTCACATTCGTGCATAAAGTCGATTTCAGTTTGTGACAATACTTCTTGGCGGCGGCGATTAACCGAGGCAACGTATTCGTCAATTTCATCGACCATGGAAGAAATAATTGCGCCCTTAAGATGCTGACCATATTTAACCGCGTATTCTTGGACTAGGAGGCCACCCCAACTTTGACCGATAAGATAAATATTGTCTAAACCAAGTTTTGCACGCACTTCGTCTACTTCATCTAAGAAGTATTCGTAAGTTAGATATTTTTTGGCAATGGCCGGATCGTCGTAATCCGGTTGGTCAGAATAAAGTGAGCCAAGCTGGTCGTACATTGTAACTTGTACATTCAAGCCTTGTTTTTTTAGTTGTTCAGCAGTATCTTCCCAATATTCATGATTGCCGCCAGGACCACCATGCAGTGCTAATAAGTGGATGTCGCCATCACCTTGGGTATTAGTCCACAGATGATAGCCATTATCTAAAGTAATAATTTTAGTACCAGTTTTCATTGTTTGCTCCTTTTTAAACTATTAACTACTATTTTAGCTCATAGCGTGAAATAAAAATAGTTTTGTATTTTTTTGGTAAAAGTCAATCTTAAATATTATAATTTTGTTTGAGAATTAGATAGGCAGTATTACTATTGTAGGAGTAATTATGACAGGGGTCAGTCGTTAAAGTTACCTCTGCTTTGTACAATAAATGCATATAATTTTTTAGTCTACATAAAAAGAAAGAAAAGTAGCAAATAGAAGGACCATTAATGATTAAAACAAAGAATATAAATAAAAATACTTTATTGGAAGTCTATTCTAAGTCAGATGGTACAGAAGATTTCTTGTTAGGGTATCTAGTTGATGAATTTGAAGATTATTATATTTTTCAAGCAATCGATACGGATGGGTGTCTTGATAGTTATGTGTTATATAATAAACAGGATATCAAAGAAATAACAACTGATAACGATTATACTAAAGCTTTTCAATATTATGTTAATTATCAGAAACAAAATAATTCTTTTGATAATCTAAAACTACAGAATATTTATGATGTTGTACCTAAAACCAGTATATTAGAAATCCTTGAGTATTGTTGTAAAAATGGTCTTGTAATAACTGTTTACCAAGCTGAAGACGATTACTATGAAAAAGGAAAAGCTTTGTCAGTTGACGATGAAATTTTAATGATTGACCAGGAAAGTTATAATATAGACTTTGGGATTGAAGATAAGTCAAAGAATACACCAATTAAAATCAAAAATATTATGAGTATTGATATTATTAGTAAAGAAAATTTTCTTTATGGGCAGTATTTACATCAAAACTAGTTGTTTGTCATTAATGTTGCTAATTGCTTATTAAGCGGTTACTTGCTATAATTTTAGTATTACTATTTAAATTGTGAAATACTGGAGGAAATTTATGTCAGAACCAGAATGGTTACAAAATATGGATAAAGCTGAATACTTAAAAGAAGACTTTGCAGCCCAAGGTAATGGTCGCTATACGGTCGATGGATTGAACAAGGAAGATCCAGATTGGCTTGATAAGGCGGCAGAGAAGACTCACGCGGCTAGTGGCGATGATTATGTGAAACTCGATAGTGGCCTGATGACCGTTAATCAGCTCAATTGGATGTTGCGCAGTACAATTGGCGAACTAACATTTGTTGATGAAAATAATCAGTTCTTATGGTATAACCGTCCGGTTGATCCGAATGCCAAAATGAAGGCTAAGCGGGTTCCCGAACAAGTTGGCGATACTATGAAAGATATTCATCCAGATATTCGCGATGTTATCCCTAATGCTAAAAAGGTGGTGCACGCTTTACGGACTAAAGCAGATGGTCATGAAGCAGTTTATATGCCAGTACCAACTGGTAATTTAGAAGAACTGGTTTTGCATTATTATAAGCGAATGGAAGACGATGAAGGAAACTATGCTGGTATTTATGAATGGGTTCAAGATTTATACCCACTGGTTAAATACTTCTGTGAAACTACTGGACAAAAGTTGGTAGTTGATCCTGATGCTACAACTGGAGCAACTTATCGGCGTAATTCTGATCCAGATAGTTCAACAGGCGCTTCAACTAAGGCAGAACAAGTAAAAGAGGAAGCAAAGCCAGAACCAGATACTTCATCAGCCGCTTCAGAAAATTAAATAATCCTAAGCAGTAGTTAGATCTAGTCTAACTACTTTTTGTTATACTTGTTTATATAGATTCAATTATAAAAAAGTTGTTTTTATTCGAGGTGACAAGCTGATGAATTTTTATACACTGAAGTATATTGAGCAGAATCAAAATACTAATAAAACTATTCTGTATGTCTTGATTGCTGCAGCGGCACTAACTGTGTTTGTGTTTACGTTGTTATATTTGCGGCACCGTTTTGATACACGGTATCGTGATTTAGGAATTATCGCGTTATTATTTTTGTTAGTATTTGCTGGAACGCAATATGAAAAATATGTGCAAACTAATTTAGTTAAATCGCAATCAGTACAAATTGTGCCGTTTATTAAATCGATTGCTCGTGATCAAGGAGTGCCTAAATCTGATGTATTGGTCAATTCAACTACCTTAAAAGATGGCATTATTGTCCGGATTGATTCAAAGAATATTGATTATCAATTAAATCTTAATGATGATAATAATAGTTATACTTTGACTCAAGCCTATGTAATTGATCATAAAGTTAAGATTCAAAAGTAGGAGAATAGTATGAACTATACACAACTTTTTATTAAATTTGCACTTGGTGTTTTAACTCTAATTTTTCAGATTAATGTTTTTGGTAAAAGTAATTTGGCTCCTACTACCGCTTTGGATCAATTGCAAAATTATGTTCTCGGTGGCATTATCGGTGGGGTTATTTATAATGCCAATGTTTCGGTATTGCAATTTTTGCTAGTATTGGTAGTCTGGACTTTAGTAGTATTTATCCTGAAGTTTGCTCGTGAGCATAGTAACCTAGTACGTAAGGTAATTGATGGCGATCCAATTCAAGTAATTAAGAATGGCAAAGTTCTGGTTAGAAACTGTCTGTCTGCTGGGATTTCAGCCAATGAATTAATGTTTAAGTTGCGCAGTCAGGGGATTTATTCGGTTGAAAAGGTTAAGAACTGTATTTTTGAAAAGAATGGCCAGTTAACGGTTATTCGGAATGATGAGACTAATGTGCGGTTTCCGGTGATAAATGATGGTCAGGTCAACCAAGATGTACTGGAATTAATGCACAAGGATGAAGACTGGATTACGCAAGAAGTCAAAAAGGCCGGTTTTAATAATGTTAGCGATGTTTTTCTAGCTGACTTTAATGATGGGAAACTTTCCTTTACGGGATATCAAAAATAGAAAATAGGTATAAATGGAAAATTTAAAACAAGCTAAGCAGCTGATTGCTGATGCAGAAGTTGTTATTGTGACGGCTGGTAATGGGCTAGCGCAGATTGAAGGCCTAGATATTTTGGATAAAAAAGACTTCCAAAATAACTTTGCAACTGTGGTGCAAAAATATGGTGTAACAAGTGTGCAGGAGGCTTTAGAATATAAGTTCCCTTCTTGGCAAGAACAGTGGCTGGTATGGAGTCAACTAATTCAAGAATACACTCTGAATTATCAACCTAGTCAAGCAATGCAAGATTTGCACAATATAATAGGAAGAAAAAGGTATTTTATCGCGACAACAACTTTTGCAGATTTCTTTGAGCGAGCTGATTTTAATGGCAATCGTATTTTTAATGTAGCTGGCAACTGGACTGAAATGCAATGTTCGAGTGGCATTAATCATGGCTTACATGATGATCAGCAGGTGGTGCAAACTTTTATCCAAGCAGCAAAAAATCATGATTTGTCAGCAGAGTTAGTGCCTAAATGTGAAGTTTGCCAGCAGCCATTGGAACTGCATTTGCCACTTAATAATCATTTTTATCCAGAAAGTGATGCTAATAGTCGTTTTCGCTGGTTTCTAACTGGTAATGAAGATAAAAAGGTCACTGTTCTAGAATTAGGTGTTGATGAAGCTAGCTCTCAGTTGTTCACTCCACTGGTTAGTTTAGTTGAACAATTTCCTCAGTGGTCATATGTAGCAGCCGATTTTTCGCAAGATGAGTTACCCGAAGTGATTCAGGATCGCAGTGCAGCTGTTAATGCAGATAGTGCGACATTAATTAAAAGTTTAGCAGAAAAGTAGAGTAATAAAATGAGTATTACGATAACTAACGGTGTCCTGCAAGTGTCAGGTGCCCAAGATAAATTACGGGGTAAAGGGTGTGAACGACCAGAGTTTCTGTCCGATTATACTTTGCTAGATATTGAAACAACAGGCCTTAGTCCATATCGTGATCATGTGACTGAGCTAGGTGCAATTAAAGTTCGCGGCGGTGAAGTGGTTGATCAGTATAGTCAACTAGTCTATTATCCGTGGTTTAATCATGTACCGAGTGCGATTACCAAACTTAATGGGATTACGGAAGATCAGTTACTTGCTGAAGGTATTCCGGTAAAAACTGCTATGACTCAATTTCGCACTTTTATTGGTTCAGATATCATCATTGGCTATAATGTTAACTTTGACCTAAATTTTTTATATGACCTAACGCAAAAGTTTCATTTACCAGAATTAAATAATGATTATGTTGATGTTTTGCGCTTTGCTCGTAATTATTATCCGCGTCAGCGCAATCGTTTGCTTGATTGCATTCAGCGTGCTGGGATTGCTCAGACTGAGCAGCATCACGGTTTAGCTGATTCCCTTGATACCAAAAAGGTTTACGATGATTTTCGCTTGCATTTTACCCCTGATTTACTTGCTCAAACGAAGCAGCAGCTTAAGAATTTTGACTTATTGGCGGAAACTTTGACTAACGAGCAGATTGGTTTTCGTAATCCAGTTAAAAATAAAAAAATCACTTTTGCACCCAATCTAGCAATGGATAACTCAGAAGCTTGCAAAATGGTTAATAACTTGGGTGGTCAAGCACAACTTGAGTTAACAGCTGATACTGATTATTTGATTGTGGACGATCACACGTTTTTTGACAGAAATGATCCACTTAGAAAACAGGTGGAGAATTATCAGCAAACAGGTAGTAAAATTAAGCGGTTATCTGAAAAGTATTTTTTAAATATGCTTGATGAATGGGCTAGAAAGTAAACTAAGTGTCATTATAAAATGGCACTTTTTATTTGCCATCTTGCAAACTGAAGTTCGATTAGTTATACTTAATTGAGTTTAATTAAGGGGAGAATGCAATGGCGCGTAAGAAAAGAAGACGTAGCAAACGCAAAGATAATAGTAACTTCTGGTCAGTTGTAGTTATTATGATTGCGGCAATTTGGCTGATATCAACTAAAGGTGGCAGTGATCCTAACGGCAGTCATTTTCTAAAGCAATTTACAGGTCAAAGTTCTACTTCAAGCAAAATTGATCATGCTAAACCAGCAACAACAGCCTATGGCGGTTTGGCACAAAAAGATTATGATAAATTAGCTAAATTAGACTTTAAGAGTGGCGGGGATGCATACATTACAGTTAATGCGAATAAGTCCACTTTGATTAAAAATGCTTGGAAGGTCAATCGGGTGATCTATGCCGACTTAGATAGTCTGAATCGCACATCTCATTCAAATACTGCTTTTCTGGAGAAACGTAACGTTGCTAGCGGTGACTTAAGAGTACGGCAGTATGTGGAACCAACAGCTTGGCATTATAATCATCGTGGTAAGACGCAAGTATACAATCGGGGACATCTGATTGCTTATTCGGTATCGGCTGGGATTGATCAGAGTGGTAATTACAATCCTGATAATCAATCGGGTGATCAGAACAATCCCAAGAACTTGTTTACTCAGTCAGCTTTTGCTAATCAAAAAATTCAGACAGTCTTTGAAAGTAAAGTTAGGTCAGCTTTGCGTGCTAACAAGCGAGTGATTTATCAGGCAACACCAATTTTTCGAGGTCAGGAATTAATGGCACGCGGAATTAATTTGCAAGCTGTCGCAACTGATGGTAGTTTGGACTTTAACGTCTACCTGTTTAATGTTCAACCTGGCTTTGTGTTTAATTATCAAGATGGTCGCGCTAAAGTTAATCGAGAACTGCAAGTCAATGATAATGGTTAGTAGTAATAGTCAATACAAAAAAGTCTTGCGAAATGCAAGGCTTTTTATGTTGGAGCTTATTTAGATAAATGAGTGGCTGGATTGAGGTAAGTGTCACTACTTGATATTGTCTTACTAACGCTAATCTTTAAGAATAAAGTTGCTACCAATATTATTGACAAGTTAGCTATGACATAGTATTGTACTAAGTAAGTGATACAGCTTATAAATTATAATCGATTTGTGAGAGAAGGTGAGAATGATAGCAAGTTAGATTAGTAAGGAAAGAAACTACAAAGCAGTTTATTTTCTAAGAGTAGCAAAAATTATTAGTGCGTAATGACTAGTATTTCTGGTCATTATAATTTTTAAACAACAAATATACTTGCTGAAAGACTACTGCATGGCAGTAGTCTTTTGGTATGCAAGAAATAATTGGGTTTATGTTGGTGTTTACAAAAAGTGATTATTAGTTAATAATATTATTACCCGAATTTAAAATTGAAGTGCAACGTTAATTGTTAAACAAAAAGGTCATGAAGACCTAAACTTGAATTGTATCAAAAAGCAAGAAAGGAAAATCTTCATGACCAATTCAAATTCTAGCATGTCTAGCCGTTATCATCAATTAACCAGTGTGCAGCGTGGTCAAATTCAAGCGTTGCTTGATGCTGGCATCACTTCTCGTACAGTTATTGCCCAAGAGGTTGGTTGTCATAAGTCAACGATTAGCCGTGAAATCAAACGTGGCAGTGTACTTCAACGTGATCATAATTATTTTCTCTACAAGCATTACTATGCCGATACTGCCCAAATTTATCATGATCAAAAACGTTTAAATTGCTATAAACGCGATCCACTTAGGCATTTTTCAGTCTTCTTCAAAATGCTCTCAAGACGCTTTAAGACTAAGTTTGACGCAACCAGCATCGATGAATTCGTTGGTGAATTCAAACTGACTATGCCTGGCTATCCTTGTCCTAGTACCCCAACAGTCTATCGCTATATCGATCAAGGATTGCTCGATATAAGCAATATTGATCTACCAATGAAACTGAAGAGGCGTAGAAGCAAACGTCGTCACAATCATGGTGGACATGCGCTGCACAAGAAGCATCTAGGTGATTCGATTGAAGATCGTCCAGCAGAAGTGGAAGATCGAAAAACGCTGTTGCACTGGGAAGGTGACCTAGTTAAAGGTGTTAGGCGTAAGAATCAGCCGGCTTTAATGACCTTGACTGAACGTGTAACTCGTTTTGAAGTGGTTATCAAGATTCCAGATTACCGTGCTGCTACTTGCTTGAGGCTTCTCCAAGAAGAAATTGATAAACATCCAAGCTGGTACAAGACGATCACGTTTGATAATGGCTCAGAGTTTGCGGATATGGTTCAAATACAGCACTGCAAGATTTACTTTGCACATCCGTATTCGCCTTGGGAAAGAGGAACCAATGAAAACTGCAATGGTCTACTTAGACAGTTCTTTCCCAAAGGTCAAAGTATGCAAGATAAGACGGATGACTATGTTCAAAAAGCAACTAAAGCAATTAATCGTAAGCATCGTCGAATCCTCCATTACCAAACAGCAGAAAACCTATTCAAGCAATATATATCTTCATAGACCAATAACTGTTGCACTTAATTTGACAATTCAGGAATAATATTATTATATAATATTGGAGGAAAAGAATGAAAAAAATAAAATTTAATAATGAGAGTATCTGGTCACCGATTTTATTTACAATCGTAATAGAATTGGCGTTTGTCATAATTGCTATTCTTATTAATTTTCTAGCACCTAGTTTAGTTGCTACCGTAGTATATCGTTTGGCAAGGATAAGTAGGACCACGGCTGTATCTTTAATAAAAAGTTTGGCGCCGCCCTTTACAGTTTTGAGATATATTATTGCTGTCTGGTTTTTGCTTTGGTTAAATAAAAAGTGGTTGAAGGAGCCATTGGATTTTGGCAACTGGCGCTGGTCGCCTGAAGTCATTATAATTGGTCTTTTTGCTCTTTTAAGCGAAGTATATGGTATTACGACGACTAAGATTGGTTTTAACGCTACTGACTTGTCTAATCTATGTTTTACCTTTGGTCCAGCAATTTTTGAGGAACTTTGGTTTAGAGGTATTGTTTTAGTTGCATTAGTTAGGCGAATGAAGCAACAAAAATTGGGAGTTTTTTGGGCTTTGCTAATTACCTCTATTATTTTTGGTTTAGGGCATGTCATTTTGAATGATCAACCAAATCTTCAAGAACTTATGTTGCAAGTAATATCGGCTGCCGGAGGTGGCTTTCTTTATGGGGCGCTATATTTACGTAGTCAAAATTTGTTTTTACCAATGTTGCTACATTTTGCTAATGATTTTAACGCATGGTTTTTTAATACTTGTTGGGAAGATTTGTTACCATTGTCTGATGTCCAGTGTGTAGTTTTAGAATTGCTAGTCAATTTAATTTTAGGTATGGTCCTAATTTACAAATTTAAAACTAATGAAGAATTAGAGGTAGAATAATGGTGGCTAAACTGTTTAGTAGATTAACTACGCTTAGTTGGCTGATTACGATAGTGTTACTAATCGTTGCGGTAAAACAGCAAACTTTGTTTACGCAGCCAATCTTGACACATAATACACCACACGGCTTTTTAGGTTGGGCGTTGGTAATTTCAATTGGTCTGAGTGTTATCAATGCTTTTGTCAAGTTGACGTCCGATCCAAGAAAATAATAGCTATTTAATATACAAAAAAATCCAGTTCAGAGATTAGAATTTCTGAGCTGGATTTTTTGTATACAGAATTTTAGTAAACAAAGTAAGCTAGGGACTACTTAAAAGCTTCTATAATTCTTTAATTTAGTTAAACGATTGCACTAAAAATATTATCAATACTTGTCTTATGGTTCGGTTCAACTAATGATTGAATGACTATTATAAGTTTAGAAAGGATGAATTAGTATGTTGGAAAAGTTAAAAGAGGAAGTTTACCAAGCTAATATGCAATTGCCAAAACTAGATTTAGTGACTTTTACTTGGGGAAATGTGTCGGGAATTGATCGTGTCAGTGGCTTGTTTGTGATTAAACCATCAGGTGTTGCATACGAAGAACTGAAGCCGGCCGACTTGGTAGTGGTGAACTTAAAAGGTGAGGTTGTTGAAGGTGAACTTAATCCTTCCAGTGATACACCAACGCACACGGTTTTATATAACGAATTTCCCAAAATTGGTGGGATAGTTCACACGCATTCACCTTGGGCTGTCTCGTTTGCGGCTGCCAAAATGGATATTCCAGCGATGAACACGACTCATGCCGATACCTTTTATAATGCTATTCCAGCAGCGGATGCTTTAACCGAGGCAGAGATTACAGAAGATTATGAAGTTAATACTGGGAAGGCAATTGTTAGAACTTTTCAAGAGCGTGGTCTTAATTATGCAGCAACACCAGGAGCACTAGTTAGTCAACATGGGCCGTTTTGTTGGGGAGAAGATCCAGCAAAAGCAGTTTATAATGCTAAGGTTTTAGAAGTTGTAGCCCAAGAAGATTATCACACTTTGCAATTAACTAGGGCAGATAGTCAATTGCCCCAATATTTATTAGATAAGCATTATTATCGCAAGCATGGTCAGAATGCTTATTATGGGCAAAATAGTGCAGCATCAAAAGATCCTGCTAAACATAAGTAAGACTAGTAGTCAATTAAGTGCACTAAATTTAGTTAATCTCTGTGACTTATAAAGCGCTTTTTTTAATGCTTAAATTAATTGTGTGATAAATAGGATTTGAGGAGGTGAATAAATGGAAATTTTAAGTCCAGATTTAGTTTTTGCACAAGTCGAAGTTAAAACTTCTGATGAAATCATTCATTATCTAGCTGATCACTTAATGGATACTAAAAAAGTTAAGAGCACTTTTGAACAAGCAGTTAAAGATCGTGAAAGAGTTCATCCCACTGGATTGCCTAGCGGCAAAGTAGCCGTCGCTATTCCGCATACCGATGTTCAGTATGTCAATGAGGCTGCAATTACTTTTGCTACTTTAGCACATCCAGTTAAGTTTCATAATATGGCTGTGACTGATGAATGCTTGGATGTGCAGATAGTGGTTATGCTTGCACTGAAAAATCCACATAGCCAAGTTAAAATGTTACAAAAATTAATGGCGCTGTTTCAAAATCAAGAGCTACTAAGCAGCTTGTGCCTAATTAACAATAGTGCGCAGCTTTATAAAAGTATTTCAAAATATATTGAATAGTTAGGAGGACTTGTTATGAAATCAATTATCGATTTTATCATGTACATTGTTGGTCTGGGGCCAACTGTTTTAATTCCCATCATTATGTTGATATTTGGACTGTGCGTTCGTGTACCTTTTACTAAGGCTTTACGTGGCGGGTTAATGGTCGGAATAGGATTTATTGGATTAAATGCAACAGTTTCGATTCTAACCGATGTTATGAATCCTGCAATCAAAAACATGATTCAGGTAATGCATTTAAATTTAGAAGTGATTGATGTAGGTTGGCCATCTGCTTCAGCAATAGCCTATGGCACAGCAGTTGGAGTTAGTATGATTCCGTTAGGAATTGCAATTAATTTATTGATGTTAGTCACTAAAACTACTTCAACAATTGATGTTGATATTTGGGATTTTTGGCATTTTGCGTTCAGTGGTTCGCTTGTTTATGCTCTGACTAAAGACATTGTACTTAGCTTGTTTTTAGCTAGTGTGAACATGATTGTTATTATGGTGATTGCCGATAGAACTGCGCCACTTTCTGAAAAGTATTTAGGATTACCAGGAATTTCGGTGCCACATGGCTATGCAGGTTCATTTGTGCCAATCGCATTAGTAATCAATTGGATTATTGATAAAATTCCAGGTATTAATAAAATTCATATGGATGCCAAAGACTTTAATAAGAAGTTTGGTTCATGGGGAGAACCAACACTGTTGGGTTTTGCGATTGGTATTATCATTGGTGTTTTAGCTTATGGTTTTATTCCAGGAATGACAATTGCCACTAAATTAGGAAAGATAATGCTGATGGGTGTAACTCTATCCGCTGTCATGATTATTACCCCTAAGATGGCTGCATTACTTTTGCAAGGTGTGGTTCCTGTGTCTGATGCAATTCAATCTTTTACCCAAAAGAAGTTCTCTGGTAAAAGAAAAATTTATATTGGTATGGACACTGCGGTTGGAATTGGTAGTCCTGTTGTTCTAGCTTGTGCAACGTTGATGATTCCAGTAGCCTTGCTATTTGCGTTTATTTTACCAGGAAACAAGTTTTTACCAACGATTGGGCTAGTAGGGTTTGTTTTCATGTTTCCATTAATTGTTTCGGTTACTCATGGTGATTTCTTTAGATCATTTATCATTGGTGCAGTTAATGTGGTTTTAGGACTATGGATTGGCACTAATTTGGCACCGTTAGTCACTAAATGTGCTCGTGCAGCTCACTTTGCAATTCCTAAAGGTTCCTCACTTATTTCTAGTATTGATTACGGTTCAAATCCATTTCCTTGGTTAATTGTACAGATTGCACCGTATAAAATCTTTGCTTATGCCATTGGACTCATTTTAATCATCGGACTATGTTGGTGGAATAGAAGCAAAATTATTGCTGGAGAACAACAATTGACTAGTGATGAAGATAAAAAATAATTTTAAGTTTATATCAAAAAGAATAAGGAGATAATTATTATGAAAAAGATTTTAGTTGCTTGTGGTGCTGGAGTTGTTACTAGTACATCTGCAATGAATAAGTTACAAGAAGAATTAAAAAAGCGCGGAATTACTGAAGAGCAATATACATTAGGGCAATCCTCAGTTGCACAGGTTCAATCGCTGTCTTCTGATTATGACTTAGTTATTACAACTACCCAATATGACAATGATGAGGTTAAAGTACCAGTTGTTAATGGACTTGCATTGCTAACTAATATTGGGATTGATCAAGTAATTGATGAGATCATTAAGGATTTGAACTTCTAAACAATTTTAAGAAATAAGAAGGGTGATTAGTGTGATAAAAAAGCAATCTACTAAATTATTAAATGTGAAGAAACTGTTAGATTACTTAATAAAGGCACCTGATTTTGTTAGTCTAAATGAAATTATGGCAAACTTTAATATTTCACGCAGAACTTCCTTTAATTGGTTAAGTATGATTAATCAGCTTTTACAGGAGAATAATTTAGATAAGATTATTAATGTATCACACTATGGATATAAAATATCAGATCGAACCAAGCTGCAGTTAACATCAGACTCTGAGATATTGCCTAACTTGACTGAATATTCACACAAGGATTTAAGTTCTGATGAGCGACAAACAGCAATTATCTTATTTTTAATTAATAAGAATGATAATGTTTCAATTAATAAATTCGCGACAATGTTTGATTGTTCTCGTAATACAGTCATTAGTGACTTTAAAATTATTAAAAAAAGTTTCCCACAATTGACTATTACGAGTTCACGTTTAGGGCATAAGATTACTGGCAATGAAATCGATATCAGAACTACTATTTATGAATTATTAATACATGATAATAAGCTGGTTCTTAGGTTTATTGAACAGCTAGACTTTTCATTGGTAAAAGCTAAACAAATAATTCTAAATTCTCAACAGCAATTACAGATGAATTTTTCTGAAAATTCAATTAAGCTATTAACTTATTTGTTGGTCTTTAGCAAATGGCGAATTGTAAATGATAATAGTCTGCGAGATGATGCAGACTATTATTGGATCGACACTAATACTTCGACTGTATTACCAACTTGCACAGAAATTTTGAATTTATTTGTTGGGGAAAGTTATTCTAAAGGTGAAGTTACTTTTTTAAGTAAAGTTATTCTTTGTTCACAAGCCACAGAAGTTGGGTGCGTTAATAAAAAATTGTACGATGATTTAAATCATATTGCTCAAGAAATGATTTTTAGATATGAGCAATTAACAGAACAACAAATTTCTTATAAAATTTTCACCAAAGTCTTGTGTAATCATTTATATGCGACATTTTTTCGAGTAAAATTTGGAATTCCGTTTACTTCAAATGAAGTTAATGAAATTAAGCGACAATATCCAGAATTAATTAAATTTACGGCAATTGCTTGTGTACCGCTTGAACAATATTTACATAAGAAATTACCAAGTGATGAGATAGCATTGATCTGTCTTTATTTTGGCTCGGCAAACAACCAGGATTATCAAGATCTTTCTAATACAGATAAGGTAAAAAGGGCTTCACTGGCAGAAGTTCTAGTAGTATGTTCTAGTGGCATCGGTACTTCAGCAATGCTTTATTATGAGTTAACTAAATTATATCCACTGATTAAGTTTTCACTACCACTAGAGATACGTGATATCCCCAAAGTATTTAACTATAATTACCAGGCAAAGTTAATAATTAGTACCGCTAGTTTGAATACTGCAACTTATCCTATTCCGGTTGTAAATGTCAAGGCAGTCTTGACTAAGCATGATCAGAATATTATTGAAAAATTTTTGCGTGAAAATATGCCGCGGCAAATTGAACATAACGCAGGTGCGGTAGACAGACTAGTGACTATTATTAATGAATATGCAGATGTAAAAGATGAAAATGGCTTGCGTTCAAATTTAGATAGATTTATTTTTCCAGAAAATAATAGAAATAATCAATTTGATTTACCAAGTTTGGCAAGTTTATTACCAACTAATCATATTAAGTTTTTGAAGAATAAACCAAGTCTTTCTTGGGAAGAAGCTTTACAAATAGGTTGTCAAATACTTGAGCAAGATGGAGTCATTGCTAATTCGTATCTTCAAGAGATTATTAAACTGATTAAGAAATATGGTCCATACATGTTAATTGCAAATAATATATTTTTAGCCCACGCTGCTCCTAGTGATAGTAGTCGCGCAGTTGGGTTATCTCTTGTTCGATTAGATATGCCATTAGAAATAAAGGCGCGCGATCAAAGTGTCTGGGTAAAATGTATTTTTGTTTTATCACCTGGATTAAATCGTGAGCATGAGCGGGCTTTGGAACAACTAGTTGATATTGTTGGTAGTGGGGATATTGAGCAATTATTTAGTGCAAAAACGCCCAAAGAAGCTAGAAAGTTTTTGCTATCAGTTTATTGAAAAATAGCTAATTAAATACACGGTTTGATTTTTTGAATCGTGTATTTTGCTTGTGTTGCTATTTACAGATTAATTTACTAAAAAGCCATTTTAAAAGATGAAATAAAGTGTATAATTTGTGTGTCATAGTTACGTGATAAATTCTTTGAATTTTATAAAATTGAAAGAGGGAGATAATAATGGCACAGAATTTAAGTTATCAAGCTGACACTAAGGTGCAAAAAAATCGTTGGTGGATTTTGGTTGCAGTTGGCTTGTTTACTTTCATGTCAACGCTTGACGGTACGATTGTCAATATTGCATTGCCAGTAATTAGTCGCGATCTAGGTATTACGATGAGTCAGTCTGAATGGGTTTCATCGCTATATTTGATTGTTATTTGTAGCTTAATTTTATTTTTTGGTAAGCTAAGTGATTTACATGGAAAAATCAAAATCTTTCGTTTAGGGGCAATTTTCTTTATTACTGGTTCACTGTTATCAGGAATTAAAGTAAACTTGGTCTTTCTGCTAGTTGCGCGAGCAATTCAAGCAATTGGTGCCGCCATGACGATGGCTACCAATAATGGAATAATTACAGAAATTTTTCCTTCAACAGAACGTGGTAGGGCTTTGGGGACGATTGGTTCATTCGTAGCTTTGGGTTCGATCGCGGGTCCTGGACTAGGCGGAGTAATCTTAAGCCAGCTATCTTGGTCGTATATTTTTTGGTTGAATGTGCCAGTCGGAATAATTGCAGCAATTATTGGTGCTGTTGTTTTGCCTAAAGATATTACATTTGCTAAAACATCACTTGATAAGCTAGGAACTTTTAGCTTTGCTTTAGGAATGGTTACGCTGTTTGGCGGCATCTTTTTAGGACAACAGTTGGGATTTAGTGCTTTACCAGTTATTTTGATGTTAATCGCTGGTGTTGCTAGTTTTGTTTGGTTTGTTTATCTTGAGAATCATACTGCTAATCCGCTACTACGCTTTGGTTTATTTAAGAACTTAGACTTTTCGATTAGTTTACTATGTGCCCTGTTAATTTTTATTACAAATTTCTTCTTTAATGTAGTTACGCCATTTTATTTAGAAAATGCTCGTCATTTAGCTCCTAGTACAACAGGATATATTTTAATGATTATGCCAGTTGTGCAACTATTTGTCGCTCCGGTTGCTGGGACGGCTTCTGACAAGATTGGTTCTAAACTAATTACATTTATTGGTCTAGTTTTAATGCTGATTAGTCAGATTGGCTATTTCTTCTGTGATTTGAATTCATCAATTTGGCTATTTATCAGCTGTATTGCGATTATGGGGTTAGGTAGTGGAATTTTCAGTTCTCCTAATAATTCGCTAGTTATGAGTTCGGTTAAGCAAAAGGACTTGGGTGTTGCAGGTAGTATTAATTCGCTGTCACGAAATCTTGGGATGGTAATTGGGATCTCAAGTGCGACCACTGTCTTATTTACTGCAATGAGTCATGCTAAGGGAGCACGAGTAACGGGTTATTTACCTAAAGAACCAGAAATTTTTATTTTTGGGATGCACGTGGTTTTCTTAATTTCAATCATCATATGTGCAATTACTGTGATTTTGAGTGGTTGGCGATTATTTAGAAAAGAAAACTAACTATTTTGATATCGACAAAAATTTGTCTACCGACAATATTTAATGCTAAAATTGGTATGTTTGAAAAACTTGTAATTGAAAGGAATGTGAAAGTATGCGGATGTTATTAATGAGCCATGGACAAATGGCTAAGGCAGCTCTAGGTAGTGCAGAGCTAATCATGGGTGAACTTGACAATGTACAAGCAATTGGTCTTAACCCAGATCAGGGTCCTGATGATTTACAAAGTGCTGCTGAAGAATTTTTGAATCAAACTGAGGATGAAGAGACAGTGGTAGCTGTTGATTTATTAGGTGGGACTCCTTCTAATGTGGTAATCAGGTTGCTGGCTAAATATCCTAATATTCAGGTAATTAGTGGGATTAACTTGCCATTAATTATTGAGTTTGCTAATCAATCGATGATGGACAACGGATTAAATAAGGCACAATTAATTTCAATGGCCAAAGATGGCATTGCAGATGTCAACGAGAAATTGAAGTAATTCTACTCAAAAAAACAAGAGACACGAATGGTTGAAAATAATTATTTGTGTCTCTTTATTTTTATCAAAAATATTTTTATCAGTTTTTTTCTGATATACTAAGATATTAGTAAAAATAGTTTTACATAAATTTTAAGATCGAAGGAGAATTAAAATGGCAATATCATGGGTAACTTTAATTTGCTTGACATTATATGTTGCAATTGCCCAATTAGATTCCTTGGCCGGTAAGATCGGCCTGTATTCACCTGTATTTGCTGGTGCAGTAACTGGTTTGTTAATGGGTGACTTGAAAACAGGTTTGTTAATTGGCGGTACGTTGCAACTAACAACTTTAGGTGTTGGAACATACGGCGGAGCAACTGTACCTGACTTTTTATCAGGTTCTGTTATGGGAACGGCGTTTGCGATTATTGCGCATCGCGGTGTTGCATATGGAATTGGCTTGGCGATTCCGATCGGTTTATTGTTGACACAGATGGATATCTTGGGTCGATTGACTAACTCATACTTTCAGAGTTTAGCGGATAAGTATGCAGATAAAGGTGACTATAAAGGTGTTGAAAGGGCTAACTTGCTAGGTATCTTACCGTGGACACTGTCACGTGCAATTCCAGTTTTTGTCGGACTCTATTTCGGTTCAGCTGTAGTTAAGGCAATTAATGCTTGGATTCCACAATGGCTGATGAACGGCTTGAAGACTGCCGGAATTATTTTGCCAGCAATGGGAATTGCGATTTTGTTACGTTATCTACCTATTAAGAAGTATTTTGCATATTTCATCATTGGCTTTGTGTTGATGGCGTACTTTGCTAAGAGCTTTTCCTTACTCGGTGTAGCCCTAGTTGGTTTGGCTTTAGCTGCAATTCACGTTACCAATGCTACTAAAAATTCGGCATCACCCGAGCCTGCAACTGGTACATCAGAAGCGGTAACAACAGGTTCTAGTGATGGGGAGGTTGACATCGATGTCTAAATTAAATTTAAAACATTTGAATAAAAAAGATATTCGCAAAGTCTTTGTACATACTTGGTTAGGAATTCAATTAGGCTGGAATTATGAAAGAATGGAAGGACTAGGTTATGCTTATTCCGTTATTCCAGCTTTGAAAAAATTATACAAAGATGACAAAGAGAAGATGACGCGAGCATTAAAGATGGAAACTGCTTTCTTTAATACTACTCCTCAGATGAGTCATATTATCGTTGGTGCAGATATTGCGATGCAAGACGAGCTGGGATTAACTGATGAAAGTGAAGAAGCCATTACTGGATTAAAAACCGGATTAATGGGACCATTTGCTGGTGTTGGTGATACTGTTTTTATTGCGATTTATAACGCAATTATTTATTCAATTGCAGCGTATCTAGCTTTAGCAGGTCAATGGATTGGTCTACTTGTGCCAATTATTGGGTTTTTGGCTATGACTTGGACACGTTGGCAACTATTCATGATTGGTTTAAAGGAAGGGCGCAAGGTTGCGACAACCTTTTCAGATAAGATGTCACTGTTCACTGAAGGAGCGTCAATTCTGGGATTAACAGTTGTTGGCGGGATGATTCCTTCAGTAATTAATTACAAGCTTGACTTAACTTATAAGGTTGGTAAAGTTTCGATGAATGTGCAAGATATGCTGGATCAGATTATGCCAGGATTATTGCCACTATTAATTGCACTATTTTCCTATTGGATTTTAGGTAAGAAAAAGATGACTTCAACGAAGCTAATTTTCGTACTAATTGCGTTAGGCTTAGTCCTAGGAAATTTACAACCAATCTGCAGCTTTATTGCTAATCTATTTTAATCTGGAGGTAAGAGGATGACAGTAGTAGCAGCTCGTGTAGACGAGCGAATGATCCATGGTCAGGTTGCAACAGTATGGACCAATACTGTTGGTGCTGATCGTTTAATGGTTGCTAATGATAAAGTAGTTCATGATGATTTACAAATTTCTGCTTTAAAGATGGCTCGTCCAGCAGGTAAAAAATTGGCTATTTCTAGTATTGAAAAGGCCATTATTAATTTACAACCGGGAGCTAAATACACTAATGACAAAGTTTTTGTTATCACTAGAAACATTGCTGATATGGCTGCCCTGATTGATGGCGGAGCACCGATTACTAACTTCAATGTGGGTAATATCTCTGAAAAAGAAGGCTCGAAGGCAATTAAAAAGTCAGTCAATTTGACACCAGATGATGTTGCGACAATTAATCGTCTGCTGGATCAGGGGATCAAGATTACAGCCCAGATGGTTCCTAACGAATCAGATGCTTCAATTGCAACTTTTCTTGAGGAAAAATAGTTATGCAGGAGCAAGTAATTGCAACTGAATTAAAGGACTCTATTGCTAAGCAAGAAATTTATGGTGTCAGCTTTAGTTTAATTAGTCAGCAACAGAATCAATATACATATTGGGGCTTTACGGGTAAAGGCGAACAGCATCAGCCCGTGAGCCCTGATTTATATTATGATCTTGCTTCGTTAACTAAAGTGATTGCGACTACTACCAGATGTTTACAATTACTTGTTAACGGACGGATTAATTTAACTGATACTTTAGGTATGTTTTTGCCTAAAGCAGCAGCTAAGGAATTAACTATTGAGCAATTGTTGTTGCATCGAACAGGGCTAGTTGCCGATTTGCCTAATGTACATGAATTAACGTCAGTTGAGCTACAAGAACAGGTTTTGGCAAGTTTACCGCAAGTAACCCCGGGGACTAAAACGGAATATTCAGATCTAAACTTTATTTTATTAGGTTGGATTATTGCTCAAGTTGATGGTGATTTATTAGAAAGTATTACAGAGCATGTGTTTAAACCATTGAATATGGCACATACCTTCTATCAACCAGAGTTACATATTGCCACTAGCCTTTGTGTGCCAACTGAATATCAGGAAGAACGCGGTCTAGTTCAGGGCGAGGCGCATGATTATAAGGCACATTTACTTAATGGTGTTAGTGGTCATGCAGGTTTGTTTGGTACGCTAACTGATTTGACTAAATTTACCCGTGTTTTAAGCGGATTAACACCTAATGAACAGGTAATGCCGCAAGCGGCTTTCGATTTGCTGGCAAAGTATGATGTTGGTGCACGTACTCTTGGTTGGCAACGTTGGAGTCATGATGAGCAATACTGGCATACCGGATTTACTGGCACATCAATTGCATTTGATCGTCAAAAGCACACTGGCTTTGTTTGTTTGACTAATCGAATTTATCCGACTAGAACTAATAAAGGCTTTGTGCATACTAGAAGGCAACTATTACAAGCCTTTTTTGGACGTAAGAGAGAGTGGAATCAATGACAAAAATCACTGAAATAACAGTAGGAATAGTAAGTTTACCGCTAAAAACTCCATTTACAACGGCTCGTCATACTGTCACTGCTGCTCAAGCAGTTCAGGTAAAGGTCACATTGGCTAATGGATTAATTGGGGTTGGTACAGGTACTCCCAATGAGGTGGTAACTGGTGACACTTTAGCAAGTAGTCGAGCAGTATTAGAAGATGTTATCATTCCCAGCTTAATTGGTTGTGAATTTGAGGATTGGTCTAGCAATTTAGCAATTTTAAAAAACGCGATTCAAGATAATCAACCGGCTAAGGCTGCTGTTGAATTTGCCTTATACGATCTACGTTGTCAGACTTATCAGACTAGTTTAGTTAAATTGCTTGGCGGTAGGCAGGCTGCGGTAACTACTGATATGACTTTGGGAATTAAGCCACTTGATCAAATGGTCGCGGCTGCCCAAGAGTTTGTTAAGCAAGGTTTTACTACATTAAAAATCAAAGTTGGTTCTAATGGGATTGCAGCGGACTTGCATTTAATTGCAACAATCAGTAAAGCTGTAGGACCACAGATTAAGCTGCGCCTTGATGCTAATCAGGGCTGGAGCCGGATGGAAGCTGCTCAAGCATTGCGTGAACTAGCTAATGCCAATTTGCCAATTGAATTTGTTGAGCAGCCATTAGCGGCAAATGATATTGCAGGTTTAAGAGAATTAACGCAGCTGCACATTTTGCCAATTATGGCGGATGAGAGTGCCTTTTCTTATCAAGATGTAATTCGCCTATGCAGTGAGCATGCAGTGGATTACGTAAATATTAAATTAATGAAAACCGGTGGATTGTCTGAAGCTGAAAAAATTAATGATATTTGTGCTGCCTCTGGGATTTCCTGCATGATTGGCTGCATGATTGAGCCAACCAATAGTATTCAGGCGGCAATTGCCTTTGCAGCGAGTCATGAGAATGTAAAATTTGCTGATCTTGATTCTGTTTATATGACTAAAGAAGTTCCAGAAGGACTGATATTAAATGGGCCAGAATTACGGATAAAATAATGTCAGATTTTAAACAAAAAATTGCTAAATTACAACCGCAAATTGATTATCAACTTTACCTATCTAGTTCGTGGGGAATGGAAGTTGCAATTAATTCTAGTCAGCTATGGCCATGTGCAAGCCTGATCAAATTAGGCATTGCTGAATATGGGCAACAAATAGCTCTTAAAAAGCCAGAATTATTAACAGAAAAAGTTACTTTATTACCAGCAGATATTGTTGGTGGTGCCGGAACGCTGCAATTACTTTCACCGCAGACATATACGGTAAAAGACCTGTTACAGCTGATGTTAATTCAGTCAGATAATACTGCTACCAATGCGTTATTATCGACTTGGCAATTAGCTAAAATTCAGGCATGGCTTAACCAAAATTATCCTCAAGTATTACTGCAGCGGCGCTTGATGGCACTAGCAGTTAATGGCGAGAATCTGGCAACTGCTAAAAGCATAGCGCAATTATTAGCAGCTTGTTTTGATTATCAAGATGAATATGGACAAACCGTGCAGGTAAGTCTGCACCATCAAATGAGTCATGATAAATTGGTTTGGCCAGTTAATATTGGTGAATATACTAAAATTAAAACGTACAATAAAACTGGTGAATTACTTGGGTATGACCATGATGCTGCACGTTTTTATCTCGGTGATGCTTGGCTTGACTGTGTGGTAATGACTAAATATGCCACTGGCAAAAGAAGCCAGGCAGTAACCTTTTTGCAGTCAGTTGGTCGTTTGCTTTGTCAAACTTTAGTAGAATATCAACAATAAAAATTAAGCAATCTTCAATTAAATTTTGATGATTGCTTTTTTGATATTTAAGATTAAATCAGCATGATAATATTTATAAATTTTTTTAAGTTGAATAAAAATAAAATGTTGATTTTGATTTAGATGTTAACATTTTGGCGCTGTTTTACTAAAACTAATTTTTTAATGATTTATTGTTACATTTCGCACTTTTAGGTATATGATTACTATAGGAGAAATGATAGCGTAAACAAGGAGGATTGTTGAATGGACCATAGAATTGTTACCTACCCTGCCATTTTTAAACCATTGGAAGATGATGTGTATGTAATTAGCTTTCCTGATGTTAAGGGCGCGATTACTGAAGGACAAGGCTTGCGAGAATCACTTAAAATGGCTGCTGATACGTTGGCAAGTAGGTTATACAATAAAGCACAATTGCCTAAAATTACTGCAATTGATGATATTGAGCTTGCAGATGATGGCTCTTTTGTGGCACCAGTATCAGCTGACTTGACTGAAGCAGCGCGTGATCGAATAAATTATCGAATTTAAACAAAAAAGCACCTCAGAAACTGAGGTACTTTTTGTATTAACTTGTTCCAAAAATCAATTATTATAATTCTCGCGAACAAACTAATTATATTATATTGAACTGATTTTGACTATCAATTTAACTCAAAAGTTATTAAACGAGTATAACTTGGTGGCACTATAATTGATACTCACTTAGGAAAGTTTCTCTGATTGTCCAAATTGCTAGTTTTAATCAAAATTGACAGAGTTAGGGTTTGAGTGCTATTTTTAAATGGGAAAAAGTTTGGAGTGAATTATGCAGACAATTGAAAATTCTCTTTTACGACTGTCGATTGATGAGCAGGGGGCAGAACTGGTTAGTGTGATTTCACCTAACAATCAGCGTGATTATTTCAAAAATGGAATTAACCAAAGTAAGCTTGCGATTTTTTTTGCTGAAAATGAGCAAAAAGATAATTTGGCGAGTTCATTGCCCTGGACGATAATTGATAAGGGAGATACACAAGTCAGTTTTGCTTTAATCGATGATACTGCTAGCTATAAGCAGTTTCCGTATCATTTTGAAGTAATTTTGACTTATCAACTTGAAGGAAACCGGATAGCAGTAAAATGCTATGTACAAAACAATTCGCATAAGCAGATGCCATTTTCTTTAAAACTGGTATTAGATCAGCTTGTAGATTGGCAGATTGAACCAATCATGGAAAATGTAGAATTAACGCAAGATGAGCTTAAATTAGAATTATCGTCACCGCAACTGAATTTGCAAGTCGGTGACGGACGTGTTTGCGCTGTTCAAGATGACAAGCTTCTTGCTGGTGACAGTAATACGGAATATCATCTCAGCTTGACGCTTAACTAAGATTGTAATGATTTTAATAAGAAATCAAAGGCAAATCAGCATTGATTTGCCTTTTTTGCTATAATACATTCATTGTTAATTAATTATTCAGGTAAATAAATTATGACTCATAACGATAGGCACCCGGATAAGACCCGGGTCGAAATACATGCAAAAGATTATCATAAGAAGCGGCGAATTTTAGGTTGGGTGCTAGGGATCTTAACAGCTGGTGTTTTGGCTGTTGCGATTTATTCAGCTTATATTTATTATCAAACTAAAAATGCTGTTGATAATACTTATGATCGTCATAATCAGGTTCAAATTAAAAATGATGAATTCAATGGAAAAAATGAATTTGCAGTTTTGCTAATGGGAACAGATACTGGTGCACTTGATCGTAAGGAAAAAGTCGGTAATACTGACACGATGATTATTGCCACTGTTAATCCACGTAAAAAACGCTATACCTTAATGTCTGTTCCTAGAGATACTATGGCTGAAATGGTTGGCGCAGAAAAATTTCAAATTGAAAAAATTAATGCGGCTTATCCATTAGGTGGTGCCAAGATGGCGATGTCCAGTGTTTCGCAGTTAGTTAACATTCCAATTAAGTATTATGCTTTAGTTAATATGAAAGGAATTATGCGATTAATTCGAGATGTTGATGGGCTGGATATCAAGCCAACCCTTAGTTTTGAGTATGGCGGTTATATCTTTAAAAAAGGTCAACTAACCCATATGGGTGGCGGTGGTGCGCTTGCTTATTCGCGAATGCGCTATGATGATCCTGAGGGCGATTATGGTCGCCAGAAACGGCAGCGACAAATTATTACGGCTTTAATTCAAAAGTCCTTATCATTGAATACTTTACCTAAACTTGATTCCGTTTTAGAAGCAATTTCTGGTAATGTTAAAACTAATTTACCTTTTAAAGCATTAGAAGCAATTGCTTTTAATTATCGTTCATCGACTAAACATGTCAAAAATGATTATTTACATGGTCACAGCGCCATGGTTGATGATGCTGCCTACCAAATTCAATCTACTAAAGAATTACAGCGAGTTTCAGACTATTTAAGACAAGAACTGGGTCTGCCGCAAGAAACAGTTAATAATAATGAAACTCAGCAAAATAAACTGAATCAACAGCAGGGATTTAAGTTTAGTGATGCTGAAGCACAGAATTATCATATTTATCGTAATTCTAGCCAACAGTTGATAGAAAAGGATGATAATTAATGGCGCACTTTTGGGCTTTAATAATTGGATATTTATTTGGGAATTTGCTGTTTGCTATGTTGGTGGGCCGTTTTTGGTTGCATCAGGATCCGACTAAAGTTGGCTCAGGCAATCCCGGTACGGCTAATGTTGGTGCTGTTTTTGGCAAAAAATGGGGTATTATTACTTGCATTGGTGATGTTACTAAAAGTATCGCTGCTTTATTAATTGTGCATTATTTTTTACCAGGAAGACTGAATTTGCTGTATACTGGTTTAGGTTTAGTATTAGGTCATTGCTTTCCAATTTGGAATCATTTTCAGGGTGGTAAAGGTGTAACTATCGCTGCTATTTTGACTATTAGCTATGATCTAAAGGCTGGTGCTCTTAGCTTATTGGTTGCCCTACTACTGATGATTTGGCTAAAAAACCTAACTATCCCTCCATTAACCTTTATGTTATTGTTTACACTTTATGAGTTTACACAGTTCACACAAGCAGGGGTGGTTTTAGCGATAATTACTCTGGTCATGGGGTATAAGTTCAGGTTTGATTTACGTGACTTTTTTACAGGGCAGGCTAAACGTGTTGATGTTTTAACCACTGTTAAGAAAAAAATTGGTCAGTTAATGGAATAATCTTTGGGCAGTAATCTTTTAGTGAGGATGTATAACTAGAAAAATGAATAAAAATAAAAAAACTTCAAAAGCTTGGCAAATAATCTGCCTATTAGCTGCTACTTTTTTTATGTTGGTGCAGATGTACAATCTAAAAGGAGCCGCTGCTAGAACCTCATATTCGTTTATTAATTTTATGCCGAATATGTTGCATAATGCGACTTTGATAATTGTTCCGTTAGTTTTTGGTGCAGTTTATAGTAAAAAGAAGCAACGTCCTAGTGAAAGCTTTAAGTTTTGGCTGATGGCCATTGTAACTTTAATCATTTACTATGTCTTATTTTTTATTAAGTCACCAGGACGCTTCAATATGTGGCGTGTTTGGGGAATGTTATTTCCAATTATTACTAGTACTTCTGTCTTGTTTGCTGGTCTATTTTTTAGTTTGCTGGCGCAACCTTATTTGTACGACTTACAGCATCGCCTAACTAAAAAACAAAATTTACTAATTTTGAGTTTGTTAACGGTCTTAGGCTTTTCTTTAAGCGCCGGTAATTTAACCTTTCAATATTCGCTTTATGGGCTTTATTTAATCTTGTTCTTTAGCTGGGGAATGTTCTTAGCTAATATAGAAATTCCTCGTAAGCTCTATTGGGCAGGACTAGTTACTGGCTTAGTGTCCTTTTTTGTAGTTTTAATTGGTGTGCCAGGCTTTGATGCGGTTTATTGGTCACAGATTATCTCTGGCAATGGCGGCGGTGATTGGAATCGGGAATTTTTAAATAACCCTTCTTCACCGTTTATGTTATTAATGGTGATTGCAGTCTTTTTACTGTTCAAAAAAGTAATTGTATCTTTTAGCAGTAGACAGATGCACTTATTCATTCCGATAATTATCTTTATGGACGCTCCGATTTCCAGTAAATTTATGAACGCATTTCGCTTTACGGATTCCTCGGCACTTAACAAATTAATCTTGTTAATCATAATGGCAGTTATTGCTTGGGTTTGGAGTGGTCTACTTGAGCGTTACTTATTTAAAGTTAAGCCATTTGCTAAAGTAATTCATTACCTTAATCAAGAATCGAGCTTGGCTAAGATTTGTGAAACGGCATGGGGTCATTTTACCAGCTGGGTAATTAGTAATCGGGTTAATTTACTAACTTGGGCCTGGTTTTACGTACTTAGTTTTGCTTCTTTCTTAATTGAATCAGATAACTTACGAATTCAGATTAATACAGCTTCGACGATTAATGCGATTGTTTATTTACTAGGAACTAAATTTTTCGCAATTGTGCTGACTACAATCTTTCTTGATGCCCTATTTTCTGTCTTTTACTTTGTTACGACAAGGTATTGGACGTCTAATATGTTAGTCAGTGTGATTGGTATTGGTTGGGCAGTTGCTAACAAGATTAAGCTTAACTTACGTGGTGAACCAATCTATCCAACTGAATTAAGTGAAATTGTCAATTTAAATACGCTGTTACCAATGATTGGTAAGACGATGGTCATTGCCATTGTGATTGCCTTAGTAGTTGTGATTATTTTAGATATCTTTTTAGAGCATAAATATCCAATTAAGAAAAAAGGTTCGTGGAAGCGGCGTGGAATTTGGGCACTAATTAGCTTACTCTTGTTTTTGACACCACTACGATTCAATCATGATGGCGGAGTTATTTATCATATTAGTCATGGCTTTGATAATAAGCAGAAATTTCGTAACCCTGAACGTGATATTCAGGTTAATGGACCAGTTCTTAATTTTCTAAATTATATTGATTTACAGATTATGGATCAACCGGCCAATTATTCTAAAACTACGATTAATCATTTAAATGATAAATATGCCAAGGTTGCTAACAAGATTAATAAAACTCGTAAGAATGATCTGGACAAGCAAACAATTGTCTTTAATTTAAGTGAGAGTTTTGTTGATCCGAATACTTTCCCAACGATTAGAATTGATAAGGATGTGCCAAATCCGGTTAAGTTTATCCAATCGATGAAGTCACGTTCAACTTATGGTACTATGCTTAGTGCCGGTTACGGTGGCGGTACTGCCAATATGGAGTGGGAGACACTTACAGGACTTAATATGGGGTTATTTAAGTCAACTTTGACACCATATGTTCAGGTTGTTCCCAATTATGACTTTTATCCAACTATTGGGATGAATTTTGATTATAAGTCGGCGATTCATCCATTCATCGGAACCTATTATTCACGGATGGAAGATTATCATCGTTTTAAGTTTGATAAATTTGCTTATGAAGGTTCAAAATATAAGATTGTCGATCAGAAGAAGTTAGGTAAAAACAGTTATAATTCTGACTTTACAACTTACAGTAACGGTATGCGTCAGATTAATTCACGTAAAGGTGGACAATTTATTAATCTGATTTCGATTCAAAATCACATGCCATATAATGATTGGTATCCAGATAATGAATACATGGGTAAAGTTTCAGGTGATTTGTTCAAGACAGCTGCTGTACGTGAACAGATGTCAACTTATATCAAGGGTACTCAATATACAGATAAAGCTGTTAAGCAATTTATTGGTCAAATCGATCAGGTTAAGAAGCCAATTACTTTGGTCTTCTACGGTGATCATTATCCAAGTATTTTATCGCAAAATTACACAGCCAAATACCCATTACAGATGCATTCAACCCGTTACTTTATCTATTCTAATAAGTATGCACGTGAACATGGTGCCAAAACTAGACTGCCACGCAAGGCCAATAATTATGTCAATACTAGTGACTTCATTGCCATGATGCTAGAACAGACAGACTCTAAAGTGACACCATATCAAGCATTGCTAACTGAGGTCCATAAGAAACTGCCAGCTATTTCAATTAACTTCAAAGGTGATAAAGGTTTTGAGTTAATTGGACGTAAGGGTCAGGTTGTTGACCCTAAATCATTGACTAAGAAGCAACAAGAACTGTTAGCTGATTATGAAATGATTCAATATGATATGACTTCTGGCAAGGCTTATGGATTAGAGAGTAAAGGTTTTTACAAATAAATTGGACTAGTATTGACTAATTAGAAATAAATTAGTATTATCATTTGTAATGAATTTAAGTAGTGCTTCGACTCAGAGAACAGAGAACTAGTGGTAGGTGTGAGCTAGGCAGGTTGTGGTTACGAATTACTAATGGGGTGGTTACCTTAGAAACCAAGTTGAGACACGTGATAATACGTGAACGTGGGTGGTACCGCGGCTAAGAAGTAATTTAGTCGTCCCTAGATTCTTAATTGAATCTAGGGACGTTTTTTATTGGAGGAAAAAATGGCAAATTTTGATATTATTGAGGACTTAAAATGGCGTGGCGCCATTAATCAAGAAACTGATGAAGCAGGACTACGTGAATATTTGCAAACTCATGATGATCTAGCTTTATATTGCGGAGTTGACCCGACTGGTGATTCGCTGCATATTGGACACTTAATTCCCTTTATGATCTTAAAAAGATTCCAAGAGGCAGGCTATCATCCAGTAATCATTATCGGTGGTGGTACTGGTGCGATTGGTGATCCTTCTGGTCGAAAATCTGAGAGAGTTTTGCAAACAGCTGAGCAGGTAAAGCACAACGAGCAAGCATTAACTACTCAAATGGAACAGTTGTTTGGTACTGAAAATTTTGAAATTGTAAATAATATTGAATGGTTAGGTAAAATTGGGTTAATTGACTTTTTACGTGATTACAGTAAATTTTTCCAAGTTAATACGATGCTGAATAAGGACGTAATTGCTAGCCGTTTGGACAGTGGGATTTCCTTTACTGAATTTGCCTATCAAATTTTGCAAGCAATTGATTTTTATCAGCTAAATAAAAATTATGGCGTACAACTACAAATTGGTGGTAGTGACCAATGGGGCAATATTACTGCCGGGATTGATCTAATTCACAAGCTAGCGGGACCTGATCAGCAAGCATTTGGTCTAACGATCCCGCTAATGCTTAAGGCAGACGGCACTAAGTTTGGTAAGTCAGCTGGAGGAGCAGTTTGGCTTGATCCAGAGAAGACTAGTCCGTATGAGTTTTATCAATTTTGGATCAATCAAGATGATCGTGATGTAGTCAAGTATCTTAAGTACTTTACTTTCTTGAGTCGCGAAGAAATTGAAGATTTAGCGCAGGAGACTGAAAAAGAGCCATGGAAGCGGACAGCACAAAAACGATTGGCTGAAGAAGTAACTAGGTTTGTTCATGGGGATTCTGGACTTAGTGAAGCACAAATGATCACTCAGTCGCTATTTTCTGGTGATATCAAGAATTTATCTGTTAAGCAGATTGAGCAAGGTCTTAAGAGTGCACCAGCTGCAGTTGCTGAAGATAAACCACAAAATATTATTGACTTTTTAGTTGATACTAAGATTGAATCTTCTAAACGCCAAGCCCGTGAAGATGTCAAAAATGGTGCAATTTATCTAAACGGCGACCGTCAACAATCAGTTGATTTCGAAGTCAATCCTAGTTCAGCATTTGCTGGAAAATATGTCATCGTTCGTAAGGGTAAGAAGAAGTATACTCTGGTTACAATTAAATAGTTTAAAAATGACAATCTTTGACTAAATTAGTGGTATGCTTAAACTAAATCATTTTAGGGAGGAAGCAGAATGGCTGCAGAGCAAATGTTGGTAACAACTACGGAGAACATACCCGGTCGAGAATATGAAATTGTCGGTGAAGTTTTTGGGTTAACAACTCAATCCAAGAATTTTATTAAAGACTTTGGTGCGGGACTGAAATCAATGGTTGGTGGAGAAATCCGCAGTTACACTAAAATGATGGAAGAATCACGTAATAAGGCTTTGAGTCGCATGCGGCAAGCTGCTCAAGATAAGGGTGCAGATGCAATCGTCATGATGCGCTTTGATTCTGGGTCAATCGGTGGTGATATGCAGTCTGTTATAGCCTACGGGACAGCTGTTAAGTTTAAAGATTAATCAAATGAAGAAGATAAAAGCTGCTGAGAATTTTTTCTCAGCAGCTTTTTTAGTTTGTTTCTTTAAGGTTAATGTTTGTACTATTCTTTAAGCACTTAATAATAATATCGGCAATATTTTCTACTGAAGATGTTGGACTTTCATAGAACCACCATTTTAAGATTTGCATGATCGAAGCAGAGTATAAATTTGCTTGTAAGTTGTTAAATTTTTCATCATGATGATCATTGGTTAAAATGTGTGTTTTAAATTTTTGGGCTAACTTTGTTTGCATTTCGTTGAAAACGTCGAGTTCAAGATTGGTTGACCAAAGAACATTTAGCCAGTCTTTATGATGAAAAATGGGTAAGAGAATTTTGATTAAGCGATTACGATAGTGTGCTAGAGTGTCACTTTTACTTGGATTTAGAAAAGAAATATTGAGATATTGTACAAAACTTTTGAGAGTTTCTTGAACCATTGTATCTCTTAAGTCGTATTTGTCTTGATAATATTTGTAAAAGGTTGACTTATTAATCATCATTGCTTGGGTCAGATCTTGAATGGTTAATTTTGAAAAAGTTTTTTTACTGATGCATTCAGCAAACCCTTTTTGAATGGTTAATTTAGTTTTTCTAACTCGTAAATCTTCTGTTGCCATTAATTGTATCCTTTTTACTAAACAGTTGCACCGTATATTTTAACTTAAAAGTTCAATAAGCAACAGATTTAATATTAAAGTTGCTTATCAGACTTTTAGCTTAAATTTAGTGATTTTTTTGAAACCGCAGTCATGCTAAATTTATTGGTAGAAAGAGAGGAACATTATGGATTATCAAAAATTAGCTCAAGAAATTCTACATTTTTTGGGTAATGAAACAAATATTGATCAAGTAACTCATTGCTCGACTCGATTACGAATAAATGTGATTGATTTTAATAAGGTGAGTTTGCCTGATATTAAAAAAATTGCTGGTGTAGTTGATGCGGTTTATCAGGCTGGACAGGTGCAAGTAGTCATTGGACCTAATGTTGCTAAGGTTTATGAAGCATTTGTGGAGTTGCTGCCTAAAGTTAATCAGACTAATTTAAGTAGTCAGCCACAAGAAAAAAAGGGAATATTCTCACGGCTGATTGAATTTATTTCTGGTAGTTTTACGCCAATTTTACCAGTAATTATTGGTGGTGGGTTATTAAAAGGTTTTATTGCTATTTTTGTTGCCCTTAACTTATTAACTACAACCAGTCAAAATTATAAAATACTATCTTTAATTGCTGATGCAAGTTTTCAGTTCTTGCCAGTATTATTGGCTTATACTGCTGCTAAAAAATTAAAGGCAAATCCGTTTATTGCAGTAACTTTGGCGGGGGTGCTATTACATCCCACTTTTGCTGCGATGGTAAATAGTGGCCATCAAATTGCTTTGTTTGGCTTACCAATTAAGGCGGTCAATTATGGCTCAAGTGTAATTCCAATTTTGTTGATTGTTTATGTTCAATCTAAAATAGAAAAATGGCTGAATAGTATTTTTAACGATACTGTTGCGATGTTTGCGACTCCGACAATTTCGATTACAGTCAATGCTATTTTAGGCTTAGTTGTTTTAGGACCACTTGGCGGCTATGTAGGCGACTTACTAGGAATGGCAATTGCATTTTTAAATAATACAGTGCCATGGCTTGCTCCTACTATTTTAGGTGCTTTTTCACCATTACTAGTTATGATGGGGATGCATTATTCAATGTTTCCGATTGCCTTACAATCAATTGCCAAGTTTGGCTATGATTCTTTCTTTACACCAGCTGGATTGTGCGCCAATACGGCTCAAGCGGGAGCGGGTTTTGCTGTGGCGGTTAGAAATAAAGCCAGTAAACTTCGTTCAACTGCAGTCTCAACTTCAATTACCGCGCTGTTGGGAATTACTGAGCCAGTGTTATATGGGGTTAACTTAAAACTGAAAAAGCCACTGTATGCCGCTATAATTGGTGGCGCTGCTGGTGGCTTGTATGCTGGGTTAACTTTTGTAACTTCAACAGCTATGGCTAGCCCAGGTATTTTAGCCTTGGCTTTGTTTGCTAAAACGCCGCAAAATCTTTTGAATGCGATAATTGCCATGATCATTTCGCTAGTTGTTTCCTTTGTTGCTGGCTTGTTAATTATTAAAGCAGATGCTTCAACTGGTACGGCTGTTGTAACCAATGAGCAAACTGCTACGTTAACAGCTATTACCGCTGGACAAGTAGTTGATTTGGCAAAAGTTAACGATGAAACCTTTGCTAGTGGTGCTTTAGGAACAGGGTTAGCATTTAACTCAAAAACTGGCGATATTTTTGCACCGGTAGCTGGGAAATTAACGTTAGTTTTCCCTACAAAACATGCCTTAGGGATTACGACCGCAGATGGATTAGAAATATTAATTCATTTGGGGATTAATACCGTTGAACTTAACGGAAAATATTTTACTAATTATGTTGAAAAAGATAGCCAAGTTTTTCAAGGACAAAAGTTAGCGCATTATGATGTTAATGCCATTAGAAAAGCAGGTTATGATCCAATTGCCATGATGATTATCACTAACTCAGGCAAACGAACTTTAGTATTAACAGCTAAGGCTGGTAGTGAGATTTTAGAAAAACGAACTGTGTTTCAAGTAACGGATTAAGGAGCAATAATGTATCAGTTAAGAGTATATACGATTAATAACTTAAAGAATGCCAAGATTTATTTAGATGTTCATTGGACAAGGCATATACCTAGTCTAAAAAAATATGGTATTACTACTTGCAATGTTTTTCGTACTGATAATAAAGCAGATGAAGAACAGCAGGTTCTGGCATTAGTTAAATGTGATGCTGATCAGGATTTGAATGAATTGAATCAGAAATATATGGCTAGTCCGGAATTTAAAGTTGATATGCAGGGTTTTGATATGTCAGCGATTAAAAATGTCATGACAATTGATCTTGTTGAAAAAGCTTAAGGAGTCGAGTTATTTTGGTTAAGAAAAAGTTTCTCTGGGGAGTGGCAACATCAGCTAGTCAAATTGAGGGTGCTTACCAAGCAGATGGCAAAGGCCTAAGCATGGCAGATGTGTTACCAAGCGATAAAAAGCAGCGATTGCAATGTATGTTAAATGGTACTTATGCTCTGGAAAATTATCTACCGCAACAGAAAAATTATCCTGCTCATCAGGCAATCGATTTTTATCATACTTATAAGTCAGATATTAAGCTGTTAGCTGAAATGGGGATTAATTCTTTTCGCTTTTCAATTATGTGGTCACGGATTTTTCCTAATGGCGACGAAGTTACGCCTAATCAGTCTGGATTGCAATTTTATAGCGATGTAGTTGATGAATGCTTGAAGTATGGTATTGAACCAATTATTACGATTAGTCATTTTGATTTACCAATTAACTTAATCAAAAGTTATGGTGGGTGGCGTAATCGTAAACTAATTGACCTATATTTACACTTGTGTGAAGTATTGTTTACCACTTTCAAGGGCAAAGTCCATTATTGGATTACTTTTAATGAAATTAATATGATTTTAAATCTGCCGTTTGTTGGTGGTGGTTTATCTTTTACCCAAGGAGAAAATGAAGCGGAAATCAAATACCAGGCAGCACATTATCAGTTAGTTGCTTCCGCTTCAGCAACTAAACTAGCACATGAAATTGATGCGACTAACCAGATTGGTTGTATGCTGGCGGCAGGGGATGTCTATCCATATTCATGTGCGCCAGAAGATATTATGAGTGCCCTAGAAAAAAATCGTGAACAATATTTCTTTACGGATATCCAAGTCAGAGGATATTATCCAAGTTATGCAGCTAAGCTGTTTGCGGATCAGAATATTGAACTAGATATAACGCCAGCAGATCGCGATACATTACGACATACAGTTGATTTTATTTCATTTTCATATTATTCCAGTCGTTGTGTTTCGACAGATCCTAAAATTAATCAGAATATGACTGCTGGCAACGCCTTTGCTTCAGTTAAAAATCCTAACCTCCAAGTTAGCGAATGGGGTTGGCAGATTGATCCTTTGGGATTACGGATTACACTTAATACATTATATGATCGGTACCAAAAGCCATTGATGATTGTTGAAAATGGTTTGGGTGCACGCGATACAGTTACTAGTGATGGGCAAATTCATGATGATTATCGAATAAATTATTTTGACCAGCATCTGGCAGCTATCAACCAGGCTACAGCTGAAGGTGTCGAGTTAATTGGTTATACGGCATGGAGCGGTATTGATTTGCTTAGTGCATCTACGGGTGAAATGGCTAAGCGCTATGGTATGATTTACGTCGATTTAGATAATGAAGGCCATGGTAGTGGTAAAAGGATTAAGAAGGATTCATATTATTGGTACCAGAATTATCTTAAAAATTTAAATAATTAGTAAACAGGTTATTAGTATAAATGCTAGTAGCCTGTTTTGTTTAATCAGCGTTGTAATTATCGGCTACCAAAAATGCTGCTTTTTGGTACAATAAAGATGCCACTTTAGCTCAGAAGGTAGAGCACCGCCGTGGTAAGGAGGAGGTCCCCAGTTCAAATCTGGGAAGTGGCTTGATTAACTTAGAGAAAGGAAGCTTAGAGTTGGATTTAACACGAGTAGTTCATTTTGTTAAGACAGAATTAAAAGACGAAAAGACTGGTCATGACTTTTACCATGGTCAGCGTGTGGCACATTTAGCTAGTAAATTGTATCTAAAAGATGAACCAAGTGCCCATCAGGATAGTCGCATGGTTGCAATTATTCAGACGGCTGGCTATTTACATGACACAATTGATGAGAAGATTTGTCCTGATCCCAGCCGAGTCTTAGCTGAGATTGAAGCTTTGCTAGTAGAGGTTGGTTTTACTGAATTAGAAATTAAAGATATTCTGTTTACTATGCAGCACATGTCTTTTTCCAAAAACATTGAGCACCATTATCAATTACCATTATCAGGACAATATGTACAAGATGCTGATCGAATTGAGAGCCTTGGTGCAATGGGAATTGCCCGTGCCTTTACCTATGGTGGCGCGCATGGCAATGTGATATATGATCCACAAATTAAGCCGGCAGAGTTAACGAGTCATGCTCAGTATCGTGAGCATACAGAAACAACGATTAATCATTTTTATGAAAAATTGTTTAAGCTAGAGCAGCTAATGAATACAGTTGGTGGTCAAAAAGAGGCATATCAGCGAACTGAATATATGCGGGATTTTGTTAATAAATTTATGCAAGAGTGGGAAGTTTAAAATGCGTGCTCGAGTGATTATCCATAATCCTCAAACTGATGCAGTTTTATTAATCCACCGTTTTAAGAATGGACGTGAATACTGGGTAGTGCCAGGTGGCGGCGCGCAAGGTGTAGAACTTCCTGTGCAAACTGCAATTCGTGAAATTACTGAGGAGTTACAAATTAAATTTAAACCTAGTGATTTGAAGGAAGTATTTGCCTTATCAGAGGTCGGAGTAGAGCAGCAAATTTTCTTTTTGGGTCAAGTTATTAGTAGTGACGCTCCCAAAATTAGCGGTGAAGAGGCTGCTAGAACAAGTGAAAGTAATGTCTACATACCTACTTGGATTAATTTAGCTGATTTGGAGCAGCTTAATTTACAGCCAAGCCAGCTAACTGCAAGACTTCAGCAAATTTTGAAAACTAAGTAATAGACCAACGTAAAGTTGGTCTATTTTGTTAATCATTTTTAAAAATAAAGTTCGTATTTTATTTAAAATTATCAAATGCAAAAATAAATTCAGTTTTAGTATTGCAATTATACGTACTTTTATATTATTATTTGGTAAAATAGTTCGTTAATAATTTATATGGAGGTTTACGAATCGTGAATAAAAAAAGTCGGCGTCTATTGTCTTTGGGAGCTTTAGCAGCAATTTTAAGTTTGACCCTAACTGCTTGTTCGGGAAAAAAACAAAGTGGCCAAGGCAAGAAGGATACTAAAGATAGTATTGCCTTAATTACTGATAGTAATGGTGTAGATGACCATTCCTTTAATGAGGCGGCCTGGTCAGGCTTTAAAGAATATGGCAAAAAGCATCATTATCAAAAAGGCAAGGGCTATCAATACTTTGAGTCTAGTAGTGCAGCTGATTATACGCCTAACTTTAATCAAGCTGCGGAATCAGGTTATCAAACGATTTTTGGCGTTGGCTATAGCTTAAAGGATGCAGTTAAGGCATCAGCTAAGAAAAATCCAAAAAAGAATTTTGTAATCATTGATGATGTTGTTGCTGGTCAAAAGAATGTGGCATCAGTTACCTTTAAGAGTAATGAGTCATCATATTTAGCAGGTGTGGCAGCAGCGTATACGACCAAGACTGGGAAAGTTGGCTTTGTCGGTGGTGCCAAATCAGCGATTATTAGTTTATTTGAAGCTGGTTTTAAACAAGGTGTGGCAGCTGGAGCAAAGGCGCAGCACAAGAAGATCGCTGTTTCAATGCAGTATGTTGGTAACTTTACTTCAACTGATAAGGCGAAGTCAATTGCTCAATCAATGTATTCTAGTAATTGTGATATTGTTTACCAAGCCGCTGGTAATGCTGGCAATGGGATTTTTCAAGAAGCTAAGGCTTATAACCAGACTCGTTCGAGTGCTAAAAAGGTTTGGGTTATCGGAGTTGATGTTGATCAATCCAATTTGGGTAACTACAAAACTAAGGATGGCAAGAAGGATAATTTCACTTTAACTTCCGTTTTGAAGGGATTGAATGTGGCCACTAAGACACTAGCTGAAGATGCAGCAAATAGCAAATTCCCTGGTGGCAAGCATCTAGTATACACACTTAAGGACAATGGGGTTTCCATTACTAAGGGCAAGCTTGATGCAACTGCTTGGAATGCAGCACAAAAGGCTCGTAAACAAATTATTGCTGGAAAAATTAAAGTTGCGACAGCAACTAAATAAGTCTTATAACTTAAAGCGAAATTCATACTTGAATTTCGTTTTTTGGTTAGTACAAAAATTTTTCAACTTTTTGTACTTGGCTTATGCAATCACTTAATCTGATAGGCTTCGTTTCAGTTCTAGACCAATTTACAAATCCCGTCAGGTCAATACTGCATCTTGTATCTGTATTTTGACATAGCCACTAAATATTGTTATCTTGGTTACTGGATAAATTATTTAGGAGGCTCAATCATGAAAGTGAAGTTCAAGAAGTTATTGGCTGTTTCGGCATTAACGTTGGCAACGGGTTTAGTGTTAGGAGCTTGTTCGGGAAAAAAGCAAGGTGGCAGTGGCAATTCAAGTAGTAGTGCTAAACATTCGATTGCGCTAGTTACGACCACTACTGGTGTAAATGATAATTCATTTAACCAATCGGCTTGGAACGGCTTTAAGGCTTATGGTAAGGAACATAACTTAAAACGTGGCAAGAATGGTTACCAATATTTTCAATCAAGCAGCGATGCTGATTTTGAACCCAATTTTGCTCAAGCGGCTAAGGCTGGTTATCAAACGATTTTTGGAATTGGCTATAACTTAAAGGATGCAGTTAGCGCGGCTGCCAAGAAGAATCCTAAGAAGAATTATGTCATTGTTGATGAGGTAATTAAGAATCAGAAAAATGTGGCTTCTGCTAACTTTAAGAGCGAGCAGGCAGCATACTTAGCTGGTGTTGTGGCAGCTACGCAAACTAAGACTAATAAGATTGGTTTTATCGGTGGCGTGCGCGGCAATATTATTGATCTGTTTGACGCTGGTTTTACTAAAGGGGTCAATGATCAAGCTAAAAAAATGCACAAAAAGGTGACTATTATGAACCAATATGCTGGTAATTTCACTAGCGTTGATAAAGGTAAAGCGATCGCCCAATCAATGTATGCTAAGGGAGCTGACATTATCTTTCATGCTGCTGGACCTGTTGGTAATGGCCTTTTTCAAGAAGCTAAGTCACTTAATCAGACGCGACCAGAAAGTAAGCGGGTTTGGGCCATTGGCGTCGATGTCGATCAATCATATTTAGGTAAGTATAAGACTAAGTCAGGCAAGCAAGAGAATTGTATTTTAACGTCTGTAATTACTGGGGTTAATATCGCGGCTCAAGATATTGCTAACAGAGCATATGCGGGGAAGTTTCCTGGCGGTAAGAATTTAATTTACGGTCTTAAAGATGATGGGGTTGCCATTACGCGTGGACAGATTTCAGCTGCTGCTTGGAAAAATTCTCGTACTGCTCGGTCAAAAATTCTTAACGGTGAAATCAAAGTTCCAATTCATCCTGAAAAATAGTTCGTGTTTTTAGCAATTTTAAAAATAAAAAAATTAATTTGCAATAATATATTGAAATTATACGTATTTTTATAATATAATTAATACTAAAAGTTCGTATTTATTGGATAAAAGGGACTAATACGTGAAATGAAAAATGCAACTAATGTAATTGAGATGCGTCATATTGTGAAAGACTTCGATGGCTTCAAAGCCAACGATGATATTAATCTCACGCTGCATCAAGGCGAAATTTTAGCACTATTGGGAGAAAACGGTGCGGGTAAGTCGACCTTGATGAGCATCTTATCAGGTCTGCTGTTGCCAACTGCTGGTGAAATTTGGGTTAATGGGCAAAAAACGGAAGTTAAAAATCCTACTGTTGCTAAAAACTTGGGTATTGGCATGGTGCATCAGCACTTTATGTTAATGGATTCCTTTACGGTCCTTGAGAATATTATTTTGGGACATGAAACTACTAGCGGGCCAAGATTAGATTTTAAAGTGGCTAAGCAGCAAATTACCCAGCTTTCTAAGCGTTATGGACTAAATATTGATTTAGACCAAAAAATTAGCAATATTACGGTAGCGCAGCAGCAGCGGGTGGAAATTTTGAAAGTGCTTTACCGTGGTGCGAATATTTTGATTTTTGATGAGCCAACAGCTGTACTGACACCGCAAGAAATTACCGAATTTATTCAAGTTTTACGAGAACTAGCTAAAGAGGGTAAGTCGATTATTTTAATTACTCATAAATTAGCTGAAATCAAGCGTGCGGCTGACCGAGTAACTGTTATTCGCGCTGGTAAAAGCGTGGGTAGTTTTAATGTGGCTGAAGTTGATGATAACCGTTTAGCTGAGCTAATGGTTGGGCATCATGTGAATATGCAGTTGACCAAGACTGCTAGCAAACCTGGTGAGATTGTACTCAAGGTCGATAATTTGGCGGTTAAAAATAAGCAGGGGATTGCGGCACTGAAGAACTTATCATTTAATTTGCGAGCAGGTGAAATCTTAGGTGTAGCTGGAATTGATGGCAATGGTCAAGACGAACTAGTTGCGGCTTTGAGCGGTCTCACGCCAGTTGATACAGGTCAAGTGATAATTAATAATCAAGATATGACTAATCATAAGGTTCGGCAAATTACTGAAAATGGAGTTGCTCATATTCCAGCAGACCGTCAAAAATATGGTCTAATTTTACCGTTTACGATTGCCGATAATCTAGCTTTACAAACTTATTATCAAGCACCACTTTCAAGGCACCATATTTTGCGCCAAGATGCCATTAAACATAATGCTCAAGAGTTAATTAATAAGTTCGATATTCGTACTACTGGACCTAATGCTCAGGTTGGTGCCTTGTCAGGAGGAAACCAGCAAAAAGTGATCATCGCTCGGGAACTTAATCGTGATAGTAATTTAATCATTGCTTTTCAACCTACACGTGGCTTAGATGTTGGTGCGATTGAATATATTCATAAGCAGCTTTTGCTTGAAAGAGAACAAGGGAAGGCAATTTTGTTAATTTCTTATGAATTGGATGAAATCATGCAATTATCTGATCGCATTATCGTTTTGCATGACGGTCAAATTTCAGGAGAAGTTCAGCCTGAAACTACTAGTGATGAAGAGTTAGGATTATTGATGACTGGAGTTAAGAAAGAAGGTACCGCTCTTGCTTAAAATAACAGCAAAAACCAGGAAAATTTTGGTACCAATTATTTCAATTATAGCTGGCTTTTTAGTTGGAGCAGTTATTATGCTGATTTGGAATTATAATCCGCTAACGGCTTACTCTTCAATGTTTACTAGTGCTTTGGGCAATCTGAATGGGATTGGTGAGACAATTCGTGAAGCTACCCCATTAATTTTTACAGCGGTTGGGTTTACCATTGCGTCTAGTGCGGGCTTTTTTAATATTGGTTTGCCAGGACAAGCACAGGCTGGTTGGTTGACTTCGATTTGGATCGTTTTAGCTAATCCACATTTACCCAAAGTGGTTTTATTGCCATTGGCAGTGATTGCTGGTGGGCTGGCAGGTGCAATAGTTGCTGGCATTGCTGGCTATTTGCGGGCACAATTTGGTACCAGCGAAGTTATTACTACCATTATGCTTAATTATATTGTGCTCTATACTTGCCAGCACCTAATGCAGCAAGTAATGTCTAGTAAATTACGATTAGATACGGATACGACTAAAACGATTGCTGCTAATGGTAGTTTGAAGATTAATTGGCTAAGTGAGATGTTTGGCGATTCACGGATTAATGCAGGGATTTTTTTAGCCTTGATCGCAGTAGTGATTTTTTGGTATTTGATGAAGAAGACGACTACTGGTTTTGAAATTCGCGCAGTTGGTGCGAACCCGTTTGCTAGTCGTTATGCTGGGATGTCGACTAAGAAGAACATCATTTTATCAATGCTGTTGTCTGGCGGCTTTGCCGGATTGGGCGGAGTTGTGCAAGGCTTGGGAACTTACCAAAATTATTTTACTCAAACAGCAAGTTTAGATATCGGTTGGGATGGTCTTTCCGTGGCGCTACTCGGTGGTGGAACGGCGATTGGTATTTTGCTAGCCTCCTTATTGTTTTCGATTTTAAAAATTGGCGGTTTAGGAATGCAGACTATCGCCGGGATTCCTTATGAGATTGTTTCAATTGTCATTGCGGCGATTATTTTCTTTATTGCGATTCAGTATGTAATTGGGCTAATGTTTAAAAATAAGCAGGCGAAATCACCACTGGTTACTCAAAATGAAAGTTCTACGCAGCCTGTTGCGTCTAAAGGAGAAGAATGATGAGTTTTGTTGCTATATTAGCATTGTTAGTGTCCTCAACCTTGGTCTATTCCGCGCCCTTAATTTTCACCGCGTTAGGTGGAGTTTATAGTGAAAACTCTGGGGTAACCAATATTGGTCTAGAAGGAATTATGACGATGGGGGCTTTTGCAGCAATTGTTTTTAATTTGACTTGTGCATCTACTTTAGGCAAGGCTACTCCATGGTTAGGAGCCTTAATTGGTGGAATCGTCGGGTTAATCTTTTCGTTATTGCATGCAGTCGCCACAATTAATTTTCATGCAGACCACATTATTAGCGGCACCGTACTGAACTTGATGGCACCACCTCTAGGTGTATTCTTAATTAAAGCGATGTATGATAAGGGACAAACCGAAAATATTACGCAAAGTTTTGGCTATTTTTCTTTTCCAGGATTAGCTGATATTCCGATAATTGGACCAATTTTGTTTAAGAGCACTTCTGCTCCTGCCTGGGTGGCAATTTTAGTTGCAATCGTTTTGTGGTGGGTACTTTATAAAACCCGTTTTGGTCTGCGATTACGTGCTTGTGGGGAAAATCCGCAGGCTGCTGACACCTTAGGAGTTAATGTCTATGGCATGCGTTACGCTGGGGTCCTAATTTCAGGCTTTTTAGGTGGCATTGGTGGTGGCGTATTCGCTGAAGCAATTGCTGGGAACTTTTCAGTATCTACGATTGTCGGACAAGGGTTTATGGCCTTGGCAGCAGTGATTTTTGGGAAATGGAATCCAATTGGTGCAATGCTAGCGTCGTTATTTTTTGGTTTTGCTCAAAGCATCAGTATTATTGGTAACCAATTACCATTCTTCAATCATATTCCGGCAGTTTATATGCAGATTGCACCATATGTGATTACGATTATAGTTCTGGTACTATTCTTTGGTAAATCCGTTGCCCCGGCTGCTGATGGCGAAAATTATATTAAATCTAAGTAGAATTAAGGAAAAGATTAATGAAAGAAATTTATTTTAACCACGATGGTAATATTGATGACCTGGTGTCATATTTGTTATTGTTGCAAGCTCCAGATATTAAGCTACTAGGAGTTAGTGCAATTGACGCTGATGGTTATGTTGATCCAGCGGTTGAAGTTTGTCGCAAAATGACTGATCGCTTTAATCTGCGCAGTGACCAATTAGAGATTGCCAAATCAGACTCGCGGGCTGTCAACCAATTTCCTGAAGCTTGGCGTTCTGCGGCTTATTCATTTAATTATTTACCAATTTTAAATGAATCAGGCAAGATGGTGACTAAGCAGGCAGCTAAGCCTGCTCATTTGGATATGGTTAGCAAACTTAAGACAGCTAAAGAACCAGTAACTCTGGTAATGACTGGTCCATTGACGGATTTAGCTCGTGCTTTAGAAGTGGATCCAACTATTGAAGCAAAAATTGCCAAGTTATATTGGATGGGTGGCTCACTTGATGGTCATGGAAATGTGTCAATGGTTAATGCTGACGGTAGCCAAGAATGGAATGCTTATTGGGACCCGATGGCTGTTGAACGTGTCTTTGCTTCAAGCATCCCGATGCAGGTAATTGGACTAGAAAGTAGTGAAGAGCTGCCGTTAACCGATGATTTACGGCTTCATTGGGCTAGTTTGCGTAAATATCCAGCAATGGATTTGGTGGGACAGGGCTATAGTTTATTAGTAAATCCACCAATTCCTAGTGCGCAACTTTATTTCTGGGATGTATTAACGACAATTAGCGCTTTGTATCCAGAAGTAGTTTCGGCAACTGCCGAGCATCATGTTAAAGTGATTACTTCAGGAATTGCCCAAGGTAGGCTGGTAGAGGATCCAGCTGGTAAAGAGATAACCTTGGTAACTAAGGCAAATAAAGAATTATTTTTCCACAAGTGGGATGAACTTTTAGAACAAACTAAATAATTACCAATAAAAAAATTCTGACTAGCAATTTAGCTGTCAGAATTTTTTTATTGATAATTATGCTAATGAGTCCCAAACAGGTAAGTCGTAGGTTGGGCCTTCAGCCAATGCAACTTGCTCAGCTGTTAGGTATTTCTTGTGGACAACGACTTCATAAGTGTATTGCTTAAACCAATCATTGGACATTACGAAAAAGCCTTTGTCACCGTTTTTCTCACCCCAGGAATTTTCAACTTTCCATTGCCGAATATGGCCGTGGTCTTCATCAACACCAACTAAAGTCATCGCATGAGTTGAGGCAGCTGAACCAGTACGTAATTGATCTGCCTTAGACATCTTTAGGTCAACTCCAAAGAGGTCATTAAATTGATAAAGATTAGTGTCAAGATAGCCGGTTTTACGGTCACTCTGCTCACCGACATCGTTACTGAACCAAACAGCCTCGCCATCTTTTAGCTGACTAACTGCGGCAGTTTCTAGATAATCCATCGGTACATTTAAAAACTTAATTCGGTATGAACCAGCAACATTATCTTCGAATGGCAGACCATATAATTTATTATATTCATGATCAGGCGCATTAGTTAGGACAACATAATCGTCAAAGTCAACGTCACCTAGATATTTATTTAAAAATTCTATTGGTGTTAAATCTTTATCTAAGTGATATTTTTTGTCATCATCACGATACTCCAAGTCAAATTTCTTAGGTGGTTCACCAACTGCAATAGCAGTCATTTGGTAAACTTCACTCAAAAACTCTTCACGAGCTTGTTCTAAGTCTTCGGTTTTATTTGCCTGGGCTAATTTACGTAAAACCAAGGCGTCTTTACGTAATTTGTCGCCTAATGCTTTAGCAAAACCGGCAGTATTGTTAGTGTTGAAGTTTTCGGGCATGGCATATGTTGGCACTATTCCGTATTTAGCGACTAAAGCAGCGGCCATATGGAATTGACCACCATCTTCACCAGCGTCTGCTAAGTATGCTTTAACTTCGCGGCTGTCTAGTTCTTGGTCTGCTGTGTTGATGATGTTGTCATAAAAAATATTTGCTCTTTCGATTTTATCCCAGAAAAAGTTATAGCTTTGTGAAAAAGTAAAGTTCTTGACATGATATTTCTCGCCAAAGTTATGCCGTAAAATATTTAAAGTAGCGAACTCCCAGCAACGACCGGATTGGCGCTGGTTAGTCACATTTTGGGTGTCTAATTCGGTGGAAAAAACCCGAGTTAGTTCTGATTGAACGCGATCATTATAGGCGGCATTCATAACGCCGTTTTTTTGTGTAGCACGTGCAACAACCTGATTTTGCGGATTTTCGTTAAAATTAGCGGAAAACTTTTCCACTTCTTGTTGAGTTAGTTTATGTCCCATGATAGTCTCCTTTGAATTTTAGAATTACCTTTTATTTTAAGGCAAAAAGAAACCGAGTTCAATTGGAGAACTCGGTTAAAGCTTATTTAGTTATAAAAATTTAGTCAATATTGATTGAGCTATCTTGCTCGCTAGCTACTCGTTTAGGTAAAGTAACAGTTAGAACACCATCTTGATACTTAGCATGAATTTGACTAGCTTCAACATTAGGTAATCTAAAACTGCGTGAAATATGTCCCATGCTTCTTTCGCGATGGATTAAATTCTTCTGATTAGTGGTTTCTTGGTTGAAAGTTCTGGTTCCAGCTATGCTTAAAGTGTCATTTTGGTAATTAAGTTTAAGCTCACTTTTATCCATTCCTGGTAAATCCACTTTGACCACATAGTTGTCTTTAGTTTCAGCAACGTCAGCCTGCATTAAATTGCGACCGCTATTGTTATCCCAGAATTTTCGTGGAAGGTCGAACCAGTCGTTCATTGCATCGAAAATGTCACCACGATGATTCATCATATCATTACTCATAATAAAAAACTTCCTTTCAAAACTGTTTTGTAAGTAGAAACTTTCATTTCTGCTTTACACTGATTATTATAGAAGGTGACTTAGAAAAAATAAAGCAATTAGCACTTAATTGCTTTGAGTGCTAAAAATTGCAAGCTGCCCTGTGGACAACTTGTGTGAATGGCAAAGGAGTAACTAGTTGGTTTATTATCAAAAGATGACACCAGAAGGCTATCATAAAATAGAAGCTGAAATTAAGCAGCTAAAAAAAGATCGTCCACGACGAATAAAAATTTTACAAGAGGCGCGAAGTTTAGGAGACCTGTCAGAAAATACTGAGTACACTGAAGCCAAGCGTGATTTGGGACATTTGCAAAGTCGATTACGGTATTTAGATAAGCAATTGCGTTATGCCGAAGTAATTGAGCCTAAACAAAATGGTCAAGTAGACCTAGGAAATTTAGTCACTCTAAAGTTTGAAGATGAATCAGAGTCTGAACAATATCAACTTGTTGGCCGGATGGAAGCAGATTTAGCTGAAAATAAAATTGCTTTTGATTCACCACTGGGGCAGGCTGTTATGAAACAATCGGCTCCGTCTACTGTTACCGTGGAGGCTCCGGCTGGTAGTTATGAGGTTACGATTTTGGCGGTTGAATGACCCCTTGTGAACAACCTACATAAATTTATGGTATCTGCAAGTGTAAGCAGATTTGCTGATGAATCCGTAAATCTGCTTAAGATAATTACTAAATGATATTTTTTATCTTCTTTGAAAGTGCTATCATAGGATGATAATGGAGGAAATAAAAATGTTCAAGTTCATGTTGATTCAACCAGATTCCAAAAAATTAGTTCCAAAAGATAAAGTCGCTAGCACGTATAAGTGGCGGCAGTTTGGTGTGTTGCTAGCTACCTGTATTGGGTACATTGGCTATTATATTATCCGACTCGTTTTTACTACTGAACAAAACGATATTATGAAGGCTTATCATTTTTCCACTGCCGATATCGGTTTGGTACTTTCATGTTTTGGCATTGGCTATGGGATTGCCAAGTTATTTATGGGAGCACTAGTTGATAAGTGCGACTCTAACCGTTATTTAATGGTTGGATTATTGTTATCAGCATTTTTGAATATCTTTTTGGGTTCAACGCATAATTTATATATAATGATGTTTTTAATGCTACTGATTGCGGTTACTCAAGGAATGGGAGCAGCGGCTTGTCAGCGCATGATCCAGTTATGGTGGGGACCAAGAACACGTGGTACCATGTATTCTATTTGGTCGTCTGCTCATAATGCTGGTTCGTTTATTTGTGTGGCAATTGTGCAGCTTGCTACTTTCTTATTTGCAGGCTCGCTGTCTGCTGTCTTCTATACGGCTTCTGCAGTTTCATTTGTAATTTGTATTCTAATCTTAGTTTTAGGAGCTGATCGTCCCGCTGTGGTTGGCTTGCCAGATATTTCAACTTATACAGGTGACAAGGTAGTATTAGATGATGGGCAAGTTTCTACCTCTGATAAAACTGACTTAAGTGTGACACAAATTTTTGTTAAATATATTTTGAAGAATAAGCTGGTCTGGGCAGTAACGTTAACTTCGATGTCACTTTACTTAGTACGCTATGGCATCCAAAGTTGGATTCCGTCATATCTAGTTCAGACTAAGGGATTTGATCCTAGTGAAGCTAAATGGGTGATTGGAATTTTTGAATTAGCTTCGGTACCTGGCGTAATTATTATTGGTGCGATTTCCGATTGGCTAAAAGGACGTAGGGCTCAGGTTTCAATTGCTTGTGTAGTTGGAGTGTTAATTTGTTTAACAGTTTATTTCTTCACTAATAACCATGCTTTAATTTTGACTGCATTAATTATTATGGGTAATCTAATCTATGCACCATTAACGCTAGTCGGGCTGATGGTAAACGAAGTCGTTCCGAAGTTTGCGGTTGGTGCTTCGACTGGATTTATGGGCTTTTTCCAATATATCTTCGGTGAAACACTAGCAACAGCTGTTATCGGTATTTTAGTTAATCAATTTGGCTGGATAGCAAGCAACACTGTATTATATGCAGCTTCGGGATTAGCGATTGTTTTCTTACTTTATACAGCTAAAAGTGAAAGTAAAATGCGCCAGTTGGCTGCCGATAAACAGTAATCAATTATTAAAACACAACTTTTGTTCAGGTTGTGTTTTTTTATTTTGCCCTTGCGTTTTCGAACGAACGTTTGTATAATTGAAGTGATTAGTTATCCGAACTAACGTTTGTCATCAAAAGAGGCGACTAAAATGTATGATTACCGTTATGAGCCACATCGTGTGATTTTTATGATTGATAATAAATCTTTTTTTGCTAGCTGTGAGGCGTTACGGCTAGGACTTAATCCAATGAAGGCTGTGATTGCTGTAGTTTCGCATCAGCCGGATACTAAGTTTGGTTCGGGATTAATTATGGCAGCCTCTCCACTAGCCAAACAGAAGTATGGCTTGACTAATGTAATGCGTGTACGTGACTTACCAGCTAAAAGTGTGGCTCCAGACCTCATGTTAGTTGAACCGCACATGAATTTATATATTAAGCGTAGCATGCAAGTACTAGATGTTTTTCAAAAATATGCAGCTCAAGAGGATATTCATGTCTATTCGATTGATGAGGGGATGATTGACATGACTAAATCTTGGCGCTTGTTTGGTGAAGATCCATATCTAGTTGCACGTCAGATTCAACAAGAAATTCGTGAGCAACTAGGTTTATATACGACATGTGGCATCGGTGAAAATCCACTATTAGCAAAATTAGCGATGGATCTTGAGGCTAAACATCGTAAGTCGATGATTGCCTCATGGCATTATATTGATGTACCAGATACGATTTGGCGAATTACTAATTTAACAGATGTATGGGGAATTGGTAAGGCAACAGCCAAGCGCTTGTCGCGATTGGGAATTAATACTATGTATCAACTCGCTCATGCGAATCCAGCTATTTTAAAGCAGGAATTTGGCGTAATCGGTGAGCAATTATTTGCACTTAGTTGGGGAGTTGATCGGAGTATTATCAGTCAAAAATATGTCTCTAAAACAAAGAGTTATGGTAATTCACAAGTTTTAACTAAGGATTATATAGTTCAGCGCGAAATTGAAATAGTGATTCGCGAAATTGGCGAACAAGTTGCTGCCAGAATTCGTGCACACCGCTTGCAAACTGCTTGTGTGAGTTTAATGGTAGGTTTTGCCCAGTATGAGCAAACTGGTAAGCACCAAGGTTTTAATGTGCAGCATAAAATAACTCCAACTAATGACAACGACTTGCTGGTACAAGAATTAATCGCACTTTTTCGTACCAATTGGCATCATGAAGCTGTGCGCAATTTAAGCGTGAATTATAGCCATTTAACTCCAGATACGAGTGAGCAATTGAGTTTGCTAGAGCCAACTGAACAGCAACTTAAAAAGCGCAAGTTTAATAGAACGGTTGATCAAATACGTCAAAAATATGGTTTTACCAGCTTAGTTAAGGCTTCTAGTCTACTAGACGGAGCAACGGCCATTAGACGCAGTGGTCTGGTCGGAGGACATAGTGGAGGCAATGCTTATGAGTGAGTTCGACCAAATAGTTTTAGCCTTCTTTAAAAATTATCATGATCGCGGGATGCAAAAGTGGCAAGGATATTTTTTAAGTGACCATACATTAAGTATTAATCAGCAAAAGCGGCGCAATGCCGTGCATAATTCGTTAAAACCAGCAATGAGCTTAGAGGATATTGGGTGCAAGTTATTAGAGGCATATAGTAATCATAAAGTAGTACGTGTGCAGCTTAAGGAGCTGAATGAGGACAAGCAGCCACCAGCGGACTTGGTCGGTTTTGTCACAGGTTATGATGAAGAGTCGATCATCATTGCAGAGCAAAAAGTGGCATTAACCAATATTAATAATATTGAAATTGATCAGAAAAAATCGTTTGATATTTCATAAAGTGACCTTTTTTTGCTATAATATGGGACTTGTAAGGTACATGATTAGATAGAGGTAATTTTGTGAATACACCAAGATCTAGAGAGGGCAATTTATTTAGGTATATTGTCTATTTCATCGGTTACTTAATGGTTGCTGGTGTAGTTAAATTAGTAACTTTGAATTCACCGCTGCATATCTGGGATTTGATATTATTTGGAGTAATTTCATTAATGATTTTACTATTCTATATTTATCGTTTTAATCGCGAGCAGCGCTATTTTGACCATAATTTTGCCTCGGCTTCTTGGCTGGGAAACTTCGGCTTGATCGTTGGATTAACCTTAGTTGTCACGGCGCTAAGAATCAGCGTGGCTTATTTACAAGCTACGGGTAAATTGCAACTATACAATTTTCAAACCGCTTATTTAAAGCATGAGTCGGTAACGACATACTGGTTTTTGTTAGTGGCTATCGGAATTATTTTGCCGATCTTGCAAGAATTTTTGACCTCAGGCTTTCTTTTTAATTATGCTTTCAGGCGTAATACGATGGTTGTAGCAATTTGCGGTATCATTTTTTCAGGAGTGTTGTTTAGTATACTTAATTGGCAGTTTTCGTTTTCGCTACTGGTAGTTAATGCGATTTTTGGCTGTTTATTTGCGTGGTCGTATCTTTATACACAGACCATTTGGATGCCAATTTATTTGGCGGTAGTCAACGGTGTTATTCTATTAATTATGACGTAAAATTAGATTATATTAAAAGGGTTTGCCCAGTAACTTGGCTGTGCAAACCCTTTTTGAGTAGTTAAACAAAAAAATAGTAAAGCTGAAATTATGATCAACTTTACTATTTAAGTACTAATAAGCGGATAGCGTGAATCGAACCCGCATCTTCAGCTTGGGAAGCTAATATTCTACCGTTAAACTATACCCGCATTACTAAAATAGTTTACCATGTTTTAATGTTAAAACCAAGACTAAATTTTAGTTTCTGTTAGGTAATTTGCTAGCTGCTAATGGAGTTGTGCTGCGATTTACTAGCGAAGAAAAGTTTTGAAATAACCATTGGCGTAATTCTTGAGGTGTGATTACCAGTGGCATGCGGTCATGAATCGGGGACATCACTGCATTGGGGCTAGTTGTAACCATGGCAAATCGATCAGCTTGATAAATTCCAGCAATCAATGTCAATGGTTCATCCGGATTACGAAAACTAAAACGTTCATGGTAGCGTCTTTGATTGGCAATGTAAGTTTGTTTGCCAGTCTCAAAAAATTGTTCAGCAATGATTAGGCAACGCTGTTTAGCAAATGAAGTATCCCACATTGAAGCTTTACTTTCAAAAAAGCGTTCAACTCTGGCATTAAAAAGCACTTTTTGTTGATTAATTGGACTTGGATAGCCCCAAGATTTGCTAATTAGTTGTAGCTGCTGATTTTGATAGATTAGCACTGGTGCTTGATCTTTAGGAAAGATTGCCCGGTTTTGCGGTAAAGTAGCAGCTGGTTCTACTAAGGGCAAATGTAAATCGGTTGCTAAATATTTTTTGATTGCGCTTAGGCTAGGTAATTGGAATTGGTTACACATTTTGTTCTCCTAGTTTAATCATCGCTTAATTTTTGGTAAAATCAAGTATAACATAGCATAAAACTATTTAACTTGTTAAAGAAGGCAAATAATAATGACAAAAAAAACTATTTTGACAGCTGATCGGCCAACTGGTAAGTTGCATATCGGTCACTATCTTGGATCTTTAAAAAATCGGGTAGCATTACAAAATTCTGGTGAATATCATCCATATATTATGATTGCAGATACCCAGGCTTTAACAGATAACGCGCGTAATCCAGAAAAGATTCGTAATAGCTTATTAGAAGTGGCTATGGACTATCTGGCTGTTGGGATTAATCCAGAAGTATCAACGATTTTTGTACAATCGCAAATTCCTGCTTTGTTTGAATTAACAGCCTACTACATGGACTTAGTAACGGTTAGTCGGCTAGAGCGTAATCCAACTGTTAAAACCGAAATTAAGCAAAAAGGCTTTAACGATTCTATTCCAGTTGGCTTTTTGAACTATCCAGTTTCACAAGCTGCGGATATTACTGCTTTTAAAGCCGATACAGTGCCAGTTGGTGATGATCAGGAGCCAATGTTAGAGCAGGCACGCGAAATTGTGCGTACTTTTAATCGGGTTTATGATTGTGACGTATTAGTTGAACCTAAAGGCTATTTCCCGCAAAAAGGACAAGGACGATTGCCAGGACTTGATGGTAACGCGAAGATGTCGAAGTCACTGAATAATGCGATTTATTTGTCTGATGATGCTAAAACGGTCGAAAAGAAAGTTATGTCAATGTATACGGATCCAGACCACGTTCATGTTGAAGATCCGGGTAAAGTTGCAGGTAATACAGTTTTTACTTATCTAGATGCCTTTGATCCTGATAAGGATCAGGTAGCAGAGCTCAAGGCAGATTATCAAAAAGGTGGCTTAGGGGATGTTAAGCTTAAGCGGTATTTATATCAGGTCTTGGAAAAAGAGCTTGCGCCAATTCGGCAGCGCCGCGCTAAGTATGAGCAAAATCCGTCCGAAGTCTATGATATGTTAATTGCTGGTTCCAAAAAGGCTAATGAAGTTGCTAATGAAACTTTGAACCAAGTACGCTCAGCAATTGGTCTAAATTATTTTGAGAGGTAATCAATGATGCGGGCGCGAATTCCTTGGAAGCAATATTTTATGATGCAGGCATTAGTCATTGCGCAACGTTCAACTTGTGATCGTGCGTTAGTTGGCAATGTACTAGTCAAAGACAACCGGATTATTGGTACTGGTTATAACGGTTCTGTAACGGGACAACCACATTGTGATGATGCTGGTCATCAGTTAGTAGATGGTCACTGCGTACGTACCATTCATTCAGAAATGAATTCGTTAATTCAGTGTGCCAAAAATGGTGTATCAACTGCTGATACGGAAATCTATGTAACACATTTTCCTTGCTATAACTGTGCCAAGGCACTAGTTCAAGCGGGAATTACCAAGGTTAATTATTACTTTGACTATCATGATAATCCGTTAGCAATTGCACTGTTTGAAGATTGTGGGGTTCCCTATGAACAAATTAAAATCGATCGTAAGTACGTGGAGCAATTGGCCCGTAAATTGGAGGATGCTGAAAATTAAGCTGGCTTTAATTAGTGTCATTATGGGCTTTTTTGTTATGACCACTGCTTTTACTAACGCTAATATTCAAGATAACAGTCAGCTTTTAGATCGTAAAACCAGTAAATTAATTAGGGCGAAAAATGATCGGTATTTTCAAACTAGTGAGCAGCCACGGATCGTGGTGCGCACGCAAAAAGGAATCGAGCATCTAACTCCCAAGCACTTGAATAAATTGCATCGAACAGTTTTTATTGTAGTTGGCTCGCAAAAAAAGAAGCGCAACGTACAAATTTATTCGAGCAAAGATTTGCATAGTGCATTTAGCGCTGATGTGCGGGGCAATATTTTGCGTTCACAATCAGAAAAATTGCGTAGCAATAATCAAAAAGAGTTTAACGTAGGATTGCGTTTTGTCTTTAAGGCTTGTGCCACTACAATTGATCAGGAATATCAATATGCGTTAGATCAATATGATTTAACTAACGATGAACGAGCGCAAATTACGCATCCGCACCGAATGGCGCTACCGATTGCATTGGCGCTAGTGCTAGTGATTAGCGGCTTAGCATTATTTTTAAAAAAGCATTCTCATGTAGAAAACAAGTAAAAAAGTTTGACTTATGTGTAGCTTTTGCATTACACTCACATTGTCAATTAAATAAACAAATGAACTGTTAGGTGAGACTCCTACGTGAATATACGCTATCGCCCAGAAACATCCAGAGATGCCAACGGGTTAAATAGGTGTCGTCGACATAAGGCGACATCCAGATGGCTAGCAATTGCTTACGTCACGTAGTGTTAAAACTGAACGACGAGTGATGAAGATACCTTGTTTAATTAAAGGGTCGCCTAACGCAGTTTTAGGCGGCTCTTTTTGGTTTATTTGGAAAATTCTAAATGAGGAGTGATGACAATGTTAAGAAAAACTGGTGATTTAGGCAATGGTAAGGACTTAAAATTAGTTCAGACTATCGCAAAAGAATCCCGCTCTGAGACTTTAGCTAGACTGCATGCCAGCAGTGATGGCTTATCTAGTAAGCAGGTGACTAAAAATCGTGAAGAATATGGTTCTAATGAAATTACCACTAAACAGGGGAATTCAAAGTTACGTTTCTTAGTTGAAGCTTTTGTGACACCATTCACGCTAATCTTATTGATACTGGCAATTGTGTCGTTATGCAGCGATTATCTGTTTGCTCCCAAAGGAGATCGCGATCTAAGTACAGTAATCATTATGGTAACAATGGTACTTATTTCTGGAATTACTAGCTATGTTCAAAATGTTAAATCTTCTAATGCGGTAAATAGTTTACTCAAATTAGTTTCAGTTACGACCGCTGCTGTGCGTGATGGTAATGAGCAGGAGATTGCCACCAGTCAAGTGGTAGTTGGTGATGTTATCCGTCTTGGAGCAGGAGATATGGTTCCGGCAGATATGCGCTTACTATCTAGTAAAGACTTGTTTTGTTCATCGAGTTCATTAAATGGTGAATCTAATCCAGTTGAAAAGATTGCTAGTAAAAAGCCGAGTATTGGTCAAGATAATGACTATTTAAACTACCCTAATATTTTGTACGAGGGGACCACTATTGTTTCTGGGTCTGGGTTAGGTGTTGTCTTTGCAATAGGGACGGACACCATGTTTGGTAAATTGGCCCATGATATTTCCCAAAATGATGTTAAGAATACCAATTTTGATGCTGGTATTAAGAGTATTTCTAAGTTACTACTTACGATGACCTTGGTCATAGCTCCGCTGGTTTTTTTAATTAATGGTTTAACCAAAGGAGATTGGCTAAATGCGTTAGTCTTTGCGATTGCTACTGCAGTGGGTCTAACTCCAGAAATGTTGCCAGTGATTGTGACTACAAATTTAGTTAAAGGGTCAATTGAAATGTCTAAGCATGGCACAATTGTCAAGAAGATGAATGCAATTCAAAATTTTGGCTCGGCAGATGTGATGTGTACCGATAAGACTGGGACTTTAACACAAGATAAGGTGGTTCTAGAACGCCACTATGATTTGAATTTGCATGAAAGTAAAAAAATCTTGGAATTAAGTTACCTTAATTCTTATTATCAAACTGGGATGAAAAACCTGATCGATAAGGCAATCATTGAAGCAGCCGGAGACGAGCTCGACATCAACGAAATTCAGCGTGATTATTATAAAATCGATGAAATTCCGTTTGACTTTTCAAGAAGAAGAATGAGTGTGGTAATGGCTAATTCTGACCATAAACATGGTGAGCATTTGCTGGTGACTAAAGGCGCCGCAGAGGAAATGCTAGGTGTGTCAACCAAGGTGGAAGTAGATGGCCAGATTTTACCGTTAACGGCTGCCCGAAGAGACAAGATTATGGCTCAAGTTAACGAGATGAATGATGATGGTTTGCGGATTATCATGTTGGGTTATAAAAATAATCCTGCACCTGTTGGTGAATTTTCGGTTACTGACGAGAATGATTTGATTTTGTGTGGCTTCTTAGCCTTTCTTGACCCACCTAAGGAAAGTGCTAAGGCAGCACTTGCAAGGTTAAAAGCTGACGGTATTACCGTCAAAATCCTAACTGGAGATAATGAAGCTGTCACTAGAACGGTTGGCTTGCAAGTGGGATTGAACGTAGATACCGTTTATTCTGGCAGTGATTTAGTAGATAAAAGCCATGAAGAGCTAGCCAAGATGGTGGAAGAATGCAATATCTTCGTCAAATTATCACCTGAAGATAAGACTCGGATTATTAATTTATTGAAAGAAAATGGGCATACCGTTGGGTACATGGGTGATGGTATCAATGATGCACCAGCCATGAAAGCAGCTGATGTATCTGTTTCGGTTGATACTGCAGTGGATATTGCTAAGGAATCTGCCGATATCATTTTATTACACAAAGATTTGAATGTGCTTGAAGAAGGCGTAAGAATTGGACGCAAAGTCTTTGGCAATACCCTGAAGTATATTAAAATTACTCTGTCATCTAACTTCGGTAATATCCTATCAGTGCTGCTAGCTTCATCATTCTTACCATTCTTACCGATGTTACCCTTACAGCTATTAATTTTAGACTTACTATATGGGACTAGTTGTTTGTCATTGCCATTTGACTCAATGTCTAGTGATTACTTAAGTCAGCCGCGAACTTGGTCAACTAAAAAACTACCGAAATTTATGTTTTACTTTGGCCCAACCTCTTCTGTTTTTGATATTATCACTTTCGGAATGTTGTATTTTGTAATCTGTCCTGAATTAGTGGGAGGCAACTTTAGCACGCTTGCACCAGCTCAAAAAACAGCGTTTATTGCCTTATTCCACACTGGCTGGTTTATTGTATCTTTGTGGACACAAGAAATGGTGATTCACGCCTTGCGTGACCACCGGTTACCGTTTATTAAGCAGCATGCAACGCCACCGGTTACGCTAGCTACTTTTGGTGCGGGAGTTATTGGTACGATTATTCCATTTTCATTCTTGGCAGAGCCGTTACAATTTGGCCAGCTACCTTTAAGTTTCTTATGGTTCGTATTAGTGATACTAATCTTTTATATTCTGTTGACAACTTGGGTAAAGCATTTCTATCTTAAGAAAGAACAATTTTTAATTTAGCTTATTTGATTAAGAAATGTATGGCTAGTTAATCTATCTTTTGATAGAATGATAGATTTTACGGACAAAGAAGTAGATGATTGGTACCATAATAGCTGTGGAAATTGAGTTGATGACTGTTGCAGTTTGACTAAAGAATGAGGAAATAATCGCTACTTTGAAGCTAGTACCAACCATTAGTGCTTCAACAATAGAAGCAAGATAACTGGTAATTAGTTTGGTAATTCCTGCAACTACCGCAATAATCGTAATATTTTTCTTAGTATCGTGATATTTAGCTAAGCGAAATAAGCCATCAACAACTAGGCCAAGAATAATTACTTGAATCATGGTTAGCCATGAAGTGGCAGCATAACCATTTAAGATATCAAAGCCTCCAAGCCCAATTAGACCAGCAATAATACCATTGCGACTACCTAAAAAAAGGATTGCAACTACAGTTAACGTATTGCCGAAGTGAATAAATGGCCGTCCAACAATTGCCGGGATCGGAAATCGTAAGATCCAAATGCCAATATAAATGATGGCCGCAAACATTCCAGTCATAGTTAAAGCTGTTAAAGAATTTTTTTGGTTACGCATAATGTCCTCCTAAAGCAATTAATTATTTTTAGAACTAATTATAGTACTTTTTATAAAATACTTAATCTTTTTTTAGTTAAAAATTCATTTTATCGAAAAATAACCTTCAATCATGTCATTAAGATAGATTGGAGGTTATTTCATTTAGGCTCTATTATGTTTATTAGTCCAGTTATACACTGGCCAACCGGTCAAAGTTAATAAAATGCCAGTCAATGCCAATTTAGGCTGTGTCAGTGTGGTGTTAATAATGATAAATATCGCACCAATAATTGCTAGAATGGGTGGCAAGGGATATAAGGGGATTTTGTATGGACGCAGTAAATCAGGTTCGCGTTTGCGCAAGATAAAGACACCAATAAATAATAATAAGGAAAAAATCCAGGAAACATAAACCAACATATCAGTTAAACTATCAAAGGTTCCTGAAAAAATCATGATAACTGCAATTGCACATTCGAAAAGCATGCTATTAGTTGGTACTAAGGTTTTGGGATTCAATTTGGCAAAAAAGGCTGCTTGAGGCAGCTTTTTTTGTTTACCTAGGGTATAAGGCATTCTTGAACCAGCCATCAAATGACCATTGATTGCACCAAAAATTGAAACTAGAATTCCTAAACTAATCATAAGGCCGCCAAAACTACCAAAGAGTTTTTGAGCAGCTAATAGTGCAGTTCCCTGATTGCCAACGATTTTGGACCAAGGAATAGTTTTAATGAAGCCCCAATTAAGTAAGGTATAAATCACGCTGACACCTAGTAGTCCCCAGGTAATTGCTCTGGACAATGTCTTGGCTGGATTCTTAATTTCATTGGCTAAGTTACCGATACTGAGCCAGCCATCATAGGCAAACAATACGGCAAGTAGAGCCTGACCAAAGGAAAAGGCACTGGTAGCTGAGGTGATCTGAGGACCTGGTGCACCAGCTAATTGATTGGTTTGGTTTGACCAGATTGCGAAGATACCGATTGCTAAAATAGGTAATAATTTGATAATTAAAGTTAATTTTTGCACCCCACTACTTAATTTCGAGCCAAGCCAATTAATTAATAAGATGATGAGCATAACTAGTAAGGCAATGCTTGTGGTCGATAAAGCTTGTAGATGTGGTAACTGTTTTAATTGAGTTGCAAAGACAATCGAAAGTGCTGCAATATTAGCTGGATAATAAATAATAATTAGTGACCAGCCAAACAGAAAAGCAATTTTGGGTCCATAAATGACAGTTAAATATTTTACGGCGCCACCATCTTCTGGGAAGCTAGCGGCTAGTTCCGCTACACTTAAGCCGGCCATGAGTGCAATTAAACCAGCTAGTGGCCAGACCAGAATACTTAACCAGGCATTATGGGTTAGACTAGAAACACTGGCAATTTTAAAAAATGCTCCCCCACCAATCATGGTACCCATGACGGTAGCTAAGGCGGCAAAAAGATTTAATTGTCTTTTCATGATTTGTGACCTCTCTTAATTAAATAATCTTTGTCATTATATGCCAAAAGCAGCTAAAGACAAAATTGTTCCTGATAAATTGGTGTTAATCGCTATATGTTTGAAAGCGAATCCAAGTATGCTATCATTTTTAATGAAAACAAAAATAACACGATATAAAGGAGATACAGATGAACAAAGTTGCAGTGATTGGCAGTATTAATCTGGATACTAATTTACGGGTTAAGGCAATGGCCAAGCCGGGGGAGACAATCCATGCTAAAGAGCATTACAGCGCAGCCGGTGGTAAGGGAGCAAACCAAGCAGTAGCTGCGGCACGTTCAGGCTGTAAAACTAGCTTTATTGGTGCAGTAGGAAATGATGCACCCGGAGAGCAAATGCTGGATTTGTTAAAACAAGATGGAATTGATACATCAGGCATTCAGGTTGTTAAGGAGGAATCAACTGGTCAAGCTTTTATCAGCGTTGATGATGCAGGACAGAATTCAATTATTATTTATGCAGGTGCCAATGCTGCTTTTGGCAGCGCAGAAGTAACTCAAAATCGTGCTTTGATTACTAACAGTGATTTTGTACTAGCCCAATTTGAAACGCCAGTTGAGGCAACTATTAAAGGGTTTGAATTAGCACGTCAAGCTGGTGCTAAAACGATTTTAAATCCTGCTCCGGCAATGACGCAGATTCCAGTAGAACTGCTTGAGTTGACGGATATGATTACGCCTAATGAAACAGAGGTTGAAACCATTACTGGAGTGCATGTAACAACTGAAGCTGATGCTCGCAAAGCAGCTGCTAAGTTGCATGCTTTAGGAATTGCTGCGGTGGTAATTACTATTGGCTCAAAAGGTGCTTTTTATGATATTAATGGTCAAAGCGCACTAGTTCCAGCTTTTAAAGTTAAGGCGGTTGATACCACTGCTGCAGGTGATACTTTTATTGGCGCTATGGTTAGTGTACTTAAACCCGATTTTAGTAATTTGGCAGCTGCAATTAAGTTTGCTAACAAGGCTTCGTCACTGACGGTTAGCCGCTATGGTGCACAACCGGCGATTCCTTATCAAGCTGAGATTGAACAAGTTAATAAATAGAAAGGTAACAAATGAAAAAAACTGCAGTTATTAATTCAAATTTATCACGAGTAATTGCTACAATGGGGCACTTTGATAAATTAGCTATTGGTGATGCTGGAACGCCTGTTCCTCAGGAAACCGAGAAAATCGACTTGGCAGTTACTAAGGGCATACCTAGTTTTATGGACGTATTAAATAATGTTCTAGAAGAACTAGAAATTCAGCGCGTTTTTCTAGCAACCGAAATCAAATCGGAAAATCCACAAATGTTAGCTAGTATTAAAGAACGCCTGCCTGATACGCCAATTGAGTTTATTACCCACGAAGAGTTAAAAGCCAGCCTGAGTGATTGTAAGGCATTTGTTAGAACTGGTGAAATGACCCCATATGCTAATATTTTGCTTGAAAGCAACGTGATTTTTTAAAAAGGGGAGCAAACATTGCCAATAGCTACATTAAATACGACTGCATTACTAGTTGGGCTAGGACCATTGATTGGTTGGGGATTGTTTCCGACTATTGCGTCTAAAATTGGTGGTAAGCCAGCTAATCAAATTTTAGGAACTACCTTGGGTACCTTTATTTTTGGATTAGCGTTTGCCTTGATTGGTGGTTACTCACTACCAACTGGAAGCTCATTATTTCTGTCAATTATTTCTGGAATTGGCTGGGCTAGTGCCCAAATTGTCACTTTCATGTCCTTTAACTTGGTTGGTTCTTCGAGGGTCATGCCAATTACCACTGCCTTTCAATTACTTGGGGCCTCTTTGTGGGGTGTAATTGCCCTAGGAAATTGGCCCGGAGTCAAAGCTAAAATTATCGGTGGGTTAGCATTAGTAGCAATTATTATTGGTGCTTATATGACAGTTTGGAGCGAAAATAAAACAGCACAAAAAACGAATTTGCTTAAAAAAGCAGTTATCTGGCTATTATTTGGTGAAATTGGTTATTGGTTATATTCAGCTGCGCCGCAGGCAGCCCGCGTTGATGGGCAACATGCATTTTTACCGCAAGCAATTGGGATGCTTTTAACTGGGATTGGCTATGGTATTTATGTTTCTCTTAAAAATCCGAAGCAAAATCCATTTAAAGAGTTAGTTTCATATCAACAAATTTTTGCTGGGTTCTTTTTTGCTTTTGCTGCTTTGACTTATCTAATTTCGGCACAACCCAATATGAATGGCTTAGCGACTGGCTTCGTTTTGTCACAGACTTCAGTTATCTTGGCAACTTTAACAGGTATTTGGTTCTTAGGACAAAAAAAGACTAAAAAAGAGCTGATAATTACCATTATTGGTTTAGTAATCATCTTAATTGCTGCGGCGGTGACAGAATTTATTTAGTACGACTTTAAATTAGTAATAAACTTAGAAACTTCTTGTAGAGTTTCTATTTTTTTATCATAAAAAAGTGAGATTACTGGCTCATACTTTGGATAAAAAGATTGACAAAAAGTAAGTAAAAGCATAGCATATAAGACACTTACAGATAATAAGTAAGAAAGGAATATAATCTACGATGCAGCTTCAAACTTGTCCAATTCAATGTTTAAATAAATTAACTGTTTGCTATTTGGTGCTGTAGTTGTATTCTACTTTTTTATTGACAATAGGAAAGAACTACGCAAAGTCACATAGACGCGTAGTTCTTTTTCTTAGTAACGGTTAGCTGGACGCAAATAAGTGCCAGTAGTTTGATTAGGAATTGGGGGTAAAAGATGAGTTGGCAAATTATTGCGCAAAGTTTACCAATTTTTGGTAAGGCCTTTTTATTAACCATTGGTCTAGCTTTAGTTGGAATTTTGGGTTCGCTAATTGTTGGAGTCATCAGTAGTTTAATCCAGTATTTCAAAGTGCCAATTTTAAACCAAATTGTAACGGTTTATGTTGAAGTAGCACGTAATACGCCATTATTAATTCAATTGTTCTTCTTGTATTATGCTTTTCCAGTGTTGGGGTTAAAATTGAAAGCAACTACTTGTGGGATTATTGGACTGATCTTTTTAGGCGGTGGCTATATGGCTGAAGGCTTTAGTGGCGGCTTTAGTGGAGTCAGTTCCAATCAAATTGATGATGGTAAAGCCTTGGGGATGAATCAGTTTCAGTTAGCTCGATATGTTATTTTTCCACAAGGCTTTGCTTTGAGCATGCCCGCTTTAACGGCCAATATTATTTTTTTAATCAAAGAAACTTCCATCTTTTCAGTAATTGCTATTCCAGAATTAACCAATACCGCTCTTGACTTAATCGGTATGTATTATCGGTCAAATGAATATCTACTAATATTGGTAATTGCCTATGCGATTATTTTAATTCCGGTAATCTTATTACTTAATTATTGGGAAAGGAGAGTTCGTTATGGAACATTCGGCGATTAATGTTTTGTTTGCCGGTGACAACTTTGCAAGGCTGATGCAGGGATTGTGGACATCTGTTTGGATTGCTGCAGTTAGCTTAATTATTGGCTTGATCTTAGGGACAATTTTTGGGATTTTACGAACGCTACCAAACAAAGTAGTTCGGTTCATTTTACGGCTATACCTGGAATTCTTTCGAATTGTACCAACAATTGTTTTATTGTATTTAGCATATTATATTTTACCGCGTTCTTTGCATATTAACTGGCCAGCTAGCTGGATGGCAGTGATTGCCTTTTCTTTATGGATAGCTGCCGAATTTAGTGATATTGTGCGAGGAGCCATTGAATCGGTTCCAGTAACGCAAAAAGAATCTGGACTTGCCTTGGGATTGAGTCAGGTACAGCTATTTCGGTACGTTTTACTTCCACAAGCTGCTAAATTGGAATTGCCGGCTACAATTAATTTGGCTACGCGAGTGATTAAAACCACATCATTGTTAATGACGATCAGCATTATTGATGTTATCGCGGTTGGACAGCAAATTATGGAAGCTAATAATCAACGGTATCCTAATGCAGTCTTTTGGATTTATGGTTTGATTTTTATTTTGTACTTTGCAATTGATTATCCACTATCAGCTTGGGCCAAGCGCCTGTCTGCTAAACAAAAGTAGGTGAAATAAATGACAGAAGAAATTTTACGTGTTGACCATTTGAATAAATTTTATGGTGATTGGCAAGCATTAAAAGATATTAATTTTACGTTGAATGAAGGAGAAGTGTTGACGTTACTTGGGCCATCTGGTTCAGGCAAAAGTACACTTTTGCGCTGTCTGAATGGACTGGAAGACTTTAGTGATGGCCAGCTTTATTTTAAAGGACAACAGATTCAGCCCACACAGCAAAATTGGCAAGCATTACGCCAAAAGATTGGCATGGTTTTTCAAAGTTATGATCTATTCCCTAACTTGACTGTTCTTGACAATATTCTATTAGCTCCAGTTAAAGTACAAAAACGTTCTGAAACAGAAGTTAAAAAAAGGGCAACTCAATTATTAAAGCAAGTTGGTTTATCAGAGTACGCAGCTTCTTATCCGCGAGAATTGTCTGGTGGGCAAAAGCAACGGATCGCGATTGTGCGAGCTCTAGCAATGCAGCCAGAAATGATGTTGTTTGATGAAGTTACGGCGTCGCTTGACCCAGAAATGGTGCGTGGCGTGCTAGAAATTATGACCAATCTCGCTAAAAAGCAGCACATGACCATGATTATTGTGACGCATGAAATGAACTTTGCTGCTCAAATAGCTGATCAGGTGTTATTTTTAGAGTCTGGTCAAATTGTAGAAAGTACTTCCGGCAAACAATTTTTCACTAAACCGCAAACTAAGCGTGCACAGGACTTTTTGACTAGTATGGATTTTTAAAGGAGAAATGATGAAGACACATAAGACTAGAAATATTGTGATTGGTGTTTTGGTAGTAGTTGTGATTGCAATTGCTGCCTTTTTCGGAATTAAGTCATCTAGTAGCAATAATTCTGCTGCTAATGATAGCAGTGTGAGTGCAATTAAAAAACGCGGAACATTAAAAGTAGCTGTCTTTGGCGATTTGCCGCCCTATGGTTGGGTTAATGATCATGGCAAACGGGTTGGCTATGATGTCCGTTTAGCTCGCCAATTAGCTAAAGATATGGGTGTTAAAGTCAAGTTTGTTCAAGTCAATGCTAATAACCGAGTAGATACGCTGAATGCTAATAAGGCAGATCTAGTCTTGGCTAACTTTACAGTTACACCTGAACGTAAAGAAGTTGTGGATTTTGCTAAGCCTTATATGAAAGTATCAGTCGGGGTTATTTCACCTAAGAAAAATCCAGTGACTAAGGCTAGCCAATTAAAAGGTAAGAACTTAATTGTAACCAAAGGTACAACTGCTGAAAATTACTTCACTAAACAAAAAGGCGTTGACTTGCTGAAGTTTGATTCTAAGACACAACAGTTTAATGCAATCAAGAATAAACGTGCAGCTGCTTTGGCTGACGACAATTCTTATTTATATGCTTGGGTAAAGCATAATCCAAATTATACAGTTGGCATTAAGAATATTGGGCCACAGCAATTTATTTCACCAGCGGTTAAAAAGGGTAATAAGTCGTTGTTAAATTGGGTAAATAAGGATCTAGCTAAGTTAAACAAACGGCAATTCTTTATTAATGACTATAATCAAGAGTTAAAACCTTATTTTGGTAAAGAAGTAAAGCCTAGTGATATTGTCCTAGACTAATGAAAAATATAATAAATCTTGAAATTTGCTTCTAAAAATGTTAAGGTAGTTAACGTTAATCGATTAATCTATGACTTGAGATAGAGTCATGGCAAAGGAGTAATAAACATGAAACAAGGCATTCATCCAGATTATCAAGAAGTTGTCTTCATGGACTCAGCTACAGGTGCTAAGTTCCTTGCAGGTTCAACTTTAAAACCAGATGAAACAGTTGATTACGAAGGTAAGACTTACCCATTAGTTCGGGTTGAAATTACTTCTGATTCACATCCATTCTACACAGGCAAGCAGAAGTTTGCTCAAGCAGATGGTCGAATTGAGAAGTTCAACAAGAAATACGGCAAGGACTTCAATACAAGCAGCAAGTAATACCTTTGATCTGGTGCAAGCAGTCCCATTGGGACTGCTTTTTTATGTGAAACTTAATTGTTATACTAAGTCAAGAATAAGTGTAATGATTGCTATGTGAAATTTCTTTTTACAGGAGAAAACTCAAATGAAAATGCAACTGGCAGAAATTGCCAAGGCAATAAATGCAACTTGTGAAGGCGACGAACAAATTATTGTTACTTCTGTTGCTTTTGACTCAAGAAAAATTGCAGCTGGTGGTTTATTTGTTCCACTTGAAGGGCAAAGAGACGGTCATGACTTCATTAATAGCGCGATTAATAATGGGGCAGTTGCTACTTTATGGCAAAAAGGTCATCCCAATAAACCTGATAAAATAGCAGTTATTGAGGTTGACGATCCGTTATTGAGTATGCAAAAGTTAGCGCAATATTATCTAGAAAAGGTTAATCCAACCGTTATTGGTATTACAGGATCAAATGGTAAGACAACCACCAAAGATATGACGGCTGCGGTTTTAGCTAAAAGATTTAACGTCCATAAAACTGAGGGTAATTTCAATAATGAGATTGGCGTACCAATGACCATTTTAGAAATGAAGCCTAATACTGAAATTTTAGTCTTGGAAATGGGTATGGATCACGCTGGTCAACTACATCACTTAAGCGAATTAACGCATCCCGATGTGACAGTTATTACCATGATTGGTGAAGCTCACATTGAATTTTTAGGTTCTAGGGCAAAAATTGCAGACGCTAAAATGGAGATTACTGATTTCTTGCGTGAAGATGGCGTACTCATCTATAATGGGGATGAACCATTGTTGCGCCAGCGCAGTGAGCATGTTGGGCAAGAACAAGTAACTTTTGGTTTTAATAAGGATGATACGGTTTTTGCAACTAGTTTTAGAACTTATAAGCACCATGCTAGCTTTAACGTAAATGATTCTGAGCATCAATTCACCATTCCAATGATTGGTAAGCACAATGTGGCGAATGCTGTTGCAGCGCTTTGTGTTGGTCGTCATTTTGGTGAAAGTGATGAAGAGATTGCAACGGCGTTAGCTAGTTTTACTCCTACTGCTAATCGGATGGAGTGGGAAAAAGGCGACGTAGGCGAAGACATTATGAGTGATGTCTATAACTCCAATCCAACTGCTGTTCGAGCTGTATTGACTAGTTTTGGTCAAATTCAAGTACCAGTTGGTAGCCGGCGAATTGCTGTTTTAGGTGATATGCTTGAATTAGGAGAAAACTCAGCTGCTTTGCATGCTGACCTGGCCGATAGTCTTGACCCCAGAGTGATTAACGAAGTATATTTATTTGGCACGCAAATGGGTTATCTTGCAACTGCGCTAAAAGATAAGTACGCGCCAGAATATTTACATTATTATAAAGAAGATCAGATGCAACACATGGTTGCTGATCTAAAAAGCGATATTAAGCCGCATGACATTGTCGTTTTAAAGGGGTCGCATGGAATGCACCTTGAAAAAGTATTAGAGCGGCTTAGATAAGGAGAATTTAGTGAAATTTTCGGAATTAGGATTAAATGATGAATTGCTGAAGGCAATTAAACGTTCGGGCTTTGAGGAAGCAACACCAATTCAGGAGCAGACTATTCCACTTGCATTAGCAGGTAAGGATGTAATTGGTCAAGCTCAAACTGGTACTGGTAAAACTGCTGCTTTTGCTTTACCGATTTTACAAAACCTGGAAAAACAACATAAGACAATTCAGGCTTTGATAATCGAACCCACGCGTGAATTAGCAATTCAAACACAAGAAGAACTTTTCCGTTTAGGCCGTGATGAAAATGCACGTGTGCAAGTTGTTTATGGTGGGGCAGATATCGGTCGCCAAATTCGTTCACTCAAGAGCCATGTACCAGCAATCTTGGTGGGAACACCAGGGCGGTTGCTTGATCATTTAAAGCGCAAGACTATTAGTCTTGAAGATGTTAGCACGATTGTGCTTGACGAAGCTGATGAAATGCTTGATATGGGCTTTATCCAAGATATTGAAAGCATTCTTGGTTATGTCAAGAATCGTAAGCAAACCTTACTATTCAGTGCTACTATGCCTAAGCCGATTTTGCGAATTAGTGAAAAGTTTATGACGGATCCAGAAATCGTTAGAATCAAGGCTAAGGAATTAACTGCTGATTTGATTGATCAATATTTTGTCCGGTCAAAAGACTCTGAAAAATTTGATATTATGTGTCGCCTGTTCGATGTCGAAAGTCCGGATTTAGCGGTTGTCTTTGTAAGGACTAAGCGTCGCGTTGATGAAGTGACTCGCGGATTGCAGGCACGTGGTTATAATGCTGCTGGTATTCATGGTGATTTGACTCAAGCACGGAGAATGAGCGTTTTAAAGAAATTCCGAGCTGGTAAATTAGATATTTTAGTGGCAACTGATGTTGCGGCACGTGGACTAGATATTTCTGGTGTAACGCACGTTTACAATTACGATATTCCACAAGATCCTGATTCTTATGTTCACCGTATTGGTCGTACTGGTCGTGCAGGACAAAACGGTAACTCAATTACTTTTGTTACACCAAATGAAATTGGTTATATGAAGACAATCGAGCAGTTAACCAAGAAAAAGATGACACCGTTAATGCCACCAACTGATGACCAGGCTTTACAGGGTCAATTAAAGGTGGCTAAGTCTAAAGTAACAGATTTGATGAAGGATGATTTATCAAAGTATACTAAGGATGCTAGTGAGTTATTAGATAATTATTCTGCTGTTGATTTGGTTTCAGCATTTTTGAAGAATTTATCAAAAGATTCATCTGATGTTGAAGTTAAAATTAGTTCAGAAAAACCTTTGCCTTATCGTGGTGGCAGAGGTGGCCATCGTGGTGGTAACGGCGGTCACGGACGCGGTGGACGTTCACGCGGCGGTCATGGCAATTACCGTGGAAGTGGTGATCGGAATCGGAGTCGTGGTAATTATCGCGGCGGTGATCGCAATCGTCATAGTGGTGGCCATCACGGTGGTCACAACTTTGTGATTAAAAATAAAAAAGATTAATAAATTTACAAAAAGAGTTGTCTTTACTATACAACTCTTTTTTTATATGATAATTTGTTCATTGAGGTAATATAATGATTTATGGCGTTGGAATAGATGTAATTGAGGTAGCACGTGTAGCAAAAATTGTTGCTAAAGGCGACAATTTTGCCCAAAAAGTATTGACTGCTGATGAATTTACGCAGTATCAAAGGCTACATGGCAAAAGAAAAGTTGAATATTTAGGTGGACGATTTTCAATCAAAGAGTCTTTTTCTAAGGCATTAGGAACGGGATTGGGAAAGCATGTTGGCTTGCAGGATGTAGAAACACTCTGGGATGATTTGGGCCACCCTGTTACTACTTCGAATAAGTTTGCTGGGAAAATTTTTCCGAGTATTAGTCATGATAATCATGAAATTGTTACGTTAGTTGTGTTGGAGAAATAATGGTAGTAGGAATTCATCGCCCAGCGGTAGTCCGAGTCGACTTAGGGGCAATCAAACAAAATCTTGAACAAGAAATGCGGCATTTGGCACCGGGACAGAAGTTATTTGCGGTAGTTAAAGCAGATGCATATGGTCATGGCGCTGTTAGGGTAGCTCAAACAGCTGTCAATGCTGGAGTAAGCGGCTTTTGTGTAGCAATTTTGGATGAAGCTTTAGAATTGCGTCGTGCGGGGATTGTATTACCAATTTTAGTTTTGGGAGTAACGTCACCTCAGTACGTCGAATTGGCAGCAGCCAATAGCATTTCGTTAACTGTCCCGGATCTTGATTGGTTAAAACAAGCAGCGATTAGGTTGGCCAGGACAGATTTGCAATTAAAAATTCATTTAGCGATTGATTCTGGTATGGGACGTATCGGCTTTAATACAGATGAAGAATTTGTGGCTGCTAATGACTTTTTACTAACCAATAAATATTTCACTGTTGAAGGAATGTATACTCACTTTGCTTCAGCCGATAGTGCAGATAGTGCTTATTTTGATAAGCAGGTGCAATCTTTTACCCATTTTAAAAATCTGCTAAAAGTTAAGCCTAAGTGGATTCATGTTGCTAATACTGCGACTAGTATTTTTGATAAGCAGGTTAAGAGTGATATTGTCAGATTTGGGATAGGAATGTATGGTTTAAACCCTTCATCTAATCCTACTAGTCCGGATATAGCTAGTGAAATAAAGTTAAAACCTGCATTATCATTTGAGAGCGAACTTGTCCAAGTTCACACAGTTCATCAAGGTCAAGGAATTAGTTATGGCTCAACATATGTAGCAGAGACTGATCAAATTATTGGGACTGTCCCGATTGGATATGCTGATGGTTTTAATCGTAAGTTTCAAGGATTTAAGATTCAGGTTGGAGACGCTTATTGTCCGATTGTTGGTCGAGTTTGCATGGATCAGTTAATGGTGCGTTTGCCACATGAAATGCCAGTTGGTAGCCAGGTAATTTTGTTATCAAAAGATCCCAAAGCTCCTAATAGTTTGAAGCGCGCAGCTGATTATTTAGGGACTATTCATTATGAGGTTGCGTGTGCATTGTCGCAGCGTTTGCCAAGAACATATTATCTAGACGACTAAAAAAGCGTTGTTAACATATTGTTAGCAACGCTTTAATCTTGAAATTAAGCTTCATTAATTCTGATCATCAGTTAAATAAATACCGGGGTTTTCATCGCTCATAATTGTCATGCCGGCTTGTAAATCTTCGATTTCAGCTACAACGTAACCCTTATGTTCAAGGCGTTTGACGATTTCTCTTAAAGTGTCTTCTTTAACATCAGCGGGTAAAGTGAACAAAATACGGCGAACTGGGTTGCCTTTTTCTGCAGAAGCAGCGTCTAAACTCATGGTTCCTGCAATACTTGAATATTTACTGATAATTTTTGTCATTTTGACCAAGTTGCCACGGTCATTATTGGTTAAGACCGTAAAAACATAGGATCCAGTTTTAATATTCCATGCATCTGATAGCATGTCTAATAAACGTGAGTGGGTTAAGATACCATAGAATTTACCGCTCTCATCTAAAACTGAGATGTAAGGTAAGTCCCTGATTGTGAAGAAAACTTTAAAAAATGGTGAATTGACTTTAATAGTTTTAGTAGCATTTTTGAGTAATTCGGTAACTGGTAAACTCATATCCTTGCCCTGTGATTTATGGCGATAAATATGCATTTTGTAAATGTTACCACGAAAGATTGTTCCAGTATCATCTAAAATTGGCACACACCGAAAACCGGAATCTTCAAGAATTTTTAGCGCTTCTTCAAGCGTAGCATGTTCATTAACAGTTGTTAGGTAATCTTTTTTGATAACCAAGGATTTAATAAGCACGAAATTACCTCCATTGAAAAAATAATCTAAGTAATTATAGCATAGAAAGCTTTGCGATTAAACAAATATTAAAATAAAAATATATTAAAGTTGGACTTTATGTCGGAATCTAACTAAATAGTTAGTTATGACTAAAAGTTAAAGGATAGCAATTTCAAAATCAAATGTCGATAAGTATGCTATCATTAATACGATAAAAAATAAGGGGATTTTTTAATGAAAATTATTGCAGGCTTGGGTAATCCAGGGAAAAAATATGATGGAACAAAGCATAATACCGGTTTTATGGCACTTGATTATTATTTAAATAATAATGCTTTACAATTAGAACGTGAAAAGTTTGAAGGGAAATACACTAAACAGAAAATAGCTGGCGAAGATGTTATTTTACTTGAACCACAAACCTACATGAATGATTCTGGACGTTCAGTTGCCCAGGTAGCCCATTTTTTTAAAGTTGCCTCGCAAGATATTTTAATCATTCATGATGATATGGACATGGCGCTTGGCAAAATTAGGATTCGGGCTAACGGCAAGTCTGGTGGTCATAACGGTATCAAAAGCATTATTAGTGATTTGGGTAGTAGTGATTTTAATCGGCTAAAAATTGGTATTCGTCATCCAGATAACGCTACTAAGGAAAGCGTTATTTCTTGGGTTTTGTCACCATTTACTAGTCAGCAACAAACTCAAATGACTGCTGCATTCGCTACGAGCAGTGAGATTATTGCTGATTTTATTGCGGGTAAAAGTAGTCAATTTTTGATGAATAAATATAATTAATATGCGTTTAACAAATATACTGGAACAAGATCAAAGTTTAACAAATTTTATTGCTAAAACAACTAAAGTAAAAAATTCGCTGTTAACTGGGGCTAATGCTGGTGCCTTTAGTTTGCTGCTAGTAGAATTGCTGCAGCAGTTGCAGCAACCCTTAATCTTGATTGAAGAAAATGAAAATAAGGCGCAAAAGCTATTTAGTGAGTTAAGTGCGATTTTGCCGAATAATACAGTTTATAATTTTCCAGTTGATGCTACTATTGCTACACAGACAGCGGTCAGTTCGCCTGACGAGTTAAGCGATCGGATTCAGGCGCTTAATTTTTTGTTGAGTAAAAAGCTGGGAATAGTCGTCACTACACCGCAGGGTTTGCAATATCAGCTATCAGTACCAGAGGATTTTGCTAATGCTAGGCGCGAGTTTGCTCCAGGTGTAGAAGCTGACTTGACTAATTTGACTAACTGGTTGGTAAATTCTGGTTATATTAGAGAAAATTTGGTTGCTAAACCGGGTGAATTTGCATTAAGAGGAGATATTCTTGACATTTATCCACTTGATCAAGAAAATCCAATCCGAATGGAATTCTTTGGTGACGAAATTGATACGATTAAAGTATTTGATCTAGCAACCCAACGCAGTCAAAAAACATTGGAGCAAGTGGTAATTGGTGCGGCGCAGGATCGAATTTTTACGACCGAAGATTTTACGCGTGCAGCAGACGCAATCTTGGCAGCTATGGAGTCGGCACCAGCTTCTGAAGCGGCAATTAAAGAACACTTTGCTCAAACTCTTGATGAGTTAAAGAATCAAACATTACCACAAAATTATGCTTTTTTAATTGATTTTTTGCTTGAAGAGTCTAGTAGCTTGTTAGATTATTTGGCAAAGGAAGGTCAGATTTTGGTCGATGATTGGCCGTTGATTGATCAAGCAATTAAAACGGTTGATCAACAGAATGCTGGCTTTATTGATGATGAGTTAAAAACTGGAGGTATGCTTCCTGGCCAAGAGTTGCGTGCTAATTTTAACGAATTATGGACAAAAGATGTTCATCATCGCATATATTTTTCACTATTTCAGCGCAGCATGGGGCGAATTAGACTAGGTCAATTGTTTGATTGGAAAACCCGTGAGCCAGAACAGTTTTTTAGTCAAATGCCTTTGCTTAAGACTGAACTTGAATCTTACCAAAAAAGTGGACAAACTGTGATTTTACAAGCTGACAATGAAAAACGAGCTAATCAGATTAGTCAGACTTTGGCAGATTTTGATGTAGCTGCACCAATTGTTGCACCAGAAGACTTAATTTTAGGGCAAACCCAAATTACAGTTGGTGGTTTTGGCAGCGGCTTTAATTTACCTACCAGCAATCTAATTTATTTAACTGAGCATGAGTTATTTAACAAGACAACTCATCATAAAAAGCGGATCCCCACACTCGAGAATGCCCAAAGATTACGTAATTATACTGAATTAAAACCGGGAGACTATGTGGTTCATGTTAATCACGGGATTGGTCGTTTTGAGGGGATTCAGACCCTAGAAAATAATGGCGTCAAGCGTGACTATATTACGATTACTTATCAAAAAGGTGATCAATTATTTGTGCCAGCTGATCAGCTTAGCCTAGTTCAAAAATATGTTACTTCCGAAGGCAAGCATCCCCATATTAGCAAACTTGGTGGCAGCGAATGGGCTAAGACTAAGCGCAAAGTTCAAGCTAAAGTTGAAGATATTGCCGATGATTTAATTGATTTGTATGCTAAACGTGAGTCTGAAACAGGTTTTGCTTTTGCAAAGGACGATGAATTACAAGATAAATTTGAAGCGGCTTTTCCTTATGTTGAAACCCCTGATCAATTACGATCAATTAAGGAAATTAAACATGACATGGAACAGTCTAAGCCGATGGATCGGTTATTAGTAGGTGATGTTGGTTTTGGTAAAACTGAGGTGGCTTTAAGAGCAGCCTTTAAGGCAATTGAAAATAATAAACAAGTTGCCTTTTTAGTGCCAACCACAATTTTGGCTCAGCAGCATTATGAAACTATCCAGGATCGCTTTAAGGACTTTCCAGTCAACTTTGCCATGTTGTCACGCTTTCAAACTCCTGCTGAATCTAAAAAAATTATTGCTGGGTTAAAAACTGGTAAAATTGATTTAGTTGTAGGCACGCATCGTTTACTTTCACAAGACGTTCATTTTAAAAATCTAGGTTTACTAATTGTCGATGAAGAACAGCGGTTTGGGGTTAAACATAAAGAAAAGTTAAAAGAATTAAAAGCTAATATTGATGTACTTACTTTAACCGCAACGCCAATTCCGCGTACGCTGCACATGTCAATGGTTGGTGTGCGGGATTTGTCGGTAATGGAAACTCCACCCTCAAATCGTTATCCGATCCAAACCTATGTTATGGAACAGCTCCCTAGTGTAGTTAAAGATGCATGTTTGCGAGAAATGCAGCGGCAGGGACAAGTTTTTTATCTGCATAATCGAATTGGCGATATTGATGAGGTAGTCAATCAATTGCAGGACTTGATTCCAACGGCCAGAATTGCCAGCGTTCATGGTCGAATGAGTCAAACCCAAATGGAAGATACCTTATATCGATTTTTAAATCGTGAGTTTGATATTTTGGTAACGACTACGATTATTGAAACAGGCATTGACATGCCGAATGTGAATACAATGATTATTGAAGATGCGGATCGTTATGGATTAAGTCAGCTTTACCAATTGCGGGGCCGAATTGGTCGTAGTGCACGATTAGCGTATGCTTATTTCTTATATCAGCCTAATAAAGTTTTGACTGAAATTGGTGAAAAACGGCTTGATGCCATCAGAGATTTTACTGAGTTAGGGTCAGGGTTTAAGATTGCTATGCGAGACTTGTCAATTCGCGGTGCCGGGAACATGCTAGGTGCTCAGCAGCATGGCTTTATTGATAGCGTTGGTTATGATTTGTATTCTCAGATGTTAGGTGATGCAATCAAGCAACGTAAGGGTAAGAAGGTTGTTAAGAAAACCAATGCTGAGCTTGATTTGGGATTGGAAGCGTATATTCCAGATACTTATATCGGTGATCAGGAAGAAAAAATTGAATTTTATAAAAAAATCAAAGCTGCTGATTCTGATGAGCTGATTCAAATTCAAGATGAATTGATAGATCGTTTTGGCGATTATCCGGTGCCAGTTGAGAATTTATTGGCAATCTCGAGTTTAAAAATTATGGCAGATTTAGCTCAGGTGGTAAGTATTAGCCGTACTGATTTGAAAGTTCAGGTTAAATTTACTGAATCTGCAAGTCGCCAGCTTGAGGGACCTAATGTGTTTAAGGCACTTGAACATGTTTCACTTAAAGCAAAAATCACATTGGATCCGCAAAAATCACTGTTAGTTTTACTTGAATTACCAGCAAAGTGTAATGATCGCTTGTTAGTTAATGAGTTGACAACGTTTTTAACGGCAGCAAGTGATATTATTCAAAGATAAAGTGAGGTTTAAAATGAGAATTGATAAATTTTTAAAGGTTTCTCGGTTAGTTAAGAGAAGACCCATTGCTAAAGAAATGGCCGATCAAGGAAGAATTAAGGTTAATGATCGAGTTGTTAAATCAAGTTACGATGTCCAAATAGGTGACATAATTGAAGTTGGCTATGGTTCAAGACAAGTTAAGGCTAAAGTGTGTGCAATTAGGGAAACTACTAAAAAAGCTGAAGCAAGTGAATTATATGAATTGCTAGATTAATTAGTAGCTAGACTTAATGACTTTTATAGTTGGCCTTGCTATAATGAATTAAATTGTTTTAGTGATAGAGGATAATCATGATGAAGGGACCACGTATTTATAATTCACTCAGCCCACAAGAGCGAGCAGCGCGTTTAAAGCGTCAACAAGAAAAAAGAGCAAAAGAAGTTCATCGTAATCGGCGGAATCGGATTGCGGCCATTTTTGCAATTCTATTCTTGGTTTTAGGTGTGCAGATAGCAATTACTCATGCTAAAACGGTTAGAATCAATCAGCAAGTTGAAACTACTAAAAAGTCTTTAAAGCAAATTAATCATGAGAAACGGGCACTATCGACTAAACGTGATGACCTAAAAGACCCAGATTATGTAGCGAAATTGGTGCGATTCAAATTTTTGTATTCCAAGCCAAATGAAACGATTTATAATATTCCAGATGGAAAAAGCAATAAATAATGAAATATCAAGTGGGACAAAGACTTACTGGCAAGATTAATAATATTACTAAACTAGGGATTTTTATCACTATAGCTGATCATCAAACTGGGTTGATTCATCATAGTGACTTTGGTAATAATTGGCTGCGTGAAAGTCATAATTATCAAGTTGGGCAAACAATTCGAGTGGTTGTGTTACATAATCACCATGGTAAGCTAGCATTATCTAAAATGCGGGTTAATGATCCTGAATTGCTTGATCCAACTAATCCATTTTCGTCTACTAAGCCAGCAGATTTTCAGACTGTTTTGACTGAGACACTCAGTGCTGCTAAAAGTGAAACTGTAAAATTAACAGCGAATTTGGTGAAGTATGCAGATTGATGCATTTTTTAAACAAAACCATTTGGCGTTAACTGGTAAAACTTTAGTTGTAGCCGTCAGTGGTGGCCCCGATTCTATGGCTTTACTAGATTTATTAAATACAATTCAGGAACGCTATCAACTGCAGTTAATCGCCGCTCATTTAGATCACCAGTTGCGAAAAGATTCACTGCAAGAAGCAAGAATCATTGCTGAATATTGCCAAGATAAACCAATTAAGCAAGTTAATGGTTATTGGCCTAAGTCTGCTCATCCTAAAGTTGGGATTGAAGCTGCGGCACGTCAGTATCGTTATGACTTTTTACTAAAGGTAATGCGTCAGGAGCATGGCGACTATCTATTAACTGCTCATCATAATGATGATCTGCTAGAAAATATTATCTTGAAGTTTATTCGTTCAGGTAATCCTAATGAAATGAATAGTTTAAAGGCAGTTACTAAAAGGGAAGAAATTACTTTATTAAGGCCCTTATTGACTGTGAAAAAAGGACAATTATTAGATTATGTCCAAGATAAAAAAATTACTTTTGTAAAAGATATAACTAATGATGAGGACGATGTTTTACGAAATCGGATTCGTCATCACATCATCCCACTGTTAAAACAAGAAAATGCGCAAGTTGGTACGAATGCGGTACGCTTTAGCAGACAAATGGAAGTATTGAGTAAAATTACTGAACGCAATTTTGAGCATCTTCCTAAGCCCCAAGAATTTTTGGGTTGTTCCTATCGTTTGCCTAGTAAAGTACTTAGCACTTTATCTGTATCTGAGCAAACTAGTTATTGGCAGAATTTTATTTGGCAGACGTTTCAAAGGCGAGTAAACGAAAACTTGGCTAACTTTAAATTGATTAATTATCAAGATTATTTTTATTTGGTTAAAGATAACTTGCCACAGCCTGTGGAAATTAATGCAATTAGCTTAAATCATGTTTTTAACTTTTTGGATCGTCAATTTTTGGTTACTAAAGAGCTGAGAGCTTTCCCTCTATTAGATTGCTTTTTGGCTCCAGATCAGGTAACTTTTTATGCTGGATCACTTGCAGCTGGAACTAAGTTAAGATTACGAAACGGTCAGCATGTTAAAAGTAAGAAAAAGTTTGCCCAAAAAGGGATTCCTAACGTGCTTCGGCCATACTGCTTAACGATTTATGCTGATGGGGAACCAGTTTTTATTGAGCAAACATACCGTAATCAGGAATGCAATCAAAATATGATTAATTATTATGTATATCAAAAAAATGGTAAAAAAATTTAAAATATTAGAGCATTAGTGAAATTTGTGTTAAACTTTTATTCGTATATTTCTATAAACTTTGCGGAGGCTTTTTATGAAAAATAACCGGAATCGGCTGTTTTCGAACGGCTTGTTCTATATTGTTGTCTTCCTTTTATTATTGGGTGGCATTAACTGGGCACTTGGTGGATCAGACAAATCAGGTGGCAGTGAAAATATTAGTTACTCAGAATTTGTTAAGGACTTGCGTCAGGGCAAAGTTAAAAACTTTAATGTTCAGCCTGCTAACGGTGTTTATACCGTTTCGGGGAGCTATAAAAATGCTCAAGAAACTAAGGGACAAACAAAAAATAGTTTTGACTTCTTAAATGGTAATTCTGGCTCACAGGTAAAACGCTTTTCAACTACGATGTTGCAAAATGATTCAAGTGTGGCTAATGTGCAAGATTTGGCACAAAAGAGTAATACCAAGATGACGACCCAAGGGGAATCCCAGTCAGGTAGTTGGCTATCAACCATTGTGATGCTGGTACCAACTATTCTCTTTATCGTGATGCTCTGGATGATGGTTAGCCAAAGTGGCGGCGGTAGTGGCCGCGGCGGCAATGGCGGCATTATGAACTTTGGTCGTTCACATGTTAAACCTGAGGATCCGAAGAAAAATAAAGTTCGTTTCTCGGATGTTGCAGGTGAGGAGGAAGAAAAGCAAGAATTAGTAGAAGTAGTTGAATTTTTGAAGAATCCAGCTAAATTTACTAAATTAGGAGCCAAAATTCCTTCTGGTGTCTTACTTGAGGGTCCTCCGGGTACAGGTAAGACTTTACTTGCTAGGGCAGTTGCTGGTGAAGCCAATGTACCATTCTTCTCGATTTCTGGTTCAGACTTTGTTGAAATGTTCGTTGGTGTTGGTGCTAGTAGGGTGCGTGATCTGTTTACTAATGCTAAAAAGAATGCACCAAGTATTATCTTTATCGATGAAATCGATGCAATTGGGCGTAGCCGTGGTAGTAGTGCCAGTGGCGGCGGTAACGATGAACGTGAACAAACATTAAATCAATTACTAGTTGAAATGGATGGATTCCAAGGCAACGAGGGAGTAATTGTGATCGCTGCGACTAACCGTTCAGATGTTTTGGATCCAGCTTTACTTCGTCCAGGACGTTTTGACCGTAAGGTATTAGTTGGGACTCCTGATGTGCGCGGACGTGAAGCTATTTTACGAGTTCATGCCAAAAATATGCCATTGGCTGACGATGTTGATTTGAAAGAAATCGCACGACAAACTCCTGGTTTTGTTGGGGCAGATTTGGCCAACTTATTAAATGAAGCAGCTTTGCTAGCAGCACGTCGTAATGGTGGTGAAATTACTGCTCTTGACCTTGATGAAGCAGAGGATCGTGTAATTGCTGGACCAGCTAAAAAGAACAGTCTTATTTCTAAGAAAGAACGTCAGCGCGTGGCGTTCCATGAAGCTGGACACTCTATTTGTGGGTTGGTATTAAGTGATTCAAGAACAGTGCGCAAGGTAACAATTGTACCTCATGGTCGTACTGGTGGTTACAATTTGATGCTACCCAAAGATGACCAATTCTTGTTAACTAAGAAGCAGTTAATGGAGCAATTAGTTGGTCTGATGGGTGGTCGTGCTGGTGAAGAAGTTGTAGTTGGTGATCAATCAACTGGAGCTTCTAATGACTTTGAGCAGGCTACGCAAATTGCTCACAGTATGGTTGTTAATTATGGGATGACCGAGTCTTTAGGAATGGTTGAACTTGAAAAAGAGGGCGAAACCAATCCTTATGGAATGAAGCCATACAGTGAAGCTACTTCAGCTAAAATTGATGAAGCAGTGAAGCAATTACTAGATGAGGCTCATGCAAAAGCGGTTGAAGTTGTTAAGAACAATCGCGAAAAGCATCGTATTATTGCCGAAGCTTTGCTAAAATATGAAACTTTAGACGAAAAACAAATTATGTCCTTGTATGAAACTGGTAAAATGCCAGAAAAAACTGAACAATTTCCTAGTGAGTCAAAGGCTTCTACTTATGAAGAAGCTAAGGCTGCAGCTGAGAAAAAGGAAAGTTTAAAGGCACAAGTTGCAGACAAGACACAAGCAGATGATGAAGTTCAAACTAATGCTGAACAAAAGGACAGTGAACAGACAACCAAGTCTGACACGGCACCTGCATCGTCATTACAGTCTGAAGCTAATAACGATGACCATCCAACGGATGATCAAAAACAAGATTAATATAAATAGGGCCTGGTAAAGGGCTCTATTTTTTTAGGAGAATATTAATGAGTGACTATTTAATTAAGGCATTAGATAAAACTAAAAATTTGCGGTTGTTGACGATTACGGCTAAAGACCTAGTACAAGAGGCTCAGACTAGGCAGGATACTTGGTCAGCTTCTTCGGCTGTTTTAGGTAGAACACTTATTGCTGGTGTTTTGCTAGCTGGAGCCGAATTGAGTGACAAAGAAGAACTGACTTTGCGACTTTTAGGAGATGGGCCTGTGGGAGCGACAGTTGTCACTGCTCAATCAAACCTGACAGTCAAAGGCTATGTCAAAAATCCCCATATTGCTTTACCATCGAAAAAGGCTGGGCACATTGATGTTAAAAGTGCAGTTGGATCAGGTTGGCTGCAAGTAACTAAAGATTTGGGATTGAAAGAACCTTATACAGGTGAGGTTCCAATCGTGTCTGGAGAAATTGCTGAGGATGTTGCTTATTATTTAACTAAATCAGAGCAAATTCCATCTGCAGTTGGTTTGTCAGTATTTGTAAATCCTAACAATACAATTGGTGAAGCTGGTGGCTTTATATTGCAAGCATTGCCGGGAGCTAGTGATAGCCTAATTGATCAGACAATTAATCGAATTAATGAGTTGCCGGCATTATCGACTTCTTTTTTGGCTGGCATGACCCCTGAGGATTTAGCTCGCAAGATTTTGGGAACTGACTGCAAAATTTTGACTAAAGATGAGGTTGCTTTCAAATGTGATTGCTCAAGAAAAAAGTATACTGAACTATTAAGAACACTCAAGTCGTCTGAACTAAAAGCGATGATTACCGAAGATCATGGGGCTGAATTGACTTGTAATTTTTGCTCGCAGCAGTATCAATTTACTCAAGAACAATTACAAAATATTTTGGATCAAAAACTTAACTAGTATTTTTTAATCAGATTAAGTTAAAAATCAGGGTGCAGTAAGTAATAATCTTGTTTATAATGGAGAAGTTAAAGAAATTTGAAAAGGAGTGCAAAAATGCTAAACGTGTATGTTGTGCGTCATGGTCAAACAGATACCAATAAAACTGGCGCCATCAATGGTTCAGGAACTAACTTACCTCTAAATGAAACGGGAATTAAACAAGTAGAAACTTTACATAATAGCTTTGATATTAATAAAATTGATTGTGTTTATGCTAGTCCATTAACTCGGGCCAAGCAAACAGCAGAAATTTTAACCCAAGGTAAACGGGAAATTATTACTGATGACCGGCTTAAGGAAATGGATTATGGTGATTGGGATGGCAAAATTAGTGCCGAAGTCCGTGTTAATTATCCACAAGTCTTTGATGAGCTAGGTTATTTTAAGAAAAATTATAGTGATTATTGTCATGGTGAAAGCTATGAACACTTGGCTGCACGACTAATGGAATTTTGGAATGAGTTAGTGCAAAAGCATGAAGATGAATCTGTCTTGGTGGTCTTTCATGGGACCGCTTCTCGTTCGCTAGTGCAGAATGTTTTAAAAGTACCTGACATTACATTAATTGGTGAAGTACAGAATGCTGGTGTGATTAACTTTTCTGTTGATGATCGGACTAAAAAAACTTTTTTGCGTTATTATAACCGTGTTGCTCCTGGTAAATTTTTTATTGAAAAATAAGAGTTCAATTTATCCGCTTTTTGATTAAGAAGTTTTGTTAATCAAGCAGGATTTGGTATGATGTTAGGGTATTTGAAAGGATGATTTAGTGGATAATAGCTGGAAAATTCGCGATATTACTATTCCTAATCGCGTTGTTGTCGCACCAATGGCAGGAGTTTCAAATTCTGCCTTTCGGATGATTTGTAAAGAATTTGGTGCCGGAATGGTAGTTTGCGAAATGATTTCTGATCATGGAATTATTTACCGAAATAAAAAGACGATGTCGATGATCAAGGTTGATCCGCGTGAACATCCAATGAGTATTCAAATTTTTGGTGGTACTGAGCAGACTCTATTGCAGGCGGCGCAATATATTGATCAACACACTGCTGCTGATATTATTGATATTAACTTAGGTTGTCCTGTGCCCAAGATTACTAAAACTGATGCAGGTTCGAAGTGGTTGCTTGATTCAAACAAGATTTATCAAATGGTGCATACTGTCGTTCAGAATGTTTCTAAACCTGTCAGCGTTAAAATGCGAATTGGGTGGGATCGTAAGCATATTTTTGCGGTTGAAAATGCATTGGCTGCTCAAGAGGCAGGTGCCAGTATGATCGCGATGCATGGTCGTACACGTAAGCAAATGTATCAAGGACAAGCAGACTGGGAAACGTTACATGAAGTAGCTAAGGTTCTTGATGTACCATTTGTTGCTAATGGAGATATCACTACTCCAGAATTAGCTCAAAAAGCCCTAAAAGAAATTGGTTCAACTGCGGTAATGGTTGGCCGAGCTGCTCTTGGTAATCCATGGATTATCAAAGATATGGTTCACTATCTTGATACTGGTGAAAAGTTAATTCCGCAAACAGTAGCTGAAAAGGTTGCTACGGCTAAACACCAACTGCAGGCATTAGTTGACTTAAAGGGTGAGCGGATAGCTGTTCCTGAGTTTCGTCAGCAAGCAGCCTACTATTTAAAAGGAATCCCGCGTTCAGCCAGAACTCGCGCTAAGATAAATGAGGTTTGGACTGCTCAGGAAGTTTATGATTTACTTGATAATTTTGTTGCTGAATATGAAAAGCGACAGGCAATGAAAGCTAAAAATGTTAAAACTAAACTAGTAATGGAGGAAAAATAATTGGCAAAAAATGAAATGAATGACCAACTTGTAGTTCGTCGCCAAAAGATGACAGAATTGCGGGACAAGGGAATTGAACCATTTGGACAAAGAAGATTTGATCGTCAAGATTTGGCAAGTACTTTAAACGAAAAATACGGTCAAGAAGATAAAGATGAATTGAACAATGATATGCCTAAGACCAAAGTAGCTGGTCGGATGCGTGCTAAGCGTGGCAAGGGTAAAGTCGGCTTTGCTGATCTATATGATCGTACGGGAAAAGTTCAAATTTATGTGCGTAAAGATATCGTTGGGGAAGAAAATTATCAAATCTTCAAGAAGGCAGATATTGGTGACTTTTTAGGTATTGATGGCGAAGTCATGAAGACTGATACTGGTGAGTTAACGATTAGAGCTACTCACGTTACTTTTTTATCGAAAGCATTGCGTCCATTACCTGAAAAATACCATGGTCTTAAGGATGTTGAACAGATTTATCGGCAACGGTATCTTGACCTAATTACTAATGATGAAAGTCGTAAGCGTTTTGCTAATAGAAGTAAGATTATTCAAGCAATTCGTGATTATTTAAATAAGCAAGATTTTCTAGAAGTCGAAACACCAGTTTTGCATAATATTCCGGGTGGTGCAGAAGCGCGTCCATTTATTTCGCACCACAATGCTTTAGATATTGATTTGTATATGCGGATTGCTCTTGAGTTGCCACTTAAGCGACTAATTGTGGGTGATATGGAGCGGGTATATGAAATTGGCCGGGTTTTCCGTAATGAAGGAATTGATACACATCACAATCCAGAATTTACTGAATTAGAAACTTATGCTGCATATTGGGACTTCCATGACGTAATGAATGAAGCAGAGGGTATTATCCGCGCTGCTGCTAAAGTTGTTAGCAATGATGGTAAGGTTAATTACCAAGGTACTGATATTGATTTAGGTAAACCATTTAGACGGGTTCATATGGTTGATCTAATCAAAGAGAAGACAGGAATTGATTTCTGGGAAAAGATGTCACTAGAAACAGCAACTAAACTTGCTGAAGATCATGGCATTAAGGTTGAAAGTTTTTGGCAAGTAGGTCATATTATCAACGCTTTCTTTGAAAAATACTGTGAAGAAACAATTGTTGATCCAACTTTTGTATACGGACATCCAGTTGAAATTTCGCCTTTAGCTAAGAAAAATGCTGATGATCCAAGATTTACTGACCGATTTGAGATTTATATCTTAGGTGAAGAATATGGTAATGCTTTTTCTGAACTAAACGATCCAGATGATCAACGGGCACGTTTTGAAGCTCAAATGGCTGAACGTGAGGCTGGTAATGATGAAGCCGATATGATCGATGAGGATTATTTGCGGGCCATGGAATATGGTATGCCGCCAACAGGTGGTTTAGGTATCGGGATTGATCGGTTAGTGATGCTTCTAACTGATGCGCCAGCAATTCGGGATGTTTTACTCTTCCCAACGATGCGTCCTGAAAAAGATGAAGAAATTGAACGTGAGTTACAAGCTGATTTAGCTAAACAAAAGCAAGAATAAACTTATTGTAAGCAATATAATTAGTCAAAAAGAGATTCTGTTAACGGAATCTCTCTTTTTCTTTCAAAAATAGTTTGCAAAATTAAAATAGTTTGCTATAATAAAATATGTCTTGCGGAAGTAGTTCAGTGGTAGAACATCACCTTGCCATGGTGGGGGTCGCGGGTTCGAATCCCGTCTTCCGCTTAATATGATTGACTCACCGATCTCGGTGAGTCTTTTTATTAAACGGGAAATAGCTCAGCTTGGTAGAGCGCTACGTTCGGGACGTAGAGGTCGCAGGTTCGAATCCTGTTTTCCCGATACCAACTGTCCGAGAATGGGCAGTTTTTTTGTTGCTTGTAAAAACCAGAATATTAGCGTGGCTTAAAGGTCTTTGGTATAATGGTAACAACGTTTTTGACAAAAAATCATAAGGCAATTAAGGCAAATATTACGTTATTAAAAGGTGGTGCTATCGATGGAAACTTCTTATAGCAAAAGTGCAAATCAAATTATGGAAATTGCACGTGAACAAGCGCAAAAATTTCATCATCGACTGATTGGAACTGAACATTTATTATTGGCGATGGTGATTGAATCTGATGGCGAAGCTGGGAAAGATTTGCGTTCATGGGGCGTTACTCCTAAGGCAGTCAGTGAAGAAATTGAACGATATACAGGGTACGGCTCTGCAGCTAAAACATCTTACATGGAAATTTCTCCCCGTTTAGGTATGGCATTGACTTATTCTAAAAATATGGCTGTTCATATGGGGTATGACGAAGTTAATTCAAGATTTCTGCTAATAGGCTTGATTTCTAGTGAGCAAATTTTATCCGCTGTTATTTTACGTAATTTAAATGTTGATATTCATGAATTAGGACTTAATGTCAAAAAAGCATTGGCGATTACTCCTCCTGATAATCAGAATTATCAAGATTACGATGATTTGATTGATGCTAAACCGACAAATCCTGGAAGAAATAAGGCTAAAAGTTTGACTAAGACTTTGGATCAAGTTTCAGTAGACCTTAATGAACAGGCTAAAAATAATCAAATTGATCCCGTAATTGGACGCGAGCAAGAAGTAAGTCGGGTAATTGAGGTTTTGTCACGGCGAACTAAAAATAATCCGGTTTTGATTGGTGAGCCAGGTGTGGGTAAAACTGCGGTTGCTGAAGCAATTGCAACTGCGATTGTCAATAAAAAAGTGCCAGCTGACTTACTTAATAAACGAGTAATCTCATTAGACTTGGGGGGATTAGTTGCCGGTACCAAATATCGTGGTGAATTTGAGGAACGTTTAAAAAATATTCTCAAAGAAATCAAGCGTGATGGCAAAATTATTCTCTTTATTGATGAATTACATATGATAGTTGGAGCTGGCGGTGCAGAAGGATCAATTGATGCGTCTAATATATTGAAACCGTCACTTGCTCGTGGCGATATTCAAATGATTGGTGCTACTACTTATAACGAATATCAAAAGTATATCGAAAAAGATCAAGCGTTGGCGAGACGGTTTCAGCAGGTTCGCCTAGACGAACCATCACGAGCTGAAACTTTGGCAATTTTGCAAGGTTTAAAGCCTAAGTATGAAAAATTTCATCACGTTAAAATTGCAGATGCAGCATTAGCTAGTGCGGTTGACTTGGCTACTCGGTATATTTCTAATCGGTATCTACCAGATAAAGCGATTGATTTAATTGATGAAGCTAGTGCGGCAGTTAAGATTGCACATCAGCCTAATCAACCTAGCAATCAGTTATTGCAACTGACCAAGCAAATTGCAACTATTACTGATGAAAAAAATCAGGCCGCAATTAATCAGAATTTTGTCCAAGCAGCTACTTTACAAGAAAAGCAGAATGCTTTACAAAATCGTAAAGCTCAATTGAATGCTAAGTTGGAACAAGGTGTTTCGGGGCAGGATACTGTTTTACCTAAAGATGTTGCCCAAGTAGTTTCTGCTTTGACTGGCGTACCAGCCACTCAAATGACTCAAAGCGAAACCAAACGATTAGCCGATCTAGAGCATGAGCTTCACAAACGGATTGTTGGTCAGGATCAAGGAGTTAAGGCAGTCAGTCGTGCAATTAGGCGTAGTCGTAGTGGTATCAAGGATGAAAATCGCCCAATTGGCTCGTTTTTGTTCTTAGGACCAACAGGTGTAGGTAAGACGGAACTTGCCAAAGCGATTGCTGAAACAGTTTTTGATTCTGAGAATAATTTAATTAGAATTGATATGTCAGAATATATGGATCAGGTTGCCAGTAGTAAATTGATTGGTTCTGCACCAGGTTATGTTGGCTATGATGAAGGTGGTCAGTTATCTGAGAGGGTACGCCGCCACCCATATTCAGTGATTTTGCTAGATGAGGTAGAAAAGGCGCATCCTGATGTGTTTAATCTGCTATTACAAGTATTAGATGACGGCTTTTTAACGGACTCTAAGGGTCGAAAAATTGATTTCCGCAATACAATTATTATCATGACTTCTAATTTGGGTTCACGTTCTTTGTTTGAAACCAAACAAGTAGGTTTTGCGGCTAATGAAACTAGTCAGGCAAAGCAACAAAAAGAGCGCATTGATCGAGCTCTAAAACAATTCTTTAGACCAGAATTTTTGAATCGGATTGATGAAACTATCATTTTTGATGAGCTTGATCAAAAGCAATTACGGCAAATTGTAACTTTGCTAGTTCAAAGATTAGTTACTCGCATGCAAAAGCAAGGAATTCAGTTGAAACTGTCACCAGCTGCATTAGACAAAATTGCTAAGGATGGTTATAGTCCGCAGTGGGGAGCTAGACCTCTGCGTAGAGCTATTCAAACTGATATTGAGGACAAAATTGCTTCACTGCTGATTGCTGGTGATCTGCAGTCGGGAGATTTATTAAAGATTGGCAGCAGTCATCAAAAATTGAAATTTGCTGTAGTTAAAGCTGGCAATAGTGCTAGTAAATCAAGCTTAGTTAATTGACAAATGAAGTGTAACTTGTTACTATAATTGTTGATTTAAAAATGCTGAGTTTCAGAATTTTGCTGATCTATTGTCCAGCAGAATAATAAAAGACAAAAATGACGTGTGTTGTTTTTGTCTTTTTTATGCAAAAAATTCCAGTTTTTTATTTTTGTAATCGAAATGTAATATTTGCTTTCTCCAACAGAAAGGATGTTTCTCTTTGTTAAATGGACACGTAGTTAACTATGGTAAACACCGGACAAGACGTAGTTTTTCACGCATTAAAGAAGTGCTGGATCTACCTAACTTGACTGATGTACAGACTGAATCATACAAGTGGTTCCTTGATGAGGGTATCAAGGAAGTTTTTGATGATATTATGCCAATCAGTGATTATTCTGGTAAACTTTCCCTAGAATATATGGGCTATAAATTAGAAAAACCGAAGTATACGGTTGATGAGGCTCGTGATCACGATGCAACCTATTCTGCACCGATGCATGTTACGCTTAAACTCGCTAACCAAAAAACCGGTGAGATTAAGACCCAGGATGTTTTCTTTGGCGATTTGCCACTCATGACTGAATCTGGCTCTTTTATTATCAATGGTGCTGAGAGAGTTATTGTTTCACAATTGGTTAGATCACCGAGTGTTTATTATTCTGGTGATTATGATAAAAATGGTCGGCAAATCTTTGGTACAACAGTTATTCCTAATCGGGGTGCATGGTTAGAATATGAAACTGACGCTAAGAATATTTCATATGTTCGAGTTGATCGGACTCGTAAATTGCCATTAACTGTTTTAATTAGAGCAATGGGAATTGGCTCTGACAGTGACATTCTAGATATGTTTGGTGAGAGTGATACTCTGCAATTTACTTTGGATAAGGATGTCCATAAGAATCCAGCTGATTCTCGTGTTGCAGAGGCTTTAAAGGATGTTTATGAAAGATTGCGTCCTGGTGAACCGAAGACGACAGATTCGTCACGTTCATTGTTGTATTCACGTTTCTTTGATCCACGTCGTTATGATTTGGCACCTGTTGGTCGTTACAAGGTCAATAAAAAATTGTCGCTTAAGAATCGCCTTTATGGCCAAACCTTAGCTGAAACTTTAGCAGATCCAGATACTGGTGAAATTATTGCTAAAAAAGGTACGGTAATGACTCATGCTGTCATGGATACTTTGGATCCTTATCTTGACCGTGATGATTTTAAGATGGTAACGTATGAGCCTTCAAAAGAGGGGGTTTTACCTGATCCAATTACTGTTCAAGAAATTAAAGTCTTTTCTAAAGATAATCCTGAACGTGTTGTTAAGATTATGTCTAACGGTCATATTGACAAGAATATTAAATATTTAACTCCAGCTGATGTGTTAGCTTCAATCAATTACTTTTTCTTGTTACAAGATGGTATTGGTAACGTTGACGATATCGACCACTTGGGTAATCGGCGGATTCGCCGTGTTGGTGAATTGATGCAAAATCAATTACGAATCGGTTTATCCAGAATGGAACGAGTAGTTCGTGAACGGATGTCTACTCAGGATCAAGCAACAGTTACTCCACAACAATTGATCAATATTAGACCTATTGTTGCCAGCATCAAAGAATTTTTTGGTTCATCACAATTGTCGCAATTTATGGATCAACATAATCCTTTAGGCGAATTAACTCATAAGCGTCGGATGTCTGCATTAGGGCCTGGTGGTTTGACACGTGATCGTGCTGGATATGAAGTTCGGGATGTTCACTATACTCAATATGGTCGTTTATGCCCAATCGAAACTCCAGAAGGTCCTAACATTGGGTTAATTAACTCACTTGCCACATATGCAGTTATTAACAAGTATGGTTTTATTGAGACTCCTTATCGGCGAGTTTCATGGAAGACTCACAAAGTTACTGACAAGATTGACTATCTGACCGCTGACGTTGAGGATAATTATACGATTGCTGGAGCTAATACGCGGTTAAATCCAGATGGTTCTTTTAAAGATAAGTTGGTTTTAGCACGTCAAAAAGAAGACAACGTCGAAGTTAGTCCAGACAAGATTGACTATATGGACGTTATTCCTAAGCAAGTTGTGTCGGTTGCTTCGGCATGTATTCCATTTTTGGAAAATGATGACTCCAATCGTGCCTTGATGGGTGCTAACCAACAACGTCAGGCAGCTCCATTAATTAATCCGCATAGCTCACTAGTTGGTACTGGGATGGAGTATCGGGCAGCTCATGATTCGGGTGCGGCTTTGCTTGCTAAAGCAGATGGTCAGGTCGAATATGTTGATGCTGATACAATTCGCATTCGCCGTGAGGATGATACTTTAGATAAGTACACACTTGAAAAGTATCGTCGTTCCAACAACTCTAAATCTTACAATCAAACGCCAATTGTCAAATTAGGCGATCAAGTTGTCAAGGGTGAAGTTATTGCGAATGGTCCAACTATGGATAATGGTGAACTAGCTTTGGGACAAAACCCAGTAATTGCTTTCATGACCTGGAACATGTACAACTATGAAGATGCAATCTTGCTATCTGAGCGGTTAGTCAAAGATGATGTCTATACTTCAATTAGTATTGAAGATTATGAATCTGAAGCCCGTGATACTAAACTAGGACCAGAAGAAATTACACGTGAATTACCTAATGTTGGTGAGGATGCATTAAAAGATCTTGATGAGCACGGTATTATTCGGGTTGGTGCCGAAGTTCATGATGGGGACATCTTAGTTGGTAAGGTAACGCCTAAAGGAGTTACTGAATTATCAGCTGAGGAAAGATTATTGCATGCGATTTTTGGTGAAAAAGCTCGTGAAGTACGTGATACCTCATTGCGTGTACCACACGGTGGTGGCGGAATTGTCCGTGATGTAAAAGTTTATAATCGTGAAAAAGGCGATGAACTTTCACCAGGTGTTAATACGCTAGTGCGGGTATATATTGCGCAGAAACGTAAAATTCAAGTCGGAGACAAAATGTCTGGTCGACATGGTAATAAGGGTACGGTAGCAGCTGTTATGCCTGAAGAGGATATGCCTTACTTACCAGATGGTACGCCAGTTGATATTTGTTTGAACCCAATGGGTGTTCCGTCACGTATGAATATCGGGCAGCTTTTGGAATTGCACTTAGGTAGAGCTGCTAATACGTTGGGTATCCATGTAGCTACCCCAGCCTTTGATGGTGCTAATGAGGACGATGTTTGGGATACAGTTCATAAAGCAGGAATTGACAAAGATGGTAAGACTGTTTTATATGATGGTCGTACAGGTGAGCCGTTCCATAACCGTGTTTCGGTCGGAATTATGCATTATCTGAAGTTAACTCACATGGTTGATGATAAGATTCATGCTCGTTCAATTGGGCCTTACTCATTGGTTACTCAACAACCTTTAGGTGGTAAAGCACAATTTGGTGGTCAGCGTTTTGGTGAAATGGAAGTTTGGGCTCTGGAAGCTTATGGTGCTGCGTATACTTTACAAGAAATTTTGACTTACAAGTCAGATGATGTTGTTGGTCGTGTCAAGGCATATGAGGCAATCGTCAAGGGTGAGCGAATTCCTAAGCCAGGTGTACCTGAATCGTTCCGAGTTTTGGTAAAAGAACTACAATCATTAGGACTAGATATCCGTGTACTTGATTTGGATCATAAGGAAGTTGAGTTGCGGGATATGGATGAAGATTCTAATGAGCATTTAAATATTGATACCTTATCGAAGATGGCTGAAGAACAAGAAAAGAAAAAGTTAGCCCAAGAAACTGTCAAGTCTGAAGACGAAGACACTAAAGAGTTACCAGCAAATGCTGAACCAGTGACTGATAACTCTAATGATGACACCAAAATTTCTAAATAAGTAGGAGGTTAAGCTTTTGATCGATGTAAATAAGTTTGAAAGTATGCAAATTGGACTTGCATCACCTAATAAAATCCGTAGCTGGTCATACGGTGAAGTCAAAAAACCGGAAACGATCAATTATCGTACTCTGAAACCAGAAAAAGATGGTTTATTTGACGAGAGAATATTTGGACCAACTAAAGATTGGGCTTGTGCCTGTGGTAAGTATAAGGGTGTTAGATATCGCGGAATTGTTTGTGATCGCTGCGGGGTTGAAGTTACTAACGCTAAAGTCAGACGCGAGCGGATGGGTCATATTGAATTAGCTGCTCCTGTTACTCATATTTGGTATTTCAAGGGAATTCCATCAAGAATGGGATTAATTCTTGATATTTCACCAAAGTTATTAGAAGAAGTAATTTATTTTGCAGCTTATATCGTGATTGATCCAGGTGATACAGATCTTGAATTTAAGCAGTTATTAACTGAAGCTGAATATCGTGAACAAAAAGGCAAGTATGGTAATCGCTTTACTGCTAAAATGGGTGCTGAAGCCATTCGAGATTTATTACGCAAAGTTGACTTAAATCAAGAAGTCGTTGATTTAAAGAAAGAACTAGAAACAGCAACTGGCCAAAAACGGACTAGAGCTATTCGTAGATTAGACATTTTAGATGCCTTTAAGGATTCGGGTAATAGTCCTGAGTGGATGGTAATGGATGCTGTTCCAGTTATTCCTCCGGACCTACGCCCAATGGTGCAACTGGAAGGTGGACGATTTGCTACCTCTGATTTGAATGACTTATATCGGCGGGTAATTAATCGTAATAATCGGTTGAAGCGATTGCTTGATTTAAATGCACCAAATATTATTGTGCAAAATGAAAAGCGAATGCTGCAAGAAGCTGTTGATGCCTTAATTGATAATGGTCGCCGCGGTCGACCAGTTGTTGGACCAGGTAATAGACCTTTAAAATCCTTATCACACTTACTTAAGGGTAAACAGGGACGTTTCCGTCAAAACTTGCTTGGTAAACGGGTTGATTATTCTGGTCGTTCGGTTATCGATGTTTCACCAAAATTAAAATTTTACCAGTGTGGTGTTCCACGTCCAATGGCTTTGGAATTGTTTAAGCCATTTGTAATGCATGAACTGGTTAAGCGCGGAATTGCATCCAATATTAAGAGTGCTAAGCGTAAGATTGATCGTGAAGACGATGATGTCTGGGATGTACTTGAAGATGTTATCAAAGAAAGAACGGTTTTGTTAAATCGGGCGCCGACATTGCACCGATTGAGTATTCAAGCTTTTGAACCGGTTTTGGTACCAGGTAAGTCAATTCGGTTACATCCATTAGCCTGTGAGGCTTATAATGCCGACTTTGATGGTGACCAGATGGCGATTCACGTGCCATTATCTGATGAAGCCGTAGCTGAGTCACGAATGTTAATGATGGCTTCGCACCATATCTTGGCGCCTAAAGATGGTAAGCCGATCGTAACTCCATCTCAGGATGTTGTGTTAGGTAATTATTGGTTAACCCAAGCAGAACGTGGCCGCGAGGGTGAGGGCATGATTTTTAATTCGATTGCTGAAGCTACAATAGCTTATAACAATGGGATAATTCATTACCATACTATTATTGGGCTTAATGCTGCGTCGATGCCTGATAAAACTTGGCCTAAGGATTGCGAAAATGGTATTTTTGTAACTACCTATGGTAAGGCGATTTTTAACCAAATTTTCCCTGAAGATTACTTCTATGTTAATGAACCAACTGAAGAGAACTTGAATAATCCACTGGCTAGGAAGTATTTCTTAGAACCAGGTGAAGATATTTATGAGAAGATTGATAATATTGGATCTGACTTAGTGGATACTCCATTTAAGAAGTCATTCTTATCGGATTCAATTGCCACAATTTATAAGTACTATAAAGTACAAAGAACCTCAGATTATTTAGATGACTTAAAGACTTTGGGTTATACTAGTTCAACAACTTCTGGTATTACTATTGGGATGACTGATGTTCCAGAAATTGATGATAAAGATGAAAAGGTAGACAAAGCCCATAAGCAAGTTGACGTAGTTTCTAAGCAATTCAGACGTGGTTTGATTACTGAACAAGAACGTCACGATCGTGTAATTAGTATTTGGAATGATTGTAAGGATCAAGTTCAGGACGAAATTGCCCAAATTTATGATCCACATAATCCAATTACAATCATGGCTGACTCGGGTGCGCGTGGTAACATTTCCAACTTTACTCAGCTGGCCGGAATGCGTGGCTTGATGGCTACTCCTAACGGTGGACTATTTGAAATTCCAGTTACTTCAAACTTTAAAGAAGGTTTGTCCGTTTTGGAGCTGTTCATGTCAACTCACGGTGCTCGTAAGGGAATGACTGATACGGCGCTAAAGACCGCTCAGTCTGGTTACTTAACTAGACGTTTGGTTGATGTTGCCCAAGATGTGATTATTCGTGAAGAAGACTGTGGAACTGACCGTGGTATTGTGGTTCACGCCATCATGGAAGGTGACGAATTAATCGAGCCGTTGTTTGATCGACTACTTGGACGTTTTACTGGTGAAACTGTTAAAGATCCACAAACAGGTGAAACAATTGTTGGTCCTGACGTAATGTTAGATGAAAAGCTAGCACATCAGATTTGTGATGCTGGTGTAACTAACGTTAAGATTCGTTCGATTTTAACTTGTGATACTTCACATGGTGTTTGTCGTAAATGTTACGGAATGAACCTAGCTACTGCTGAAGAAGTAGAAGTCGGTGAAGCAGTTGGTACTGTTGCCGCTCAATCAATTGGTGAACCAGGTACGCAACTTACTTTACGTACTTTCCACAATGGTGGGGTTGCTGGTGCTGAGGATATTACTCAAGGGTTGCCTCGTGTGCAAGAATTGTTTGAAGCAAGAAATCCTAAAGGTCGTGCGGTTATTTCTGAAGTTGACGGTGTAATTGATTCAGTTCAAGAAAATCCGGCGGAGCATACACGTGAAATTACTGTTAAAGGTAAGATTGATACTAGAAGTTATAGTGTGCCATATACTGCTTCAGTAGCTGTTGCAGAAGGTGATGAGGTTCGCCGTGGTGATAAGCTGACTTTGGGATCAGTCGATCCAAAAGAATTAATTCAGGTAACTGATACTTTAACTACTGAAGAATATATTTTAGTTGAAGTTCAAAAAGCCTATCGAATGCAGGGGGTTGATATTTCTGATAAACACGTCGAAGTATTGACTAGACAAATGCTGCAAAAGGTTCGAGTACTTGATCCAGGTGAAACAGATCTATTACCAGGTGAAACTTTAGATATCGATCAATTTAAGGAACGTAACAAATCAGTTATTATTTCTGGTGGGATACCTGCAACTGCACAGAGCATAATTTTGGGTATTACTAAGGCTGCGCTCGAAACTAACAGTTTCTTGTCTGCCGCTTCGTTCCAGGAGACGACTCGTGTTCTGACTGATGCTTCTATTAGAGGCAAGAATGATCCATTGCTTGGATTAAAAGAAAATGTTATTATCGGAAAAATTATTCCGGCTGGTACTGGTCTCCCAGTTTACCGTGATATGGAACCTGATGCTGATGTTAAGAAGCCGAAGTCTGTTTATTCAATTGCTGATATTGAAAAGCAGATGAAGGAAGCTGACAAGGCAAAGGTGCCACAAAAATAGATAAAAAAGTGTTCTACTATTATTTTTAGTAGAACACTTTTTAGTTGAAAGGCAGTTGCAATATTAATCCTAAGAATAAATATGGGATAAAGGCAACTGCTTTTTGTGTTGAATATTTTTTACGTTGGAAACAAAAGTACAAAATTAAACAAACTGATCCAGTTAAAAAAACTAGATTAGCGAAATGAGGACTAAAGAAAAATACTAGAACTAGATAAATAATTAAGTCGCCGCTACCAAGTTTGTGTTGCCAAACGAACGTTATCAATAGTAGTGAAATTGGCAAAAATTCTAGGTAATCAAGCAATTGATAGTGAGACAAGCTAGTAAGTCTAATGAAAGCTAAAAAAATTGCTGGCAAAATCATCACTAGATGAAACTCTTGCACTTCGAAATCGCAAATCGCGGCTAATAAAATCGAAAAAAGAATAATACAGGTTAAGAGATCATTGGATTGACTCAAATCCAGGCTTATAAAGGAGAAACCACCGAATGCTTCAATTATTGGTAATTTCACTGGAATAGGATTGTGGCAATAGCGGCACTTACCGTGCAAAAAAAGATAAGAAATTAGTGGTATTTCATCCAGCAAGCCTAGTTCGGTATAACAAATTTGACAGTAAGAGTGTGGAGACCAAAAATTTGCTTGATCAAACCGATCGCAGATAAGGGCAGCGTGTGAGGCAACACAAGCTCCGATTAAAAAGTTAGTAATTGAATAAAACCATTCCATAATAAGCTCCTTAGTTTTTTAATTCAAACATAAGTATGAAAAATATTGCAGTTTATTTTTTAAAATAAATAATAGCAATTGATTTATCTCTAAAAGCGAGTACAATAGATTTTGTATGTTTTTAATGATTATTCAGGATCTAAAAAAGAAACTCCTGGATGTGTGAACACAACAATTATTTTTTTAGGAGGAAACATTTAATGCCAACCATTAATCAATTGGTAAGAAAAGGCCGTCACACTAAGACGACTAAATCAAAATCACCAGCCCTAAGTTACGGCTACAACAGTATGAAGAAGGAATTAGTATTCAACCCAGCACCACAAATGCGTGGTGTTGCAACTCGTGTTGGTACTATGACACCAAAGAAGCCAAACTCAGCATTACGTAAGTATGCCCGTGTTCGTTTGTCAAACTTAATCGAAGTTACTGCATATATTCCTGGTGAAGGCCACAATTTGCAAGAGCACTCTGTTGTTTTAATCCGTGGTGGACGTGTAAAGGACCTTCCTGGTGTTCGTTACCATATTGTTCGTGGTGCGCTTGATACTGCTGGTGTTGACGGCAGAAAACAAGGTCGTTCCAAGTACGGTGCCAAGAAAGATTAAGGAGGAGTTAAATAATGCCTAGAAAAGGACATGTAACTAAAAGAGACGTTTTAGCAGATCCAGTATATAATTCAAAACTTGTTACCAAGTTAATCAACCATTTGATGGTTGATGGTAAGAGAGCTAAGGCTTCCTCTATTCTTTATGATGCTTTTGATATTATCAAGGACAAGACCGATAAAGAGCCACTTGATGTTTTTGAAGAAGCAATGAACAATGTGATGCCTGTTTTGGAAGTTAAAGCACGTCGGATCGGTGGTTCTAACTATCAAATTCCAGTTGAAGTACGTCCAGAAAGAAGAACTACTTTAGGTTTAAGATGGCTTGTTTCATACGCACGTTTACGTAATGAGCACACAATGGATGAACGCTTAGCTAATGAAATTATCGACGCTTCAAATAACACTGGTTCAGCAGTTAAGAAGCGTGAAGATGTTCACCGGATGGCTGAAGCTAACCGGGCATTTGCTCACTACCGCTTCTAATTTGATTAATTTTTTAAGGAGATAAGAATTTATGGCTAATAAGCGTGAATTTCCATTAGAAAAGACGCGTAATATTGGTATCATGGCCCACATCGATGCGGGTAAGACTACCACTACTGAACGTATCCTTTACTACACTGGTAAAATCCATAAAATTGGTGAAACCCACGAGGGTGACAGCCAAATGGACTGGATGGATGAAGAAAAAGAACGTGGGATTACCATTACATCAGCTGCTACTACAGCTCAATGGAAAGACTACAGAATTAACATTATTGATACACCAGGACACGTTGACTTCACTATCGAAGTTGAGCGTTCATTACGTGTGCTTGATGGTGCTGTAACTGTGCTTGATGCACAAGCTGGGGTTGAACCACAAACTGAAAATGTTTGGCGTCAAGCTGAAACTTATGGTGTTCCAAGAATCGTATTCATCAACAAGATGGATAAAATTGGTGCAGATTTTGATAAATCAGTTACTTCTTTACATGAACGGTTAAATGCTAACGCTATAGCAGTACAAATGCCAATTGGTTCTGCTGATACTTTTGAAGGTGTTATCAATTTAATTGATATGGAAGCTGATATTTACGACGAAGATAAGCTTGGTTCAAGTTGGGAAACTGTTGCAGTACCTGATGAATACAAAGAAGAAGCTGAAAAGCGTCGTAATGAATTAATTGAGCAAGTAGCTGACGTTGATGATGGCATCATGGAAAAGTACCTTAATGGTGATGAAATTTCTATCGATGAATTAAAAGCTGCTATTCGTAAGGCTACCTTGGACTTAAAGGCTTTCCCAGTTTTTGCTGGTTCGGCATTTAAGAACAAGGGTGTACAAATGATGCTTGACGGTGTGGTTGATTACTTACCATCACCATTAGATGTTAAGCCTTATGTTGCTCATGATCCTAAGACTGACGAAGAAGTTGAATTAGTTGCAGGAGATGACAAGCCATTCTCAGCTTTAGCCTTTAAGATTGCTACTGACCCATTTGTTGGTCGTTTAACTTATATTCGTGTTTATACTGGTTCACTTGAATCAGGTTCATACGTGTTGAATGCTTCTAAGAATAGTCGTGAACGTGTTGGTCGTTTGCTTCAGATGCATGCTAACTCAAGAAGTGAAATTTCAGAAGTCTTTTCAGGTGATATTGCCGGTGCAATCGGCTTGAAAAACACTACTACTGGTGATTCATTGACTGATCCAGATCATCCATTAATTTTGGAAAGTTTGGAAGTTCCAGATCCAGTTATTCAAGTTTCAATTGAGCCTGAATCAAAGGCTGACCGTGATAAACTTGATGTTGCTTTGCAAAAACTGACTGAAGAAGATCCTACTTTTAGAGCCGAAACTAACGCTGAAACTGGGCAAACTTTGATTTCTGGGATGGGTGAATTACACTTACAGATCATGGTTGAACGTATGAAACGTGAATTCCATGTCGAAGCTAAGATTGGTGAGCCACAAGTTGCTTATCGTGAGACATTCACTAAGAGTGCCAAGGCTCAAGGTAAGTTTGTTCGTCAATCCGGTGGTAAGGGTCAATATGGTGATGTTTGGGTTGAATTTACTCCAAATGATCGCGGTAAAGGCTACGAATTCGAAGATGCCATTGTTGGTGGGGTAGTTCCTCGTGAATTTATTCCTTCAGTTGATGCTGGACTGCAAGAATCAATGCAGAATGGTATTTTAGCTGGATATCCACTGATTGATGTTAAGGCTAAACTTTATGATGGTAGTTATCACGAAGTCGATTCAAGTGAAACTGCCTTTAAAGTTGCTGCTTCATATGCATTAAGAAATGCTGCACCTAAGGCTGGTGCTGTTATCTTGGAACCAATCATGAAGGTACAAGTAATTACTCCTGAAGAATATCTTGGTGATGTAATGGGTTCGATTACTGCACGTCGTGGTACGATGGATAACATGCAAGATCGTTCAGGTGCTAAAGTATTGAATTCAATGGTGCCACTTGCTGAAATGTTTGGTTATGCAACAACTTTGCGTTCGTCAACTCAAGGTCGTGGGACATTTACAATGGTATTTGATCACTATTCACCAACTCCTAAGTCAATTCAAGAAGATATTATTAAGCAACGTGGTGGAAAATCCGAATAGCTTACTATAATAATTTTAAATCGAGATACTGGTAGAGCCAGTATCTCTTTTTTTGTAAGTAGATATTTTTAGTTTTTTATAAAATATTTATATGGTGAAAATACAATTTATTTTAATCAGTAATTTTGTTAGAAAATGATCTAAAAAAAATAATTAAAAGCCTGTAAGCCTTGATATTTCAACTAAAAGCAGGTATACTAGTCTTTGTGTGTTTAGGGCATATTCTGTCTTAAGCCGCGAAATGTAGTAAAGCGTTGATGCAAAAGGTTGCGGCACACCAGGCTGCATTGCCACAGGAGGCGTAGCCGGTAATTTTTGCGGAGGCCAGTCATCTTTTAAAGAAGACGTATAAGGAGGTAATTCAATGGCAAGTCAATCTATTCGAATAAGACTTAAGTCTTACGAACATGGTATTCTCGATGAATCAGCTGCTAAGATTGTAGCTACTGCGAAGAGAACTGGTGCTGAAATTTCAGGTCCAGTTCCACTTCCAACTGAAAGAGTTTTGTTTACTGTTCTTCGTTCACCACATAAGAACAAGGATTCACGTGAACAATTTGAAATGCGCACGCATAAGCGGTTAATCGACATTTTAAATCCAACACCTAAGACTGTTGATTCTTTAATGAAGCTCGATCTACCAAGTGGTGTAGACATCGAAATCAAATTATAATTTTTAAAGAGAAAGAGGTGTAATCATGACCAAAGGAATCTTAGGAAAAAAAGTCGGTATGACTCAAGTTTTCACTAAAGATGGTATCCTTGTCCCTGTAACTGTTGTCGAAGCAACACCTAACGTTGTTATGCAAGTTAAGACTGTTGAATCAGACGGCTATGAAGCAGTGCAATTGGGTTACCAAGATAAGCGTGAAGTTTTGAGCAACAAACCAGAAAAGGGTCATGCTTCTAAAGCAAAGACTTCGCCTAAGCGCTTCATACGTGAAATCCGCGGAGTTGAGCTTAAGGACTACGAAGTCGGCTCAGAAATAACTGTGGACACATTTAAGGATGGCGACGTTGTTGACGTTACCGGAATTACAAGAGGTCATGGATACCAGGGTAACATTAAGCGTTGGAACCAATCACGTGGACCAGAAACTCACGGATCAAGATATCACAGAATTCCTGGTTCAATGGGTTCAATCATTAATCGTGTACCAAAGGGTAAGAGATTACCAGGTCACATGGGTACTAAGAAAGTTACCATTGAAAACTTAGTAATTGAAAAAGTTGTAGCAGATAAGAATGTTTTGCTGATTAAAGGCAATGTTCCTGGTGCTAAGAACTCATTAATTACTGTTAAATCTGCTGTTAAGATTAATAAGTAGAAAGGAGGACAAGAATGGCTAATTTAAAAGTTATCGATCAAACAGGCAAAGATGCTGGTGAAGTTACTTTAAATGATCAAGTATTTGGGATTAAACCAAACGAAAGTGTTGTGTTTGATGCAATTATCAGACAAAGAGCTGGTAAGCGTCAAGGTACTTCTAAAGTTAAGAATAGATCTGCAGTTCGCGGTGGTGGTAAAAAGCCATGGAAGCAAAAGGGTACTGGACGTGCTCGTCAAGGTTCCATTAGATCACCACAATGGCGTGGTGGTGGTGTAGTATTTGGCCCAACTCCTCGCTCATATTCATACTCAATGCCAAGAAAGCAACGCCGGTTGGCTATCAAGTCAGTTCTTTCTCAAAAATTACTTGACAATGACTTAGTTGTTTTAGATCAATTGACTATGGCTGCTCCAAAGACTAAAGAGCTTAAGTCAACTTTAGATGGTTTAAAAGTTGAAGGTAAGGTTTTAATTGTTTCAGAAGATAGAAACGTACAACTTTCGGCTAAAAATTTACCTAAGGTTAAAGTAGTTACTATTAATGGCGTAAATGTTGAAGATGTTGTTAATTGTGACAAGATGATTTTGACTAAAGACGCTGTGGAAAAGCTAGAAAAGAATGTTGAGGGGGCTTCAGAAAAATGAGTGCACATGATATCATTTTAAGACCTGTCATTACTGAAAAGTCAACGAACTTAATGGATGATAAGAAGTACACTTTCAACGTGCTTTTGACCGCAACCAAAACACAAGTTCGCAATGCTGTTGAAGAAATCTTTGATGTTAAAGTCAAAAAAGTTAATATCATGAATGTTCGCGGAAGCGACAAACGTGTTGGTCGTTACACTGGTAAGACCGCTCGCAGTCGTAAAGCAATCGTAACTTTAACTGACGATTCAAATGACATTAAGATTTTCAAAGACGAAGAGAATAAAGAAAACAAGTAATAGGAGGTCAGTCAATTGGCTATTAAAATTTATAAGCCAACCACAAATGGTCGCCGTAATATGACTTCTTCCGACTTTGCTGAGATTACTACTAGCAAGCCAGAACGGACTCTGTTAGAATCACAATCACATACAGCAGGTCGTAATTCATATGGTCATATTACTAGTAGACATCGTGGTGGTGGACATAAGCAAAAGTACCGTATTATCGATTTTAAGCGTAATAAGGACAATACTAAAGCAGTTGTTAAGACAATCGAATACGATCCAAATAGAACTGCTAATATTGCTCTTCTTCACTACACTGACGGTGTGAAAACTTATATTTTGGCACCTAAAGGCTTAAAAGTCGGTGATGTTGTTGAATCTGGTGCTGATGCAGACATCAAGCCAGGTAATGCTTTACCACTTAAGAATATTCCTACTGGTACTTCAATTCACAATATTGAATTGAAACCTGAAAAAGGTGGTCAATTAGTTAGAAGTGCCGGTACTAGTGCTCAAGTATTAGGTGTTGATGGCAACTATACCTTAGTTAGACTACAAAGTGGTGAAGTTCGTAAGATTTTATCTGCTTGTCGTGCAACTATTGGTGTTGTTGGTAATGAGCAACATTCATTAATTCAACTTGGTAAAGCTGGTCGTAGTCGTTGGTTGGGTAGACGTCCTCAATCTAGAGGTTCTGTAATGAACCCTAACGATCACCCACATGGTGGTGGTGAAGGTAAAGCTCCAGTTGGACGTCCACAACCTATGACTCCTTGGGGTAAGAAGAGTCGTGGCGTTAAGACTAGAAATTCTAAGAAGGCCAGCGAGAAGTTAATTATTCGTCACCGTAAGGGTAGCAAATAATAAAAGGAGGGTTAATTAATGAGCCGTAGTATTAAAAAAGGGCCTTTTGCTGATGAGTCATTGTTAAAAAAGGTCAATGCACAAGCTGATGCGGATAAGAAGCAAGTTATTAAAACTTGGTCACGTCGTTCAACTATTTTCCCTTCCTTTGTTGGTTTGACTATAGCTGTTTACGATGGTAGAAAGCATGTTCCAGTTTATATTACTGAAGACATGGTTGGTCATAAATTAGGTGAATTTGTCCCAACGAGAACATTCCGTGGACACAAGACATCTGACGATAAAGCCACTGCAAAAGCTTAAAGGAAGGAGAAACACTTAAATGGCAGAACAAATTAGTTCAGCTAAGGCTGAAGCAAGAACTGTTCGGATTACTGCAAGAAAAGCTCGTTTAGTTATCGACTTAATTCGTGGTAAAGACGTTGCTGAAGCGTTAGCAATTTTGCAATTCACGCCTAGAGCTGCTTCCCCAATCGTTGAAAAAGTTTTACGTTCAGCTATTGCTAACGCAGAACACAACTACGATCTTGAGAGTGCAAATTTATACGTATCTGAAGCATATGTTAACGAAGGTGCAACTTTAAAGAGATTTCGGCCACGTGCCAAAGGTATGGCTTCTCCAATCAATAAGAGAACTAGCCATATAGTTGTTGTAGTTTCAGAAAAGAACGATTAAGGGAGGTATATTAATGGGTCAAAAGATTAACCCAAATGGGTTCCGTCTCGGCGTTATTCGCGATTGGGAATCTAAATGGTATGCTGACAGAGGTTATAAGGAAACTTTAAATGAAGATTTACGCATTAGAAAATTTATTTCTAAAAAGTTAAAATCCGCCTCTGTTTCTACTGTTGAAATTGAACGTGCAGCAAACAGAATCAATGTCTCAATCAATACTTCAAAACCAGGAATGGTTATTGGTAAGGGCGGTTCTGAGGTTGAAACATTAAGAAAAGAATTAAATGCTTTAACTAAGAAACAAGTTCACGTCAATATTGTTGAAATTAAGAAACCAGATCTTGATGCCAAGCTTGTAGCTGATAGTATTGCTAGTCAACTAGAAGCACGTATTGCTTTTAGACGTGCAATGCGTCAAGCTACTCAAAGAACTATGCGTGCAGGTGCCAAAGGAATTAGAGTGCAAACCTCTGGTCGTCTAAATGGTGCTGATATGGCAAGAAGAGAATGGCACACAGAAGGTCGTGTTCCATTGCAAACTTTGAGAGCTGATATTGATTATGCTTGGGTAAATGCTTACACTACATATGGTGAAATTGGTGTCCAAGTTTGGGTCAACCGTGGCGAAGTCTTGCCTACTAAGAGTAAGCAACCCGTTAAAGCTGCGAAGGGAGGAAACAAATAATGCCTTTAGTACCAAAACGAGTAAAACACCGTCGTGAATTCCGTGGTAAGATGCGTGGTGCTGCTAAAGGTGGCAAGACAATCGCTTTTGGCGAATATGGCTTGCAAGCCCTCGAATCGCACTGGATTACTACTCAACAAATTGAAGCTGCTCGTGTAGCGATGACTCGTTACATGAAGCGTGGTGGTAAAGTTTGGATCAGAATTTTCCCTCAAAAGTCATACACTGCTAAAGGTGTTGGTGTACGTATGGGTTCTGGTAAAGGTGCACCTGCTGGCTGGGTAGCTGTAGTAAAAAGAGAAAAGATTATGTTTGAAATTGGTGGTGTTGATGAAGCAACTGCTCGTGAGGCTTTAAGACTTGCTTCAACTAAATTACCAATCAAATGTAAGTTTGTAGCTAAAAGTTCGGAAGTAGGTGGCAATTCTAATGAAGACTAAGGATATCAGAGCGCTAACCACTGAGCAAATGTTGGATAAGGAAAAGCAATATAAAGAAGAACTTTTTAATTTGCGTTTTCAACAAGCAACGGGTCAATTAGAAAATACCGCTCGCCTAAGTAAAGTCCGTAAAAACATTGCTAGAATTAAAACAATTCTCAGTGAAGATGCACTGAAAAAAGATTAGTGGAAGGGAGTTATTAACTTGAGCGAATCAATCGAAAGAAATCATCGTCATGTATATCAAGGTCGTGTAATTTCTGATAAGAACGACAAGACAATTACTGTTGTTGTTGACACTTATAAGAATCACCCTGTTTATAAGAAGCGCATTAGATATTCTAAGAAATATTATGCACAAGATGAAAATAATGAAGCTAAAGTTGGCGATACTGTTCGTATCATGGAAACTCGTCCATTGTCTCGTACAAAGCGCTTCCGTTTAGTAGAAATTGTTAAAAAATCTGTTTAATTTTGCGGATTTTATGAGGGGAGGATTAAACAGTGATTCAAAATGAATCCCGTTTGAGAGTTGCTGATAACTCTGGTGCTAGAGAACTATTAGTTATTAGAGTCTTAGGTGGATCAAAGCGTAAGACCGGTAACATCGGTGATGTCGTAGTAGCAACTGTTAAACAAGCAACACCAGGTGGCGTTGTCAAAAAAGGTGACGTTGTTAAAGCTGTCATTGTTAGAACAAAATCAGGCGCTCGTCGCGAAGATGGCTCATATATCAAGTTTGATGAGAATGCTGGCGTAGTTATTAATGCAGATAAGAGCCCACGTGGTACTCGTATCTTTGGGCCTGTTGCACGTGAGTTACGTGAGCACGATTTTATGAAGATCGTCTCTCTTGCTCCTGAAGTCTTATAATTAAGTGAGGTGCACTGATGTTTGTTAAAACTGGTGACAAAGTAAAAGTTATTGCCGGAAAAGATAAAGGTAAAGAAGGTACTGTTCTTTCAGTTAATGTCAAGAAAAACCGTGTGGTTGTAAAAGGCGTAAATACTGTTAAGAAACATGAAAAGCCTTCACAAAATAATTCTAACGGTGGTGTGGTTGAATCAGAAGGTTCAATTCACGCATCCAATGTTAAAGTTATTGCAAAAGCTGAAAACAAAAAAGAAGATAAGGAATAGAGAGGAGGATACAAATGGCAAATTATTTAGCTCAAGAATATAAAGAAAAAATGGTTCCAGCAATGCAGGAAAAATTTAGTTATGACTCTGTTATGCAGGTACCAAAGATCGAAAAAGTAGTCTTGAACATGGGTGTTGGTGATGCAGTTTCTAATGCTAAAAATTTAGATGAAGCTGTTGAAGAATTAACTTTGATTTCTGGTCAAAAGCCACTGGTTACAAAGGCTAAGAAATCCATTGCTAACTTCCGTTTGCGTGAAGGTATGTCTATTGGTGCTAAGGTTACTCTTAGAGGGAATAGAATGTATGATTTCTTATATAAGTTAATCAACGTATCTCTTCCACGTGTTCGTGACTTTCGCGGTGTTTCAAGTCGGTCTTTTGACGGTCGTGGCAACTACACTTTAGGTATTAAAGAGCAATTGATTTTTCCCGAAATTGACTTTGATAAGGTAAACCGTACTAGAGGTTTAGATGTTGTTATCGTTACTACTGCCAATACAGACGAAGAAGCACGTGAGCTTTTAAGTCAATTTGGTATGCCGTTTGCAAAATAATGGAGGACATTAATGGCTAAAACATCACAAAAAATCAGAAATCATCGTCCTGCTAAATTTTCATCACGCGAATATACTCGCTGTGAGCAATGTGGTCGTCCACACTCAGTATACCGTAAGTTTGGCTTATGCCGTATTTGCTTGAAAGATTTAGCTCACAAAGGTCAAATCCCAGGTCTTAAAAAGGCTAGTTGGTAATACGGTTAGGAGGATAGCATAATGGTCATGACAGATCCGATCGCAGATTATTTGACTAGAATTAGAAATGCCAACATGGCAAAGCATGATTCAGTTGAAATTCCTGCATCAAATATTAAAAAATCTATTTCGGAAATTTTGAAACGCGAAGGTTTTATCCGTGATTACGAAGTTGCTGATGATAACAAACAAGGCATTATCAAGGTTTTCTTGAAATATGGTCCAAACGGAGAACGTGTCATTTCAGGTTTAAAACGTATTTCTAAGCCAGGTCTTAGAAATTATGTAAGTGCTGAAGACTTACCTAAAGTTCTTAATGGTTTAGGTATTGCCGTCGTTTCTACTTCTGCCGGTGTAGTTACCGATAAGGAAGCAAGACAGAAAAACGTCGGTGGCGAAGTTCTTGCGTACGTTTGGTAATTCTGACAGAAAGGAGAACATGCAATGAGCCGTATAGGTTTAAAAACAATTGAGGTCCCTGAAAGTGTCACTGTTACCAAAGAAGGCGACAATATAACTGTTAAGGGCCCAAAGGGTGAATTAACTAGATACTTTGACCCAAAGATTACTTTCAATCAAGCTGATGGCAAAATCAACTTTTCTCGTTCAAATGAAAATGATAAAGCACTTCATGGCACTGAGAGAGCTAATTTAGCTTCAATGGTTGAAGGCGTAGTTAATGGCTATAAGAAGACTTTAAAGTTGATTGGTGTTGGTTACCGTGCTACTACTCAAGGTGACAAGTTAACTTTAAACGTTGGATATTCACAACCAGTTGAAATGACTGCACCTAAGGGAATTTCCGTTAAAGCTACTTCAGCAACTGAAATTGAAGTAGAAGGAATTTCTAAACAAAGTGTAGGTCAATTTGCCGCTGAAATCCGCGGTGTACGTCCACCTGAGCCTTATAAGGGTAAAGGTATTCGTTATGTTGACGAATACGTACGTCGTAAGGAAGGTAAAACAGGTAAATAATAATTAATTTTTTTGAGGTGAAATTGTGATTTCAAAACCAGATAAAAATAAGTTACGCTTAAAGCGTCACAAACGTATTCGTGGCAAGATTTCTGGTACTGCTGAGCGCCCACGCTTAAGCGTTTTTCGTTCAAACAAAAACATCTACGCTCAATTAATTGATGACGTAGCGGGTGTAACGCTAGCAAGTGCCTCAACTTTAGATGATTCCATTGCTAAGGATTCCACTAAAGTAGAACAAGCAGAAGCTGTTGGTAAAGCAATCGCTGAAGCAGCAAAAGCTAAGAATATTACAAATATTGTTTTTGACAGAAGTGGTTATTTATACCATGGCCGTATCTCAGCTTTGGCAGATGCTGCTCGCGAAAACGGATTAGATTTCTAGGAAGGAGAATAATACATGGCAAACCGCAACGATTCTCGTAATAATCGCAGAAATAAAGACGACATCGAAGATCAGTTAGTATCAATTAATCGTGTCACTAAGGTTGTCAAGGGTGGTCAGCGAATGAGATTTGCTGCCTTGGTAGTTGTTGGCGACAAAAAAGGTCGTGTAGGCTTTGGTACTGGTAAAGCTCAAGAAGTTCCAGAAGCAATCCGTAAGGCTGTTGAAGCTGGTAAAAAGAACATGATTAATGTTCCTACGGTTGGTACTACCATTCCTCACGAAGTAATTGGTCACTATGGTTCAGGTAGTATTTTGTTTAAGCCTGCACCAGCTGGTTCAGGTATTGCAGCTGGTGGTGCTGTTCGTATCGTAATGGATATGGCAGGTATTGCTGACGTTACTTCTAAGTCACTTGGTTCCAATACACCAATTAATGTTGTACGTGCAACAATTGATGGTTTGAAAAAACTTAGAACGAGTGAAGAAGTTGAAAAGCTTCGCCACGCAGATTTAGATTAGGGAGACAATAAATGACTGAATTAAAAGTTACTTTAATTAGAAGTGCTGCGCACCGTCTACCTAACCAAAAGAAAATTGTTAAGGCTCTTGGCTTAGGTAGAGTTAACAGCTCAGCTGTTCTGCCAGACAATGCTGCTACACGTGGGGCACTGATGAAGATTGCTCACTTAATTTCTGTTGAAGAAATTAATAAATAATTTATTGAGGAGGTGCCGAATTAATGAAGCTTCATGAATTACATGCTGCAGAGGGTTCACGCAATACTAGAAAACGTGTTGGACGTGGTACTTCAAGTGGTTATGGTAAGACTTCTGGTCGTGGACAAAAGGGTCAATTGGCCCGTCAAGGCGGACATACTCGTTTAGGTTTTGAAGGTGGCCAAATGCCATTGTTTAGAACTATGCCTAAGCGTGGTTTCAAGAATGTCAACCGTAAAGAATATGCAATTGTTAATTTAGATGACTTAAACAAGTTTGAAGATAACAGTGATGTAACTATTACTGATCTAAAAGAAAAAGGCTTGGTAAAGAAAGAGTTATCAGGTGTTAAAGTACTTGCTAAAGGCGAGTTAAAAGTTAAGTTAAATGTAAAGGTTAATAAAGTTTCCGCTGCTGCCAAAAAAGCTATTGAAGCAGCTGGTGGATCTGTTGAGGTGATCTAATGTTTTCGACCTTGAAGAACGCCTTTAAGGATAAAGAAATTAGAAATAAAATTTATTTTACACTCTTTATCCTTTTGCTATATCGCATCGGTGCCAATATCACTGTTCCCGGTGTTAATGCAAAAGCGATCACTCAAGTTGCTCAGACTGGATTAGTACCAATGTTGGATACTGTTTCAGGTGGTGGACTAGATAATTATTCAATTTTTTCTCTCGGAGTTTCTCCCTATATAACAGCACAAATTGTTATTCAGCTGTTGCAAATGGATATTGTTCCTGTTTTAGTTGAATGGGGAAAGCAAGGAGAAGTAGGTCGGCGTAAAACAAATCAGGTCACTCGTTGGCTTGCACTTGTAGTTGCATTTGTTCAGAGTATTGGGATCACTCTTGGTTTCAATTCGTTAACACAAATGGGATTAGTAAAAACGCAAACGTGGCAGACTTATGTAGAAATTGCCATAATTATGACTGCCGGCACTATGCTACTTACTTGGCTTGGTGATGAAATCACTGACAAAGGACTAGGTAATGGTGTTTCTGTTATAATCTTTGGTGGAATTATTGCACGACTACCAGGTGGTCTTTGGCAAATTTTCAAAGAGGACGTTATAAATAATAACGCGAGTGATCGTTGGCAAGGAATTTTGTTCTTCATCGCGATTATCATTGCAATTCTCATCGTAACGCAATTGGTTACATGGGTTGAACAGGCAGATCGTCGTATTCCAATTCAATATACAAAAAGGGCTACTGTCAGTGGTTCAGAAAGTTTTTTGCCATTAAAGGTCAATGTTTCAGGTGTTATTCCAGTAATTTTCGCAAGTTCGTTTATTATTACACCTGCAACTATTCTAATGCTCTTTCAAAGAACTCAAGGCGATCAGCAATGGTACAAAGTAATGACCAGTATTTTTAGTATGCAAACGACACCAGGTGTTATCATTTACACTGTACTAATTATCTTGTTTACTTTCTTCTATGCTTTTGTTCAGGTTAACCCTGAGAAGCTGGCTAAGAATTTGCAAAAACAAGGTGCTTATATACCAAGTGTCTGGCCTGGTAAGGATACCCAAAGTTACGTTTCAAAATTGTTGATTAGATTATCAACGGTTGGATCAGTTTTCTTAGGTTTAGTTGCCTTATTGCCACAGCTTGCTACTAATTTCTGGGACTTACCTAGTTCAATTGGTTTAGGTGGAACAAGCCTTTTGATTGTTATTGGAGTAGTTTTGGAGCTATCTCGTCAAATTAATGGATTATTAATGAAGAGAGAATATATTGGATTCATCAGATAGGAAATGGAAAAATGATTAACTTATTTCTTTTGGGATTGCCTGGAGCTGGCAAAGGTACGGTATCAGAGCAAATTGTTGATAAATATCACTTAACTCATATTTCAACTGGGGATATGTTTAGGGAAGCAATGGCTAATGAGACTAAAGTTGGTCTTGAAGCTAAAAGTTATATTGACAAAGGTAATTTGGTACCTGATGAAGTAACTGCTAAATTAGTTGAGGAACGTCTGGCTCAGCCTGACATTAAAAATGGTTATATTTTGGATGGTTTTCCAAGAACAACTGTCCAAGCTGAAATGTTGGATGAAATCACTAAAAGGCTTAGTAAACCTTTAACAAAAGTTATTTCGCTTGAAGTTAAAGAAGATACTCTAGTCAAGCGTTTATCTGCTCGCTTTATGTGTAAAAAATGTGGTGCTACTTATAACAAGATTACTAAGATGCCTAAAGAAAAAGACACCTGTGATCGTTGTGGTAGTCATGAATTTTATCAACGTGAAGATGACAAACCAGAAGTAGTTAAGAATCGTTTAGAAGTTAACGAAAAGATGAATACGCCTTTGAAAAACTTTTATCAAGCAAAGGGTTTGCTAACAACTGTAAATGGTGAACAAACTCCAGAAAAAGTTTTTGAAAGTGTAGACACTGTTTTAAGCGATAACTAATAATTTAGATATTTGCTTGGACGTGTTATAATCTCAAAGTATGACTGTTTAATTGCGGAGGAAAGACTTTGGCAAAAGATGATGTCATTGAAGTAAAAGGTAAGGTTGTAGATACTTTGCCTAATGCTATGTTTAAAGTTGAATTGGAAAATGGAGCTGTTATTTTAGCACATGTTTCCGGCAAGATTAGAATGCACTACATTCGTATTTTGCCTGGTGACCGTGTTACTGTGGAACTTTCTCCTTACGATTTAACAAAAGGTAGAATTACGTATCGGTTTATAAAGTAATAACGGGGGTAAACATGAAGGTTAGACCATCTGTTAAACCAATGTGTGAACATTGTAAGATTATTAAAAGACATGGTCGTGTAATGGTTATTTGTTCTGCAAATCCAAAGCACAAGCAACGTCAAGGTTAAAAATAAAATAGGAGGTGCAATTTATGGCACGTATTGCTGGTGTTGACTTACCAAGAGATAAAAGAATAGTTGTTGCTTTAACATATATTTATGGTATTGGTGAACCAACAGCTCAAAAGATTTGTTCAGATGCTGGTGTTTCTGAAGACATCCGTTCAAAAGATTTGACTCCAGATGATCAAGAAAAGCTGCGGATGGAAGTTGACAAATACCGTGTTGAAGGTGACTTGCGTAGACAAGTTAGCATGAATGTTAAGCGGTTAATTGATATCGGTTCATACCGCGGCATTCGCCATCGTCGTGGCCTTCCGGTTCGTGGACAAAATACCAAGAATAATGCACGGACTCGTAAGGGTAGTAAAAAGAATAGATAAATTTTATAAGGAGGTTTATTGATGCCAAAAACAGCACGTAAGCGTCGTGTGAAGAAGCACGTTGAAAAGGGCGTTGCGCATATTCATTCAACGTTTAATAATACTTTAGTCATGATTACTGACGTACAAGGTAATGCAGTTGCTTGGTCTTCAGCTGGTGCATTGGGCTTTAAGGGTAGTCGTAAGTCTACTCCTTTTGCAGCTCAAATGGCAGCAGAAGCAGCAGCTAAGAGTGCAATGGATCAAGGCATGAAACATGTAGAAGTTTCTGTTAAGGGTCCTGGCGCTGGTCGTGAATCTGCTATTAGATCACTGCAAGCCGCTGGTCTTGAAATCACTACAATTCGTGATGTTACTCCAGTTCCCCACAATGGTTCCAGACCACCAAAACGTCGTCGTGTATAATTTTGTTCTTAATGAAGAACATTGCGTTTTGAAAGGGGCCTAGTAATGATTGAATTTGAAAAACCCAATATTACCGTTGTTGACCAAGAGAAGTCTTACGGCAAATTTATTATTGAACCACTTGAACGTGGCTTTGGTACTACTTTAGGTAACTCATTACGTAGAGTTTTACTTACGTCTATCCCAGGAACCGGTCTGGTTTATGTTCAAGTCGATGGTGTCTTGCATGAATTTTCAACAGTACCCGGTGTTCGCGAAGATGTAACTAAAATGATTCTGAATTTGAAGAAACTTGAATTAAAGTCTCTTTCAGATGAACAAAAGCTTATTGAGTTGGATATTGAAGGACCGGCTACTGTAACTGCCGATGATCTTAAAGTTGATTCAGATGTTCAAATACTGAATCCAGATCAATATATTTGTACTATTGCTGATGGCGGTCACTTGCATATGCAAATTGCTGTCAAAAATGGTCGTGGATATGTAGCGGCGAGTGACAATAAGAGTGAAGATATGCCAATTGGGGTTATACCAGTAGATTCTCTTTTCTCACCAATTAAAAAAGTTAATTATCAGGTTGAATCGACTCGGGTTGGAAAAAGGGATGACTTTGACAAGCTTACTTTAGAAGTTTGGACTGATGGTTCAATCAAACCTAATGATGCCCTTAGTTTTGCTGCTAAAATTTTAGTAGAACACTTCAAAGTGTTTGAAACTGCTGATGCAAGTACAAAATTTGATGATGTTATGATTGAAAAAGAAGACAACACAGCAGAGAAAAAACTTGAAATGACAATTGAAGAGTTAGATTTATCTGTTCGTTCATATAACTGTCTTAAACGTGCAGGCATTAATACTTTGCAAGAGTTAACTGATAAGACTGAAGCAGATATGATGCGAGTACGTAATTTGGGTCGTAAATCATTGGAAGAAGTTAAGAACAAATTAGCTGACTTAGGACTTTCACTTCGTCAAGAAGATTAATGAAAAATAAAAGGAGGTAAACTTGATGGCATACCGTAAATTAGGCTGGGACAGTGCACATAGGAAAGCAATGCTGAGAGAAATGACCACTCAACTGATCATTAAAGAGCGGATTGTTACTACTGAAACTCGTGCCAAAGAAATTCGTAAAACAGCCGAAAAAATGATTACTTTAGGTAAACGTGGTGACTTGGCCGCAAGAAGAAAAGCTGCTGCTTTTGTTCGCGATGAAGTTGCTGATATCCATGAAGAAGATGATGCAGTAGTTGTTAAATCAGCATTGCAAAAGCTTTTTAGTGATATTGCTCCACGTTACAAAGATCGTAATGGTGGTTATACTAGAATTATGAAGTTAGCTAACCCTCGTAAGGGTGATGCAGCTCCAATGGTTGTTCTTGAATTAGTTTAGTTTCAGAACAACAAACTTAATAGCTATTAAGAATTATCCATGAAAGTGAGAATAAGCGTTAAGATGATGACGAAAGTTTAGTCTAGCTTAGATAATAAAAGTTATCCCTCTTCATGGATGATTTTTTTTGCTTTTTTATAAAAATGGCTACTAACAGATTTATATTTTATCTTGTTAGTAGCCATTTTAATTATTTAGACACTTAATTCAATAAATTGTATAGCTGGTCATATACTTGATGTGAGAATCCAGGTGCAAATAACAAAATTATCCCTAGTAAAAGTAGAGCTATTCCGACTGTAATTATTAACATCTTCCAAAATTTAGATGTAATTTTGGAACTTATAACAAGTAAAATTATTCCAATAATTAATGTTGATAGTAGCATTGTAAAGCCCATATTGATCACCACCCTTTTATATAATATATATTTTACTGTATATTAATTAAGTTATAGTTAAGAATGGAAAAATTATAATTAAAATTAATACTTAATAAAAAAATAAATTAAGTAATATCACAAATAACTGGTCATTTTTGGTACAATAGAAAAGATTATAGGACGGTGAAAAAATGGCTGCAAATAGTATTATTAAGATTAAAAACGTAAGTTATACTTATCCCGAAACTAAAAAGCCAGCAATAGATCAGATTAGTTTTGAAGTTGAAAGGGGATCATGGACTGCAGTAATTGGGCATAATGGAAGTGGCAAATCAACTATTATTAGATTAATTAATGGTTTGTTAGTTCCAGATGAACAGGGACAACCGTATATTGAAGTTGATGGTGTAGAGCTAACTGATGATACAGTTTGGCAGATTAGAAACAAGGTCGGGGTAGTTTTTCAAAATCCTGACAATCAATTTGTTGGCGCTACTGTAGCTGACGATGTGGCTTTTGGTTTGGAAAACCGTGGTGTTGCTCGTAATGAGATGTTGAAGATTATTCCTAAAGTTCTTGAAGCAGTAGGAATGTCTTCAAGTAGTGATGTTGAGCCTGCCAATTTGTCAGGAGGACAAAAGCAAAGAGTAGCAATAGCTGGTATTTTGGCAATTAAACCTAAAATTATTATTTTAGATGAGGCAACCTCAATGCTTGATCCTGAAGGAAAAAATCAAATTTTGGAAATTGTGCGCCAAATGAAAAAAAAATATCATTTAACAGTTATTTCAATTACGCATGATATTGATGAGGCTAGTCAAGCCGATCAGGTAATCGTTATGAATGATGGCAAGCTAGTTGATCAAGGATCAACCAAAAAGATTTTTAATCAAACACAAGTACTTGATGATTTAGGGCTTGACGTGCCATTTTTTCAACAAATAAAAATAAGACTTATACAAGATGGCATCAAACTGCCTAATGATATTGATTCAGAAGAAGAGATGATCAATTACTTATGTCAATTAAATTCGAAAATGTAAGCTATATTTATGCACAAGATTCGCCAACTGAAAAAATTGGGTTGGAGAATATTAATTTTGAAATACAAGATGGCTCTTTTGTAGCAATCATTGGGCATACTGGTAGTGGCAAGTCGACTTTAATGCAGCATTTTAATGCCTTACTTAAGCCTGCAACAGGGAAAATTGAAATTGCTGGGACGACAATTACACCTGAAACAACCAATAAAAATTTAAAAGAATTACGACGAAGAGTGAGCTTAGTTTTTCAATTTCCAGAATCGCAATTATTTGAAAGTACTGTCTTAGATGATATTGCATATGGACCAAAAAATTTCGGTTATAATAATGCAGAGGCTAATGAGCTAGCAAAAAAATGGTTGAAAAAAGTGGGATTGCCTGATTCACTTGCTAGTGTATCTCCATTCGAATTATCTGGCGGACAGATGCGTCGGGTAGCAATAGCTGGGGTAATGGCTTATGAACCAGATATTCTTTGTTTAGATGAACCAGTCGCAGGACTTGATCCACAAGCGCGCAAGCAAATTATGCAACTATTTGCTGAATATCAAACAGAAGGGCACACTGTTATTTTGGTAACTCATAATATGGATGATGTAGTAGATTATGCCGATGACGTAATTGTTATGGAACAAGGAAAAATGATAAAGCATGATCGTCCAAGCAAAGTTTTTCAGAAGCGCAGTTGGCTTCGACAACATCACTTAGATGAACCTAAAGCAATGCTGTTTGCCAGTCGTTTGCATAATTATACTTTTCCACAGCTGCCGCTTACAAGTAATGACTTGGTGAAAGCAATTGCAGAAAATTTGCGGAGGTAGTTTAGATGAGTAAGATTTTAATTGGACGTTATGTCCCGGGAAATTCACTTGTTTATAAAATGGATCCGCGTGGAAAACTGCTAGCAACCATCTTCTTTATTTTGATCATTTTTCTAGCTAATAATCCAGTCACATATGCAATTGTAACAATATATAGCTTGTTAGCAGTTGCAGCAACAAAGCTAAAACCACGAGTTTTCTGGGATGGCGTCAAGCCAATGATTTGGCTAATTTTTTTCACTTCTGTCTTACAATTATTTTTCACAGTGGGTGGAACTGTTTATTGGCAGTGGGCATTTCTCGCGATTTCAAGTTATGGGATAGAGAATGCAGTCTTTATTTTTATTCGATTTACGGTGATTATTTTAATTTCAACGGTAATGACGGTAACTACGATGCCGCTTGAAATTGCGGATGCGATGGAATGGCTTCTGACGCCATTGAAATTGTTTAAAGTTCCTGTGGATAAAATTGCCTTAGTCATGTCGATTGCACTTCGCTTTGTGCCAACTTTATTTGATGAAACGGTTAAGATAATGAATGCACAACGTTCTCGCGGAGCTGATTTTAATGACGGAGGCTTGATTAAGCGCGCTAAAGCAATCACGCCTTTATTAGTGCCATTGTTTATTAGTTCTTTGGAAACAGCCCTTGATTTGTCAACGGCAATGGAATCACGTGGCTATCGCGGTGATGCAGGCAGAACCAAATATCGTATTTTACGCTGGTCAAAATATGATCTATATAATTTAGGCTATTTTGCTAGTTTAATTATATTACTAATAATTTTTAGGACTGCATAATGAAAACTAATTATAAAATGACCCTGGCATATGATGGGTATTTATTTCATGGTTTCCAGTCACAGCCAAACCAGAGAACGGTTCAAGGTACTATTGAAGCTGCTCTGAAAAAAATGTCTAAGGGTAAGACGATTCAGGTTGAAGGCTCAGGTCGAACTGATGCTGGTGTTCATGCGCTAGGTCAAGTAATTCAATTTATTTATGAAGGCAATCCGATTGTTCCTGAAAGAATGTTGTTTGCGCTAAATTCAATGATGCCGCTAGATATTGTTTTTAAAGAGTGTGAAATTGTTAATTCGGATTTTCATGCCCGTTACAGTGTTAAAGGTAAATGGTATCGATATCGAGTTAGTCTGGATAAGTTCGTTGATCCTTTCAAACGATTTTATACCGGTCACTATCCTTATCCAGTTGATATCGCAAAGATGAAATTAGCTGGGCATGATTTACTGGGAAGGCATGATTTTACAAGTTTTGCGGCAAGTGGTGGCCAAATAAAAAATAAGGTTCGCACTATGTATTATGTCAATGTTGAAAAAGATGAGGCTAGCAATGAAGTGATTTTTGACTTTATTTGCTCTGGCTTTTTGTATAATATGGTGCGGATTTTAGTGGCTACTTTACTTGAAATAGGTAATGATAAACGACCTATAGATGATATTCCCCGGGTAATAATGGCTAAAGATCGTGAACAAGTCAGGGAAACAGCTCAAGCAAGTGGGTTATATCTATACCATGTTTTTTATGAAGACGTACCTGAAAAATATCGACAAGACTTAGCCTAACATTGACATTTTAGTAAAAATGGCGTATTCTAGTACAGTATGTTTGTCCATGATAGGCCCCGGAAACTTATTGTTTTCAAACAACGTATAAACGGAGGAAATTACATTGCGTACTACACAATTAGCAAAACCTAATGAAATTGAACGTAAGTGGTATGTTATTGACGCAACAGATGTATCTTTAGGTCGTCTGTCTACTGCAGTAGCCACTATATTAAGAGGCAAAAATAAGCCTCAATATACACCGAATGTTGATACTGGTGATAACGTGATTATTATCAACGCTGCCAAGATTAAGTTGACTGGTAAAAAGGCTACTGATAAGATTTACTACCATCACTCTGAATATCTTGGTGGTATGAAGGCCACTCCAGCTGGTGAATTGCTTGCCAAGAATCCAGTTAGATTAGTTGAATTGTCAGTTAAGGGTATGCTTCCAAAGAACACTCTTGGTCATCAAGAATTTTTGAAGATGCACGTTTATGCAGATGCTAATCATAAGCATGAAGCACAAAAGCCTGAAGAATTAGACATTAAAAAATTAATCTAGGAGGTTAAATAATGGCACAACAAGTTGCATATGCAGGTACTGGTCGGCGCAAAGATGCAGTTGCGCGTGTACGTTTGGTACCAGGCAGTGGAAAAATTACAGTTAATAATAAGGATGTTGATCAATACATCCCATTTCCTAACTTGGTTAAGGATTTAAAGCAACCATTGACTTTAACTGAAACAGAAGGTCAATATGACGTTAACGTTAATGTTAACGGTGGTGGCTTTGCTGGTCAAGCTGGTGCGATTCGTTTAGGTGTTGCACGTGCTCTTCTTGAAGTTGATCCAGATTTCCGTGGTCCTTTGAAGAAGGCAGGCTTCCTAACTCGTGATCCTAGAATGGTCGAAAGAAAGAAGCCAGGTTTGAAGAAGGCTCGTAAGGCTTCTCAATTCTCAAAACGTTAATTTACATTACGTTTATTCAAAAAAGTATCCTTTGCGGGATACTTTTTTTGTTTACTAATTGGTGAACGGAGGAATTGCTATGAAAAAGGTTGTAATCGGTATTTTGGCTAACGTTGATGCTGGAAAGACATCGCTTGCAGAAGCAATGCTTTATCAGTCTGGAGCTATTCGCCATTTAGGTCGAGTGGATAAGCAAGATGCTTTTTTAGATCCTGATCAACTAGAAAGACAACGTGGTATCACTATTTTTTCACACCAGGCTAATCTAGAATATCAAACAACGCAGCTGACTTTACTTGATACTCCAGGACATATTGATTTTGCTAGTCAAACAGAGGCAGTCCTGAGTGTGTTAGACTATGCGATTTTAGTAGTTTCAGCTACCTCTGGAGTGCAAAGTTATACACGTAAAATTTGGCAACTATTGCATCACTATCAAGTTCCTACTTTTATTTTTGTTAATAAAATGGATGTCGCTAATCAAGAAATTAGTTGTTTAATGAGTCAATTACAAGAAAATCTCTCTACCAAATGCATATCTTTTGCTGATAAAACTAATTTATCAGCTGAAGCATATGAAGAACTTGCTTTACAAGATGAACAATTGCTCAGCGAATACTTGGCTAAGGGGAAGTTAGCAACTGCAACAATTCAAGTACTTATTCAACAGCGAAAAGTATTTCCTTGCTTTTTTGGTTCAGCACTCAAATTAACAGGAATTAGTAAATTTTTAACAGGGTTGAATGATTGGACAGCAGAGTATCATTCTGAAGAAACGGAATTTAGTGCACGAGTCTTTAAAATCTCACATAATCAAAAAGGTGAGCGGTTAACATGGCTGAGAGTTTTTGCTGGTAAATTGCAGCCGCGGCAGCCTTTAGGTAGTGAGCAAAAGGTAAGTGAACTCCGAGTTTATCAAGGAGATAAGTATCAAGGAGTTGACAGGATTACAGCTGGAGCAGTTTGTACGATTCCGGGTTTAAAAAATACTTATGTAGGTCAAGGTTTAGGAAAACTTTCAGATAGTGTGCAGCCGGAGCTTAAACCAGTTCTAACCTATGAAGTTGCTACTGGAGAGTACGATCCGTTAATTTGTCTTGAAGCGCTACGAGAATTAGCAGATGAAGATCAGCAGTTGCATGTTCTTTGGAACCAGCACCAGCAGAAACTTAGTATTCGGATTATGGGTAAAGTGCAATTGGAAATTTTACAGCAATTACTAGCTGATAGATATGACTTAAAACTTAAATTTGTTGAAGGTAAGGTGCTTTATCAAGAGACAATTACCCAATTAGTCGAGGGAGTAGGTCACTTTGAACCATTACGTCATTATGCAGAAGTTCACTTATTACTTGAACCAGGACCTCTTGGCAGTGGCCTGACCTTTGCCAATAACTGCCCCAATGATATGCTGGCAACAAATTGGCAAAAGCAGATTATGAGTGATTTGACAAATAAAGAACATCTGGGGGTGTTACTTGGGGCGCCATTGACTGATGTAAAGCTGACTTTGATTAGCGGGAAATATAGTAACAAACATACTGTTGGTGGCGATTTTCGGCAGGCCACGTGGCGAGCTGTTAGACAGGGACTAATGGTTTTAAAGAAGCAAGGACAGTGTCAGTTGCTTGAACCGTGGTATCAATTTAGTCTGACAGTAAATCAAGAGCAAGTAGGACGTGCGCTTAATGATTTGCAGTTAATGAATGCTACATTTCAATTGCCTAAAATAAATGGCCAACAAGCAACGCAAACGATTAAGGGTAAGGCTCCAGTTGTCAAAATGCAAAATTATGCCCAAACTTTGCGATCGTATACCCATGGTCAGGGACAATTAGAATGTAGCTTTGCGGGATACCAGCCGTGTCAAGCTGCAGCAATTATTGCGCAAAGTAATTATCAGCCAACTAGTGATTTAGATAATACACCCGATTCGGTTTTTTGTGCTAAGGGAGCGGCTGTTCAAGTGCCTTGGGATGAAGTGGCTGATTGGATGCACTTACCATATTCAGCAAGATGAGTTGATTACCTAATAAAATGTTAAGTTAGGATTTGTTTTAACTGGCTCAAAAAGAGCTCCGCAGCTGGTGACAAGGACGCAGTTTTTGGCCAGATTAAGATTGAGTGAATGAGTATTTTTGGCGCTAATGGAATGAAAACTAGATTTGATTGTGTTGTATTGATAATACCATCTAAACAAAGTACATGACCCACGCCACTTTCAGCCAATATTGCGGCGTTATTAAGTAGATTATAATTGCCAATAACCTGAAAATTGTGCTCACTTTCGCCTAACCAATTGTTTAATAGGCTGCGACTATCTGGTCTTTGTGGCATGATAAGTGGTTGCAAATCTAAGTCGGCTACTGTGATCTGACTTTTTTGTGCTAAAGCTGAATCTTTTCTAGTTAATATTCCCCAGCGAGTTGTTCCAGGCAAGTTTAAAAAATTATAGTTAATTTTATTAAATGGTTCCAATACAAAACCAAAATCAAACAGACCATTTTGAATTTTAGTCTGGACTTCGTTAGCATCGCAACTATGTAAATTAATAGTAATGTTAGGTGCTATCTTTTTAATGTTATTAATTGTGTCAGCAATAATAGTAATCATGGGTGCCTCAGAACAGCCAATCATAATACTACCTTTAATTTCACGGTTGTTACCTAGGTTAGCAACCGTTTTACTAGTTAGAGTAAGAATTTGTGTAGCTTGATTGGCCAAATATTCACCGTCAGGTGTTAATTCAATAACTTTGGTACCACGCTTGAATAATGTAGTGCCTAGTTCTTTTTCCAAATCAGCAATTTGTCGTGAAATTGCTGGTTGAGAAAGATGTAATTTTTTAGCTGCATTTGAAATATTATGTTCTTGGATTATTGCTAAAAAATATTTCAATACTCTAAGTTCCATATTTTACTCCCACTAAATAAATTATTGATATGCATATTTATTATACCTCAATATATAAAATAAGTATTAGACATACTGCTTTTTTGAAAATATAATAAGAAAAGGATGTAATTGTGTATTAAGCAGAGGCAATAGAAAATGGAATATATAAATTTAGGTCAGACAAATATAAAAATATCAAAAGTATGTGTCGGTGGGATGAGTTTTGGCCAAGCCGGTACTATGCATGATTGGACTCTGGATGAAGAAAAAACTGCAGAAGTAGTTGCTCATGCGTTATCTTTGGGAATCAACTTTTTTGACACTGCTAATAGTTATTCTGCAGGTACTGGTGAAGAATACTTGGGTAAAGCACTTAAACGCAATATTGCTAGAGATAAGGTAATCTTAGCTTCAAAAGTTTATTTTAATCCAGGACGTTTATCAAAAGCTGCAATTACCAGAGAAATTGATGGTACACTTAAACGTTTAGGTACTGATTATTTAGACTTATATATTATTCATCGCTTTGACTATGAAACGCCAATTGAAGAAACTATGTCGGCTTTAAATGATTTAGTTAAAGCGGGGAAAGTGCGTGCGATAGGCGCATCAGCCATGTATGGTTATCAATTTTACAATATGCAGTTGGTAGCGCGTGAGCATGGTTGGGCACAATTTTCGGCAATGGAAAATCATTACAATTTGTTATATCGTGAGGATGAGCATGAATTGATGCCAATTTGTAAGCAGCAAAATGTTACTTTGATGCCATATAGCCCTCTTGCAGCCGGTCGTTTAGCACGTCCTAACTGGGATACAGATACTTTGCGTAGTCAGACTGATCAGGTTGCCAAAGGGAAATACGATCATACTAAACAGTTTGATATGCAAATTACCAGTAGGGTAGCTGAATTAGCTAAAAAATACCAAGTTAAGATGTCGCAGATTGCTTTATCCTGGTTATGGTCCAAGGGTGTAGGAGCACCAATTATTGGTGCAACGAAGGCAAATCATTTTGATGATGCTAATCAGGCATTAAAAGTTAAATTGACTAAAGCTGACCTTTCGTATCTTGAGCAACCATATGTACCACATAGAATTGTTGGCGCAATAAGTCAAAACCCGCCAGATGGTACAATATTGCTAGACAAAGATTAAATGTAAAATAGGTAAGGAGTAAATCATGAAAGAACTATATTTAATGCGTCACGGGCAAACATTATTCAATCAATTACACCGGATTCAAGGGGCATCAGACTCACCATTGACTAAACAAGGAATAGCAGATGCCAAAGAAGTAGGACAATACTTTCGGAAAAATAATATCAGTTTTGATCATGCCTATGCCTCAACGCAAGAGCGAGCTTGTGACACGCTTGAGAATATTACTAGCCAACCTTACCAAAGGTTAAAAGGGATCAAGGAGTGGAACTTTGGCGTTTTTGAAGGCCAAAGTGAACAATTAAATCCCCAAGATGATAGTCAGCGTCATTCTTATGGTGACTTTTTTCTGCAATTTGGTGGCGAGTCAGATTTGCAAGTGCAAGAGCGGATGAACGCAACCTTGACAGATATTATGAATCAGCCAGATCATCAGCGGGTTTTAGCAGTCAGCCACGGCGGCGCTTGTTTTATGTTTTTGCAAAAATGGTTACCATATGCCGATATTAAAAAGCGAGTTAAGAATTTCCACAATTGTTGTATTCTGAAATTTACTTATGATCAGGAAAAATTTGAATTTATTGAATCAATTAATGTCAAAGAACTTATTTAAACTAAAAAAACAGTTGCTATCTGCAGCTGTTTTTTAGTTGGGATAGTCTTAAAGACTATCCTTAATATTATTGGCTAAATAATTGTAGAGCATGCCTTCTTTCAACTCCTTAGTTGAAACACCAACAGCTTCAGCAATCGCATATGCAAAGGCCCAGGCAGTAGCTGGACCACGGCTAGTAATGATTCTATTTTGGTAATCAGTAACGGTTATCGTAGTTTTAAAATGACCGCTAGGAGCCTCTTTTTTAGTTTGCTTATCAAAACCAGGATAGCAAGTATAATCAGCATTATTTAGTAAACCATAATGTGCAAACGCAATTGGTGCCGCACACATAGCAGCATTCCACTTATTAGCAGCTTGACGGCTAATCATGATATCGCCAAGTTCTTGACTAGCGCGCAAATTTTCTGCACCTTGCTTGCCACCAGGAAAAACGACCACTTCATAATCAAGCAGGTCTGACCCGATAACTTGGTTACAGATTAATTTGATCTGATGGTCGCCAATAATTTCTGTACTAGTCAAACCTACCATATCTGTAGTAATTCCTAATCTGCGAAAGACATCGACTTGACTGAGACCTTCTACTTCTTCACAACCATTTGCAAAAACAACCGCAATTTTTGTCATTATTATTACCTCACAATTCTTTTCTTTTATTATAAACTAGCTTAGGTTGAGGTAAAATAATAAATCACTTAACCTAGTTAGATGCATGGTTGGACGCGGATTAATCGGCAGCTTAACTTTTTTGGGAGCAAGCCAAACAGAGGCTAAATTGGCTTGATTGGCTGCCTGAATTTCGTCAGCTAAGTCTGTTCCAATAACCAAGCAGGTTGCAGGATTAATTGCAGGTTCTGCTTGCAATACTTGCCCTAAAATTGTTTGGGTAAAAGTATCAGAGAAATCTTCGCTAAAATAACATGCACTAAAAAAGTTTAGCAATTTACTATCTGTTATGCGAGTGCTAATAACTTGTTTGGGTTCCTTAGCCAATAAAACTAATTTTACTTGGTCCGGAATTTGTTCTAAAAAGGAAATTGCGCCTTTGACTAATTGGGTTTGGTGAGCTAATTTTTGCCAAAAGATTGGTTTGGCAGTTTGATAATTTGCTTTGCAAAAAGTCTGTAAAGTTAACTCAATGCGTTCATTTAGTCCCAATAACTTGGCTTGTTCCTGTATTTCAGTGTACTGCAAACGTTCCTTAGGCCCAAAACCCTCTTTTAATACTGCTAAGGTCTGGCTAAGAGCTGTTCTTTGTGCTAGTTTTTCATTTAGCAGACTTCCTTCAGGGATGAAGATCAATGTTTCAAATTTGGTCATGGATGATTACCTTCTTTATTTGTTTCTTAGATACCATTATAATAGATATAATTGTGGTAGGTTAGTTGTGACTTTTTTATAAGTAAAAATTAGCTAAGTAAGCATCTTGGCTGATAGTCTGATAAACTAATTTTATTAGGAAAGGAACATGCCAATGAGTACAGAAGTATATTTAATTCGCCATGGCGAAACCATGTTTAACCAACTAAATAAGGTCCAAGGTTGGTGTGATTCACCACTAACGGTAAAGGGTATCAATGATCTAAAACGGACAGCTGAGGCACTGAGCCAAGTCCATTTTGATAATATGTATTCTTCTGATTTAAAACGAGCAATTGATACGGTTCACTTGATGAAGGATGCTAACCGAGTCTCAGAAATTGGTAAAATTAAAAAGTTACCGGAATTTCGGGAAGTCTTTTTTGGCTCTTTTGAAGGTGATGATGTAGTTGATACCTGGCAGCAAGTTGGTCTAGCAGCTGGAATTGGCGAAGAAACGGATGTCACTAAGATTATTAATCAAGTTGGGATTTACGAATTTCGCCAGGCTACCAAAAAGGCTGATCCAAGGCACTTGGCTGAAGATAAAGAAGAACTAGATGAGCGCATGGTTAGAGCAGTTAAAGTGCTAACTGAATTGACTAGAAATGAGAAGCGGGTCTTATTGGTGTCACACGGTGACTTTATTAAAACACTAGGCATTAAGTATTGGCGCAAGAGTGATGGACTGCATGATATTGTTTTTCCTGACAATGGCAGTGTCAGTCGCGGGATTTTGAATGATAATGGTAAATTTGAAATTGTTGACTATAATGTTAATGCAAAACAGTTGTAGACAGGCGTAATTTATCTAGATTATTAATCGGAGACATGCAAGATGAAAGATCAGACTACTAAACGCTATTTTTGGGTAACATTGCTCAATATCGTGATCACGATTGCTGAATTTTGTGGCGGCTTTATTTCAGGATCACTGTCCTTATTATCTGATGCCGTCCATAATCTGAGTGATGTTGGGGCAATTATTATTTCGTTTGTGGCGCATTTAATTAGTAATCGCAAGCGTAATCAAATTAAAACTTTTGGTTATGAGCGAGCTGAAACTTTAGCGGCGTTTACCAATGGTATTATCTTGATTTTTATTAGTTTGTCATTGTTTGCTGAAGCAATCGAACGTTTTTGGCAACCAACTAAAATCAATGGTGGCGTAATGTTGATTGTTTCGATAATTGGCTTACTGGCTAATGTCATTTCGATGTTGACCATGCATCAGGATGCACAAGGCAGCTTAAACGTCCGCTCAACTTTTTTGCATATGTTGAGTGATGCCTTATCAAGTGTAGCAGTGGTGATTGGTGCAATTTTCATTTACTTTTGGCAAGTTAGTCTGCTTGATCCAATCATGACGTTGGTAGTTTCTATTTTTGTTTTGCGTGAAGCCTATCAAATTACCAAGCAAGCAGCAAATGTGTTAATGGAATCTAATCCAGATATTGATTTAGATCAGGTAAATAAGATTGTGTTGGCAATTCCAGCAATTAAGAATATTCATCATGTTCATATCTGGCGTTATAGCGATGACTATATTATGTTAGACGCGCACGTCAATGTAGCACCGGATTTAACTGTGCAAGAGTTTGAAAAGCTAACGCAGCAACTTAGTCATGATTTACAAAAGTTGGGAATTAATCACCTTAATTTTCAAGCAGAGTGTGATCGTGGCAAATATGATGAAATGATTGTTTCCCAGCAAAAGTCAGAAAATTAGGAGAAAAAATTGAAAGTTAATATTTTTACCGCAATTATTGTGTTAATCGTTGGCCTCTATGACTTATCTTATGCTTATAATCGTCGTCAGCAAAAACGTAATGGAGCTGCAAAAGCTTTTATGTGGTTGGGGATTATTTTTACTATCGGCGGTATAGTGATGCTAATTATGCACTGGGTGAATTAAGCAATGGTCAAGTTAGTCTTGGTTAGGCATGGTGAAAGTACAGCTAATTCAGCCAATATCTACACCGGTTGGAACGATGTTGCACTAACCAAAAAGGGTCGGATGCAGGCTGAAAATGCAGGTCAATTAATTACCCAGCTAGCAGATTTTAAGCCGACACGATTGCATACTTCAATTTTGTCTCGGGCCATTGAAACAGCCAATATTATTGCAGATGTGAGTAATTTTTTATATTTGCCAATTACTAAGACTTGGCGATTAAATGAGCGGAATTATGGTAAATTACGTGGTCTTAATAAAGATCTGTCACGTCAGATTTATGGTGAACAGCAAATCTTGAAATGGCGGCGTGGCTTTTATGCAGTACCTCCTAAGGGCAAGCCAATCATTGATCGTCGCTATCATAACTGTGACTTTGCCCATCTGCCGCAGGCAGAGAGCCTGTATCAAACTCAGCAACGACTGTTGCCATACTATTATAATCAGATTGCCAGTCGTTTAGCTAAAGCAGAAGATCAATTGGTTGTCGCTCATGGTTCAAGTTTACGGGCACTGATTAAGCAATTAGAAAAAATCACTGATCAGGAAATTGTGAATCTTGAAGTCCCCAATGCTGAGCCAATTGTGTACACGTTAGATGATCAGCTAGAAATTATTGATAAAAAGATTTTGAGTTAAAGTTAGGTTGACAATTTATTTCTGATTAAGGATTTCGCAAGATATATGGTAGAATTTATTACGATACTAAATAAATTTTAAATTCTTAGTTTGGAGTAAAGGTATGCGTAAAATATTTTTATTACGAGGCGCACCTGGCTCCGGTAAATCTTCTTTCATTGCTCGTCACCACTTACAGCCATATTCAATCAGTCGTGATCAGATTAGATTATTATTGGCAAATTTAACCTATTATTATGAAGAAGATACCGATTACTTGCATCAAGTAATTCCGCGTTATGCAAACAAGCAGACGGAGCAGCTAGTTGACTTTCTCGTAGAAGAAAAAATGAAACGCGGTGAAACGGTAATTGTTGATAGCACACATATTGTGACAGACAATATTGAGCACTACAAACCGTGGGTCGATCGTTATCGTTATGAATTATTCGTTGTTGATTTGATGTATCATAAGAGTTTACGGAATTTGCTTAATCGTAATGAAGTGCGAAAGCAATATGATTGGGTCAAGCCAGATGTCATTAGGGAGATGTATTTAACATATAAGGATAATTTTCGACTCCCTGAATGGGTGCATGTGATTAGCCCTAACCAGATGGATAGTGCTTTGGCGCAAAGAGAAAGTAATTTGGATCGGTTTGCCCATGTGATGGCAATACCAGATCAAGTTGCTGAAGCGGATTTTCCCCATGTGCATATTTCTAATTTTTATTTTTCGTTTAATGATCAATTTACGGCCAAGTATGGCACTTATCGCAATGTGATTACGATTGGTAAAACTAAAACGGAAATTGTGGATGAATTTCGGTTACCATTTTTTGTCTTTAAATTTCATCACAAGCATTTTCTCATTTCAGCTTATCCCATTAGAAATGAAATGCTAGAACCAATCAAAAAGGTTAAGGGGGTCTGGACGTATTCAACTGGCTTGGTTAATTTAGCCGATTTTGCGGAAAAGTTTCCTCAAAGTCGACCGCAAGAGGTTCATCAATTTAATTTGAGTAAGTTGCATCCAGATCGATTGTTGCATATTTGGTAAAAAGGACGCTGCATTAGCAGTGTCTTTTTTTGACTACTTTAATGTTACACCTAAATCAAGTATAATGGGGATAAGTATTTGAGAGCGCTTTTTAGAAAAATAGGTGAAAATAATGCAACAAGTAGAATTAGTAGATGAATTCTTGAAAGTTTTTGGGCAGAAGCCGACTAGGTTATATTTTTCACCCGGACGAATTAACTTAATAGGCGAGCATATTGATTATAATGGTGGGCAAGTTTTTCCATGTGCTATTTCCTTAGGAATTTATGGTGCAGTTAGTCGGCGCAGTGACCGTAGGTTCTGCTTTTACTCCGCCAATTTTAGTGAACTTGGGACAATTGAAGTAGATTTGGCTGATTTAAAATATGTTCAAACTGACTTTTGGGTAAATTATGCTAAAGGGATGTTGTATTCTTTATTGGTAAATGGCTATCAATTGGATCATGGCCTAAATATTTACGTTAATGGTAATATTCCTGATGGTGCCGGTTTGTCCTCTTCAGCGGCTTTAGAAATGTTGATTGGAATAATTGTCAAGGATCAATTTAAGTTAAATATTAGTAAACTCGCTTTGGTAAAATTAGGTGTCAAAACCGAAAATGAGTTTATTGGGGTGAATTCTGGGGTAATGGATCAATTTGCCGTAGCGCTTAGTCAAAAGGACCAGGCGATCTTACTTGATACTACCACTTTGGCTTACCAACAAGTACCGTTAAAACTGGCAGACAATCTAATTGTTATCATGAATACTAATAAACGTAGAGAACTAGCAGATTCGAAATACAATGAACGGCGAAAAGAATGTGAACAGGCACTGCAAATTTTGCAAAACCAATTAAAACTTGATTCACTTAGTGATCTTGATAGCGTGACACTTGATGAATATAGTTATCTGCTACCCCTAAAGCTGTTAAAGAGAACGCGTCATGTGGTTTCAGAAAATAACCGAACACTCTTGGCAAAGACGGCATTAGAGGATGGTGATTTAGCCCGCTTTGGTCGTTTAATTAATGCTTCACATGTTTCACTAGAATATGATTACGAGGTTACTGGCAAGGAACTTGATACTCTAGTACATGCGGCTTGGCAGCAGCCTGGGGTATTGGGTGCGCGAATGACTGGTGCTGGTTTTGGTGGCTGTGCAATTGCTTTGGTGCAAAAGGAGCAAGTCACTGCTTTTCAAGAACAAGTTGGTGCCATTTATGAACAAAAAATTGGGTATCCACCTTCATTTTACTTAGCTGAAACGGCTGATGGTGCAAAAGTTTGGCAATAAAATTTAGTAAGGATTATTAAGATGAAAAAGTCCAATTTAGTAAAAGAATTTGTCGATCAGGTGATTAGCATGAGCGACTATACTGACTTAGACCGAATTTATTTGACTAATCGTGTTTTGCGCTTAGTTGGCGATGAGGCCCTTCATCAGCAGACAAGTAGCGGTGACTTGCTAGACTTAAAAGCTGAACTAGTTAAAACTGCACAGGTAGCTGGTAAATGCGGTACATCAAATAATGAGGCTGATATACTAGAAGCGCAGTTAATGGAGTTAATCGTGCCCAGGCCAAGTGTGGTCAATTGGCGCTTTTGGCAGACTTATCAGGATAGTCCGACTCAAGCAATTAACGATTTTTACACTTTAAGTAAAAGTAGCGACTATATCAAAACTCGTGCAATTGCCAAAAATGTCTATTTTGTTACGCCTAGCGAATATGGTGATTTAGAAATCACCATTAATTTGGCTAAACCTGAAAAGGACCCCAAGGAAATTGCAGCGGCTAAAAAGCAGGCCAATCATAGCTACCCCTTATGCCAATTATGTCTAGAAAACGAAGGTTATCTGGGGAGAATGGCTTATCCAGCGCGTAGTAATCACCGGGTTATTCGTTTTCAACTGGGGCAAGAAGATTGGGGGTTTCAGTATTCACCTTATGCTTATTTTAACGAGCATTGTATTTTCTTAGCGGCTAAGCACCAAGAAATGAAAATTGAACGACAAACTTTTGAGCGCCTGTTGACAATTCTCGAGCAGTTTCCCGGGTATTTTGTCGGTAGCAACGCTGATTTACCAATTGTTGGTGGCTCAATTTTAACTCATGAGCATTATCAAGGTGGTCGGCATGACTTTCCGATGGCTAAAGCATCAATAATGACGAAGCTATCTTTTCGCGGCTTTACTGATGTGACGGCTGGAATTGTGAAATGGCCGATGTCAGTTATTCGCTTGCGTAGTTCTAAAAAAGAGCAGTTGGTAGAACTGGCAAATAAAATTTTAACCACTTGGCACACCTATAGCGATGAAACCGTCAATGTTCGCGCCTTTACTGGTGAAACGCCACATCATACGTTGACCCCAATCGCCCGCATGCACGATGATCAGTTTGAACTAGATTTAGTTTTGCGTGATAATCAAACTTCTAAGCAATATCCAGACGGAATTTTTCATCCGCATCCTGACGTGCAACATATCAAAAAGGAAAATATTGGCTTAATCGAGGTAATGGGCTTAGCAATTTTGCCGCCGCGACTGCAGGATGAATTACATGAAGTCGAAAAATATCTCTTAGATAAACCTAACAAGATTAAGTCAATTCATCTTGCTTGGGCCAATGAGTTAAAAACTGATTTTGAAATTAATCCCAAAAATGTTACTCAGATCTTACAAACTGCGTTAGGGCAGGTATTTGTCCGTGTTTTGGCGGATGCCGGTGTCTTTAAACAAACGCCGCAAGGTCAAGCAGCGTTTTTGCGATTTGTGCAAACTGTCGGTATAGAATAATGAAAATTACAATCGAACTTTTGAGACATTAAATGCCGCCACTTAGCTGGCTAGAGTAACCACTTGGTCAAATAGCCTTGTAAATAGTCTTAAAAAAGCCTTAAACTAACATCAATTTAACTGTTAGAAAGGCTTTTTTTATGATTATAAAATATTATGCTAAATGGAAACTTGTGGCACTGGTAGTGTTGGGCGTGATTGCTAGTACGCGGAATATTGTGATGGCTTATATAATGGAAACGATGACTAATGCCTTAGCCAAGCGTGATCTACATGAATTACCACAGATGTTTGCAAATGCCCTCGTTTTATTGTTAATCGTCTTAGCGGCTGAATTAGGCTACAATTATTTGAAGAATAACGCGGTTAGAGAAGTCAATACTTTGTTGCGTGGTAAGATCCTAGCAGGGATGCTGCGGACTTCGACTGAAGATAATGCCTCAGCTTTAGGATTTTTGACCAATGATTTTAAATTATTGGAAACTAATCGCTTTAACGCGGAAATTAATATCGTTTTTTATTTTGTTACGGTAGTTGTTTCGCTAATTTATGCAATTTATATTAATTCGCTTTTAACTTTATTTTTCCTAATTGGTTCTGCTATACCAATACTACTTTCAGCTTTACTGCAAAAGCCGATACGCAAGTCTGCTAACCAGTGGACTAAAGCTAATGGCAAGTATGTTAGTCAAATCAAAAATATCTTAGCAGGCACGGACTCGTTAAAGCTATATCGCAAGCAGGCCAATGCAGTTGCGGAAAATCGACCAAAGATTTCACGTTTAGAACAGGCTCTGTGCAGGATGAACTTGTTAAGCGATAATATTCAAACCATTGTCGGTTTTGTGGGAATTTATGGTACCTTCGTTATTCCGGCCTATTTAGGTGGGTTAATGGTGTTGCATAATCAGACTACTATTGGCGCTTTGTTTGCAATTGTGCAATTATCTAATTCGTTTGTTAATCCGCTGATGCAAATCTTGGAAGAACGTAATCACTTGTCAACTACCAAAGATATTGTTAAAAAGGTAAATTACTATTTAGATTTGTCAAATGCTAAAATGCCAGCGGTTGTAACCACTTTTAATAAGCAGGTAAGTTTAGCAGGTATTACTTTAACTCGGGCTAATCAGCAGCTAGTTAGTGGACTTAATTTAACGATTAATTCAGGAGAAAAGGTAGCAATTATTGGACCTTCTGGTAGTGGCAAATCTACTTTGCTGCAATTTATGATATCTGGTAAGTTTGGTAAAGCAGCAAAAATTATGATTGATAATCAAGAATTTAAAGCAGGACAAATTTCCGAGCTATTTGCTTATGCTAGTCAAGCGCCTGTGATTTTTGCGGATACTCTATGGTTTAACTTAACTTTGGGTGAGGAGTTACCTATCAAAGCAGTCGAAAAAGTTTGTGAGCAATTGCAATTGACTGCTATGGTGGCGGAAAAAGGCTTTGATTATCAACTAGGGGATAATGCGGATCAATTATCTGGTGGGCAATTAGCGCGAATTGAATTGGCACGGGCAATTCTGTCTAAACGACCAATTTTGTTACTTGATGAAATTAATTCATCGCTTGATCAAGCAACTTCTAATGCGATTCATCAAGTATTATTGCAATCAGATTTAACTTTTATAGAAGTAATTCATCACTATCACACTGCTGATTTGGCTAAGTATGATCAAGTAATTGACCTAGCAGGTTAGCAACTTGGCTAAAAAATACTCTACATTTTTTCTGACAAAATAGTAAAATAAATAAAAAGTGAGTCTATTTGTTTTGAAGGAGTAGTCCAATGCCAATCAGTAATCTGCTTTTAATTACCTTTGCTTGTATCTCGGCTTTTTCACGGGGAATAATTTCGGTGATCGATCGCTATCAGATGGGGTATCGCAAGCAAAGCTCAATTAATGTTAACTTTATCAACAACTTGTGTAGTACCTTGCTAGTAACGATCTTTTTAATTATTTTATTAACTAAAATCCCTGGCCCTAAACTCACTGCCGGTTACTTATTTCGAGTATTAATCTATGGGCTATTAGCCCAATTGGTTGCTTATGGTTATAGTTATGTATTTAAAAAAGTAACTATCATGCAGTCAATTGTTTTAAGTAAGTTAACCGACTTGTTTATTCCATTGGCCATTTTTATAACTATGGGTTATCTTAATGGTGGCTCATACCTCATTTCAATTATTTCTACGGTAATTGTGGTTGTGTATGTTATTTTTAAGCAAAGGCGTGATGGTTTAAATTTGCAAGTTCTTTTGCAAACTTTCATAGTAATTGCACCGTTATTAATTCTGCAAGCCGCGCTTTCGCCGCTGTTAACCAAAGGACTAATTAAGGCGATTGATTTAATTTATTTCACGATTGCGACCATTTATATTCGGTTTATTATTTCATTTATTACTTTTGTAGTAAAAAATCATGGTTTAAAAATGCAGCTGGCAAGAGCCGATCGCCAATTAACGCTAATTTACTTGACGCGGGCAGTGCTTACCTTACTAGCACAAGTGACCAATACTCTGGCTACCTCTTCACCTAATTCCAGTATCGCCTGGGTCTTTCTCAACATGACCAACCTCTATAGTGTGATTATTGGCAGTATTGTCTTGAAGGAAAAAGTCAAAGTTTCCGATGTCTTATTGGTAGTTTGCATTTTTTGTTTGGCCTTAATTCCGCAATAGAATAGGTAACTTATGATTTTCTAAATATAACTAAAATAGCTAGTGTTAGTTTCTGCTTAGCAATTAAAAAAGCATTGCAAAAATAAGCAAATTATTAAATAATAGATCAACAGTAATTTTTGTTTATTTTTGGAGGGTAGGCATGTTTAAATATCTGAAGCAGCATTTTTTATTAGTAGTTTTAGCTAGTATATTGCTGTTATCTAACTCATTCTTACAGGTTTATGCAGCTACCCAAATGGCACAATTAGCCAACTTTCTAATAGCCCGTAAATTTACTGCCTTCATGACAACACTAGCTTTCATCTTTGGCATTTGGCTCATTACCTTTGTTTTGACTTTTATAGAGGGTTATCTACAAGAATTGGTGACGCAACAGATAGTTACTTCGATTAGAACTGATTTAGTTGAGAGCTTAAGTCACTTGTCTACACTGGAATTCCAACAAAAATCGGTTGATTATTATGAGTCCTGGCTACAAAATGATGTTAACTTAATTAGGCAACAAGGTATTAATTCTTTGTTTGTGATTATTAGGTTTAGTGGTAATGCTATTTTTGCTCTAGGTGCCTTACTTAATTACAGTTATCTGCTCTTTAGCATTGCTCTTATTTTGTTAATTTTAATTATTGCTGTGCCCAAGCTGGTTAAACCCTTTTTAACCAAGGGAGCCAGCGAAATTTCGGCTGCTAATGAAAAATTTCTGCAAGTAACTAGCAGTGCTTTACATGGCTACGAAACCTTGTCTGCCTTTAATGCGTTAAAGGAGTTGGTACACTTAACTAAGGTTGGTTCTCAATTTGTTAAACGCGCCAATGTGCATAACGCTTGTCGTCAGGGTGCGGTTGGCTTGGTAACTGGAATGATTAACATTGGCAGTCAGTTAGTTGTTTTGGGAATGACTGGATATTTACATTTTCAGGGTGTAGTTAGCGCTGGGGCAATTTTGGCAACAGCAGAACTAGCTACCAAGGTGTTTGATTCAGCAGGAATTATTAACAATAACTTTGCGAAAATGATGTCGGTTACTGGACTATTCGCTAAGTTCAAACAAATTGATGCTCAAACTGATAATGATGAACAACAGATAAGTTTGCCGAATGACCAATTTGAGTCACTTGAATTTCGCAACGTTAGCTTTAGTTACCCGAATACCAAAACTGACATTATTGATAATTTTTCATATAAATTTACTGCAGGTGAAACTTACCAATTAACTGGGATATCTGGACGAGGTAAGACAACGCTATTTCGGCTTGCGACCAAGCAATTATTACCACAATCTGGGCAGATCTTGTTAAATGGGATTGATCTTTGTCAGTTATCGCGTGAGCAAATCAACCGTATAATTGTGGCTGTTCCACAAAATATTACCATTTTTCCAGAATCGCTTGACTATAATGTTACTTTGGGGCGTGAGCTCAAGACGCAAGCAGTTGCAAAGACAAAGCAGACTTTTGGCGTTAATGATAACTGGCAAGTTGAGAGTTTATCAGGTGGGGAGCGGCAGCGTCTGGCACTAGCACGATTAGTCGCTGTCAAAGATAAATTGGTCTTGTTAGATGAAAGTTTTTCTAGTGTCGATCTTCCGACCAGCAAGGTTTTGCTAGAAGCAGTGCTCAAGCAAACAAATAGTGTGATCTTGATTTCCCATCGTCAAGCTGAAGTTGCCGGACTAAAACTACATACTGTATCTTTAGATTAATTGGCAAATAAAAAGGGCGTTACTTTCGCAAAGTAACGCCCTTATTTTTTCTAGTAAAATTATTTGAAAGCTAAAGCACCCATTGGATCCCATGGTAATAATTGCGTTGGGTTCTTGCTGCCTTCGTCAAATTCTTGTTTAACTTTATCTGACAAGAACTTCTTGTTAATGACAGCTTGATAAACAAAGTCATCAAACCAAGCATCACTCATCACGAAGTAACCTTTAAAACCAGGTTTGTCGCCCCAAGAGTTTTCGATCTTCCACTTAGTTGGTTTGTCATCGACTAAATCAACGCCAGTAATAACCATCGCATGATCCATCATGCTTTCGCCAGAATCAAGTTTGTCAGCTTTAGACATTGAGAGATCAATATCAAACAATTGATCACGTTGATAAATCTTAGTATCAAGCAAGCCAAGTTGGCGCTCTGAATCTTTACCGACATTAGAGCCAAACCAAACTACTTCGCCTGATTGCAATTGCTTGATGATTAGGTCTTTCATTTCAGCAACTTCTAAATTAAGGTGACGGACTTGGCGACCGTCAACGATGTTACCCAGATATTCAACTGAGAAGACTTGGTGATAAGGTTTATCAGCAGTTGGTGAATTGATAATTGAAACGTGGTCTTCCAAATTCATGCCCACATATTTGTCAAAGAATGCTTTGGGCGTGATTCCAGCTTCACGGTGATAATTATTGTCATCGTCGCGATATTCAAAATCAAATTTCGTTGGTGGCACACCCAATGAAATAGCCAAAATCCGAAAGACATCATTTAACATCTCATTTTTACGGTCTTCAACTTCTTGGTCTGTTTTACCAGCATTGACTAACTCACGTAATTCTAAGCCGTCCTTACGTAATAACGTGTTTAGCGTATCATTTAAGGCACTAGAATTGTTAGAGTTAGCAGTTTCTGGATAAACCGACTTTGGGACAATTCCGTATTTTTCGATTAAGCCGCAGAGCATATCCCATTGACCACCGTCTTGTTGTGGAGTGGCAAATAAGAAGGCGACTTTGCGATCGCCTAAAGGTTGATTGGCAGATGCAATTACATTTTCAAAGAACCAGTTAGACTTTTCAAATTTATCCCAGAAGTTAGTGTAATTTTGGGATAATTCGAAATCCTTAATCTTGTATTCTTTTTGCATAGGGTGACGCATGGTGTTTAAGGCTGAGAACATCCAGCAACGTCCAGATTGCTTTTGATCAGCCGGTTTGCCCGTGGCAATTTCTACTGAAAAAGTTGGTTCTAAATCAATCTTTGATTGAGTATTTTGGCTGGCCTTGTATATGCCATTTTCTTGAGCGGCATTGGCAGCAATATTGCTGCCAGCATGGTTTGCTAAATCTTTAGTAAATTCGGCAACTGCTTGCTCAGTAATTTCTTTAGTCATAAATTTTTCCTCCTTGAAAATTGGTATGTATTCTATTTTAGCCTATTATAGCTGCAACGTCTATTATGTTATAAAAAGATACTTGTGATATTAATTTCAATATCTTGTTTAATTTTAGCGCTTTCTATAATATACTGAATTTAGTTAAGACAGTTTGGTGGGGACTTTCAATTATGAATTATAATTTAATGCCAGTTAAGTATTTTGTTGATGTAGTGCAAACACATGGCTTTATTTCTGCTGCTAGAAGAAACTTTGTTTCTGAAACTGCTGTTAGTTCAGCTATTAAAAAATTAGAAAATAATCTCGGTCATAAATTGCTCAATAGAACTTCTGGTGAATTATCATTGACTCCGACCGGAGAAGTTTTTTATGAGAGAGCAGTTGAAATTCTCAACTCTTATAACGAAATTTGGCATAATCCAGAGGAACATCCAGAAAAATTATTGCGAATTCATTTTTTACAGGGATTAGAAAATGAAGCAGCCGGGCTTGCTAGCAAATTACCTAATAATTATGAAATCTGTTTTGATGAAGAAAACTTTGACACAAGTATTAGTCGACTTGTTAAGAATAATTACGATATTTTAATTGGTTTTCAACTTGGATTTACTGGTAATAATAAGATAATGACCTTTCCGTTGAACACTGTTGATTTTGACTTGATTTTTAATGCTGAACAGGTCAAGCAATATCATAATAATTTAAAGGCTTTGGCACAGAATTCCAGAATTTATATGCAGGACTGGAAATCTACAGGTATTTTGGATATTCAAACTGCTATGCTCAAGTCCTATAGTCAAAATGGGTGGCTATATAGAGATGTAGCTGAAGTAAATAGTTTTTCTGCAGCTTATTTAAATGTTAATTTTAAAGGCGGAATGACAATGGTTCCATCTACTTTCAATTCTACCCATATATGTGAAAATATATACAAGTTTTCTCCTGATCATTTAAAAAACAAATTTCATGTAGTTGCTGGCATAAATAGTGATAAGCAAAGAGACTTGGGAAAGATAATTTCTAGGACACAACTTTAAGTTATCAGTGGCAACTTTTTTATGCTAGCGCTTTTATGTGAAGTGAATTACAATTTCTATGTAATGAGTAACATAGAAAGGTTAAAGCTTATGAAAAGTATGTCAACTAAAGTTGTGATTGTTGGTTCGGGTTCATCAGGAATCTCAGCAGCTTTTGAACTTTATCAACAAAGAGTACCATTTGTCCTTTTAGAAAAAGGAAACAAAGTTGGGGGAGCAGGAAAATTTGGAGCTCATGGAGTATTTGCAATTGATTCAGAGCAACAAAAAGAAAAGGGAGTTAAATATAGTTATTCTGATGCCTTTAGAGGATTAACCGACTATAATCATTTCTTCGTGAATGGTGAATTACTTAGCCGCTTTTTAAAAGAATCAGGAGCAAATATTGATCGTTTAGAAGAGATGGGTTTACCGGTGGTGGTTGAGCAAAGTGAACAAAAGGCTCATCTACATGATCCACTTGTTTATCACAAATTTACTAATTTTAAAGAAAAAGTTATCAACTGGGATAAATTACCAGCAAAATTTGAAGCAGCCCAAAATAAAGTATTGTTAGAAACAGCAGCAATTGATATTGACTATGATAATGGGCTAAAAGCAGTTATTGCTCAAGATAAGGAAAATAATAAAGTTAGGATAGAAGCTCAAAAGGTTATTTTTGCAGATGGCGGTTATTGTGGCAATGAAGAAATGCTGAAGAAGAATTATTCTGATGCTGCTGAATTGCTTAATCTAGGTGAGAGAAAATCTACGGGGATTGGAATTAATTTGTCGGCAAAACTAGGAGCCGATTTAAGACATAGCCCTGCTTTGTTTGCTCATGGCTGTGCGCCAAGTATGACAATTAATCCAATGAAACGTGAAAGTGCAGTAGAAACGCTAACTAATTTACCGCTACTTTGGCTAGATCAAACTGCTAACCGATTTGTTAATGAAGATGTTGTTTATGATTTTGCCATGTGGGGTAACGCTGCTCATAACGTTCATGGTAAATATTATGTAGTAGTTGACCAAACTACATTAGATGTATTGAAAACTAAAACAGTAGATTTAGAAGATACATTTGAACGGCAATTTTGTGATGTTGGCCAAGAACCAAAAATCAATGTTGGACCATTGCCAAATATTCAAATGGACTTTGATAATGCAACTAAGACAGGAGAGGTAGTTAAAGCTAAAACAATCGATGAATTAGCAGAAAAATTGGGTTTACCACTTTCTGCTTTAAAACGGAGCTTAGATTCATATAACCATGCAGTTGTTACAAAAAAAGACGATGCATTTTTGAAATCAGCAGATGAGTTAATGTTTAGCGTAAAGAATGGACCATTTTATGCAATTATTGAACATTGTGCAATTTTAGGAACTTTAGATGGTGTGAATGTTGATCGAAATTGTCAACCAGTAAGGGAAGATGGTACACCGATTAAAGACTTATATATTGTTGGTAATAATGCAAATGGGCTTTATTCAGATGGTTATCCAAGTTATGAAGGAATTGCAAATGGTTTTGCTTTTGTCTCAGGTTGGATTGCTGCTAAAGAAGCAATTAAAACTTTAAATTAGGAGGATTTTAAAATGTTAAAAGATAGAGTTGCAATGGTTACTGGAGCTGCTCAGGGAATAGGTTATGCAATTAGTGAGGAATTCGCTAAACAAGGAGCTGATGTAATCTTAACCGATTATAATCCTAAGGTTACAGAAGTAGCTGCTGATATGAACAAGAATTATAACGGTAAAATTGTTGGTATTGTACTTAACGTAATGAAAACTGACAGTATTCAAGCTGCATTAAGTACTATTATTTCTGATTATGGCAAACTTGATTATGTTGTTAACAATGCTGGTGGTGGTGTTCTTAAGCCATTTGCTGAATTAACAGATGATGATTTTGACAAAACGATTAATCTAGATTTACGCGGTACTTTTCTATGTATGCGTGAAGAAATTAAATTATTTTTGAAGCAAGGATATGGTTCAATTGTAAATACTGGAGCATTAGGTAGTATTTATAATCCTGGTGGCATGGGCGCTTATAATGCTGCAAAAAATGGAATTATGGGAATGACTCAAGCTGCTGCAGTTGATTACGCTGAAAATAATATTAGGGTAAATTGTGTTGCGCCAGGCTTGACTAAGACACCTTTAAATGAAGGCGGTTTTTTGGAAAAGATTTTGCCAACTGTACCAATGAAGCGTTGCGAAACAGCCGCTGAAGTAGCTAAAGTATTTGTCTTTGTTGCAAGTGAAGCTACATTTATGACTGGTCAAACCATTCTTAGTGATGGTGGCGTTTCTGTTGGTTTAAAGTAGGAGAGCAAAATTATGTTTCCTAAAAAAGAACAATATGACCTAGTAATTGTTGGTGGTGGTTTGTCTGGATTAGCTGCTGCAGTTAGTGCAGGTGAAAGACATCTTGATACTTTGGTGATTGAAAAAGGACGCACTTTAGGCGGTGATGGAAATTATGTTGAAGGTGCGATGGGTGTAGATAGTTACTTGCAAAAGCAGGAGCATGTTGTAATAGATTCGACAAGTCTATTGCAAGATGAATTGACTTATTCACATTATGAAGCTAATGCACCACATTTAAAAAAATATATTGATAATAGCGGTCTGACCATAGATTGGCTGCATAGTTTAGGAGTGGAATTTTCTAAGGTAGGTCCACAAGGTAAAAGTTGGCCAACAATTCATACTTTTTCTGGCGGTGGTCATCAAGCAATTGAAACTGTATTGGAAAAAGTAGATGAATTTGGAATTGAGATTGCTACTAGTATTAGTGCCCAAAAACTCTTGCAGAAAAATGGTCATATTTCTGGGTTACTAATCAAAAATGAAGCTACTGGACAGGAACGTCAATTAATTGCTTCAAATGTCATTTTGGCTACTGGTGGTTATGTTGACAATCCAGAAATGGTAAAGAAACGAACTCCATTAACTGATAGACTATTATCAGTTAGCGATGGTAAGTCAACTGGTGATGGAATTCAGCTTGCATGGAAGGTTGGTGCTGAGCATTATCAGATGGGAGCTATTCAATATGGTGGTGGAGCAATTCTTGATAAGGTAAAACCGCCATTTATGCATATGGACTCTCAATTAGCTGCAGCTGCTACCCAAGAAGCAATTTTATGGGTTAATGAACGTGGTGATAGATTTGTAAACGAAGATGTCAATGATAATATGTGTCATGCTGGTGGTAGTATTTTGATACAGTCAAGAACATTTTCAATTCTTGATCAAGCTGCAGTTGACCATTTGACTAATATTGGCTTGTACAAAGAATTAGGCAACTCACCAGTTTCACCAAAGAAATTAGACAAATTGTCAAAAGAAATTGCTAGTGATCTCGATCATAATGAAAAATATTTAACCAAAGCCGATTCAATTAAGGAATTATCTAAAAAATTAGGTCTAGTACATTTAGAAAAGACTATCTCGCATTACAATGAATTTGTTACTAAAGGAGAGGATACTGATTTTGGTAAATCTCCATCCTACTTAACGGCAATTCAACAAGGGCCATACTATGCGATTGAATTAGGTGTTGGCATGGCGTGTGCACTTGGTGGCATTAGAGTAAACGATGATAATGCTGTATTAAATAGTTATGGTTATCCTGTTTCAGGATTATATGCAGTTGGTAATGATGCTGCAGGTATGCTAGTAGGTGATACTTATGCTGTTACCTTGCCGGGAAGTACGGCAGGATATGCAGCGTTTTCTGGTCGCAATGCTGTTTTGAGTATTTGTAGTGGGAAGTGAAATAATGGCAATTTCTAAAGAATATGTTACAAAAACAAGAATTGGTGTTTTAGCTGTCAGCATGATTGGTATGGCTGCTCTAGCAATTACACCATCATATGCAGCAATTGCTAAATATTTTACTTTGAGTAATACTGGTGTGCAAATGTTGACCTCTTTACCAAATTTGTTTATGATGATTGCCGGTTTGGTAATAGGAAAATTAACAGCAAGCAAAATTAACCTTAAAACTCTAACTATTACGTCAATTTTATTGGTCATAATTGGCGGTATGCTGCCCCTAGTGCTTCATACAAGTTTTCTATTTTTAATTGTTTGTTCTTGCTTAGTAGGTTTAGGACAAGGTGCGTGTACAAATTTAACGCAAGTATTGATTTCGCAAATTTTACCTAAAAATGAGCGCGAATCGACAATGGGTTTGTCGACTACTTTTATCAATATTGGTGGCATTGTCTTTATTATGGGTGGCGGTCAAATAGCTGCTACAAGTAATTGGGTAAATAATTATTGGATTTATCTTTTTTCTTTCTTTATTTTGATAGTTGTTTTATTACTTCTCCCATTACATCCCAAAAATGTTAGTGATAACGATTCTGTAAACGATGGTGATACCAAAATAAAGCTAAATAAATACGTTTTTTATTCTTCATTATGGGCATTCTTTACGATGCTTTTAAACAATGTACTAAACAATAACATTTCTTTATTTGTTGCTAAGCAACAACTTGGGGCTACGTCACAGGCAGCTCTTACTTCGACTATATCCTTAATTGGCGGCATGTTTTGTGGCCTAGTTGTTGGTAGTATTGGCAAAAAGTTTAGATATTCTTCAATTGCTTTGTCGTTTTTGATATATGGTATCTCATATTTATTAATTGGAATGATTCATTCATTAATAGTTGTTTTTATTGGCAGTTTTTTAGTCGGAGCAGCAATGAGCATTGCAATGGGGCAGTTTCCATATTTAATTTCACTTGCTGTTGATGATAATAGTGTTTCAATGGCTCTAGGAATTTATGTGGCTATTTATTCAATTGGTGGCGTAGTCAGTCCGTTTGTTATAAATCCGTTGACTAATGCTGTTAAAGGGATAGGATTAAATGTATTTTCAGTTAGTGGTATTTTGGCAATAGTTATTAGTTGCTGTTGTCTATTAGTTAAATTTCAAAAGAATTTAGTTGAAAATTCACTTGATTAATTAGTATAAAAAAGCAAAAAAATGATGAAAATCCGCAACTTTAAATCTAAAGTTACGGATTTTATTTATCTGAATACAGTGAAATTAGAAGTTGTAAATTAATTTTTTTCAGCTGGTTGCTGGTTTATGATACCAAATTTTAGAGAATTCATCATGCTTATTAAAATAGTCAATTACCATGGGATCTAGCGGCCAAATAGGTGTTTTAGTTTCTTGAGCAATTTCTAAAATAAATTCCATTTCTTCTGTTAGAATTTTATTACTGTCTGCTTGTGGATTAATAAAAAGGTGATTCATTACCCAAACTTCACCGTCTTGACGCTGCATTTTATCCATTGTCCAGCGGCAAGTTAAAACGTCGTCATCGTCGTAAAGTTCGAAAAATTGGTGGGGATCGTTAAGATTAAACATAAATGGTTCCTTTTAAGAATAAATTTGCTATTTCTGTATTTATTATAGAAGATTTTTCAATAAAATGCGTAATTTATTGTAGAATAGTGTCTGGAGCATAATAAGGAGATAAGTATGATTAAGACACGTGGATTTGAAAGAGTTTCTAAGTATCAAAATAAAAATATTAACCTTCCTAGAAGACAGACGATTGCTAGTGCGGGTTATGACTTGGAGGCCGCTAAAGACGTATTAGTGCCAAGTATTTGGCGGTTAAACTTTGTCCGGATTTTTCGCTTAATCAGAAATGGACATCAATTATACGAACCAGATTATGAATTAGCTGATCATGTGTTAAAGCCGTTGCTGATTCCGACTGGAATTAAGGCTTATATGCCAGATGACGAGGTATTGCTGCTTGCTAATCGTTCGTCCAATACAATGAAGAAAAATTTGAGTTTGCCTAACGGAATTGGAGTAATTGATGCTGATTATTACAATAATCCGAATAATGAGGGCGAAATTTTTATGCAGGTAATTAATTATGGTGTTAGACCGCTGCAAATTCGTAAAGGTGATCGAATCGGGCAGGGGATATTTGTCCACTATTTAAAAACTGATCAGGATTTACCAGTTAGCCGTAAACGGATGAATGGTTTTGGTTCAACTAATAAGGAAGAGAATTAATGGCTAAAATAAAAACTAAGTATGAGTGTCGTTCTTGTGGCTATGTTTCGGCAAGTTATTTAGGACGTTGTCCTAATTGTGGTGCTTGGAACCAATTTGAACAAGAAAGCGAAGCAGTTGCTAACCGTTCTACTAAGGGAAGTCCTAGCCGGTTAATTAAAAAGACTGGTACTAATGATCCCGTTAAATTAAATAGTGTTCAAGCGGAAAAAGAAGAACGGATTTTGACAAGTTCTAAGGAATTGAATCGTGTCTTAGGAGGCGGTATTGTTCCAGGGTCTTTAGTCTTAATTGGTGGCGATCCCGGAATTGGAAAGTCCACATTAATGCTCCAGATTATGAGTGATCTAGCTAAAACATATAAAGTTTTATATGTTTCAGGAGAAGAGTCTGCAAGTCAAATAAAACTGCGAGCTAATCGCTTGGACCTAGGTGCTAGTGATATGTTACTCTACCCGGAAACCGACATGGAGGATATTCGCCAGCAAATTGCAGAGGTTGAGCCGGATTTTGTGATTATTGATTCTATTCAAACGATGAACGAGCCCAGTCTTGATTCGATGACTGGTTCCGCCTCACAAGTTCGAGAAGTGACCAGTGAACTAATGAAAATTGCCAAGATGCAGGCTATTACCGTTTTTGTCATTGGGCATGTGACTAAGGAAGGAACAATCGCCGGGCCTAAGATTTTGGAACATATGGTGGATACAGTACTTTATTTCGAAGGTGATGAACACCATGCTTATCGAATCTTGCATTCTGTTAAAAATCGCTTTGGTGCTGCCAATGAAATTGGGATGTTTGAGATGGTTAACGAGGGCTTACAAGAAGTCACCAATCCATCAGCAATTTTTCTCGATGAACGCTTGCCGCAGTCAACTGGCTCGGCAATTGTGGTTTCACTTGAAGGAACGCGGCCGCTGCTTGCTGAAATTCAAGCTTTGGTAACGCCAACGGCCTTTGGCTACGCTAAGAGAACGACTTCTGGTATCGATTATAATCGGGCTGCTTTGCTTTTGGCAGTTCTGGAAAAGCGAGGCAACCTAATGTTGCAGAATCAAGACGTCTATTTGACGGCAACTGGTGGGATTCGGTTAAATGAGCCTGCTGTTGATCTGGCAGTGATTATGGCGATTGCATCTAGTTATAAAAATCAAGAGATTTCCCCTACTGATTGTTTTGTTGGTGAGGTTGGCTTAACTGGAGAAGTTCGCCGGGTTAATAAAATCGAAGCACGGATTAAAGAAGCAGCTAAAACAGGGTTTAAGCGAATTTATATTCCTAAACATAATATGCAAGCCGGTTTGAAAAACTTGGGGATTGAAGTAATTCCAGTTGCTAGTATCAGACAGGCACTAAAGCTAGTTTTAGGCTAGGAAAGATTGAACTTTTGGCTCATAACGGGTAAACTAAAAGCATTGAATTTACTATTTTGAAAGAGGCAAGTATTTTGGCAAAACAAAAAATTCGGGTAAGATACGCTCCAAGTCCAACGGGTCACTTACATATTGGTAATGCGCGAACAGCATTATTTAACTATTTGTTTGCGCGGCATAATAAGGGAACTTTTGTATTAAGAATTGAAGATACCGACCAAAAACGTAATGTTGAGGGTGGCGCCGCTTCTCAGATGGATAATTTACATTGGCTGGGAATTGATTGGGACGAGGGTCCTGATAAGGGTGGCGATTACGGCCCTTATCGTCAATCTGAGCGTAAAGCTCTTTATCAAAAATATGTGCAACAATTGCTTGATGAAGGTAAAGCTTATTATTCTTATAAGACTTCTGAAGAATTAGACGAGCAGCGCGAAGAACAACGGGCTATGGGTGTAGCACCGCATTATACTTATGAATATGAAGGTATGACTGCTGATGAAATTAAGCAGGCACAAGATGCGGCAGCAGCTAAGGGTTTAAAACCAGTTGTACGGATTCATATTCCCGAAATGGAAACTTATGCTTGGGAAGATATTGTCAAGGGTCACTTAAGTTTTGAATCAGATACAATTGGCGGCGATTTTGTTATCCAAAAACGTGATGGTATGCCGACCTATAATTTTGCCGTTGTTATCGACGATCATTTAATGCAAATTACTCATGTATTGCGCGGGGATGACCACGTTTCTAACACTCCTAAGCAATTAGCTGTTTATGAAGCGTTTGGTTGGGAACCACCGAAATTTGGTCATATGACTTTGATTATTAATGCCGAAACTGGCAAAAAGTTATCTAAGCGTGATGAATCTGTCTTACAGTTTATTGAACAATATCGCGACTTAGGCTATTTGCCAGATGCCATGTTTAACTTCATTACTTTGCTTGGCTGGTCGCCTGCTGGTGAAAGTGAAATCTTTAATCAACGGGATTTGATTAAACAGTTTGATCCTGATCGCTTATCTAAGTCACCAGCCGCCTTTGACCAAAAGAAGTTGGAATGGATTAATAACCAATACATCAAGCATGCTGACCGTGATCAATTGCTTGATCTGGCTTTGAACAATCTGCAAGAGGCAGGGCTGGTTGAAGCGGATCCTACACCTGAAAAGTTGGAATGGGTAAGGCAATTAGTTAATATTTATTCTGTGCAAATGTCGTATACTAAGCAAATCGTGGATTTAGCGAAGATATTCTTTGCTTCTCCAAAAGAATTATCAGCTGAAGAACTTGATGAGTTTCGGCAAGATGAAGCGCGACCAGTTATTGAGGAGTTTAAACATCAGCTTGAATTACTGCCGCGTTTTACCGCAACACAGATTATGAATGCTGTGCAAGCAACACGTAAAGAGACTGGAGTTAAAGGACGTAAGTTATTTATGCCGATTCGGATTGCGACTACTAGATCAATGGTTGGACCTGGTGTTGGCGAAGCAATGGAATTATTAGGTAAAAAACGAGTTATGCAGCACCTTGATCTGACTTTGCAACAGATGAGTGCGAACGGACTTTAAATTAATGAGAAAGCATTATTGTGATTAAGCAGTAATGCTTTTTTAATGTTCTAATAATAATTTTATTTTTTGCTAGCTTTATCTGCTGCTTTCCCATATAATGTTGATAATTCAGTTGAAGATTTTAAGCATGAGGTGAAAATTATGAAGCAGCAGGCAAATGATAAATTAGGATTTATTGCAATTATCTTTTTGGCAATCAATTTAATTATTGGTTCGGGGATTTTTTTAACTCCCGGTAGCGTTGTTAGGCAAGTCGGCAGTAAAGCACTATGGGTATATCTATTAGCAGCAGTCTTTGCCGCAGTTTTGGCACTGCCGTTTGCAGCTGCTTCTAAATATGTTAATAAGTCTGGTGCTTCTTATGCTTATGCTAAAGCAGCTTTTGGTAATAAGTTTGGCTTTTATATTGGAATTACTTGTTACTTTGCTAATAATGCCGTTTGGAGTACAGGGCTAGTTGGTGTTGTTAAGGCGGTTATTGCTTTACTTGGCGGTGAGGCAGATAATAACTGGCTAATTACCATTGGTTTAGTGCTAATCATGTTGTTAGATACGGTAGTTAATTTATTTGGTCAAAAAATCACTAAATATGTTATGAACTTGTCGACAATTTGTAAAACACTAGCTTTAGTGGTCATCATTGTTGCAGGAGGCTTTCTAATTTTTAAATCTGGTGCGAATTTTGATTTGAGTGCAGTTAATCGCATTAAAGAGGGTGGCAAAAATATTGTGCCGGCAGTGACACTTAGCACTTTTATGATGGCGGTTGTTTCAGCTTTATATGCTTTTTCTGGATTTGAAGCAGTGGCTTCAGGTGCAGAAGATATGGCCGATCCAGAAAAAAATTTGCCGAAAGCTATTCCATTAGCAGTAATTTTAATTGCCGTTATTTATATTGGCGTCTTAGCAGTTGCGATGATTTTAAATCCAAGTGCTTTAATGAAGACTAGTCAGGTAGTGGCACTTGCTGCAATTTTTGATAATCCGCTTTTAAGTGGCATTATTTTGAGTGGAGCAATTATTTCTATGCTGGGAATTAACTTTGCTTATAGCTTTAGTGCCCCACGTTTTTTAGAAGCAATGGCTAAAGAACATCAGTTATCACAGAAACTAACTAAAAGAACCAAGAGGAACTTTCCTAGCCGTGCTTTCTATATTTCGGCCGTGATTGCAGTAGTAATTCCGATGGCGTTTCAATATGATTTAACTAATCTAGTTACCTTGGGTTCGATTGTGCGTTTTTTGGAATTTGCCATTGTGCCAGCAGCAGTCATTCAATTTTACCGTGGACGTGCTAAGCAGCCGACGATTGCTGCACACAAAAATATTTGGACTGATTTAATTGCACCAATTTTTTCAATTTTGATTGTGATCTTTATGTTAATTGAATATAACTGGCGAGTGCAATTTGGCATAGTGGATAATGGTCAAGTTGTCGGAGTAAATTGGTTTGCTGTTGCAACCATGATTTTTGGTTTTGTCATTTTGCCATTAATTATGTATTGGCTTTCAAGAAAGGAATGGGATAATCTGAAGTAAAGAATTTATAAGTGGGAGTTTATTTTTTTAAAGGGGAAATTATGTTAAAAATTGACCAGGTTAGTAAGAATTATGGCGAAATAGCGGCCCTCAAGCAGGTTAGCTTTACTGTAAAACCTGGAGAAATTCTGGGGCTAATTGGAAAAAACGGTGCAGGTAAGTCGACCTTATTTCATAGTATTTTACGGTTGATTAAGTTTCAAGGGAGTATTACTTGGAACGGTCAGTCGATTACGGCGCAGGCGTTTGATGAAATTGGTTATTTGCCAGAAGAACGTAGTTTGTTGCCTAATTTGACTGTTGGACGACAAATTTCATACTTGGCTAAGTTGAAGGATTTCAAGGCTAGTAATGAATTAATCGATCAATGGTTAGCTCGTTTTGAAGTTAAGGGAAATAGACAGACTAAGATAAAATCATTGTCTAAAGGTAATCAACAAAAAGTGCAATTAATTTGCACTTTAATTCATAAGCCAAAATTGATTATTTTAGATGAACCATTTAGTGGATTAGATCCAGTTAATGCAGGATTACTTAAAACGGCAATTATAGCAGCTAAGCAACATGGCGCAGCAATTATTTTTTCTAGTCACAATATGGCTAACGTCGAAGCTGTCTGTGACAAGTTAGTAATGTTTAATTTGGGACAAATTGTTTTAGCGGGTAGCACACAGTCAGTGCGGGCCCAGTTTGGCAGGGTGAATTTATTTATTACGACAGATTGGTCTGAGCAGCAGCTACAAAAACTTCCAGGAGTTGCTGAAGTAATACGACGCAATTCGCGACAGTATTTACTTAAGTTACGTGATGAGACTTTTGGACCAGCAATTTTTAAGCAATTAACTAATGGCAATTATATTGAAGAATTTAGTCAGCAGCCGCCTAGTCTAGCAGAAATTTTTCGTATGAAAGCTGGTGCAGCTAATGCGTAAATTATGGACGATTATTAGTGAAACGTATAGCCGTCAAGTTAAATCTTGGAGTTTTTTGTTACTAGTTTTAGGACCATTTTTGCTGTTAGCAGTTAGTCTTGGAGCAGGCTATCTTGCAGCTGTTAATAGTGGGGAATTGACGAAACCACAAATAGCAGTAATTAGTTCACAAGCAGATTTGCGGCAAAATTATGCTGCGCAAAGTAAAGTTAAGATTAAGCAATCAATTACTACGCAAGCTGCGGCAAAAAAAGCAGTTAAGCAAGATCAAATTAAGGGTTACTTGCTTTTAACTAACACTCATGGCAAATTAGAGGCCACTTTTTATCATGGTGATAATGCCAATACGCCTAAAAAAGCTGATATTAATGCAACTTTAATTCAATTGCAAAGTAGCCTGAATATTCGTCAAGGGCACCTAACTAGTCAACAATTGCAGGCTTTGCAAGTGCAACCAAATTTAAAAACTGTTAGTTTGAATAATTCTAGTAATAATGATGATGTACGTTATATTACAATTATGGTTGTTTTGATTATTATTTATATGATTGTTTTAACTTATGCGTCAATTATTACCCAGGAAATAGCTGGTGATAAAAGTCATAAAATAATTGAAGTGATCTTTTCGAGTACCACGCCCGGAGTGTATGTCTGCGGCAAAATTATTGCCTTACTGTTGATGATTATGACACAACTAGTCGCTTATGTCTTAATGGCTTTAGCTGCTTTAGCCACTGCCCAAACTATTCCGACGACCAAAGATTGGCTGGCTGCTAATCAGCCAGTTTTAGGAGAAATTTTACATAATTTTACTGGTTCAATAGTGTTGTATATTGTGCTAGGAGTAGTTGCTTATACTGTCTTATCAGCTTATTTTGGCGCATTGGTCAAAAGTAGTGATAATGCTGCTAAAGCTGCACAACCAGCATCAATGTTAGCAATAGCCGGTTTTTTAATAGCAATAACTTTTATCAATCAGCCGCAAAACATTTTGGTTAAAATCTTGTCGTACGTTCCTTTATTTTCATCATATCTGATGCCGGTGAGAATGTTTGCGGACAAGGTTAATTCGTGGGAAGTGTTGGTATCCTTGTTGCTATTGTTAGTCACGATTTGCGGTTTCCTATGGTATCTTTGCCGAGTGTACGGCAAGTTGATGTTACAAAAAGAAACACCTAAGTGGCGTTTTTCTTTATTTAAGAAGTAGTAGAAATATAAAATCTCCTCTTAAGCAAGATTGTGCTCAAGAGGAGATTTTTGAGATTGATGTAATGCTTTATAGCTTAAATAGGTAGCGAATTAGAAAAGCAGCTCCTAGAATACTTAGCAAATACAATGCTACGAATCCACCTGCAATAAATAGTTCAGACCAGCTTTGTTTAACTGGTTTAATGTGTGGCTCAATTAAAAAGCCAATTGCCGCAATAACAATTCCTAATATCAGATCGGCAAAAGCCAATTTTGGATAGCGAATTATATCTAAGATGGCAGTGATTATACTAATTAAAGCCATCGTACTTACCAGCTGATGTTGTTTAAAAAAATTGCTAAGAAAAGTTTTCATTTTGGTACCTCCAATTAATATTATTTTAGCGTAAAAAGATAAAAATAAAATAAGACTTTGTAATTTATTTTTAAAAAAAGTAATTGACAAGTAGAAAGATTAGCCTTATGATTTAAGTTAAATAAAAATGATAAAAAAATAAAAGCAAAGAAAAAGTAAGTAAGAAGTAATAATTGCTTAGCGAACCTGGTCTAGTGCAAGCAGGTGTAACTGTTACTAACTGAAAATCACTTTTGAGCTGCAAGCTGAAAACTAGTAAGTATTGCCGGGATGCATCCGTTATTTTCGCAGCAAATCGCAGCTTAGTCTGCCGTTTGTGGAAAGAGGCTTTTTGGTAAAGCAAAAAGCAAAATTAGGTGGTACCGCGCTAGTAGCGTCCTATTTAAGATTTATTCTTAAATAGGACGCTTTTTTTATCAAAAAAATAAAGGAGTAGAACAAAATGACAGGAAGCAAAATTGTAACATTAACTAATGGATTTCATTTATTTACCCGGACTGTGGGCAGTGGCAAAATTAAATTATTATGTGTCCATGGAGGACCAGGGAGTAATCATGAGGAATTTGAAAACTTTGGCGATGAATTAGCCAATTACGGCGTTGAGGTTTCAATGTATGACCAACTAGGCTCATTTTATTCCGATCAACCTGATTTTTCTGATCCAGCTAATCAAAAATATTTGACCATCGATTATTATTTATCAGAATTAGAAGAAGTCAGACAAAAGCTGGGCTTGGATAATTTTTATTTACTAGGTCATTCATGGGGTGGATTATTGGCCCAAGAGTATGCCTTAAAATATGGTCAACATCTTAAAGGGCTAATAATTATGAGCATGATTGACAATATTCCAGAGTACATTACAAATATTAATCGTTTACGCGATGAAATGTTTTCAGAGTTTGAAGTTAATTATATGAAAGAAGTTGAAGCGGAAAATCGTTTTGACGATCCAAAATATAATGAATTGGTTGCTAAGCTCTATCAAGTTTATGTTATGCGCCATCCAGAAAATGCTGGACATCATACCGTATCGACTAATGCTACACCAGTTTATAATTATTTCCAGGGAAATAATGAGTTTGTGATGACTGGAACCCTGAAAGATTGGGATCGCCGCAGCGATACACACAAGATTACTAATAAAACGCTATTGACCTTTGGCGATCACGATACAATGCCGTTAGCTGTTGCGCAGCGCATGCATCAAGAGATGCCAAACTCGCGCTTAGTATTGACACCTGATGGTGGCCATTGTCACAGCAGTGATAATCCTAAGGCATTCTTCCAGACTTTAGGAGAATTTTTAACAGATGTAGAAACGGACCGATTTTGAGGAGAATTAACTGATGAAGTATAAATTTTTATTGACATTGCTAGCTAGTTCGGCAGTTTTATTAGCTGGCTGTGGACATGAACAGAAATCAAGTACTAGTGCTAAGCCTGCTCAAAAGCTGACATTAATGCAGACTAGTGATTTATTATCACTAGATACTTCTGAACATGCAGATTTGCCAACTTGGAATACCTTAGAGAATTCAATGGAGGGGCTTTATAAAGCGAATAGTCAGCACGAGCCAGCTCCTGCAATGGCAACTAAAGTAGTTAAACCAACTAATCATGGCTTGACTTACACTTTTAATTTACGCAAAGATGCCAAATGGAGTAACGGTGAGGCAGTTAGTGCTAAGGATTTCGTTGCTTCTTGGCGGCGGTCAGTTTCACCTAAGTCCAAATCAGGCTACAATTATATTTTTTCTGGAGTAAAGAATGCCGATGACATTACTGCTGGCAAAAAACCTGTTAGCAGCTTGGGAGTGTCTGCACTTGATGATCATACTTTACGAGTACAATTGGAACACCCAATGCCATATTTTGATAAGATGATGGTGATGCCAGCGTTTTTCCCAGAGAATCGCACAGCTTTAAGGAAATTTAAAACCAAGTATGGTACCAAGTCAAAGTATGTCTATTATAATGGTGCCTTTAAGGTTACTAAGTGGGATGGGTCAAATGATAGTTGGGTATTAAAGCCAAACAAATATTACTATGCTAAGAAAAAAGTGCATTTAACTAGTTTAAAGTATTTAGTTGTCAAGGATGCTAATACTGCACATGAATTATTTGAACGTAACAAGTTAGATGATGCAACCATTACCGGTGTGACAGCAAAAGAATTGCAAGGTGACAAAAATATTGTCCATGAACGTAAAGCCGGCAATTATTATTTGCGGGTTAACTTGCGCGGTGGGCAACCTTTAACTAATCAAAAGATGCGTCAGGCAATTAGCCTAGTGCTAGATCGCAAGGCGCTAACTAAAAATGTGTTGGCAGATGGTTCACTGCCAGCTTATACTTATACTGCTAAAGATTTGGCTAATGATCCTACTAGTAACAAGGATTTCGCTACAGAAACCACACCTAAGGACAAATACAATGTTGCTAAGGCTAAAAAGCTTTGGCAAGCAGGGCTAAAAGAAAGCCATTTAAGTAAGACAGTTAATTTAGAACTACTAGGTGATGATCAAACGATTACTAAGAATGTTGCACAATTTTTGCAAGATTCGCTTGAGAAGCATTTACCTAAAGTTAAGGTAGAAATCCGCAATATACCTGAAAAGGCGGTATCTAGTGAAACTAGTAATGGTAAGTTCTCATTGGGACAAACATTGTGGCTTGCTGATTATTCTGATCCAATTAGTTTTATGGATATTTTGAGTAGCAGTAATCCGCAAAATAAGGGTAAATACCATAATCAAAAATTTGATAAACTTTACCATGCTGCTAGTCTTGCCAGTGAACCAAAAGTTTATTGGTCAAAATTACGCCAGATGCAGCAGCAATTAAACCAAACTATGCCAGTTATTCCACTATATCAAATGGTTGAAAGCCACCTTGTTAATCCTAAACTAAAAGGTGTCTTGCGCCATCCAGTTGGTGAAGACGACTACACAAGAGCTTATCTTCAATAATTTTTTATGATAGTAATGTCGCTAAGGAGCAGCATTGCTATTTTTGTGGTTAATTTTATTGTCCAATAGTGTTTGCAAACCATAATTCTGCTAAAATAGGAAATAGTTATATTTAAGGAAGAGGCAAACTGGCCATGAAGATTTATAATACTTTGACCAAGCAAAAAGAAGAATTTAAGCCAATTAAACCGGGGCAAATTTCGATGTATGTTTGTGGCCCGACTGTCTACAATTACATTCATATTGGCAATGCCCGCAGTGTTGTTGCTTTTGATACTATTAGACGTTATTTTGAATATCACGGCTATCAGGTGAATTATGTTTCAAATTTTACTGATGTTGATGATAAGATGATTAATGAAGCACAAACTGAAGAAACGACGGTACCTAAGCTAGCTGAGCGTTACATTGCGGCTTATTTAGCTGATACTAAAGCACTTAATGTTGAGCCAGCAACTTTGCATCCACGTGCAACTGAAGAAATACCAGCGATTATTGCCTTTATTCAGAAGTTAATTGCTAAAGGATATGCATATGAAAGTCATGGTGACGTTTATTATCGTACCAAAAAATTTGAAAATTATGGTCAACTAAGTAGTCAAAATATTGCAGAGCTTGAAGAAGGTGCTTCGCAACACACTAATGTTCGTGAGCAAGAGCGTAAGGAAGACCCAATTGACTTTGCCTTGTGGAAAGCACAAAAAGCTCCTGATGAAATTGCGTGGGCTTCTCCTTGGGGCTTGGGGCGTCCTGGCTGGCATGTGGAATGCTCTGTTATGGCTACTAAATATTTGGGTGAAACCATTGATATCCATGGTGGTGGTCAAGACTTGGAATTTCCACATCATGAAAATGAGATCGCTCAAAGTGAAGCTGCAACTGGCAAGCAATTTGTCCACTATTGGCTCCATAATGGCTTTGTAACGGTGGGTAATCAGCAAGAAAAAATGTCTAAGTCACTGCATAATTTTGTTACCGTTCATGACATACTGCAAGATGTTGATGCACAGGTGTTGCGCTTCTTTATGGCTAGTGTGCAGTATCGCAAGCAGATAAATTATTCGGCTAAAAATTTAGAGCAGGCACAGATTATCTTGCAGCGCTTTAAGAACACCTTGACTAATTTGGCTTATCGATTAACTGATAATACGTCAAGCCAACCAGCAAAGCAACTTGAACAAGCTTTAGCTGAGACTAAACAAAAATTTGATTCCGCAATGAACGATGACTTTAATGTGCAAAATGCTCTAGCGGCAATTTATGATTTTTTGCCAATAATTAATGCACATCTTAGTGAAGCTGAGGTGGATAAACCTGTTTTGAAACAAGTACAACAAGCATTAACCACTTGGTTAGCAATTTTTGGAATTGATACGTCCAGCTTAATTGCCAAGGAAGCTGATGATGACAAACAAGTTGCTGAATTAATTGCTAAGCGCGAGCAAGCAAGACAGAATAAAGACTGGGCATTAAGCGACCAGATCCGTGACCAATTAAAGCAAATGGGAATAACTATTCAAGATACTGCTCAAGGAACGAGGTGGAGTCGTGACTAAAATTAAAAAATTAACGGAAGAACAAGTCAATCCAGATACGTTAAATGGACAAACTTTGGCTTATTTGGGTGATGCAGTTTATGAAATTAGAATTAGACAGCACTTAATTAAAGGCGGAATTGTTAAGCCCCAGGTTTTGCAACGTGAGGCAACCTACTATGTTTCGGCTAAAGCCCAAGCAGCTTTAATTACTAAATTACAAGCAGATGATTTGCTAACAGCAGATGAATTAGCTACATATCGCCGCGGACGCAATGCTAAGAGTCATACCAAAGCTAAAAATACCAGTTTGTCAACTTATCAGATGTCAACTGGTTTTGAAGCCGTTTGGGGCTATTTAGAACTATTAGGTCAAGAAGCGCGCATTGCGGAATTAACTTCGTGGTGCATTAAGACAGTAGAGGAAGGTGGAATTGAGCAATATGACTTCAAATGAGCAAGATTTTGTATTTGGTAAACATGCAGGTTTAGATTTTTTAAAGACTCAATCTGCGCAGCGGATTAATAAGGTGTTTTTACAAGAGGGCGTTCAGGAAAGTTTTGCTAACGAAGTGTTTTCCTTGGCTAAACCAAAGGGTATCGTAGTGCAAACTGTGCCTAAGAATAAGCTAGATCGGTTAGTGCAAGGTGGTAATCATCAAGGTTTGGTCTTGACTATTGCCAGCTTTGAATATGCGGATTTAGATGAATTGCTGAATCGATTTGAAGACGAGGATAAGCGTCCCTTTTTATTAATGCTTGATTCAATTGAAGATCCGCATAATTTGGGTTCGATTTTGCGTTCAGCAGATGCTACCGGAGTTGATGGGATTATTATTCCTAAGCGTCACGCTACTGGATTAACTTCGGTGGTTGCCAAGACATCGACTGGGGCAATTGATTATGTACCAGTTGCCAGGGTCAATAACTTAGTCCAGACTAGTCAAATGCTAAAAAAGCGTGGTTATTGGCTTTTTGGCACTGATATGCAAGGAACAGATTATCGGCAATGGGATGCTAATGGTAAGACAGTTCTGGTGATTGGTAATGAAGGTAAGGGTATCTCCAGATTGCTAAAAGAGCAAATGGATCAAATGCTGACTCTGCCAATGCGTGGACATGTCCAGTCACTTAACGCTAGTGTGGCAACTGGGGTGTTGCTGTACCAGATGCTTGATAGTCGTGTAACTAAATAATTTTTGCTTGTGCATGATAAGGGGAGTCGTAAATGACTAGAGAAACCAGTCAAAATAGTATTTTGGATCAACCAATGAGGCAGGTTCTTGATAATAGTAGCGATACTGAAACAATGAGAAGCTTTTTATGGAATTATTTTATGGAGCAGGCTGGCAATGATAGTGTAGCAGCAGAAACCGCCATGTTGCCACTATTGCAAAAAAGTGATCAAGAAATTATTGCCTTTGCTGATGAACAATTAAAAAAGTAAGCTAATCATTAAATTAATTGCCCCAGCTTGATTTTTTTGATAAACTACAATAGTTTGGAAGTGAGATTATGGTAGTGAAAAAAGCATCTTTGGCTTGCAGCGTTTGCGGCTCGCGTAACTATTCAATTACCACCAGTAAGAATCGCACACAGCGGCTTGAGCTCAATAAATTTTGTAAGCATTGTGGTAAAAAAACTCTGCATAAGGAAACGAGGTAAGCGGTAGTGATTAAATTTTTAAAGAGTGTTGGACATGAGATGAAATTGGTAACTTGGCCAACAGCTAAGCAAAATCGCCATGATACTGCAATTGTGGTTGGTACTTCAATCTTGTTTGCGGTATATTTAGGTGCATTGGATTTGTTATTTAGCAGTCTGACACAGATAGTGATGTAATAGCAATATTTTCCTATGTATGTTATACTAGTTTCAGTTAGAAAAACCTCTTACGTAGAGGCTTTTTTTGTTGGTCAAAATAGAAAAGAGAGTTAAGTAATGGTTGAAACAACGAAAAAGCAATGGTTTGTATTGCATACTTATTCAGGTTATGAAGATAAGGTTAAGTCCGACCTGTTATCACGTGCGCAAACCATGGGAATGCAAGATTATATTTTTCGAGTAATGGTGCCGGAACAAGAAAAGATTGAAACGGTCAAGGATAAGAAAAAACAAGTCGAAGAAAAGATTTTTCCAGGGTATGTTTTGGTGGAAATGGTCATGACTGATGAAAGTTGGTTTGTGGTTCGTAACACACCTAATGTTACTGGGTTTGTCGGCTCTCACGGTGGTGGTTCTAAGCCTTCACCGCTACTTGAAGAAGAAGTCAATCGCTTATTGCGCCAGCAAGGTGAACCGGCCAAAAGAGCACAAGTTGATTTTGAAGTTGGTGAAACAGTCACGATTATCGATGGTGCCTTTAATGGTGTTGAAGGCAAGATTACAGAAATTCAGCCTGATAAGTATAAATTATTTGTTTCAGTAGATATGTTTGGTCGAGAAACTACGACTGAACTTGATTATGAGCAAGTTAAAAAGATTGACTAACTTATTAGTTAAAATTGCAATTATCCGTAGTTAATGCTAAAATACTTAAGTACTTTTATTACTGTGGGAGGAGAAGTAAGTTACCTCTCCATTTTCACCACATCACGGAATCAAGGAGGTTTTGACCGTGGCAAAGAAAGTTATTAATGTTGTCAAATTACAAATCCCAGCTGGTGCTGCAACACCTGCACCTCCAGTTGGTCCTGCTTTAGGTCAAGCGGGGATTAACATTGTTGGTTTTACTAAGGACTTCAATGCTAGAACAGCTGACCAAAAGGGCATGATTATTCCTGTAGTCATCACAGTTTATGAAGATCGTTCATTCGAATTCATTACTAAGACTCCACCAGCTCCAGTGCTTTTGAAGCAAGCTGCTAACCTTGAAAAGGCTTCAGGTGAACCAAATACCAAGAAAGTTGGTAAGGTAACCAAGGACCAAGTTAAGGAAATAGCCGAAACTAAGATGAAGGATCTCAACGCTGCAGATGTTGAAGCTGCTATGCGGATGATCGAAGGTACTGCTAGAAGCATGGGTATCGAAGTCGCAGACTAATCCTGTTATTTATAACAATTTAGGTGGGAGAACTGAAATGTTTGTTTGACCACATATTAAGGAGGAAATCACATGCCAAAGCATGGTAAAAAGTATTCAGAAGCTGCTAAAAAAGTAGATTCAAAGAAATTATATTCAATTGCCGAAGCAATGAAGTTAGTTAAAGAAACTTCATATGCAAACTTCGATGCTTCAGTAGAGGTCTCATACGACTTGAGTGTTGATCCAAAGCAAGCTGACCAACAAATCCGTGGTTCACTTGTGTTGCCTAACGGTACTGGTAAGACCCAAAAAGTAGTAGTCTTTGCTGAAGGTCCACAAGCTGAAGAAGCCAAGGCTGCCGGTGCTGATGAAGTCGGTTCAGATGACTTAGTTGAAAAAGTTCAAAATGGCTACTTAGACTTTGATGTTGTTGTTGCAACACCAATGATGATGGCTAAAGTAGGACGTTTGGGTAGAGTATTGGGACCTAAAGGTTTAATGCCAAACCCGAAGACTGGTACAGTCACTATGGACATTGAAAAGGCTGTTAAGAACGTTAAGGCCGGTCAGGTTGAATACCGCGTTGACCGTCAAGCCGCTATTCACGCAGCTATTGGTAAAGTTTCATTTACTGACGAACAATTAATTGAAAACTTTAACGCATTGCGTGATGTTATTTTACGTGCTCGTCCATCAGCTGCTAAAGGTCAATACATTAAGGGAGTAGCCGTTGCTGCAACCTTTGGCCCAGGGATTAAGCTAGATCCACTAAACTTAGAATAATTAAGTTAATTAAAAAGTAAAAAAGCAATTTGTTATTTTTAACAGATTGCTTTTTTTTACTCAATTTCGACAATTATGATTGGTCATTCTGTTAAGTTTTGGTAAACTAGGGTAGAATTTTAATATCTAATTGAGGGATTACAATGCGTAAAAATAACTTGGGCAGTTTATTAACCTTGATTTTGTTTGTTCCACTTTTATTAGTGGGATGTAGTAAAGATCAAGCCAAAATTACGGTTGTTGGTGCTAGTAGTGTACAGCCACTAGTCGAACAGGCAGGTAATGATTATCATCTTGCTCATCTAAGTAGTAACATTGTCGTACAAGGCGGCGGCTCAGGAACCGGGCTAAGTCAAGTTCAGGCTGGTGCTGTTGAAATTGGTACCGCTGATGTATTCGCCGAAACACAACCGGGAATTAATGCCCGGAAGTTAGTTGATCATCAAATTGCGGTAGTAGGGATAGTTCCAATTGCCAATAAGGATGTTGGTGTTAGCAACTTGTCGGCTAAAAATTTAATGCGAATTTTCACTGGTAAAATCACTAATTGGCGGCAAGTGGGTGGCAAGAATTTACCGATCATTGTCATTAATCGTTCTCGTGGTAGTGGTACTAGGACAATTTTTGAAGATTTAATTTTGCAAGGTAAAGAGGCAATTAATTCACAAGAGCAAGACTCTAATGGGACAGTCAAAAAGATTGTCAGTTCTACTCCAGGGACGATCTCATACATTTCTTTTCCTTATGCTAATGATTCACATATTCAAAAATTAAGTATTAATCAAGTTAAGCCAGTAAATCATAATATTTTGACTAATAAGTGGCCGCTTTGGGCGTATGAGCATATGTATACTAAGGGTAAACCAAATAAGTCAACTGCTGCGTTTATTGACTATGTACTAAGTGAAAAAGTCCAGAAAAATTTGGTTCCTAAGACTGGTTACTTGAGTATTCATGAAATGAAAGTATCACGTGATAGCAAAAATAAAATTACAAAAATAGGTGATCCACATGAGCAAAAATAAGCAGGACTTACAGGAAGTTGTTGAACAAGCGATTGCTGAGCAAAAGGTGCCGCATGTTAAATTTAAAAAGACAGCTCCACAAAATGTAGATGTTGCGAAGTTAACTAAAGCTTCAAAGGAAACTCGTCAGGAACGCTGGGGTAAAGGGTTGACTTTCTTGGCGATAATTTTAATTGGTATTTTGATCATTGCGATTATTGGCTTTGTCGGGATGCATGGCCTGGCAACTTTTACTAGTGACAAAGTAAATATTGGGCACTTCTTATTTTCAAGCGAATGGAATCCCAGTGCTGGCAGTAGTCATGTTGGTGCTGGAGCGATGATTGTTACGTCGTTTGCCGTCACTTTGCTGGCTGCACTAATCGCTACCCCCTTTGCGATTGCTGTTGCCTTATTTATGACAGAATTTGAATTAGGAAAAAGATCTAACTTGTTACAGTCGGTAATGGAGCTGTTAGTTGGTATTCCGTCAGTAGTTTATGGCTTTTTGGGATTAACTGTAGTAGTACCAGCGATTAGAACTATCTTTGGTGGTACTGGTTTTGGTATTTTAGCCGCAACTTTAATTTTATTTGTTATGGTATTACCAACAATTACTTCACTAACTGTTGATGCCTTTAAAGCTGTTCCTAAAGAATTACGCAAGTCATCAGCTGCTTTAGGGGCAACTAGGTGGCAGACGATTTATCATGTGGTGCTGCGAGCTGCTCGTTCACGAATTTTGACTGCAATTATTTTTGGAATGGCGCGGGCTTTTGGAGAAGCCTTGGCTGTTCAAATGGTAATTGGTAACGCAGTGTTAATGCCGGCTAACCTAGTTAGTCCATCAGCCACACTAACTAGTCAATTGACTAGCCAAATGGGGAATACGGTTATGGGAACTTTACCTAACAATGCTCTTTGGTCACTAGCGTTGCTGTTATTGGCAATGTCGTTATTTTTCAACTTCTTGGTACGCTTGATTGGAAAGAGGAGCTAACATTAAATGAATTCAAAAAGGAACGATCGTATAGCGACTGGTGTTATTTATTTCTTAGTTGGGTTAGTAATTCTATTATTAATTGGAATTATTGGTAATATTTTATTGTCGGGTGTGCCACATTTGTCATGGGACTTCTTGACTAAGGCATCATCGTCGTTTGAAGCAGGCGGCGGGATTCGGGATCAATTGTTTAACTCACTATATCTATTAGTCTTAACCTTATTAATTTCGTTACCCATTGCCTTAGGGGCAGCAATTTATTTGGCTGAATATGCGGCAGATACTTGGCTAACCAGGTTAATTCGTACGACAATCGAGATTCTAAGTTCGCTACCATCAATTGTTGTAGGGCTATTTGGCTACTTAGTTTTTGTCGTTCAGTTTGGACTCGGCTTTTCGATTATTGCTGGTGCTCTTGCATTAACTTTTTTTAATTTGCCGATTTTGACTAGCAATATTGAACAGGCAATTAATGGTGTGCCACAAGCTCAGCGTGAAGCGGGTTGGGCGTTAGGTTTATCTAATTGGAAAACGATTCGCGGGATTGTCTTGCCAGCAGCTTTACCTGGAATAATTACCGGGGTTATCTTGAGTGCTGGAAGAGTTTTTGGTGAAGCAGCTGCCTTGATATATACGGCTGGTCAAAGTGGGTCTACAATCGATTATGCTAATTGGAATATCTTTAGTCCAACGAGCTTTCTTAATGTGATGCGCCCAGCTGAAACGTTGGCGGTTCACATTTGGAAAGTAAATACGGAAGGAATTGTTCCTGATGTTAATGTGGTCTCGGCAGCGACTTCTGCTTTGTTAATCATCGTAGTCATCATTTTTAACTTTGGTGCACGTGCTTTAGGTAACTGGCTATATAAGCGGTTGACTAGTGCTAGGGCAAAGTAAGGAGTTTTTATGGAAAATATGCAAAATCAGGCTTACATTAAGACTTTTAAGCAGCAAGATTGTGCGATTACCACCAAGGACTTAAGTGTTCGTTATGGCGGGACTAATCAAAAGTTGTTTGATGTTAGTTTGGGCTTTAAAAAGAATACGATTACCGCTTTAATTGGTGCTTCTGGTTCAGGAAAATCGACTTTTTTACGGTCTCTAAATCGGATGAATGACCGAGTGGCGGCAGTTGATGGTCAAATCATGTTTCATGGTTTAGATGTAAATCAAAAAAAGATTAACGTTTATGAGCTACGCAAAGCGATCGGGATGGTTTTTCAAAAACCGAACCCTTTTCCTAAATCAATTAGGGAAAATATTACTTATGCGCTAAAGGCCAATGGCTCTCAAAACAAGGCTAAACTTGAGCAAACAGTTGAAGAAAGCCTTAGGGCAGCAGCGCTATGGGATGAAGTTAAAGATAAACTTGATCAAAGTGCTTTAGCTCTGTCGGGTGGACAACAGCAGCGCTTGTGTATTGCGAGGGCATTAGCACTAAAGCCTGAAATTTTATTACTTGATGAGCCTGCAAGTGCATTAGATCCAGTTTCCACAGCTAAACTTGAAGATACTCTTAAGCAATTGCGGAGTAAGTACACGATGATCATGGTAACGCACAATATGCAGCAAGCGTCACGAATTAACGATTATACTGTCTTTTTTCATTTAGGACGAGCACTTGAATATGATACGACAACTAATATCTTTACTAACCCTCAAGGTGAAATTACTGAGCAATATATTCAGGGGAGTTTTGGCTAAAGGAGCGAAATTATGACAAACATTATGGAAGTCAAGAATGTCAAGTTAAACTATGGTAGCTTTGAAGCGTTGCATGGAATTAACTTGGCTTTTCCCAAGCAAAAATTGACCGCCTTAATTGGTCCATCCGGTTGTGGTAAATCTACTCTTTTACGTTGTTTGAACCGGATGAATGATGATATTGAAGGCATTAAGATTACTGGCAACGTTCTGCTAGAAGATCAAGATATCTATCAATCTAGGCTGGATTTAGTTGTATTACGTAAAAAAGTAGGGATGGTGTTTCAGCAGCCAACGCCATTTCCATTCTCAGTATTTGATAATGTAGCTTATGGGCTAAAAATTGCTGGAATTAAAGATAAAGACGTTATTGAAGAACGAGTAACGGAGAGTCTTAAGCAAGCAGCTATTTGGGATGAAACTAAGGACAATTTACAACGCAATGCTCAGGATTTTTCTGGTGGACAACAACAGCGAATTTGTATTGCTCGTGCGCTAGCAATTAGACCAGAAGTGGTTTTACTTGATGAACCAACTTCAGCGCTAGATCCAATTTCAAGTGCCGAAATTGAAGAGACATTGCTTGGCCTAAAGCAAGATTATACCTTTATCATGGTGACCCACAATTTACAACAAGCCAGTCGTATTTCTGATCAAGTTGCCTTTTTGATGAATGGTGATTTGATTGAAGCAGGTTCCACTCAGGAAATGTTTTTGGCACCAAAAAAAGAAATCACCAGTAATTATCTAAATGGACGTTTTGGATAGAAAGTTTGAGGTAGCAAAGTGCACGAGATATTTTTAGATGAATTGAAAAAACTAAATACGCAATTTATGGAAATGGGAGTTTTAGTTAATGATTTAATCGATCAGGGGACCAGGTCGTTTGTCGATCATGACAAAAAATCGGCCCAAAAAATGATTACTGAAGCTGATGTTGTCCCTAAAGAAGCCATCAGAATTGAAAGGAAATCCCTTGATCTAATGGCATTACAGCAACCAGTGGCAACTGATTTTCGAGTTGTGATTAGCATTTTAAAAGCAACAACTGACTTAGAGCGAATTGGCGAAAATGCACTTAGCATCGCGCTGGAAACGATTCGCGTTAAGGGTAATCCGCGAATTAAAGCGGTGGAAGACATTATTTCGAAAATGACCCACCAAGTTCGCAAAATGCTAATTCAGGTATTGACTGCCTATGTCCAAGAGGATGAGAAGACGGCCCGCAAAATGTTGTCTGACCGCGAAACAGTAATGAATGACTATCAAGAAGCACGAAAAGTTATTATTGATGGTGTTGAACAAGATACCAATGTGGCGGTAGCATCCGCTAGTTATTTTGTGATTATCAGATTGCTAGAACGGATTAGTGATCATATTGTTAATTTGGCCAGCTGGGTTATTTACAAAACTTCAGGTGAATTATTCGAATTAGCAGAGCCAAAGATTGAATAAAAAATTTGCGTTGGAAAGCTGTTACTGTTATACTGATCAGAGTAAATTCTACCTAAGACTCGGGTGGCATAACGCCTTAATTTCCCGCCGAGGCCGGAAGATAATGAAGACTTTTTGAGGAACTCCATGTCTTGCTTGGCATGGAGTTTTTGGCCTTATTAGGATTTATTAATGAATTTGTGGAGGTGAATCTAATTGAGTAAAGCTGCTATTGCTGCAAAGGCTGAATACGTTGACGCGTTTGCTGAAGAACTTAAGAGTGCAAAGGCTATCTTGGTAATTAATTACCTAGGGATGTCAGTTGAAGAAGTTACTAATATGCGTAAGGAACTTCGTGATAACGATGTTAAGATGAAAGTTATCAAGAATACTTACCTAAGACGTGCTGCTGCTAAAGCTGGTATCGAAGGTCTTGATGATACTTTTGTTGGTCCAACTGCTGTTATTTATACAGATAATGCTGATGACGTAACTGAACCTGCTCGTATTGTTTCAAAATATGAAGATGACATTGATGTGATCGAGATTAAAGGTGGTATGCTTGAGGGTAAGTTGACTTCTAAAGAAGAAATCAAGGAACTCGCTGCTATCCCTGGTCGTGAAGGCTTGCTATCAATGCTTGTTTCTGTATTACAAGCTCCTGTGCGCGACTTCGCATGTGCTGTTAAGGCTGTTGCTGATTCAAAAGATGAAGCTGCAGAATAAAATATTGTAAATTATATCTGATACTGATTTTTCGGAGGATACTTAAATATGGCTTTAGATACTGAAAAGATTATTGAAGACTTAAAGAGTGCTTCAATTCTTGAATTAAATGACCTAGTAAAGGCTATTGAAGATGAATTTGATGTTACTGCTGCTGCCCCAGTTGCTGCTGCAGGTGCTGGCGCTGAAGCTGCTGCTAAATCAACTTATGACGTTGAATTGACAGAAGCTGGCCAAGAAAAGGTTAAAGTTATTAAGGCTGTTCGTGACCTTACTGGTCTTGGCCTTAAGGACTCAAAAGACCTTGTTGATGGTGCTCCTAAGAACGTTAAGGAAGGCGTTTCTGAAGACGAAGCTAACGACATTAAGGCTAAGCTTGAAGAAGTTGGTGCTTCAGTAACTTTGAAATAGTTACTGACCAACTGGTCAAGCTAATAAGAAACCGCACAAGCTCAAAATTAGAGCTTGTGCGGTTTTTGTTTCTCGTTTTTGTACAACGAAAATTACTTTATCATTATTTAGAAGATTACGATAATAAAATTAATTTGTTGTGGAAGTACGGGCAAATAATTAAAGCGATTGACTAATAGCTAGGTGTATAATTATTACTAATAGAAATATTTAATATGATTTGCTTTGAGGTAAATAATAAAATGAAAAACAGAAAACTAGTGTTGCTATTAACAGCAGTCTCATTGGCTGCCGCACCAACTACTATGTTGCTAAATTGTTCAGCTTCAGTGCAAGCTGCTGCAACTACGGTTAAGTTAGGTCTAAATCATAAGACACGTGTTTATAATAAAAAAGGACAGAAATTATGGTATTACCAAGGCTCAAGCGCACTTATATCTAGTAAAAAGACCGTGAAAGCTGCGAAAAAAATTAAGTCAATTACTGATCCGTATTCGAAGCAGTATTCATTTCATGATAATGAATGGAATTGGTTCTATTTGCCATATAAAGTAATCAAGGGACAAGAATATTACAGTATCGGTCATGGTGGTTATATTAAGGCGGCCAATGTTGATACAGTCAACAAACAGGAATTGATGACCAATCGGGTGACAATCAAGCTGACGAAAAAGATGCTTGACGAGAAAAATACGATTAAAGTTTATGATGCTACAAGTGATCAAAAGCAACCAGTGCATTTTAAATTGGGTCAAAAGGTTACATTTGATGCTCAAGTAGATGGTAACAATGATTGGGGAACTTTTCGTACTGATTCGGGAACATACTACCTGTTGAGGATTAAGGGAACCGATAAGTATTTTGTCGAGGAATATGATGAAGATGGTGATAGCTTAACACCGACTTATACTACTAAAAATTTATTGCCATATGCCAAGTATGAACAAGTTGCAGTTATTGCTAATACACCTTTATATAACGAAAACGGTGAATTAGCCAAGGAACATACTAATCATGGCCAACGCAAGGTGACACTCAAGAAGGGTAATAGCACTTATGGTGTCACTAAGGAACTGTATCTTCGGCTACCTGGACAAAGTAAGGCAGAATTGTTTTATCAATTTCAAGATGGCTGGGCTACATGGGATGCTTATAATTTAGTCAAAGCTGCCGATGTTAAATATGCTTACGGTCCAAGGCTGCAAATTGTTAATACAGAAGCTGATGCCATGAGCGGCAAGGCACTGGCAACTGACGCTAATCGGGCCGAGTTAAAAGCATTACTGGATGAAGCACCAAAAGTACGAGCAAGTGAACGCTATAGTTATTCGCAGTTTGAAGTTTATTATGATAGTGCAATAACGGAGGGGCAAAGAGTTTATGACGCACTGATTAGCTCAGATACAGAAATAAAGGCAGCAATAGCTAATTTGCAGGGTGCTGACCAAACTTTAAATGATGGGAAAAGGGTTCCTGTCAAGGATTTGCAGCACATAACTGATGATGAAGCTGAAAAGATTGTTACTTTAGCAGACCACGCTAGCTACCTGAAATATCCGAAAACTAATAATTTTCAAAATCGCCAAGTGAAGTTTAATGATGATAAGACCGAGCTAGATTTATTTATCACGGATTCGAGTAGTAAACCCGCAACTATGAAAAAGTATAAGCTGGATGTTAATGACTACGTGACTAAGGAAAATTAACTGCAATAGGCAAATAATAGTCAACTAGATGGCAAATGGCAATCTTTTTAGTCGTTTTGACTGAGTAAGGTAGCGGTGGAATAATCCTTGAACTTCTTTCTTGTTGTGATTCCTAATATAGAAGATTGGAATCAAATTTTTCTTTTGTAGCATTCATGTGTAGAGGAAATAGTTATGAAATATAATGTATTACAAAACCTTGGCTGGCTAAGAAAATTTATGAAAGAGGAACGGCTTTATTTAGAAAGTTGGCCACTTTTAAGTAGTATTGTTAAATTAGTTAGTTCTATTTTAGATGCTAGTTTACCGGCAGTTGTAATATGGGCATTTTCTGAAAGTCATATAACTTTTAAATTTAGTTTTCTAGTTGCTTTATGTGTTTTAACAGGAATTTTAACATGGTTTGATAGTTGGTATAATCGAAAAATGTTTTGGGAAAACACCAAGCTAACTATGAGACTTGATATTGAAGATGCTGAATTGTATTATAGTGAGCCATTTGCTGACAGCTTGTCAAATAAAATACAGGATAGAAGATTTTCAGATACACAGTATGCTTTTTTTAATGAAAATTCTGGTGCTGGGATTTTCATACCAAGCTTGGTTAAATTTATATCATCTGCAGCTTCACTGGTTGTTATTTCAATTTTGACTATAAAAATAAGTCCAATTGTTTTAGTGATAATTGCTATCAGTGTTGGATTTAGCTATTTGTTATTGCGACAATTAACTATCAAGAGAAATAAAATTAGAACAAGTATTGATGCTGAACAATTAACAAGAGAATATTATCTTAAAACTAGTTATGATGAAGGTATTAACTTTTCTGGTGGAGAATTGCAAAAAATTGCTATTGGCCGTGCTGCTTATCGTAAAAGTGAGTTTTACGTATTAGATGAACCAACTTCAGCATTAGATCCAATTTCTGAAGAAGAAGTCTTCAATCAATTTGAACAATTGACCCACCACAAATCAGCATTGTTTATTTCCCATAGAATGAGTTCCACTAGAAAGAGCGATTATATCTATGTTTTTAATCAGGGAGAATTGGTTGAACAGGGAAATCATAACAAGCTAGTGAGCTTGAAAGGGCTATATTATAAATTGTACAAAGCACAGTCGATATTTTTTACAAGTAATGATTAAATTTCTATTTTTTATCAGTAATCATGTTATAAAAATAATAATTATTAATCAGGTCTAGAGTTTTGAATTTACAAGTAAAATTTTAACTTTTTAAGGCTATTTAACTGAGTAGTTATGATTAAATTGTGTTATTTTTTATATAAAGTATTGTACTTATTTTCCTAAAAGAGTAAATTAATATAATGGAAAAATAATTTGCTTGGAATTAAGGGAGTGAGTATGAAGCGAAGAATAATTTTGGTATTGCTGGCCATCGTATTGGTTATAAAGTTAGCTTGGCCAACTAGTATTGTTGCAGCAGACAGCGATGATGGCCAAGCTGATACAGGTACGAATGACACTCAAACCACAGCAGATACTGAAAAGGATGGCTGGGTTAAAGTTGGAAAGAAGACTTATTACTATAAGTCAGGCCATCTAGTCAAAGGTCTAGTTAAGATTGGAAATTTTAATTATTTGTTTGATAAAAAAGGTCAGATGCTGACTGGCGTGCGTAAAACTCCGCATCAAGAAAATTATAGCTATTATCGTGCTAATGGTCGCAGAAGTGAAAAATCGATTTCCACTAAAAAAGCACACTATTGGATTAAGCAGGGCAAAATTACGGGTATCAAAAATCAGGCAAAGGTAATTAGTCAAAAGCCTGAATTGCCAACCGGTTGCGAAATGACTGCAGTGACGATGATGCTAAATTTTGCTGGAGTAAAGGTTTCTAAATTGACTGTTGCCAAAAAGACCCCGCGCAGCAATAATCCTAATCGTGGTTTTATTGGTTCGCCGTATAAAGAATATCCAGCGGGATATTGGGTAGCACCAGATGGAATCAAGGGAGTAGTTAAACATTATTTGGGCAAGGCGAGTGTAATGAGCGGTAAAAGTTTAAAGTCAATTAAGAAAAAATTGCTACGCTCGCATTTAGTGGTCGTTTGGGTTAAAGGAATTGACGGTCTAGCCAATCATGCATTAACTCTAACCGGCTATCATAAAAGTAAGTTATATTACAACGATCCTTGGACTGGTAAAAAGTCATCAATTAGTGAGAAAAAATTTATGCCACATTGGCGTGGAGATGGCCTTAGGGCATTAAGTTATTAATATTGTTTATTTATTTTGAAGGGAAAAGAATATGAAATATCGTAAACAACTATATACAGGGTTAGCTGCTATCCTATTATTATCGGGGACAGCTAATACCGTTGTTGCTGCTCAAGAGAGTACAAATACTGTGCCACCAGTTCAAGATTCGACTGATGTAGCACAGCCAACGGCAGACTCACAGCCAGCTGCTACGGAAGCTAAGACAAAGTCTGCTTTTAGCGGTTTGCATACTAAATATAAGTGGACAGCTGGAGATAAGATTACTGATCAAGTTTCCTTAAACGGCAAGGGGAAGCGTGAGGTTAAGTTACAAAAGTGGAATGGTAAAAAGTATATTAATCAAAAAACATACCATACTGATGAAAATGGTAATTTTAAAATAACCTATCCTAGTGTTTGGTATCACCATCAACATTCTACATGGCGCCTGTCTGCACCGGCCACTGATGATGCTACTGCTGTTAAAAGCCAAAAAATTGGTATCTCAACTGTTCGTCGTTATCAAATTCCAAAGAAGTACCGCCAAATTCACAACAAGAGCATGCATCTTAAAGGCTACTATGTTAGTCCACTTGACAAGAGCTTGAATTATGCTTCTACTAGAAAAGATTATATTAAGGCCTTTATTAATCGTGGATATCAATATAAGAATGCAGGTACTGCTTGGATTGATTTTACTTCTAAAAAGCCAGGTACCTCTGTTGATTGTTCCGGTTTAATTATGCAATGTATGTATGCTGCGGGAATTGATCCATCCCCATCTAACCCTAAATGGCATGCAACTCATGAATGGGGTTGTCGCTCATTAGTTCAAAGTAAAACTCTACAAACGGTTAAGTTAAAGAACCTTAAACGTGGCGATATTATTTTTTATGGTAAACCTAAGCCAAGTAACTATCATGTTGGGATTTATTTAGGCAAGAATAAGGTATTGCATTCATGGCCAAATTGGGGTGTAACTGTTTCTAACGCAAACTTCCGACCATACTATTATGCTAAACGAATTTTCCCAGTTGCTAAGACTAAAGTTGTTCATCAAAATAGTTAAAAATTATAAGGCAATTAAAAGCTAGCCTGAACCCTGGAGTTAGGATAATCTAATTTCAGGGTTTTAGTGTGTCTGAATGATTTGAGCAATAAAGTTAACTGGCGTTGTCAATGTCTTGGCAACTAGTAATCTGATAAGAGATACTAGTATAGAATTAACCTCACTTTTTAGCTGTTTTGGTGTAAAATGGAAAAGCAAACTTATGTATGTCAAGGAGGATGAAGCTTTGTGCGCAATCGCTCAGAAATAAAATTATTGGGACAAGCACTTTTAGTTGGATTATTTACAGGAATAGTTGTTGGGATTTTTCGTTTGGGGATCGAAAGGATGACGTCCTTTTGGTTAAAATTATTTCAGTTGGCACACGCTAATCTTTACTGGCTAATCGTAATTGTGATTGGTTTATGTATCGTTGGGATTATTGCTGGCTATTTTGTGAAGCAATATAGCCATGTTGGTGGTTCAGGAATTCCCGAAGTAAAATTGCAATTGCAAGGAAATTTATCGCTTTCCTGGTTTCCAATTTTATGGCGGAAATTAATTGGTGGTATCTTGGTTATTAGTACAGGTCTATTCTTGGGCCCTGAAGGACCGTCACTGCAATTAGGAGCAACTATTGGCCAAGGCGTTGGTGAAACTGCTAAGCAAACTAAAACCAATATTCGAGTTTTGATTGCAACCGGGGCAGCAAGTGGTTTAGCTGCGGCTTTTGGTGCACCGCTAAGTGGAGCGTTGTTTGTTTTGGAAGAAGTTTTTCATAACTTTTCACAACGCGTCTGGTTAAATGCGTTGGCAGGTGCAATGATTGCCGATTTTGTTGTTTCTAATTTGTTTGGGCAACATGCTACACTTGCACTTACTTATAACTATTCATTCCCGATTCCATTGTATTGGCATTTATTAATTTTAGGTGTACTGTTAGGTATTTTGGGCCATTTATATAAAATTGGTCTGTTTAATTGTAAAAAATTATATGAAAAAGTTAGATTTCTACCTAAATGGCTTTTTGGCTTCATTCCGTTACTGCTTTTAATTCCAATTGCTTATTTCTTACCATTAATTACTGGTCCAGGTAATCGCCTAATTTTGGCTTTGCCTAAGTTAATCACTAAACCGGGTTGGTCAATAATTGGTCTGTTATTGGCCTTTTATGTGATTAGACTAATTTTTTCAATTATTTCCTATGATTCGGGACTGCCGAGTGGAATTTTTTTACCTATTTTAACAATGGGAGCTTTAATTGGTGCTGTCTATGGCCTTTTCATGGTGCAACTTCATCTATTACCACAAAAACTAGTCATTAACCTGATTATTTTTGCAATGGCAGGTTATTTTGCTGCAATTATCAGAGCCCCATTTACAGCAGTTATCTTAATTACTGAAATGGTTGGTTCTCTTTTGCATTTAATGCCGCTAGCGGTGGTTTCGTTTATATCGCTATTAGTTGATGAATTGTTGGGAGGCTTGCCAATTTATGATAGCTTGGCCCAAGCGATGATGGATAAGCAAAAGACACGCAGAACCGCGACTATCGGCCAACGCGATCAATTAACGATACCTATTTACGAGGATAGCAATCTAGTTGACCAAAAAATTGCAGCGATAGCTTGGCCCAAAAACACTTTGGTTAAGGTAATCCATCGTGGCGGAAGGGATGTTATTCCTAATGGTCAGACCAAAATTGCCAATGGTGACAATCTAGTCTTAGAGCTTGATGCGGGAGAGCGTGGTCAAGTTTATGATAAAATCAAGCAGCTACAAGCAGTAGAATATGATGGTTAAAAAAAGAACTTCATTGAGTTGAAGTTCTTTTTAGTCTGTAAGTTATTTAAAAGTGATTGCTTTATGGTTATATTCGTTTTGAATTTGCTTTTTGGTTACCCAAGCAATAGCACCATGGTCGTAGTTCATATTCTTACCACCAGTACCAGCGCCAGCATTCTTGGAGTAGTATAGTGGATCGTAAACCCTGAACTTACCATTCTTGTAACCAGTGATTACCTTACAGTGATTGCGGTTGTAATCGCCAGCTTTTTGATATGAAGAAAAGCCGTAGTACAAAACTGGCTTGCCAGCTTGGATATACATTCTGAAGTCGTTAACTGTCGGCTTCTTGCTGGTAATATTAGTTAGATCCTTACCTTTTTTAAAAGTATGACCATACTTGGTTAAAGCTCCGGGACTAATTACATAGCCAAAGCCTTCGCCAGTATAAACGTTACCCTTTTGGCCACCCTTAGTTGGCTGCATTGGTAAGTTGTTTTGGATTTTTTGTAATAAGGAAGTGGTAATCTTTTGGCCCTTGTAGCCTAGCATCATCGCTAAAGATGCGCCGGCACAACCCCAAGGAGTTTTAACCGGAGTGTATTGACTAACGTAAGGTACTTTGACCAGTTTCTTTTGACTGGATTTAGCTACAGCCTTTTTATTGATGTAACCAATCGTCTTCTTGCCTTTATATAGCCAGTAATAAGTCTTCTTGTTGTGCTTGAATGACTTCTTCACAGTATATGGTTTGTGGAAGTACTTCGAAGCTGATTTCTTATTAGCAAAGTTACCAGTGTAAATACCATAATTCTTCTTGATGATATAAACTTTAAAAGACTTAACTTTTTTGGCTTTAGTTGAAGATTGTTTCTTTTTTGCAGGCTTGGCCACTGGCTTAGCAGCCGTGGTAGTAGCAGTCCCTGCTGGTTTTTCATTAGTTGTAGTTGTTGGACTAGTAGTGTTAGCTGTTTGGCCAGCATCAGTAGCTGGTGAAGTAGGTTGGGCTTCAGTTGAGCTAGTAGGTTCTTCTGCTGCCAAAGCGACTGCAGTTGGCATTGCCACAGGTGCAGCTAACAAAATAGCGGCAGAAAAAGTTACTAGCTTAGTAATGACTTTAGTCTTTTTCATATATAACTCCTATAAATAAAATATTAATACTAATATTATATATTTCATTAGACGTAAAAAGCAATAGTAATTAGAATGAACAATAAAGTTGTTCTGGATGTAATTGGTTTGTAAAGGTTATGTGCTAAGATAAAAAATAATAACTGATGAAAGAGTGTTTCCAATTGAAATTTAAACTAAAAAAATACTTATTAATAGGTATCGGTTTTATTAGCTTGATAGTTATTGGTAGTGATGTTTCTGTTCATGCTACTGAATATAGCACTGAACAAGCCGAAACGGTTGGCGAAACCAGTAAGGTCATTAAGGCTAAGAAACCAAAAACTAAGGCTAAAGCTTATGCAGTTTTAGATCGCAAAACGGGTGAAGTATTGGTACAAAAGAATGCTAACAAGCAATACTTAACTGCTTCAACAGGTAAATTAATGACGATCTATTTGGCGGCTCGTAAAATTGATAATAAATCTAAAAACTGGAATAAAAAAGTTAAGTTTTCCAAAACCTTAGTTAATATGGGGAATAATCCTAATTTTGACAGTTTTCATGTTAAGAGTGGGAAAAAATATACGATTAGGCAAGTGATGCAGTCAACCATTATTAATTCAGCTAATAATTCGGCGATTCGGCTGGGACAGTGGGTTGCTGGTTCAAACAAAGAATTCATCAAAATGATGAATAAACAAGCTAAGTTGTGGGGACTAAAAGCGACCTTTACTTCTGCTTCAGGTTTAGAAAATGATGATTTATCTCCTTATGGTTATTGGGTACAAGGTGATCTTAATTCCGGGAACTTGTTGTCCGCTAAAGATTTAGCGATCATTGCTTATCATGTTGCTAATGATTATCCAGAGTTAATGAAATACTTTAAAACTACTTCCAAAGTGGTTGCTGGGCAAAAGCTGGTTAACCAAAATCGCACATTACCGGGTCAAAAATTTTATCAAAAGTCCCTCAAACCTGATGGTATGAAAACAGGTTGGACGCCGCGAGCAGGTTATTGTTTTGTTGGTAGTAGTCAAAAAGACGACGGTCTGATAACGGTTGTGCTTAACGATCCCGATGAATTTTCTGATACGACCAAGTTAATGAACTTTACTTATGATAATTTAAATTAATGAAGATGAGGACGCTTTGTCGATAAGCGTCTTTTTTGCTAGAATAAAATAGTAGATTGTAATTTAGAAATGAGCAAAAATGACTAAAGAAGAAAATCAAATGTACTTTGCTGCTAATCCGACTGCTGCTCACGATGAGCATCTAGTTGATTATAGTGCTAATGGCATTAATTTGAAGTTTAAAACTGATGCTGGTGTGTTTTCTAAAATGCGGGTTGACTATGGTTCTGGCGTCTTGATTAAGGCATTGAGTGATGTGCAACTTCCTGCAGGAGATATTTTAGATCTGGGGGCGGGTTATGGCCCCTTGGGATTATTTGCTGCTAAAATTTGGCCGCAGCATACGGTTCATTTAGTTGATGTTAATGAACGCGGGCTAGATTTAGCACGGCAAAATGCAAAATTAAATCAGATAACTAATGTGGAAATTTATGCTTCAGATATTTATGAACAGATTGATTCGACTAAGAAGTTTGGCTTAATTATTACCAATCCGCCTATTCGGGCTGGTAAAAATGTAGTTACGCAAATGCTTGCGCAAGCTCAAGACCATTTGATTAATGGTGGTATTTTACTAGAAGTTATTCAAAAAAAGCAGGGCGAACCGAGTAGTCGAAAATTGCTTCAAGAGACCTATAGTAACTGCACTATTTTGACTCGTGATAAAGGCTATTATGTTTTGCAGGCAGTGAATAATTAATGGAATTTACTAGTGAAAACAAGCAGAAATATATGCAGCTAGCCTTTGATCAGGCGCAAATCGCACAAAACTTGGGTGAAGTTCCAATTGGTGCAGTAATAATTGATCCTGACGGACAAGTAATTGGTAGTGGTTATAATCGGCGCGAACTCAACCAAGACGCTACAGGACATGCGGAAATGATTGCGATTAGACAGGCTTGTACTAACTTAGGGACTTGGCGTTTAATTGATTGTAGTCTTTTTGTAACTTTGGAGCCGTGTCCCATGTGTGCTGGAGCAATTATCAATGCGCGAATCAAAAATGTCTTTTATGGTGCGCTTGATCCTAAGGCTGGTGCTGGTGGAAGTGTTGTTGATTTATTTGCTGTACCTAAATTTAATCATCATCCCAACGTGATTCGTGGGTTATATCGCGATCGTGCTAGTCAGATGATGAAAAGTTTTTTTAAAGAGATTAGACAGAAACAAAAATCAGCAAAAAAATCGGCAAAATAGTGGCAACTTTAGTCAAAATACGGTATTATATTTATTGGGCAATGTTTGACCTCCGAAGCGTGTCAGGACCGGAAGGTAGCAGCACTAAGGTCGCTTCAGGCATGTGCCTTTTATTAGACATTTACAAACTCTTAACTCTTAAACAAGAGTTAAGAGTTTTTTACTAGAGAAAGATTATCATGGCTTATCAAGCGTTATACCGTAAGTGGCGACCGAGAACTTTTGCAAGTGTGGTTGGTCAAGCAGACATTACGAATACTCTGAAGAATGCCATTGAGCGTGGCACGATTTCGCACGCTTTTTTATTTGCGGGACCGCGCGGAACTGGGAAAACTTCTTGCGCCAAGATTTTTGCTAAAGCGTTGAACTGTACTAATTTACAGGATGGTGAACCTTGTAATGAATGTGCTAATTGTCAAGCTGCTGATCAGGGGGCTTTGCCTGATATTATTGAAATTGATGCGGCTTCAAATAATGGTGTTGATGAAATTCGTGAAATTCGTGATAAGGTAAAATATGCTCCGACTCAGGGTAAATATAAAGTATACATTATTGATGAGGTACATATGTTGTCAATGGGCGCTTTTAATGCCTTATTGAAAACTTTGGAAGAGCCGCCTGAGCATGTGGTATTTATCTTAGCAACTACCGAAATTCAAAAAGTTCCGGCAACCATTATTTCACGGACACAGCGTTATAATTTTAAACGGTTACCAGCAACAGAGCTAGTTAAGCAAATGACCTATATTCTTGATCAAGAAAAAATTGCGTATGATGATCAAGCACTGGCAGTAATTGCTCAAGTAGCTGATGGCGGTATGCGGGATGCCCTGAGCATTTTAGATCAATTGCTTAGTTATGAAAAAGATTCGGTTAACTATCAAGATGCCTTGCAGATTACCGGTTTTGCGGCTAAAGAGCAGATTGAGCAACTCTTGCTGGCACTGCTAGATCATGATGCCAGTCAGGCTTTAACATTAGCTCAAGATGAACTAAAAAATGGTGCTAGTTCTAAGAATATCTTGGATGAAATTATTGATTTGGCGACTACCGCTTTAATGGTAATTAAGGCAGGCAGTGATGACCAGAACACGTTTATGACGACTGGTTTTGCTGATCAAATTAAAAGTGTGCCAGTTGAGCGCTACTTTCAATTGATTAAGGCGGCTAATACTGCTTTAAACGATTTACGCTATACTAATCAGCAACAAATCCCGTTAGAAGTTTTTATTGTTGAGAGTACTAACGACACAGCAACGTCGCAAGCACACCCTAGTCAATTGCAGTCTGCTGATGCAGATTTAGCTAACGAAGTTACTAGTTTAAAAAAACAGGTTGTTAAGCTGGCTGACCAAGTTGCTCAACTTTCCCAAAAACCAGCTGGCAAGAATAATCAGATTTTTCATCTTGATGATGGACCAAGTTCTTCGACTAAAGCAAACGAGCCAGTTGCGACTAAACCGAAGCAGAAAAAACGGTCGGTCAAAACTACTCAGCGAATTAATCAACGAAATCGTGAGCAGGTATACCAGGTGCTAGAAAGTGCTACTAAAACTGACTTGCAAGCCATTAAAGATATCTGGCCTGATTTACAGTCGGTTTTAGCCGTCTCGCAGCGAGCACTACTAGACGTGCTTGAGCCGGTTGCAGCTAGTCCTGAACAAGTAGTAATGAAGTGTAAGTACACCTTATGGTTTGAAAAAGCTAGTTCTGATGATGATTTATTAGCTAAATTAACTGGAGAAATTGCCAAATTTACTCAGCATGATTATGAGATTGTCTTGGTGCCTGATGAGGATTGGCTTAAGGTGCGCCAAGAATTTGTACAGACTCACGGTAAAGAATTATTGGCTAAAAAGCGTGGCTCGCAGGATCAAGATACTCAGCAAGAATCAGACACTGGCCAGGAAGTTATTCAAAAGGCTAAGGAGTTATTTGGCGATACGGTTAATGTTAAGGATTGAAATTTAAGGAGAATATAATGAGTAAAAAACCTAATTTTGGCGCGATGGGCGGCATGAATATGCAACAAATGATGAAGCAAGCCAAAAAGATGCAGGATCAAATGGCGCAAGAACAACAAAATATTACCAGCCAAGAATTTGTTGGTAAATCTGCGGAAGATTTAGTAACGGCTACTTTGACAGGTGATCATCGTTTAAAGAACCTTGAGATTGATCAAGAAGCCATTGACCCAGATGATCCAGATATGTTGCAAGATTTAATAATTGATGCAGTTAATAAGGGCTTGAGAGGAATTGATGAAGCAACGCAAGCCAGTTTAGGAAAATATACGAAGGGTATGATTTAAGTGCAGTATCCAGCACCAATTGCACATTTAATTGATTCTTATATGAAATTACCGGGAATTGGCGAGAAAACCGCGATTCGTTTAGCCTTTTATACTTTGGATATGCCGGATAAAGATGTAACGGATTTTAGCAGTGCGCTTAGTGAGGTTAAGGATAAGCTGCATCGTTGTTCAGTATGTGGCAATATTACTGAAAAAGATCCTTGTTCAATTTGTGCTAATCCTGATCGTATCCAAACAATGATTATGGTAGTTGAACAACCTAAAGATGTCATGGCGTTTGAAGATATGGGTGAATATGACGGTCTATATCACGTTTTACATGGAGTTTTATCGCCAATGGATGGTATTGGACCTGAAGAGATTAATATTAAGTCGCTAATTGTTCGCCTGCAAAAGCTTGATAGTGTTCAAGAAGTGATTCTGGCATTGAATTCCACTCCAGAAGGTGAATCAACTGCAATGTATCTTAGTAAACTAATTAAACCAGCTGGAATTAAGGTTACCCGCTTAGCAGCAGGTTTGGCAGTTGGTAGTGATATTGAATATGCTAATTCCATTACTTTAAAACGGGCAGTTCAAGGAAGAACGGCGATTTAAATGGCACGCAATAAAGTTAAAAAGTTAGGTGACCAGAGATTGGTCATGATGGTTGAAAAATTGCAATCTGAAATCGCTGTGCAAAAAACACTTGCACCAACCACATTAGATATGTCAACTGATAATATTGTGGCTAATAAAATTTTACAAGCTAAGTACTCGTTCTTATATAATGAGGCTCGGCGGCGTAATACTAGATTTAGTGGTTATACTAATGCAATTTCTGACTAAAAAGTCTACTGAAGTAGGCTTTTTTCTTTTTTATAAAATAAAAGTTGGTTAGGGTGTTCAGAACGAAAAATCTTCTGTAAAATAAAAGCAGGGAGAGTTTTATGAAAAGTTTTTTTGTAAGTTTTGAGGGACCAGATGGGTCAGGTAAAAGCACGGTAATTCAGCAAATGGTTACGCAAATCGCGCCATTTTTAAAAGTACCATATCTTGTGACTCGTGAACCAGGAGGTTCGAAGATTGCGGAACAAATTCGTCAGTTGATTTTGGATCCGGCTAACGACGCGATGAGTGCTGAAACAGAGGCTTTGCTTTATGCAGCGGCTAGGAGTCAGCATATGAAGGAGACGGTGATTCCAGCTCTTTTAGAAGGCAAAATTGTTTTTTCGGATCGGTTTGTTGACAGTTCGCTAGCGTATCAAGGAGTTGGACGTGATTTGGGGATTAAGCAAGTCAAACAAATTAATGATTTTGCGACTAAAGGGATTGCCCCTGATTTAACGATCTTTTTAGATGTTAAGCCTGAAATCGGATTGGCACGGATTGCTAAACAACGCTCAGGTCAAGAAGATCGCTTGGAACTAGAAAAGTTACTTTTTCATCAAAAGGTTTATGCAGGTTACCAAACGGTTATTAAGCAGTATCCGGAACGAATTCAGGTAATTGATGCTAATCGTTTGCTTACAGATGTGGTAGACGACTGTGTTAAACTTATCATAAAACGTTTACCAAAAGAGTTGCTAAAGGACTGATTTTAATGAAATTAATAATTGCAATTGTACAAAAAGAAGATGCCAATCGGCTGCAACAAACCTTTGTCAAAGAAAACATTCAAGCAACCAAGTTGGCTACAACGGGTGGCTTTTTGAGCCAAGGAAACACTACTTTTTTAATTGGAACAGACGATGATCATGTTAAAAGAGTCCTGCAGGTTATTAAGGATGAATCTCAGGCGCGTGAGGAATATATGAATCCTAACATGACTATGGCTGGTTTTGAAGTTAGCAATCAACCCGTTAAATTTACTGTTGGTGGAGCAACCTGCTTTGTTTTACCAGTTGAAGAGTTTAAACAATTTTAATGACGATTGAAATTACCAAGAAAAATGCTAAACAGGCGGCTTTTTTAAAACGGGCATTCGAGCAAAAGCAATTGGCACAGAGTTATTTGTTCGTTGCAACGGATGTGCAAGAAGCGCTAAATACGGCATATTGGTTAGCCTGTTTATATAATTGTACTGGTGCTGATCGGCCTGATGGGACTTGTCGAATTTGTCAGCAGATTATCTCAGGTAATCATCCCGATGTTTTGGAGATTACCAGAGGCGATAAACAGACGATTGGGATTGATCAGGTGCGCGTATTAAAGTCCGAACTTGCTAAAAGTCCAGTGCAGAGTGATTGCCGCTTTTTTTTCATTAAAGAAGCCCAGAAGTTAACGCTACCTTCCAGTAATGCTTTGCTGAACTTGCTTGAGGAGCCAGTTGCACCAGTTGTTACCATTTTAATCACTAATAATGCTGATAAGATTTTGCCGACCGTTCGTTCACGGACGCAGATTATTAATTTTGCTGGTGAAGTACTAGCAGATAGTAGGACTAAGTTCTTAATGCAGGCTGGTTTCAGTTCAGCAGACTTGGCTGAACTAGGAGATACTCAAGCGCTAGATCAGTCAATTAAGTATTTTTATCAAGAATTAAGTGAAAAAAATGCCTTAGCCGTTGTTAGTGCACATAAATTGGGTGAATTAGCTAAGAAAAAAATAACACAAAATTATATTATTAATATGTTAAAATTGTTGGCACAACAAGATTTAACACATAAACAGCAAGCTGGAGCAAAAATATTAAAGAACTTATTGAAAATTGATCGCATGCAACATAGTAACGTCAGTTTTCGTAATCTTTTGACTTATCTTGCTTTGCAGTAGAAACGGTAGGTGTTTTTACAGGTGGATTCTTATTCAAAATTGCAACAGCTGCATGACTCAATGGTTAATATGACTAAGACAATTGCGAGCTTAGAAAATGATATTTTAGATACACTTAAAGAAAATACGGAATTAAAGGTAGAAAATCAACTTCTACGCGAGAAGCTAGACAAGATGACGAATGCCCATAATGGAACGATTAAAACTCAGAGTGGACTAGAGTCTTTAAGGCAAATTTATAATTCTGGCTATCATATTTGTAATATGTATTATGGTTCACATCGTGATCCTAGTTCAGATTGCATGTTTTGCTTGGATATTCTTGATAATTTTGGTGAAAAAAAGAAAGTACACAAAGGTTAGATAATGCAGCAGCAAAGTAGTTATGCGCAAGAAACAGGAAAGCTTTACTTGGTGCCAACTCCGATTGGAAACCTAGAAGATATCACCATTCGTGCCAAAAAAATTTTAACTCAGGCTGATTATATTGCGGCTGAGGATACTAGAACCAGTGGGATTTTATTACAGAAAATTGGCGTTCATAATCACATGTTGTCATTTCATAAATATAATTCTAAGCAGCGGGCTCCAGAGCTAGTTAAGCTGATGCAAGATGGTGCAGTGATTGCCGAAATTAGTGATGCGGGGATGCCGGTGATTTCTGATCCTGGTTTTATTTTGGTACAGGAATGTTTAAAAAACGATATTCCAGTTGTGCCATTACCTGGTGCGTCAGCGTTTACAACAGCTTTGATTGCATCTGGGTTTGATGCGCAACCATTTACCTATTATGGTTTTTTGCCGCGCAAAACTAGTGAACAACAGGTGTTTTTTAAGCAGATGAATGAAGCACGGGCAACTTCAATTTTTTATGAAGCACCGCATCGATTGCTTAAGACTCTCACCAATATGGCTTCAGTCTTGCCAGCTAATCGTAAAATTGTAGCGGCACGTGAATTAACTAAAATTCATGAAGAATTTATTCGTGGGACTGTTGCAGAATTGACGGACTATTTTACACAAACGCCGCCGCGTGGCGAGTTTGTGATTTTGGTTTCACCAAATACGGAGCAACCACAGCAATTAACTTGGCCGGAGTTAATTAAATTAGTTGATCAGCAAGTAGCTGCAGGTCAGACTAAAAAGTCAGCAATTAGGGCAGTAGCTCAGCAGCAGCACGTTTCTAAGAATATGTTGTATGATCAGTATAATCATAAGTAGAGGAAGCTAATGGAGTATAGTGAACAAAAACGCATTGAATTTTATGAATGTGATGAAAATGAACGCTTAAAATTACCAGCAATGGTTGATTTAATGATGAGTGTTTCTGAACATCAATTAGTCAGTGGCAGCGCTAGTACCGATGCATTAACCAAAAGGGGATTAGGCTGGGTAGTAACGCAATATCAGATTGAAGTTAATACTTTGCCTAAACCCAATGATTTAGTTACAGTTAGTACTCAGGCAACAGGATATAATCGCTTTTTAGAATATCGTGATTTTACGTTTACCGATCAAGCTGGTAATCAGCTGATTAAAGCTAAGAGTGAATGGGTTTTGTTTGATTTGCAAAAACGTAAAATGGTTCCAACGGATCAAAAGATGATGACTGAATTAGGAATTCCGTTATTAAAAAAAATCCCCAAATTTCCTCGTTTGCGTGCTCATAGTGAGTATCAACTTCAAAGACAATATCGTGTGCGCTATGATGATTTAGATACTAATCATCACATGACTAATGGTCACTACTTTAGCTGGTTTATCGATACTTTAGATCGTGATTTTCTAAGAACACATGTAGTCCAAAAAATTGATATTAAGTTTAACCAAGAAGTTAGTTACGGACAAGAACCGCAAGTTGCTCTTAGCACGGATTGTGCAGCAAACGAATGTAAAACTTATCATTGCGTTAAGGATAATGAGGCTGCTAGAGCAATATGTGAGCTAACTTGGCGGCAAGTATAATATAATTAAACAGGCATGACGCAGTCATGCTTTTTTAATGAAAGGAAGTGGCAGCTATGTCTTCAAAAAAATTACTCAAACTTGATTTAAATGAGTTAGTTCTGCTTGGCATAATTGTGGCGATGCAAATTATACTGGGACGATTTAGTTTTGGGACATCTGCGGTACACGTCGGCTTAAAATTTATTGGTAGTGTTCTATTGGGATATTTGTTTGGTCCGGTTTGGGGAGCAGTCGGTGGTGGCATCGGTGACTTAATTTCGTCAGCTATCTTTGGTAACCAAGGTGGGTTCTTTGTTGGTTTCACTATCAGTGCAATGCTTGAGCCAATGATTTATGGTTGCTTTTTTTATCAAAAACCCGTTAAAGTTTGGCGGATTGTGCTAGCAACGCTTATGGTTACCTTGATTATTAATATTGGCTTGAATACATTGTGGTTGCATATTTTATATAGCTTAGATTATCGGGCTGCACTAGTTCAACGTATTCCTAAGGAAATAATTGTACCTTGGTTACAAATGTTTGTTAGCTTCTTTGTTTTACAGACCATTTCTCGTGTTAAAATAAAAAGGTAGATTTTTAAAAAGGGAATAGTAATCTGAAATGAAAATTTTAAGTGTGTCAACTGCAACTAATTATCTGAGTGTAGCGCTCAATGATGGACAAAAAGTACTGGTGGAAAAAGGTGAACCTGATGAACGGAATCATAGTGAACACCTTGATCCATTGATTGATGAGATTTTAACTAGTAATAATTTAGCGTTAGCAGATATTGATCGTTTTGCAGTTGCTAATGGTCCTGGTTCATATACTGGTTTGCGGATTGGGGTAACTACCATGAAGATGTTTGCCAGTATTTTAAATAAGGAATTAGTTGGTATTTCAACGCTTGAAGCCTTAGCAGCTAGTTCAACTGCAGAAAACACGTTAATTGTTGCTGGAATTGATGCACGTAATGACAATTACTTTGCTGGAGCATATATCAAACGTGGTGGTCAACTAACTAATGTGCTTGCCGATGGCCATTATCATATCACCACTTTGTTTGAGGCGGTTAAACAAATTGCTAATACTAATTCTTTTGGTAAAATCGAATTCTTAGGTACCGGCTTTGATAAACAAGCATCAGCGTTAACACAATTGCCTCTGCCAATTAGTTATGGTACTGAGCGGCAAAACCTGATTCATGCCGGTCTAATCGGAAAATTAGCTGAATCCGTGCAGCCAGTTGATCCAGATCTATTGTTACCAAATTATTTACGGCGTACACAAGCTGAAGTTGATTGGCATCAAAAGACCGGTCAGCCTTTTGCACCTGATAGTGATTATGTGGAAGAAGTATAGTCATTAATTCGTTGTGACAGAGGAGATTTTATTTTGAAGAGCAAAAAAGATGTTCGAATTTTGGCTTATGAAAGTTCATGTGATGAAACTTCCACTTCAGTCGTTAAAAATGGGCGTGAAGTAGAAAGCCTAATTGTAGCTACACAGATTAAAAGTCACCAACGGTTTGGCGGAGTGGTCCCCGAAGTTGCCAGCAGGCACCATATTGAAGTGATTAGTCAAATTACCAAAGAGGCATTGGCTAAGGCTAATGCAACTTGGCAGGATATTGATGCAATTGCGGTTACCTATGGTCCAGGACTGGTAGGAGCTTTATTAATTGGGGTTAGTGCGGCTAAAGCTGCGTCGATGGCTACTGGTATTCCACTAATCGGAGTTGATCATATTATGGGTCACATTATGGCAGCTCAACTAGAAACGGAAATTGAGTATCCTGCTTTGGCTTTGCAAGTTTCTGGTGGGCATACCGAAATTGTCTTGTTAAAAGATCCTACTCATTTTGAAATTGTTGGTGATACTAGAGATGATGCGGCAGGAGAAGCTTATGACAAAATTGGTCGCGTTTTAGGAGTGCAGTATCCAGCGGGAAAAACGATTGACGAGTGGGCACATCAGGGTCAAGATACGTTCAACTTTCCACGGGCGATGATTGATGATTCTAGTTATGACTTTTCTTTTTCTGGATTAAAGAGTGCCTTTATTAATACCTGTCATCATGCTGACCAAATTCATCAAGAACTTAATAAATATGATTTAGCAGCTAGTTTTCAGGCTGCTGTCGTTGACGTTTTAGTCACCAAAACAATTAGGGCAATCAAACAATATCAACCTAAAACTTTTATTTTGGGTGGCGGAGTAGCAGCTAATCTTGGCTTGCGTAAGCAGATGCAGACGGAAATTACTAAGTTACCTGATTCTATGCAACCGAAAGTAATTCTACCAGCACTTAAATTGTGTGGTGATAATGCGGCAATGATTGGCGCAGCTGCTTATAATTTATACAATGAAGGTAAGTTTGCGGATTTAACGCTGAATGCTGATCCATCATTAGAATTGCCGTATGCTGACAGTATGTTGGAATAGCTATTGAACAAAAATGACTAAGAATTTTGATCTATCAGATCTAATTCTTAGTCATTTTTTAAAATTCATCTAGTTCAGTTAATGCGGTTTCCCAAAGTTGATTTGCTTGATCGAGTTCTGTTTGTACGGCCGATAATTTTTCTTGTAGTGGTCCTAATTTGCTGAAGTCAGTAGCAATCTCTGGATCAGCCATTTCTGTTTGAACAGCAGTTTGTTGTTGTTCTAACTCTTCGATTTTTGCTTCAGCCTGCTCAACTTGGCGTTCTAACTTACGTTTTTGTGAATCACGTTGCTTTTGTTGTTGATAGTTAAGTTTACTGGTGTCAACAGGTTGCTCTTGTTCATTCTGAATTTGCTGACTGGCCAGTTGTTCTTTAGCTTTTTCATTTAAATAATAGGAGTAATCGCCTTCATAAATTTTGGCACCTCCGTCTTTAACTGCAACAATTTTATTAGCTAATTGATTAATAAAATAACGGTCGTGTGAGACAAACAGCAGAGTGCCATCAAACTTTTGCAAGGCTTGTTCAAGGACTTCTTTAGCTTCAATGTCCAAGTGGTTGGTAGGCTCGTCCATTAACAGAAAATTGTTGTGTTCAAGCGATAAGACTGTCAGCGTTAATCGTGCTTTTTGACCGCCAGAAAGTTGACCAACGGTTTTGTCAATATCTTGTGCAGTAAATAAGAAACTGGCTAAAACAGAACGTACATCGCGTTCAGGCATTGTTTTATGGCGATCCCAAATGGTATCGAGAACGGTCTTGCTGGAATCGAGCTGCTGCAATTCCTGATCGTAATAACCAATGTCAAGTGAGGCACCGTATTTAATGGATCCATCCTTGGGCTTTAAGTCGTGCATTACGGTTTTTAAGAGAGTGGATTTACCAATCCCGTTTTGCCCGATGACAGCTACGCGATCTCCCTTGTTTACTTGCAATGAAATGTTTTTAACCATGGTTTTAGTTGGGTAGCCAATGGTTAAGTTATTTAAGATTAGTACTTCTTTACCAGATGGTCGTTCACTCTGAAAGTTAATCCGCACCTTACTTTGATGCTTAGGAGGATTGATGCGATCAATTTTGGCTAACTGTTTACGCCGGCTTTGGGCTCGTTTGGTAGTAGTTGCCCGAACAATATTTTTTTGGATGAATTCTTCATCCTTTTTAATTTGCTCTTGCTGTTTTTCATAGGCCTGCTCTTGCTGCTGATCACGTAATTGACGCTGTGCTAAATAATCAGAGTAGTTACCTTTAAAAGTAGTTAATTTACCAAAGCGTAATTCGAAAATTTGATTAGCTAAATGATCCAAAAAGTATTGGTCATGCGAAACCGTCAGAATTGCTCCAGAATATCCTTTAAGATAGTTTTCAAGCCAATCCAAGGTATCAATATCTAAATAGTTAGTCGGTTCGTCTAGCAGTAATAGCGGTGGTTTGCGCAACAACAGCTTAACGAAAGCCAAACGAGTTTTTTCACCACCAGAAAGGCTCGCAATTTGCTTAGACCAAGTCGGTTGTGGAAAATTAAAACCATTGAGAATGCTCTTGATGTCAGCTTGGTAGGTGTAGCCACCACGCTGTTCGAAGTCAAATTGTAATTGATCGTATTGCATTAATAAGTCTTTATTTTCTGGATGTTGAGCAATTTGTTCTTGCATAGCTTGGATTTTAGAGTTGAGCTTAATTAAGCTCTCAAAAACGCCTAGCATTTCGTTCCAAATTGTTTTTTCTTCGTTTAGACCGTTTTCCTGTGCAATATAGCCAACGTCGACGTTTTTATTGATAGTGAATTCGCCATGAGTTGAACTTTCTTGTCCAGTCATAATTTTCAGCAGAGTGGTTTTGCCAACTCCGTTTGAGCCGACTAAGCCAATTCTGGCATTATCAGCAATAGAAAAATTTACATTTTTGAATAGTATATTAGCACCGAATTGTTTTTCGATATCATGTCCTTGTGCAATTATCATTTATTTCACCTAAAAACTATTTTAGCATAAAGCCGGATTTTATTGGATAGTCTTAAAGGTAAAAAGTCATGGTTAATTATTAGTAGTTCGCTGCTTTTCGGCTAGCTTACGGTTGATTTTGTTAATTGATAATCGCTCAAAGAAAATCACAATTGCCCAGATTAACAGATAAATAGCAAAAAAGGCTCCACTAAAGGTTAAAATATTAGTAGGACTGGTGATCCAGCCATTATAGGCGATCATGGCAACTACTAGCGCAAAGGTAGCACTAAAGTGGATCAGCAATGTCTTAATGGTAATCCCTTGACTAAAGAGGTGGGTTAAAAGTCCAATTAGAAAACTCATAATCCAAATACTGATAATATTTTTTGCTGTTGGAAATGCAGACTGTATCTTAAATAGTAGAATCAACAAGTATGAAAAAGAGCCAAAGCCAATCCCAGTAGTACCGTTGACAAGAATATTGATAATTTTTTGTTTCATTTTTAATCTCCTAAATGCCTAAAAAATGCATTAAATCCTTTACGTACTTGCGACTAACGCTAGTCGTAAGCTGATGAGCCAGTTTTGCTGTCAGGTTACCAGAAAAACTGTCTTCTAAAGCTAATAAGTAGTCAACATTAATGATGGCTTGTCTTGAAACTTGCAAGAAGTGTTTAGGCGTTAGCTTTTGATGAAAACTGACTAGAGTTTCTTTAGTTTTAAGAATGCCATCAACTGTATAAATTACTAATAGATTATCGACAAGATCCACTAAAATGATCGATTTAGTTTTGACCATGTTAAGCTGTTGCGAAGTTTTGACAGGAATAATGTCACTTTTTTCTGCTTGAAAATGTTCAAGAGCCGCCATAATAGCTGCTGCTTTCTCAGTTTGTTTTGCCGCTTGAATGATAATTGTTGGCTCTTGTGGATCAATTTCTGGATTAGTTTCAAAAATTAACTTCACGGTCTCACCTCCTTAACTTATATGCCAATTGTACTGATTGCTGGCCAGTTTGTCTGTAAGATTGAGGTAAGTGGTTAGCTGAAGTAGGCAAAGAGTAAGCTTAGCAGGTTAAGCGGTGTCAAAAATCGCCAGAAAATTTGCAAAGTTATCCGTAGATTGTGAAAAAAATATTTGCAAATAGCTAAGCTTCACGGGTACAATAAGGATAATTAATATTTGGTTCACAAATAAAATCTGGGAGGCTTTTTAAATAATGGAAACAATTAAAATTCCAACGGCAACGGCCAAGCGGCTGCCGCTTTATTATCGGTACTTAATTATCCTGAATGATAGCGGTAAGGAGAAAGTATCTTCAACTGAATTATCTGAAGCTGTTCAAGTTGATAGTGCTTCAATTCGGCGCGACTTTTCTTATTTCGGCGCATTGGGTAAGCGAGGTTATGGTTATGACGTCAAAAGTTTGCTGACCTTTTTTAAGAAAATTTTGAACCAAGACACCTTAACTAATGTGGCATTGGTTGGTGTTGGTAATTTGGGTCATGCGCTGCTCAACTACAACTTTAAGCGTAGCAACAATATTCGGATTTCTTGTGCCTTTGATATCAATGAAAAAATCACCGGTAAGATACTGAGTGGTGTACCGGTTTATGGGATGAGTGAGCTAACTAAACAACTCAGTGATCAACAAATTTCGATCGCTATCTTAACTGTGCCAGCTAATACCGCGCAAAAGACGGCTGATGAAATGATCGAGTCTGGAATCAAAGGAATTATGAATTTTACTCCGATCAGACTTTCGGCACCAAGTGGTGTGCGCATTCAAAATGTTGATTTGGCAACAGAATTGCAGACGCTGATTTATTTCTTGGATGCTGATAAGGCTGATGAAGATAAGTAATTTGAGTATTTGCCATGGCAAGATTTCATGATAAAAGCAGAAATTAGCACTTTAACCAAAAAAGTGCTAATTTTTACTTGCATTCTATTTCAAAAGGGGTTATTATCATATTTGTAGGTTGGCACTTGGGTAATAAGAGTGCTAATAATTATTAAAAAGTTAAAATTTTGATTATAGGAGGGACAAACGTGTTACAACCAATCGGTGATCGCGTGATCGTAAAAGTTAAAGAAGAAGAAGAAAAGACTGTTGGCGGTATCGTCCTAGCTTCCAACGCTAAGGAAAAACCAACTGAAGGTGAAGTTGTTGCTATCGGCCAAGGTAACTTTGCAGATAATGGCGATAAGATTCTAATGACCGTTAAAAAGGGTGACGTTGTTCTTTACGACAAGTATTCAGGTACTGATGTCAAATATGAAGGCGAAAAATATTTAGTTCTTCATGAAAAAGATATTTTGGCAATTGTTGAATAGTTAAGGAGTGAATTAAGAATGGCAAAAGATATTAAATTCTCAGAAAAAGCAAGACGTTCCTTATTAAAGGGTGTTGATAAGTTAGCTGACACTGTTAAGACTACGATTGGTCCTAAGGGGAGAAATGTTGTTTTAGAGCAATCATACGGCAACCCTGATATTACTAATGATGGTGTGACAATTGCTAAGTCAATCGAATTAAAAGATCACTATGAAAACATGGGTGCTAAGTTAGTTGCTGAAGCTGCACAAAAGACTAATGACATTGCTGGTGATGGTACTACTACTGCTGTTGTCTTAACTCAAGCAATTGTACGTGAAGGTATGAAGAACGTAACTGCTGGTGCCAACCCGGTTGGTGTTCGTCGCGGTATTGAAAAAGCTACTAGTGCTGTAGTTGATGAATTGCACAAGTTAAGTCACGATGTTTCTTCTAAAGATCAAATCGCGCAAGTTGCTTCTGTATCTTCAGCTTCTACAGAAGTTGGTGATTTAATCGCTGAAGCAATGGAAAAAGTTGGCAATGACGGTGTTATTACTATCGAAGATTCACGTGGAATTGAAACTGAATTGTCAGTAGTTGAAGGTATGCAATTTGATCACGGTTACTTATCACAATACATGGTAACTGACAACGATAAGATGGAAGCAGATTTGGATAATCCTTACGTCTTAATCACTGATAAGAATATTTCTAATATTCAAGATATTTTGCCATTGTTACAAGAAATTGTACAACAAGGTAAGTCATTATTGATTATTGCTGATGATGTTTCTGGTGAAGCATTGCCAACCTTAGTCTTGAACAAGGTTCGTGGAACTTTCAACGTGGTAGCTGTTAAGGCTCCTGGCTTTGGTGACCAACGTAAAGAACAATTACAAGATATTGCTGCTTTAACTGGTGGTACAGTGATTACCGATGATCTTGGTCTTGACCTTAAGGACACTAAGATTGAGCAATTAGGTCAAGCTCGCCGGATTACTGTAACTAAGGACTCAACTACGATCGTTGATGGTAGCGGAGCTGCTGATGCAATCAAGGATCGTGAAGATTCAATTAGAAAGCAAATCGAAGAATCAACTTCAGACTTTGACAAGAAGAAGTTGCAAGAACGTCTTGCTAAATTAACTGGTGGTGTAGCGGTTATCCACGTAGGTGCTGCTACTGAAACTGAATTAAAGGAACGTCGTTACCGGATTGAAGATGCCTTGAACTCAACTCGTGCTGCGGTTGACGAAGGTTACGTTGCCGGTGGTGGTACTGCTTTAGTTGATGTTAAGGGTGCCGTTAAAGATCTTAAGGGTGATACTCCAGATGAACAAACTGGTATCAACATCGTTTTGACTGCTTTAACTGCTCCAGTTCGTCAAATTGCTGAAAATGCTGGTGAAGATGGTTCAGTTATCTTGAACAAGCTTGAAGAACAGGATAATGAAATTGGCTATAACGCAGCTGATGGCGCATGGGAAAACATGGTTGAAGCCGGAATTATCGACCCAACTAAGGTTACTCGGACTGCTTTACAAAATGCTGCTTCAATTGCTGCATTATTGCTGACTACTGAAGCTGTTGTAGCTGATATTCCTGAAGACAAGCCTGCTGCTGATCCAAATGCTGCAGCTGCTGGTGCCCCAGGAATGATGTAATTAAATAGTTAATATTTTAAAAGAACCACTCGATTGAGTGGTTCTTTTTGTGTGCTATCATTGTTATTTATAACTGTAACTGTTTAAAAAGTTTTGATTAATAGTATCATTGCTTTGTTTGGTATACAATACTAATTTAGTTGCACAGATAAGTATGATTGATTCTCATATAATATCATAAGATATTTAATTATTAAAAGCAAAAGTAATAAATCATATTAAATACATAATAAATATATGAAATCGCTTTATTTTTTTTACAAAAGGGTGGTAATATACTCTTAAGGACATTAGAAACGCGTTTTGGATATTAAGTCCTTGGAATCGTTATAAAGCAAGGGAATAGCTGATTTCAAGCTTGAAATTACCTGTATCTTTGCAAAAAAATTATTAACATCTATGGAGGTGTGTTAAAATGACATTTTTTAAACATAATTTCTGGGGTAAAGCAATATTAGCAGCTGGAACTGTGGTAGCATTAAGTGGAACTGCAGTTGTAGGAGCTGCCAAAGGTACATGGACGGTTACTACTGAAACGGTTAGTGCTGGTGGAGGATGGAGTTCTTATGGTTCTCCTAACACTAAGAAGAACAATTCTAACGTAGCATCATTTAATGGTGATGCACTTCCTAATGCACTAGGCTATAATGTAAAGTTGATTAATAGCAATGCGTCAGCAAGATCAGGAAAAACTGGCTTGTACAAGGATCAGACTACATATGGGAGTGACAATTCTGGCAAAGTCAATTATAAATACTATGCAGATGTTCGGTCTAAAGCAGTTGAACCAAATTCAAGTAGAGTAAAACTGCACTTTAGTGCTGATCGTAAGTAAAGTCTATTTATTGTAATTACAATAAATATGAAACTAAAAGGGGATTTTATCCCCTTTTAGTTTGATTAGGACAGTGAGCATAAGTTAGGGAGTAGTTTTATGCCAAAAAGGACTAAAAAGATAATCGTCATTGCTGTAATACTTTATTTGATATTGATAACAATATATGCATTTACTACTTTTAAAGACAGGGCTGGCCTCTTAAAGCAAGGCAATATTTCCGTACATACTTTTTTTGAGCTTCAATCAGGGCTAAATGACAATATTATGGTTGATATTTTGGAAATGTTTCTTTTTCCATTGCTCGGTTCTGTTTTGTTTATTTATCTAAAGAATAATAGTTTAGTAAATCTTCAGCAGCGTATTGGCTATAGGGGCTTTCTTAAACGAGGAATAACCACTACTTTTTTAGCTGGTGCTGGAATCTCTTTACTAACCAATCTTTATGAAATGGGCTTAATTAACTGGTTTTATTATCCGTTTGTTTATAATTTTGCCGATCCAGATCTAAATAGTTTTAGACCTAGTAACCTGACTAACAACGATTTAACGGAGATCATTTTATTTATCATATTTGCCGCGATTGGCTGGGGTATTTTTGCTATTTTTATTTTTAGTGTGGGATTATTTGTTCGGAAAACGGCTTTGTATTTTGCAATGGGGCCTGTATTAGGTCTGATATTGATTTTATTGCCAATTTTGGGTAATATACATAGTTTAGTTTGGCGAGTATTTTCGTATTCTTGGTTTGTCTATACTCTAATTGCTCCCGGACAGTATACTTTTATCAGTGAAGCTCCACCGATTAAGCCGGGACTATCATTTGTAATTGCTGCTATTATTTATTTAGCAATAGCAGCGCTTTTGATTGGGATTTGGTATAGTAAGCAGCGAAAAGAGGCCTAATCATGCAAGCTAAACATGTTTGGCGAAAGCTATTTTTAACCAGTTTAATCATTACGTTACTTGGCTTATGGGGTGGTTGGTATTTAACTACACAAAGTGAGCCTGCCACGATGGAATTACCCAATGCCTATCTTAATGCCAATTTAGTATCATTGTATTTGCAGCCAGCAGTTTTAATTTTAATTTACAACCAGATTTTAACTTTTCGTAAAATCAACTTACTGGTTGGCGTGCGGCAATGGACTAATAAGATGATTGCCCGTTTATTAATCTTGGCAACTCTAGATTGTCTACTCTTCTGTGCTGGACTGATAATTCCTTATCTGATGACTGATTTTCCATTCTTCCGTAATGGCAGTCCTCTACTTGGTACGGCATTACTGCTGTTACATGTTGCGGTGCTGATCTTAATGGCTTGGCTACTAGTTGGTGCCTATCAAATGCGCTATCCGCAATTATTGGTATTCATCGTTATTATTATCGATTTGGTGTATCATTTCTATTTTGAAAAGCAGGCTTTGATACTGTATAGTCCGCTATATGATCCACTATACCGAGCAGTTCATCGGATTTATGGTGGATATTAATGGAGAATTATTATGTTAGAAATTAAACAGTTAAAAAAGTCGTTTGGTCGTAAGCAAGTTTTACAGGATGTGACACTATCCGCTCAAGCTGGTGAGTTGATTCATATTTCAGGAATTAATGGCTCAGGCAAGTCAACGATCTTTAAAATTGTAACTGGTCTGCTAAAGCCCGATAGTGGCACAGTCAAGTTGGGACAAAACGATGTTATTGGCGCCTTAATTGAGAATCCCGGTTTTCTGGAATATGAATCCGCAATGACCAATCTTCAGTTCTTGGCTAATCTTAACCATAATTTTAATGAAGCAAAAGTTAGCGAATTACTGCAATATTTCGAACTAGATCCAGCGGATAATCAAGCTATTGCTAAGTATTCGGTTGGTATGCGGCAAAAAGTGGGTATTATTCAAGCAGTTATGGAAGATCAAAATATTATTTTGCTTGATGAGCCGACTCGCGGGATTGATCAAGCAAGTATTAGACAATTTGCTAATTTGCTAATCAAACTTAAGCAAGAGAATAAAACGGTAATTGTTGCTAGTCATGACCGAATTGCCGAAATTAAATATGATCGCCGTTTAAATTTGCAGGGCGGTGTACTTAGTGATGAAGATGAATAAGAAGCGAATCTTTCTGGCTTATGCTGCTGTCAGTGCTTTGTTAGTCTGTTTAGCGCGTGTGAATTGGTCTAGCTATCTATCTGCTGCCAAGTTATGGCAGATTAATTTTGCCTGGATTACTAAGCCGATGGTATTTGCCTTATTAGCGACTAACTTGTTTTTCTTTGATTCTCTAGCAGTTTGGTTGCCACGAAGTGGGCTACATAATATTAGTCCGCTAATGCAGGTTCGCAAACCGACTTTTAAACAACTAATAAAAAATATTGCCCCACAGGTTTGGCAATACTTAGTCATCTTCTTGTTGGTACATGTATTTGCCTTTGACTACGGTAACTGGGGTTATTCATTATTAACGTTGCTAGGTTTGAGTCTGCTATGGCTAGCGTGTACTTTTTGTCCGGTTTATCATTGGCCAGTCGGAGTGCAAAATTTATTGGTCATGATAGGCTTTTTTGGAGTTAGGCTAGCTCTGTGTTATTGGATAATTTAATTAATTTATTATGGTTTGTAAATAGATAATTAAATAATTTTAAAAAATTGCTTGTGATGAGCAATTTTTTGTTTTTGGTAATTTCTTTGCTATGGCACTAAACAAGGTGCTATAATTAGTGCTATAAAAAGACTGTATGGAGGTATAAAATGGTTTTAGCAAGTAGAATAAATGTACCGTTAACTTCAATCTCTGAAATAAAAAAAGCACCAATGACGGCTTTTTCATTGTCAAAAAAAACGCAAGAGCCAGTCTATGTTCTTAATAATAATAAGGAAGTTGGGGTTGTGTTAGACATAGACCAGTATAATTCAATCGTTGATTTTATTGAAAAAGCTCAGGCTATAATTGATAATGTGGCTGAGGATGCTTATCAAGAGAAAATTGAACAACGGATAAACTCAGATAAAGACTCAAATCTTTCTAATGAAGAAGTTCTTGGTAAAAATTGGCGAAAAAATTTGGAACAAATTCCGGATGAGTGGGATTAATGTATCAGTTATCATGGTTTAAAGAAGCGGTAACGGAGTATCAAAAATTAGATGGTTCTCAAAAACTCCAAATTAAAAAAGGGATTGCGAGAATTACTGAACGTGGTATGCAGGCTGGTAAGCCACTTGTAAAGAAAAAATATGATTTGTCAATGTGTCGTGAAATTAAGATGCGACGATTAGGTTTAAGAATAGTTTTTAAACAAAATAATCAAGCAATTCAGATTATCGATATTGTTTGTGTGGGTAAACGTTCTGATGAAGCAGTATATGAGCAGGCAGCAAAATTATTAGGATTATTATCTTAGTTCTTAAAATCTTACTTTGACAGCTAACTCTTTTTTTAATATCATATAGAGATAATATTTTAATACTATCTTAACACGTGTGGTGAGTAAATAAAATGAAGATTTTAGTAACGGGATTTGATCCTTTTGGTGAAGATAAGATTAACCCAGCAATTGAAGCAGTTAAGCGCTTAGATGATGAAATTGCTGGTGCAAAAATTGTTAAGCTAGAAATTCCTACTGTTTTTGGTGAATGTGCTGAAGTAGTGCATGAAGCAATTATCAAGCATCAACCTGATTATGTCTTAAATATCGGTCAAGCTGGTGGTCGTTATGCTTTGACTCCAGAACGGGTAGCAATTAATTTTGACGATGGTCGGATTAAAGATAATAAGGGCTATCAGCCACTAGCCACACCAATTCATGAAGATGGACAAAATGCATACTTCACGCAATTACCGGTTAAAGCAATTGCGCGAGCAATTCGGGATGCTGGTGTGCCAAGTGTGGTTTCAACTACTGCTGGCACTTATGTTTGCAACCATATTATGTATCAAGTTCAGTATATGATTGATAAGGAATTTCACGGGTTAAAGGCCGGATTTATTCATATTCCATTTTTGCCTGAGCAAGTTGTTGATCGCCCAGATACTCCTAGCTTGAGTTTAGCAGATGATGTTAAAGGCATTACTGCAGCCATTGAAGCAATTGTTAAGATGGATGGCAAGGAAGATATTGCTAGCATTGAAGGACATATAGCTTAACTAAAAAATTTCCCACTAACAAATATTTAAGGATTTGTTAGTGGGATTTTTCTTTTACTATTGCCTTTAGCGTATAATAGTAATGATAAATAAAATAAAGAAGAGGAACAAATGGTTAATTCAAGTACGACGCCTATGATGGAACAATATTATGAAATTAAAAAGCAATATCCCGATGCTTTTCTGTTTTATCGGGTCGGAGACTTTTATGAGTTGTTTGAAGATGATGCAGTTAAAGGTGCGCAGCTTCTTGAGCTGACTCTGACACATCGTTCAAATAAAACTGCCAATCCAATTCCTATGGCAGGTGTGCCCCATGTAGCAGTTGATTCATACGTTGATACTTTAGTTGATAAAGGCTATAAGGTAGCTTTGTGTGAGCAACTGGAAAATCCTAAAGATGCTAAAGGGATGGTTAAGCGTGGAATTATTCAGCTGGTTACTCCAGGTACCAAGATGAATGATAAGCCTAGTGAAGCAAAAGACTTTAATTATTTAACTTCAGTCGTTACTACCAAAAGCGGCTTCGGATTAGCTTATAGCGATCTATCAACTGGTGAAATTTTTGCGACTCACTTAAAAACATTTGCCACTGTGGTAAATGAGCTGTTATCATTGCGTACCAAAGAAGTTGTTTATGGTGGATATTTGGGCGATCAGGAGCAGGAAACGTTACGCAAAGCCAATATCACAGTTTCAAAACCAGTTGAATTAACTAAGACACATGCAGAGATAGCGTTTGCTCAGCAAAAGCTAACTAATCAAGCAGAAAAGACGGCTGTTAAGCAATTAGTTAGTTATCTGCTAGTTACCCAAAAACGTAGTTTAGCCCACTTACAAATTGCACAAAGTTATGAAGTCAGTCAATATCTACAAATGTCTCATACCGTACAAAATAATTTGGAATTGGTAGCGTCAGCTAAGACTGGCAAAAAAATGGGTTCGCTATTTTGGGTACTCGATAAGACGCATACCGCAATGGGTGGTCGCCTGTTAAAACAATGGTTAGCCAGACCGCTACTTTCAACTAATGAATTGAATAAGCGCCAAGAAATGGTACAAGCATTGGTAGACGATTATTTTACTCGCGAAAATGTCGTAGATGCGCTAAAGGGAGTCTATGATTTGGAACGGCTGACTGGTCGAATTGCTTTTGGTAATGTCAATGCACGTGAACTGCTTCAATTAGCCAATTCACTTACTGCTGTTCCAGTGATTTTAGCAGCTTTGACTAAGTCTCATAGTTCAGCTTTACAAAACTTCGCGCAAAAAATTGATCCGTTAAAAGGGGTAGCTAAATTGATTAGCGATACTTTGGTAGCTGAGCCACCAATTTCTACAACTGAAGGTGGTCTAATTCGTGAAGGTGTTGACCAGCAACTCGACCGTTACCGCGACGCAATGAATAACGGTAAGCAATGGCTAGCAGAGATGGAAGCTCAAGAGCGGCAAAAGACTGGAATTGAGAACCTAAAAGTTGGCTATAATAAGGTTTTCGGCTATTATTTACAAGTGACTAATTCTAATAAAAATAAGGTGCCAACTGAGCGTTATACTCGTAAGCAAACCTTGACTAATGCCGAGCGTTATATAACGCCAGAACTAAAAGAACATGAAAATCTAATTTTAGAGGCACAAACTAAATCGACAGATTTGGAATATGATTTATTTGTCAAATTGCGTGAAGAAGTGAAAAAGTATATTTCTGCCTTACAGGAGTTAGCTTCACAAGTAGCAGCAATTGACGTCTATTGTTCGTTTGCCCAAGTCGCAGAGACCAACAATTATTGTCGACCACATTTTCAGACTGACAGCCAGAACGTGAAGATCGTTAATGGTCGTCATCCAGTTGTAGAACAAGTAATGCAGGCTGGTGCGTACATCCCTAATGATGTGCAGCTTGATGAAGAAACAGATATCTTTTTGATTACTGGACCGAATATGTCAGGCAAAAGCACCTATATGCGGCAGTTAGCGTTAATAACTGTTATGGCGCAAGTTGGTTCATTTGTCCCGGCAGATAGTGCTGAATTACCGATTTTTGACCAAATTTTTACGCGAATTGGTGCCGCTGATGATTTGATCTCTGGGCAAAGCACCTTTATGGTAGAAATGACTGAAGCAAATGACGCCTTGCAAGCGGCAACTAAACGTAGTCTGGTGCTATTTGATGAGATTGGTCGCGGAACGGCAACGTATGATGGGATGGCCCTGGCCGGTGCAATTGTCCAATATTTACATGATGAAGTAGGAGCCAAAGTACTGTTTGCGACTCATTTTCATGAATTAACGGATTTAGAACAAACTTTACCACGTCTTAAAAATATTCATGTTGGGGCAACTCAGGAAAATGGTAAATTAATCTTTTTGCATAAAATCTTGCCAGGGCCTGCAGATCAAAGCTACGGAATTCATGTTGCGCAATTGGCTGGTTTACCAAGTAAGGTTTTGCGTCAAGCAACTAAGTTATTAAATCGTCTAGAGGCTCAAGGAAGTAGCCTTGGACCAAGCACGCATCAACTTGATTTGTTTGCAACGGAAACCGATGAAGATATGATTAGTCAAACTCCAGAGGTGACGACTGATGAAGTTACAGTTAAGGAAAAAGATGTCTTAAAAGAACTTAATGGGTTGTATCTAGCTGATAAAACCCCACTGGAAATTATGCAAATAGTTGCGAATTGGCAAGCGGACTTAAAGGATGAATAATCATGGCACAAATTCATGAATTATCAGAAAATTTAGCCAATCAAATTGCAGCTGGTGAAGTTATTGAGCGACCAGCTAGTGTGGTTAAGGAACTAGTGGAAAATGCGATTGATGCTGGTAGTAGCAGAATTCGGATCGATTTTATTGATGGTGGATTAAAGCAAATTGTCGTGCAGGATAATGGCAGTGGAATTCGCAGTGATCAAATTGATCTGGCCTTTCAAAGACATGCTACGAGTAAAATTAATAATGAACATGATTTATTTAAGGTTGGAACACTGGGTTTTCGGGGTGAAGCTTTAGCTTCGATTGCTGCGGTAAGTCATGTGGAAATTTTGACTAATGCTGGTAGTGCGGCTGGAACGCTGGCTAAATTTAGTGCAGGAGTTAAGACTAGTCAAGAAGAAGCTGGCGGGGCACAAGGAACCAAGATTACAGTTAAAGATCTGTTTTATAATACTCCTGCTCGATTAAAATATTTACGTAGTCAGCGAACCGAGATTATGAAATTAGTAGATATTGTGAATCGGATTGCTTTAGGTTATCCAGAAATTGCATTTACCCTAACTAATGAGGGACGTCAATTACTAAAAACCGTTGGTAATAGCAATTTGCAACAAGCCGCTTCCAGTATTTATGGTCGGCATACTGCTGAAAAGATGTTACCTTTTGAGCAGAGTAATGATGATTTTACAGTTAGCGGCCTAGTTTCTAAACCAGAATTGACCCGCTCGACGCGAAATTTTATTTCGATTTTACTTAATGGTCGGTATATTAAGAACTTTAAGTTGGCTGCGGCTGTGATGGCTGGGTATGGTAGCCAATTGTCTGCTAAGCATTATCCAATTGCTATTATTAAAATTACGGTTGATCCTTTGCTCGTTGATGTAAATGTGCATCCTACTAAGCAAGAAGTTCGCTTATCAAAGGAACAGGAATTGAGCCGATTGGTAACTAGCGCTATTAGCGATTGTTTGCTACGAGCAACTACGCAATCTGATGCGCTTGCTAATCTTGCTGGTGGCAAAGAGGACACTTTAGTCGATCAATTGAAATTTAATTTAAATAAAAATGTGGTCGACACTAAGCGACCAGAATCTTCAGAAGTTCACGAAAGTCAACCAGCCAAAATTACTAGTCGCAAGCCAGCAAAATACGTTGATTTGACTGTGCCTCGAGATGATTCACGCTATCTGATTACTGCAACTTGGGCGCAAAATGTCCAAAAACAGCAGGTTTTGCGACCTTTTTCAAGTACTAATCAAACTGCTGAAGTCATGACAAGTGGGGCTGAATTATTAATTAATAGCTTGCCGGAATTAACCTTGGTTGGTCAAACAGCCAACTATATCGTTGCTAGCGCTAATAATGACCTTTATCTAGTGGATCAGCTAGCGGCAAGAAGATTGCTCAAATTTGAGGAACTTAAACAGCAAATTACGGCACAAAAAATTACTGAGCAAGGGTTATTAACACCGTTAACCTTAACTTTTGGCAACTTAGATTTTATTCAAATTCAAGCCAAACTCCCTGAACTTAAGAAAATCGGTTTGTTTTTAGAAGAGTTTGGTCAAGACACGTTTATTTTAAGGTCATATCCGACTTGGCTGCAAAGTGACAATTTAGAAACATCGGTTAGATCGATTATTGATAGCTATTTAAATGTGGATCAAACTGATTCTGTTACTTTAATTAATCGGATTGCTGCTGATCAGGCTCAGAAAATGGTCTCTAGCCGGAGCAAGTTAAACTGTGCTGATTGCGAAGACATATTGACAAGACTGCGCCAAATAAGCGATCCCTATCACGATGCTAAGGGAAATGTGGTATTGGTGTGTTTGCGAGCAACACAACTACAAAAAATGTTTAAAAAGGATGAGTAATAAATGTATGAATATTTAACGGGTGTGGTGACTAAGATTATGCCCAATTTTATCGTAGTTGAATGTGGCGGTGTAGGTTACAAAGTTTTTAGTCCAACGCCTTATAGTTATCATGAAGGAGCAAAAGCTCAAGTTTATATTGAGCAAATTGTGCGTGATACGGGGATAACCCTTTATGGTTTTCAAACTGAAGAGGATAAAGGGCTATTTTTAAAATTACTTAGCGTTAGTGGGATTGGACCGAAATCTGCGATTGCAATTATGGCCGCAGAAAACAGCGATTCGCTAGCTGAAGCCATTGAACAAGGTGAAGTAAAGTATTTAACTAAATTTCCAGGTGTCGGCAAAAAAACTGCTTCGCAAATCGTGCTTGATTTAAAAGGAAAATTAGGCGATTATGTGCAGCGAGTTGATCAGACAACTAAACAGGATATTTCACCAGAGTTAAATGATGCACTGTTAGCATTGCTGGCGCTAGGATATACTCAAAAAGAAGTTGATCGGATAACTGATAAGCTTGCTAAAGAAGAGGCAACTAGTGCTGACCAATATATTAAAAAAGGCTTGGTATTATTGTTAAAGAAGTAATACTGGGCAAGAATCTGATACGGCAAAGGAAGTGAAACAAGTGACAGATAAAGAAGAACCAATCGTTTCTGGAGAAAGTCAAGGAGATTTAGAAACAGCTAGTGAGATGTCGCTGCGTCCGCAAACTTTAAAGGATTATTTAGGTCAAGCGGCAGTCAAAAAAGAATTAGCGGTTTATATTGAGGCTGCTAAAAAACGTGACGAAGCGTTAGACCATGTGCTACTTTATGGTCCGCCTGGTTTAGGAAAAACGACCTTGGCATTTGTGATTGCCAATGAACTAGGAGTTAATTTGAAGAGTACTAGTGGGCCAGCAATTGAAAAAGCTGGTGACTTAGTGGCACTATTAACTGAACTTGAACCGGGAGATGTGTTGTTTATTGATGAAATTCATCGGTTGTCAAAGCCGATTGAAGAAGTATTGTATTCCGCTATGGAAGATTATTACATTGATATTGTGATTGGTGAGGGACAAACTACGCATGCAGTGCATATGCCATTGCCACCATTTACTTTAGTGGGAGCAACGACTTTGGCAGGACAGTTATCTGCTCCGCTGCGTGATCGCTTTGGAATCATGGCACACTTAGAATATTATCAACTGCCAGAACTTGAAGAAATTATTCAGCGGTCGAGTAAGGTATTTAAGATTGAAATTGCGCCGCAGGCAGCTCATGAGCTGGCACGGCGCTCGCGAGGAACGCCGCGGGTTGCTAATCGCTTATTGCGACGGGTGCGGGATTTTGCCCAAGTTAAAGGTGAAAAGGTGATTTCTTTTGAAACTACTAAGGCATCTTTAGAGCAATTACAAGTTGATAATGAAGGACTTGATCAAACTGATCGCAAGTTATTACGGGTAATGATTGAAAACTATCATGGCGGGCCAGTTGGTGTGCGTACTTTGGCAGCTAATGCAGGTGAAGATGTGGAAACTATTGAATCACTTTATGAGCCATACTTATTGCAGAATGGCTTTATTATCATGACGCCACGTGGCCGGATGGTCACTGATAAGGCTTATTTACAATTAGGGCTACCAATTCCGGGTTAGCCGTGCAATTGTTGCTATTTTTTTGTATAATTAGATAGTTAATCTTGTTCGAAAATTTTGAATATGAGGTGTAGAATTGAATACTTTATTTTTAGCAAAAGCTAGTGGCGGTATGAATGGTAGCATGTGGTCAATAATTCTTTTAGTAGTGTTATTTGCCCTGATGTACTTCACGATGATTAAACCGCAGAAAAAGCAACAACAGAAAAAAGCAGAAATGATGAATCAATTGAAAAAAGGTGACGATGTTATCTTGATTGATGGCTTGCATGCTAAGATTGATTCCGTTAATACTAAGGATAAGACAGTGGTTGTTGATGCTGATGGTATTTACCTGACTTTCAGCCGGATGGCCGTGCAACAGATTGTTTCAAGCGATACTACTGATCCGGCTGCTATTCCAGCAAATGAAGCCAAGCAAGAAGAGCAAGCTGAAACTGCAGCAAATGAATCAACTGAAGAACAAGCACAAACTCCTGATAAGCCTGCAGATCAAGCTGAACAAGACAAGCCAAGTGCTGAATAATTAACTTTTTAAAAAAGTACCTATTGGTGCTTTTTTATTTTGCCTTAATTTTCTATTGCAATTTTAATCATGTGACTTATACTGAAGATATTATTTTTAAGATAAGGTGGTAACTATGAAAAATACAATTTTAAACACAAATTTAACCAAGCAAACGAGTAATTCTGCTAATCTGGCAAATAGAAAATAACTTTAAATTAGAGTAATTTCTTAATTTCTAGCATGGCAGAATACTCATTAACTAATGAATGGAGTAAAAGTCATGTTAATTGAGATGGAGAATCTCACTCGTTTTTATCAAAAAAAGCAGTCAGCTAGCTTATGGAAGCACCATTCGCAAAAAATTGCTGCTGTTCAAAATATTTCATTAAAGCTTAATTCTGGGGAGCGTATTGGTCTAGTTGGCTTAAATGGCTCAGGAAAGTCAACTTTAATTAAACTGATTCTGGGAATTTTGCAGCCTTCACAAGGCAAAATAAGCACTTTTGGACTAGATCCAGTAAAAAATCGGCAGAGGAATGCTTTAAAGATTGGTATAGTTTTTGGTCAAAGAAGTCAGTTAAGATGGGATTTGCCAGCAAGCGATACATTTAAGCTGAACCAAGAGATTTATCAGATATCTGAAGAAAAATTTCAAGAGCAATTAACGCTGTTAACTACTTTGCTTGATGCTAAAGAGATTGTTAATCAGCCAGTCAGAACCTTGAGCTTGGGTCAGAGAATGAAGGCGGAGTTTATTGCGGCTTTGATTCATGATCCTGAGCTAATTATTCTAGATGAGCCTACAATTGGTTTGGATATAATCTCTAAAAAGCGTATTATCCAATTTTTAAACGGCTTAAAGAAGAAAACGATTATTTTTACTTCCCATGATTTAACTGAAGTCGAAAGTGTCTGTAATCGGGCAATAATTCTTAACCATGGCAAGGTGATAGTTGACAAAAGCATGCAGGAAATTAGGCAACTTGATCTACCAGTGACAATTAAGTTTACCTGTGCTGATCCAAAGCTTGATTTGCCTAATTTAGTGCGCTTACCAAGTGGTGAATATGAGATTTCTGCAGTCAAGCGTTCAAATGTTTCACATTTACTTAAACAAATAACTGATAATTATGCTGTTGAGCAAGTCACGATTGAAAATCGCAAGTTGGAGTATTTATTAGAACAAACTAATTTTCAAGCAGGTGCAGCGGATGAAAATTAGATTCTCATTACTTAAAATCGGATTCAAAAAAGGTTTATCCTCTAAGTTAGCATTGGTGTTCTTATTATTTTCAGCAGTAATTTCATTTGTAGTTGAGTATTCTTTATGGCAATCTGTTTTGCAAGGACGTCCGCGTCAAGTATTTCAGCAGACGATCAGCTATCTGTTAGTAATGCAGTTTTTAAGTTTGCTCTTTCCTAAGGCGAGTTATGAAATCTATCATGAAATTGCTAATGGCGACATCGCAATTGATTTAATTAAACCGCTATCGTTATTTACTAAGCTGCTGTGGGAAGATATTGGCTATTCACTTGCTAAATTACTAATAATTGGTCTTCCTGAAATCATACTTTACTGCTGGATTTTAGATTTTAAAATACCGATATCAAGTAGCTTAAGTATGATTATCAGTGGGCTGCTAGCCTATTTGCTTTATTATGAACTGGAATTGTTGATTGGTACTTTTTCGTTTTATACATGTAGTATTTGGGGAATTACAACTTTCAAATCCGCAATTTTGTTGATTTTTTCTGGCAATCTCTTTCCGGCTAACTTTTATCCGCCAGTAATTAAAGCTCTTGCACATTGCTTGCCATTTGAGTATACGTTTGGCGCAATTGGTTTATTAGCGCAAAATCCAACTTTTACTTTAGCGAGTCAAACTATCTTAATTCAGTTAGGATATGTAGTATTATTTTACTTGTTATGGCAACTACTATTTAAGCATGCGGTTAATTCAATTGTGATTCAAGGAGGTTAGCGATGCGTTATTTAAAATTATTTAGCTGTTATTTACGAACTAATCTCAAATCACTAGCAATTTATGATATTGATTTTTATTTTGCGATTATTGGAATGATAACGCAAAATCTTTTAAATATCATTGCCTTACGTTTTATGTTTAATGTGGTTCCTAAAATCAAAGGTTTTAATTTTACTGAACTGCTACTGACCTATACTTTGGCAACACTGGCTTTTGCAATTTTTCGCTGTTTTTTTATTAACACGTTAAACATTGCTGATTATATTCATAATGGTGAACTTGATCAAATTTTAGCTAAACCAGTTAATCCGCTATTTCAGCTAATTAATGCCCGTGTAGATGATGATGCGTGGGGAGATTTATTAGTGGCGTTAGTTTTGTTAATTGGCGTTGATATCCGTTTGCACAATCCCTGGTATATCATGTTAATGTTTTTGTTTATAGCTATTTTTACGTCACTAATTTTTTTAGGAATTGCATTGCTTGGCAATATCGCCGCACTGTTTTCTAATGGTTTAGCAGATTTGGCAGAAACGGTTTTTGATTTTTTTGAATTTAGCAAGTATCCATTAGCAATTTATTCAAACGTATTAAAAATATTTTTGGTTTGGGTTATACCGCTAGGCTGGGTGGCTTCGATTCCGCAGGAGGCAATCGCAGTTAAGCATGAGTGGTTTTGGCTGCTAATTATTCCGGCGGTCTGCTTAGGATTTTTTCTAGCGATTTATCAAATTTGGCGACTATTTTTGACTAAGTACCAGAGTACTGGCAGCTAATAGAAGAGGACATCAATTTGCAACATTGGTGCCTTTTTTTAATTTCTAGATTGCGAGGATTAATATTTGACTAAAAATATTATAAAATAGAGGTAACATGATAGTTAATGAAAGGGATGTCCTTATGAAAAATATTCCAGTGGTAATGATCATCTTTGGCGGTAGTGGTGATTTAGCGCATCGAAAATTATATCCAGCTTTGTTTAACTTATATGAACAAGGTCTAATTCGTAATAACTTTGCGGTGATTGCGACTGCAAGACGTCCTTGGACTCATGAATATTTGCGGGGACAAATAGCTGATGCAGTTCATGAAACTCATACTGAAGTCAATGAGAATAATTTGGCTGACTTTACACAACACTTTTATTACCAATCACATGATGTTACTAATGTTGGGCATTATGAAACGCTCAAGGAATTAGCGCAAGAACTTGATGATCGTTATAGCGCTCAAGGTAATCGCATCTTTTATCTAGCAATGGCGCCACGCTTTTTTGGGACAATTGCGACTCACTTAAATGATCAACATTTAACCAGTTCAGGTTTTAATCGGATTGTGGTGGAAAAACCATTTGGTCATGAATTAGCGTCCGCAGAGAAGTTGAATCAGCAAATAACGGCATCATTTGCAGAAGATGATATTTTTCGCATTGATCACTATTTAGGTAAGGAAATGGTGCAGAATATTTTGCCAATGCGTTTCACTAATCCGCTAATTAAAAATGTGTGGAATAATTCCGAAATTAAGAATATCCAAGTTACTTTGGCTGAACGCTTAGGGGTCGAAGCGCGTGGTGGTTATTATGATACTTCAGGAGCGTTGCGAGACATGGTGCAAAATCACATTTTTCAAATTGTGACTTTACTGGCGATGCCTGAGCCTAAGGACCTGAATGCCAGCAGTATTCATGAAGCTAAGCAAGAACTTTTAGCAGGTCTAATTATTCCCAGTGAAGCAGAAATTGCTCAGCATTTTGTTCGTGGGCAATATCTTGGTAGTGATACAACTTTTGGTTATTTGCAAGAAGCCAATGTGGCAGAAGACTCGGCTACTGAAACGTTTGTAGCAGGTGAGATGAAATTTAAAAATGGTCCAATAGCCAATGTGCCAATCTATTTTAGAACGGGTAAAGAACTTAAGGAAAAGAAGACCCGAATTGATATTGTCTTAAAGCATAGATCTAATCCATACGGTCAAGCTCATTCGAATAATATTACGCTTATTGTTGACCCTAATATGGAAATTTATATTACGATTAATGGTAAAAAGATTAGTCAAACTGGGATTCGCCGTGAGAATTTGGATTATAATTTTTCTAAAGATGAGTTAGCTGAAGTTCCAGATGGCTATGAGAGATTGCTGCATGACGTGTTTGTCAATGATTCGACTAACTTCACCCATTGGAGCGAATTGCAAGCTTATTGGAAATTTATTGATGCAATTGAGTCGGCTTGGCAAAAGGCTGATCAAGCTGGTCAAAAACCTGCCCAATATTTGCCATACCGCATGGGACCTAAGGAAGCTGACCAAATTTTTGAAAGACCAACAGAACATTGGATCTATGAGTGATACGAGCGACGGTTTATTACCTCAAAATGATCTGCATCGGCGCATTATCCATCTTGATATGGATGCCTTTTATGCATCAGTTGAAATGCGTGACGATCCTTCGTTGAAAAATAAGGCGTTGATAATTGGGCAAGATCCAAGGCAAAATCATGGGCATGGAGTGGTTGCTACTGCTAATTATGTTGCTCGTAAATATGGAGTTCATTCTGCTATGCCAGCCATTAAGGCGGTGCGGTTAGTTCCGGCAGAAAAATTAGTTTTTAAGATGCCTGATTTTGAAAAATACCATGAAGTTTCAACACAAATTCACCAATTGATGCATGATCTGACCGATCTAGTGCAATCGATTGCGTTAGATGAAGCTTATCTTGATGTTACGCAAAATAAGTTGGGTAGTACATCTGCCGTGCAATTAGCAATCGACTTGCAAACTAGAATTCGCCGAGAATTAGGGCTAAATTGTTCTTTTGGGGTCAGCTATAATAAGTTTTTGGCTAAAATGGGTTCTGAATATTCAAAGCCAATGGGGCGAACTGTCATTTTACCTAGTGAAGCTAAGGACTTTTTGGCAAGACAACCGATTGCCGCGTTTCATGGGATTGGTCCTAAAACCCAGGAAAAATTGCATAAAATGGGGGTTTATACGGGTAAAGATTTACGAGAAATTCACGTTCGTGACTTAATTAAAACTTTTAATCGCATGGGCTATCTGATGGCAGAACACGCGCATGGCATTGACTTATCTAGAGTAGTTCCAGATGACGAGCGTAATCGCAAATCAATTAGTATTGAGCGCACGTATGAACCCTGCGTTTATGCAGAACAAGCAGCTCTAACCAATTTGCGTAATTATGCCAGTAGCTTGGCAGACAAGTTAAAAGAGCGTAACTTTTATGCAACGACTATTGTCCTAAAAACGCGCAATAACTCCTTTGTAACGGTCACTAAACGGCAAAAACTAAGCAAGGCAACTAATGATGGTACCCAGATTTATGAAGTTGCCCGTGACTTGTTTGGGCAAATTTCTAGTAGTTTCCTTAATGACGGGATTAGATTGTTGGGAGTCACTGCAACAGATTTTAGCGAGGCTAATTTTTCTGACATCGATTTAGACTTGTTTTCGGATTAAGCCAACTTTTCTGTTAAACTAAATATTGATATTTAAAAATCTGAAGGAGAATTTATGAGCACTTTTGCGCAAATTTATCAAAAAATCGAACAATTTTCGACTATTATTTTACATCGGCATACTAGTCCAGATCCGGATGCTTTGGGGTCACAAGCTGGGCTTGCTCGCAGTTTGAAACTTAAATTTCCTGCTAAGCGTATTCTATGTGCAGGTGAAAATGACGAGGGCGACTTAAGCTGGATTAACCAAATGGATCAAGTTGAGCCTACAGATTATCAGGGAGCACTAGTTATTACTACCGATACTGCCAACACTGCTCGGATTGCTAACAAATTATATGATCAGGGTGATTTGTTAATTAAGATTGACCACCATCCTGATGTTGAACCATATGCTGACTTAAGCTATGTCGATGCTGATGCACCGGCCGCTTCACAGATTGTGGCTGACTTTATTATTGAACAAGGCTTGCCACTTACTGACCAAGTCGCTTATCCTTTGTATGCGGGAATTGTTGGGGATACAGGGCGCTTTATGTATCCGGAAACTACTGAGCATACTTTTAATGTGGTAGCTAAATTGACAGCTACTGGTATTAATATTAATGAAATTGCTCGTCAGATCAGTGATGTAACTTTTGAACAAGCGAAGCTACAGGCAGTCGTTTTAGATTATATGGAAGCTGACCCAAGTGGTGCTGCGTATGCGGTGCTATCACAAGCAACCTTAGCCAAATTGGGGGTTGATTTTGAACAAGCTTCATGCACGGTTTCAACTCCAGGTCGGATTAAAGATATCATTGCGTGGAATGTTTTCGTGGAAAAACCCGATGGTACTTACCGAGTACATTATCGTTCTAAAGGTCCAGTAATTAACGAATTGGCTGCTAAACACGATGGCGGCGGACACGCCTTAGCAAGTGGTGCCAATGCGAAAGATTTGACCGAAGTAAAGCAGATTTTCGCAGAATTAGTCCAAGTAACTAAGGAATATCAAAAAAATTATGAATAATATTTTTACATCTGAAAGAATAAAGCCTGCCTTGCAAGCTGGATTGAGCAAAATTAATTTTATTACGCCGTCTAAGGTGCAAGAAGCAGTGATTCCAGTATTACTTGATCAGCAAAACGCTGTTGTACAGGCGGTTACTGGGTCAGGAAAAACGCACGCATTTTTGGTACCAATCTTAAATGAGCTTGATGAGCAGCTGGCTTTTCCCCAAGCGATAATTACTGCGCCAAGTCGTGAACTTTCCGAGCAACTGTACCAAGTTGCTAGACAATTGCGGGATGCTGCGGGCTTAAAGATTTCGATTGCGCATTTAGCTGGAGGTAGTGATCGCCAAAGACAGTTGACTAAGTTAACTAATCACAATCCTCAATTGATAATTGCCACACCAGGTCGGTTACATGATTTTGTGGAAAAGAAGCTTTTGCCTTTAGATTACGTACAATACTTTATTATTGACGAAGCAGACATGACTTTGGACATGGGCTTTTTAGCTGATATCGATTTTATTGCGCAAAGATTGCCGAAAAAAGCAGTTTTAGCAGCTTTTTCAGCCACTTTACCTGTCCAATTGATGAACTTCTTGCGTAAATATATGGCTAAACCCAAACAAATTGTAATTGATAATCCTAGTGTGATTTCACCGACTGTCAAAAATGACTTGCTCGATGTTGGTGCCAAAAATCGAAAGACTATCTTATATAAGTTATTAACCATGGGACAGCCATACTTAGCACTAGTTTTTGCTAATACCAAGCAAAAGGTGGATGAAATAACTGCTTATTTGCAAAATCAAGGTCTTAAGGTGGCTAAAATTCACGGGGGAATTACTGAGCGTGAACGCAAGCGGGCGTTGCGTGAAGTGGCTGCAGGTCAATATCAGTATGTTGTGGCAACCGATTTAGCAGCGCGAGGTTTGGATATTGACGGCGTCAGTTTAGTGATTAATTATGAAATTCCTCGTAATTTAGAGTTTGTGGTGCATCGCATCGGGCGAACTGGGCGCAACGGTCACTCTGGTCATGCCATCACTTTAATTCGTGAAGAAGAAATGCCGAAGATTGCTGGTTTAGAAAAGCTAGGCATCAAGTTTGATTTTGTGGAAATTAAGCATGATGAATTAGTCCCGCGTAAACATTACGCACGCCGCAATAATCGCAAAGAATCTGCCCATCAGGTTGATAACCACTTGAATGGCTACGTTAAAAAAGCTAAAAAGAAACGCAAACCTGGTTATAAGAAAAAGATTAAGCGGGTTGTTGAACAAGATAAGCAACAAAAACGCCGACTTGAACAACGTCATGAAATTCGCAAGGCAAAACGTCAGCGCAAGCAGCGTCGTGATAATAGTCGCTAACTAAAAAAGCTTTATTGCAGATTAAAACGCAATAAAGCTTTTTTGACGTTAGTAAATTAAGTTATGATTTAGCATAATAGTAATGATACAAGCAAGAATAGCCGATTAGTAAAAAGCTGATTCCCTCAAGAAAACCGCCGACTACATCTGAAGGGTAATGGACATGCGCGAAGATTCGAGTATAACCGATTAACACGGGAAAGCAAAACCAAATTGCACACATAATTGTTTTGAGTGGCTTATTTTTAACTAACAGAAGTGTTAAAACGATTAAAATGCCAAATAAAGTTGCGCTACCGACAGAATGTCCTGATGGAAAACTGTAACCATCTGCATAGACGAGATGATGTACGCTTGGCCTTGGTCTGGCAATTGCATGTTTAATAATCCAATTAAAGCCATTAGCAGCAATCATAGTACCAGCTGTAAAAAAGGCATAAGCATATTTTTTAAAAATTACTAAAATTATTACTAAAATTATAGTTTCAGCAATAATTACGCTGGTATTACCCAAATTAGTAAAAGATTTAGTAAATTGGGTAATAGATTCGTTATTGTTGGTAACGATCCCAATTACGATTTTATCGAATTGCTGAATAAAATTACTGCCCGCAGAAACTAGAATAGCCCAGATTGCGTAAATAACCAAAAAGATACTTGCGGGCACAATCGTATCTGTTTTTGGTTGATTTGTATTGTTCAAATAATATTCTCCCCTTGTTTTTTTTAGTGTTTGTGGTAAATTATAATCATTATTAAATAAAAAATAAAGGTTAGGAACTAATAGCAATTTTATTTTTCTTTAGAGAAAAGTCGGTCGGTGCAAGACTTAAAAAATAAATTGTGAACTGAGCCTAGAACAAGCCTTTCGTTGTGCTTTCCGCGTTAAGGAAGCGTTTGAGGGTCACGTGCGAGCGTGAAACTTAGGTGGTACCGCGATTATTCGTCCTATGAAGTGAGTTCATAGGGCTTTTTTTTATGAGGTAAAGAATATGTACAATCACAAAGTTGTTGAAAAAAAGTGGCAAGATTATTGGGCTAAGAACCATACTTTTAAGACTGGTTCTGATCCTAAGAAGAAAAATTATTATGCCTTAGATATGTTTCCCTTTCCGTCAGGCAAAGGTCTACATGTTGGTCACCCAGAGGGTTATACGGCAACTGATATTGTTTCAAGGATGAAGCGGGCACAAGGCTACAATGTTTTGCACCCAATGGGTTGGGATGCTTTTGGTCTACCAACTGAACAATATGCGTTAAAGACGGGTGAAGATCCAGCTGTTGTTACTAAAGAAAACATCGCAACTTTTAAGAAGCAGCTCAACCAATTGGGTTTCTCTTATGATTGGGATCGGGAATTTGCGACTAGTGATCCGGAATATTATAAGTGGACTCAATGGATTTTTGAACAAATGTACAAGAATGGCTTGGCTTATGAGGCTGAGGCGCCAGTTAACTGGTCACCGGATTTAGGAACTGTTGTTGCTAACGAGGATATTGTTGATGGCAAAACCGAGCGTGGTGGCTATCCAATCTATCGGCGGAACATGAAGCAATGGATGCTGCGGATTACGGCTTATGCGGATAGATTATTGGCAGGGTTAGATAACCTTGATTGGCCTGAACCTGTTAAAGAAATGCAACGTAATTGGATTGGTCGCTCTGAAGGTGCGCAAGTTACTTTCAAGATTCAAGATTCTGATCAGTCTTTTGACATCTTTACTACGCGTCCTGATACTTTGTTTGGCGCAACTTATGCAGTACTTGCTCCAGAAAATAAATTGGTTGAAAAGATTACGACTGATGGACATCGGGCTGAAGTTGACGCTTATCTTAAAGAAATTGAGTCTAAATCTGATCTGGAACGGACAGACTTAAATAAGAATAAGACTGGAGTCTTTACTGGTGCTTATGCCATTAATCCGGTTAATAATGAAGCAATTCCAGTTTGGATTTCTGATTATGTTTTGGCAAGTTACGGCACTGGTGCGCTAATGGCAGTTCCCGCTCATGATGATCGTGACTATGAATTTGCACAAAAATTCCATTTACCGATTAAAGCAGTAATTGAAGGTGGCGACATCAGTAAGAGTGCTTATACTGGCGAAGGACCACACATCAATTCCGAATTTTTGAATGGCTTAAATGTAGATGATGCCAAAGAGAAAATTTTAGCTTGGCTTGAAGAACATCATGTTGGTGAGAAGAAGGTCAACTACAAACTGCGTGACTGGGAATTCAGTCGTCAACGTTATTGGGGTGAGCCAATTCCAGTGATTCACTGGGAAGATGGCGAAACCACACTGGTTCCAGAAGATGAATTACCGCTGGTCCTGCCACATGCAACCGATATTAAGCCTTCAGGGACTCCAGAGAGTCCACTAGTTAATCTAAAAGATTGGGTTAATGTTGTTGATAAAAATGGCCGCAAGGGTAAGCGAGAGACTAATACGATGCCGAATTGGGCTGGTTCTTCTTGGTACTTCTTACGCTTTGCTGATCCACATAATGACAAGGAACTAGCCAATTACGATATTTTGAAGAAGTGGCTACCAGTAGACATCTATATTGGTGGTGCAGAGCACGCTGTGCGGCATCTACTGTATGCTAGATTTTGGAATATGGTGCTTTATGATCTGGGGATCGTTCCTAATGAAGAGCCATTCCAGCGCTTATATAACCAAGGCTTGATTTTAAAGAATCATGAAAAGATGTCCAAGTCTAAGGGTAACGTGGTTAACCCAGAAGATGTGGTTGAAGAATACGGTGCTGATAGCTTGCGGATGTATGAAATGTTCATGGGGCCACTAGATGCGTCAATTGATTGGGACGATAATGGCCCTGCTTCGACTAAGAAGTTTTTAGATCGGGTCTGGCGATTATTTGTTAATGATCTTGATCTTAAGGCAATTCCGCAAGAAAATATTGTTGCGGAAAATGATGGTAGTCTAGATAAGGTTTATAACGAAACCGTTAAGAAAGTTACTGAAGACTTTGAAGATTATCATTTCAATACCGCTATTTCACAATTAATGGTTTTCGTTAATGCTGCACAAAAGGCCAAAACGATCCCAGTTGAATATGCAGAAGGCTTTATTAAATTGCTGGCGCCAGTTGCTCCACACATGATGGAAGAAATTTGGCAGGTGTTTGGTCATGATGAATCGATTACTTATGCCAAATGGCCGACTTATGATGCAACTAAATTAGTCGAAGCCACGGTTGAAATTATGGTTCAAGTTAATGGCAAGCTGCGTGGTAGTTTCAAGATTGATAAGGATACTGCGAAAGATCAGGTCCAAGAACAAGCTTTAGAGTTGCCACATGTGCAAAAGTTCTTGACTGGCAAAGAAATCAAAAAAGTAATTGTGGTACCAAACAAGATTGTTAATATTGTAGCTAAATAAAATTTAATTTTTCCTAAAAAGAATAGTTATTTTGTTGTTAATCTGCCTGTTTGTTTCAAAATAGGATAGTTAGAACATTAGATTTAGGGAAAATTAATGAAAGAAAATAATTTGAAAGAACAAAGCACGCAAGATACCTTTATCAAAGGTAGTGCATGGATGACTTTTGGCTCAATTACCTCTCGTATTTTAGGTGCTTTATATATTATTCCTTGGTTTATGTGGATGGCACCTTATGGTAATATCGCTAATGCGTTAACTGCTAGAAGTTATAATATTTATAGTATCTTTATTTTGATTTCAACTGCTGGGATTCCTGGTGCTGTTGCTAAGCAGGTAGCCAAATATAACGCGCTAAATGAATATGAGGTTGGACAAAAGCTATTCCGCAAAGGCTTACTACTAATGGCAGCGTTAGGGGTAATTTCGGCGGCGGTAATGTATTTTGCTTCGCCACTACTAGCATCAAATGGGTCAAGTAGCGATCCACGCCAAATTGCAGTAATGCGGAGTTTGTCGTATGCGATTTTAATTATTCCGATTTTGAGTTTTATGCGCGGGTATTTCCAGGGATATACTGACATGATGCCGTCCGCAATGTCACAATTTGTGGAGCAGCTTGCGCGGGTTACATGGATACTTCTGACTGCTTATGTCATTATGCAAGTGCAACACGGTTCTTATGTTGATGCAGTTGTCCAGTCGAACTTTGCTGCTGCAATTGGGGCGGCCTTTGGGATTGGTATCTTAGCGTGGTTTTTGTTTTCTCGACGCAAGCAGATGAACGAATTAGTGGCTAATTCTGCTAATAAGGTACAAGTTTCTACTAAAGACTTATTTGTGGAAATCATTGGTCAAGCAGTGCCTTTCGTTATAACAGATGCTGGAATTCAATTATTCTATTTGATTGATCAGTATACTTTTCATCCGATGATTGCTAGTATCATGAAGGTATCTACAAATACGATTGAAACTTGGTACGCCTTATTTGCACTTAATGCTAACAAGCTAATTATGATTATTGTCTCGCTAGCTAGCGCAATGGCGGTTACGGCAATTCCACTATTATCTGCAGCACACACGAAACATGATCAGCATGGCATTTCCAGACAGATTGGTAGTATTATTGATTTATTTTTGTTTGTGATGATACCGGCAGCGTTTGGTATGGCAGCAATTTCCAAGCCAATTTATACTATCTTTTATGGCTTTGATCAGCTGGGTTCCAACATCTTGTATCTTTCAGCTTTTACGGCAATCACTTTAGGTTTATTTACTGTTTTGACAGCAATTTTGCAAGGTTTATCTGAAAATGGTCTGGCAATTAAATATCTGATTCTTGGGTTGATAATTAAGTTTGTTGTGCAATATCCAATGGTATACTTATTTAAGGCCTTTGGGCCGCTAGTTGCGACTAATGTTGGGATGTTAGCAATTATTTGGTTGGCTTTGAAGCATTTAAGGGTTAATTATCATTTCAATGCTAGTCGAACTAGTCGCCGTTTTATCGGGATTACTGCATTTTCAGTATTAATGTTTTTGCTAGTATTAGCAGTAGAAAAAGGCTTGGAACTGTTCCTAAGTCCTGCTAATCGCTTGCATGCTTTGATTATTGTTGTTATTGCAGTACTAGTTGGTGCAATATTCTACGTAGTTATGACGATTAAGTCAGAATTAGCACAAAAGATTTTAGGTAATAAATTTACGGCAATTTTAGCTAAATTGCATATTAAAGCATAAAAAAGACGCCATCATTCAATTGTGAATGATAGCGTCTTTTTGGTTTTGTCAAAAGCTGATTTACTTTTGGCTGCCCCTGCCAAGGAACTTTATTTTATCAATTGCTGTTACAAGATGCAATTTTATGATTGATGAAATTCACCATCTGTAACATGAGTGTGGTGATTTGCCTCAGGCATTACAATAGCAGCAACGATGTAAAGGATGATACCCCAACCGGAAACAAGCATTAGCGCGCAACCACAGATTCTAGTCCAAGCCTTATCCCAATTAAAGTATTCAGCGATTCCGCCGAATACACCAGCAACTATTTTATTATGAGATTTAGTTAATCTTTTTCGCATATTGGCCTTCCTTTACTGAAATTTGAGGTTGATTTTACAAAAAAAGCTAATCAATTTGATTAGCTCTTAAAGATTGATGCCCCGAAAAAGATTCGAACTTTCACTTAGTTACCTAAACAGCGACCTGAACGCTGCGCGTCTGCCAATTCCGCCATCGGGGCTTAAGAATTTTTAATACAGTAATAATCATACCAAAAATTTGGTAAAATGTAAGCATAAATAGTAATTTATCTCAAAAATTTTTGGTAAAGGAGATTCTATGAATTGTAAAAGAAGAGTTAAGCAGGTAATAATTGCTGTAGTAGCCGTATTATTACTGCTGCCAATTCATAAAGTCAGTGCCCAAGAGCTGCCTGCTAATTATCATAATGATTTGCAATTGGATGCTAAGGCGGCAATTGCGATCGATAGTCAATCTGGTCAACTTTTATACGGCAAAAATATTAATCAGCCGCTACCAATTGCATCAATGACTAAGTTAGTGACAGCTTACCTGACTTTGCAGGCAATTCAACGAAAAAAAATTACTTGGCAAACTAAAATTACACCAACGCCGGCAATTGTCAAAGTAGCAGGCAATCGGGATTTTTCCAATGTACCATTAAAAGCAGGGCATTCATACACGGTTAAACAGCTTTATCAAGCAACTTTAATTGAGTCAGCTAATGGTGCTGCGATGCTACTAGCTGAAGCTGTCAGTGGCTCGCAGCAGGCATTTGTAAGACAGATGCGCGAGCAGCTGCGTAAGTGGCAAATTACGGATGCCAAAATTTATACGACTTGTGGATTACCTAATAAGAGTGTCGGCAGTGATGCATACCCTAATGCAGATCCTGATGCAGAAAATCAAATGTCCGCTAGAGATATGGCAATTGTCGGGCAGCGATTATTGCAGGATTTTCCTGATGTGGTACAGACTACTACGATTGCGAGACGTGATTTTGTTGATCAAAATCAGCGCTATCCTATGACTAATTTTAATTGGATGCTTAAAGGCTTGCCGCAATATCAACCGCAACTAAAAGTTGATGGTCTCAAGACTGGGACAACAGATGCAGCTGGTGCTTGTTTTATTGCTACAGCTAAACATGAGGGAGCACGTGTTATTACGGTAGTACTTGGAGCAGCGCACAAGAGTCCGACGGATCCGGCTCGTTTCGTTCAGACTAGCCATTTATTGCAATATCTCTATCAGAATTATCGACCATTGATCTTTAAACCAAACGAAGTAATCACGGGTTTAACCAAGATGAAGGTTAAGAATGGTAAGCAAAAGCAGGTTAATCTAGGAATGAAGAGTGCCTCAGCGATTTGGCTACCAGTAAATGGTCCAAAATTGCAGGTAGAATTAGTCAATTCGAGTGTTGAGGCGCCAATAAAGCGCGGACAAATAATCAATGCTTATCAGTTTAAAGTTGGCAAGCAGAAGTTGTTGTCTGTACAGAATCCTACTGGTTTACGTATGCCAGCTAGCTCATTGCAAGCAACTGACAAAGTTAATATATTTGTTCGTTTCTGGCGTTGGCTTTTTGGAGAATAATATGAGTGAAATTAAAGCAGATATTTTGACCAAAGTGATTAAAAAACGACATAGCGCAACACACAAAGGAGATTATGGTCGCGTATTGCTAATCGGTGGCAACGAAAATTATGGTGGTGCAATTATTATGGCTACAGAGGGTGCGCTCAATACTGGTGCGGGCTTAGTGGCCGTAGCGACGCATTCGCTTAATCTAACCGCACTTCATGCTCGCGACCCTGAAGCAATGTATCTTGATTGGCGTGATCATAATTTAGCTAGCTTGATTGGCAAAGTCGATGTTGTAGTCTGTGGTCCAGGATTAGGAACTGGTAAATTTGCTAAACAAATTTTACAACTAATAGGAGAATATACTACTAGCAAACAGACATTAGTTTTAGACGCAAATGCGCTTGATATACTTGCTCAAGAGCGGCAATTGTTGCCAAAGCATGCCGGGACAATTGTGCTGACGCCGCATCAAATGGAATGGCAACGTTTAAGTGGAATAAAGATACCTTATCAAACTGACAGTGCTAATTTAGCAGCGTTTAATGAGCTGATTGATCAGCAAAAAGCGATTTTAGTATTAAAATCAAATCAGACACATGTTTATGATAATCAGGGCAGAGTTTTTGTCAATCCAACCGGCAATCCTGGTATGGCGACTGGTGGAATGGGTGATACCCTTGCAGGAATTATTGGTGGGTTTACCGCGCAATTTGGCGGCGAGCTTGACAGTGTTTTAGCTGCTGTATATCTGCATTCTCTAGCAGGGGATGTGTTAGCCCAAAATAATTATGTGGTTAAGCCAACTAGTCTGAGTGAATTGTTGTCGCAGTTAATGCAGCAGTATGCTAGTAAATAAGTGATATAAAGCGGAAAAGAGGAAGAGCGTATGAAAAATAGGTTGCTGAAATGGGGTACTTTTTTAGCAATAGCATTAATTGGAGTAATTAGTTTAGCGCGAGTTTCAATGCCACCAAATAAAATTGATGTTAAACAAGTAGCGCCTAAAAAATCCTTGGTCAAAAAATCGCAGCCAACTTATCGTCCATATCGCGATCCTGCTACTTTACGCAAACCCTATGATTGGCGCAGATCAAGTGAGGTTAGAGCATATCCTAAAATTAAGCGAATAGAAAATGATTTAACGATTCGGGTTTCACTTAAAGGAAATCGAGTTTATATTTTACGTAATAATGAACGAATTTATACGATGCTCGCTAGTGGTGGATTGTTTAAGAAGAGTAAATCATTGACGCCACTTGGCACTTTTAAGATTCAAGGTGGGCGAGGAGACGCCTTTTATAATCCAAACTTGAATGAAGGTGCCAATAATTGGACCAGTTGGGATGAACAGAATGTCTATCTGTTTCACTCCGTGCCAACCAAGAATAATGGTAAATATAATTTGACGCAAGCACGAAAATTGGGTAAAGAGCCAGCCTCTCATGGTTGTATTCGTTTAAGTGTAGCCGACTCGTTATGGCTTAAAGATAATATTCCCACTGGAACAAAGGTAATTATTAAAAATGAATAGACAAAAACCAATAGATATTAGAGCTGTTGGTTTTTTTATTGTCAGATTGATCTTGCCTAACAGAAAGTGAACATTATCTTGCATAGATACAGATCAGGAATTAGAAGATTGGATTAATAAAAGCAAAAAGTATTGATTAGGAACGTCTGACATTGTATATCACTTTTGTTAATGGAAAGGGTGCTAAACGCTGTTTTTTGGCTATTACATGGTAGCAATTTTGTTTAAAGTGAGGTGGATCACTTTTGCTTGTTTTTTGTCAGATTGTGTCATTAAAGACACGATTTTCTTTTTTAAATGATATAAAGTTGAAGGGAAGAGATAACATGAAAAGTAAAAGCTTTGTTGGTCTAGTTAAACAAAGGGACTACATTTCCATCAATAAAAAGCATAATTGCAAGTATCAGGAATTGATTAGATAGTTCTTTTAAAAAATTATGATATTTACTTTTGGTATTAACAATCTTAAATATGCATGCCGACAGTAATAAAACTATTGCTAAAATAATTTTACTACTATCATCACTGATCAAAAAAGACTTCTTAAAGAATATCAGAAATATAAATTGGGTAATAATTGCTATTACTAATAAAGTGTTACTAGTGTATTCAATATATTTCAATCTATTATCAGATATATGCTTCTGATATGTCCAAGTTGATATCGAAATGATTAATAATAAATATATAATGCTGCTGTACATGGTTAAGCTCCTATTTTTAAATTTTATGATAATGCTAAACTGTAGACTATGTATAAAGAAAGTGTGAATTCGAATGAAAAAATCTTTATATGCAATTTCAATATTATGTTTAATTAGTGGTGGTTTGTTAATTAGTAGTTCTAGTCAAGTTAATGCAAGCGATGCTACTATATCTTACCAAGATTCTGAAGAAGTACAACCAGTATCTGTTGGTACTATATCTTATCAAGATTCTGAAAAAATACAACCAGTATCTTTTAATGATGATTCGCTACGTAGCAGTGCTAGTCCAAATAGTATTGAAGGATATAAAAAGTTAGGATATTCAAACTTTTCTAAGAGTAAATGGTCAGGTACAACTAATGTCATGTCTACGAAAACTAAGCGTGTAGCAAAGGTAATTACTGAAACTGTTTTATCTCCATTAATTGTTAACAAATATGCTAAGACCATATATGGTATATATACAGTTAGTAGTGCAATAGCCACACAGCATCCAGATGTTTGGCCAACTTCGAATTTAAGAAATATTATGGCTAAAACTCCTGTAGGTTATACAGCTAGAATAGGTCAAGAAACTATTATAAAGTATTACTCTAATAGCAAACGTACACATTTATTTAAGACAATTCATCGTACGTATTGGTTTGGTTAAATCGAACCTCCAAGTTAAAACCAGCTTGGAGGTTTTTTCGTACAAGTTATAAAAATAGCTATCCCAAGTAATAAATTTATTTTCGAAAATCGGTAATGAATGCAGTGATTCAAATAACGATGAAGACTACTATTATAGTCACTAAAAATAAAAAAACAGCATTATTACTAAGAATAATGTTGTTAATGATTAAAATGGTGAAGTTTACCATGGCAGAACGTAATGCTTGAATAGCTCTGTCTCAATTAGCATAACATGTTTGTTGTTTTTAGGGCTAGGATTAAGGTTAGCGATTTCATAAAAGTGACATTTGTAAGAATGGACGAGTAAACGGAGGACTCATTAGAAAAATAAACAAAAATATCGTTAGGTCAGAGACCTAGCGATATTTTTAGTTTAAATTATATTTACCATTGAATTTCGTAAATTCGATTATTGATTGTTCCCCAGGTTTTTATCTTTTTACCTTTTGAATTCTTTTTATAGTAATATCCATGATAAGCCACTGTTAGATAAAGATGATTTTCATCAATGACCTGTACACTTTCAAATTCAGTAGCATACCCTTTGTAATCAACATTTGTATTATTAATTAAGTTGATATCTGTCCAAGTATATTGTTGTGTGGCGTCAGCGCCCCATGGTATTTTGTAAATATGACGTGGTTCTGAGGAACTACCCTCAGAAGGCGGGGTTTCACTGGAAATATAAATATTACAGTCATCATCAATATCATAGCCTTGGATAGAACCTATTAAGCCACCAATTCCAGCCATATTGGAAATACTAAATGCTGGGTACTCAATAACTGGTTGTAAGTTAGTAATACTGCATGCAGTAGTTCCATATTCATCTAACGCATTGTTGATATCAGTAAGTCTATAGAGAGAAAAATATCCGTTATTATTAAGATCAATAGTAGCAATTAAGAAGTACATGTGATTAGGAGATATTGCAGCTTCCGATCGCTTAAGATTAATGTTAAAACCACCAGCTTGATCAAGATGTGATAATCTAGGTAATTGTGTATTCTTAGTATACGTTGTTTTATCAGGTGGCATTGATACTCGAGCTACTTGTGTTGCCCACTTATACTTACTGCCAGGATCTGTCTTAACACCCTTAGTCCCAATAAACCATTCTCCTTTTCTACCAGCGTATTCCCAAGTTTGACTATGACTACAGGCCAGATCTTTCATGTTTAATATGGCGGATCCATAGGTAATTGGAGTGGAAGGACTAGCTTTAGGTACAGCTCGAAGTACAGAGTTGAGTTCAACCTTTTTATTAGTTTTTGAGTCCAGTTTCTTATGTAATTGCATAGCATAAACATAACTAGAACCAACATTGCCTTTTTGTACCACGTTTTGATAAACTCCGGTGTTACCACCAGTTTTTAAATTTGCAGCTAAAGAAATGTTGGGATAGGTAATTGCTTTCATATTTTGTTCCTTTCGAATTATAAAATTAAAATTTAAAACAAGTTAATATGATCTCGAGATCACGATTAATATATCATCAGAACATAAGTTTGTCAAACAAAAGTTCGATAATAGTGTGTTAAAAAAGTTCGTTGCTCAAGCAACGAACTTTTTACTTAATTAGATTTTTTAATATACGACAGGTCTTACCCCCACCATTGAATTGTTTGCTTCTTCCTTTGTAATTGCAATAAGTTGTTGAGCTCTGTTTAATAACCAAGCTGCTTGTTTAACTTCAATAATGGTTGGTGTTTTAGAAGCACTAATCTTTTTAGCATAGTCTAGGTATTTATCATATGATTTTTTGTAGCGATAATAGGCTGCATCATTATAATTTTCAGTAGCCTTAACTATTGCTTCTCGATCAATTAAGTTTTGTAACGATTGCTTGTCAGAAGTAGTCGCAATTTTGCTATCACTTTTAGCTTCCTCAGGCGTGTTAATGGGAGTTAACTGTGGTCCTGAAATATATTTGGTATCAGCAGCTTTAATATAGAAAGCATTGGCTTCAACAGCTCGGTATAAAAACGCTGTGTCATCAGAATTCGCCATACAGTAGAAAAGTTCAGTTTTGTTATCTTGTGGTACCCAAAGATATAATGCTTCAATTACCGGAATATAGTCAACTGCTTCTGGACCGGAAATGGTAATACTATCAGAGTTTTGTAGACTTGAAATGTTGTAAGCACTACTATTTGGGGTTAATTTTATATAAGTATCTTTTGTTTTGGTTGCTAATCTTTGATGTGGTTTATTTTTGACCAGACTGGTTGAAAAGATAGCATCATTAGTATTGGCAATGTGGTAACAATTTTCATATCCATTTCCTGAAAGGGTTGAACATATATAATCTATCTTTACTTTCATGCCATTTTTAAGTTTAGTTTTACTAGTTCCAGTTCCGGTACTAAAGTTCTTGGATACAGGACCTGTTATTTTGAGTGTAACAGTAGCGTCAGCAACGTAAAGCGGTTGGCCGTTAATTTTACTGACATTGACGGCTTTAATATAGCCACCATGACCAATATTGTAATAATATTTACCTTTAATTTTCTTATACGGCAACCATGACTGATTATAATTATCATCATCTAAAAGATAGTATTGCTTACTATCACGTTCAATTGACTTAATTGTTCCTTGGTGTTTTACATTAGTATTTTTGTGGAAATGAGTTTTATTTTTACTACCCCGATATTTTTTCAGTCGCTTACCTTGTTTGTTGTAGACATAAGCCCCATGAGCCAGTTTCATTGTGTTAGTGGCAGCAGTGACAGTATTAGAATTAAACACCTGAGTTGATGCTAATCCTACTCCCAAAGCTAAAACGCTACTAATAGCTCCAAGTAAAAGCTTTTTATTTAATTTCATAATTCACCTCAAAATATTAACTAATGTTTTAAGGCAATTATAAGCCAGACTGTAGATTATTTAAATTATAAGTTCTGAATTCAATCATGGCAATTATGTCGTGTTACTTCTGAATGTAATTTTGTTCAAACTACATTCAGAAGGCAATCTTCTATTTTTTATTTTCTCCACAAATACTTTACACTAACTTATTTTTATATAAAATTGAAGTCGCTTTATATGTATGCTAAAGTAACGATAATCTGATATTAATTTTATAAATATTAATGTAGCAAATAAGAGGTAAAGTTGTTATGGATGAATATATTAAAATGGTACTTAAAAATGATGGTAAGCTCAAGTTGATTCTTAAAGGTACTACGGAATTAAAAAATGATCAAAAAATTGGCGTTGTTTCAGTGGTATATATAACTAGAGATGTAGAGCTAGCAAAAGAACAATTTGAAAAATTAAATGAATATAAAGAAAATGACGATCTTTATATGATTTATAGCTGCGATGAGGATACATATTTACCAGGTTTAGGACATTATCCTTCTCTAGAAATTAGTAAAGAGGATTTACAAGATTAGTTTGCTTAACTTTGTAAGAATGGACAAGTAAACGGATAACTACTAGACTAAAAATAGAAAACTACAAAATGTTATAAGGAGAATCAATATGAAGAACAAGAAGGCTCTGCTAGGACTAGCGGCAAACTCCAGCAGTATCATTAATAACCAACAATAATCAAGCTCACGCAGTAGAAGATACAACCAAAGATCCAGTTGACGAGCAAGGAACTTTAGAGCTTAACCACAATGCTCGGGTATATAACAAAAAAGGCAAGAAATTAAAAAAGTTCCAAGGTAAAACTTCATTGCTGAAAAAGAACAAATCAGTTGAATATGCCAAGGAAGTTAAGCCCGTTGCTGATCCAAGTACTAAACGATATTCCTTCCATGATGATGAATGGAATTAGTTCTATTTACCATACAAGACAATCAAGGGTAAAGAATACTACAGCCTAGGACATGGTGGCTATATTAAGGCAGTGAATGTTGCTAAAATTAATGGAAACCTTTGTGTAACTAACAGCGTATCTGGGGTTGGAAAACAGTGGGGATCTAATAATTACAAAATATTTTTATATAATAGACAAGGTGAGAAAACAAATAAAAGTATAAAAATTGGTCAAAAAATCACTTTGGATAGACGAGCAAATATTTTTGATCTTACTGAAAAAGGTGATGGCTACAATGGAGGTACTATTTTTTATCGCATAAAAGGCACAAATGGCTTTATCAATAAAAATAATGTAAAAGGAAATATTAGGCATAATTTGCCTCTATATAGTAATTATACACATGTACTTTTTATAAATGACTCATATATGTATACTGAAAAAGGTGCCAGATTTAATTCGAATTTTAATAAACCGAGATTTAAGAAAAATTCTGAAGTTATAGTCACACAAGTAAGAGATATTTGGATTAAAGAAGAAAATAAAGTGGAACAGTGCTATCAACTTGGACAGAGTTATACAAGTGGTGAAGGTGTCGGATTTATAAAAGTATCTGATACAAGATTCATTGGTGGACGTGATATATTATCAAGTAATAAGTAATATATTTTTTTAATTAATTTCAATTTTTTGTTGCATAATTTTGTAGTGGAGATCATTAATGTAGGGATACTGATGGGTAAAAGAAGAAATTCAAAGCTTAAAAAATATGCAGAAGATTTTAAAGTGCTTAGTAATGAGCAATTGCTCAAATATAGCAAGTAAGTTATAATAGCAAATATAACCTATTTGCTATATTTGAGGGAAAGCAATGTATGATGTAGAAATTTATGAAGATAAGTGTGGTCATAGTGAAATAAAAGATTGGCTAGATTTGTTGAATAATAGTTCACAAACAGAAGATAAACGAGTACTTAAAAAAGTAAGGTATCAATTAAAGTTGTTGCAAGCCCTAGGTCCCAATATTAGGCCACCGCAATCTAAAATTCTTAAAGGCTATAAATATCCTATTATGGAATTGCGTCCTTTACCGGATAGAATTTTTTATGCTAGTTATGACGAAAATAAATTTATTTTACTGAATCACTATACTAAGAAGCAGAATAAAACTGATAAAAAACAAATTCAGCGAGCAATTAATCTTTTAGAAGACTGGTTAGAAAGGCAGTGATTAGATGAAACTTAATGATATCGAGGGTAGCTTTTCGTCTATTTCAGAAGATGAAAAAGTAAGTATTGACACTATGGCAAAGCTTTATGCGGAGAGAATTAGACGTAATATCCCGCAAGTAGTATTTGCAAAAAAAATTGGTATGAAGCAGCCACAGTTAGCAAAGTTAGAAATGTTAGATTCAGTGCCAACATTAGCAACATTGAATAGATATGCCAAAGGGTTGGGCTTAAAACTTGAAATTGATTTAGTTTCTGCTTAATAAATCGGCTGTTTTTTGATTGCTATTAGACTAAAAATAGCAGACTACAAAATGCTATAAGGAGGACCAATATGAAGAAAAATAAGGCTCTGCTAGGACTAGCGGCAACATTGTTGTTAACCACTCCAGCAGTATCGTTAATGACCAACACTAATCAAGCTCATGCAGTAGAAGATACAACCAAAGATCCGGCTGACGAGCAGGGAACTTTAGAGCTTAACCATAATGCTCGAGTATATAACAAAAAAAGGCAAGAAATTAAAAAAGTTCCAAGGTAAGAGTTCATTACTAAAGAAGAACAAGTCAGTTGAATATGCCAAGGAAGTTAAGCCAGTTGCTGATCCAAGTACTAAACGATATTCCTTCCATGATGAATGGAATTGGTTCTACCTGCCATATAAGACAATCAAGGGCAAGGAATACTATAGCCTAGGTCATGGTGGCTATATTAAGGCTGTAAATGTTGATAGTATCAACGATAATTATCTTTATACCAATGAAATTAAAGCTACTACTATAGCAAATTCTCCAACTACAAAAGTAGCACCATTATACGATACTAAGAATAATAAGATCAAAAAGACTTTAGAAATAGGTAAAAAGATAATATTAGATAAGCAATCTGAATCAACAGACTTTACTGAGATGGGTGACGGCTATGACGGGCTAACTACTTATTATCGGATTAAGGGGACAAATAATTTTATAGAAAAAAGTTTTTTAAAGCTTGGATCAAAAGCTTTATTACCAACCTTTTCTAACTTTATGCATGTAGCTGCCAAAAAGGATACACATGACTATACAGCTCAAGGGGAACTGTTTACACCTGATGATGTCGAATATAATCAACATATAAAGAAAGGGACAGATTTAGTAGTTACAGCAGCAACATATGTATGGATTAAAAGTGAATCAAAAACTGAGTTACTATACAAACTTGCTCCCACCAGTGACTTTAGTGCAATATATAATCAACCGAAAGGATATATTAAAGCTAAAGATTTTAAATATGTTGCTGGAAAGAAGTTGCAGCCTTTAAATACTTTTAGCGAAATTAATCAATGATCGTAATAAAAGTGATTGACTCTGTATCAAGCATCCTTTTTATAAAAATAAGCAAAGTTAATATTAAATGCTCATTTTATAGTATAATTTAAGTATAAAGAAAGCGCGATTTACATGCAAAGTTCAACTAAAAAGAAGACAAGTACAACTCGATCAGACTATAGCTGATAATGCAACTATAGTTTTTGAAGAGTTAGGAATAAATCCAACTACGGCAATTATGTTGTTTTACTCTAGAGTTGCTGCTGAAGGTAAATTACCTTTTGATGTTGCTTTAACAGAACGTGAAAAAACAAACATTGCTTTAACAGATGCTTTTAAAGGATTACCAAATGAAGAAATAGCTACAGACCATGAATTAGAAGAATGGATTAATGAGAGTGAAAAATACTGATTTAGGAATGTCTGACATTGTTACTGCTTACATCACTTTTGTTAATGGTAAGGGTGGTAAACGTAGACCTGCTCTGATAGTTGCAGAGACTAGCGATAAATTTGCAATAAATAATTCTAAGCAAGTCCAGGAATTTTAGTGAATTTCTGGACTTTTTACTTGCATAATTCATAAAACAGTGATACATCAATCATAATTTTAAGGAATTTGCTTATAAAGAATATTTATTTAAAAAGGACTGATAAAAATGCAGGAAAAATTCCCTAATGTATCATTATTAAAAGATCTATCTGGTGCTTACAAAGTTGTAATTCAAAATGGTAACGTAACGCAGAATAATATTTATGCTTTGCAACTTCGTAATAGCCAAACTGATACATATGTAATTTGTGGTTCTAGAGCAACAGGTATTTTTAATAAAACGCCAGCATTAATTTTACATGGTGATAAAACTAAGGGATATAATGCTGGTGGTCATACACAAACTTGGGAATATGCTAATAAGCCAGAATCATGGTTTGTGGGTACCAAACCTAACAATGCAAACTGGAATACCCAAATTGCCCGTGTTAAATTTCCATCATCTGGTACTACACATATTTATTACAATACAGATATGCCAAGATTGTCGTACCTTAATCGTGCAGGTAAAGAATTTGACATCAATTATCTGGGTAAAAATATGAAGCGTGTTGAGGCAGCTGTTTCACCTAATTATGTCTATATGCTTATTGCAAGCGTAGATACTACAGGTACTGGATACTTTTCTATTTATAATTTAGCAGAGGTTAACAATGCCCTTGACAAGGCAGCAAATAATCCAAAGCATATTCCTGACGTACCAATTATGGACTTATCATGTCAATCTGCGTTTAAAATTGATAACTTTGTCAATATTTTAGGTAATCTTCAACATGATCCAAAAGGTGGTTCAATTCAAGGTTATGATATAGATGATAACCTTAATATCTATATTTCTAGTGAAAAATCTCCTAAACAGGGTGATCTAAAACAGTTGCCAAGAAAAATTGTCAAAATTCCTTGGGGTATTACTGATACAGCCCAATGGGAATTTGCTGATCTTGATAGTGAGCACATGGATATACTTGGGTACATTTCTGAATTTGAAAGTATCCAAGTTACTGACGCAAATACTCTGTACTTAACAGTATCGTATCATAAAAAGGCTAAGGACTTTGAAACAGGTAAACGCCTAAGAATAACTAAGCAGCGTATTTATCAAATTGACTGGTACTAATTAAAGTTGTCCAACCTTATTTGCAGGAGCACAATCGGTCACTAACTGGGAATTTAACTGTATGGTAAGATCGATTTTAGTCTAATGGCACATCATCAATAGTAAAAGTACATTTACCTATTTTGGGTAATTTAACTGTTGGTGGAACTAAGATAATTTGGGTAACACCATAGTTATTTTCTTCAGTGCTAGGACAGAAATAAGCCCCAATTTTGTATCCTTTAAAGTCATCAAAATTCTTATGCTGACGTTTTAAGTCTTTTGCAATTTCTTTTTTAGCAGCTTCGTAGATTTCTTCATCACTTTTTCCTTCTGTGTATGTTGAATCTTTCCAACCTAACATGCTCCTAACAAAAACCACTTTTTTCTTATAATTTTTACCAAGAATATCTTTACAAATGTCATCATAGCGCTCTGGATAGTCAGCGGATACATCAAAATATGATTGGTACAAATTGTCAGCTAATTGAACTTGATCGTTTTTGATAGTTCCAGGAAAGAGACTTATTAACTCATCGTTACGTTTTGTATCAATATACTCAGAAGAAGTTACCCCAGCATAATTTTTGGGATCATAAAATACGGTCGGTAACTTAGTTGGTGTTGACTCAGGTGACTTTAATAGAACAATAGTCTGTTTATTTTTTGGATCTACATAAGCACCAATCTTATAACCATTAAAGTCGGTAAAGGTTTTGTTATATTTAGTTAATTCCTTTTTTAATTGGTTGTATATAAAGTTTTTAAAGTCACTTTGATTATTTAATTTTGCGTAACTTTCCAGTTTTATACAATCCTCGGTTCCAATTACATAGTGGTCAAAAAGGTCAGCAGCTAATTGAGTCTGCTTATCATGAATAGTATTTGGAAATAGGCTAACTACCAGATTGTTTAAGGTATTATCAATATTTTTAGTGTGAATGCCATATTCTGGATTTAGTGGATTAAATAATACTGATGTTGTGGTAGGGGTGCTAGTAGCTGCATATTTCCCCTTAGTTAAATAGCCATGCCAGACATAGCCAGAGTGCCTCTTATTACCGCTTTTAACCTTATAATAAATAGCTTTAGTTGAATCATGCTTCATAGTAACTGAAGCTGAAGCATACCAAGTTGTGTGTGGATAATTTTGCAAGTTACCTATAGTTTTGGTATGCTTTTTATTCCAAATCTTGACGCTTTTGTCAGGATCTTTAGCATGATAAGGTTTAATCTTTGAGTAATTCTTTTGTTTGACAACGTGGTAAGTTGCAGCTTGCACCGATTGCACATTAGCTTGGGTATTAATTAGTGCACAAAAGGTGATAAGCAAAGCGAAAAGTTTATGTTTTTTCATAATAAATCCTTTCCCAATAAATTGTTAAGTTAGTTATACCACAATTATCTCGTTGTTTTTTTGATAAAAGAAATCAGAATAAATCAGTAAAAAGATTGGCTAACTACGATTTTCCTGTTATAATCATGATTTAAAGGGGTTAGGAGTAGTAATTCAATTTTTCTAGATAGCGAATTTGCAATTGGTGAAAGGCAAGTAAGAGAATTGGCTGAAGGCGTGCCTAACTGATAACTTAGTAAATTAATAAGCGGATACTTTGTATCAATAAGAGTGGTACCGCGGGTAAAAACTCGTCTCTTCTTACGATAATGTAGGAAGAGACTTTTTTATTGCATTTAGGAGGTTAAAGATGAATTTTAAGGATAAAGTGGTTGAGCTAATTGCTAGCAAAGTTGATTTGCCCAAAGAACAGATTGATTCGCTGATTGAGCGACCAAAGAATGAAAAGATGGGGGATTATGCTTTTCCGGCTTTTGCCTTAGCTAAGGTTTTGCATCAGAATCCAGCAGAAATTGCACAAACGATTGCGTCGGAATTGACTAGCAGTGATTTTGCTAGTATCAAGGCTGCAGGCCCATATGTTAACTTCTCAATTAACCATGAAAAGCTGATCTCGCTGACACTGCAAGATGTCTTGACGCAAAAAGAGCATTATGGTGATCAAAAATTGGGCGAAGGCAATGTGCCAATTGATATGTCTAGTCCTAACATTGCTAAGCCGATGTCGATGGGACATTTGCGCTCAACAGTGATTGGCAATTCAATTGCTAAAACTTTGCAAAAGGTTGGCTATACCCCAATTAAGATCAACTATATTGGCGATTATGGTACCCAATTTGGTAAACTAATTGCTGCTTATAAGCACTGGGGTGTTGAGGCAGATGTCAAAAAGGACCCGATCATGAATTTGTTTAAATATTACGTCAAATTCCATGAAGAAGCTGAAAAAGATCCAAGCCTTGATGATGAGGGGCGTGCTTGGTTTAAGAAGCTAGAAGAAGGGGACTCTGAAGCTGTTGAATTGTGGCAATGGTTCCGAGATGTTTCGCTAACTGATTTTAAACGGATTTATAAACAACTAGGGGTTGAGTTCGATTCTTATAAAGGCGAGGCCTTCTTTAATGATAAAATGCAGCCTGTGATTGATGAATTGAAAGATAAAGGTTTGCTTTATGAATCAAATGGTGCTCAAGTAGTTGATATTGGTGAAGAGAATCCAGCATTAATTGTTAAATCCGATGGTACAAGTATTTATTTGACTCGAGATTTAGCAGCAGCGATTTACCGAATGAATAATTATCATTTTGTTAAGATGCTTTATGTTGTTGGTAATGAACAATCTAATCACTTTGTGGAACTTAAGGCAGTTTTGAAGCGTATGGGTTATGATTGGTCAGACGAAATTACGCATGTGCCATTTGGTTTGATTACGCAGAATGGCAAGAAGCTATCAACTCGGAAGGGTAACGTTGTTTTTCTTGATCAGGTGTTAAACGATGCAGTTGACTTGGCTCAAAAACAAATTGAACAGAAGAACCCAGACTTAGCTAATAAAGAACAAGTTGCCCATGATGTTGGTGTTGGTGCCGTAATCTTTCATGATTTAAAGAACAACCGGACTGATAATTTTGACTTTGATTTAGATGAAGTAGTGCGCTTTGAAGGTGATACTGGTCCTTATGTGCAATATACCAATGCCCGGGCACAAAGCGTTTTGCGCAAGGCTGCTAAAATTGGACAAGAACCAAGTTTGACAGATCTTGCCTTAAGCGATGATTGGGCTTTTAGTGTTGCTAAGACAATTGCTGATTTTCCACGGATTATCGCTCGTGCTAATGATAAATTTGAACCGTCAATTATTGCTAAGTATGCTTTAGATTTGGCCAAGAAGTTCAATAAATATTACGCTAATGTGAAGATTTTAACCCAAGATGAGCAAATCAATGCACGTCTAGCTTTAGTTGAAGCAACTTCGATTGTATTGACCGAAGCATTGCGATTATTAGGGGTAAATGCACCTAAGGAAATGTAATTGTAAATATTTTTCAAAACAGCGGTTACATCAGAAGAAAAGATTGTTCAATTTTTAATTAATACGGTACAATATTATTGTAAGTTTTATAGGAGGTATTTTTAATGGCATATTTAGATAATGGTAATCAAATCTTTAAAGACGCTCGTAAAAACCATTATGCAGTAGGTGCTTATAACACTAACAACTTGGAATGGACACGTGCAATTTTGCAAGCTGCCGAAGAAACTAGAACTCCAGTATTAATTCAAGTTTCAACTGGAGCTGCTAAGTACATGGGTGGTTACAAGGTTGTTAAGGACTTAGTTGAAGACGAAATGGACGCAATGAACATTTCAGTGCCTGTTGTTTTGAACTTAGACCACGGTGATTTTGAATCAGCTAAAGAATGTATCGCACTCGGCTATTCATCAGTTATGTTTGATGGTCATGCACTTTCAACTGAAGAGAACCTAGCTAAGACTAAGGAAATCGTGAAGTTAGCTCATGAACGCGGCATTTCAGTTGAAGCTGAAATTGGTAAGATTGGTGAAAACCAAGGTAGTGAAGGTGGAGAATTAGCTTCTGTTGAAGATGCTAAGGCTTTCGTTGCTGCTGGTGTTGACAAACTTGCTTGTGGTATTGGTAATATCCACGGAGTTTACCCAGAAGGTTGGACTGGTCTTAACTTTGATCGTTTGAAGGAAATTGCTGATGCTGTTGATGTACCATTGGTACTTCACGGTGGTTCAGGTATTCCTGAAGAACAAGTTAAGAAGGCTATTTCTCTTGGTATTTCAAAGGTTAACATTAACACTGAATTCCAATTGGCTTTCCAAGAAGCTACTCGTGCATACTTTGAAGCTCACAAAGATGAAGATAAAGCTGGTAAAGGCTATGATCCTCGTAAATTGTTGCTTCCAGGTACTGAAGCAATCACTAATTCAATGAAGGAAATGATCGGCTGGCTTGGTACTCCATCAATTGATGACAAGGTTAAGTCTGCAGCATTTGACAAGAGTTCATTGAACGAAGAATAATATTAATAAGCATAATAAAGGAAGTCTGATTATTTGAAAGAGTAATTGGGCTTTTTTATTTTGCAAAATTTGCTTTTAGTACTTAGATATAAATGATATAATCATATTTGTAGACAACAGTTATAGTATGTGCAAAGATAAGTTATATTTGTTTTAGTTATGTAAGGAGTATTATGAAAAGAAAAAAGCGAATTTTAGCCATTGTAATTGCTAGCCTTAGCTTAGTAATTGGTCTAGGAGTGGTTGTTCCTAATAGTAGTCAAGCAGTTAATGCCAAAAGTACGGTTAGTCATACCGTTCCTAAGAAGTTTCGTGGATCATGGTATAGTTATAATGCTGATGATTCCTATACTATTCAGAAATATACTAAAAATAAGGAAGCTTTTTATACATCGGATACCAAACCGTATTATCACAAGGTGACTGTGCGTAAGTATAACAAGAACAAGTACTTAATTTATCCAGGGAAGAAAATGCCGAAATATTGCCAGTATTTGTCAATCAAGTCGATGACTTATAATAACAAAAAGATTAAGGCATTGGTGATTAAAGAAAAAGGATTGACTCCGTCGTATTACTTTAACCGTAAAATCAAGGCGCGTTATTCACCATCAACTGGCGAATTTTATAAATAAAATAGAGTGATTTCAAGAACAGACTGAATGGTCTGTTCTTTTTTATATTTAATAGTTATTTTAGGCAATCAAAACACTTGTATAAAGTATTGATAAATAAAGATATTTTTATATTTAAAAGCGCTTGCAAAAAGTGAAAAATGTTATATTATAAATTTGTAACAAAAGTCCTGTAAATTATTAAGGAGTAAAATAAGTTTATTATTATTGTTTTTGCAAAGGAAGCGTGACTAAGTTACAACATACTTATTATTACTTTTTGATATTTACGAGTTTCCTTATTTAGTTTATTTAATAGTTATGAAGGAGGTAACTATTATGAAAATAAGAAATTTGAAGAAGAAATTTTCAATTTTAGCTGTTTCTACTTCTTTATTGTCAGTTGCTCCAGTGAGTACCGTATTAGCTAAAAATGTTGGTGGTGGCAACTGGACTTATGGATATAAATGGAACTATGGTTGGTCTAATTATTATCATGGTACTAAAAAGCATAGTGCATCAGTTGCACATAATGGTGATTTACATCGTAACGTTGCCAAAAAAGGCGTAACTGCAGAGGCTACGTATAATAAAATTCCAGCTACGGGATTATCGTACTACTGGAATGTGTATTAGATTAAGTTAATTAATTGTAGGTATAGTTAATCTCGTTATTAACTATACCTATTTTTATGGAGGACAATCATGAAAAAAGTGATTTCTGCCTGTTTAGTCATTGTCACGATTCTGACTTATTTAATGACTATTAATTTTTATCAGTCAAAAGATTATGATGAAGTAGCTAAAATGGGTCAAACAACTGACTCTTATCAGATTTACGTTCAAGATAGCCAGGTTAGTCCCGACGAAGAATTAGCCTTCTTTAAACAGTTATCTAAGCAGTATGGATTGTCGGTTGTCTTAACTACTAACGGGACTAATAATACCGTTCAAAAATCAGTGATTAGTAATCCTGCAACTTTTCCTACAAAATCATTCCGTTTGTCCAAAACTGCTAGTCTTGACAATGCTAACAATAACGAATTTTATGCTAGCTTTCAAACTAATAGAGCTACTCAAAAAGGAACGATTCCGGTTTTTGCTAAAAGCAATCGCATAATTTTGCAACCATTAGCACGTTACTTTAAAGATAAAAGGACGGTTGATGGGGTTTATACGATTATTCCAGGTAGATCAGATAAGAAAATTATTCTTAAGCGTTTGTCGCATTTTTATGGAATATCTAGGCAGAAACTAACTACTCCAAGTGCTGGTAGGAAGACAGAATACTTCAACAGGACAATTGTTATTATAGGATTTATTCTTTTCTTAACTGTGCTGGTTTTCTTATTGGTTAATGCCTATTATCCATCTGCACAAGCAAATACAATTGGTATTAAGAAGCTCAATGGTTGGAAAAATAATGATATCTTTTTTACATTAATTAATTTTGGAATTATTACGATTATTGCTACAGCGCTTATCTTAAATTTAACCACTTACTTGCTATTTCCTTATCAACCACATGGCTTAATATTTACTTTTATTTTAGGGCAATTGGTAATTCTGTTGTTGTATTTGCTTGCTAATGCTTTTACCTTTTTCTTGATTAAAAAAGTGTCAATTGCAGATTTATTAAATGGTAGTTTTCATTTCAATTTGGGAATTAATGTTGCTTATTGTTTAAAAATTTTGATGACGATTGCCTCTGGAATTTTACTTTTTGGTATGTCTAGTGGGATTAAAGAGGCAATTGAGAATTATCAACTTCAAGAACAATGGGAAAAAGAAGGGAACTTATTCACATTAAATTCTACGAGTGAATATATTTTGACTAATGAACACGAAGCTAATCGGACTATGAGTAAATGGTTTCGTCAATTGGCTCAAGATAAGGGAGCCTACTATGTGAATAGTGCTGTTTATTCAGTAAAAGATATCCTACCTGAACAAAATTCTTGGCGGCAACAGACAAATCAAAAAATATCGATTATCTCAGCCAACCGTAATTTTGTCCAAGCTAAACTACCGCAGTTGCAGTCGTATTTACAATCGAGAAAACCAACTTTTTTAGTTCCGAAAAAGGAACGTAAACATGCCAAGCAAATTAAGTATTTACTCCAATGTTTTAGGTATAATGATTTATCCAGTAAAGAACAGAATAAAATTAAGCCAACACAAGTTAACATTCAGCTCAAATATTACGATGAATCAATAAATCCCATTACCTATAATGTTGCTTTACCTAAACGTTTTAATAATCCAATTGTTGAAATCGTTGAAGAGTCTCAAATGACAGATAGTCAACAGATGACATTAAGTAACACTGATAAAAATAGTCCAATTAAACTTGTAAATAATCAAAAAATGAAGACGCAACTGCATCAGCTAGCACAAAATCCTAAGATTAAGAGACTAAACTTGAAGTTTGTCACTTTAAATTCAATTTTGTCTACTAGTTTAGATTCATCGTATCAAGGGCTAAAAGCAACAGTGGTGGCTTTAATCGTTATTCTAATCATCAATTTGTTTACAACAGTTTTCTTGACTCTATGTGTTATTTTGAATAAACAAAAGCAACTCGCTGTTGAACGATTACTTGGATTCCGCCGCTTTGATCGTTATTTATTACAAATGCTAATTATTTTTGTTTTAGGAATTGGTGAATTTGCTTCACTACTAGTTTTAAAGGCATCAATCGTTCCTTTAGTACTTGCTATTATCATGCTAGTAAGTGATTTGGCAATCTTTAACTTAATTATCCAGTCAGTGGAATCTCGCGATCTACCATTTCTTTTAAAAGGAGGACTATCATGATTGAAATGAAGCAGGTTACTAAAAAATTCGGTACTAAAGTAGTTCTAGATCAATTTGATTTGACAATTGCTAAAGGCGAATTAGTAGCAATTATTGGTCCTAGCGGATCAGGAAAAAGTACCCTTTTGAATATTTTGGGCTTAATTGAACAAGTTGATAGTGGAGAATATATTTTTGATCAGCATGTCAATGTCAGACCAAATAGTCGTTTAGCGCAAAAAATTATTAGGGAACAGATAAGCTATCTATTCCAAAACTTTGCTTTAATTGAAGAAAAAACGGTTATGCAAAATTTATTACTTGCATTGAAGTATGTGTCAAAGTCTAAGGTAGAGAAGACAACATTGATCAGGGCAGCTCTTGAAAAAGTTGGTTTGGCAGAATATGTTCAAAGTCGAGTTTACGAATTATCTGGTGGTCAACAGCAGCGAGTTGCAGTAGCTCGCGCTCTGATTAAGCCCAGCGAACTGGTTTTAGCAGATGAACCGACTGGGTCCTTAGATAGTAAAAATCGTGATGAAATCATTGATTTGTTGCTGGAACTTAATAATTCTGGCAAAACAGTAGTAGTTGTCACTCATGATGACCATGTGGCAGCAAAGTGTCAACGAGTAATTACACTTAGATAAGTTAAGACCGTTAAAAAACAGATACGCTGATTTTGCGTATCTGCTTTTTTAATCTTTTGCTTTTAAATTCGAAGTTGACTTTTGAGCTTTAAGTTTTGCTCGGGCATCCTGTTCTAGTTTATCCCAATTAATTTTACTGTCCTTAAATGATTCTTCAGCTTCTTTAGTATATTTTTCGTTTAAATGCAGGATGTCAATTCTATTATTTAGTTCTTTTTCAACGTAGTCAGCAATTAAATCCCTAAATGGCTGTGAATTATTTTCCGGTGATTCTGCGCTGGCTAAAGCTTGCATGTACTTATCTCTAGCATTTTTTGATGGATTAACGTTGATAACAGGATATCCATTTTCGGTTAAAACTAGATTCATTAGTAGTCTTGCTGTACGACTATTACCATCCCTAAATGGGTGGATAGTAACAAATTTTTGATGTAAATCAGTGGCATATTGAACAGGATGCAAGTTTATTCTAGCTTGATCACTCCAATTTTGTAATTGTTGCATCTTTTCTGGAATTTCAAATGGAAGTGCATAGGGTCTTTTATTTGAGCCATAAGGATATACTTCAATTGTCCGATAAGCACCAGCTTCTGATTTAGGTTGACTAGTTTCTAAAGTGGCTATTCGATTTAGGTCAAGTATCTCTAGTGTTTCTTTGATCGTCTTACCATGAATAGTTGCTCCTATTCCGCTATCAATAATGGCGGCTGTTTCATTCTCAGATAAGGTGTTACCTTCAATTGCGGCTGATGACCAAACATGTTCAATTCTAATATTTTTTTCTAGTCGTTTAATCTCTAATGGAGACAAAGGGCGATATGTGTCTAACTTTTTTTGAGCTCGCTAAGAGTAGCTAAGCGTTTTTGATAATCCATGTTAGTCTTCCATATATCAGTGTAAGATCTAGTGATAGTTTTGTCATTATGGCATTAAGTTGATTATTACACAGAATAGCCATTAATCAAAATCGCCGCTTTGCATTTGGTAACTCTACTTGAACTTTATCAAAGGAAAAAGGTTTAATGAATGACATTCGGTAGGCTGTTAGGTGTAGGAATTCGCCCTGTTGAAATTCGGAGTTATACAAAGGATCGCCAACTATGGGAGACCCAAGGCTAGCTAGGTGAACCCGTATTTGATGAGTACGCCCCGTTTCTAAAGTAAGCTTAACTAAAGCCGTGTTATCTGGCATGTATCGGATAATATGGTAATGCGTAACTGCAGCTAAGCCATCAGGTTGCACCATACGTTTACGTTGGTCGTGGGGGTCATGTCCTAATGGTTGTCTGATACTACCTGTGCCAGCTAGCTTATCTGCATGCGCGACGGTAGCTAAATATTCACGCTGAAAGATTTTAGTGGTTAATTCACGATTTAAAATCGGAACCACAGCTGGATTTTTGGCAACTAACAATAAACCAGAAGTTAACATGTCTAATCGGTGGACAATATAAGGACTTCGACCTAAATAAGTAGCGCAGTCATTTAATGCAGTATTAGTTTCACCTTGATTGGGATGTGTCTTTTGACCAGCTGGCTTGTTAATTACTAATAGATTAGCGTCTTCATAAATAATATCGGGCAAATTGCTACTTGATGGATAATTGCTTTGACGACTTTCAACCCGATCTAATGTCAGTTCAATTTTGTCATTAGGATAAACCAACTGATTAACTGACCGATAGCAACCGTTAATCAGCACTTTTTGATCACTGCGCAGGTAGTGGCGCCATTTGCGCGGAATTAATAATGTTTTTAACAAATCGCTGACCGAACACGGTTTGAGATTTTTGGGATAATTAAGGGTAAAATAATAGCTCATAAATATTTGTTAAGTATTTCTGGTAAAATAAACCAGTCCTCTTAGATATGGTACAATTTTAGGTGTTTCTAAAAGGAGCAGATTCAATGGACAATAATGAACCAAAGAAAAACGGGTTTCGTGGCGCGTGGCAGCGATTTGACCGCCGCTTTTACGTTGGTCGCTGGATCATTTTGATCTTGCTAAGCATAACTTTTTTGATTTGTTCGTATTATACTGTCAAAGTTAAGACTTCCAACATTGCTAACTTGAAAGCCTCTTTGTCAACAACGACGACGATTTACGATGCTAAAGGTCAAAAAGCCGGCTCGCTATATTCGCAAAAAGGTTCCTTTGTTGAATATAATCAAATTTCGTCAAATGTCAAGAACGCGGTAATTTCAACTGAAGATAGAACTTTTTGGACTAATCCTGGTTTCAGTATTAAAGGGATGGCTCGTTCTGCTTTGGGGCTAGTGATTCATCACGGTCAGATTTCGGGTGGCGGTTCAACCATTACCCAACAATTAGCTAAGAATGCCCTGTTAACGCAAAAGCAGACTTTTTCACGGAAATTAGAAGAGTTATTTTTTTCAGTGGAAATTAATCATGTTTATTCCAAAAAAGACGTGCTAACTATGTACTTAAATAATTCTTATTTTGGTAACGGGGTTTGGGGCGTTCAAGATGCTAGTAAAAAATACTTTGGTAAGAATGCGAGTCAATTAACTGCCAGTGAAGGCGCAACTTTGGCCGGAATTTTGCGTAACCCTAGCCAATATAATCCGATTGATCATATGTCGTATGCTTTATCGCGGCGCAATCTGATTTTGGACTTAATGGTTAGCAACCATAAGTTATCAAATGCGCAAGCTAAAAGCGCTAAAAGCCAGGGGCTTACTTTACAAGATACTTATCATAATCAGAATGGTTACCGATATCCTTATTTCTTTGATGCTGTGGTTGATGAAGCGATTAGTCGTTATGGACTAAAAGAAGAAGACGTAATGAATAAGGGCCTAAAGATTTACACAACTTTAAACCAGGACTATCAGGGCCAATTACAAGAAAAATTTAAACAAGATTGGCTATTTCCACAGTCAGCTGCTGATGGTACTCAAACTCAAGGTGCTAGCGTGGTGATGGATCCGGGGTCTGGAGCTGTGCGTGCGGTGATTGGTGGTCGCGGTAAGCATATTTTTCGTGGTTATAATCGCGCCACTCAAATGAAACGTCAACCTGGTTCATCAATTAAGCCACTGGTTTCATATGCACCTGCACTGCAAGCTGGTTATCATTATGATTCGCCGCTGTCCAATAAATTACAGCAGTTTGGTAAGAACAATTATGAACCACATAACGTTGATAATGCTTATTCTGACAAGATTCCCATGTATTCGGCTTTAGCTCAAAGTAAAAATGTTCCAGCAGTCTGGTTATTAGACAAAATCGGAGTTGCTAAAGGGGTTGAGTCCGCCAAGAACTTTGGGCTAAAGGTACCAAAAGAAGATCAAAACTTAGCATTAGCTTTAGGTGGATTATCTAGCGGTGTTTCACCGCTGCAGATGGCACGTGCTTATTCTGCCTTTGCCAATAAAGGTAATTTACCTGACAATTCTTATTTTATTACCAAGGTAACTGATGCTAGTGGTAATGTCTTAGCTGAAAATCATGATCCGGGAACTCACCGAGTTGTTTCGAATAATACTGCTAAAGAAATGACGACCATGTTGCTAGGCGTTTTTAATAATGGTACGGGGACTGCGGCCCAACCAGCAGGTTATCGGGTAGCAGGTAAGACTGGTTCAACTGAAGTTCCTAATTCGTATGGCTTTGGAACCAAAGATCAGTGGATTGTTGGCTATACACCAGATGTTGTGGTTGCTACGTGGGTTGGTTTTGATCGGACTAATCGTGAGCATTATATGCATGGCATCTCTGAAACTGGTATTACTAAACTCTATAAAGCTGAGATGGAAGGAATTTTGCCATATACCGCGCAAAATCAGTTTAGTGAAAAGGCACCTGGACAAATTATCAAGCATAATGGTTCTGGCAAAGATTGGACTGGTGGCCTAGGCGAAAAAATTGAAAAAGGGATAGAATCTGCGGGTGAAAAGTTTAATGAATGGTATAATGATTTCAAAGGTTTTTTAGGACATTAATTTAGGAGGACTTTATGGTAAATATTTATGATTCAGCTAATGAATTAGCTGCTAACATACAAGAGATTGATGAATATAAGGCTTTGTCGGCTGCACTTGATGACGTTAAGCAGAACGCAACTAGTCTAGCATTGTTTAAGGAAATGGATCAGATCCAATCACAAATTATGAATGCTCAGGCTCAAGGTGAAGAATTATCACAAGAGCTGCAAGACAAGTACCAAAAATTGGATGAAAAAGTGCAAAAAGATGCTACAATTATGAAGCTTTTGCAAGCAGAGCAAGGATTGTATAAGATAATTGATGACGTTCAAAAGACACTGACTAAGCCAATTAATGATCTATATAATGATCTTAGAAAATAATTATAACAATGAAATTTATTCATTTAGCAGATGCACATTTAGATAGTCCATTTTTGGGGCTATCTTTTTTGCCATCTGAGCAATTTTCACAGATTCGTCAGGCACCTAATGAGTCGTTGACTAAGATTGTTGACTTGGCATTAGCAGAGCAAGTTGATTTAGTGCTGATCGCTGGCGACACTTTTGATAGTGCTAGACCTGATCCGAGTAGTCAGTTATTTTTTGCTCAAGAAATTAGTCGATTGACTGCAGCTGAAATTCAAGTAGTGATGATTTTTGGAAATCATGATCATATGCAGGAAAGTGATTTGTTAATACCAGATAGTCCATATTTTAAGCTATTAGGCAATCGCGAGCAGGTGGAAACTATTACTTGCCAGACTAAGACTGGCTTTAACTATGCGGTTAACGGCTTTTCATATCTTAATAATCACATTACAACCGATATGTTAGAACAATTTCCAGCTAAAAGTAGTCAGTACACTTTTGGATTGATGCATGCACAGGAAAAAGCCGGTCAAAGCAATCAAAATGTTTATGCTCCTTTTAGGTCAAGTGATCTAAAAAATTTGAATTATGACTATTTTGCTTTGGGTCACATTCATTTGCGACAAGTTTTATCTGAGAATCCGCTGATTGTCTATTCAGGTAATATTCAGGGTCGACATATTAATGAGCTTGGTGCTAAGGGATGTTATTTAGGAGAAATCAATGAAGCTACTAGACAAACTTCTATCACGTTTGTGCCGACTAGTCCGATTACTTGGGAGCAGACTAAAATTGAATTAAGTAGCGAAGTTAGTCTTAATGACCTACAAGAGCAAATTTTAGCTAATTTACATCCACAAGTAACAACGTATTACAGTTTGAAAATTATTGGTGCTGATTTTTTAACCGATGCACAGCGTGAACTAATGCAAGATAGTGGATTTTGGCAGCAGATTTCTCAGCAGTTGACAGCAAACTCTCAGTTAGTCGATGTGCGGTTTGTGACTACGGAACATTTAGAAATTGCTGAAAGTGATCGGCCTTATTTTGAGCAGGCAAAAACAGAGCTTTTTACAGATCAAGAATTTGCTGAATTAGCTAAAGATTGGCTGAAAAAAGATGATTACGCCGCGCAGTTAGCTGAAGATCCGCAGTTTAAGCAGGAGGTACAGCAATTAACTGAAGTGGAGCTGAATCGGCGGTTGAAAGGAATTGAGCATGAAACTGATTAGAATCGAGATAGTTAATTTTGGTCAATTTTCGAATTTTACTTTAGCCGTGCCACATCATGGTCTTAATGTTTTCTTTGGCGCTAATGAAGCAGGCAAGAGTACGATTGTTGCCTTCATAAAGCAGATTATGTTCGGCTTTCATTTATCTAAGAGAACTGGTCCATTTTTTGAAGATTACAAGCCTTTGGCAAGAGTTAGTCCAATGGGTGGCTCGCTCTTTTTTGAAGATGAGCAAGGTAGCCATTATGAATTAGAACGCTTGTATGCTAGTGGCAAAGGTTCAAAATTAGGAACTCTAACAGTTAAGCGTGACAACCAGATAGTTCCAGAAAGTGTGTTTTTTGATCAACTAAAAAACATCGATGCTGATTTTTACGCACAGAGCTTTATTTTTAATCAAGATATGCTAGCCAATGTGACTAATATCAGCCAAGATGAATTGCTAGAACGAATTTATTTTTTAGGAGCTGCTAATAGTGATCAACTAATCGATCAGCGGAATATTTTTATTCAAGCAGCTAGTGACTTATTCAAAAAAGGTGGCAGTAAGCCACCAATTAATCAATTGCTCAAGCAGCTAGGCCAAGATCGTGAGCAGCTTGTTCAAGCAGAACAGGAATTTACTGACTATCAAAGACTTGAAGCACAGCTTGCGGAGCAAACACAGTTGCAGGACAAGACTTCAACCCAACTAGGCGATTTGCAAGCTGAAATAGGCAAAGTTGCGCAATTACAAAAATTATTGCCTAGTTATCAAAAATTGCAGGAGTTAAAAAAGCAGGTCAAATCAGTTAAGTTTGATCAAGCTAACTACCAAGCAACGCAAAAATTATATTTGCAGCAACAGAGTTTACAACAGTCAATTAAATCAGTACAAACTCGTTTGGATGAACTTAAAGGACAGCCACTTGCTGAAAATGCCACAAAACTACTTCAACAAAAAGCAGAATTATTGCAATGGCAATCTGAATATCGGAACTGTCAGCAAAAGACGACGGAAATAGCTACGTCTAAGCATCAGTTATTGTCCTTAAATCCTGACTTAGCAGCAGTTGCAGAGTTTGATCAAGAGCAAATTAACAATTTACAAGCAGATTATCAAAAGATCCCTGAGAAAGTTAAAGGTGAATCTGCTGTCAAGGATACGGGGAAAAACCTCTTATTTGGTGGGGCTGGTTTAATCGCGTTAGGGATTATATTATTAATGTTCATGCCTAAAGTTTGGGCAATTTTAGCAATAGTATTTGGTGGAGCTGGCATTTTGCTAGGATTAAACCGACAAAAAAAGTTTCGTGCTGAGCAGCAGATTTACAAAAAACAACAGGCTAATTTTGATCGGTTGCAAGCAGACTTTTTACAAAAATATCATGTAGATGCAAGCAAAGTTGATCTAGCAAATTTGTTTAATGATTGGCGCCAGTATCAGTTACAAAAGCAAAATGAGCAAAGCAATCTGCAACACATGCAAGAAATAGATACTCAAGTAGCTTCACTTGCTCAGCAAGTGAGTGCATTGTTAGGACAGCGGGTAGCGGCTAGTTTTACGGCAGTTTTAACAGCTTTTGCCCAAGTAGAAGAGTTAGTAGCTAAGAGTCAAAAACAGCAAGCAACTAAGGCAAGCCTAGCAGCTAATTTAGCTGAAAGTCAGGCTGCTTTACATGAAACAGAATTAAAATTGCAGACTAATTTTGCACAGGCGAATGTTAAGGATCTAGCTGAATATGATCAATTGCAGCAGCAAGTACAAAATCAAGCTACTATTAAGACTGAAATTGCTGCTTTAACAGCTAATTTAGGCTCTGATTTAGACCAATTAGAACATTTGGCGCAAAATCAGACAGTAATAACTGATAGGCAAGCAGATTTAAACCGGAAGCTTACTGTTGTACAAAAAGAATTAGGCCAACAGCAAGCAAAGATCGCTGAAACTAAGGTTAAGATGACCAATCTAGCTAATTCGACAGCTGTTTTTTCTGCTAAACAGCAATTGGCAAATACTAAAACAGAATTTCAACGCTTGAGTAGAGAATATCTAGCTAATTTGTCGGCTGCTAAGTGGATTAATCGAGCACTGGATTTAGCTTCCAATGAGCGATTTCCGAAAATGATTATTGCTGCTAAGGAATATTTGCGCTTATTAACGGAAAATCGGTATAATAATATTGAGTTTTCTAAAAAAATAGCGGTTACGCGGAATGATGGCAAAAATATTGGTGCCCAATATTTATCGCGTGGAACCCAAGAACAACTCTACTTTGCCTTAAAATTAGCATTCACTGAACAGATTAAGGATCAAATTAATTTACCAATTTTAATTGATGATTCCTTTGTTAATTTTGATGAGCAAAGAACCAAGCAGATTGAGCAATTATTGGAGCAAATTGCTCGGAATAATCAAGTTTTAATCTTTACGGCGCAAACTAAGGTGGCGAAGCAATTGCAACTTCAGCCACTAACTTTTACGAAGGGGACAGAAAATGTTTAAACGTTTACTGGATTACAATGATAGTGAAGAGCTGGAGTTGGTAGTTTTAATTAAAAATTCGCAACTGCGTCATACTAAGAAAGGCAAGCTATATTTGGCTATGTCTTTTGGCGATAGTTCTGGCGAGATACGTGGTAATCTATGGGATGCTAGTGAACGGGATGCGGCTACTTATAATGATGGCACGTTGGTCGAATTAAATGGTAAGCGTGAAGAGTATCAAGATCAACCACAGATTAAAATTTATAGTTTAAGAGTGGTCGGACCTGAGGAAGGGTATGACCTTAATCAATTTATTAAGGCTGCTCCGGAAGAAATTTCGAACATGAAAGATGAAATTAATCAGTATGTCCTTGAGGTTCTGAATCCAACCTGGAATCAGATCGTATGTTACTTACTAAAAAAGTGGGATAAACGTTTCTTTGATTATCCAGCTGGTAAAAGTAACCATCATGCTGTTCGTGGGGGTTTAGCCTACCATACACTTTCGATGTTGCGTGATGCCAAGGCAATTGCTGATAATTATCCTCAGGTTAATCGGTCATTGCTTTATGCTGGGTGTATTTTGCATGATATGGGTAAGGTTTTAGAATTAACTGGACCGGCGGCAACCCAATATACTGCAGAAGGCAATTTAATCGGTCATCTAGTTTTGATTGATGAACAGATTATGCTGGCCGCTAGTGAATTAAAGATTGATACCGAATCTGAAGATTTGTTGATGTTACGGCATTTAGTATTGTCGCATCATGGTAAGTATGAATATGGGTCTCCTAAATTGCCGGCAACTTTAGAAGCTGAGTTACTGCACCGCATTGATGATCTTGATGCTGCAGTTTATGCCATAACCAATGCCTTGCAGAATACTAAGCCAGGGCATTTTACTAATAATATTATGAGTCAAGGTGGGCGAAAGTTCTATCGTCCTAAGATTGATGAAGCATTGAGTAATTCACATAAGTTAGAATAAAAAAAGAAGCTCCAGATGGAACTTCTTTTTTACTTATTTAAAATTTAGTATTATTTTTTATCTTTTGCTTTTGGAATGTATGAAGATAATACGTTCTTCAAGTCGTCATCCTTGATGGAAACATCTGCCTTCTTCAAGACCTTAGCAATGACATCATGCATAGTTTCTTGATCTTGGGACATGGATTGATAAATTTCGTTATCAATTTCCTTCTTGTGTGAAGCAAATGATCCCTTAGCTGGATGTTTGATCATTCTGATTACATGGTAGCCAGATTGTGATTTAACTGGACTACTAGTGGTTTGACCGGTCTTAAGTTTAAAAGCGGCGTTCTTAAAAGCTGGATCAAGGCTAGAATCGGTAGAATCAAAAGCAGGTAATTTACCAGCCTTATCCTTGGTACCAGGATCTAGTGAATATTTCTTAGCCAAACTCTTAAAACTCTTACCATTATCTAATTGGTTGATAATGTCTTGAGCTTTGGATTTCTTAGAAACTAAAATGTGTTGCACAGTAACTTTAGGTTGGTATGACTTCCAAGCTTTTTGTTCTTGACTCTTGGAAATCTTCTTGATGTCTTTAAGAGCAGCTTCAGAAAGCAAAGTCGTCTTGAGGTTATCTTTAAAACCATCTTCAGTCATACCGTTTTGTTGTAAAACGGCACTGAATTGAGAACCGTATTGCTTTTTGTAATTATTAAATTGTTTATTAACTTTGTCCTTAGGAACTTTATTACCATATTGTTCATCTAAAACGTGATTGATAATCATGTTAGCTAAAGCAGTTTGACCAGCCTGAGACTTCTTCATTTCTTTGTAGTAGTCGTCTTGAGTGATCTTGCCACCTTTGTATGAGGCAACGGTCTTGCCGCCATTAGAACAAGCAGCAGTTGACAATGCAATACCAGCTACAGCAACAACTGCAGCAATTTTTTTAATATATTTATTCATAAGATTAAATTCTCCACATCCTTAACAAATTTAAATCACTGTCCATTAATATAACACAAATTGCTTAATAAGATTTTGTATTTAGCGATTTTCACAGAAAAATCACACATTCTTTACTATTTTTAAACAGTTTTACAATTACTTTAGCTGATTAATTTCCGATTTTATCTCAGTTAATTGTCTGTCTATGTTCAATTGATAATATTCTAAATCATTTTGGAGTTCAGTAACTGTTTTTTTGGCTTGAGGCAAAGTATTAGTTAGTTCAGCTTTTGCTTGTTTAACATCCGTAATTGCTGAAGAAAGATTGGAAAAGTCCTGCGTGGTTTGTATAATACTTTTTTTGCAGTGTTTACCCAGGCGGGTTCCTTGTTTATCAGGTACTAGCGAAAGTCCCGCGCCAATAACAGCTCCTAAAATTACTCCTAGACTAAAGTGTTTCATCATTTTCCCTTAAAATTGCGCTTTAATCGCATCAGCAATTTTTTGATAATCTGCTGGTTCGTAGTTATCTGCGTTGTTGCGTGTTTGATTATTTAGTCCATCACCTGCAAAGCGTGGAATAAAGTGAATATGTGAGTGCATTACTACTTGCCCAGCACTTTCGCCATTATTAGTAGTAACGTTCATCCCTGTAATTTTAGGATCAAAATTCTTGATAGCATTGGCAACTACTGGAATGTATTGCAGATATTGTTGAGCATCTTCAGCGCTGTAATCAAAAAAGTTAGTTATGTGCTTTTTAGGAATTAGCAGTGTATGTCCAGGATTTACTTGTGAAATATCTAAGTACGCCTTGACGTCTTCGTTTTCAAAAACGGTATAACTAGCTACTTCGCCGCGAATAATTTTACAAAATAAACAATCTTTGTCTAATTTATTCATATTAAAACCTCTTTTCAAAATTTAGTTTCTTTTAATATCATGCTATCATATAAATTGAGTAAATTCATTAAAAGAAAGACAGGAAATATGGTTCTAAAAATTGAGCACCTAACTGGTGGGTATACTGGAGTACCAGTTATTAAAGAGGTTAACTTAGAAATAAAGCCGGGCCAAGCCTTAGGGCTAATTGGCCTTAATGGTGCTGGAAAATCAACGACAATTAAGCATATTTTAGGCTTGTTAAGACCGCAAAAGGGTACGATCAGTTTGAACGGAATAAGCTTAGCGGCGCAACCAACGGCTTTTAAGCAAAAATTAGCTTATATTCCAGAGACACCAGTTTTGTATCCAGAATTAACGTTAAAAGAACATCTTGAGTTAACGATGTTAAGTTATCAACTCGATGAGCAAGCAGCATGGAGCAGGGCTGACGAGCTATTGAAGATGTTTCGTTTGGACAATAAAATGGATTGGTTGCCAATTCATTTTTCTAAAGGCATGCAACAAAAAGTGATGATCGTGACGGCTTTTTTGCCGCAGACTGATTTATTAGTGATTGATGAGCCGTTCACTGGGCTTGATCCCTTGGCAGTTGCGAACCTGATTGATTTAATTAAGCAGGCTATTAGTCAAGGTAAAATGGTCTTAATGACTACTCACGTGTTGGCTGATGCGCAACAAGCAATTTCCAATTATGCGGTTTTAAATAATGGCACAATTGAAATTATTGGCAGTCTTGATGAAATTCGGACGCATTATGGGTTAAAACCGACTGACGCTTTTGATAAGCTTTATCAGATTTTAAATCAGGAGCAACAGCATGCGTGAGTTAGCGAATAAACGACTGCAAAAAAATTTCCGCAAATCACTTAAGTATTTGACTTTGGTTTTTAATGATTTTTTTGTCTTGGCCTTGATTTTCTTGTTTGGTGCGTTAATGTTTTGGTATGCCCAGAGTATGAAGACCATGCCACAAGGATTGTGGTTTTACCGTCCGCTAGTAGGTGCCATTTTGTGGCTACCATTATTAATGGGTAACTTGGTTACCTTAATTGATAGAGCAGATTTACAATTTTTATTGCCACAAGATGAACAAATGCTTGAGTATCTGAAGCCAATGGTTTATTACAGTTTACTATTGCCAATCTTTATGACATTAGTAATTGCCGGAATTTTATTTCCTTTTGCTACAATTAAAGCAGAGATTAGTCCATTAATTTATGGTGCTTCCTTGTTGGCTGTGTTGGCTGCCAAAGTGTTGCAATTGCAATTATCTCAGCGCAATCTTTATTTTGGCAAAAAGCTTAACTTAACTTGGCTTAACTTGGCTTTTTTGCTAATTTTTGTAATTGGAATGTGGCTACCAATTAGTATGGTAGTAGTGACTATTTTATTGCTCGCTGCAGTGGTACTGTTGCATGCAAAACCAACTGCGACTAAATTATTTGATTGGCAATACGCAGTTAATCAGGAAAACAAGCGGAAAAATCGTGTCTATGCCGCTTTTAGTATGTTTACCGATGTCAAAGAAAAGCGAGTTAGCATTAAACGTCGTAAATATTTGGATTTTCTGTTACCTAAATCATTATCTAAGGAAAATCCGAATAAATTTTTATATCGACGCTCGCTTTTACGTAATCCGGAAAACTTGAACTTATTAGTTAGAATGACAATGTTTGCTGTTTTAATTTCTTGGCTGGTTCAGGAGACATCATGGGCACTTGGTTTAGCGTGCTTGGTAATTTTTTTAACAGTCTACCAATTATTGCCGATGGCTGAAGAATTTGACGATAACTTAATGTATCGTGTATATCCAATTGATCGGGGCAAGCGTGGTCAAGATTTGATTGCGGTCTTAACTTTTGGCTTGTTATTGCAATGGTTAATTGTTAGTCTATTTTGGTTGCTCATTTTACCGATTAATGGGCAATTGTGGGCAGCTATTGGAATATTATTAGTATTTAGCCTGTGCATCACGCGGATTTATTTACCATATAAAATTAAGAAGAGGAAGATTTCATAGATGAGATTACGTAATAAGCCTTGGGCAACTAAATTAGTTGCTGAACACCCAGAAAGTGTGCTTGATCGACCTGATCCAAAACGCAAAATTGACTGGACAAAACGATTTAGCGATTTTTCTAAGCCACTTGAAATAGAGGTTGGATCAGGGAAAGGGCAATTTATTACAACTCTGGCTCAGCAGCATCCTGAAAAGAACTTTATCGCTTTAGAGTTACAAATGACTGCAGCAGGGATGATTTTACGGACTAAACTTGCAAAAGGGCTGACTAATTTGCAAATTCTTTGTGCTGATGCGGCTAATATTAATTGCTTTTTTGCACCTGCCAGTACCAATGTGATTTATCTTAACTTTAGTGATCCTTGGTCTAAGGCTCGTCATGAAAAGCGGCGACTAACTTACCATACTTTTTTAAAGAAATATCAAGAAGTATTACAGCCAAGTGGCCAGCTTGAATTTAAAACTGACAATGCGGGGTTATTTGCTTATTCGCTAAAGAGTATGAATAACTATGGCATGAATTTCGACTTTGTGTCAGTTGATTTGCATCATGAACAATCAGAATTTGCTAAAACAAATGTTGAAACTGAATATGAGCACAAATTTGCTGCACAAGGTAATCCAATTTATGCTGTTCATGCAGATTTTGAGGTAAAATAATAATTATTATTAAATCAAAGGAGTTCAGTGATGGAACAAATTAAAGAATTAACTCAAACAAAATTAGCTGAAATTACCCAAAATGGGCGAACAGTATTGGAATTTTCGGCAGATTGGTGTCCAGATTGTCGATTTTTAGATCCCTTTTTACCAGAAATTGAAGCAGATTTTGATAAGAGCAAGTTTTATCAAATCGATCGAGATGGTTGTATTGACTTGGCTAAGGATTTAAATATTATGGGAATTCCATCATTTGTTGTCTACCAAGATGGTAAAGAAATTGGTAGACTAGTTAATAAGAACCGTAAGACTAAGGATGAAGTAGAGCAATTTTTGCGATCCCTAGATTAGTGAAGGAGATTAATTTTTAAATGATTACTAGTATAAACAAACGTAGTTATCCCAATACTCTAATTGTGATTTTGGCTCAAGATCAAGGTAAGAGTAGCTATATTGAAAAAAATGACATTACTCAAGTTACGGATGAACAGGGCAATGTTACTGGCTATAACTTTTTTAATGTTGACCAGCTAATTGATTATGATAAATTGCCAGACGGTCAAGTTGAGCTAACTGATGAAGAGCTAACTAAACTTAATGAAAAATTGTCACAGGTGGGCTTTGACACTCAATTAGCGTATGGTGAGCCAACGTTGGTTTATGGTTATGTTAAAACCTGTGATCCTCATCCAGATTCTGATCATTTGCACGTCACAACCGTTGAAGTTGGTAATGATCGTGAAGTCCAAATTGTTTGTGGAGCTCCTAACATTGCTCAAGGTCAAAAGGTTGTTGTCGCATTGCCAGGGACGCTAATGCCAAATGGCCAGCAAATTTGGCCAGGTGCCTTGCGCGGTGTTGATTCATTTGGCATGATTTGTGCGGCACGTGAATTAGGTTTGCCACATGCAGAACAAAAGCGCGGTATTATGGTAGTGCCAGATGATTTTACAGTAGGTGCTGCTTTTGAAGCACAAAAGTGTGACGAACTTTTGGCTAATGGTAAAATTCAACTTTAAAATAGCCTAGAACTTCTTGATGAAGTTCTTTTTTTGTTAAAAAAGTTTTATTACCTTTTTGCTCAGACTGCTTTTTAATGGTAATAATGGTAAAATGTTTCTTGATTATAAAATAATATTTTGGAGCAATTGTAAGATGTTAGATAAAGACAAACAAATTTGGTTTATCGGAATTAAAGGTACTGGTATGGCTGCATTAGCATTGCTGTTGCATGATCTAGGTTATCAGGTAGCTGGTAGCGATATTGCCAAGTATACTTTTACGCAGGAACCATTAGCAAAAGCTGGGATCAAGGTAGTTGATTTTGCTGCGGATAATATTAAGCAGACTGGTCAAGTAGTGGTCAAAGGTAATGCTTTTAAAGCAGATAACGTTGAGGTAGCGGCATGTACAGCTAACAACGTTGCTTGGCAAAGTTATCCTGATACGGTTGAAGAAGTTGTCAAGATGCATACTAGTATTGGAGTAGCTGGTACTCATGGTAAGACCTCAACAACTGGACTTTTGGCCCATGTGTTAGGTGCGGCTGTGCCAACTTCTTATTTGATTGGTGATGGTGAAGGCCAGGGCGTTGCTGATTCTAAATTCTTTGTCTATGAGGCTGATGAATATCGTCGTCATTTTTTGGCCTACCATCCAGACTATCAGATTATGACTAATATTGATTTTGATCATCCCGATTATTTTAAGGATCAAGCTGATTATACTGCTGCCTTTCAAACAGCCGCAAAGCAGACTAAGAAGGCCTTATTTGTTTGGGGAGGCAATCAACATTTGCAGCAATTGCAAACTGATATTCCTAAATATACCTATGGATTTGATGAAAATGATGATTTCCAAGCAGTTGAAATTAATCGCTCTACTACTGGATCGACTTTTACTGCTTTAGCACATGGGCAAAATATTGGTAGATACACTGTGCACTTGTTTGGTGATCATAATATCTTGAATACTTTAGCTGTAATTGCCGTAGCTTATACTGAAAAGGTGCCACAAGCTGTTATTCAGCAAGGATTATCATCTTATCAAGGAGCCAAGCGCCGATTTGCTGAAGTGGATTACGGTAATCTTAATATTATTGATGATTATGCGCATCATCCAACAGAAATGCGGGCAACTATTCAGGCCGCACGGCAGAAATTTCCTGGCAAACGACTGGTTGTAGTTTTTCAACCGCATACTTTTTCACGAACTAAAAAATATGCTGACGACTTTGTTAATATTTTGCGTGGCGTCGATAAAGCATATTTAACACCAATTTATGCATCAGCAAGAGAGCAGGCTGGTGATATTAGCAGTGAAGATTTGACAGCACAAATTCCCAATTCAGAGGTGATTGATTTAGACAATATTGGAGATTTAACGCAAAATCGTGATAGTGTCATAATCTTTATGGGCGCTGGCGATATTACTAAATATGAAACTGCGTTTGAAAAGTTACTGCAGTAATTTGAATTTGAGTAAAAACTAGTTGCGTAGCGACTAGTTTTTTTTATCCTGACACTATTATCTAGCTTGCTACTGCTAAAAGCTGCTAAAATGGTAACAGGACTGATTACCCAGATTAAATTAATAAGGAGAAATAATGGCTGATAAAAAATTACTTTTAATAGATGGTAATTCAATTGCCTTTCGCGGCTTTTACGCATTGTATCGGCAACTGGAAAATTTTAAAAACGCTGAAGGTTTACATACCAATGCCATTTATACTTTTAAGAATATGCTTGACGTTTTGCTTAAAGATATTGAGCCAGACTATGCCTTGGTTGCTTTTGATAAGAGTAAAACCACTTTTAGAAATAAAATGTATGATGACTATAAAGGTGGACGTCAAAAAACTCCGCCTGAATTATTGGAACAACTACCATACGTGCAGGAATTATTGCATGATTTAGGAATTTCTACTTATGAACTAGCTGATTATGAAGCAGACGATATTATTGGTACTTTTGCCAGACTAGGTGAAGAACAAAAGTTTACAGTTACAGTTGTGACAGGCGATAAAGATCTGACGCAATTAGCATCAGATAAAACAACAGTTATGGTAACTAAGTCGGGGGTTTCGGATTTAGAAGCGTATACCCCTGCACATATGAAAGAAGTCAATGGAGTTACACCAACCGAGTTTATTGATATGAAAGCCTTGATGGGGGATAACTCAGATAATTATCCCGGGGTAACCAAGGTTGGACCCAAGACTGCTTCACGTTTGATTCAGGAATACGGCTCAGTGGAAAAGCTATATGATCATGTTGCTGATATGAAAAAATCAAAGCTTAAAGAGAATTTGATTAACGACAAGGACAAGGCCTTTTTAGCTAAAAAGTTGGCGACAATTGATCGTAATAGTCCAGTAACTATTGGGTTAGCCGATGTGAAACGTAAAGAAGTAGATCAAGAACAACTGCGGAAGTTCTATGAAAAAATGAATTTTCGGAAGTTCTTAGAACAATTAGATAGTAGCGATGAAGTCACACCGGAATATCAAGCTGCTGATGTTAAGATTGAATATACTGAGTTAACCGAGTCAAAATTATCAAAGTTAGTTGATCAAGCTGGAACTAGAATTAGCTTTTATTTAGGGATGCTTGGAGCCAATTATCATTTGGCCGACATAATTGGTTTTGCAATTGAAGCTGGTCAGCAAACCTATGTTAGTGCTAATTTAGACCTGCTTAAATCGGCTGAATTGAAACAGCTACTTGAAGATGAAACAGTTAAAAAAGATGTGTTTGATCTCAAGCGCACAATGGTTGGCTTAAGCCGTTTGGGTATCAAAATTGCCGGAATTGACTACGATATGCTATTGGCGTCTTATTTAATTAATAATGAAAACAATTCTGACGATCTCGGTGAGGTTTGCCGGTTATACGGAGATTATACAGTTAAGAGTGATTATGATGTTTATGGCAAGGGTCAAAAGACACGGATTCCTGAAGATGAGCAGGTTCTGTATAGTCACTTAGCCAGCAAACCGCAGGCAATCGCTAATCTTAAAGAGCAGCTACTAGATAAATTGCAAGACCATGAGCAAGACGATTTATTTGCTAACATTGAACTTCCTGTTGCGCGGGTTTTGGCAATTATGGAAATGAATGGCATCAAGGTAGAAGCTACTACTTTGACCAAATTGCAAGATGAATTTGCAGCAGAATTAACAGACTTGGAACACAAGATTTATGAGCATGCAGGTGAGGAATTTAATATTAATTCTCCTAAACAGCTAGGTCATATCTTATTTGAAAAGCTGGGATTACCACCGGTCAAAAAGACCAAAACTGGCTATTCTACTTCTGTTGATGTGCTAAATCAATTACAAGATCAGAGTCCAATTATTCCTGAAATCTTGTCTTATCGCCAATTAGCTAAGATTCAGTCAACGTATGTTAAAGGGTTGCTTGATGTCATTCAAAAAGATGGCAGAGTTCATACACGTTATTTGCAAACTTTGACTGCTACTGGGCGGCTGTCTTCAGTCGATCCGAATTTGCAAAATATCCCAACTCGTACTGAAGAGGGTAAGCAGATTAGAAAGGCCTTTGTTCCAAGTGAACCAGATGGTTATATCTTTTCTTGTGATTATTCCCAGATTGAGTTGCGAGTTTTAGCCCAAGTTTCTGGGGATGAACATATGCAAGAAGCCTTTAAAACGGGGTATGATATTCACTCACATACTGCTATGAAAATTTTTCATTTGGAATCGCCAGACGAAGTCACCCTGCTCATGCGTCGCCGGGCAAAAGCGGTCAATTTTGGGATTGTTTATGGGATATCTGATTATGGCTTGTCGAAAAACTTAAATATTAGTCGTAAGCAGGCCAAAGAATTTATCGATAATTACTTTGAACAATATCCGCAAATTAAGAATTATATGGATGAAGCAGTGAAAGTAGCCCGTGAAAAAGGCTATGCAGAAACAATTATGCATCGTCGTCGCTATTTACCAGATATTCACGCTAAGAATTTCAATGTACGGTCATTTGCTGAACGAACAGCGATTAATTCGCCAATTCAGGGTTCTGCAGCTGATATTATTAAGATTGCTATGATGAATATGCAAGCAAAATTGACTGAATTAGGACTTAAGACCAAAATGGTAGTTCAAGTCCATGACGAATTAATTTTTGATGTGCCTAAAGAGGAACTGGAAACCATTAAAAAGCTGGTTCCAGAAGTTATGCAGTCTGCAGTAAAACTTGATATACCGCTCGTAGCAGATTCTGGGTGGGGACATAATTGGTATGATGCTAAGTAAGGAAGTGACGTCTAATGCCTGAAATGCCTGAAGTAGAAACAGTTCGCCGCACACTTTTACCATTAATTAAGGATAAAACTATTGCGGAAGTGACTTTGTGGTATCCTAAAATCATTACAGAAGACGCGGCAGATTTTGTTAAGCGAGTAACTGGCAAAAAGATTATGACGATTGATCGTTATGCCAAATTTTTACTGATTCGGTTAAGCGGAAATTTAACGATTGTCTCACATTTGCGCATGGAAGGTAAATATCGTTTAGTTGCAATTGATACTGCTAAAGATAAACACGATCATGTGCAGTTTGCTTTTACTGATGGTACAGCTTTACGTTATAACGATGTTCGCAAGTTTGGCCGCATGCAATTGGTCGAAACAGGCACTGAAAAAGTAGTTACTGGTATCAGCAAGTTAGGTGTTGAACCTAATTCTGCAGAATTTACCACGGCGTATTTGCAAGAGCGACTAAGTCATAAACACAAGAATATTAAGAGTACCTTGCTTGATCAGTCGATTGTTGCTGGATTAGGAAATATTTACGTTGATGAAGTTCTTTGGCAAACAAAAATTCATCCCTTAAGTCTTGCTAGCAATCTTCCACAAGAAAAAATTGCCCAACTCCATGACAATATCAATTCTTTGATTGCATTGGCAATTGAACAACACGGCACTACGGTTCATACATATCTTGATGCGAATGGACAAACGGGTGCTTTTCAAACGATGCTGAAAGTTTATGGTCACCGAGGCGAGCCTTGTCAGCGCTGTGGGACTAAACTAGAAAAGATTAAAGTCAATGGTCGCGGGACTACTTTTTGTCCAAATTGTCAGGTGACATACTAATGACGATTGTCCTTGGATTAACAGGCGGCATTGCCAGTGGCAAAAGTACTGCTGATGCTTTCTTTCAAACTAAAGGTGTGCCAGTTATTGACAGTGATCGAATTAGTCATGATATTTTGAATATTGGTCAAGAAGGCTATCAAAGAGTTAGTGCACAGTTTGGCCCGGAATACTTAAATTCTGATCAAACGATTAATCGACGTAAATTAGGTCAGCTAGTTTTTAATGATAAACAGCAGTTAGCAAAGTTAAACAAACTAACTCATCCCTTGATTTTTCAGACAATTGCGGCTAAAATTACGCATCATAAGCAAGCAAATGTACCATTAATAGTTGTTGATGTACCATTGCTGTTTGAGGCTAATGGTCAAAGTTATTGTGATCAAACCTTATTGATTGCTTTGCCCGAAAGTTTGCAGCTTGAAAGATTGATGCAGCGGGATCAATTGACTAGATCGGCTGCTTTAGCTAGGATTAACAGCCAAATGCCGCTAGCACAAAAAGTCCAATTAGCTGATTATGTAATTGAAAATACCGGTACTGTAGCAGAATTGAATGCGAAGTTAGCTCAATTAATGTTTAAGTTAAAAGAAGGTTGATTATATGGAATGTCCTCATTGTCGTCAGAATGCTTCGCGGGTGATTGACTCACGTCCAAGTGATGAGAACCGCGCGATTAGACGCCGTCGCGAATGCGAGAACTGCGGATTTCGGTTTACTACGTTTGAGCGAGTTGAAACAACCCCATTGTTGGTAATTAAAAATGACGGTACTCGTGAACCATTTAACCGGAAGAAAATTTTACATGGAGTAATGGCGGCAGGTCAAAAACGCCCAATTACTAGTGGTCAATTCGAAGAGTTGGTTAATCATGTAGAAAATAAAATTCGTCAGCAAGGTGGCAGTGAGATTTCTTCTAAAAAGATTGGCCAGCAGGTTATGGATGAATTGGCGAAGATTGACGATGTAGCTTATATTCGTTTTGCTTCCATTTATCGTGAATTCAAAGACATGTCCAGTTTCATGAAGACTATGGAAGATATGATTGCTAAACGTGAGCAGGAAGATTAGTTGATGTTTGAAAGTGCTAATCCAAAGCAGCCGTTTCTAATTAATAATCGAGTGCCAATTTTTCCACGTGACCTGAGAATCTTGCTGAAACTATATCAGCCGCTACTTGGGGGACTTGGCAGTTCACTTTATTTAACTTTAAATGAAGATTATAGCGAAACTGCGATGATCTCTGATGCCCAAGGTTTATATAGCTTGCAAGAACAATTAGATTGTAGTTTGCAAGATCTGTTTGCCGCAATTCACAAGCTTGAAGGCGTAGGATTACTGCAAACAAGGCTGCTCGACAATGAAATCATGGGTCAAGTTTTGGTATTCAGTTTAAATGCAGTACCTAGCAGTAGCGAATTTTTTGCGACTGCCTTATTAGCTAGCCTGTTAAAAGAAAAGGTGGGTGAAGCTGCTTTTCATGACTTAAGTCATAGTTTTGCTAGGGAAAGTCAGCAGGATGAAAATCAACTTAATGGCTTACAAACCGCGCAAGATGTTTCTGCTTCATTCATGGAAGTCTTTCGTTTACCTAGTCAAGAGGCCATCAGTCCGTCTGAAGATGTGCAACAAGCCGCACAAGAAAATCAAGTCAAGCGGCCAACTAAAGCCCAGATTAACCAAGCAGAACACATTGATTGGGAATTCATGAAACAGCAATTTGAAATATACCAAATTGCGCCTAGTGAAATTGATCAACATCAAGCGGATATTGCTGGACTGATGCGGACGTATGGCTTGTCAGAGCAAGAATTTGTTGATGAAACATTATCTTGTTTGCACGGTAGCTATCAGTTGAATATGCCACTAATTAAGCAAACGATTGCTGAAAATATTCATAGTGTGGATACTAAAGCTCGTCTTAAGTCTGAAAATCAGGATGCTTCTGACCAAGTAAAGCAAAAGTTTAATTCACGTGAGCAGCAAATTTTAACCATGGCAAAAGAAAAGGCACCTGCGCAATTTCTGTATCAGTTAAAGACTGCTAAGCATGACTATGTTGATGCTAGTGAATATAAGGTGCTTGATAATTTATACAACAAGCAAAATGTGCAAACGGAGTTGCTTAATATTTTGGCCTATGCCTGCTTACAAGAAAGTTCAACGGTTTCTTATCGGCTTGCTAATACGATTTTACATGATTGGCTCCAGCATGGTGTAAAAACCGGAGCACAGGCACTGGAGTATATGGCTAATCGGGCAAAGAAAAAAGCACAAAGGCAGCCGCGTTCACGTTATGGTGCTAATAAGCGTGTTGAAAAGGGAACTGACTGGAGTAAAAAGCAAGCGGCAGTTAATCAAGATATTTCTTCTAAAGATTTGAAGGATTTCTTTAAAAATCTTGAAGATAAGAATGGTATGAAGTAGGTGCAAGATGATGCAAGCGATTAGCAATTTGATTAGTAAATTAGATCCAGAATTGGTTAAAAAGTATAATTTGACAGAAATTTATCAACAAGTTTTAGCAGATCCAGATATTAAACAATTCTTGCAAGAAAATCAGACTAAGATTACTGCTGAAATGATTAATAAGAGTTTGCCTAGCCTATATGAATACTATACTAGTAAGCAACGCAAGGATCCGGTTACTAATGGCTATCGCCCTGAATTGTTCATTAATAATCAGGCGATTGACTTACGTTATGTTCCAGAGGCTAGTAAGCTAGCACGTGACCGCGTAGCTAACACTAAGAAGCATTTGCAATTAATTAAGTTGCCGGAGGCTTTGCATGATGTACGTTTGAGTCAGGCGGAAATGACTCAGGGTCGGTCGCAAGTTATGGCATTAATTCAGCAATTTTTAGCAAAATATGCACAAGATATTCATCAAAAAGGATTATATTTGTCAGGCGATTTTGGTGTTGGTAAAACCTATATTCTAGCTGGACTGGCTAATCAGGTAGCAGCAATGGACCAACAAGTGGTTTTCCTGCATTTACCAGCATTTATTGCTAGTTTATCTAGTCATTTTGAGGATAATAGTTTGCAGTCGGAAATCGATCGGGTAGCTCAATGTGATTTATTAATTTTAGATGATATTGGAGCTGAAACTCTGAGCCAATGGTCACGCGATGACGTATTAGGTGTAATCTTACAAGCAAGAATGGATAATGTTTTACCCACCTTTTTTTCATCCAACATGGCAATGGATGATTTAGAAGAGCACTTTAAGGAAACTAAGAATGCCATCGATCCAGTAAAGGCAGCACGCTTGATGGAACGGGTACGCACACTAGCAACTGAAGTGGTAGTTTCGGGCAAAAACCGTAGGCGTTAATTAAAAAATTCTTGCAATTTGTTAATTATTCGGTATAATGAATGACAATGAATGAACATGATGTTGCTTGATTCAGAGAGAAAAGACGTTTTTCTGGAAGTCTTTCAAGTAAGTAACACCCCACTCATCCATCCTAAAAGATAATAAACTTTGGCTGGATTCCATTATCGATCCTTAATGAGATGATTATTAAGATAATCTAATTTTGGGTGGAACCACGCTACTAGACGTCCCAGTGCTTAATTGCACTGGGACTTTTTTATTTATGGAGGAAAAATATGAGTTTTGTAATTACATTACCAGATGGTTCAAAACGTGACTTTGATGAGGCACTAACAATTAGTGATTTGGCGCATGGCATTTCAACTTCACTTGGTAAGGCGGCGCTTGCTGGTAAAGTTGACGGTCAATTGCAACCAGCTGATTACGAACTTAACGCTGATGCTGAAGTTGCAATTATTACTGATAAGGATGATGAAGGCTTAACAGTTTTACGAGCAACCGTTGCTTTTGTTTTAGAAGCGGTTGCTAAAAAGGCTTATCCAGAATTACATTTCGGTGAACATGCTGCAGATGAAGATGGCTTCTTTGTTGATACTGACAAGGAAGAACAAATTAAGATTAGTGAATTGCCAAAGTTTGAAAAGGAAATTCAAAAGGTAATTAAAAGTGGTGCCAAGATTGAACGGGTACAGTTGCCAAAGAGCGAACTTGCAGATATGTTTGAAGGCGATCCTTATAAGCTTGAATTGCTAAAAGCCGAATCAGATTTAGTTACTGCTTATCAGTTAGGCGACTTTGTTGACTTTGGTTTTGCTGCATTATTGCCTAATACTGGTAAAATTAAGCAATTCAAGTTGCTATCCGTTGCCGGTGCATATTGGCAAGGTCAATCGGCTAATCCAATGCTGCAAAGAATTTCAGGGACAGCCTTCTTTAAAAAGGCTGATCTCGATGCCGATTTGAAGCGTCGTGAGGAGATTAAAGAACGTGATCACCGTAAGATTGGTCGTGATCTTGATTTATTCTTCGTTGATCCTAAGGTTGGTGCAGGCTTGCCATATTGGTTACCAAAAGGTGCCACTATTCGCCGCGTAATTGAACGTTATATTACCGATAAAGAGGTAGCTCGCGGGTATCAACATGTGTATACTCCAGTTTTAATGAATCTTGATGCCTATAAGACTTCAGGTCACTGGCAACATTATCGTGATGATATGTTTCCGCCAATGGATATGGGCGATGGCGAAATGTTGGAAATTAGACCGATGAATTGTCCATCTCATATTCAAATTTATAAGCATCATATTCGTTCTTACCGTGAATTGCCAATCCGGATTGCAGAACTAGGAATGATGCACAGGTATGAGAAGTCAGGTGCTTTATCTGGATTGCAACGAGTAAGAGAAATGACTTTGAATGATGGTCATACTTTTGTAACCTTAGATCAAGTTAAAGACGAATTTGCCAGAACCCTGCAATTAATCATGGATGTTTACAAGGACTTTGATATTACAGATTACTATTTCAGACTGTCTTATCGTGATCCTAAGAATACTGAAAAATACTTTGCTAATGATGAAATGTGGGAACGTAGTCAATCAATGCTTAAAGGCGCTATGGATGACATGGGTCTTGATTATGTTGAAGCAGAGGGTGAAGCAGCCTTTTATGGTCCTAAACTTGATATTCAAACTAAGACTGCCCTAGGTAGTGATGAAACTATGTCAACAATTCAACTAGATTTTATGTTGCCAGAGCAATTCGACTTAACTTATGTTGGTCAAGATGGTGAAGACCATCGTCCAGTGATGATTCACCGCGGAATTGTAGGGACAATGGAGAGATTCATTGCTTATCTAATTGAAATGTACAAGGGTGCTTTCCCAACTTGGCTAGCTCCAGTACAAGTGGAGATTATTCCGGTTAACCTAGATGCTCATGGTGATTACGCTAAGAGCATTCGCGATGAGCTAAATAGTCGCGGCTTTAGAGCAGAAGTTAATTTTAGAAATGAAAAGTTAGGTTACAAGATTCGTGAAGCTCAAACACAAAAAGTCCCGTACACTTTAGTTCTGGGTGATAAGGAAATGCAAGCAAACGGCGTTAATGTTCGCCGTTATGGTACAGAAGAAGAAATTTCCAAGAGCTTAACTGAATTTATTACTGAAATCGACCAAGATGTTAAGTCATATTCACGTAAAAACAACTAGAAATTAAAACTTAAATATTTAAGTTTGTTTTAGAACCAATAAATGTATTAATAATTTCGGCACTTTTAAATTTAAAAAATCTTTTAGTATTGTAAGCCTGAGTTGCAAAAGTAGTGTAGACGGGATATAGTATTGGATTTTAGCTAGCTGAGTGTTCAATTTGATACTTAAATTTAGAATTAATATTTATTAAGGAGAAATTTATGTCGATGATCGAATTCCACAATGTGCAGAAATTTTATAAAAAATTCCAAGTTTTGTATAATGTTAATCTTTTGTCGAAGATGACGATAGTAGCAGCTTCTTTATGCAATCTAAAACGCAGCTCGCAGCAGTTTTTAAGCAAGATTGTTGCTTATTAAGGAGAAATATCATGAAGAAAAAAATATGGCTTATACCAATTATTTTCACGGTTTTCTTATTATCTGGCTGTAGTAAAAAAGTTGCTGATCAGACAACCATAAAAAATGTTCGCAATTCAAATACGTTAACTTGGGGAGTTGAGGGCGATAAAAAGCTATTCAGCCTAATTGACGTGCATGATGATCAAGTAAAAGGTTTTGAGATCGACTTAGCTAAAGCAATTACTAAGGAAATTTTAGGACCTAAAGGACAGAGTCGATTTGTTTTGGCTACTTCGCAGTCGCGAGTACCACTACTAAAAAATGGCAATGTTGATGCGGTGATTGCTACAATGACGATTACTCCTGAGCGGCAAAAAGTAATTAATTTTTCTAATGTTTACTTTAATGCGGGAAAAACGTTGCTGGTTCCTAAAGATTCTGATATTAAAAGTGTTAAAGATCTAAATGGTAAAACTGTGATTGGTATTCTGGGTGATAATTCTGTTCAGGCAGTTAAGAAGTATGCTCCTAAGGCAAAAGTCATTGCTATGCAGGACTATGGTCAAGCAGTATCGGCCTTAAAATCGCATCAGGGGGATGCCTTAACTAGCGACAATGGCGTTTTGTTTGGATTAGCAGCTGAAAATCCAGTGCTAAAAGTATGTGGTGGCACTTTTACTAAGGAACCCTATGGTATTGCTGTTAATAAGCACCAGGCCGGACTTGAGAAGGCTATCAATCAGGCGATTGCTCATCTTCAACATAGTGGCAAGTATAATCAGTTAGTCAAGAAATGGTTTAGTCAAGTCCCTGGATTTAATTATCGGCAGTTATATAAGTAAATTTAAGAAATAAAAATATGAGAATATGGAGTGCTTCTAGATGCTAAATTTAGGAGCACTTTATTTTTTATTCCATTAAAATATACACAATAGTAAGAGAGGAGGACAGATATGAAAAAAATCAATTTATCCGGTTATTATTTTGTTATAAGCTCTTCTAATATAGATAAAATGGTCACTGAGGGAGATATCTTGAGCAGAAGACGCGATTGCTACTATGATTGAGGGTAAAGAAATCCTGAATCACAAGACCTAAGTTTACATGTTAACAATTTGATTGGTTTAATTTAAAATAAAAAATAATTCTGTAAAATCAATTACAGAATTATTTTTGCTTTGGTTAAAGATATTTGTGATAATGATAACTTTTAAATAGTGGTACGGCTGGTTTTAATTGAATAATTATTAATTTGCCCGGTAAGAACTTATTTCTTGTGCATACTTAGTAAGCAGTTCATGACAATAAACTTTCTCATCTGTCGCTGATCGTACATGACGCCACAATAATGCCGCAACTTTCAATGGCTCATGAAAATCACTCGTATCCTTATCTTGAAAAAAGTCGCGCACAAAGTTATTCCACTGATAAGTCAGCTCTTCTGCTACCTGATCAATCTGATTTCTGCTAAGCATTTGCGCTTGTTGCAATAAATCTTTTACCGTCATTTCGGTATCATTTTCCCGTTCGGCTTTTCGCTTAACAATCGCCATTTCTTTTTTAAAAGAAAATTTGGAAAGACCAAAATAAGCTGCAAAAAATTTTCGGGCTTCATTATTAAATTTAAAACCTGAACCAACCACTTTTGTATTCAGTGAAATTTCTTCAGCTTTAAGTGTTTTGACTGCTTTATTTTTGCGTTTAGGTTTAATGTCTCTAGCCGGTATGCCAGAAAAATAAGCTATCAGATAAGAATTTAGTTCTGCTTTAGTTCCAATGGCTGGTAAACAAAATTTACGGCAGAGTTTTACCAAGTCAGTTTTATAATAATAAGTAGCCTTAAATTGGGTTAAATTTTGCGGGATTTCCATCTTGCTCTCCCTTTCTCATTTTTTTAATTATAGCTAACTGAAACTTGAAAGCAGTAAAACTAGCCAGATTCCTTATTGAGTCTGGCTTTTTTGGTTCTTAATTATATTTTAGACGCTTCTCTGCAGCTGCTTTTGAATAAATCTTGGCAGTAATTTAATAAAATTATTTATTATCCGCTCGACTTCTGTGGTTATTTCTTCTTTAACTGCTTTTAGGGCACTTAGCAGGTAGACCAATGCTTCTTCAAACGCCAAATCCGGCAACGCATCATTCATCAAATAGAATAAATCCCCAATTGTTCGCTCATCAACTGCTTGTCTCTCTTGCCAAGCCAGCAAGTCATAAGTTAAGGCGGTAATTGCAAAATATCCGCACTGACCATCGTAACTTTGAATTTGTGATTTATCTAAAGCTAGGTATTGCTTAGCTGCTTTAAAGTAGGTTTCTATCTGCCATCTACGACCATAAAGCTGAATGACTTCTTTAGGTTGCAGCTGATATCTGGTGGTAGCCAAGACCAAGTACTTTCCCTTATTACCACGTTTAGTAACATATACTAGTCTGATAGGAAAACTATGTCCTTGATACTCTGCCTCGACTACACAACTATAAAGATAGTCATCTTTGGCTTTCAGCTTTGAGCCAGCTAAGCGTTCATACAAACTTTTTACATCATAAAGGCGACCACGATAGCGGTAGTATACCTTCTTGCTCAACTTAAGCATCGAGACACTGTCTAATCCTAACTGCTTTAACTGCCAGAACATTTTTGGCGAGGCAAACCAGCTGTCAAACAGTACATAGTCTGCTGGTACTCCTTCATTGATAGCTTGCTTAAGCAATTCAACCGTGACATCATTCATTTGCCTTTGGGCTTGGGTTCTTCTTCTGCCTGCAATAGAACGATTATCGGTTGTAGTGGCTTTACTGCCAAGCAGATTTTGTTTTTTCTTGGTGGACATCAAAGCAAAATTAACTGGCAAAAAAGTATTGCCGTCACTCCAACCAACGGTCAAGCCACGAAAACCATTAATATATTTATGCTCATTATGATCGTAAACTTTGGCAAGTAATTCAGCTTTCTTAGAATAGGAACGTGCTAGCAAAGTATCATCTACAATCAAAGCTAGTCTTCTACGCTTGTCAATTACCGGTTTAAGTACTTTAATTAGTTTGGCAGCAGCTAAGCAAAGCAGTTTTTGCCAATTGATGCGGCCATCATTAAGGATATTTCTGCCAGTCTTAGAGGTAAATTCAGCTGGTTGGTCAAAACGATACAGTGATTTACGGGCAAAACGTGATTGGATTAACCATTTGACTACCATGAGCAGGCTAACTAAAGAATGACGTTTAAAATTAACTTGTTTACTTAAGTCAGCTAGACCAATTAATTTTGTAAAAGATGAAATTAAGGAAGAAGTGTCCTTTTCTTGATTGAATTGCGGTATACTGTTCATAACGTAAGAACTCCTGTAACTTTAGTTTTGGTTATTTAAAGTATAACGCAGAGAGGGCTTGCGTTTTTATTTTTTAGGCAAAAAAGCTAGAAATCACGCTCTTTTGAGGTGATTTCTAGCTTTCAAGTTTCAGTTATAGCTAAATTAAAATCGTTTTAACAGTTGATTGTTTAAAATACTTTTTGAATTCATCATTATTCAATCTGATTGATAATAAATCATTTAAAGAGTAATGTTTTTGATTTATGATAATTAGTTGGCTAGTATATTACAGTGATGAAGTAATGCCAATCATGTTTACCATCTGTAATATGCTGCAGAGGTTGTTTTCACCTTGTATACAATTGGAGTAGCGTTTATGCTTTAGTATAAACCGCCCGAAAAGCAGCGTCTTGGAGAAAAAAGTCAATTTGGTAATTGCAAATATTGACAAGCTAAAATGGAGTAGTTATTGACAGATGATGGGTTTAGAGTGTATACTGTTAACTTAGTTGAGAACAAGAAGAAGCTCCCGCTTCTCGCCTAAGTTAAATTGACCTCTAGGCTAATCGATATTTTCTGTTGATTAAGAGCGGGTTCAAGTACCCGCTCTTTTCTTGTCCTCAAATTATCACGGAGGTGAAGAATTATACCAAGGAGTTTAATTTTAAACGACCAGATTCGTTCTCGCGAAGTTCGTTTAATTAATGCAGATGGTCAACAAGTTGGTGTTGTAACTAAGACTGAAGCCTTGCGGCAAGCAAGTAGTGCAAACCTAGATTTAGTGCTAATTTCGCCTAATGCTAAGCCACCAGTTGCCAGAATCATGGACTACGGCAAGTATCGCTTTGAGCAACAAAAGAAGCTCAAAGAGTCACGCAAAAAGTCTAAGACAGTTAGCGTCAAAGAAATCCGTTTAAGTCCAACCATTGAAGGTAACGATTTTAACACCAAGTTAAAACATGCGCAGAAGTTTCTGACTAAAGAAGGAGCCAAAGTTCGTGTTTCGATTCGGTTCAGAGGTCGTGCAATCACTCATAAAGAATTAGGACGTGAAGTACTAGAAAAGATGGCTGAAGCCACTTCGGATATTGCTACTGTGATTAGTAGACCGAAGATGGAAGGACGTTCCATGTTTTTAATACTTGCTCCTAAGAGTGATAAAAATAAAAATTAATTAATTTGGAGGAATAGAAAATGCCTAAAATGAAAACCCACCGCGCTTCTGCTAAGCGTTTTAAAAAGACTGCTACTGGTGAATTAAAACGTCATCACGCATTTACTGGTCACCGTTTCCACGGCAAGACTAAGAAACAACGTCGTCATTTGAGAAAGGCTGCATTAGTTTCACGCAGCGACTTGAAACGCATCAAACAGATGGTTTCTCAAATGCGCTAATTATCAAATAAACAAGACTAACGATATTTAGGAGGAATTTTAGATGCCAAGAGTTAAAGGTGGAACAGTCACACGTAAACGTCGTAAGAAGGTTATGAAGCTTGCCAAGGGTTACCGTGGCGCAAAGCACATGCAATTTAAGGCTGCAAGTACTCAGTTATTTGCTTCATACAGATATGCTTTCCGTGACCGTAGAAAGCGCAAGAGCGAATTCAGAAAGTTATGGATTGCCAGAATCAATGCTGCTGCCAGACAAAATGATATTTCATATTCTAAGTTAATGCACGGCTTGAAATTAGCTGGTGTTGACATTAACCGTAAGATGTTAGCTGATATTGCTTATAGCGATTCAGAAACCTTCGCTCAATTAGCTGAAACTGCTAAGAAAGCTTTAAATTAATTTAAAATGGCGCTTATGGCGCCATTTTTTTATGTCAAAATTTAGCACTTTAGCTTTATTTTTTGATATATTAGACATAAGTAAATGAAGGGAATGTTAAATGATATTTAGGCCGCGCTATACAATTGATACAATTTATCATTTAGATACTGCCACATTAAAAAAATTAGGGATTAAAGCTGTATTTTCAGATTTGGATAATACCTTGCTAGCTTGGAATAAGTTTGAAACAGCTAAAGAAATGTCTCATTTAAATAGTCGTCTTGCTAAAGCAGGAATTACATTAGTGGTGATTTCCAATAACAATGCTCAACGAGTTGCTAAAGTGCTGGACCCATATCAGATCGATTTTGTAGCAAAATCAAAAAAGCCACTGCCGTTTGCGATTACTAAAAAACGGCAATCAATGGGTTTAAGTCAAAAGCAGGTAATGATGGTTGGCGACCAATTAATTACTGATATTCAAGCAGGCAACTTAGCAGGTGTGGAATCAGTTTTGGTGAAACCTTTGGTTCAGACTGACAAGTGGAATACGCGAATTAATCGCTTTTTGGAGAAAATTATTTTTTTCTTTTTAGGCTTAACACACCAAGTAACTTTTAAGGAGACTTTAAAAAATGGATGATGAAATTATTTGTATCGGCTGTGGAGCGAGTCTGCAATCGCAGCAACCTGATGAAGCGGGGTATTTACCTGCTTCGCGATTGGCAAAGGTAGTAGAAGATGAGGATAATGATGTTTATTGCCAACGTTGTTTTCGCTTGCGACATTATAATGAAATCATGCCGGTTAAAATTGATAACGATGATTTTTTAGCTTTGCTTAATTCTTTAGCAAGTAAAAAGGCGTTAATTGTCAATGTCGTAGATTTATTTGACTTCACCAATTCACTTTTGTCATCGTTAAAACGATTTGTTGGTGATAATGATTTCATTTTAGTGGGTAACAAGTTTGACTTATTTCCACAAAATTCTAGACAAAGCCGCATTAAAGATTGGATGCGTCAAGAAGCAAATCGGGTTGGTTTGTTTCCGAAGAAAATCTTTTTGGTTAGTGCGTCCAAAAAGAAAAATTTGGATCAATTAACTGCTTATTTAGATCAAAAATCTCATGCAGAAGATATTTACTTTGTGGGAACAACTAACGTTGGTAAATCAACCTTACTTAATGCTATTATTGATCAAATGGGTGACATCAAGGATTTAATTACTACTTCACGTTTTCCCGGGACAACTCTTGATCGAATTGAAATTCCACTGGAAAATGGCCATTTGTTAGTAGATACTCCAGGAATTATGACTGAAAATCAGTTAGCTACACACCTAAATGGTAAGGATTTAGCAGTTGTGTCTCCCCAAAAGTCACTGAAGCCAGCAACTTACCAACTTAAGCCTGGCAATACACTATTTTTAGGTGGATTAGGACGAATAGATTACTTAAAGGGTGAGCCGATTAGTATGACAGTTTATGCAGCGCGCAATCTTTACGTTCATCGTACCAAAACGGCTAATGCAGATGAGTTTTATCAAAAGCATGTGGGTGAGCTGCTAAGCCCTCCATCTGCTAAAGAAGAGTTGCCGGATTTGGTAGGTCAAGAAATCCATACGACTTATAAGAGTGACTTACTGTTTGGCGGGATTGGCTTTGTCACAGTACCTGCTGATTGCCTAGTTAAAATTTATACACCTGGTAAAATTGGTTTAGGACTTAGACATGCTTTAATTTAGAGGCGGAAGAATGACTTATACAAAAAGTATTGCACATGAACCAACAGTTTTGGTTGAAGAAGAAAAGATTGATCAAGCAAAAGGACGTCAAATTGGAATTTTTGGTGGGACCTTTAATCCGGTTCACCTTGGGCATTTGCTAGTAGCTCAGCAAGTGCTAACTAAATTGCATTTAGATGAAGTCTGGTTGATACCTACTAATTTGCCGCCTTTAAAGGCAGTTCCGAGCGTGACAGCTCAAGATCGTGCGCACATGCTTAAATTAGCAACTAAAGATAATCCTAAGTTTCAGGTTAAGTTGTTTGAGTTATTTCGCGGTGGCGTTTCTTATACGATTGACACTTTGAATTACTTGAGTGAGCAATCTCCCGAAAATCACTATTATTTAATTATGGGCAGTGATCAAGTTAGTCAATTCGATCATTGGAAACAACCTGCTAAGTTGGCCCAAAAAGCTACTTTGGTCGGTGTTAAGCGACCAGGATATGATTATCCGCAAAAAGCGGAATTGCCGATGATTTGGGTTGATGTCCCATTAGTTGATATTAGTTCGACGATGATTAGACAGACTCTTGCTATGGGTGGCTCAATCAGATATTTGGTACCTGAGTCTGTTCGTGAATATATCGAAGAAAAGGGGCTGTATAATGAGTGAGCTATTCTTTAAGCAAACATATTCACCCTTAACGAGTGAGCAATTGGTGTCGCAAGTAAAACGGAATATGGATGAGGAGCGCTTTAATCATTGTGTGCGTGTCAGTCAAATGGCAAGAGAATTGGCTAAATTAAATCATTATGATGAAAATAAAGCTGCCGTTGCTGGGTTAGTTCACGATTATGCTAAGCAAGTTCCCGTGTCGCAATATCAAACAGTGATTAAAACGCAAAATTTTGATCCAGATTTATTAAATTGGAATCGTGCTATCTGGCATGGAATTGTAGGAACTTATTTTATTGAGCGCGACTTAAAGATTACTGATCCTGAGATTTTAACTGCAGTGAAGCGCCATACCACAGGTGATGTGCAAATGACGACTTTAGATAAGATCGTTTTTATGGCAGATTATATTGAACCAGGTAGGCATTTTGCTGGCGTGGAACAGGCTCGAGAAGTAACATATCAAAATCTAGATAACGGAGTTGGCTATCAATTAGCCCATACTCTTACTTTTTTAATTGAAAATAGAAATAAAATTTATCCCCGCACTTTTAAGGCATATAATGTGTGGAGCGTCAAAAAAGATTAAGGAGAAAATCTTGGAAAGCAAAGAAGTTTTAGCTTTTGCATTAAAAGCAATTTCGGATCGTCATGGTGAAGATACTGCGGCTTACGATATGCAAGGATACAGTATATTAGCAGATTATTACGTGGTGACTAGCGCAAGTTCTAATCGGCAGCTACATGCGATTGCCAACGCTATTGTTGATGAAGCTCATCAGGCAGATTATTCGGATTATCGAATTGAAGGTTCAAGTGAGTCTAATTGGCTATTAATTGACTTAGGCGATGTAGTCGTCAATGTTTTTACTAATGAAGCACGAGAATTTTACAATGTAGAAAAATTGTGGGGCGATGGTAAAAGACTAGCCCTAAAGGAAGACTAAATTGTTATGGCTGTAGTAGGAATCATTGCAGAATATAATCCATTTCACAGTGGGCATGAATTCTTGATGAATCAAGCTCGACTGGTAGCTGGTAACGACAATCCAATCATTGTATTAATGTCAGGCAATTATGTCCAACGCGGTGAAATGACGATTATGGATAAGTGGGCAAGAGCGCAAGCTGCATTGGCAGCAGGTGCTGATTTAGTATTAGAGTTGCCATTTTCTACTTCTGTTCAGCCAGCTGATCTGTTTGCTTTAGGTAGTATTGCCCAGTTAGAAAAGCTAGGTGTCAATGACCTAGTTTTTGGTGTTGAAGATGCTACGCTTAACTTTGCTTATTTAGGTAGTAAAATAGCTGAAATTCCACCTAGTCATATGGAATTTAGTGATTATAGTCAAACATATTCCACTCAGTATAATCAGATGGTTGCTCGTGAAATTGGTCATGAAGTCAATGAGCCTAATGCCATTTTAGGATTAGCATATGCTGTAGCCAATCATAATTTAGGAGCGCCGCTCGATTTGCAGCCAGTTAATCGAATTGGTGCTGGGCATGACGATATCTTGGCAACCAATGGTGTAGTGCAAAGCGCCAGTGCGATTAGGAATTTGATTTTACATCAGGGAGTCAGTGAAGAATTAGCTAATTGGCTGCCTAAAGCTGAAATTAAGAACTTAATGCAGCAAACTACTTTTCCTAATTGGAATATCTTATTTCCATTTTTAAAGTATCGTCTTGAGTCTTCTTCGATTGAAGAATTGCAGCAAATTTATCAAATGAGTGAAGGCTTAGAGTACAAAATGAAGCATGAAATTCATCAAGCACAGAATTTTACTGAGTTCTTGCGTTTGATTAAGTCTAAGCGTTATACTTATTCACGTTTGCGTAGATTATGTCTTTATACTTTACTAAATGTTAGCCAAGCGGATATGATTGCTAGCTTTAATCATGAGGCATTATTATTACTTGGCTATAGCAAGCTTGGGCAACGATATCTGAAACGAATTAGAAAGACTACTACAGCTGATATTGTTTCAAAAGTTGATCAAAAAAATACTAGGCAAGGTTCAATGAATTTACAATTACGTGTTGATCGGTTGTTTGAACAAATTATGCAGGTTGATCAAGATTTTGGTCACCGTCCTTTGGAGGGGTAAAATGTTTGTGATTAATTTTTCTCAGATAAAAAATAGTACAGAACCTTTAACACATATTGAGCATGATCTTGAAGTGCGACCAGAATTTTTAGAACGGAGCAAAAAGCTGCTCTATCAAGCTAAGAAGGTTCATGTGAGCGGGGATTTATTTTATAATGAGCCATACGTAAGCGGAGATTTTCACGTTCTAGCAGATTTAGTTGTGCCGTCTAGTCGGAGTTTAGATCCAGTAGCATATCATGAAGATTTTCACTTTAATGAGGATTATACAGAAGCTAAGATTACTCAGGACAAGTCAGACGAGTCTGCAGCTGTGGTCAAAGTGATAGATGATCTGATTGATTTGCAAACGGCAATCGAAGATAACTTGTTGTTGCATATTCCAATTACTATTTTAACTCCTGAAGAAGAGGAGCAAGACATTTATCCTACTGGAAATGGTTGGTCGGTTATTTCAGAAACGGAATACAATGAACAAAAACAGCAACCAACTAATTCGGCATTTGCTAACTTGAAAGAGTTGCTTGAGCAAAAGCAAAACTCAGATCAAGACAAGCCAAACAAATAAAAATTAAACTTATGAACTAGCGGTTTTTTAATCTTGTTTTAAAGACATTTTTAAAGTATGCTTAAGCTATGATTTCCTTAAAAATTGTCTGGTATCGACGTAAATTTTAATTATGAAAAGGATGAGTAAAATGGCAAAAATTTTAATTATTGAAGACGAAAAAAACTTGGCTCGTTTTGTCGAGCTAGAATTAAAGCATGAAAAATACGAAACAGTTGTAGAAACTAATGGTCGTAAAGGATTAGAATCAGCTTTAAATCAGGATTTTGATGCTATCTTATTAGATTTAATGCTGCCAGACTTAAATGGCTTGGAGATTGCGCGTCGAGTACGCCAAGTTAAGACCACGCCAATTATTATGATGACCGCTCGCGATTCCGTAATTGATCGGGTTTCAGGACTAGATCATGGTGCTGATGATTATATTGTTAAGCCATTTGCGATTGAAGAATTACTTGCCAGACTGCGTGCAGTATTACGCCGGGTTAAGATTGAGAAAAAGGCTTCGGACAATACCGTAGAAAAGAAAGTTATTAAGTTTAAAGATATGACGATTGAAACTGCTAACCGTATTGTACGTCGCAGTGACGGTAAGACAGTTGATCTAACTAAGCGTGAATACAACTTGTTAATTACATTAATCAAAAATAAAAATAACGTGGTTAGCCGTGATCAATTATTAGCTAAGATTTGGGGTCCGGGTTCTAATATTGAAACTAATGTGGTTGAAGTTTATGTGCGTTATTTACGTAATAAAATTGATGTCCCAGGTCAACCATCCTATATCAAGACCGTGCGCGGTACTGGATATATGGTAAGAGATGAAGACGATGAGAAGAACTAAAGATAAGAATCAAAATAAAAAAGAGACCAAACATTCATCGCTAGTAATACGTTGGGTTAGTATCGTGGCTTTGACGATCATGGTCTCTTTTGTTGTATTTTCCGTAGTAATTTATTCTTTTGTAGGCAGACAATCGATTGCCCAGCAAAAAGTAACTTCCAATGGTATGGTGGTTAAGTTAAATGATAGTTTAAGTCCAATTTCGAAAGAATTACAAATTGCCAATGTTGTACCAGCGCTAACTCCATCAGCTAGAAAGATTATGCAAGGTGATCCTGCAATCAATCGTGATGACCATAAAAGTAACGCCTTTAACGATGATTTATTGGCTTCTTTAACTAATCCAGACTTAAATGTGGTCGTTTATAATCTAGAAAAAGAAGACGTATTTGACAATGGTAATGGTAATAGACTACCACCATTTAAGAAGTTTAAGAATGATTACCATATGGAACAGGTTCATCGCGGACATCGGCAAGAATTATTAACTTATCAAAAGGTGCGATCTATTCGCACAGGCAAAGTAACTGGCTACATTGTGGTTGCTAATAAAATGTCTTATTATAATGGCTTAATGAAAAACTTGCTTAAGTGGATGGTGCGAATTTCACTGATTGCAATTATCTTTTTTACCTTTATCGCCTTTTTAGTTGTGTATGACATTGTAAAGCCAATTAAAGAAATCTCTAAAGTGGCAAGAGAAGTTAATGATGATCCTAATAGTACTGCGCGAATAAAAGATTTTCATCGTCATGATGAATTAGAGGAATTGGCAGTTTCGTTTAATCAAATGCTTGATCGGATGCAACGCTATATTGAACAGCAAAAAGAATTTGTTGGTGATGTTTCGCATGAGCTTCGTACTCCGGTTGCTGTAATCGAAGGTCATTTAAACATGTTGGAACGTTGGGGTAAAGAAGATCCTGAAATTCTGGCTGAGTCGATCAATGCTTCACTGCAAGAAGCTAAACGCATGCAGCACTTGATCCAAGAAATGTTAGATCTAACCCGAGCAGAACAAATTAATGTGCATTATCCAAATGAGATAACAACAGTGTCAGAAGTTTTGCAGCGGGTAGTAGGAGATATGGCGATGGTTCATCAAGATTTTAAAATTAGTCTTGATATGGACGATTTGCCTCAAGATACTGAAATTCAAATTTATCAGGGACATTTAGAACAAATTCTGGTAATTTTAATTGATAACGGTATTAAATATTCAACAGATCGTAAACAAATGAATGTCTCGGCTGGTCTTTCGCAAGATGATGTTCAAATTGTTGTGCAAGATTTTGGTGAGGGGATTTCTAAGACTGAACAAAGTAAAATCTTTAACCGCTTTTATCGTGTGGATAAGGCTCGTACTCGAGAAAAGGGTGGCAATGGATTAGGTTTGTCAATTGCCCAAAAGTTAGTTACTAGCTATCATGGCCAAATCAGCGTTGACTCGGTTGAAGGACAAGGTAGTCAATTTAAAATGATTTTTCCAGCTTTGAGTAAGCAGCAAGCAGCTGCTTTACGTAAGCGAGCACAGGCTGAAAAAGCCAAGCATAATTAAAATTTTATCCAAAAACCTCCGTTATTCCTGCAATAAATCCAAGAATAACGGAGGTTTTTTGTGTATCCAACTAATTTTAAATTATTCGGTTGGGTGTCTGTCACCTAGTTGATAATTATCAGCATCTGCAAACATTTCCTTGACACTAATTGGAAGTCTGCCACATACACTACTGAAATCACTAGTTGCCATATCCAGATAGCCTTCACGAACAGTGGTTCCAAAAGTTACCATTCCTTCAGAAGTTGCTTTAATTGGACTCTTAGAAAAATCACCATCTGTATTTCGAGGGACACCAATACTGTCAAAATATTCATAAAGTTCTTCATCAGTCTTTTTGACATAATGAATATCGTTACCAGTTACCTGATTACCGACTGCCAAAAAGTCGCCATAAGTTAGAGGCTCACAACCATTGATATTTAAAACTGCCCGGTGTAATAAATTGCTGGCGAGTGCACAGGTAGCTGCTAAGGCAGCATCTTTTCTAGAAATAAACCAAACGCGACCTTCGCCCATATTCTTTTCAATTGCCTGTTCGCCAGAAGCGACTGCCCGAGTGTAATCGGTAATAAACGATTCAGCAAATAAAGAATTACGCAAAATCACATAATCTAAGCCACTATTTTGAATTAGGGCTTCTGTATAACCGTGATCAACATTTTCAATACTTGGATTAAGCGGATTGCCGGCAGATAATACTGAAGTATATAGTACCTGACTAACCCCAGCAGCTACACAAGCTTCAACCGCATTTTTTTGAGCTTTGCGGCGTTTTTCACCAACAAATGGCATGGAAATTAAGAGTACTTTTTCTGCACCCCTAAAAGCAGCCTCTAGATTGGCTTGAGAATTGAAATCGGCATCTCGACATTCAATTCCAGCATCAGCGTATTGTTTTAATTTTTCAATTCGTGGTGCGGTAAAAATTAACTGTTCTTTTGGAACTAATTTTTGAATTTCAGTGGCAACAACACTACCAAAATTACCATCAACACCAGTTACAACTAGTTTTTTCATTATATTTTGTTTCTCCTTTTTATTAATCGCTTACATTTTAAATTAATAAGTTAACAAAGTCTAATACAAAAATACAATGCTGCATAAGTAAACTTGCTACTATGTTATAGCTTAATTGCAGAGATTGCCCTAATAAGCGCTGTTTGATTAAAATCCTTTCGGTAAGCAAAGACGATTTTAAATTTGTGATTAGTATCTTTAATTGGCAATAAGTGTAAATCATGGTGATTTTCAGGCAGGGGATAATTATTAGGGAAGAAACCAATTAAATTTTGAGTGCGCAACAAGAAAAACTCTGTTTCAATATCGTTAACAGTTTGAGCGATATTAGGTAAATAGCCATCCTGTTTTGCATGAGTGAGCATTAATTGATAAGATTTGCCAATTGCATTTGGTGATAACATCACAAGTGGATAATCATAAAGCTGTTTGTTAGTAATGAACGACTGATTGAATAATGGATGGTTTTTGCCAACTAGACCACAATAAGTTCCTTCATAAAGGGTTACCGTTTGCAACAACTTTTCATTTGAAAATTCTGAATCAAAACTAATTGCCAAGTCAAATTGACCGTTACGCAAATTGGCTGCAATCTCTTTTTGTGGTTGCTTTTCAAGTTCAAATAATAAGTTTGTCTGATTTTGTAATTTTTTAGTTAAACTTACTAAAAAGTCTAAATCAATTAGTGAAGTGTATTCGATTCTGATTCTGTTTTGGCCAGTTTGAAAGTCAGACATGGTTTGCTCTAGTTTGGCATATTGCTGGACAACTTTTTGAGCTTCCTGATAAAGCAAGCGACCAGCCTTAGTTGGCCTAACAGGATTGACATTGCGATCGATTAGTTTTGTATTAAAATGGTCTTCAAGTGAGTGTACTTGCTGACTAATACTTGTTTGAGCAATATGATTCATTTGACCTGTCTTGGTAAAGCTGCCTGAATTAACCAAATCGATAAAATATTGTAGTTTTTCTAGTTTCATTGATTTATCTTCTTTATATTATTTGTTTGATTAAAAAAACCACTAGTTTAACTTAACTAGCGGTTCAATTATTAATGCTTATGCTGCTTTCCTTGATTGCGATTACGCAAATCTTCGTGCATTTTTTGAGTTTTTGGATTAGCCGCTGTTTGCTTGGTATTTTGGCTTAGCAGTTCATCTATTCCGGCTTGAGTTACAATCTCTTTAATTGGCTTATTTTTAAGTTCTTCGTCAACATTTCTTTTAACTTTAGGAGTAATTATAAAAGTTACAATTATTTGTTGAATGACGGAGAAGAGGTTACCAGCAGCCCAATAAAGTGCTACAGATCCGGATACTGACATTGAGATGAACATTGTCATAATTGGGTTCATTAGTAACATTGATTGCATTTGTTTCTTCTGCTGCTTAGGTACGCCAACAGTGGATAAATAACTTTGAATAAAAGCAAACAGTGTTGCGGCAATGGTTACAGGAATAGACCTACTACTTAAAGAAATTCCAAAAAAGTTGGAATTAGCCAAGGTCTTAGAATACATTACGGCTTGATAGATACCGATCATGATTGGAAACTGAATAATCAACGGCAGACAACCCATACCGCCGGTCATTGACAAATTATTTTTTGAATATAGTTCACGCTGCCAATTTGCTAGAGTCATTTGTTGATCTTGATTTAGATCTTTACGTTTCATAGTTTTTTGGATTAATTGCATTTGTGGCTGAACGCGAGTCATCTTTTCTTGCTGCAGCGTCGATTTTTTCTGCTGATTCAGCATTAATGGCAAAAGTACCATTCTAACAATGAAAGTCATCAAAATGATTGCCCAGCCAGCTCCATTTGCTCCACCAATTAATTCAGAACAACGCAGCATGATATTTTGCAATGGTTGCCCAATCCAGCTGTAAATCCAGCCATAGAACCCACCTGAGGGTGGAGTATTAACTGCAGAGCTGTTCTGGGCACAACCAGCAAGGATTAACATTACTGCCAATCCAAGTACTATTAATTCGAAATATTTACGAAATTTTTTCATTAAATTCACCATACTATTAATTTTAGTCAACATCTAATATAATACATGAAATCCTTGCATTTTGCCTACATTTACTAGTTTTTCTTTTTTTATCTTGGAAATTTTAGCAAATTGTGAGATATTGTGTGGCAGAGCAGCGCAAAATTCATTGACTAAAGCAAGGCTAGCTTGTAACACGATTGTGACAGTTTGATCAGAATTATTTTTGACAGTTCCGCACAGCTGCATTTGGTCAGCTAAGACCTGGACGCTCCAGCGAAAGCCTACCCCTTGAACTCTGCCAAAAACGTTCAATTGCCAAGTTTCTTGGGGTGTGGCAGTCTTATTTTTTACTTGTGAATGGTTAAATTGCTTTAAAAAGCGCATAATAAGTCCTTTCTGAATTAGCTTAATTAATTTTAGCATGTTCGAAAAAAGATATTAAATTAAAACGTAAGTTTGAAAGAAGAAGTTTAGTTATGGAACAAATTAGTTCAGTTGATAACAAGTTGGTTAAAGATTTAGCCAAATTGAAGCAAAAAAAGTATCGTGAACAAGCAGGACTTTATTTAATTGAAGGCTTTCATTTGATTGCAGAAGCACTTAAGTCTAAGCGAAAGTATGTTTATCTGCTTGGTACTAGCGAAGCTCTCGATCAGGTAGCAAAAACTACCGATATCGATATATCTAACAAAAATGTTTATTTAATCAATAATGCAATCGTGCGGCATTTGACAAGTACACAAAATTCACAGGGGATTTTTATGGCTTTAAAAATCTCGCAACCTAAAAATTATGCTTTTAGCTATGGCAAATGGGTTTTGCTTGATGGCCTGGCTGACCCAGGTAATGTCGGCACAATTATTCGGACAGCAGACGCAGCGGGGTTTGACGGGGTGGTTTTGGCACCCAATTGTGTTGATCTCTATAATCCCAAAACGCAAAGAGCAATGCAAGGTAGCCAATTTCACCTTAGTTTGATTGTGCAGGATTTGCTTGAAACAATTGGAATTTTAGAAAATAATGCGATTCCTGTTTATGCTAGTATGCTTGATCAAACTGCTAAGAAACTGGCAGACTTTAACCCGCAACCGCAATTAGGTTTAGTAATTGGCAATGAGGCTCATGGGATAAGTGAGCCAGTTGCCAATTCCTGTAATGAAAAATTGTATATTCCAATTAAGGGACAAGCAGAATCATTGAACGCTGCAGTTGCTGCTGGAATTATGATTTATCATTTTGCTTAGGAGTTTGCACTTGTTTTTAGTAAGTAAGTTTTTTATACTAGTCTAAAGATTAATGCTTTAATGCAGGAGGAATTGGTCATGGCTGCTGGAGTTAAGAGTAGAGTACCTGGCTGCGGTGCGGCTAGTTACGAATCATGTCAGCATTTTATTAATGCGTTTTCAATTATTGGCAAAAAATGGAATGGATTAATTATTTGTTCTTTGTGCGACAAGGAATTTTTGCGTTTTAAAGACCTAGCTAGTCGAGTAAGTGCCTGTTCTGATCGGGTACTAGTAGAGCGTTTGAAGGAATTAGAGCAAGAGCAGATTGTTAAGCGGCGAGTTGATGAAAAAACCAAAATTATCTCGTATGGCTTGACCGAAAAAGGTGCAGAACTCAAGCCCGTGTTTGATCAAATTCATGATTGGGCAGATAAATGGGTTTAAAAAAGTATTAAGTTTTACTTGCAAATTTTATTTAAAAGACTTATTCTATTAGTTAATTACGTTGAGCAAGACTAGTAGCAGATTAGCTTTAGCAGAGAGACTTTTTTGATTAAGCTGGAAGAAAAGTTTAAAGTAAACTGTGAATTTCATCTTGTTAGTTGAATTTAATCAATTCCGGTATTCACCGTTATCGAAGACTTAAGTGTGGGGACGTATTTTGCGTTCTCAAACTAGGGTGGTACCGCGAAGCTTCGTCCCTTGATTGGGATGAGGCTTTTTTTGTTTGAAAGGAAAATATATAAATGGACTTATTTGATCGCCTAAAAGAATTGCGCGAATCTGGTCTTGCCGAAATTGACAAGGCAAAAAGCGAAGTAAAATTAAATGAAGTTCGGGTGAACTTGGTTGGCCGCAAAGGTGAATTGACTGAAATTTTGCACTCGATGAAGGATGTTGCACCTGAAAATCGTCGCGAAATTGGGCAACGGGTAAACCAGTTGCGAGATTTGTTTAATGATCGACTTGATGATGCTAAGAGTGAGCTTGTAAAAGACCTAGTTGAGCAGCGTCTTAAAAAAGAAGCTATTGATGTTACTTTGCCTGGTAAACAGCCACATCTTGGTTCTCAACACCCAATTAACGTTGTGTTAGATGATTTAGAAAAGTATTTTATTGGTATGGGCTACGAAGTTGTCCAAGGACCAGAAATTGAAACAGATCATTATTGTTTTGAAATGATGAATTTGCCTAAGGATCACCCTGCTCGTGATATGCAAGATACTTTCTATGTTGATAGTGAAGATTTATTACGTTCACAGACTTCTGGTGATCAAGCAAGAACTTTAGAAAAGCATGATTTCGCCAAGGGCCCGTTAAAAATGGTTGGTCCAGGTAAGGTTTATCGGCGTGATGATGACGATGCTACGCATTCACATCAATTCATGCAGATGGAAGGCTTAGTGGTTGATCGCAATATTACTATGGGTGATTTAAAAGGTACATTGGATTTAATGGCTAAGCATGTCTTTGGTCAAGACCGCAAAACGCGGCTGCGTCCAAGTTATTTTCCATTTACTGAACCATCAGTGGAAATGGATGTTTCTTGCTTTAACTGTGATGGCAGTGGTTGTTCAATTTGTAAGGAAACTGGTTGGATTGAAATCTTAGGTGCTGGAATGGTTCATCCTAATGTTTTAGAGAATGCTGGTGTTGATCCGCAAGTATATGGCGGCTTTGCCTTTGGTGTCGGCTTAGATCGTTTGGCAATTTTGAAGTATGGGATCGACGATATTCGTGATTTCTATACTAATGACGTTCGTTTCTTAGAACAATTTCATAAGGAGGAAAGATAATGTTAGTTTCCTATAATTGGTTGCAAGACTTTATTAATTTAGACCAAGATCCTAAGCAATTAGGAGAAAAGATTACGCGCACTGGTGTAGAAGTTGCAGAAGTTAAACATCCTAAAACGGGACTGAAAAATCTTGTTGTTGGCCATATTCTTGAATGCGAACCAATTCCTGGAACCCATCTAAATGTCACGCGAGTTGATGTTGGCCAAGAGCAGCCGAGGCAGATAGTTTGTGGGGCACCTAACGTTGCTGCAGGTGAAGATGTTATCGTGGCTTTGCCTGGTGCGCGGATTGCTGATAATGTCAAAATAAAAAAAGGCAAAATGCGTGGCTATGAGTCAAATGGCATGATTTGTGGATTGGACGAAATAGGATTCGCCGATAACTTGGTTCCTGAAAAATACACTAATGGAATTTATGTTTTTCCAAGTGATGCTGATTTAAAGCCGGGTCAAGATGCCTATGAGCCATTAGGGATGGACGATTATATTTTTGATTTTGATATTACGCCTAACCGGGCTGATACCTTGTCAATGGAAGGTTCAGCTTATGAGGTTGGGGCCATTGTTGATGAACCAGTCAAAGTTGAAGATGTTAGCTTAAAAACGGATGGTCCTGATTGGACTACTGATTTTACAGTTGATGTCGACAAGCAGTTAGCTCCCAAATTTTATTTACGTAAAGTTACAGGTGTAAAAATCGCGGATAGTCCGTTGTGGCTGCAAACACGCTTATGGAATGCTGGTATTCGGCCAATCAATAACGTGGTTGATGTTACTAACTACATTATGCTGTTAACTGGGCAACCAATGCATACTTATGATGCTCGTGCTTTTAAGAGTAATCACTTAGTTGTTAGACAGGCCGAGGCTGGAGAAAAGTTGACACTGTTAAATAATAAAACCGTTGATTTAGACCCCAAAGATATTATTATTACTGATGGAAAAACTCCAGTAATGATGGCTGGTGTAATGGGCGGACTTAATTCTGAGATTGAGGCCGATACTACCGATGTTATCTTAGAAGCTGCTATTTTTGACTCAACTTTAATCAGAAAATCAGCTTTGCGGCATGCTAATCGGACTGAGGCTTCTAGCCGTTATGAAAAAGGTATCAATTGGGATGCAACGCAGCGAGCACTTGATATGGCAGCACTCTTGTTGCGCAACAATGCTTCAGCAACTGTTGATGAAGGTGTAATTAAGGCAAGTGATCAAGTAAAAGAACCGACTGTTATTAAGACCACTATTTCTTATATTAATAAGGTTCTAGGCGCGCAAATTTCTGCTGATGAAATGCTTCATATTTTTGAACGTTTGAATTTTAAGGCCGAAGTATCTGGAGATGAGTTAACTGTCGATGTACCGGCTAGACGCTGGGATGTGGCAATTGCAGCCGATTTAGTTGAAGAAGTGGGTCGTTTGTATGGCTACGATAATTTGGAATCAACCCAGCCAATTTTAGCTGAAACCCACGGTGGTTATTCTCCGTTTGAAACAGCTATTAGACGAATTAAGCAAGTTGCTCAAGGTCAAGGACTTAATGAGGCTATTTCTTATTCACTAACTTCTCCTGAAAAGGCAGTTTCCTACACTAAAGAAGCTAAAGAATTAGTGCAGGTACAGTGGCCGCTAAATTCTGGTCGATCAACAATGCGGCAAAACTTATTAACTGGATTGGTTGATGCAGCCAGTTATAATATGGCACGTAAGCAAACTCAACTTAGTTTATATGAGCAAGGACGAGTTTATGATCGTAACCAGGGTACTTATAATGAAACTGAGCATTTGGCTGCCTTATACTCAGGTAATATTTATTTCCAAAACTGGCAACATGATGATGAGCCAATCGACTTCTACTATGTCAAAGGCCAACTGACCAATCTGTTTGTTGCAATTGGCTTAGATCCTAGTCAAATTGAATATCGACCTGAAGAAATTGTTGGGATGCATCCAACGCGAACTGCTGGATTATATCTTGGTGACCATTATATCGGGATGATCGGAATGATTGCCCCAATGGCAACAATGAAGGATAAGTCATTAAATGGTGCGCAACTTTATGGTTATGAACTTGATTTAACGGAAATAATTCCACTGATTATTAATCCAAAAACTGTTTCTAAACCAGCACCTAAATTCCCAGAAGTTGAACGTGATTTATCAATTTTAGTAGAAAAATCAGTTACTGATCAGGCAGTTGAAGAGATTATTAAGGCAAATGGCGGCAAGTATTTACATAGTTTACGAGTAATTGACGTTTACCAAGGTTCACATATTGATAGCGATAAGAAGAGTTTGACTTATGGATTGACCTTTATGAATGAGTTAGATACGTTGACTGATAAGGTGGTTAATCAAGCAATAGAGGCAATTACGACTAGTTTAGAAAATAAAATTGATGCAAAGATACGCTAAAGGCTTGACTTTGCAAAGATAAATTAATATCATTGTCCTTTGCAAAAGAAAATTTGAACTTTAAGGAGTAGAAAATTTTATGCCTGAAAAAACATATCCGATGACTGCGGAGGGCAAAGCAAAGCTCGAAGCGGAATTAAGAAGTCTAAAACTTGAAAAACGTCCACAAGTAATTGAACGACTGAAGGTCGCACGTTCTTATGGTGATTTATCCGAGAACTCTGAGTATGATGCTGCTAAAGATGAACAAAGTCACCTAGAAGATCGCATCAAGGTGGTTGAGCATATGCTTAAATATGCCAATGTTGTTGACGCAACTGCCACTGATCCTGATGAGGTAGCGATTGGTAAAACGGTTACTTATACCGAGGTTGGCGAAGACGATTCAGAAACTTATACAATTGTTGGTAGTGATGAATCTGACCCATTAAATGGCAAGATATCGAATGATTCTCCAATTGCTCAATCGATTTTGGGTAAGAAAAAAGGGGATAAAGTCACAATTACTACACCAGGTGGTAAGTTTGATGCAGTTATTGACCAAGTTGAAGAATAGCAAAAAAGAAGTAAGTTACAATAGCTTACTTCTTTTTTGTTTTATTAAGGTAGCTGACTAACTTGTGAAATGACGATAGTCATTACTTTTGTCATAAATAACACCACGGGCATTTTCACCGTTAGAAACCGTAAATTTTGCCTTGGGATATTTTTTCCAGACTTCATTTTCTAAAAAATTACGTAACATTTGATTATTAGCTAAGACAGATCCGGTCAGAGCTACTGTCATTGGCTTAGGGTCTTCATAGCGATCCATACCAATAATAATATCTCGTGCTAAGAGTTGGGCTTGCTGCTTAATCACAGCAGTTGCGGCAGGATTACCTTGATCAGCTAACTTGGCAACGTCAACGGCCATTGAGGCAACTTCAGGGTTACTCATTTGGTAAAATTTGGCAGTGGCATCAACTAAATTTTCGACATCAAATAATTGATTGAATAGCTGAATTAAGGCATTTTCTTCACGCTTGTCCCAACTAAGCAGTGCGGCCTTGAGTGCAGCTAAAGTAATCGCATAGCCGGATCCTTCATCACCCAAAACTGCGCCATAGCCACCAGTAGTAATAATATGGCCTTTTTGTAAACCGTTAAAAACTGATCCAGTTCCAGCAATTACTAATCCACCGTCTTCACCTTTAAGTCCGTTATAAAGTGCCAATAATGAATCGGTGACTGCTCTAGTTGGTAAGTTGCCAATCTTACTAGAAATTTCTGCTGCTACTTGAGGAGCATTTCCGATTACTGATAATCCAGCCATTCCGCATAGTACGCGCTGACAGTCACCATCAATTTGATTTAAAAGCTGGTTAATCGCGGTGGTAATGTTGTTAATTGCGTCCTCATAGTCGGTATTTAGTTGCCCCGGTCCAGTTTCAATTTGTTCAAGTTCTTGTCCAGCTGTGTCATAGGCGATTGCAATGGTGTGGGTTCCACCAGCATCTACGCCAATTTGGTATTTTAGTGTCATATTAAGTCTTCTTTCTGCTTAAGCTTGTAACTTCTTTATTTTATTACAAACGCTACCAATTTAGAAGATTTTTATTAGTAGTAAAAAAAGCGGCGCATTTTTTGATGAGATTAATTTGCTAGTCTTAAAATTTTAGCAAAGTTATGGTTGAGATGATAGCATTAACTGGTGGCTTTTGTTAGAATAATTCTAGTTTAGAGAGGTTTGGATTTCGTGAAATATTCTAAGAAAAATCGGGGAGCAGCTGGCTCGAAAAAACAGGCTTCGACGCCAATCCGAATGAAAATTATTTTAGTGATTATTTTTATTTTGTTTGCTGCTTTAATAGGTCAATTACTATACCTGCAAGTAGGCTATGGTTCACGCTTTAAAGCAGAAGTGCAGAAGTCTAATTCTGCAGTAGTTTCAAGTCAAGTGCCTCGCGGGGTAATGTATGACAATAAGGGACGCGTTCTAGTTGGTAATAAGGCGCAAAGTGCCATTACTTATACTAAGAGCGTTTCGACTACTGCTGATCAGGCTTATACACTTTCAAATGCTTTGAGTAATTATATAAGTCTTAATGATAAACTTAGCAACCAGCAGTTAATTGATTATTATTTGGCAGATAAGGACAATAGTAAAAGGGAGTTGGCTAAAGTTCCAAAGTCGATTCGCAAAACTGAAGATAATGATCTGATTAATGCTCAGATTGCTAAACAAGTTAATCAAGAGCATATTAAGCTATCTAAGCGCGAAAAGACAGCTGCTTCAATTTATAATAAAATATCTGGTGCGTATACTTTATCAACTATTTATTTAAAAAATTCTGATCTAACTGATAAAGAAATTGCAGAAGTAGGAGAGCATTTATCTAGCTTGCCTGGTGTAGGTATTGGAACTGATTGGAAACGTTCATATCCTAATGGATCATCTATTCAAAGTATTATTGGCTCCGTTTCAAGTGAAAAAGCTGGTTTACCGAGTGATAATTTGCAATACTATTTAACTAACGGTTACTCACGTAATGATCGCGTTGGTACCTCTTATCTAGAAGAAAAGTATGAACCTTTACTAAAAGGAACCAAAGCAACTAGTAAGGTTTGGACTAAAAGTGATGGTGATATTGAACAAACCAAATCGGTTTATTCTGGTCAAGCTGGTGCTAGTTTAGTGTTGACACTAGATGCTAAATATCAAAAGCAAATCCAGTCGTCACTCAAGTCAATCTATAGTTCAGCTTTAGCTTCTGGTGCTGCTCGTTATTCAAATGGTGCCTATGCGATTGCAATGAATCCTAAAACCGGTGCTATCTTGGCAATGGCAGGAATCAGTCGCGATCCTAAAAAGAACAAGTTAAGTGATAATGCTTTAGGAGCAATTAATCAAACCTATGTTATGGGATCAGCGGTTAAAGGTGCGACAGTTGCGGGAGGATTGATGAACAAGGTAATTACGCCTACGAGTAGTACAATGCCTGATACGCCGGTTTATTTACCCGGTTCGCCAATTAAAAAGTCCGTTTATCCAGTTGGAACTTTTGGTGCTTTAGATGCACCGAGTGCTCTAGAAGTTTCCAGTAATATTTATATGATGCGCATGACAATGGACTGGGTTCATGCTAAATATGTACCTAAAGAATATATCAGCATGCCCAATACTGCTTTTGATACATTGCGGCATAATTTTAGTATGTTTGGGCTTGGACAAAAGACCGGAGTTGATTTACCCGGTGAAGTGTCGGGGATTAAAGGACGTTCTTTTAATAGTCAAGGACAAATCCTGTCTGGTTCTGTACTTGACCTGTCCTATGGTAACTATGATGCATATACGCCAATTCAAATGGTTCAGTATGTTTCTACAATTGCTAATGGTGGCTATCGTATGCAGCCATATGTTGTTCAATCAGTTGGACGCAGCGCTAAAGATGGTAAGAAAGTCTATATTGATTATAATAAAAAACCAAATGTCCAATTGCGGATCCCATGGCAACAAGATGAACTAAATGTTGTTAGGCAGGGATTTTGGCGGGTTGTTCATGGGACTAATTCATGGGGAACTGCTCATAAGTTAAAGGATGTAAAGCCGTCAATTTCTGGTAAATCTGGTACGGCGCAAACATTTTATTATGATCCTGACAATCCTAATCAGAAAAATCCGCCAGAGGTAGTTAATGCAACTTTTGTTGGATATGCACCATCAGATAATCCAGAGTTAGCTACTGCGGTAGTTTTCCCAGGACTAGATCCTGATTTAGAAGGCTCATACACATTGCAAATGACCAAGGCAATGGTTCAGGATTATTTTAAATTGCATAAAAAATAGTTTTTTTAACATTATTACTGGAAAAGTCCTAAATAACATGGTATTCTTACATAGTTAGAATAAAAATTGTAGGTGGTGAAAGAAATGGCAGATAATATCATTTTGGAATGCACCGAATGTGGCGATAGAAGTTACTTATCTAAGAAAAACAAGCGTAAGCATCCGGAACGTTTAAGTTTGAAGAAGTATTGTCCTGTTGAAAGACAAACAACTCTTCATCGTGAAACTAAGTAATAACCCAAAATAGCAGGAGCCTATGCTCCTGCTATTTTTTATCTTTGGAAGAATTATGAACAAAAAAGAATTACGGCAAAAACAAGTAGAAAAATTACAGCAGTTTAAAGATAATCCGGACAAACAAGCTGAAGATCAAGCCTTACTTAACCAGGTGATGTCTTTGCCATTATTAAAGCAAAGCCAAAGTATAGGGGTAACCTCGTCCTTACCATATGAGGTTGACACTTCCAATCTAATTGCTAGTCTTTGGGATCAAGGTAAGGATGTGTACTTGGCTCGTGCCAATAATGATGCTGAGCATACTCAAGACTTTCTGCATTACAATTACATGACACAACTAGCCAAATCCAGCTTTGGCGTTGAAGAGGTCAGTGATCCTAATGCTGAAATTAATAACGAATTAGATTTAATGATTGTACCCGGTTTAGCGTTTGCGCTTGACAGTCATGAGCGTTTAGGCTTTGGTGGAGGTTATTATGACCGCTTTTTGGCTAAACATCCACAGACTCAAACAATTGCATTAGTTAATTCACAGATGAGCTTTGAATCTGCTAACTGGCAGATCGAACAGACTGATATGCCAATTAAATGGCTGATTACTCCAACTGAAATTTTGGAAAGTTAGTAGGCTTGTAATGAATAGACGACAGAATTTTAAAGATTGTTATATGACTTGGACTATCTTGGTCGTGTTATTTCTGGTCTTTTTACTAGAAACTGGGTTAGGTGGTTCAAAAAGTATTGCTACCTTATTAAAAATGGGTGCAATGAACAAAATGATGGTTTTGCGCTTAGGTCAGTGGTGGCGGCTATTTACTGCCCAATTCCTGCATATTGGCATTATGCATTTGGTATCTAATGTGGTAATGATTTATTATTTGGGCACTTATCTGGAACAAATTTTGGGTCATTGGCGATTTTTGTTAATCTATCTGTTAGCTGGCATTGGTGGCAATTTGCTTAGCTTAGCTTTTGGCGACGTCAGTGTTGTTAGTGCGGGTGCGTCTACAGCTTTGTTTGGCTTAATGGGTGCAATGACTGCTATTGGCTTGCGTAATCATGATAATGCAGCGATTGTCTATTTAGGTAAACAAGCTTTTTGGTTAGCGCTGCTAAACTTAGGTTTTGACTTGTTTGATCCCAACATTGATTTATGGGGACACCTTGGTGGCTTGCTCACTGGATTGCTTTTAGCAATTATTGTAGGTGATCGCAGATTTCGCCAGTATCCGTTTAAGGTCCGCCTAGTAGCTGTATGTATTTTAATAATTTATATTGTGGCCACGGTTCACAGGGGCTTGAGTATGGCTTTAGGTGGTGGCTTTGCGTGAAGAATCTCTATGATGTGCAGCAATTGCTTGAAAAGTATGGCGTTTTAGTTCATGTGGGTAAGCGAATTTGGGATATTGAATTAATGGCCCTTGAGCTTGACAATGTTAATCAATCACATTTAATTGATCAAAAGCTTTATCTAGAAGCTAAAATGATTTTGGCTCGTGAACACGAATATGAAGAGCGCAAGGCAAAGGATCATAGCTAGTATAGTAAGAATTATTTTAGAAAGTTTTTTAGGAGAAAAGCATCATGTCAACTTTTTTAATTATTTTAGATGTTGTCCTGGTCCTGGTTATTCTCGGCTTTGTGGCAGTTTGGTTATGGAATAAGTACCAGACTAAACGCCTGGGAGACGGTGATTTGACCAACGAGGAATTTAAACAGGGAATGCGCAAAGCGCAAATTGTTGATTTGCGGGAAAAAGCACCATTCAAAAGAAAGCATATTGATGGTGCCAGAAATTTGCCATCAACTATGTTGAAATATCAATATAGTGAACTACGTGCAGATTTGCCAGTTTATCTTTATTCTGACTCATTGACAGTAACACTTCGTGCTGCCAGATTTTTGCAAAAGAAAAAATTTACTTCAATTAAATGGCTTAAAAATGGCTTTGATGAGTGGGATGGTCGGACTAAGGCATCTAAATACTAATTGGTGGAACATGTTTGGCAGATTTGCTCAAACGTGTTTTTTATTTTATATTATTAAAAAGGATTTTAAAATATGCAAAAAGTATTGGCAATTGTTGGTCCAACAGCGATTGGAAAGACTAGTTTAGCGATTACCTTGGCTAAGCAATTGTCAGGAGAAATTGTGTCAGGTGACTCGATGCAAGTTTATCGAGAAGTAGCAATTGGAACAGCTAAAGCTACACCGCAGGAGCAAAAGCAAGTTAAACATTATTTGGTTGATACACGTTCGATATTTGAACCATATTCTGTCAAAGACTTTGTTGATCAGGCTGAAGCCGCAATTCAGCAAATTGGACAACAGGAGAAATTGCCGATGCTAGTTGGGGGAACCGGTTTTTACGTGAATGCATTGTTAAATCAATTGCAATTAGGAGAAAAATCTGGTCATAATTCAGCAATTGACAATAAATGGCAAGCCTATCTATTAGCTAATGGCGAGCAAAAGTTATGGCAAGAATTAAATATGCGTGACAGCGAAGCTGCTAGTAAAATTGCACCGCAAAATTCACGGCGAGTATTGCGTGCGTTAACAGTGATTGAACGGACAGGACAACAGTTTTCCAAGCAACAGACCGAAATAAAACCACGCTATGATTATTTAATTATCGGCTTAAATTCTGAACGGTCAGAAATTTATCGTCGAATCGATTTGCGAGTGGACCAAATGATGGATCAAGGAATGCTCAAGGAAGCAGAGTTTGTTTATCAGAATCGTCAACGCGAATATCAGATCTTGCAAGCAATCGGTTATAAGGAATTCTTTCCATATTTTGAGGGTGAAAAAAGTTTGGCAGATTGTGTTACTCAGCTAAAAACGGCTTCGCGTCATTATGCTAAACGGCAATTAACGTATTTTCGCCATCAGTTGCCACTTACGTTTTTTGATCCATTAAATGATCCCGATTGTATTAAAAAGATTCTAGAGAAAGTTGAGGAATGGTTAAATGAATAATTGGCCAACAGAATTACAACAGTTAGTTAAGGAAGTAGATCAGCAAATTGCGCCACAATTAGCTAAAATTGACGATAATATTTTATATAATCAAAATAAAGTTTTGCAGGCATTTAAAGATCATGCAGTAGCAGAGGCTGATTTAATTGGTTCGACCGGTTATGGTTCCGATGATGCTGGCCGTGATAAATTAGATCAAATTTATGCCCAAATTTTTCAGACTGAGGATGCGTTAGTACGTTCTCAATTTGTGTCTGGGACTCATACTTTGGCTACAGCGATGGCAGGAAATTTGTTACCTGGTGATGAATTGACGTATTTAACTGGAATGCCATATGACACGGTTCAACAAGTGATCGGACTAGCTGGTGATGGTCGCGGAAGTTTGATGTCCTATGGGGTTAAGTTCTCCCATGTTGATTTAAAAAATGGTGAAGTTGATTATCAGGCTGCTCGTCAGCTGCTTAGCTCGCACCAGCCTAAGATGGTAGTTATCCAACGCTCTCGCGGCTATGATACACGGCAGAGTTTTACTGTCGGCAAAATTAGACCAATGATTGAAATGATTCGTGAAGTCAGTCCCAAGAGTATTATTTTTATTGATAATTGTTATGGTGAGTTTTCTGAACAACATGAACCAACAGAATATGGAGCTGATCTAATGGCGGGTTCACTAATCAAGAATGCTGGCGGTGGTTTGGCTAAAGTTGGTGGTTACGTTGTTGGTAAACATGAATTAATTGAAAATACAGCTGCGAGATTGACCGCTGGTGGTATTGGTCGCGAAGAAGGCGCTAGTCTTAATAATAATCTGGATTATTTTGAGGGATTGTTTATTGCACCTAACATTACTGGTAATGCAATTAAAGGTGCGATTTATACGGCTGCAATTTTGGCAAGAATGGGCGAAGAAGTAACACCAAAATGGGATGAAGAACGTACAGATCTGATTCAAGCTGTAATTTTTCATGATAAGGATAAGATGATTCGATTTGCTAAAGTCTTGCAGGCTAATTCGCCAGTTAATTCGTTTGTTGATCCAATTCCAAGCAACGATACTGGCTATGAAGATCAGGTTATCATGGCTGACGGATCCTTTATTGAGGGTGCCAGTATCGAATTTTCTGGTGATGGTCCAATTAGGCCACCTTATGCCATTTATATGCAAGGTGGTCTAACTTATGCTCATGTTAAAATTGCGATTACTAATGCAGTTAATGAGTTATTCTTTCAAAATAATTAAAGTTAAAACTTGGTTAAATATACTAGACCACTTTGACTTTTGCCAAGGGGTTTGTTAAGGTGTTAATCAGGTTTAGCAGAGAGCTAGGCAAGGCTCTGTGACCAGACCAATTATTATGCAGTTTGATTTTATTAGGTGGCAAAACATGACGAAAACAATTACAGCAGATGATATTAGAAAAAGTGTTGCTGATCATGATGTACGTTTTTTGCGGTTAGCTTTTACTGATATAAACGGTAAGCTTAAGGCTGTCGAAGTACCAAATAGCCAGTTGGAGAAAGTATTGTCCAATGATATTCGATTCGATGGGTCTTCGATTGATGGCTTTGTGCGTTTAGAAGAAAGTGACATGGTATTATATCCTGACTTCTCAACTTGGGCAGTTTTACCTTGGTCAGATTCTCAAGGAGGCAAAATTGGTAGTTTAACCTGTTCAGTTCATACAACTGATGGTGAGCCATTTGCAGGGGATCCTAGAAATAATCTGAAACGGGTACTTGCAGAGATGAAAGACATGGGCTTTTCTGATTTTGATATTGGTTTTGAAGCAGAATTTCATTTACTTAAACTTGATAGTAATAATGATTGGACTACTCAAGTGCCAGATCATGATTCGTATTTTGATATGAATTCAGATGATGAGAGTGCTAGATGTCGACGTGATATTGTTGAAACATTGGAAAGTATCGGCTTTGAGGTTGAAGCAGCCCACCATGAAGTTGGCGACGGTCAGCAAGAGATTGATTTTAAGTTTGATAATGCGCTGACTACAGCGGATCGAGTACAAACTTTTAAAATGGTGGTACGGGAAGTTGCTAGAAAGCACAACTTGTTTGCTACTTTTATGGCTAAGCCATTGCAAAATCAACCGGGTAATGGGATGCATACGAATATGTCATTATTTAAAAATGGAAAGAATGCTTTTTATAGTAAGGATAATGAATATCACCTTTCTGATACTGCGCTCTACTTCTTAAATGGTATTTTGTCTCATGCACGGGCAATTACTGCAGTGGCTAATCCAACAGTCAATTCATATAAACGGCTAATTCCTGGCTATGAAGCCCCTGTGTACATTTCGTGGGCTGCTAAGAACCGCTCACCGCTAGTCCGGGTTCCTTCGGCAGAAGAAGTAAATACACGTTTAGAAATGCGGTCTGCTGACCCAACAGCTAATCCATATTTACTGCTTGCTGCTTGCTTAACTGCTGGTTTAGATGGAATAAAACAGCAACAACAGCCAATGGCTCCTATCACTTCCAATGTCTTCAATATGAGTGAAGAAGAGCGTGAAGCTAAAGGAATTAAGCCATTGCCATCAACGTTACATAATGCAATTACTGCATTTAAAGCTGATAAATTAATTCAAAGTGCCCTTGGCAGTCGTCTTTCGAAGAGTTTTATTAGTTCTAAAGAATTGGAATGGGCACAGTACACACAAACTGTTTCTGATTGGGAACGTCAACGTTATATGGAATACTAGATAGTAATAAAACTTCTTAACAACATTATCCACGAGTTCATAATTTTATGAGTTCGTGGATTTTTTGTATATATTATTTTCTATGAATTGCTTAAGAAAGCGCTATATTTAGAAAATATCTAGCAAGTGCCTGCTTTTTTTATGAACCACTTCAAAATTTATTTTTTCTAAATTTAAGTAGCTTAAAATCAATAAGCGCTTTATTCATTATTACTCCGGTATTTATAAGTTAGTTACTTAAGTAACAACTAGACTATTTAAATTTATACCAATTTTAAATAAGTGGATTTTTTTAAAAAAATCTGGTGTTTATTTAATTATCATGTTCCTATTTTGTGATGTTATGAATAAAATTACGGCAAAGTTTTTAGTTGATTAGTTATTAAAACTAAAATATAGAAAATTTATTTCACAATTTATTAGCATAGTTGAAAAACAATATTGTCAAAAATCGGTAAGTTAAAGTCTTGATATTTTAATAAGTATAGTTGAAAGGCCGCCTTTGATTGACATTTATTCATTAAAAAAAGACATATATATGAAAACGCAATCAAAAAAATGGTTATTTTTATTTGTGATTTTAAAATAACTTTCTGATGCTTAAACTTAATAAATTTACTTTTTTTAAATAAAATTTGTTATTTTAATATATCTATGCTAGAATAGCATTAATCTAAATTACTTTAAATACAACAATGTAGCCGATTAAAAAAAGTAGTTTTTTGTCTAATTATTTAAATTAGCAAATATTGATGTTATTATATCTTTTAAAGCATAATTGATAATATGGATTAACGGATTTTGCTAAAATTTATAAATGTTATTTTTATTGGGTATAAATAACAAAAAATATGTTGTGTTAGGTGAAACTTATACCAATTTTTTTGCCTAATTTTATTGACATATTTGAATAATTTGATTACGATAGTTATGTAATTCATATAGTTATGCGATATAGCTAAGAAAGAGAGGAATTATGTTAGGAAAAAATAATTTTGATGAAAGGTTACGGCAAATAGAGAATCAATCTAAAAAAGATCGTTTCTCTATTCGTAAGTTAACCGTAGGTGCTGCTTCAGTATTGATCGGCTTGAGCTTTGTTGGTGCAAATGCACAAACAGCTAAAGCTGATACTGTTGCTCCTGATGCTCAATCAACTGAAGAAGTTTCAGCTTCAACTGAAACAACTCCAGCAGAAAATGAGGCAAACGAAAAAGCAGCTTCTAGTGCCACCAACACTGAAGCTGCTTCAAGCAAAGCTAAGGATAATTCAAAAACCGACTTGTCTTCATACAAAGGTTTGAAATCATTCTTAAAGGATGCTAACAGTAATAATGATACAGAAAAAGACGAATCAGCTGATTCAGCCGCTTCTGCAAATACTACTGTTACTAATGATAATACATCTAAGCCTGAAGCACAAGCAGATGACTTTAGCAGCGCTAGTGTTGCTGATGCCCAAAACTTCGTTCTTGCTTTAGGTAAAGGTGAAATTAAGACAGTTAACTTGGAATCTGATATTGAAGTACCAAATGGTATTACTGATACTTGGATTAACAAGTTAGGTGAAATTGGCGTTCGCGGTGACAAGGTTATCAACGGTAACGGTCATACCTTGAAACTGAACAACAACCAATTGAGTGGTAATATCATCAAGAGTGGTAGCGTACCAAGCATCACTTTCAACGATATTACTGTTGAAGGTACTGGTAGTTACTTAACTAATATTCCAATTGTTAATAATTATCCATGGACTACTTTAGGTGATTTCAGTAACATTAACTTGCACAATGCACACACTAAGAATATTACATTCGGTGGTGGCTTTGATGCTCCATTAATTGCTGCTAATATCAATATTTCTGGTGACACTACTATTGATTACCTAGGTAATGACAAGGGTAGTAGAGGTGCAACCTTGTTTGATGGTAATGTTAATGTAGCCAATGGCTCTAAAGTTACCATTAACGCTAAGAATCTTGTTCAAGTATTTAATGGTGAAGCCTTAAATTCAATTGAAAGTTTAATTCCAAACTTAAGCAATGTTCTTAGCCAGCTTAAGGATAATGGTTTAATTGATGGTATCACTAATACGATTGGTGATATGAGACTTGGTTCAAGATTTGTTATTGGTGACAAGGCTAATGTTAATGTCAACCTTGATTCAACTGTAACCCGTTTAGCTGATTCAGCAATTTTGAACATTGACGTTAACGATGGTGCAAGATTTAAGATGGTCGACAATGCACCCGCTGTTGATGCTAGCTTACTTGATGCAACTGCTAACTGGGTATACTTGACTGCTAACAATCCTGCTTCAGTTAAGATTGTAACTACCAATCCTAACTTAAGACGTCCAGCAATCAACTACTTAGGTACTTGCATCAATGGTAAGAACATTGGTATGGCTGATGTTGGTCAATCAAAGAACTGGGTCTTTGATGCTAATAACTCTAACCTGATTTCAGCAACTTACATTCCATTCTTATCAGACGCAATTGATAGTGTAATTACAACTGTATTCCCACAACTTAACCTAACTGGTTTAGATGAGACATTATATAATGATTACCAAACTCCAGCAGATAAGATTGCTACTAATGGTAAAGCTGACAAGACTTTTGTTGATATGGGAACTAAGAAGGATTTACTGAAGTACTTCTCATTCTTGAATGGTCCACTTGTTGATGCAACCATGATTCCTGGCGGAATTGGTGACTTAATTGGTGATCCAATTAACAACTTGCTTGGCATTAATGCAGTTCCTGGTTTGCAATTTGGTACTGACTTAGATGATGTCTTGGTTAAGACTGGTGCTGGTCGTTTCGACGTTTCAGCTAAGCCTCAAGATGCTGTTAGTGCTGATTCACTTGGTTCAGCTGAAAACATTCTTTCAGCTTACGATAACTCAACTAAGACTACTCGTTCAGTTGCTAACTTGAAGAAGACCAAGACTATTACTGATGCTTCATGGGTAATTGACAGAGCCATGACTAAAGATGGTTCTTTGATTGCTGGTGGTGTTATTGCAAGTAGCGATGGTAAACTTAACAAGGCAGCTGGCAATGCTACTGCTGATCAATTGGGTAACGCAGTGATTCAAGTATCTTATACTGATGGTACTTCTGATTACGTTCCAGTGTTGGTTAAGGTAGTTGCAGATCCAGTTAAACCAGATAAGCCAACTGATGAAACTAAACCTGCCGACAAGCCTACAGACAACACCAACAATGGTGGTTCAGTAGCACCTGCTCCAGCACCAGCACCTGCTCCTTCAACTCCAGCAACTGACAATAACAGCGATGCTGATAAGGATAAAGATAGTCAAAAGGCAACTGAAAAGACCTTAGGTCACGATGCTTATGTTTATGATGAAACTGGTACTCGTACTACTAAGAAGTACAAGGCTGGTGCAACTCTTGATACTTATGGCACCAAGAACATTGATGGACGTAAATATTATGACCTTGGAGACAACAAATACATTGTTGCTTCAAACATTGATGGTAAGAAGAGAAAGCTTAAGAAGAACGCTTACGTTTACAAGAAGAACGGCAAACGGGCTAATAAGAAGACTCTGAAGAAGAACAAGTATGTTACTACATATGGTGGTCCTTCTACTATTAAGGGTAAGAAGTACTACACTATCGGTGGTAACAAGTACGTTAAAAAGGCAAACTTTCGTAAATAACTAATACTTATAACTCTTTCTATATTATTAAAATAGCACACACACACGAAAAGAACGTTTGAAAATTTCAAACGTTCTTTTTATATGCACTTGTAAAACTGTAATCCATTTGTTATGATTCTGTTTACTTTACGTTATTTTTTATTTAAACGGTTTAATTTTTTATGGAAGGGATATAGCCATGATTAGAAAAAATAAAAGCCGAAAACAACCGCTTTCAGTTACAAAAAAGAAACAAAGCTTTGCCATTCGGAAGTTGACAATTGGCGCGGCTTCTGTGTGTTTGGGAAGTTATTTTATTACTACACAAATTACCGCAACGCAAGTTAAGGCAGATACTGTGTCTGAGACGCAGCAAGTTACTGATTCTAAGTCTAAACAGCCTAATTTAGCAACTTTTCAAGGTTTAAGTGAGTTTGTCAAAGCAGATACTGATAACAATTCTAAGTCAACTACTAGAGCTAACGAGCATCAAGAGCATCCAGAGATTACACAGGAACAACAGCCGGTGGAATCAAGTCAAGACATCAATTCATCACCTAATGCTCAAAGTTCAAAGACTGTCGTTACTTCTAATACTGTATCAAATAAGCCAGCATTACTAACACAAGTTCAAAGTGCATTTACTGATGTAGAAGAAGTAGTAACTGCTTCAGATTATGCAGATAGGATTGATCTTAAGACTCAAGAGAAAGTTGCGGATTGGTATAACTTTGCTGCAGACAATCTGCGTGGCGTGCTTAATGATCCTGATCAATACACTGAAACAGATATTCAAAAGTTATTAGAGCAAGATGGCGATATTCGAGAGTATGCTAAATGGCTTAAAGCAGAATATAATGCCCCTTCGCAGCTAGCAGTAGATAATTGGTCAGATTTTTTATTAGGTATTGCAGCTCCTAGAGTGAAGACTATCGATTTATTGTGCGATCTTTATTCGCCAACAGAATTAGCTTCAGATACAGAAGTCAGAATTACCTTTTTAAATGATAAGGTAGTTAATGGTCATGGGCATAGCTTGATAATGCAGCAATGTTATTACTTTAGCAACGATTACCTAGTACCAGATGTGACAGTAACTTTTGAGCAAATGAGAGTTGTTAACGCGATTAATGACTTGGCAGCCAGGGAATATGCAATATTTAACTTTGATGCTGATGGTTATAATAGTGAAAGCGGTAAAGCCATCTACCCAACTCTTAAGCTAGATCAGGTAACTTTACAAGGTGACTTTAACGTTAATTCAGTTGGCATGCTTGCATTAAATAGTGTTAAGATTGATCATTCGTTGAATCGTCTTAAAGGACAGAGACAACTAATAATTACGGGTGACAATTATTTCGATTATTTCTTTGATTATAATAAACAGGATATTTGGTCATTAGAGAATAATCCATTAATCTCTGGTGGTGAAGAAGGTGTGAGCATTGCTAAACAGTTCTATTGTATGCTTTTGGCAGAAGATGCACGGCTTACTGCGACTTTTAATGCCATTAATATGCCTGAAGATTTGGATTATCGGCAAGGATTTGATTTTATTGGTGGCGGATTTATTGTCGGTAAAAATGCGCAACTGACACTTTCCGGTGATTACATTGCCAAACTACTACCTAGATACGATCAGGGAGTGTTTGTAGTCGGAGACAGTGCCAAGGTTGATATCCAGGCTGGTGAGCATTGTGGGAATGTCTTAGCGACTTCACCAATTGAAGCTCGGCAAGATTCAACTTTTGTAGCGGAACTTAATTCGATTCATTGTGATGAATATCCTGACAGTCCAACTCTTTGGTCATTACACCCTATGAATCCCAAGCTTTTCAAGATTACTAGCAAGTCAACAATTACTTTTGCATCATCAGACGGCTTATATATTCATGGCGAAAAAATAGCATTGTCTGGCGATCATCAACACAATTGGTTAATTAGTAAGCCGCGTGCAGCCACTAACCCTGATGGAACATTAGTTGATGAAGCAATGGATGATCGAATTAATGCAACAACTAGCTTGGCTTTTAATCAAACTGATTTTTCTGAGCTGAGTGCTAGTCAACAAGCTGATTATCTTAACGGTTTTGGTAATCCAATGGTACTTAACCAAGATCCGCTAGCAGAAATCAAACAGTTTTTACCAGCAAGTGATATTGCGATCCAGGGTAAAGCTTATACAAAAGATGGTCAGGTCGATCTTAATGGTGGTTATTTGCCATTTGGCAATGCAGAGTCATTATCATGGGGTGAAACGGATGCTAATGGTAATCACTTGCCAGGATTTAGTGAGTGGCAGAATCCGGATCATAAAATTTATAACTTGCGTCTGGGAATGGATTATCAACAGATTCTAGAGCAGACTGATGCAGGTAATTACGATGTGCAGGCTGCTGCAGAAGTAGCGGCGGATGCCAAAAATATTAATTTAAGTCAGGTTATTTGGCAAATTAAAGATAAAAAATCCACTAAAAATGTTTCCTTAACAGAGCTTATGAATACTAAAGATAGCTTTAGTCCAGATCAAAACGTGGTAGTCAGCATTAATTTTCTACCTGGAAAGTCAATGAATGCAGCTGGAGAAGTTGAAGATCATGGTCTAGTTGGTGAAAATGGGCAATTACTTAAATCCGCTCAAATGAATCCAACTGACTTAGGAAATGCAGTGATTAAGGTAGTCTATGGAGATGGCAGCTTTGATTTAGTGCCAATTCTAATTAAACAAGCTGCAAGTAATCAGCCTAGCGATACCAGTCAGTCTGGTGCTAACATTACCGACAGTGTAGATAATGGTAACGTCCCTAATCAGGTAGGTGAAGCAAGTACTCCAGTTGCGGGTAATGACCATGAGACAAGTACTCCAACTGAGACAGGTAATGTTGATAATAGTAAACCAGGAAATATTGATCAGGTTAATCCAGATCAAGGAAATATATCGACTGGCTCAGAAAATAATCAAATTTCAATAGTTGATGAAAATCATACTACTGAAATTGAGAATCAGCCTCAAGATAACCTTAATCTTGATCAAAATCCAAGTGCTAGTGCTGGAGAAGTTGAAGCAAGTACTCGCAAGCAATTGCATCACAATGCCTATTTGTATAACAAGCAAGGAAAGCGTGTTACTAATTTAGTACTTAAATCGGGTTCTTGGGTGACGGTTTATGGAGTAGCCGTTATTAATCAGCGCAAATTTTACCGACTAGAACAAGATTTATATTTGGCAGCTGGTAATATTGATGCCCAAGTACGCAAGTTAAATCATAACGCTTATGTCTATGATCAAACTGGTGCTAGAGTTACATCAGAATGTAAGCTTAAAGGTTCTGAACTTAAGACGTATGGAGATCCAGTCAAGATTAAAGGACAGGATTATTTAATTATTGGTGATAATCGTTTGGTTAAAAGCAGCAATATTGCTAATGCACCAATTGCGCCAGAACGAGCAAAAGTTACTGGTTTAGTGCTTAATGGAGAACTAAAGCATAATGCTTATGTTTATGATGCACAGGGCAAGAGAACTAATCAGGTGATTTTGGCGATTGGTTCACAAATGTATGCGGCAATTGAAGAGACAATTAATGGTCGTAAATACTATGATTTTGGCAATAATCAACGATTATTAGCAGCTAATATTGATGGTAAACCGAGAAGTTTGACTCATAATGCCTATATCTATAATAGATATGGTCAGCGAATCGGTAAAAAGGTTCTTAAAAAGCAACAAAGGATTCAAACCTATGGTTCCCCAATCAAGATTAAGCAGCAAAGTTATTATGCAATTGGCGATAATCAATATCTTAGATGTAGCAATTTTAAATAAATAATAAAAAAGATCAAACATTTTATTTTGAAGTGTTTGGTCTTTTCATTTGCAAATATTTGCTTTGTTGAAAAAATTAGCAATTACGGAAAATAACTTGATCTCAGTAAAATAGCAAATGCTCTATTTGAACTGTTTCCCCCATAGCCAAGGGTCTTCATGCCAAGTTTTTAGAGTGTCATATTCAGCTGCAGTAATTTGCTTTTGATCTTTTTCTTCTTGCAATAATTCTGGATAAGATAGTAATGGATTAAAACTAACGTTAGCTTTTGCGAAATTTTCACGTGCATCAGGTAAATAATAAGTAAAAATTGATGAAACTCCGATGACTTGGCCACCTTCTTTTTGGGTGGCCTTGACGGCATCTAAAACGGAACCACCAGTAGTAATTAGATCATCAATTAATACGATTTGGTCAGTTGGGCTAAAACGCCCTTCAATTTGTCGACCTTTGCCGTGGTCTTTAGGTTTTGGGCGAACATAAATCATCGGTAAACCAAGCTTAGCAGCTACTAAGGCTGCATGCGGGATGCCGGCTGTAGCTACGCCGCCAATGATACTCACATCAGGATAGTTAGTTTTAATTAGATCTGCTAAATCGCTAGCAATCCAAGCACGTAAGTCCGGATATGAGATGGTCAAGCGTAAATCGGTATAAATTGGTGACAGCATACCACTAGCATAAGTAAATGGCTTGGCAGGTGAAATAGTAATGATTTTTTCTTGAATTAATCTTTTTATAATTTGTGTCTGGTGCATCTTAATTGAACTCCTGTTTAATAGTTTGGTAAACATTTTGTGGATCGGCTGCTTGAGTGATAGGGCGCCCCACGACAATCGCACTTGCCCCAAGTTTACACGCTTTTTGGGGGGTAGTAACTCGCTTTTGATCATCTTGCGGATTTGACTTTAACCTAATACCAGGTGTAACACACAAAAATTCGCTACCAAGTTGCTGTCTGATAGCTGCTGTTTCTAGTGGTGAACAGATAACGCCGTCAGCACCAGCTTTTTTAGCCATTTTAGCTAGACTAATTACCTGTTCTTGCATGGGCAGCACGCAGTTTTGCTCGTTTTTCAAAATTGCTGGCGAAATCGACGTTAATTCAGTAACTGCTAAGAGTTTAGGCAGAGGTTTTCCGGCAGGACTGCCAGCTGCTAGACCGGAGCGGGCTGCCGCAATCATTTCACTGCCGCCTAATGCATGGACAGTTGTGCAGTAGATGCCTAGTTGTGCTAGTTGTTTGGCAGCATGATAGACGGTATTAGGAATATCATGTAATTTTAAATCTAGGAAGATTTGATAGCCTTGCTGAGATAACTCTGTTACTAAATTAGCGCCAACATGGTAAAACAATTCCATCCCAATCTTAAGGTAAGTTTGTTTAGGTGAGCCTAGCTTAGCTAATAAATCAGTAACTGCCTGTTTATTTGGTAAATCTAAGGCTACAAAAACTGCTTTTTCCATCAAAACCTCCATACAAAAAGTCTATTCTGGCACAGAGCGCGTCAAAATAGACTTTTTATATATTATAAGATAGTCAAAATCAACTTGCGGTCTCTCTGTACCGATTAAAGTTTACAATTGTTATGCTACCATCATTGCTTAGCAAAGACAACTATTTTCAAAAAAATTTTGTAAATTAACTTTGCTTTTTAACTTATTGCTATAATTAGATTGATAGTTAAGCTGTGGAAGGAGTTTAAAAATTTTGGCTAGAAAAAGAAGAAAACATTTATTAATTGGGATAATTGCTTGCTTATGTTTATTAGTTTCCGGATGGTTTAGTTTCGGTCCTGGATTTGCTAACAACAATTCACGTGAAGTCACAATTGGCATAGTTGGTCAAAGTAAGGCTGAAGCAGCTATTTGGCACAAAGTTGATCAAAAGGCACAGCGGGATTATGGAATAAAAGTAAAAACTAAGGTTTTTACTGACTATAATCAACCTAATAAGGCTTTGAAAAACGGCGATATCGATTTGAATGCGATTCAGACCACAACTTTTATGCATACTTGGTCTAAAGCAAATCATACTAAGATTGTTTCACTGGGGCAGACTTATATTGCACCAATTAGACTTTACTCAAAAAAGTATCATAAATTAAATCAATTACCTCAAGGAGCAACAATTGCAATTCCGAGCGATGCAGCTACAGAATCTCGGGCACTCTATGTTTTAAAAAACGCTGGGTTAATCAAGTTAAGGCCATCTCATAAATTGAAAACGATAGCTGATATTATACAGAATCGACAAAATTTAAAAATTAAAGAAGTTAGTGATGAGCAATGTGCTCGCATTATCGATTCTGTTTCTGCAGTGATTGTTAATAATGATTTTGCAATCCCTGCAGGCCTAGGACCAAAAGAAACGATTTATACTGAGCCTATAAATCATGATTCAGCAGGTGCAATTAATAATATTTGCGCCCGTGCCGATCAAAAGGATAATTCGGATTATGCCAAAGTAGTTAAATGCTATCAAACAGCTGAAACTAAGCGCTTGTATCGCAAATACTATGGTGATATGCAACAAGCCGTTTGGGATGTAAAGCTAAACTAAGTAATTCCAAGTTTTAACTTGGCAAAATTAAAAAAACGTGTAAAATTAACTGCAAAATAATGGTAATGTCTGTGAGCATTAATTTTGGAGGAAAAATGACTAAAATAAGTGTAAGTTTACCAGGACTTAATTTAAAAAATCCAGTTATGCCAGCAAGTGGCACTTTTGGTTTTGGCGATGTTGCTGCCGCTAAAAAATTTGACTTGAATGAATTAGGAGCAGTAGTGCTTAAGACGGCTACACTAAAATCGCGTCTAGGCAATCCGCAGCCGCAAGTTGCTGTTTTGGGCACTGGTGGGGTATTAAATTCAGTTGGGCTAACTAATCCGGGAGCAAAAGTGGTTGCTCAAGAAAAGCTCCCAGCTTTGCGTGAACAATATCCTGATTTACCGATTATTGCTAGTGTAGGTGGCGGTGATAAAGCAGAATATGTCGCTGTCGCGCAAATACTGGCAAGTAGTCAGCCTAACGCTCTAGAAATCAATTTTTCTTGTCCCAATGTAGCACGTGGCGGAATGACAATTGGGGTGCAGCCAGAATTAGTTGAATCAATTACGGCAGCTATTAAGCAAAGTGTTGATTTACCAGTTTATGTTAAGTTAACTCCTAATGTGACAGATATTACGATAATTGCACAAGCAGCTGCAGCTGGCGGTGCCGATGGTTTATCGTTAATTAATACGGTAATGGGGCTAGAGATCAATCTTAAATCGCGTAAACCAGTCCTTGGCAATAATGTTGGCGGTCTCTCAGGCAGTGGCATTAAGCCACTAGCTCTCTATCAAGTGCAACGTGTTCGCAAAGTGACGGATTTACCGATTATTGGCATGGGCGGCATTACTACTGCTCAAGATGTGGCAGAATTTATGCTGGCTGGAGCTAACGCGGTGGCTGTTGGCAGTGCTCATTTCAATGATCCACTAGCTTGCGTTCATATTATTCAGAAGCTGCCGCAAGTTCTGTCGGATTTGGGAGTTAGCGATATTAATGATTTAGTTGGACAAGTTAGTTTTAATTAGTTAAGACTAACAGTTTCAGTTGACAATTTAGCTGTTTGCACGTATATTGAATGAAATGTCCTTTAAAATAGTCCTGTGAGGCTAGTAAGGTGAACAAGTATGATACTTTTCCCCTACAAAACACTTAGTCTCAAGTTGGCTGGGTGTTTTTTCATGGACGTAAAAGATAATTTAGGAGAAAAGTTAAGATGGCAAAAGAAATTTGGGATGCGTTAGCGATGAAGCGGGCGTTAACTAGAATTACCTATGAAATTATTGAACGCAATAAAGGAACTGAAAACTTGGTATTAGTCGGGATTAAGACTCGCGGTGTTTATTTAGCGCAACGTATTCATGACAGAATTCAGCAGCTAGAGGGTATTGATGTACCACTAGGCCAACTTGATATTACGCTTTACCGTGATGATCGCCATGATGCTTCTTTAAAGCAAGACCCAATTGTTAATTCGGAAGCGGTTGGTGTTGATATTGCTGATCAGCATGTAGTCTTAGTTGATGATGTTATTTATACCGGACGTACGGTTCGTGCAGCCATGGATGCGCTCATGGATTTAGGACGCCCAAGTTCAATTGCTGTGGCTGCTTTGGTAGATCGGGGACATCGCGAACTGCCAATTAGAGCAGATTTTGTTGGTAAAAATATTCCTACCTCAATGAGTGAACAAGTAGCGGTTAAGGTGACGGAAATTGATAATCAGGATAGTGTTGAACTAAAGACACTACCAAAATAAAAAAGATACAGTTAAATTCAACCATTTAATTGGCTCCAGTGAGGGTCAGAAGGGTTTGAGTTCTTTTGTAATATGCTGAGTATTGCATGGTTAAGAACCCTTTTGTTAAATCTGGAGCAGGTTAGATGCTTCAGATTTATTTTTTTACAAAAAAAGGATTCACTTATGAAAAATAAAAATATAGTTGCTTTATCGCATTTTGTTAGTGTAGAAGACTTAAGTACAGCTGAGGTGCAGACATTAATTGATCGCGCAGAATATTTTAAAGCCGGTGGCGCTTCTCCTAAATTAACTGAGCCAGTTTATGTTACCAATATGTTTTTTGAAAATTCTAGTAGAACACATACTAGTTTTGAAATGGCTGAAACTAAACTTGGGTTGACTACTATTCCATTTGATCCAGCCCATAGTTCAGTTAAAAAAGGTGAGACTTTGTATGATACTGCCTTGACTATGGCAGCTTTAGGAATTGATTTGGCAGTTATTCGGCATCCTGAAAATGAATATTATGAAAAATTGATTCATCCAGATGCTACTGAACATCTTAATTTAGGCATTATTAATGGTGGCGACGGCAGTGGCCAGCATCCGTCACAATGTCTGCTAGATATGATGACGATTCATGAACATTTCGGTCATTTTGCAGGGTTGAAAGTAGCGATTGTTGGTGATATCACTAATTCGCGAGTTGCCAAAAGTAATATGGAGTTATTGACTAAACTAGGTGCGCAAGTTTATTTTTCAGGTCCAGAGTATTGGTATGATCAGGAATTTGACCAATACGGTCAGTACTGCGCAATTGATGATTTAGTTGATAAGGTCGACGTTATGATGTTGTTGCGAGTACAACACGAACGTCACGCTGACGATCCCAACGAAGCTGAGTTTGATAAGGCAAAATATCATGAACAATATGGGATTAATGTTAAGCGCTATGCTGCACTTAAAGACAATGCCATTATCATGCACCCTGGTCCAATTAATCGTGGTGTGGAATTAGCTAGTGAATTAGTCGAAGCTCCTAAGAGCATGTTCGTACGTCAAATGGAAAATGGTGTTTTCATGCGGATGGCGATGATTGAAGCAGTTATGCGTGGACGCGGGTTGGGAGGTTTGTAAAATGACGATGGTCATCAAAAACGGGCAACTTTACTTGGCAAGGCACATTGTTAACGGTGATTTATTATTAGAAAATGGCAAGATTGCGGCAATTGGTAAAGACCTTACGGCTGAACAAGTAATCGACGCAACTGACAAGCTAGTAACTCCTGGATTAATTGATCTGCATGTTCACTACCGCGATCCTGGTCAAACCGAAAAAGAAAATGTGCGAACCGGTTCGCTGGCAGCAGCTCATGGCGGTTTTACAACTGTGGGTGCAATGCCGAATGTAGTGCCAGTTCCTAATACTCCAGAATTACTTCAGCAAATGGTAGCCAATAATCACCAAAATGGCTTAGTGCATATTTTACAGTATGGACCGATTACCGTTGACGAAACAGGTAACCAATTACCAGACTATGCAGGTTTAAAGATGTCAGGTGCTTTTGCCTTAAGTAACGATGGTAAGGGGGTCCAAAATGCTCAAACCATGTATTTGGCTATGCAACAAGCGCGCGAGCAAAACTTAATTATCGCTCAGCATGCGCAAGATGATGCGCTATTCAATCTGGGGGTAATCAATGCTGGGTCTAAAGCACAAGAATTTTCAATGCGACCAATTAGTGAGCTCGCTGAGACTACCCAGATTGCCCGTGATTTGCTATTAGCGCAAAAAACTAGCGTACACTATCATGTTTGTCATGTTTCCACTAAAACTAGTGTGGAATTGATTCGGCAAGCTAAGCAAAGTGGAATTAACGTAACTTGTGAGGTAACGCCACACCATTTATTGCTAAACGAGACAGACATAAAGCGGGATGACGGCAACTATAAGATGAATCCGCCATTGCGCTCTCAAGCAGATCAAGCTGCTTTAATTGCTGGTCTAAAAGATGGCACTATTGATTTGATTGCGACTGATCACGCTCCACATACCGTTCAAGATAAAGCAGGCGGGTTTCAGCAAGCTGCCTTTGGCATTACTGGTAGCGAAGCAGCCTTTAGTCAGTTGTACACGCATTTAGTTAAACCAGGGATTTTATCCTTGTCCCAGTTGCTCGACTTATTCACGAATAAGCCTGCGCAGGCGTTTAATTTACCACATGCAGGCAGGATCGAAATAGGTGAACCAGCTGATTTGGCAATTTTTGATTTAAAGCATAGTTCAAAGTTAAGGGCAGAGGATTATCAGTCTAAGGGTCACAACACTCCATTTACTGGTGATGAGGTCTATGGAGAAACTGCTCTGACACTAGTTGATGGCAAAATCGTTTATCAGAGAAAGGAAGACTAGAGATGCGTTACTTAATTTTAGAAGATGGCAGTATCTATGCTGGTGAAGGTTTTGGTAGTCAAAGGCAAACTAATGGCGAGGTAGTTTTTACTACGGGGATGACCGGTTATCAAGAAGCGATTACTGATCAATCCTATGCTGGACAAATTTTGGTATTTACGAATCCATTAATCGGTAATTATGGTATTACGCTAGCCGATTATGAGTCACTTGAGCCGGGAATTGCAGGTGTTATCTGTCATCAGGTCGCGCGCCAGCCTGATAATTGGCGAATGCAAACTAGTTTGCCAGAGTTTTTAACTAGTTTGGATATTCCTGGTATCCAAGGCATCGATACTAGAGCGTTGGTCAAAAAGCTCCGGGTTCATGGCACTATGCGGGGACAAATTGCTGATTCAAGCGCGCAGGCAGCTGCAATTGCCGAAAAACTGACGACTAGTGATCCAGTCCAAAAAATTGTTGAGCAGGTTTCCACTACCAAGGCATATCCTGTTCCTGGTTCAAAGCGCAATATCGTTGTGGTCGATTTTGGTTTGAAGAATAGTATCTTGCGTGAGCTTGCACAACGTGATTGTAACTGTATCGTTGTGCCTTATACTACTTCTGCTGCCAAAATCTTAGCATTGCATCCTGATGGGGTCTTGCTGTCAAATGGCCCGGGCGATCCGCAGGAAATGTTGTCGGCTTGTGAAATGGTTCGTGAAGTTGAAAAAAAGATACCGCTAATGGGAATTTGTATGGGACATCAGGTTTTTGCTTTAGCCAATGGTGCACAGACTTATAAAATGAAATTTGGGCATCGTGGTTTTAATCATCCAGTAAGAGAAATTGCTACGAAGAATATTGGTTTTACTTCGCAAAATCATGGTTATGCAGTACAAGCAGATTCAATTGATCCTAGTCGGCTGCGTGTGACACATGTTGAAGTTAATGATGGTACGATTGAAGGCTTGCAACATAAGCAATACCCAGCTTTCTCCGTGCAGTTTCACCCAGATAGTACTCCGGGACCGCATGATGAAGTTGGACTGTTTGATTATTTTATGCAAATGATTGACCAAGAAAGGAATCAGACTAATGCCTAAAAGAACAGATATTCACAAAATTATGGTGATTGGCTCTGGACCAATTATTATTGGTCAAGCAGCCGAATTTGATTATTCGGGAACTCAAGCGTGCTTAGCATTGCGGGAAGAGGGGTATGAAGTTGTCTTAGTTAATTCTAATCCCGCAACCATTATGACAGATCGTGAGATTGCTGATAAAGTCTATCTAGAACCATTGACGGTTGATGCCGTTTCGCGAATTATTCATCAAGAATATCCAGATGCTATTTTACCAACTTTAGGGGGACAAGTTGGACTTAATATGGCATTATCCTTAGCTGAAACTGGTATTTTGGACGAATTAAATATTGAACTTTTAGGAACCAAACTAGCTTCGATTGAGCAAGCTGAAGACCGGGAAAAATTCAAGCAACTTTGCCAATCCTTGGGCGAACCAGTCCCTGCATCTAAAAGTGTCAAGACGGTTACTGATGCTTTAGATTTTGGTGAAGAAATTGGCTATCCGATTATTGTACGGCCAGCCTTTACCATGGGTGGTACCGGCGGCGGTATCTGCAATAATCGTGATGAATTAACCCAAATAGTTAAGAATGGATTAGAACTTTCACCAGTAACCGAATGTTTAATTGAACGTTCGATTGCAGGTTATAAAGAGATTGAATTTGAAGTAATGCGTGATAGTAGCGATAACGCCATGATTGTCTGTTGTATGGAAAACTTTGATCCAGTGGGGATTCATACAGGTGACTCAATTGTGTTTTCGCCATCACAAACCTTGTCGGATAAGGAATATCAAAGGTTACGTGATTGCTCATTGCGGCTAATCCGAGCTTTAAAAATCGAAGGTGGTTGCAATGTCCAACTAGCATTAGATCCTAATAGTTTTAATTATGATGTGATTGAAGTTAATCCGCGGGTATCACGTTCGTCAGCGTTAGCCTCAAAAGCTACGGGTTATCCAATTGCCAAAATGGCAGCTAAAATTGCCGTTGGTCTTACTTTAGATGAAATTAAAAATCCGGTTACTGGAACAACCTTTGCGGAGTTTGAACCAGCTCTAGATTACGTAGTCTGCAAAATTCCGCGCTGGCCGTTTGACAAGTTTACTCAGGCCGATCGGCAACTTAGTACGCAGATGAAGGCGACCGGAGAAGTCATGGCAATTGGTCGCAGCGCTGAAGAAGCCTTGCAAAAGGCGGTGCGTTCGCTTGAAATTGACGAAAAGGATTTATACTCGCCTACTGCTCATCAAGCAAGTGATGAAGCATTAACTAAAAAGTTAGTTAAGGTTGAAGACGATCGACTATTTTATTTGGCAGAAGCGTTTCGCCGTGGCTATTCACTGGCTGAATTACATGAATTAACCAAAATTAATTTTTATTTTCTAGATATTGTGCAGCATCTGGTTCAATTAGAACAGGAAATTGCTAGTCATCCACAGGATGTAGCTACTTTAACGACTGCCAAAAGGTATGGCTTTAGTGACCAGACAATTGCAAATTTATGGCGTGAAAAGCCTGATCAAGTACGGCAACTGCGCTATGATAATAAATTGTTGCCAGTTTATAAAATGGTGGATACCTGCGCGGCTGAATTTGCTTCACAGACACCGTATTTTTATTCGACTTATGATTTTGAAAATGAAAGTCACAAGTCGGACAAAAAATCAGTGCTTGTGGTTGGTTCTGGACCAATTAGAATCGGTCAAGGGGTTGAATTTGACTATGCTACGGTTCACTGTGTCAAAGCCTTGCAAAGCCTAGGCTACGAAGCAATTGTTATTAATTCTAATCCGGAAACGGTTTCAACAGATTTTTCGATTTCTGATAAATTATATTTTGAACCACTAACGCTTGAAGATGTCTTGAATGTCTGCGATCTTGAACAACCAGTGGGAGTAATTATTCAATTCGGTGGGCAAACCGCAATTAATTTAGCAGCTGGACTTGAGCAGCATGGTGTTAAAATTCTGGGTACTAGTTTGCAAGATCTTGACCGAGCCGAAGATCGAGAACTGTTTGACAAGGCAGTTAAAGACTTAAACTTAAAGCAGCCACAAGGTATTACTGCTACAACACATGCCCAAGTACTGCAGGCAGCAGAGCAATTAGGCTATCCAGTTTTGGTACGGCCGAGCTATGTTTTAGGTGGCAAGGCAATGGAAATTGTCTATAACCAGACAGAACTTGAGGACTATTTGAATCAACATGCTGATATTGCTAGCAGCCATCCGATTTTGGTAGACGATTATCTTGATGGTCGTGAATGTGATGTAGATGCGATTTGTGACGGAGAGCGCGTTTTAATTCCGGGGATCATGGAACATATTGAGCACGCAGGAGTGCATTCGGGTGATTCGATGGCGGTTTATCCAGCGCAAACTTTTACTCCTGAAATTAAGCAAAAGATTGCACAGATAACTAAGCAGTTAGCCTTAAAACTTAATTGCCGCGGCATCATGAATTTGCAGCTAATTGAGCGAGACGGTGAAATCTATATTATCGAGGTTAATCCGCGAGCCAGTCGCACCGTACCATTTTTAAGTAAAATTACTGATATTGAAATGGCACAGGTGGCAACACGGGTAATTATGGGACAAAGTTTGGCACATCAGGGTTATGCCGATGGACTGGCTACTGAACCAAAAATGATTAGTGTGAAAGCACCAGTCTTTTCCTTTAGCAAGTTAGCCGATGTGGATAGCTATCTAGGACCCGAGATGAAGTCAACAGGCGAAGTTATGGGGAGTGATATTAGTTTTCCAAAGGCTTTGTATAAGGCCTTTGCTGGTGCTAACATGGTGATTCCAGATAACGGTAATGTGCTGTTAACCATTGAGGATCGTGATAAGGAAGCGATTTTGCCAATTGCCCAAAAATTCGCGCAAATTGGGTATCGGTTGTTTGCGACAAAGGGAACGGCGGCTTTTCTAGAAAATAACGGCTTGCAGGTTAGTGTGGTAAATAAGTTAAGTGAAAATGATCAACACAATATTGCGACATCGTTAAAGAATGGGCAGTTTGATTTGGTAATTAATACCATGGGTCATGATGTCGCTAAAAGTTCGGATGGCTTCATCATTCGTCAAGTGGCAATCCAGCAAAATGTACCACTAATTACTAGTTTGGATACGGCTCAAGCATTACTTACAGCACTGGAAAATCGCTCGTTTTCAACTACTAGTTTATAAACTATCTTGTAAAATCAAAAAAGCTCAGATGTGGTTGGTACTTCTGAGCTTTTTAGCTTTACGACTTTTCTTTTTGGATAGTTAAATAGTCAATTATATGTTCATCGATTAAGGCATGAAATTCTTGAAAGTCGCTAGTTGCTAACTCTGTTAGCTGGGCTTCCATTTCTGTCTTTACTTGCAAATATTTTAATTTTTTACTGTCCCTGTTTTCAAAGAAACTAATCATCTTTTTAGAGTAAGCGTCTGCTATAAATACTGGTCTTTGGAAGATATAGAGCAAAATCACATCAGCAGTTTCGTTGCCAATTCCCTTAATTTCTAACAGCTCATTGCGTAAGTCACGAGTAGGAATAGTAGTTGAGACTACCTTAGAATTGACATTGAACCTATTAAAATATTGTAAGGCTGCATGAATTGTTTCTGATTTAGCATGGTAAAATCCACTGGGAATAATTAATTCTTTAATTTCTGCGCTATCTAGCTTAGCTAAAAGCTGAGGTTCGAAATTGGTTGCTGATCGCAGATTTTGTAATGACTTTTCGGCATTTAGCCAGTTGGTATTTTGAACAAGAATAGCTCCAATTAATGTTTCCAGTACAGAATCTGAGGGCCACCAGTTTTGCGGACCATAGATGTTAAGCATGTCATGATAGACATCAAGATAGTTCATAGAGCTTCCTTAAAAAATTTATAAAATTAGTTTTATTTAAATGTAATCGATTTCTAGCCTTAACGTCAAGCTATTTTTGATAAAATGACTAACTAAAAAGCAGCTATGCACAAACTAGCTGCTTTTTGGGTGAATTAATTTACTTTTGGCTAAATGAAATCTCTGTATTAGCCAAGTCGATAGTATAGTCTTCTGCTGCAAGTGGACGTTTGGTCATGCCCTGATCCGTGGAATAGATGATGAGGCAGAGCTTAGCGCCAACTGGCAGAGTGTAATAGGTTGGTTGCAGTTTAAAGCTTAAAGCGTAAAATTTTCCAGCTTCAATCGTACTTGGCTTTTGCAGATCAGCATAATTTTGCAAATTGATATGTGCCTTAGTGATTAACTTAGCTGGGGTTGCTTTAGTCGGTACAAATTCTTGCAATGTATCGGTGCCAAAACGGTAGGCTAGTTCTTGACCGCCAGACATCAAAGCCTTAGGTGTAGCAGTTAAACGTTGACGCTCACCGAGTTCTACCAAAGCAACTGAAAGTTGACCGGTTGTTTTGCTGGCAGAAACACGTAACTTAACTTCAGGCCTGCCAACAAGCGTAACGGGATGGATAAATTCATCACTAACAAAGCGTAAGCTAGCTTTAGCCCATTTTGGTTCACCCGCTATAAATTGATTTTGCCATTCTGATTCAGATATTTTGGCAGCTTTAAATTCGCTACCTCCAAGGTCAGTGAACGTAAGTTGCTGCTTGCCGTTGCCATCTTTTTGCAATGTTCCGTCATCAGTGGGGTAATAGGTTACAGGTTGACCAATTTCATCGCTCCAATCATTTTCAGCGTGCCATTGATCAGCTTGCAGATTGTCTTGCACTAGCACGGTTGACCACTGCTCATCTGCATGATTATCAACTTCCAGCAATTCATGAACGAGCCAGAGATTCATTAAATCAGTAAAATCGATTGAAACCAAGTTATTCATATTATAATGCGGTCCTTGATGTAAGAAAAGGTGATGCTCAATTGGTAATTGCTTGACCTTTTGCCACACTTTGTAAACATTCTTTGGTTTGACATTCCAATCATTCAAACCATGGACACTAATCCAAGAACACTTGATTTGATCGGTGTGGTGACGGTAGTTGCGAGCTTCCCAAAAATCTGAATATTGTCCGGTTATTCGATCTTCTTTAGTCAAAAGCGTCTTTTGCATTTCATCATAGCGTGGCTTAATTTTAAGGTAGTCGCCTGCATCCCAAAGGTTAGATTGGCAGGTTTCGGCTAACAAGTCTAGGTCTTCTCCTTGACAGGCTTCGGGAGCAATAACTAAGCCATGCTCACGATAGTAATCATACCAAGAAGAGATTGCAGCTTCAGAAATAACGGTTTTCAGACCTGCAACACCAGTGGTTGCGACAGCAATCTGCAAGGTTCCTAGGTATGAACGACCAGTCATGCCAATGTTACCATTACACCAACTGGCTTTAGTTTCGTATTTTTTAGTGCGGTCAGTATAGGCAATTCGGTCGCCATGAAGCCATTCGATAATTTCTTTGGCACTTTCAGTTTCTTCAGGTGAACCGGTAATGCGTAGGCCATCACTGCCCTTAGTGCCAATACCGCCAGCAAATACACTAGCAAAGCCACGTGCCAGCATGTATTCGTTTAACGGATAAGAAGATTTACCGGTTGCCTGCTCAGTAGTTGGATAATTTTCATCTCCCGTTGGCTTGGCAGCCACGTGATTAGCAGCTTCGTATTGTGGGTTAGTCCAGGTGTTGGCGTCGCTTAAATTTTCATCAACGTTATGATTACGTTGTTCGTTGTTAATGATTCCGCCAAAATATGGACTGGCTGTGTATAACGCAGGCACAGACATCCTGTTACTTTCGACAGGACGGAAAATGGTGGTTTGTAGTAGGTCGGGTTGCCCGTCATCATCGGTGTCGAGGTCACTTTCAACGTAGACCACTTCCCGAATAACTTTGTTAGTATCAAAAATTGGCAGGCTTTTACCATTAAATAAGATAAATTTGTTTTTAGGCCAAGTTCCCAATTGCCGATAGAAGTATCCTTTACCCGCCATGACATCAATTAATAACTGACCATTTTTGGCACGGGTATTTAATAAGCGGTAAAAAGCCGTAATTAATTCGGATTGACTAGTAATTTTAGTAACAATTGGTAAAGCCTGCTTATTCGTAAAGCGTATTGGATCGGCTAAATCGTAGTCGTAATCAACATGGTAGCCTAATAGTTGCAAAGCAACATTGTAAAATTGCTTGAGACTGATACTTTCAGGATTACTGGTGATGAATTCGGCTAATGACTGCTTGGAACTAACGGCAAATTCTTGCAGTTTTGCTAATCGCGCAGAATCGGCGGTTGGGTTGACTTCAGCTAAGGTATTAGCTACTAATTCTGCTAATAATTGTCCAAAGGATAAATTTTGGTAATTTTTAGGTAAAAAATTAATCGCTTGTAATTCTTGTAGTTGGGTTTGGTAGTCAGTTTCGACATAGGCATATTGATTATACTTCATAATTCGCTCCTTTTTTATTTCCTATTGTACTAGTTATTTGAGCAAGAGAAAACGGGCCTTAGCCCGTTTTAGTGTTTTATAGCCAAGTTTCTGTGTAAACTTGCTCGTTAAAGCCGCAGGTAAGTTTATTACTACCAACAACTAATGGTCGTTTGATAAGTTTGCCATTTTTCGACATTAAATCAGCTGCTTCATCAATCGACATCTCGGAAATTTTGTCTTTTAATTGCATTTTGCGATAATCCATGCCGTGGGTATTGAAGAAATATCGTAAACCGCGGTCCTGATATTGCTTCATCCAACTAATTAACTCCTCTTTTTGAGGTGGCTGCTCGACTAAATCTTGAAATTCAAATTGGACACCGTGATCTTCTAGCCATTTTTGTGCGCTCCTGGAAGTAGAGCAACGTTTGTAACCGTAAAATTTAATCATTTTTCTGCCTTCTTTTTAAATTAATAGTTTAATTATAACAAAACCTGTTAGCAGTCTAAAACTTTAACGCTGTTGGTTGGGCTGACTAGTAAATTTGCTTGGAAGTAAGCTATACTAAGGTAAAATGAGTGATTAACAAGCTAATCTTGAAATGTGAGGAAGAGTAAACATGAAAATTGTAAATTTGGATAGCTATGCGCTAAATCCTGGCGATTTAGATTGGTCAGAATTAGAAAAAATTGGTAATTGCACTTTTTATGATCGAACACCGGTAGACGATGATCAAGAAATCTTGCGTAGAATAGGCAACGCTGAGATTGTGTTAACTAATAAAACGCCACTTGATGAAGCGGTGATTACGGCAGCTCCGCGTCTAAACTATATTGGCGTAACTGCTACTGGTTATAACGTGATTGATCTTAATGCCGCTAAAAAGGCTGGAGTAACAGTAACCAATGTGCCAACTTATGGTACTGAGGCAGTTGCTCAAGCAACTTTTGCGCTATTACTAGAAATAACCAATCAGGTAGGTTTGCATAACCAATTGGTGCATGATGGCAAGTGGTCCAGTAATCCTGACTTTACCTTTTGGGCTAAACCATTGATGGAACTTCAAGGGAAAACTCTAGGCTTAATTGGTTTTGGGGCAATTGCTCAAAAGGTGGCTGACATAGGTCACGCATTTGGGATGAAAGTAATCTTTTATAATCATCGACCAAAAATTGTGCCAGCAGCATGGGTGGAGCAGGTAAGTCTAGCGCAATTATATGCGCAATCCGATGTTATTAGTCTGCATGTACCACAAACTACGCAGACAACTAATCTGATTGATGCAGCTGCAATTAAACAAATGAAAGCGGATGTAATCATTATTAATACTGCTCGTGGCGGATTAATTAATGAAGCCGATTTGGCGACAGACCTAAATAATGGTCAAGTTGCAGCTGCAGCTGTTGATGTTGCTCAAACAGAACCAATTCCTGCTGAAAGTCCGCTGCTTTCAGCCAAAAATTGTTATTTAACACCGCATATTGCTTGGGCACCACAGGAAACACGAGAACGTTTACTGGCGATAGTCGTGGACAATTTAACTGCCTTTTTAAAGCATGAAAGATTAAACGTCATTGAGTAATTAGCGATGCTTGCTAGTTCAGTATTTTGGATTGCTATTGTTATCATTGAAAAAACGGCATAAAATGTGGTTATTAGATATGGATTAAAGGAACACGCGATGAAAACCAAAACTATTTATCAGAATTGTAATTTATTTGATGGTGAAACGAATCAACTTAAGCAGAATGCTTGGTTAGAAGTCGACGATGAAACGGTTAAGATTACTGCGCTTGGTACGGGGAAAGCGCCGCAAGCGGATAATTGGGTAAATCTTCAAGATAAATATGTAATGCCGGGGCTAATCAATTGTCACACTCACATGGTGATGGATCCAACTGATTCTCGGGGCGTAACAGATTTCAATGTGATTGAAACAACTATTAATGCGGTAGAGAATTTGCATACAATGCTAAAGTCTGGCGTTACCTACGTGCGTGAATGTGGCTCAACTTTTGACATTGATTTAACGATTGCTAGGATGATTGCTGAAGGAAAAATTACTAAGGTACCAGAGGTACTGCCTTCGGGACGGCCATATTCAATGAGCGGTGGTCATGGAGATATTCCCAACTTCGGTTATATTGTTGATTCTCCTGACGAAATGCGCAAGTCTGTGCGTCAAGGATTAGCACGTGGTGTCAAGGCTGTGAAAGTCATGGCTGCTGGTGGAATTATGACTGAAAAAGATTCGATGGATGATCCACAATTAAGTGTTGACGAGATTCGTGTGGCTGTCCAAGAGGCTCATCACAAGGGACTAATTGTTGCAGCTCATGCAGAGGGAATTGCTGGAATTATGAATGCGCTAGAAGCAGGTGTTGATTCAATTGAACATGGCTACTATGTTAATGATGCAGCCATAGATTTGATGCTGAAAAATGGCACTTATTTAACGCCGACAATTATTGCTGCTTGGGCTTTTCCTGAATATGCGCAAGATATTGCTCCTGCCTGGGAGATGAATAAGGCAAAAACGGCTTTGGCTGATCTGCAAGTAAACATTGCCCATGCTCATGAACGTGGTGTTAAAATTTCACTTGGTACTGATGCTGGTACAACTTTTAATGGCTTTGACAAGACACCAGTTGAACTCCAGCTTTTAGTTGATACTGGTTTTAGTAACTTTGAAGCTCTGCAAACTAGTGTTAATGCTGCTAAATTAATGAAAATTTCTGATGAATATGGTACCTTAGCTGCTGGCAAATATGCTGATTTCTTAGTATTAGATAAAAATCCTTTAACCGATATTAAGGCAGTGACACAAGCTAATAAGGCAGTTTATAAGAAGGGCAAAAGGGAGTATTAATTTGAATTAAATATAGGAATACTGCAATCTTACAATATCCATAAATTCCACTATTTTTATCTTAAAAATAGGTTATAATAAGACTAAAAAATTAATTTATGTAGAAAGATGGGTAATTTCAATGGCAACTTTATATAAGAATTGCAACTTGTTTGATGCAGTTAATGAAAAGATTCAGGGAAATGCTTGGCTGCTGGTCGATGACCAAGGTATAATTACTAAAACTGGTACAGGTAAGACACCACAAGCTGAAAAAGTGGTTGATTTGCAAGGACAATATGTCATGCCGGGGTTGATTAACGCTCATACACATATCATGCTTGACCCAACGCTTAAGGTACAAGCAGATTCGACTGAAACAGCGGCTACGGTTCAGGCGCTACATAATTTACGTACGTTACTTAAATCGGGTGTCACGGCTATCCGTGACTGTGGTGCCGTATTTGATGTTGATGTTCAGTTGATGAAGTTAATGCAACAAGGACTCGTTGATGGTCCAGAAATCGTACCGTCGGGTAGACCAATGTCGATTGTGGGCGGTCATGGTGATTTCACCGTTGGTCAAGATCATGATCAAAATTGGGGTCACTTAGTTAATTCCAAGGCAGAAATGCGGCAGGCTGTGCGTGAAGAGTTCAAGCATGGTGCGAAGAATATCAAGGTTATGGCTACTGGCGGAGTGATGTCACCAACTGACCGAGTAGATGATACGGAGTTAAGCTTGGAAGAATTGCAAACTGCTGTCAGTGAAGCTCATTCCAAGCACATGACCGTAGCTTCTCATGCCCAAGGCAATCGCGGGATTGAATTGAGTCTGCAGGCTGGAGTCGATTCGATTGAACATGGGATTTTTCTTGATGAAGCACAAGCTGATTTTATGGTTGAGCATAACGTTTGTTTAGTGCCAACGTTGAATGCTAGTCAATGTATCGCTGATGCTGGAGATTTAGTACCAGATTATATGCAAAAGAAAAACTCGCAAATTATCAAAACATTTTATAAGAATGTTGGTATGGCGATTAAAAAGGGTGTTAAAGTTGTTGTTGGTACCGATGCAGGTACGCCATTAAGCATGTTTGATCGTAGTACAACTCGAGAGATGGATTTGCTAGTTAAGGCTGGTGCAACAACGCTGCAAGCACTGCTGGGCGCGACTCGCTACGCGGCTGAATTGTTACAGATTGCTGATCATTGTGGAAGCTTGACAGCAGGTAAGGAAGCTAACTTTTTAGTTTTGCAGAATAATCCATTGGCCGATGTTACTGCAGTAAATCAAGTAGATAAGCAGGTATATCAGCATGGCAAGTTGGTTAAATAGTTAAATACTTTTGTTATTTTGAAAATGCTTTTTCATTAGAGAAAGCATTTTTTTATTAACGTTATTAGTTACAGGTATAAATATTTCGGTTTACCAAATAAAAAAGTCAGCACCTTGAGGCACTGACTAAATAATGAATCCATTGTTTTAGCAATTATTCAAAATTTAAAGCAAAATCTTCAGCAGTAAAGAAATGTAGCTTGTAATTAAATAGGTAATTAGCCACCAAGCCTAAGGCAATTGGCAAGATAAAGAACAGAATTATTACCAAACTGATATTAGCAAAATCACTAGGTCGATTAGCCAATGCTGCTAGTGGTCCAATTAAGCCAGAGAAGCCGAATCCCGCACTCATTGGCGTGCCTCCGATTTTAAAAATGGCACCTAAGCCACCTAAAATTCCAGCATTAATGGAAATTGGTAATAATAGTTTAGGATTGGTCATCAGATTGGCTATTTGCATTTTTGGTGAACCCAAGAAGTGGGCAATTGAGGTGCCAAAGGAATTCACCTGCCAGCCAAAAATCGCTAAAGCAAAGGATACGCCGACAATACCCAGGTTAGCTGATCCAGCGGCTATGCCTGAAAGGCTAATTGCTGTGGCAATTCCGACAGATGAAATTGGCGATACAATTAATAGACCGAATATAATACCCATGATGATTCCCATTAAAATTGGTTGTAGACCAATTAGGTGTTCAATACCAATCCCAATTAAAGTTGTTATTTTTCCTACTGGGATCAGGGTTAAGTGGCCAATTCCGCCAGCTACTACTAGGACGATTAAGGGCAATAATAAAATTGTGTAGGCTTTTAAACTTTTGCCTAGTAATAAAATCACACCATAGCCAATCATAATGGTAATTGCTATATTAATGACGTCACCGCTGCCGTTAACCGTAATATTGCCGTTCTTCATAGTAAAATTACCAGCGCCAGCGATTGCCGCCAAAGCAAGTGCTGAAGTCTGAATCGGTGATAGTTTAGCTGTCATACCCACACAAACCGCGCTAATTGCTGGTAATAATCCTGATGCAAATGCGGTTAATGCGAGGATAAATTGCAATTGCGGCCAAGTTGGTAATAATGCTTGGACTAGTTGATTAACTAATGCGCCTGGAATTAGTGCGACAACGATTCCGATGGATAGACCATTTAAGGTATCTAAACCAATCTTTTTAAAAATTTTCATCAAAATTCTCCTTAAAATAAAAAATACGCAGCTGACGACAACTGCGTGTTTTTTAGAAAAGAGGAACTAATCAAGAAAGTTGAACACGCAGATTGTCTTGAATACTGACCTGTGTGTCTAACTCAATAGCAAATTTGGCACTCAGATCAACTGTCTAAAGTAACCAAAATAATATTTAACTGAAGTGTAATTAACGTTTATACGTGTCGTCATAATTATAATACCTCTCATAATTGCTTAATAAAATAATACTAGAATCTAGTTAAAAATGCAAGCCTAAATTTATTTACTATAACCAACCTTATACCATAGGGTGTGATTGTTGTTGCTGGAAGATGGTTTTAATGAATATCCTGTAACTTGATCGTTAATAGCGGTAATTTGATAGAAACTATCAATCGGAATATTGTATGCCTCTTTATTCATATAAGTTTGCCATTCATGCAATTTTTTGACACGATATTTATGGTCGAAAGCCTTCTGTGAATCAATTTCTTTTAATAATTTATTGTTCTCAGGAGTTACGAAGCGCGAGTAATTTAGGATAGAACTCTCACTATAATAGGATTGCGGTGAAGGATCACTTGGCAAGCCCCAGCCTGCGGTAAACATATCAACTTTGGGATCGTCATTTTGTAATTTATCATAGAAGGAATTAAATTCAATTAGGCGTCCATTAGTTAATTTGACGTTTAGACCAATTTTATGCCATTGTTGAATATAATTTTGAATAATTGGTTCACGTGTTGAGTCACCAGTCATTGCCGCAAAGTTAATAGTCAAAGGCTTACCATTAGGCTGAGTCCGCCATTTTCCTTTTTTCTTATAACCAGCTTTATCTAAAATAGCATTGGCTTTCTTCAGATTGTAAGAATAGCCTTTCTCATTTTTGTTGAAATAGTCGCCAAATGGTGCTGGAATTAAAGTCGGAATGGCGAACTTGATACCATAAGTGTATCGCTTATCAACGGCATCTGTGTTCATTGCGTACCCAATTGCTTGGCGCAAGGCTTTATTATTCATCTTGGAATTCTTATCCATGACATTTTTGCCTTGTTTGGCATCCCATTTACCAACTTTAAATCCTAAATAATAGTAGGTAAGTGGAACTTGTGAAATAAAATTAACATTTTTGGTATTTTTAACTTGTTTCCATTGGGTTGGAATAACTGTGGCAACGTCGAATTTGTGACTTTTAATTGCTTGAGAGGCAGAATTTGAGGCAACTACTTGGGTCACGATTTTATCTAACTTCGGCTTACCACGCCAATAATATTTGTTTGGTGTCCAAGTAATTGATTGTCCGCGAACCACTTTACTTGCTTGATAAGGACCAAAGAACATAGGCTTTTGTCTAATTTTATCGGATGACTTTAACTTGTTAAATGGAACGTCTTTTAAATAGTGATATGGCTCTGCGGCTTCCCAGAAATAACGATTACCACTGTTGTACATGCCAGGCTTCAACTCTTTGCAATGAATAACAATGGTTCTGCCGTTTTCTCCATCTGGCATTTCAATCCCAGAAATCGTTTCGGCCTTGCCTTCGTGATATTCTTTTACACCAATAATGTTTTCGATATTAGTATTGTAGCGTTCTGATTGCGTCTTTTTATTGGCAATGATTTCATAAGGATACTCCAAGTCCTTAGCAATTACTTGTTTGCCGTCTGACCACTTGACACCTTTTTTAACAGTAATAGTGATAGTATTGGCTTTTTGATCTAGCTTTAAGGTAGCTGGCCCTTTGTTAGTAATGCGGTAATGGTCATCAGTGTCAAACAAGGTTTCCTGACCAGGACTGGCGGCTTGCGAGTCGATATCACTAGTTGACAATTCATTAGAAAAGATTCCTGAAAATGGCGTATCAGTTTCTAGTGCAACTTTAAGTGTACCACCTTGTTTTGTCTTTTTGACTGGTGTTTCATGTGCAAATTTGCTGACGGACTTTGATTGATTATCATTGTTGGTATTTTTGTTATTACTACATGCGGCGAGGGTTAATGCCGACAAGCTAATAGTACTAATTGCTAATAAAGCTTTATTTTTTCTCATCAGAATGCTCCTTTTATAATGTTGATTAAAGTGATGATTAAAATTTTAACAGACATTATGAAAAAAGCAAATAAAAATTAAAAAATTGTAATAATACAAATATTTAATTTTTAATAGATGTGGTATAATCATAAGATGCATAAAGGGAGGACTTATTTAATGAAAACCGCAGAAATTAATAATTATGCCGAGCAGGTAATGGCAGAATTTAAGTTGCCGAGTCTAGGAGTTGGAATTTATCATCATGGGGAGACCTTTAGCCACGTCTATGGTGACGGACAAGAAGACACATTATATCCGCTTGCTTCAATTTCCAAGACCTTTTTTGCTACTGCGATTTGCAAATTAGCGGAATCAGGTAAGATTGACTTAGATCAACCTTTAAAAAAATATTGGCCAGCACTAAAATTAGCTGATCCATACACTACTGATCACATTACTTGGCGCGACGCATTAAGCCATCAGAGTGGTTTGCCAGCACATGACTTAATGCGGTTTACAAATTGTAATCAGCAAGATTTAACTTTAGCTCAAAAAGTGGCAGCAATAGGACACTTGGAGCCTAACCATGAGTTGCGCGTTGAAATGCAGTATAGTAATTTGATTTTCGCAGTTGCTACTTATGTAATGGAGCAAGTAATTAACGATAGCTATGGTTCCTATATTTGTCAGAATTTATTAGAACCATTAAGCTTGCATGACACTTACATAAATCATCATGAATGTGATGTTACTAGAATTGCTAAACCTTATTTGCTTGATCATGGCAAGTTGACGCAGGTACCGTTTATTGCTCCAGGTAAAGTTGGTGGGGCCAGTAGTATGCTTGCTAGCATTAGTGATTTACTAAAATGGGGACAGTTCCAATTAAAAACTGCGCAAACAGGTAAAGGCATTACCATGCAGCGTTATGAACCGCAATCGATTATGCAACCGGATCGCAGCTATGGCGGTGCTAACTTTGCTAATTATGGCTTAGGGATGATGATGGAAGATTATCGTGGTTACAAATACTTCTTCCACAGTGGTTCTTATATTGGCTATTGTTCTTTTCTAGGTTTTGTACCTGAACTTGATCTAGCTTTTGTCTTTACTATGAACATGGATTCAACTGATGCGATTTTTGCTTTGGCTTACCAAACTATTGACGCAGTAATTGGCCAGCAGGATAAAGATTGGATTAAAGAAGCTTCAGACTATATGAAGCAGCGTTCTCAAACTAAGCGAGCTAAGTTTGACAAGCATAGAGGCGCCAATCCTCAATCTGTCCCAGCAGATGCCGACTTGTTAGGTGATTATCAGAATGATGGCTATGGTATCGTGACCATTAGCAGCGAAAATGAGCAGCTAATGGCGACGATTGGCAAATGGAAATTCCCAATTATCCAAAATGAGCGGGGCGAGAAATTTGTCGAATTGGCAGTTGATGATGAACTTTTGGCAATCGACTTTACAGATCATGGTTTGGAAATGATGACTGAACCAGCGCTGAAGCATCCGACTGCTTTTGTGAAAGAATAAAAAAAGTCCAAGCAATGTATTTAAATTGCTTGGACTTTTTTGGGCTGTACACTTTATCCTGTTGATGAGTACCTTGTGGTATCTTATTAACAGGATATTTTTTTTGCAAAAAAAGAGGCCATAGCGCCTCACTTATAAGTTGCTATTTCAAGTGAATTAATCAATTTTTTGTGTTTGTGGCTATTCAGCAGTTAATTTAATTTCCTGCAAATCTGTATTTAAAATTTCGCCTTTTACTAAATCCGCAGTAACTTTAGTTATTTGACCAGAGTCTTCATCTGCAGTAGTACCAAGTATTTCGTTAATGTCATCTTCTCCGTTATTAGATATTAAGTTACCACTACCTTGTAATGCAGTTATTTCATATCTACCTGGCTTAATGTCCTTGCCAACTTCCCAGTGTCCTGCTCCTAAAGCTGTTTGGAATTTCCGCTTGTTAGGTGTTGGAACAAATTTTGTAGTTTGGATACTTTCAATTTTGATTTTTTCATCTTTAGTTAGATCAACAGTATACGAAGTAATTTGTTCCATATCATTATCGACTGTAGTTCCTAAAATTACATTAATTTCTTCGTCATTTGATTCGTTATCAGATGATAAATTACCACTCCCTGAAGCTGCCGTAATGGTATATCTACCTGGTTCAATATCTCTACCAACTGTATAAGTTCCAGCACCTAGAGTAACAAGTTTTGCAGTATTTTTCTCAACAACTGCTTTTTTAGGCTTAGAAAAAGTTGTTTTCTTTGATTGTTGAGTAGTTTTACTTGATGAATTATCATTTGAGCTTGATGATTCATCATCTGAACCTGAAGACATACCGCCAATAATACAAAATACAACAACTACTATTAAAACCCAAACCCAAAAGCGCTTATACCAGGGCTTCTTTTGAACATAGGTAATCCCATCTTTATCTTTTATTTCTTTAGCCATTATTATTTCTCCTTAAAACATAATTAATAGTCGACTATATATTTATTTAAGCAAATATAAGTATTAATTAATACCTCCATTTGCTTAAATAACAAATGATTATGTTTCTGGTTTTATGTGGCAAAATGTTATCGCTCTTTTGCTGCATAAATTTAGACTATTCTCAAATTCTGACAAAGATAAAATTAAATAAAAACCACACTGAATCTAATATGAACTCCAAAATTTAGATAAATTAATTTCAGAGTAAAGACTAAAAGGTTATTACCCACAAAAAGTTGACATTCAGGTTAACTATATGCCGCTTGCTTTGGTACCATATTACTGAGGTGATGTTATGTAAAGTCAAATACATTTCAGAATGATTATCTGGTGGTTAATCGTAAACCAGAAATAGACTTACATATTAAACCTGATTGGTTAATATGATGGTGAATATGTGGATTTTATTGATACAGGCTCATATGCAGACTTATTTAAGTAAAGCAATTTTGTAAAAAGTTAGGTTGCTTTTTTGATTGGAAAGTACATCTACTACAAATACTGGTTTACCAGCAACAAAGAGCTTATGAACCTTTAACTTATCGAAATCTATAACAAAAATACCACTCGAATTAACGAGTGGTATTTTTGTTATAAAATAAGTTATTAGTCCAAATTCAGTCCAGTAATTTAAAGAAACCTTTTAATACCGAAGCTAAATTAGATACTTAAATGATCCGGGTGAGATTCGAACCCACGACCCACGGTTTAGAAGACCGTTGCTCTATCCAGCTGAGCTACCAGACCATCGTATGTTTGTTTGTTCTTCACAGAACATTAACTATTATAGAGAAAAGTTCTGTTAAATGCAACCGTAAATTTCTAATTTGTTTTTTGACTTGCTCGTAAAATCACGTTTTGCAAATTTATTGTTAGTTCAGTTTGCTAAATATTTTTTAAAATCGGCTAATTTATGTGCTAGCTCAACAAAGTCTAGTTTGATTAAAATTCGTAAAAGTTTCTCTTTAGTATTGGTAAAGGACTGATTAATTTGTCTAAATATCTTTACTTCATAAGTATTCTATTCATATGTTATGCTGTACCAGTATAAGTTTTTATGTATTGGTCTATTTATTTGTGTGTTGAATAGGCTAGTAATAATATAGAAAGGAAATTTTAATGCTCGGAAAAAATAATTATAACGAACGTTTGAGAAAGATGGAGATGCAGGCTAAACAAGACCGCTTCTCAATTCGAAAACTTTCTATTGGGGCTGCTTCTGTTCTACTTGGTTTTAGTTTTCTTGGACTAAATGCTAATAAGGTAGAGGCTGATACAGTTAGTGCTGATACCACTAACACAATCAAGGCTCAAGACGAGCAATCTGCTGAAGCAAAACCAGCCAAGCAGGCTGCCAAAACAGATTTGTCCACTTATGAAGGTTTATCTGCATTTTTAAAGTCAGATGATCAAACTGGTGCTGCCAAGGATAAAGATACCAATCCTGCAGCAGCTAAGAATCCAGAAAAGCCGCTTTCTGATGGAGATGCTGACCAAAATCAGGATCATCATGATGCTACTAAACCAGACGATGAGGAGCAACCAGACGACGAGGACCCTGAAGGACCCAGTCAGACTGCTCAACAAAAGCCAGATGAAGCTTCTAAACCAGTAACTACTGATCCTGAAAATACTAATTCTTCAATCACTGATGATAGTCAAGCTGCAACTGATCAAAAACCAGCGGTTATCGTTACTGACGATGCTCAAATTACACCGCAGGCTAGCGATGGTCATGTACCAGATCTATTTACTCCTTCTAATGGTAGTGGTAATTGTAAAGTTGACCGTAATAGTGTGATATCTAAGACTGAAGATAAAGAAGTTGATGTCTATGATTGGCAAGATCTAGTTGATGCCTTTTATAATAGCAAAATTAATACTATTAATGTGGCAGCTGATATTCAAGCACCAACTAATATTAATAGTGCGACCAGGTTAATGATTCCAGCAAGAAAATTAGTTGTACGGGCTAAAGATTCCGATGAAAATGATCCTAGTAGTGCCCGTCATATTATCGACTTTCAGATGTTTGAACCAGGAACTTATGATGGTAGCGCAACTGCTCTAGATATTACTTACCAAAACTTAGATATCTATAGTCGAACTTTTTATGGAATTATCAATACTAGCAAAGATAAGTATTCTAAAGTTAACATCAAAAATGTCAACTTTATTGGTTCACAAATGCTCTATGTTGGTCAGCATACTGAAGCTAGGTTTTCAGGCACCAATCATGCGGAAACTGTGTCAACTTATACTAATCCGCTAAATGAGAATGATACAACATCTTATACGATGCAAGCTGATAATCAACAATTATTCCAATTTAGTGATCGAGGGGGACGATTAACTTTCGCCGCTGGATCTACTTTTACTGGAACCACTTATATGGGTGATGTTATTGAAATGCAAGGTGGTGCATCAGGTACTGATACAATTAATATCAATGGTGAGAATGTTTCACTTGCTGCTGATAATGAAATTATCATTGAAAAAGGTGCACAGGTAAAGCTTAATCCAGCAGGAGCTACTGATGTCCCTAGAAATGCTAATGGCGGAGAAAACAATGCTGTTCCAACAGGTATTGCGGTTATTAGTGGTCAAGGTAGTGTTTTAGTTCAAGATGGTGGTCACCTAGAGATTGATGTTGGTGGCTCTGAATATGATGGTGCTAACTTAAATAATCGTCGTGCTAAAGCAATTATCTTAAATGGTAGTGGTTCATCAATGACCCTTGCTGATAATGCTTCAGTAGTAGTTAATACCAACGGTAACATTAGTGATCGTAACCAAAACAGTAGTGGTGCGGGCGTTTTAATCTCTGTTGGTGGTAACTTATCTACTGGTGACAAGGCGAAATTTATTGTTAATGGTTCTAATATGGGAACCTATAGTGGCACCTTAGTCAGCATCGGTGGTTCTGCTGATATTACTGGTACTGATTTTGAAATTAAATTGGATAATGCTAGTTCAGGTACTGGCAATTTAACTTTATTTAGTGCAGGTAAAAATACAGTAGTTAGTAACCCAGAGGACTTCTTGTTAGATGCTGGTGCTAATGTTAGTGCTGCCTTAGTTCCAAGTGGTAGTTTTACCCTGAATTCAGTTCGACTGCGCCATCCCGATGGCAGTGTATCAGATCCATTTAGAATTTTTGGTTTTCATGGTATTGGCGGCGGTAAGCTAAAGGCTGATGAAGCTAATATTGAAGGGATGACGGTTGAGCAAGAAAAAGACAATATTACTCGGATTAACAATCCAGATGGTGTGCGTCGTCTGGAATTTCTCGCTGCCAACATGGATGGTTTTGTGACTATTGATCCAATTTCGCTTGCTGATATTGTAATTGATGAGAATGGTAACGAAATTATCAATGGCTATGTTAGTCAAGCAGAGGCTCTAATTTCGGTAGCGATGCCTAATCCTGCTGATGATGCTAAAATTAATAATCAAATCGACAGTCCTTATCACAAAGAACAAGAAGCTGGCATCAAGTATGCTGCTCAATCTAGTAAGACTGCTGAAACTAGTGGTAATCATGCGGGTAAGTACAAGTTTACGATAACTATTCCAGCGGAATTATTACCTAAGGATAATGGTACTACGCCGCAAATGGCTACTTTAAGTGCCAACAAGGACTTCGTTGAAGGTGATCCATCACTGCCTGAAGCAGAACGGCAAAACCCACAACAAGCTAAGCTGGTAACTCCTAGTGATATTGAAAGTATTTTGGAACAGCAAAAAGATAATGCAGCTCAAGAAATTCAATCTACTGCAAGTAAAGCCAAAGAAACAATTAATAGTATTTTTGGCAATGATGCTGCGGCTGCTAAGCCATATCTTGACGAGATTGACAACATTGTTAATGCTTCAACTAACAAGGAAGCTGTAGCAGGCGATCCTGATAGTGTCTATGTTCCAAACGATATGAGCGCGGTAACGAACCGTAAAGATACTGCAATTAACAAGATTAAGGATCAAGTTAAACAGGCTCGGAAAGCTAACCAAGCCGCGACTATTAACGCTGCTAAGCAACAAGTCAAAGACTGGGCTGATAAGGGAAATGAATTATTAGGCTATCAAGCAGGTTCTGCAGGCGATCCAGATATTGCCAAGGCACTTGATGATGCTAACCAAGCGATTGAAGCGGCTGCTAATGATGAAAATGGCGATCTTGACCAGGCAATTACTAATGGTCAAAACGCAATTTTAGCTGCTTACAAGCAAGCTGCTAAGAAGCAGATTGATAATGACTTTACTAATAAGAATAACTTAGTCAATAATTCTTTAGCGTTATCTAAAGACCAAAAAACCAAGTATAGTCAAGAATTAGCTGATGCTAAGGATGCGGACGAAGCAACTATTGACGCAGTAGATAATTTAAATCCAGATCAGACTAAACCTGCAGGTACATTACAATCAGTTTATGATCCAATTGAGGCTGTTTCAGATTTGCGTCGTTATAAGAATCAGCTCAAGCAAAAGTATCCGGATAACACAGAATTAAATCAGGCGTTAGAAACTACTTCTAAACAATGGGAAGACCAAATTGACGCTGATAAGCAAGATCCTGCTAAGTGGAACGATGATTTGGCTAAGGGTAAGGATGCCTTAAAGCAATTGGTTGCCAAGGAATTTGCCTCAGATTTGCAAACTGAACTTGATGCTGATAAGGACAAGTTAAGCGATTTAGCAGCCGATAATGAAGCTGTCAATCATGCTATTCAAGCAGCGCAAGCAGCAATTGACGATATTGTTAATGCCAATGACGATGATGATGCTAATCAAAAGCATGATACGGCTCAAAAAGCACTGGACAAGTTAAATTCAATTATTGAATTACAAGCTGAAGCTAAAGCTCAAAAGCAACAATATGGTGAAACTTATCCAACTACTGGTGTATCTGGTAACGAGGCTGCGGCAAACAAACCAATTATTGATGATATTAATCAGGGTATTGATAATGCCTTAAATGCTGCTATTAACAACGTTACTGCTGCATCTGATGATGACTTAGCTAATGTAACTAACCAAGGTGTAGTTGACATTGATAAGGTTGGTGCGCAAAAACAATTAGCGCAGAAAGCCCAAGATGTTGAACAGCAATTGAACGCCCTCAGTGGTCACGGTCTTAGTGCGACTGAAATTGATGAGCAAGTTCAAGCGGCCAAGGATTTAGTTTCTAATGAAGCTAATACTGGTTATAGTGATGCGATTACTGCTGCGACTAGCCAAGATGATGTTTCAGGCAATCTAACTGATGGTTTGAATGCTCTAGATGACTTGCTCAATCAACAAAAATTGATTGCTAGTCAGAATGCTGCGATTACTGCTATCCAAAATGCACAAACAGAAGCTAATACTGCTATTGATGAAACTAATCTGAGCGATGAAGCCAAGGCTGCTGCTAAGAAGCAGGTTAAGACCATTGCTGATAACGCAGTAAGTAAGATTAATAAAGATCAGACACCTGCAGCAGTAACGACTGATAAAAATAAAGCGTTAGAAGATATTCAAAATGTAGTCAATAATATTAATAACGACAATACTGCATTAACGACTGCCCAAACAAGTGCAATTTCTGATTTGCAAGCTGCAGCTAATCAGGCTAAGACTGACATTGATAATTTGCCAGCTGATCAATTAAGTGCTAGCCAGAAGCAAGAATTTAAGCAAAAAGTTGATGATGACCTAGCTGATGCGATTGCTAATGTTAATAGTGCCGGTAATACTGATGATGTTGACGAAGCCAAGACCACTGGTAAGCAGAAGATTAATGCTGATCGTGATGCAGCTCAATTAGCAGCTGACAAGGCTAAGGCACTCCAAGATCTCGAGACTACCAAGGATAACGATACCGCTGCAATCAATAATCTATTAACTGACGGTAAGATTAATCAAGCAACAGCGGATAAAGCTAAGAACGATATTAAGGGTTATTATGATCATGCTGTAGCGGCAGTTAACAACGCCAAGGATTCTGAAACAGTCACAGATGAGAAGAATAACGGTATTGACGCTATGAATGGTGTCGTTACTACGGCTACTAACGATGCCGACGGTGCCATCAGTGCCGCTAAGACTGAAGCAACTGATAAGTTAGATACGTTAGCTAACCAAATTAAGCAAAATATTAAAAATAATCCTAATCTTGGTAATGATGAAAAAGACGACTTTATCGGTCAAGTTGACACTGCCCTGTCGACTGCTAAACAGAATATTGGTAAAGCAACTACGGTAGATGCTGTTAATAAGGCTGAAGGACGTGGCGAATCTGCTCTTAATGCTGTAGATGCTGCTGCCAAACTTCAAGGGACTAAGAATGATGCTCTGAAGGCTTTGCTTAATACTTATAATAAGGATAAGAGTCAAATTAATGCGATGACTAACATTGATTCTGATAAGAAGAATCAAATGCTTACTGAGCTGAAGGGTGATTATGATACTGCAGTTGGCAAGGTCAAAGACCCTCAGACTAATACCATCAATAAGGTACAAGCTGAAAAGCAGACTGGTATTACCAATATGGATAGTGTATTGACTAATGCTGGTAATTTAGATGGTGCGATTAGTGAAGCACAAGAAAAGTTAGAACAAGTTGCTAAAGACGCTAAAGATCGAATCGACAAGTCAGATTTAGCTGATAAAGAAGCTGCTAAGAATGCGATTGATGAAGCCCTTAACTCCGCTAAAGCAGATGTTGCTTCTAAGGATAATGTAACTGACATCAATCAGGCAGAGCAAGATGGCGAACAAGCAATTCTTGCTGCTGAACAAGACTCAACTCTCAAGGATGCTAAGGCAAAAGCTAAAGAAAAATTAGCACAATATGCTGAAACAGCTAAGGCTAAGATTCCAGCTAATTTGACTGAAGACCAGGCTAAGCAAGTTGAAACTGCGATTGATAATGCAGTCACTGACGCAAATCAGGCAATTGATGCTGCAACTTCAGAAACTGGCGTCAACAATCAAGAAGGTGCTGGCGAAGTGAATATTGACTCTGTTTTAGCTGATGCTAACTTACTAAGTGCTAAAGAAGAAGATAAACAGGACGTTCAAAACCACCTTGATCAAGCGGGCTTAACTGGTGATGCGCTAGAAGACGCTCAGCAAGTAGTTGAACAAGCTAAGCAAAATATTGATAATGCTACTTCAGTTGCTGCAGCCGATAAGCTGCGTGAAGATGCTATTAAAGCTATTGACAATATTAAGAAAAACCAAAATAATCAGGAATTAAATAATGCTAAAGATGCTGCAATTGCTGAACTTGATGCAGAACTGGGTGATGCAAATAGTGGTGTTTTAGCTGGTATTGCTGCTTTAGCTAAGCCAGCTGGCAATTTGACTCCTGAAGAAGTAACTCAATATCAAAATCAAGCTCAAAAAGCTCATGATGATGCAGTTAATAAGGTTAACAGTGCAGCTAATGCTACTGAAGTTAATAAGAATAAGGAAACAGGCATTAGTAAGATCGATCAAGCCTTAACTGACGCTAAATTGCAAGATAAGAAGAATCAGGCTAAGGCAGACCTTAATACTTATGCTGAAACTGCTAAGACGGCGATTGATGGTAAGGATCTTGACCAAAAGACTAAGGATAAGTTGAAGGGTCAAATTGATCAGGTTGTTGATGATATTAACAAAGATATTGATGCTGCAACTACTGGTTCTACAATTAATACAGCGGAAAATGACGGCAAGCAGAAGATTGATAATGTCGCTAGTTCTGCTGATAATGCTGAGTTAAGCAGCGCACGTGAAAATGCACTTACCAATCTGCATGATAAGGCTAATACAGTACAGACTAGTCTTGATAATGCGTTAAACGACGGTAGCTTAACTTCAGGTCAATATCAAGATTTAACTAATGATCTTAATGATGCTGTTGCTAACGCAGAAGATGCCATCAATGCCGCTAATACAGTTACTGATATTAATCAAGAAGAACAAAATGGTGAAGATGCTATTGATGGCGTTTCAAGTGATGCCAATCTTGATAAAACCATGAATAAAGATTTAGCAGCGTTGCAAACTGCCGCTAATAACGCCAATGATAAGATTGATGAGTTAACTGGGTTTACTCCTGAACAAAAACAGGATATGAAGGATCAAGTTGAATCCGAACGTGCTAAGGCAGCCAAAAATGTGCGTGATCAGCATAAGGCTAACTCAGCTAGTGGTATGAATCATGCTAAGAATGATGGTATTACTGCGATTAACAATGTTACTAATGGTTTTGTTGATAAAAATACTGCCATTGAGAAGTTAAAGGATGAAGCCCAAACTGCTAAGGATACTTTGCAAGCTGCGGCTACAAATCCAGAAGATCCTAATCATCCATTCTTAAATGATACTGAATTAGCTACTGCTAATAATGCGGTTGATACTGCACTTGATACTGCTATTTCTAATATCTTGGCAGCTGATCCAGCTGATATTGGCGAAAATGGTTCGGTCTTTAACGATGCCAAGGACCTAATTAGCAACTCAACTTTACCAGCACAATTGCAAGCAGAGAAGAACAAGCAGATTGCAGCAATTAATAAGTATGCAGCTGAAAAGACTGATTCTCTTGCTGACTTAACCGATTTAACTCCTGAACAAATAGCTGACTTGACTGCAGATCTTGAAACTGCTCGTAAGAAGACGGTTAATAAGATTAATGATGTAAGTTTGCCAGCTCAAGCTACTCCAGCAGATTTAGCTGACGCTAAGACGCAACTGACTGATATCGAAAAGGGTACTGTAACCGGGGAAACCATTGACTTTGGTGAAGCTGGTATTGACAAGATTGTGGCTGCAGCTAATGATTCGGCTGCTTATAACCACAAGCAAGAAGCAATTAAAGAGCTTGAGGAAGCTTATGATAAGACGCAAGATCGAATCAAGAATTCTGGCTTAACTCCTAATCAACAAAAAGACAAGCTTGAAGAAGCAAAAACTGCTTTTAATGCTGCTAAGCAAAATATTATCGACGCAACCGGTGCTGATACTGCAGCAATTAATGCGGCTGCAGACACTGCATTAACAAATGGTAAAACTGAATTAGATAAGATTGCTGGGTTAACTGAAGCAGAAGGTCAAAAGAGTGCTGCTCTTGATAAGTTAAAGGCTAAGCAAAATTCTGCAAAAGATATCATTAATCATTCGCAATTAACAGTTGAACAAAAGCAAGCAGCTCTTGCTGAAATTGATAAAGCCTATGAAATCGGTAAGACAAGTATTACTGACCTGTCTACTGTTGATAAAGAAGGTAATCAATTAGATTCTACGGCAATCAAGGCAGCAATTATTGCGGCTGAAACAACTGGTGAACATTTAATTGATGAGGTTATTAATAAGGACTCGGGTAATAAGAATTATCCATGGTTTAATAACGAAATCGAAAATACAAAAGATTTGGCAGAAGATTTCGATAAGCTAACTGATAAGCAAAAAGCAGATAATCCCGAACTTGTTGCTGCTATTAATACTGCAATTACTGATCTGAATAATGCTACTGATATTGGCAGTGCTAGTGATGCATACAGCCGCGGCAAGACTGCTTTGAATAAGCTTAATGCGATTGAAGAGGTTAAGCAGGCAGCACAAAATGCTAAAGATATCATTAATAACACGCAATTAACTGCTGAACAAAAGCAAACTGCTATTTCTGAGATTGATGACTATCAAACTGCTGCAATTAATGCAATTAATGCTGTTAACCAACCAGCTGGGGACGTTGACGGAATTGCTAATAATATCAAGGATACAGTTACCACTGGTGAGAACAATATTAATAGTGTTCTCAGTCAAGTGACTGAGCAAGCTAGAAAAGAAGCTAAACAAGCTTTAACTGCTGCTTACAACAATGCTAAGCAAGAGTTGGGTAATGACAAGCATAGCAATCTTGATACCGCTTATAACAATGCTTTGGCTGCTTTAAATAGTGCCGATAAGGTTGAAAGTGTCAACCAAGCTAAAGATGATGGTATTAAGAACCTAGCAAACAGCGCACTTGATGATGCAGCAACTAATGCTAATACTACAATTGATCAAGCATCTAACTTGTCAACTACCCAGAAAGATAAGCTAAAAGCAGATGTTGCAGCAGCTGTAGCTGCTGGTAATACTGCAATTGCAGCAGCTGGTAGTGATGCTGAGAAAGTTGATCAGGCACGTAAGGATGCTATCTCTGAGATTAATAAAATTACTACTAGTGCTAATGATCTTGATCAAGCAATAGATAAGGCTAAGCAAGCTCTTGAAGCTGCTCGTAATCAGGCTGGTGAAAAATTAGGTAGTGTAGTTGATGCATCTAAGCTAGATGATGATTTGGCAGATGCAGAGTCAAAACTTGATGGAATAACTAATTTAAATGAAATTGAGGGAATCAAGGATTCTGGTATCAAGCAAATTGCCAATGACGCTGTACAAGCAGCTGCTGAATATGTAACTAATAACTTAAGTGATCTTTCGGAATCACAGTTAAGTCAAATTAATGATGAAATTGCAACTGCTGTAGACGAAGGTAATAAGGCAATTGAAAGTGCTGGTAATAATGATATAGCTATTACTGCCGCTAGAGATAATGCGATTGATAAGATCTTAGGTATTAAAACAGATAGCGATCAATTGGCTACTGATGCAAACGATGCTAAAGCTGCTATCGATCAAGCCGCATCAGCAGCTAAAGCAGAAGTTGATAAGCTAGGTGAAGAATATAGTCCAGAAGACAAACAAAAGCTAAAGGATGATATCGATCAAGCTGCAGATCAGGCCAAAGCAAAAATTGACAAAGCTTCCAACAAGGACACAGTTGACAAGGCCAAGACGGATGGTATCAATAGTATTAACAATACTTTGGCACTAGATAAGGCTAAGCATGAATTGCAAAGTGCGTACAATGATGCAATAAGTAAGTTGCCAGCAGGTGCGGATCATTCAGCACTTGATACAGCTTTGCAAGAAGCGCTAACTAATGTTGATAATGCAACAGATTCAGAAGGTATTGAAACAGCTAAGAATGATAGTATCAAGGAAATTGCCAAAGAAGCTGTTGAAGCAGTAGCCAATAATGCAATTGCTACAATTGATGGTCAAGCTAACTTGTCAGAAGCACAAAAAGATAATCTGAAGAATCAAGTTAATGCAGCTAAAGCTGAAGCAATCAAGGAAACTGACGGAACCATTGATAAAGCCAACGGAACAGAAGCTGTTGGTGATGCGCGAGATGAAGCAATTAATGCGATCAACAATATTGGCACAAATGGAGCTGATTTGGGCGCAAGTGCAAGTGCTGCTAAAGACGAATTGCAAAGTGCATACAATGATGCGATAAGTGAGTTGCCAGAAGGAGTGGATCATTCAGACTTAGATGATGCTTTGCAAGGTGCCTTAGCTAATATTGATAGTGCAACTAAGCCAGAAGATATCGACAAAGCTAAGAATGATGGTATTAATAGTATTAACAATACTTTAGCCAAAGATAAGGCTAAGCATGAATTGCAAAGTGCCTATGAAGAAGCAATTATAGGCTTAGGTGATAATCCAAGTGATGAAGCTAAGAGACCATTTGATGATGCTTTGCAAGGTGCCTTAGCTAATATTGATAGTGCAACAGATTCAGAAAGTATTGAAACAGCTAAGACCGATGGTATCAAGGAAATTGCCAAAGATGTAATCGATCAAGCCGCAACTGCAGCTAAAGCAGAAGTTGACAAGCTGGGCGAAGAATATACTCCAGAAGACAAGCAGAAGTTGAAGGGAGATATTGATCAAGCTGCAGCTAAAGCCAAAGCAGAAATTGATAATGCTCCAAACCAGGATGCAGTTGATCAAGCTAAGAATGATGGTATTAATAATATCAACGATACTTTGGCCAAAGATAAGGCTAAGCATGAATTAGAAACTGCGTATAATGATGCAGTAAGTAAGTTGCCAGCAGGAGCAGATCATTCAGACTTAGATGATGCTTTGCAAGGTGCCTTAGCTAATATTAATGGTGCAACAGATTCAGAAGGTATTGAAGCAGCTAAGACTGAAGGTATCAAGGAAATTGCCAAGGAAGCTGTTAAAGCTGTAGCTAACGATGCAATTGCCGCAATTAATGGTCAAGCTAACTTGTCAGAAGCGCAAAAAGATGATCTAAAGAATCGAATTAATGCAGCTAAAGATGAAGCAATCAAGGAAACTGACGGAACCATTGATAAAGCTGACGGAACAGAAGCTGTTGGTAAAGCACGAGATGAAGCAATTGACAAGATTAATGGCATTGGCACAATCGGGTCTGACCTAAACACTAATGTAAATAGTGCTAAGGAAGAATTGCAACATGCATACGATGATGCAGTAAATAATTTACCGACAGATGCAGATCAAGCAACTAAGGACAAATTAAAGCAAGACTTTGATAAAGCGAATAATGATATCGATAAGGCAATTAAGCCAGAAGACATCGACAAAGCTAAGACCGACGGTATCAAGGAAATTGCCAAGGATGTAATTTCTGTAGCCGTAGATCAAACCAAAGCAGAAGTTGATAAGCTAGGTGATGAATATAGTCCAGATGACAAGCAGAAGTTGAAGGAAGATATCGATCAAGCTGCAGATCAAGCCAAAGCAGAAATTGACAAAGCTCCTAACAAGGATGCTGTTGAGCAAGCCAAGACGGATGGTATCAATAGTATTAACAATACTTTGGCCAAAGATAAGGCTAAGCATGAATTGCAAAGTGCATACAATGATGCAATAAGTAAGTTGCCAGCAGGAGCAGATCAAGCAACTAAGGATAAATTAAAGCAAGACTTTGATAAAGCTAATGGTGCAATAGATCAAGCAACTTCTGAAGATAATGTTGACAAGGCTAAGACCGACGGTATCAAGGAAATTGCCAAGGATGTAATCTCTGTAGCCGCAGATCAAGCCAAAGCAGGAGTTGATCAGTTAGGTGATGAATATAATCCAGATGACAAGCAAAAACTAAAGGAAGATATCGATCAAGCTGCAGATCAAGCCAAAGCAGAAGTTGACAAAGCTCCTAACAAGGATGCAGTTGATCAAGCTAAGACCGATGGTATCAATAGTATTAACAATACTTTGGCCAAAGATAAGGCTAAGCATGAATTGCAAAGTGCGTACAATGATGCAGTAAATAACTTGCCAGCAGGTGCGGATCATTTAAAACTAGACACAACTTTGAACAATGCTTTAGCTAATATTGATAGTGCAACAGATTCAGAAGGTATTGAAACAGCTAAGAACAATGGTATTAAGCAAGTTGCCAAGGATGCTGTTGCAGCTGTAGCTAACAGTGCAATTGCTGCAATTGATGGTCAGACTAATTTGTCAGAAGCTCAAAAAAACGATCTAAAGAGTCAAATTAATTCAGCTAAAGATGAAGCAATCAAGGAAACAGAAGGAACCATAGATAAGGCTAAAGATACAGCTACTGTTGATAAAGCTAAAACTGATGCAATTGACAAGATCAACAGTATTGGCGCAAGTGGGACTGATTTGGATGCAAGTGTAAGTGCTGCTAAAGAAGAATTGCAAACTGCATACGAAGATGCAGTAAATAATTTACCGACAGATGCAGATCAAGCAACTAAGGACAAATTAAAGCAAGACTTTGATGAAGCCAAAGGTGATGTCGATAAGGCAACTAAGCCAGAAGATGTCGACAAGGCTAAGAATGATGGTATTAAGCAGGTTGCCAAGGATGCCGTTGAGGCAGAAGCTAACAGTGCAATTGCCGCGATCGATAGTCAGACTAATTTGTCGCAAGCACAAAAGGATGACTTAAAGGGTCAAATTAATGCAGCTAAAGCTGAAGCAATCAAGGAAACTGACGGAACCATTGATAAAGCTAACAGCAAGGATGAAGTTAATACAGCTAAGAATAATGCAATTAACAAGATCAAAGGCATAAGCACAAGTGGTAGTCAAATTAGTGATGCTAAAGATGCAATAGATCAAGCCGCAAATGCAGCTAAAGCAGAGGTTGATAAGCTAGGCGAAGAATATACTCCAGAAGACAAACAGAAGCTGAAGGCTGATATTGATATGGCTGCAACTAGTGCTAAAGGAAATGTTGACAAGGCTAAGAATAGTGACGAAGTAGATAAAGCTAAGACAGATGGCATCAATAGTATCAACGATACTTTGGCACTAGATAAGGCTAAGCATGAAGCGCAAAAAGAATTACAAAGTGCATACAACGATGCAATAGGTAAATTACCAGTAGGAGCAGATCATTCAGACCTAGATACAGCTTTACAAGAAGCGCTAACTAATGTTGATAATGCAACAGATTCAGAAGGTATTGAAACAGCTAAGAATGATAGTATCAAGGAAATTGCCAAAGAAGCTGTTGCAGCAGTAGCCAATAATGCAATTGCCGCAATTGATGGTCAGACTAATTTGTCAGAAGCTCAAAAAGATGACTTCAAGGGTCAAATTAATGCAGCTAAAGCTGAAGCAATCAAAGAAGCTGAAGGAACGATTGATCAGTCTAACGATGCAGTCGCTGTTGGTAAAGCACGAGATGAAGCAATTGACAAGATTAATGGTATTAATGTAAGTGGAGCTAATTTAGCCAATACTATAAGTACTGCTAAAGACGAATTGCAAAGTGCATACAACGATGCAATAGGTAAATTACCGGCAGGAGCAGATCATTCAGCTCTTGATACAGCATTTGAAACAGCCAAAAATAACCTTGATCAAACAACTAAGCCAGAAGATATAACTAGTCTTAAAGACCAAGGTATCAAGCAAGTTGCTAAAGATGCCGTTGCAGCCGCTGCTAACCATGCTAAAGAGCAAATCGATAAAATGACTGATTACTCCAAGGATCAGCAAAAGCAGTTGAAAGACGAAATTGATAAAATTGTTGCAGCTGCTAACGATTCAATTGATAAAGCAACTAATGTTGAAGATGTTAATAGTGCACGTGATAACGCTATTGAAGAGATTGGTAAGGTTGCTAATGATCAAGATCGGATTAATGGAATCTTAGGTATTTATCCAACGCTTCCAGGAACTTCGGTTGCTCCAAATGAAAAACCTGAAGCAGCTAAAGAAGTTAAGTTGATGCACAATGCTTATCTGTACAACGAAGCTGGTCAGCGTGCAAATGAAGTTGTCCTTAACCATGGTTCAATCGTCAAGACTTACGGTACTAAGCTAATTGACGGTCGTGAATTTTACATCCTGCATGATGGAGATAATGTTTACTACTTGGCAACTGGCAATGTACTCAGCACCAAGCGGACATTGACCCATAATTCGTATGTATACAATAAGTATGGCAAACGTGTTGGCAAGCAAGTTCTGCCAAAGGGTAGTGATATTGATACTTATGGTAGTGCAATTACTATTCGTGGTCAGAAATACTACGTCATTGGAAATGGCCAATACGTCAAGGCTGCCAATCTCGTTGCAACTCTTCAACCCAGGGTAGAAGCTGAGGTAGCACCGATTAGTATTGCTCCAGAGGCGGAGCAAAAAGCAGTGATGCATAATGCTTATATATATAATAAGTATGGCAAACGAGCTAACCAAGTTGTTATCAAGGCTGGTTCTAAGGTAACTGTAGTTGGCTTGACTGAGATTAATGGTCGTGAGTTCTATCAATTAGCTGATGGCAATTATCTGGCCGCAGGTAATATTAAGGGACAAAAACGGACATTATCTCATAATGCTTATGTTTATAGTCAATATGGTAATCGAATGGGTAAGCAGGTTCTTAAACGTCATAAGTCAATCACGACTTATGGTGATCCAATTTCCATTCATGGTAAGAAGTATTATATTATCGCTAATGGTAAGCATGTGAAAGCTGCTAACTTTTAAGTAAGATTAATACTAGTGAAAAACGTTTCGTAGAGATACGAAGCGTTTTTTTATATGATCAAAGGGGGATTAATTGCAGGCAAAAAATTATTTTTCGGACGACCTTACTAAGCTAAATTAGTTACCGCTTTTATTGCTGTCGACTGTTATTGTTATTCTTTTGTGTTAACTAGTTGATACTCTAAATTGTAATTATTTGCTTCGTTATTTAATTTGCTTGAAAAATTGTGTAAATATGTTGCTCGTTATCATTAAAGTAATTATGATATACACCGCATATATTTACATAAAATGTGAACGTGGTTATAATATTTCTTTATAGATAAGAGTTTGTAAGGAAGGTTATTTTATGCTAGGAAAAAACAATTTCGCTGAGCGACTGCGAAAAATGGAAATCCAAAATAAACAAGAACGCTTTTCCATTCGAAAGTTGACGATTGGTGCTGCATCAGTACTTCTTGGGTTTACGTTTTTAGGTGCTAACTCACAAAGTGTGAAGGCTGATACAGTTATTTCTACTCGCGATACTGAAAAAGCTTCGCAAACCGAAGATACCACTGGCGAGCTGGCTTCTTCTAGAGCTAAAAATAAACATGAGCAAGCAACTAAGCCAGACTTGTCAACTTATCAAGGTTTGAGCTTGTTTTTGAAAGAAACTCCGGAAGTTCCAGCTAAAGATGAGACTGATAAAGATACTGCTAAGCCTGCCAATGCGTCTTCTGCAGAGCCAGTATCTAAGCCGACTCCTCCAGTAGAATCAACAGATCAAGTTCCAGCTAATGATTCACATACTTCAGACCAAGATCAGCAAGTAGCTAATATCACAACTACTGATAAGGAACCTACTACTTCGACTACGCCTTTGCCTACTGAGGTGGCCAAGCCAGAATTAGTTGTGCCGCAAGCTGCAACTGCTACAGAAGTTGCAGTGCAGAATTGGGACGAATTAAAGGCCGCCCTAGCTAACGCCAATGTTAGCTTAATTAAGGTCACTAAGAATATTACAGCACCCAATAATTCCGCATCTGATCTCGCGGTTACAGTTAATGGCGAGCGCAACTTAACGATTGAATCTTACGATCCAAATGATCCTAAGGGTAAGTATATTATTGACTTTAGAGCTAATGATCCTAAGCCTGTTGCTAGTGGTGGTTTTACCAATGCTAACAGTCATATTACGCTAACTTATAGCAATATTTCACTCTATAGTTCGACCTATTATGGGGTAGCTAATACTGCTAATATGGCTGCCAACTTGAATTTCAATAATATTGATTTTCATGGTACGCAATTAGCCTATTTTGGTGGCCCTGACATTGTGGTTCACTTTAGTGGTGAAAATCAGGCCGAGACAATTTCGATGCCATATATTAGTCCTGTTAATAACGATAAAGTTACAGGTGGTTATACTCATCAACAGTTGCTGGAATTTTCTAGTAGTAGTAATAATAAACAAGAATTATGGTTTGATCCAGATAGCACTTTTGAGGCAAGTACGATCGGTGGTAATGTAATTCAAATGAGTGGCGCCAATGCCAAGCTTAATATTGGTGAAAATGCTCATGTTACCCTTAACCCAGCTAAGAATGCAGTTAGTGGGATAACTGCTAATTGGGCAGAAACTACTAGCAAAGTTTATGGAATCTATCTTGCGGGCGGTACGTTAGATGTTGGTAATGGCGCGACCCTAGACATTAATGTTGGTAATCCCGACTTTAACGGTACTCTTGATAATATGCAGGCTGCTGCTATTTCATTAAATAGTACTGATTCTAGTATTGATATTCATCATGGTGCTGCGATTAACATTACTACTAATGGTGATATCTCAAATAATTCTAATGGTAATGCCAATACGCTGTTCTATGACAAAGGAAACCTGAATGTTCACTCTGGTGGTGCTTTAAATATCATTGGGACTAATATGCAAAAATACGCTGGCACACTGGTACTGATTGCTGGGAATGCTAACTTAAATAATGGAACCTTCAAGGTACAACTAATACCGTCTGAGCAAGCTCCAGCTGATGCTAATCTAGGTGCGGGAACGGGTGCGCTTAACTTAATTGATGTTAAGGGCGGCACGTTAGTTGTTACTAATCCGCAAGAATTGCTCCTTGATGCTTCGGGCAATACCAATGCCAAAACCAGTGTCATTACTTCTAACCCGATTAAGCTGACTAACGTTAGACAACAAACCAAGAATTACCAATTTACTTTGCCAAATGGCCAAAAGTCGCAAACTACCATGCCGCTGCATGAATTTGATATTCATAATTCTGCTAATGGAATTGTCGTTGACAATGTAGTCAGTCTTAGTCAAGCAGCTGAGGATGCGGTCCGCCAGTATGTAAATGATGTTTACAATGCTGCAGGTAGCCCTGAGCATAATTACGTGCATTTTGTATCTGCCAATCCAAAAGGCTTCTTAGATATTGCTAATGCAGCAGGTGAAGCCGGTAAAGTAGATATTGTTCTCAACGCTGATGGTTCGAGAACTGTTAGTGGACAAGTACTTAACTTCACAGCTCACAAGGATGATCCCACTGGAACTAACACCTTTATTACCGCGCAATTTGTCACAGAGGGTGAATTAAAGGATCAATATATCGTTGATGACAAGCTTAAGTCACCGTATCAAAGCGACAAAACTGATGACCAACCTGATCAATTCGCTGCCCAAGTTAAAGATAATGGAACGTTTAGTTTTACTATTCCTGCTGACCAAACTATTAAATTACGCAAGGGTGATAAATTAAAGTTAACACCTAATGCGAACTTTGTTAGCTATAATCCGACTAGTTTGACTTTGCCAGCCGGTGATGCTCAAGCACGACCGTTAATTACCGATCTAAGTGTTCAAACTTTAGGAGAAACTCAAGATGCCATAGCTGCTGACTTGAATGCCGCAGCTCAAGCTGCAATTACTCGCATCAAAGCTGCTAAATTGGGTTTATTGTCAAGTCAAACTGGTTATATTTCTAAAGTTAATAATGCTTTGGAAGCCGCAATTGCTAAACCAATCGATCCTAACTATGATCGGACTAAGTCGATTTATGGAACTACTAGTATTGTGGCGGCTAATGAGCGTAAGCAAACCATTCTCGACCAGTTTGACCAAAGTGCAGCTAGTGCAGAACTGGATGCTTTTGTGCAAAGTGCTGATGCTAACGCTAATTCTGCGTATAAGGCTAGTCTAAATAAAGGTAAAGCAGCGATTAATGCGGCTTCTGGTACGATTGCGATTAATGATGCTAGAGATAATGCAATGGCTAATGTGCTAGCTGATTATCAAAGTTGGGCAAATAATCAGATTGCTACTTCAGCAAGGCTGATTGAATTACAAATTGCTGAAGCCAACTTAACTGATGAACTAAAAGCGCGCTTGAACACTGCGGTTACTAATGCTAATGGTCACGATAGTATTATGCAGGCCACAACGATTGGCGATATAACTAATATTAAGAATCAAGTTGTCGGCTCATTTAGTGATTTTACGACTAGAATTTGTGCACTTTCTGAGTTTCACAATGCCATTGCTGATTTGCAAACAGCTTTCCCTGATAGTAGTGACAGCAAATTTTCACTCAATTTGACTAGTGTCATTAGTCAGGCAGATGAAACGATTTTTAACGAGACTGAAACTAGTAATTTACAGGGTTCAACTGACCTTGAAAATGCTAATTCAAATAATCGTGAAGATGTTCCAGATATTAAAGCAGGAATTGCACAAGTTAAGAACGCGATTGCTGATTATAAGAACAAGTTCAAGCAGGACTTGAATAATCAAATTACTAATGGTGATTTGCTGAATCTCATTGATCAGGCGGCTAATGGAGCAGGAATTGATCAGGCGCAAAAGGCTGCAATTAACGGCTTAAAGGATCAATTGCAAGTAGCGCTTGATATTGCAGCAACTCAAACTGCTGCTAATACAGATGTTGTTGGTCAGGCAACCATTGACAAGGCTAGCGATGAAGAAACTGTCAAGTCTGAATACAAAAAGGCCCAAGACATTATTACGGAAGTAACCAGTCGCTTAAATGCTATTAAGGCTTTACAAACTACTCGTGATAATCAAGTAGCTGCTAATCCGGATGAACAAGAATTAATTAATCAAGCGTTGAATACTGCAGTAGCAACACTGATTACAAGTAATTTAACAGATCTAAATCAAGCACAAACTGCTGGTGTGGCGCAAATTAATAGTATTGCTAAACTTGATGCAGCTCAAGATGCGATTAAAGCGGCAGCAGCCAAGTTTGCAGACCAATATCCTGACTACAAGGATGAGTTTGAAAAAGCTAAGAAACAGGCACTTGCCGGACTAGCTGGACTGACTGATGTAGCAACTATTAACCAGAAACAAAAAGCAGGTCTATTTCTAATTGATCAAACAGCTGCCAAAGCGGAGATTGAACAAGTAGCAGTAGCCCAGATCACCCAATATCCAGCGCTGAAAGATCAAATTACTGCTGCTAAAGAAACTGCATTGGCAAATCTTGTTGCAGCTACAACAACTGCAGATAATTTGGAACAAGTAAAAACTGCTGGTTTAGTGACAATTGATCGGATTGGCGCTAAACAAGAATTAATTAATGCAGAAAAAGCTGTTGAAACTACCTTAAATGAACAAAAAGATTTATTGACGCCAGATTTATTTGCATCATTAATGGCGCAAGCCCAAGGCATTTTGACCAATAGCGCTCATACTGCTTATGGCGATAAACTTAGCGCAGCGACTAATCAAGAAGATCTTGATAATAATTTACAAGCAGGTCTAACCGAGTTAGATCGTGTTAAGTCTGCCGGTATTCTTGCAGGTCAAAAACAAACAGTTTTAAACGATCTTAATAATGCTGAGCAAGATATTGAAAAGAATCTTAATGCGTTGACCGGATTAACTGCAACTGAAAAAGCAAATTACCTAGCACAACTACAAGCGATTGTTCAAGTTGAAGATTCTAATTCGGCCGCTTATAAGATTAAACAAGCAGCTACTCAGGAAGCATTGAATGCTGAGTATGATAGTGGTATCAGAGGACTAAACAAAATATTTAGTGCCGCAACTTTAACATCACAAAAAGCTAATGCCACTGCTGCAATTAAGCAATATGCAAGCGAAACTAAGCAAAAAATTGCTGATCTGGATAATTTAACTGCTGATCAAATTACTGATTATCAGGCACAAGTTGATAGTTACTACAATAGTGGAATAGCACAAATTAATGCTGCAAGTAATTCAGATAAGGTTTCAGTTGCTCAAAGTACGGCAACTGACTATATGGATAAAGTGCTTAATTCTGCAGGAGTAAAGGATCAGGCAACCTTGCAAACTGGTAAGGATACTGCAATTGGTAGATTGCAAGCAATCGTTGAAGGTGCAATTAATAAAATTAAAGCAATTTCTGATGAGCAATTAAGTAACAGCGATAAGCAAACTTATATTGATAAAATTAATACCGATTTTAACACTGCTAAAGATCGAATTAATAGTTCTGCCAGTCAAACTGCGATTGATAATGCTGAACAGGAGGGTAAAACCGCCATCAATTCAGATTTAGCTGCTTCACAAATTGCGGCTGATCGAGCAAGCGCATTAGCTGAATTAGCCACTCATAAAGATACTGCATTAGCTGCAATCAATCAGTTATTTACTGATGGTAAAATCAGTGCTGACGATAAGAAGATGTATCTAGCTAACATTACTGGTTACTATGATACTGGTGTTTCCAACGTTAATAAGGCCAATAATAGTGTAGATATTGTTCAACAGAAAAATTCTGCTACTAGTGCAATAGATAGTGTCGTTTCCGATCTGACTGGTAGTGTAAACGAAGAATTGCGAACAGCTAAGGAAGCTGCACTCAAGGCTTTGGATGAGATTGCTAGGGATGCTAGCAAAGCTATAAATCGGGATGAGTACCTCAGTTTAACTGAAAAAGAACATTTTGATGACGACTTGCTTTCGAACGCTTTGCAAACTGCTAAGACTAACATTCAAAATTCTCAAACTGTCCAAGATGTTAAGAACAATCAGTTAGCGGGCGGAAATAAGTTGACGTCCATCAAGACAGCAGCTAATTTGCAATCAGCCAAAAATGCTGCTCTCAAAGAATTACTAGCTGAGGAAACTAATATTACTAATGCAATTGATGCTCTAACTAGTATTAGTACTGATGTCAAGGCAACTCTTAAGCAGAAAGTAAGTACTGCTTATCATGATGCGGTGGATAAAGTAAAGGCTTCTGATCTAACAACAGTTGCGCAAGTAAATCTTGAAAAGGAAACTGGAATTTCAGCCATGGACAACGTGTTGACTGCTGCTCAAACTGTGTCTGAAGCGATTACTACCAATCAGGCAAAGCTTGATCAATATGCTCAAGGCGAAATTAATAGTATTTCAGAAGATAATCCAGATAAACAACAAATTATCGATGCCATTAACGAAGCTTTAGAGACAGCTAAAAATAATTTAACTGCGCTTGGTGATAATCCTGAAACAACTACTACAAATGTGGTTAATGCTGAAAAGCAAGGTGAGCAAGCAATTGCTACAGCGGAGGCAAATGCTAATCAGACTGTGCTTAACAAATTAAGACAGCAATCTAAAGATCAATTTGATCGTGAATTTCAACAGGCTATTGATGATCTAAATGCTGCTTATGCCGCTCTTACAGTGGATGAGCAACACCAACTCAGTAGTGACTATACAAGCACCCTAGACTACATGGATTCCGTCAAGTCAAAGATACATACTGAGTTCGATCAAGCTGATACGTATAACAAAATTATGTCTGCTCTTAGTGATGGAGAGGAATTAATTAATTCGGGGACTTTTGACTTTTATATTAATTCAGCTAGAGTGCAGGCAAAAACGGCAATCCAAACAGCAGCTGATGAAGATAATGATATTCTTGGTAAGGATGATAAAAAGACTATCAAGCAACTTGTTGATGAAGCCCAAAATCAACTCGACCAAACGAATGATATTACTACTATCAACCAAATCCGTGATGATACGGTAAAGGCTATTAATCAAGTAAAAAATGATGCTAATAATAATAATTTGAAGCAAGCCAGGGCAGCAGCCATCAAAGAACTTGATCAGCTGGTAAAAGGCGATGGAGCTAACAACAAAGGTGTTCTTGCAGATATTGATGCTTTAGCTTATATAGCAAGTAATGATAAAGAAGATGCTAAAGCTGCCATTAATGGCTTCTATGAAAGTGGTATCTATCGAATTAATACTAGTTCTACAGTAAGCTATATTAGCGCCGTTGTTGATTATAGTGAAAATGAGATTGACAGTATATATAGACAAATAACTTTGGCAAATAGTAAGATTATAGCTAATAATAAATTAGATGAACAAGCAAGTGATGCTATCGGTATAGTGATGCAAATCGCTGATGAAGAACTGTCAACAGCTGATAAATATACGGTTGTAACTAACATTGGTAAGGCCCGAGATAAAGCTAAGACAGTTGTTAATAGCTCTCCATCTGAACGTCGTCTTAAAGTTAATCTGAAAAAAGGTCAAGATGAAATTCAGGCTTTGGTTGATGGTGCTAAAAATAGTGAATTACGTAACGCACAGGCAGCGGCTATTAATAAAATAAATAAAAAAGCTGAAACCATTAAAAATCGGATTAAGACAGGTTTGACAACAAGTACTTTGACGCAGCCACAATATGATGAAATGTACCAATTGATCGGTCAGGCTGTTGATACAGCAACCAGTTCAATTAACTTGGCTGATGATGTAACTAAAGTAAATTCAGCCGAAGTTGCTGGTGAATCTGCTTTAGGTGAGATTAGCAATCAAATAGATGTTGAAATAGCATATACTACAGCTCTTAATGCAATTCAAGCAGCTGCGGATGACTCTAATAATAAAATTAATCAAATTAGTGCTGATCATAGCATCATGGATGAGGCGGTTGCCCAGCACCTGCGAGATGAAGTTGAAAGCGAGCGCAAAAAGGCCAATAGTGCAATTAATACTGCTAAAACAAAGGGCGTGAGTGCGATTAATGTCGCTAAAGCTGATGGCATTGCTGCAATTAATGGGGTAATGGAGAATGTGAAAACTAAAACTGCTGCAATCGATAGTCTGCAAGCAGAGGCTGCTAAAATTAATGATGATTTAACTAATCTGGTAGCTAATATGGCTGATTCAACTAAGCCATTATTAAATAGCAGTCAAGTTTCAACAGCACGTAAGGCAATTGATCAAGCTTTAAAGGATGGGATTTCCAAGATTTATGCAGCTCATGGTGCTAGTACAATTCAAGCCGCACAAAATGCAGGAATTGTCCTAATTGATGGTTCAATTTTGCCAAGTAAACTTATAATTGAGCAGAACAAGCAAATTGCTGCAATTAACGCTTATGCGGCTGGCGAGCACGGAACTGGTGCCTTGGCAAACTTGGATAATTTAACAGCAGCCGAAAAAGCTGATTTAGCACAGCAAATTCAAGCAGCGGCACAAAAAGCGATTGATAAGATTAATGCGATAACTTTACCTGAACATCCCACACAGGCTGATTTTAATACTGCCAAAATAGCAGTTCAAAATGCTGAAAAGGGAATTCCTGTTGCAACGGAAGCTGCTAATTTTGGTGAAGCTGGGATTGATAAGATAGTTGCTACCAGTAATTTGGACCAGCAAAAGCGTGATTATATTGGCAAGCTTAATGCTGCAGTTACTAAGCTTAAGTCCGTTATCGATTCGACTGATTGGCTGTCTGATACAGAAAAAACGAGTTATCATAACAAAATTAATCTGGCAGCTGATCAGGCTATAGATAATATTACTAATGCCAAAACTGATGCTGAAAGTGAGCAAGCATATAGCGATGGAACAATTTGCTTTAATAATATTGTTTTTGAGGCTACTAATAATTCCTATCGTAATGGTGAAATCAATAATTTGAATGCATTTAAGCAAAAGGCCTTTGCTATCATTGATCGTTCGCAGTTGACGGCTGAACAAAAGGCAGCTGCTAAGGATAAGATTAATGCAGTCTTTACTGCTGCCTCAGCTGATATGCAGGTACCATTTGTTGACGAAAATAATCAACCAGTTGATGCAAAAGAGTATCAAAATCAAGTTCACGGTTTTGAACAAGCTGGGGAAACCGCAATTAGTCAGGTATTAGCTAAAGATAACGCTGCAAATTATCCATGGCTTACAAACGAAATCGAAAATACTGCCGATTTAGAAATTAATTATCAGCATTTAACAACTGATCAGAAGCAAAACTACCCTGATTTAGTTACTACGATTGAAACTAGTTTAACTGATTTGGCTAATGCCAAAGATATTGCACAAGCAATAACCGCTTATGATCAAGGCTTAACAGCACTTAATAAGCTAAAAGCTAAGGAGCAAATTAAACAGGCAGCTGATCAGGCTAAAGACCAAATTAGCCAAAATAACAACCTAAGTCTTGCTAATCAGCAACTTTCACAGAATAAAGTTGATAATGCAGTTAAAGCGGCTAATAATTCACTTGATCAAATATTGCCAAATGATAATGATATAATTGGCAATCAGGAACGATTAAATGAAGTTATTACTATAGCTCAAAGCAATATTAATGCAGTTTTAACTCAAGCTGGCTTGGATGATGCCAATGAACTGATTTCTGCGGGTAAAGAAGCTTACGCTGCACTTGCAGCGGCGTATAATTCTGCACAAACAAAATTAGGTAAGGATATTGATCAGAGTAAGTTAGATACAACACTTCTTAATGTGGTAAATCAAATGTCTGGTTTGCAAACTGCTGGAGCGATACGAAACTATATCTTAACTGCTATTAAGGAAATTGATCAAGCTGCACTTGACGCAGCGTCTGATGCAGCCAATTTGCAAATTAATAGCTTAAAGCATGAAAATGGTCAAGATTTAACCACAAATGAAAAACAAGCTATCAAGAACCTAGTTGCTAAAGATTTAAAGGAAGGCAAAGCTAGAATTGATAATGCTGCAACTGCAGATGATGCTGAAACGCTTCGTGATGCTGCTATTGAGCAAATTTTAAAAGATTATACTGATTCTGCTACTATTAATGAAGCGATAGCAAATGATCCAACAGTTATCCTTGACCAAGAAAAAGCTAAGGCTAAGGCAAATCTGGAGGTAATTTATCAGGCTGCTAAAGCAAAATTACAACTTGACTTTGGCAAAGACGTTGCATTAACTAGTCTTAACACGCAATATGCTGCAGCTACTGCTGGAATTATCGCTAAAGGTGAAACTGCTAACAGTATTGTTGCAGAAATTGCAGCTTTACAACTTACTGGAGAACGACTAATTGCTCAAGGTGCTGTGGCAGATGCCCAAGTAGCTGCTGATCAATTGATTGAAGCTGGGAATTATACTACCATTGAACAACAAGCGTTAAAGAACCAAGTTGCTGCATTAGCAAACGTTGATTTCAATAAATTAACTGATTCAACGGCAATTACTACTAAACGTGATGCTACGATTGATCAGATTAGCAAAATAAGTAAAGATTCTGTTACTGCCAATAATATTTTGACTAATGATTTGGCAGTTCAAAAGGCTAAGACACTTAATGATTTAGAAATTGCTTATGTAACGGCTCAAGGACAGCTGCAAGCTTATTTAGGATTTAATGTTCCTATTACTAATTTAAACCAGCAATATGACCAAGCCAAAGAAAGTTTGAATAATGTTGACCAAGTTAGTGAACTGCATGAAGCTGAGCTTGCTGGAGAACGACTGATTGCGCAAGGTTCGATTACAGATGCAAAAATAGCTGCGAATGCAAAAATAGCTGCTAATAAGACATATTCAGAGGTACAAAAAGCCGCCTTAACAGCGGCAATTCAGCAAGAGTATGATAAAGCTGACTTTTCAACCGGAAAATACTCTTCCTCAATTGAAAGAATGCGTGATAAGGTAATAGCCAATATTAGTAGCATTTGTTCTGATAAAACTACTATTAACAACATTTTTGCTAATGATTCGGCGGTGCAGCAGGAAAAATTGGAACAGGCTAAAACAGTGGCTAACTCTGCTATTGACCAAGCAGTTACTACTGCCAAGCAGGTTATTGATAACAATAAAAATTATACTGAAGCAGAAAAACAAGCGCTTAAAGATAAGGTTAAGCAAGCTGCTAATAATGGTAAGGATGAAATTGCTAAGCAGACGACTATTAAAGACACTGAAACTGTTCGAGATAAGACAATTACTCAAATCCAAAATGATAGCAATGTTCAAGCTACAATCAATGCAATTTTTGATCAAGACCTTGGTGTTCAGCAGGAACGTCTTGACCAACAGATCAAGACTATTTATGACCAAGCAGTTGCTAAACTACAGGCTGAATTTGATGAATCTAGTACCCAATATGTTGATCAAGCCTATAACAAACATAAAATGGCGCAAGGCAATACTGTTGCTGAACTTAAAGCTGATGCACTTAAAGCTGAGCGCGCAATTGCACAAGGTGCGATTGCGGATGCGGTAACTAATGCCGAGCAGCTAATTGGTCAATTGCAACATGAAACAGGTAGTTCATATACTGCAGCTGAACAAGCAGCATTGGTGGCTAAGGTTCAGCAAGATGCTAACATTAATTTTGCAAGCATGACCACTTCTGCGGCAATTACTACAGCTCGTGATGAAGCAATTAAGCAAATTCGCAAAGATTGTACGGATGTTAACACGATTAATGTAGCGTTGGGCACAAGTAATGATGTTCAACTTAGTCAGGCCAAAACACAAGCAGAAAGCGATTTGCTAAATGCCTATGAAGCAGCTGTTAATAAGTTACAAGGCGAATTTGGTGATAATATTGCATTGAATATGCTTGATGAAGCCTATACTCAAGCTAAGAAGAAGTTGGCTGATACTGCTGTAACTGATCAGGTAGCTTTAATTGCTGTAAAAGGTGAACAAGCTATGGCTCAGGGAGCAATTGCTGATGCAGTGGTTGCGGCAAATGGAAAAATTACCAATAGCAAGCATAATGAAGCTGACAAAGAAGCATTAAAGAAGCAAGTGGCTAAGGATGCTGCAGCTGGAAAAGTTAATGTTACTACTGCCAATGACATTAAGAGTATTGGTAGGGCTCGTGATCGGGCAATCGAACAGATTAGTCGAGATTGTTCAGATGCTGATGTAATTGATGAGATTATAAATGGCGATTTATCAGCTCAAAAGGCGAAGGCAAACAAGCAGATTAAGGATATTTATGACGCTGCAGTTGCCAAATTAAAAGCTGCCTTTGGTAATACTGTTGATATAACTAGAGTAGCTGCCGCTTATGAAAATCATAAGGAAGCCCAAGGTGAGACTGGTGACGCACTTAAGGTAGATGTTTTAAAGGCTGAAAAGGAAATTGCACAAGCTGCGGTTAAAGATGCTATAGCCAATGCTCAAACCAAAATTGGGTCAGAAAATTATACTAAAGATCAACAAGCAGTATTAATGGCAGAGGTAAATAAAGCAGCTCAAGTCGATTTTGACAAGCTTGCCACTTCTGAAAATGTGACTAATGCACGTGATCAAGCAATTGATCAAATTAGTAAAGTTTGTTCAGACCAAACTACAATTACTGCAATTTTAAATGATGATGCAGCGGTTAAACTGGAACAGTCTAAGACCCAAGCTAAAGATCATCTTGCAATTATTTATCAACAGGCGATTGATAAACTACAAGCAGTTTTTGGTAGTAAGATTAATTTGAGTAATATTAAAGATCAGTATAGTGTTGCTAAAAATGGCATTACTGAAGCTGACAATGAGAATCAAGTTAAACAAGCTGAACTCACTGGAGAACGGGTAATTGCCCGAGGTAGTATTAAAGATGCGATCGTAGCTGCAGATAATGAAATTAGTTCATTAACTCATGCAGATGGAACAAATTTAACTAGTATCGAAAAACAGACATTACGTGATCAAGTTAGAAATAAGGATCAGGTTGACTTTGATACATTAATTACTTCAGATGCAATTACTGAAGCTCGTAATGATATAGTTACTGAGATTGGTAAATATAGTCTCGATCAAGCAACAATTGATAATATGTTAGCTGAAAATCTTAATGTTCAAAAAGAGCAGGCAAATCAGCAAATAATTGCTGCATATCAGAGTGCACTAGAAAAATTGCACGATAAGTTTGGTGTTCAAGCAAATACTGCTAGAGTTGATGCCGCTTTCAGAAATCACAAAGAAGCAAAAGGTCAGACCAATAAAGAACTTAAAAAAGATGTTTTAAAGGCTGAGCGTGAAATTGCCCAAGGTGTGGTTAATGACGCTTTGGCCAATGCTCAAGCAAAAATTAATGCAGGAGGTTATACCAAAGAGCAACAAGCAATACTAATGGCGGAGGTAAATAAAGCAGCTCAAGTCGATTTTGACAAGCTTGCGACTTCTGAAGATGTGACTAATGCACGTGATAAAGCAATTGATCAGATTAGTAAAGTTTGTTCAGACCAAACAACAATTGAAGCTGTACTTGGTGAGGACTTGGCCAAGCAATTGGCGCAAGCTAAAGACCAGGCTAAAACTGAAATTGCGAACGCAGCAACTACTGCAAATGAGCAAATTGATAATAATCAAGCATACTCAGAAGAAGAAAAGGCAGTTCTAAAGGGTCAAGTTCAAACGGCTGTAAATATTGGTAATGAGTCAATTGATCAACAGACAATGCTGTCAGGAGTGCAGACTGAAAGTCAAAAGACAATTAGCAAGATTAAGCAAATTGTAGAAACCACACCTCGGCCAACGAACTCTGAAAATAATGGATCAGCACCTCTTAAGCCAGTTGCAAATGATGAATTGCATCAAGGCAATGATGTTACCTTGATGCATAATGCTTATGTTTATAATGAAGATGGTATTCGTGCTAATAAGGTTGTTATTGGTGCCGGATCGATTGTAAAAACCTATGGTATTAAGCTAATTAATGGTCGTGAATACTATATTTTAACTAAGAAAGGTAGTGGAACTAAGCAATATTATCTTGATGCTGCTAATGTTAACGCTACTAACTTGAAGTTGAAGCACAATGCAAAGATTTATGATAAATATGGTAATCCGGTTAAGAATAGTGTGACTTTAAAAGCTGGCAAAACAATTGCTACTTATGGCAGCCCAGTTAAGATTCACGGTAAGCAATATTACATTATTGGCGACGGTCGCTATGTCAAGTCGGTTAACGTTAAGTCAGAGGTAGTGGATGAGAATGTTTCGCTAACAATTCTTGCTGAGGAAAGTTCTTCAAATAAGTCGGTTCCTCATACGTTAATGCACAATACTTATCTGTATGACGAGCAAGGAAAGCGGGCCAATGGTATTGTACTTAACGCTAATTCGGTAGTTGAAACCACTGGTAAAGAAATAATTGGTAGGCAAGAATATTATCGTTTAAGTAATGGCTTATATGTTGCTGCTGGTAATATTGATGCGGCTAGACTTAAATTGACACATAATGCTTATCTGTATAGTAAATATGGTAATCGACAAGGTAAACAAGTGCTTAATAAGCATCAAATAATTGCCACTTATGGCGATCCGATTACAATTAAACACCAGAAATATTATATTCTTGGTAATGGTAAGTATATTAAAGCAGCTAATTTTGAATAATTAGTCTGAGCTTCTATTCAAAAACGTCCCTAGGTAAAAATATCTTGGGACGTTTTTTGGGTTAAGCAATTTTTTCGGCTATAATGGTTATATTATGTAATTAAGGATGAAGAAATTGAAAGAGACATTTGATTACCGCAATAATTTAAAACAAATTTTACAAAAAACCGCTGGTGACGAACGAAGTTTGAAAAATGGCTTGGCTGCAATTAAGGCAGTTCTCGGTATGGTTGATTCGCAATCTACAGCTGCTCAAAAGACTCAAGCCACTCAAACTGCAAACAAAGAGATTAAGCAATTGCTACTGGGAATTAGTCAATTAATTAAGTCACCAGGAAGCAATGCTGCTCAAAAGCAGTCACTATCAGCATTGCATCGCTTAACCTTTGATCAAGCGATAGCTAAGCAATATGGTAGTGAATTAGCACAGTTAGAAGTTGCTATTCAGCAATCAACTGTTACTAAAGAGGAAGTCAACCAGCAAGTTTTTGAACAAGCTATTAAACCAAATAAGCCGAAGCGAGATTACCGCAAAGGCAAGCGTTATACGGTAATTCGTTTGGTTCTTGGTTGTGACTTAATTAATGATAATAATGAGATTGTTTATACTTTAACAGAAAAGCAAATTCATCAATTTAATTTGACTAGTGGAGATATTGTTGAAGCTCTACCAGAACCAGTTACAAGTCATTATGAAGCAAGTATTTTACTTGTAGTGGGACACCGCGAGCTGGCAACAACAGAATTTGACAAGATAGAAGAGTTCAAATATGCCGTAGTACAGGGTGGAACAGGTCACTTAGCGATAACTCATGATATTCATGGGCAAAAATTACGAATCCGTGGCAAGAGTATTGTCTTACCAATTGATGCTAGCCGTTATCAAACTGATGATACGCCAATTGTTGATGGTTCAATTGTTGATCTAGCTTGGTATGCTGGTGATGTTAATCTAAAAAAGAATCCTGCACAGGCTATTAAACTGCGCTGGATTTATCAACTTGACCAACCACAAGTAAAACCAAAAACGAAAAAGAAAAAAATAAAACAGGCTAATTCTGAGTCGAAAATTACCAAATTAGCTCTAGATTTACATTATCAGCGTGTTGGAATTGCGATTGGTGATAATCAGAATGAAGTAATGCTAGAAAGTATTGTTAGGCGTTATAACGGTATTCCAGTAGCAATTGATGCCTTTCAAGGAAAGAAGAAATTAATGGACAGGCAAATTCAGACACTGGACTTGGTGATTTTAGTTACTGCCTTTGCAGCACATGATAGCACGTGGAATATTCGTGAATTTGCTAGTAAGTACCATGTTGGGTTTGCAGTTAGTTCAAGCAAAGGCTACCAAGCCTTTGAGCGTGCGCTATATCGTGCAGCTAATGGGTTACCAGCTTATGAAGGTAATCAAACGATTACCTATGAAACAGAATAGGGAGCTTAGTTATTAGTTTCGTATCCCATTTTATTGAAATAATTATTAATCTTATTCTGTAAAAATTGCTGTAACTTTGGCTCATCAGCAAAGAAGAAGTACCAATTGCGTAGCAGCTGTTGCCAGATACTCAAACGATAAAAATCAACTGGTTCTGCGAGTGGGTTATTTTGCCACATTTGGTGGTCGAGGTAGGCAATCTTATTTTTCAGATCGGTTGTTGCAATTACGTGGTTTTTAACACCCAAGTAAAAGGCGTGCGCTATTCGTTCTGGTTCATCATCGACCAGGGGTTGGGTGATTTTAGTTAAGATAGTGGGAATTATTGACCAAATTTCAGCTGTTGAAGCAATGTTGCTACTTTTAAAAAGCGGATGGGCTAGACTGCTACCCAAAAAGTCGCTACCGTGAGCTAGGCTATGTGCCCAGCCCTTACCCTTAACATAACCACGATAATCATTTTCGTTTTTAAGATAAGTAATACTCCATGAGAATAGGGTATTACGCTGTTGTTCAGTTAAAATATGGTTGGATTTGTCCTTAGTCAGTAATAATTCGCCCAGCAGAGCCGCAAAGCTGCGCTCAAAAATTGCGTCACTTGCTGGTGAAGTGATTTTTGAAAATAATGGTTGCTCAGTAAAAAAATATTGGACAATCTTTTTAATTTGGTTAGGTGTGAAGGCATCTTCTGCCATTGCCCTAGCAAATAAAGTATAAATTAGGTCATCACGCAAATGCGAATCTGGGTTGCCAAGGTTAGTTAACATAAAGTTTAATTGATTTTCGTTAATTTGAAATGATGCAGTCGGTGCTTGTAATAATTGTTCTAATTCATTAATCATAATTTTTCCCTTTACTAATGATTATTTAAAAAGCGGTTAATACTGTGATGGCTGTTTGAAGTCCAGGTTTATTTTTTGTTATACTAACTTGCAAAACTGTTATCTTTTTTAATGTGGAAGGAAGAGTGGATGACAAAGCAAAAACATGCGCATTCTTTAAAGTATTGGTTATTTTTTATTGGTGGTTTAGAAATAATTGCAGTTGCAATTAACTTATTTTATGCCCCGATTAATATCGCGGCAGGTGGCGCAACAGGAGTTGCCATCTTAATTGACGCTGTCTGGGGTGTCAATCGTTCAATTACCGTCTTTATTTTTAATATAGTAATGATTGTGTTGGCAGCAATTTTTTTAGGAAAGAAAACGTTAAAAAAAGTAGCACTTGGAAGTATTTTATTACCTATTTTAATGCAGATAACGCCAAGTATGCAAATCACTAAGAATGATTTGTTGGCAGTTATTTATGGTGGCGTTTTGATGGGAATCGGGATTTCGATGCTCTATCAGATTGATGCTTCTGCAGGTGGGACTACGATTCCACCATTAATTTTCAAGAAATATTTTTATCTTGATTCCGCAATTGGGTTGATGCTAATTGATATGATTATTATTATATTAAATATCTTTGTTGATGGGATGGAGGCCTTTTTGTTGGCCGCTTTTTCTGAAGTGATCACGACCCTAACTATGCAATATAGCGAGACTGGTTTTGATAAAAAGTACCAGGTGCGGATCATGAGCAATGGTAATATTGCTGAAATTCAAGCCATGCTCCAAGATGATTACGAGGGTCTGACTGTTTATAATGTAGTTGGCGGTTACAGCGAGCAAAAGAAGCAGCAATTATTAATTGTGGTTGATACTAATGAATATGGGGCGCTAATTGCGAAAATTCGTGATCTTGATCCAGATGCTTTTATTGTTACTGAAGATGTGGCTAAGGTTCATGGTGGTCGCTGGTAGAGTCGATTGATAACTATAATTTTGATTACTAGCTGTATCAATTTCTGAATAGAAATTGGTGTGGCTTTTTTAATATTTTGTTTAAAGTAAACTTACAATTTTGGGAATTTAGTAAGGCTTTTTATTTGCAAGCGTTTTGTAATTTATGTATAATAATATCATTAAATTTTAATACAGAAAGAATGATGAGATGCAAAAGAATAAAAGAAAACATTCATTAAAGTATTGGATATACTTTATTACTGGATTAGAATTAATTGCAATATCAATTAATTTCTTCTATGCGCCAATCAATATTGCAGCCGGTGATTCAACCGGAATTGCTATTTTAGTCGATGCCGTTTGGGGAGTGAATCGGTCGGTTACAGTATTGATTGTCAATATTTTAATGCTAATTTTGGCGACAATTTTTTTAGGAAAACAAACACTAAAAAAAGTTGCAATAGGTAGTTTATTATTACCCATTCTAATGGAGATAAATCCTAGTTTTAAACTAACTAATAATGATTTGCTGGCTGTAATCTATGGCGGAGTAATCATGGGAGTTGGAATTTCGTTACTGTATCGAATCGATTCCTCTAGTGGCGGTACCACGATTCCACCATTAATTTTAAAAAAATATTTCTATATTGATCCGGCAACGTCCTTACTAATCATTGATATGGTAATCATTGTTTTAAATATTTTTGTTGATGGAATGGAGGCATTCTTGCTTGCGACCCTGTCACAGATATTGACGACAATTACGATGCGGTATACTGAAACTGGTTTTGATAAGAAGTACCAGTTACAGATTATGAGCAATGAAAAAATTACGAAAATCCAAGAAATGCTACAAGAAGATTACGATGGTCTAACTGTTTATAACGTGGTTGGCGGTTATAGCGAGCAGCATAAACAACAATTATTGATTGTAGTCGACACTAATGAGTATGGTGCCCTAATTGCCAAGATCCGCGATATTGACGATGATGCCTTTATTGTGACTGAAGATGTGGCTAAGGTTCATGGTGGTCGCTGGTATGGCAAAAATCATTAATAAGTAATTTTTAATATGGAAGTGCTAAAATATATTATTTTAATAATAGGGTATAGCCATGAAATAAGTGAAAATATTTTCTTAAAAGCCTTATCTTACTTGCTAAGTCACGGTCAAGGTAGTATAATCAAGTAGTTGTATTTGTGGAGACCTTCACATCTGCAACCGCACATTTCGGGGTTAGAAGTTTTTTGAAAAAAACACCCCGATTGGCGAGTCTAAGTATTTTTTGGAGGTGCAGAAATGTACGCAATTATTAAAACCGGTGGTAAGCAATACAAAGTTGCTGAAGGCGATAGTGTTTTTGTAGAAAAACTTGATGTTGAAGAAGGTAAAGAAATCACTTTTGATGAAGTTATTCTTACTTCTGATGGCAAAGACGTTAAAGTTGGTACACCATTAGTTAAGGGTGCCAAAGTAACTGCTAAAGTTGAAAAACAAGGCAAAGAAAAGAAAGTTGTAACTTTCAAGTATAAGCCAAAGAAGCACTCACATTCAAAATATGGTCACCGTCAACCTTACACTAAGGTTACAGTTGAAAAGATTGAATTAAGCTAGAGGTGAAATGAGAATGAATATTTTAGGTCTTAAACTATTTGCCCACCATAAGGGTGGCGGTTCTACTGCCAATGGTCGTGATTCAGCTGGTCGTCGTTTGGGCGCTAAGGCTGCTGATGGTCAAACCATCCACGCAGGTACGATTATTTATCGTCAACGTGGTACTAAGATTCACCCAGGCAAGAATGTTGGTCAAGGTGGAGATGACACTTTATTTGCTTTAGTAAATGGAGTTGTTAAGTTTGAACGGATGGATAAATACAGAAGACAAGTTTCTGTTATTCCAGTCGAAGAAGAAGCTAAGTAATTTAGTTTTTAAAAAAAGACGAAAAGCGCGTGCTTCTCGTTTTTTTTATGTGGTTTTTAGTTTCATAATATTTATTATTTAAAATTACTAGGACTGGGCTGCATTTAGCGGTAAAATAAAGTTATTATTTGATAAAGGAGCTTGAAATGAACGAACAAGAAGAGCTGTTAACACTGCTGAATCGCCGAATTTCTGCGGTAGTTGAGCTGATCAAACAAAAAGGTGCTGATGGTTTGCTGATTTTTAATCAAGCAAATTATCGGTATCTTACCAATTTTACTGGTGAAGAAGCTCAATTAATTTTGACTGCTAATGGCGATAGAATATTATTATCTGATTCTCGTTTTGCTGGTCAAATTAAGGCTCAAGCTCCGGGTGAATTAACGGTTATCATGAAGCAAGGCGACCAAGATGCAGAAATTAGTCGTGAACTCAAACAAGCAAATTTGCACAAGGTTTTAGTTGAAGGGGAATTTGTTTCTGCAACCGAATTTAGCAATTTACAAGCGTTAAATCCACAAATAGAATTAGAGCTGTGTCAGGAACTGGTTGAACGTGTTCGCAATGTCAAAGACGAGCTAGAACTGGCTACTTTAAGACAGGCGGTTCAGATTTCAATGGATAGTTTCAATGGTATTTTATCAATGATTAAGCCAGGGGCAATTGAACGTGAGATTGGTGCTAAATTAGATTACCTGTTCAAGGTTAATGGTGGCGATGGTCCTGGATTTGAAACAATTATTGCTTCGGGCGTGCGCTCTTCTTGGGCTCATGGTGTTGCTAGTGATAAAGAAATTGAATCAGGGGATCTGGTTGTAATTGATTTTGGGGCATTTTATCATGGCTATACTGCTGATATTACACGCACGGTGGCTGTTGGCCAAGTTGACCCTGAACTTGAACAGATTTATCAAATTGTTCATGAAGCACAGCGCCGCGGAATCGCAGCCGCGGTAACAGGCAACCACGGTGCTGATGTTGACAAGGCTGCACGTGATTATATAAATGAACAAGGTTATGGCCAATATTTTGGTCACGGAATCGGTCATGGAATTGGATTGGAGATTCATGAGCTGTGTCAGCCTGCCTTGCCTTTTGGTAAGCAGGAGCTGGTAAATAATATGGTTCATACTGTTGAGCCAGGGATTTATTTGCCTAATAAAGGTGGAGTTAGAATTGAAGATGATATTCTAGTCCATAATCAAACTCCAGAAACGTTATCGACCCTTCCTAAAGATGAGTTGATTTTCTTATAAAATTAAATATTATTGATAGTAAAATCACGCCTAAATTGGTAAAATATAAAGATGAGGTACTTATAAAATGACGATGATTTCAGTTAACGAGTTTAAGAACGGTCTAACCATTCAATATAATAATGATTTGTGGCGGATTGTTGAATTTCAACATGTTAAGCCAGGTAAGGGTAGTGCCTTTGTTCGTTCAAAGCTCAAGAGTTTGAATACTGGTGCGGTTCAGGAATATACTTTTCGTTCGACTGCTAAGGTAGAAACTGCGGAAATTGAAACTAAGGGTATGCAATACTTGTACAATGATGGTGCTAGTTATGTTTTCATGGATACAACTACATATGATCAGCTTTCAATTCCTAATGAGCAAATTACTGATGAAGCTAAGTTTTTAAAAGAAAATATGGATGTTAGTGTAATTATGCATGAGGGCAAGACTCTTGGGGTTCAGTTACCTAATACTGTTGATTTAGCAGTTGCTAAGACTGAGCCCAATATTAAGGGTGATACATCTTCAGGTGGCGGTAAGCCTGCAACAATGGAAACTGGCTTAGTGGTTAATGTGCCCTTCTTCATTAATGAAGGGGATGTCTTAACTATTAATACTGTTGATGGTAGCTATGTATCTCGTGCAAATAAGTAATTTTTAGAGGTAAATAAAATGGCAGATAGTTCAAAAATTGTCTTAGATGATAAAAATAACGGTGAAGAAATCGAAATTGATCCTAGTGTGCTTGAAGTTATTATGGGAATAGCTGCCGAAAAAGTTGATGGGATCGCTAAGATGCAAGGCAGTGTTAAATCAGGGATTAATCGTGTTTTAGGACGCGAAAGTCGTAGTAAGGGTGTAAATGTTACACTTGATGATGAGCATAACTTGATTGCCGATATTTATATTAGTATTGAGGCTGGTGGCTATGTTCCTAAAATTGCCATGGATTTACAAAATTCTCTGCAAGCACAAGTAAAACAAATGACAGATTTGACTTTTAAGGAAATCAACGTCCATGTTAATGGGTTAGTTTTCCCAGAAGACGAAGTCCAAGAAGAAAGTGGGACATCAAAGCTGTTTGCTGACATTGATGAAAAGAGTAAAAATGAATCAACACGAGAGTCGTAGAGTTGCAATGCAGGCGGTATATTTAGCTAACAATGAGCTAAATGATACTCCTGAGGATATTCAAGCTAAAACAGTTGCAACACTTGATTTGAAGGAGTTGCCTGCGTATTCAAAGACGATCATTGCGGGAGTAATTACCAAACGTGATGAATTAAAGGGTGAGATTGCTAGTCACCTGAAGAAAAATTGGCGGATTAATCGAGTTAATCAAATCACTCTAGCAATTTTAGAAGTTGCCTTATACGAGATTAAGTACAGTGATCAGATTGAGCCGCGAGCAGCAGTGAACGAGGCATTAAACTTATGTGATGAATTTGCTGATCCTAAAACGAAACCGTTTGTTAACGGAGTTTTGGCAAATTTTGTTGAAGAATAACTAATAGTCGGCTAGTTAAAGCCGGCTATTTTTATAGTATAGAAAAGGAAATAATTAAGTTGGGGCAAATCCTTGATGGTAAGGCGCTAGCTGATTTTAAAGCAGTTAAGCTGAAGCTAACAGTAGAAAAATTGCGAAAGCAAGGTACAAGGCCCTGCTTTTGTGTAATTAATATCGGTGAGGATCCGAGCAGTAAGATTTATTTAAAAACTAAAAAGAGACGAGCAGCTGAAATTGGCATTGGTCAAAAAGTTTATCAATTAAAGGCAGATGTTAGTCAGGTCGAGCTTTTAGCACTAATTGCTAAATTAAATAGGGATGACAAGGTAGATGGTATCATGATCCAGTTGCCCGTTCCTGAGCAAATAAACTTAAATGAGGCATTAGAGCAAATTGATCCTGCTAAAGATGTTGATTGCCTCACGCCAAGTAATGTTGGACGACTTTGGCGTGGAGATCATTTTGTTGAGCCAGCTACTGCACATGGGATTCTAGCGCTATTAGACCATTATCGAATTAATTTGCGTGGTAAAAATGTGGTAATTATTGGTAGAAGCAGTATTGTCGGTAAGCCATTGGCGGCATTAATGCTTGAACGCGATGCAACCGTTTCAATTTTACACTTGCAGACTAGTAACCTTTTTGAATATACTAAGAGGGCAGATATTATTGTTTCAGCAGCAGGACAAGCTAAGCTAGTCACTGCCGCTATGATTAAACCTGGTGCGGTGATCATTGACGTAGGGATTAATCGTCTTGATAAACAGGTAGTTGGTGATGTTGATTTTGCTAGTGTTGCACCAAAGGCGAGTTACATTACACCAGTTCCGGGAGGAATTGGCCCACTAACTGTCGAGTCTTTGATGGAGCAAGTCGTTAAATTAGCAAGGAGAAAAGATGGCCGATAATAAGTATCTTAGTGTTACGGATTTAAATTATTATATAACGCAAAAATTTAAAAATGATCCATACTTACACAAGGTTTTTTTACAAGGTGAATTATCTAATTTTCGTTTTCGGCGTAATTCACACCAGTATTTTTCATTGAAAGATGAAAAAGCGAAAATTAATGTGGTAATGTTTCGTTCGCATTTTGATAAGGTAAAGTTTAAGCCTGAAGAGGGAATGCAAGTCTATCTAACTGGATATGTCAATGTCTATGGGCCACAAGGTACATATCAATTTTATGCGGAGTCAATGGAGCCTGCTGGTCTTGGTGCTTTATATGAACAGCTGCAGCAACTGCAAGCAAAGCTGGCTAAAGAAGGCTTATTTAATACAGAGCACAAGCGTCCATTGCCGCACTTTCCTGATCGTATTGCAGTGGTCACTAGTGCGTCGGGTGCAGTTATCCATGATATTTTGGTGACTGCCAATCGCCGCTTTCCACATGCTCAAGTAGATTTGTTTCCTGCGCAAGTTCAAGGGGAGCGTGCTGCGGATTCATTAATTGCCGCAATGCAGCAGATTAAGTTAGCTAAGGACAAGTACGATGTTATGATCATTGGGCGTGGAGGTGGATCTTTAGAAGATCTTTGGCCATTTAATGAGGAAGCAGTGGTACGACAAGTTTATGCGATGCCAATGCCGGTTATCTCTTCAGTTGGTCACGAAACAGATACAACCCTTTGCGATTTGGTTGCTGATGTGCGTGCCGCTACTCCAACTGCGGCGGCAGAATATGCTACCCCAAATTTGACTGACGAATTAACCAATATTCAGCAATTGCGTAGCAGCTTGCTTGCAAGCATGCAAAACCTGATTAAGGCACGTCGTGATGAGCTTAATCGAATTAATAATTCAGTGATTATGCGTGAGCCAACTAGGTTGTATGATGAACAGGTGCAAACACTTGATCTATTACAGACACGTTTGAAAAATAGCATGTTACATAAACTTGAACGTGATCGCCAAAATTATCAGTTGCTGCATCAGCAATTACGGGCAGTTAATCCTGGACAAAGAATTGCGCAAATGCAGCAACAACAGAATTTTTACAGTCAAAAATTACTGACGAGTATGCAGGCGTTGCTACATAATCAGCGTCATCAGTTAGCGCAAGTTAGCCAACAATTGGATGATTATAGTCCGCTTAAGACAATGGATCGCGGTTTTATTTATGCCACTAATGTACAAAAAACTACCGTAACTTCAGTTACACAGGTTAATGTTGCTGATAAACTTCAGTTACATTTTAAAGATGGTCAGGCAACAGCAGTTATTAACACAATCAGGAGAAATAAACATGACGACAAAGAAGAATAATTTCGAAACAGAATTAAATGATTTACAAAAAATTGTTACTAATTTGGAGAATGGTAACGTTCCACTTGAAGATGCGTTAGCAGAGTTTCAAACAGGAGTCAAACTTAGTCGTGATTTGAACCAAAAATTGACTGATGCGGAAAAAACGGTGGCAAAATTGATTGATCAAGATGGTACGGAGCATCAATTGGATCCTAATAATGCGGCATCGCCAGAGGAATAATCATGAAGTTTAAAGAATTTAGAAAAAAATGGACCCCAGTAATTGATGACTACTTAAATGAACATTTGGCGTTAAATATCGATGATGCTAAGGTTAGTCTGATTATGACTTATTCAGTCATGGCAGGTGGTAAAAGGTTAAGACCACTTTTATTTTTGGCAACTTTAAACACGCTAAATCATGAAATTGGTGAACGTGAAATTGAAATTGCTAGTGGTATTGAGCTAATCCATACTTATTCACTAATTCATGATGATTTGCCAGCGATGGATAATGATGACTATCGTCGAGGACGCTTAACTAGCCATAAAAAATGGGGTGAAGCGGAAGCGATCTTAGCTGGGGATGCGCTGCTTACAATGGGGATTGAATGGATTGCTGAGGGGAGTAATTCGATCGATCTTATCAAAATTATTACTAAAGAAGTAGGTCCTAATGGCATGGTTGGTGGTCAATATTTGGATATTGATTCAACTAATAATGCTGAGGTGGCAGATGATTTAGCTTTTGCTAATCGGATGGAGTGGCTTAAAACCGGGTGCTTAATCAGAGCATGTGTTGCTATGGGTGCTGAATATGCTAAGGCAGATGTAGCAAGTAAGGATAAATTAATTGCGTTTGCTGAATGTTTTGGTCGGTCGTATCAAATTTATGATGATTTAGTTGATGTAGTGCAGACTAGCACTGAGGCAGGTAAAGCGACCCATAAGGATGAAGCTGAAGGCAAGAATAATACCTTGACTATCCTTGGCGTTGAAAAAAGTCGTCAGGAATTAACCGAATTGATTGATCGAGCTAAGATGAATTTGCAAGGTTTATCAGGTGAGATTTTAGCGGGATTCCTTGACTTATATCAGAAGGTGCTATAAATGGGCAAAGAACGGGCAGATGTTCTGCTTACTAAAAAAGGGTTATTTCATTCACGTACGCAAGCACAACGTGCGATTATGGCCGGACTAGTTTGCGATCATGATCACCAACGAATTGATAAAAGTGGCACCAGTTTTCCAGCAGATGAACAGTTTTATATCAAGGACGATGGTAAAAAATATGTTTCGCGTGGCGGTTTTAAGCTTGAGAAAGCTTTAAAATCATTTCAAATTAATTTGCAAGATAAAACTTGTTTAGATATTGGTGCTTCTACTGGTGGCTTTACCGATGTTGCTTTACAAAATGGTGCAAAGTTAGTCTATGCCTTGGATGTTGGTTACAATCAACTTGCTTGGCAATTACGTGACGACAACCGGGTTGTAGTGATGGAAAAGCAAAACTTTCGATTTAGCAAGCCAAGTGATTTTACTCAAGGATTGCCAGACTTTGCGATGACAGATGTTTCTTTTATTTCATTGGATTTGATTATGCCGCCAATGTATGAAATTTTACAAGATAACTGTGATGCTGTTTGCTTAATAAAGCCGCAATTTGAAGCCGGACCAGAAAACGTTGGTAAGCATGGCATTGTCCATGATCATGATGTTCACTGCCAAGTTATCGAACATACGATTAATCAGGCGTTGGCCATTGGTTTTAACGTGTTAGCTGTTGATTATTCACCAATTAAAGGTGGCAAAGGTAATATTGAGTTTTTAATTCATTTACAAAAAAGGCTAGACCATGGCGGACAGAATCTTTGGCAAGGTACGCCGCAAGCATTGGTAGCTCAGGCAATAAGTGAACTTTAGGGGTTAAAAAATGTTAGTTGAACTGGACATCAAGAATTTTGCAATCATTAAATCATTGAAGGTTCGCTTTCAAGAAAATATGACGGTACTAATTGGTGAAACTGGTGCCGGAAAGTCTATCATCATTGATGCTGTTTCATTATTAATGGGTGGACGTGGCCAAAAAGAAATGGTGCGCAGCGGCGAAAAGAAGGCTGTTGTTAGCGGCTTGTTTGAAATTAGTAATGGTTCTAAGCGAATTGGCGAGCTTTGCGAAAAATATGGGTTACCCGATTCGGATGGTCAACTGGTCATTAGTCGTGAATTAGCTGTTAAAGGCCGCAATGTTGTGCGAATTAATGGTCAATTGACAACAATTAACGTTTTACGTGAATTGGGTCAATATTTGGTTGATATTCATGGTCAAAACGATCAACAAATTCTAATGGATCAGGATCGGCAAATTGATTTGGTTGATAATTATGCACCTGCAGACTTTAAAAGTAAGCTTGAACAATATCAGACTGATTTTGCTGCTTGGCAAGAAAGCAAGTCTAAACTGAGTCATTTGCGTAAAGATGCACAGGAGTTAGCTCAAAAGCAAGATATTTTGCAATTTCAAAATGATGAGCTAACTGCAGCTGCTTTAAGTGATGATAATGAAGATGAGCAGCTTGAAGAAGAATACAACGAGCTAAATAATTATCAAAAGATCGTTGATACGGCTAATTATTTGTTGCAGCTATATGACGATGATGAGCATGGAATTGAAACTTTAATCGGGGATGCACAAATAGCCGCCGGAGAACTAGCTACTTATGGTAGTAAGTTTAAAGAAATTACTAAGACAATTGATGATGGTGTTTATGCGCTAACTGATGCTCGCAGTGAATTATCGAATATTCTTGATGAAATGGATTTTGATGAAGAAAGATATCAGTATGTTGCTAATCGGTTAGATACTCTTAATTCGCTAAAGAAAAAATATGGTCCAACTTTAGCAGATGTTTTTAAATTTTATGAGCAAGTCCAACAAGAACTGAGTCAGTTTGCAACTGGTGGCCTAGATGAAGAAGAACTACAAAAACAAGTTACTGCTCTTGAGCAACGTTTGACTAAAGAAGCTAATGAGTTACATCAAATTCGAGAAAAAGTGGCACGGTCACTTGAAGAAAAGATCAAGCATGAGCTAGCTGACTTATATATGTCTAAAGCACGGTTTGAGATAGAGATTACTAAGGCTGATAGTTTTACCAATAAAGGAACTGATAATATTGTTTTCTTAATTGCTCCAAATCCGGGTGAAGAATTAATGCCACTAGTTAAAATTGTTTCTGGTGGTGAACAATCAAGACTGATCCTGGCTTTGAAGGCAATTTTTAGTCAGGTAGAACCAGTTGGCACCATGATTTTTGACGAGATTGATACTGGTGTCTCGGGTCGAGTATCAGCTGCGATTGGCCAAAAACTGCATTCAATTGGTGAACATAAGCAAGTAATTGCGATCACTCACTCACCTCAAGTGGCTGCAGCAGGAGATCAAAAATATTTGGTAGCTAAGCAGGTCAAAGATGGTGCAACTTACACCCAAATTGGTCCGCTAACACAGGAAGAAACGATTACTGCTATTGCTGAAATGATGGCTGGTAGTGATGTAACTGAGGCAGCTAAGCAGAATGCGGCTGATTTAATGAGGAGTTTTAAGCAGAAAAAGTGAAATTAGTTAATAAAGTGACGTTAAGTGAGTGTGAACAAGCAGCAGCTGGCCAATTAATTAAGCAAATTCATGAAGCTGACCAGACCTATTCAGATCCCTATCTAAGTAACCAATATAATTATTTTCCGGATATGCCAACTTTTGTTTTAGCTTATGAAGCTGACCAGTTAGTTGGCTTGGTTATGATTTATGCAGATGAAGAACCTGACAGTGAGGTAGATTTGCATGTAGAAGTTGCTCCTGAGTTTCGCAAACAAGGTATTGCGAAGCGACTGCTTGAACAGACTTATCAGATTCTGGCTAAATATAGATATTCTGATTATAACTTTGTATCAGAAATGAGTTTTTTACAAAAAAATCCAGCCTTTTTGACGAAAAATGCTTTAGAAATCGTTGATAGGGAATATCATATGAGAACTTTAAAGCCTACTGAAATTGCTATATCGGATAAATTAGTTGATAGTCTTACGATTAAAACAATGTCTGAATCGGATATTGAGCAAGTAGCACTGATGCATTCTGCAGCATTTAATGAAAGTTTTTCTACTTCTATGCAATATATCAGGCAAAGTTTGGCGGACGAAAGTTGTCTGAGTTTCAATTTGATTTATCAAAAAGAAATTGTTGGTTATTGCTGCGTTGATTTAGGTGATTATGCGTATTTCTTTGGTTTATGTGTTGCACCAGCATACCGTGGACAAGGATTTGCAACGTTTATGATTAAGCAAGCAATGAGTCTATTACAAGTAAAAGGTGTCCAAGAGTTTGTTTTGGATGTTGATAGGGATAATTTGCCAGCAATTTGTGCTTATCAAAATGCAGGCTTTGAAATCAAAACTGAAGTGGCCTATTTGAAAGAGTTAAAGCATGAATAAAGAACTTAATAAGTATTGGCACGATTTTTGTCAGCAACGCGGAATTGATTCAAATAAATTGGACGAGGCGTATGCCTTTGGCGACAATGTTGAAATGGCAAATCAATTAGCTGATTTGGTCAATCGTGGTATTAAAACAGCCACGACCAGTATCTATGATGAGCGAGAACCAGTAGCTCCAGTTGGTCAGTACTCTATTATTCTAGATGGGTCCGGGCAGCCAGTCTGCGTGATACAAAATAGGGTTGTCGAAGTGATACCTTTTAAGCAAGTTTCTCAAGAGCATGCCTATCATGAAGGTGAAGGCAATCGTGATTATGAAACTTGGCGTAAAGAACACTGGAATTTCTTTACTAAAGAGTGTCAGGCAGAGGGCTTTGGCGACTTTACGGAAGATACTAAAGTAGTTTGTGAAGTTTTTACAAAAATTGAATAACAAAAATAGCAAAAAGCACTTAGTCAACGTGACTAAGTGCTTTTTTGTGATGCAAAATAATTTCTATACGACAACTAATCAAAGTCACTTGCTCTGACATATTGGTTAGCAGCGATCCAGTAGTACTTTTTACCGTTAATAGTTACAGGTTTGCCATAGCTTCTAACGCGAGTACCTTTACTAATTTTGGCTTTATTTAATTTACGACCTGATTTATTGTAGTAAGCTGCGTTACAGTTACTCTTGCGGCTAATGCCGTCAATGTCTTCTGCCTTAAGATACATCTTTTCGTCACCGTCGTCGGCAGTTTCGTAGAATTCCTGGCCATTGATAGTGGTTTTGCCAGTAACAGCGACAGGTTGTCCGCCTTCAACATACATGCCAGAGACTAATTGACCTTGAGCGTCATAAACGTCCGTGTCGCGGCTAGGGATGACTTTATCAGCACCAGCTGGTATTTCAATGTCAAAAGTGTCGTCATCATCATTTTGTGCAGGTTTGCTGGTACTGTCAGTCTTGGCACTGCTCAGTTTAACCAATTTAGGACTTTGCGCCTTAATTTTAACTGCTGATAGGCTATTATCCTTGAAATCTTCGTTAACCTTTAATCCAGTTCCCTTGCCTAAAGTAAAGTTGACAACGTATTTTGTATGGGTGAATTGTGGCAGAGTGTCTGGATCGAGATTATTGCTGGCAGTAATTTCGATGTCAGAGTTGTTACCAGCCTTAACTTGTGGGCTCTTATAGTCATCAGTTTTGTCAAAAATGCGGGCAACACCGTCTACATCAAGATTTAATGATGCATCATCACCAATAGTTAAGCGATTGTTGAAGAAGTAATCATGGCCACTGCCACCGGTTGGCTTATCGTTGACTGTTACGTGGGCATTATCGGCGACTTTGAGTGCGCTTCTAAATGGCACACCGGATGCTTGATAACTGACGCTAGTCGTGCCAGAAAGACTCACAGATGATGAAAATGCCAGATCTTCAGCTTTAGTATCGACCAGATTAATCTGCTTAAAAAAGCCCATTGATAGGTCATCAGTTTTGGAACCAACAATTGTTAAATTCTTCAAAGTGATTGTCGCAGTACTATCATCGCCAAGTAGGTAGTGTTCGTTAAGGTTGATTGAATTGCCACTACCATTAATTTCTTTATTCCCGTTAACAGTAATCCAAGTCGGGTTTTCTTCTTGAGGTCCACTGATTGAACTAGTTAAAGTAATTTTGCTGACAGATTTGTTACTCAAAGCTGTTGCCAGTTCTTGCCAGTTGCTGACACTAACTTGACTTACAGATGCAGCTTGAACTGTTTGAGGCTGCTGCACATTTTGGTAATATCCGATTGCAATAACTGATAATGCTGCGCCACAGATTACTTTAACCATTCCATTTTTTAAACTTGCTCTTTTCATTTTTATCGATCCTTTCAAGTGATTTTTTGTTTTTCAAATTTGATAAAAGCAAGTTTACGTCTCGAAGGTGCATAAAGTAAAATATTTAGCTTTTAATTTTACACTTTATATTAAAGATATTCTTGGACATTATTACGAAGTATTCACTTGCATAATTACTTAAAAATGCTTATATTAAAGCAAAAATTAGTACAAAAAGTATTTAAATTTATAATTAATAATCATTAATAAATAAAATAAATATGCTATAATCATATTCATGCATAGGCTTATTTCTAACAAGTAGATAAAGTTAGTGTTATCATAAGTAATAGATAAGTGCTAAAGTAAAATGTTATAGAGGGACTCAAATGACTAGAAAGAGAAATTTAGAGCAAAGAAGACAAATATTAGAAGTTGCCTACAGACTGTTCAAGGTTTATGGCGTAAGCGGCGTATCAACGCAAATGATTGCTAATGAAGCTGGTATTTCCAAATCATTGTTGCAGGCATATTATCCTTATAAGCGTGACCTAAATGATGACGTTATTAAGCAGTTCTTAAACGTCGTTGGTGGGCATTTAAATAAGTTTGTGCATGATGGCTATCAGATGGGATCAATGGTATATGCGTTTATCTACATGGCATGTAGTTTTGGGATTACTAATACCAACATGAGTTTGATTATTTCTGAAGTTTTGTCGAGCCATGAATTTTCTGATGCTTGGGAAAATCTGTTACTGGACTGGCTAGAAGAGAATAATTGGTTTTCCAATTTAAAAGCCAGTCAGTCTGAAATTTCTGCTGGGATTACCTTTGTGACAGCTGGCTTGAGCAAGATTTATTTCAAGCATGCAAAGCTATCCTTAGACGCGAAAAAAATTGCCGACTATTCAACTAGGACTTTTTTAACTATCTTTTTACATTTTGATGAAGAAAATGCTGAAAAAGGTGTTACAGAGGGCATGGCGATCCTGCGTCAGCTAGATATGCGCAAAATTTTGTATGAAGCGGATACAATGTTCTCACCAGCACCTTATATGTTATATAATGCTTAACTTGGCAAGCTTTATTGTTATTATTCGATTATTAAATTGTTGTAAAAATCAAAGCAAATTAAAAATCACGAAACTTAGGTTTCGTGATTTTTGTTTTTTTATATTAGATTAAGTTGTTATTTATTAGCAAAATAAAAGTATTACAAGTATACGATTATTTTTTAAACGATATAGGTTAAATTTTAGCAAAAAAATTTTTTATTTTTTTCAAGGGGCTTTTTTTACTCAAAATTTGTTTCAAAAAAGTTCTATCTACGTATAATTAATTAATCTAAGTTTGCAGTTAAGAAATTTAATTGTCATGGAAATAAATGCTGCTATATCAAGTTTTTACTTAAGAAAGCTGTTTTAAATTTAGCAAAAAATTTACCTAAAATTGAACTTTTTAAGTAAAAAACTTGGTATAGTTTAACCAAAAAATGGATACTCTTAGTTCGCTTATTTAAGATTTTATAATCCAAACTCTCATAAGAAAAAATTTGTCAATTAATTACGGTAGCAATGAAAAATTAGCTAATTAGTTAATTTTGCCACAAACTGCTGATTAACTTTAATGGCCTTTAAGCTGGGTAGCAATGATGATTGGTTGATAGAGTGGGGGGGAGCGGCTTGTATAAAAATAAATGTAAAAAACAGTGACGAAATTAGCATGGTGCTTACCCAATTTTATTAATTCAAACAAAAAGAGCGATAACGCTCTTTAAATTAAATTCTTCAATTTTTGATAGAATCCTTCATGAGAACCAGCCAGTAATACTATCACAACTGTTTCATCTTCTAAGATTTTATAAGCAACTCGATAGCTAGTCTTTGCATATTTAAACTCGATTGTACGAATACCGGTAAGATCTCCGGTTTTACTCACTTCTACATGTGGATCTATGGCAATTTGCTGATAAATTACATTGCTTAATTTTTGCTTTAGTCTTTTGTCTTTAAGCTTTTTAGCAATTTTTTTACTTGATTAGTCAGTCTTATGTTATAAACCAATTTCTTTTTCAAACTCCTCTTGAGTCATAATTGGCTCTTTGGCGCCTTCTTCAGATAGCTTATCAAAAGCTTGTGGTATTGCTTTTTTCTTTTCCAAAAATTTATCAATCAATTCTTGACCTGAATAGTTCTGGCTGACTAACTCTTTAAGGATATCAGCGTTAAAATCAAAGAAATTATCATTATCAACGAATTCATAGAAAATGCCATTATCAGTTAAACGAGGAATAGTAGTTATCCCTTCTTTAACTCCAAAACTTTTTGGAATAGACAACATTACTGCATTTCCTTGTTTTCTAGTTTTTACCGTTCTCATCTTGTTCATCCCTAGAATTATTATCTCATTTCTAATAAGTAATTACTTTTATACCTTTAAGAAATGAAAATAAATGAAGCAACTCATACATAAATCTTTAGCTTGTGTAGCTAATTTAGTCATAATAAAACCCCGAAAATATTCGGGGCAGCTCAATTTAAAAAAACTGTTAATATTAGTTATTTTGATAAGCAGTAACCATTTTAGCAAAAGTTAGTTCAGCGGTATTAGGCACAATGAATTTGGCCTGACTTAACTCAGCTTGGCTTCCAATTCCAATGGAAAAGGCACCAGCTGAGTTAATTGCTTGAATACCGGCAATTGAATCTTCAATCCCGATACAATCTGTTACCTTAACGTTAATGGCTGAAGCAGCAGCTAGAAAAATGTCAGGTGCAGGCTTTCCCAAAGTAACTTGTTGCGGATCGGCAATCGCGTCAAACGAATTACTTAAGCTTAATTTATCTAAAATTAATGGTCCATTCAAACTGGCAGATGCTAGTGCTAATTTAAAATGATGCTTTTTAAGCTGGTTAATCAACTCACTGATTCCCGGTAAGATGTCAGCAGATGTTAAATCAGTTAGTAATTTACGATAATAGGTATTTTTCTCGTTACATAAATTAGCAAAGTCAGCCTGACTGACGGTAATTTGTAAATAATTTAGTATTGCGGTTAAGGAATCTTGCCGACTAACGCCCTTAGTTTGGCTTTCTAGTTCAGGTGGTAAATCTTGTTTAAAATGGTCTTGGATGAGTTTGCGCCACGCCTTAAAATGAAATACTGAGGTGTCGGCAATGACACCGTCTAGATCAAATAGTACGCCGTTCATTTAAAAATTTCCTTTCACTTGCTAATGGAGTTTTCCGTAAAATTTTTTCAATTTGATTGAGTTCTGAATTAGAAATATTGACAAACGGTAAGGTTTCATTGAGCTTAGTTAACGACAAAGCACCAAAATTTTGAAGATTATCATCTGCTGATAAGAAGTCAAACACTGGATTAACCTTCTGCAATTGCTTAACTAAGAATTGATCTGCCATAATTATTTTGACAGGTGTTTCCAATTGATAATATTCAATGTAGCTTTTGTTTGGTTGATAGCTGATTGAAAACTTACCGTTGGTCAAAGTGAGTGGTTGGTCAGCAAATTGACCGTTGACGAAAATCTTGGTACCGCTTGAACGAGGTAAACTAACATGGACAACTTGACCAAATGGTACTGTGATGGCTAATTTAATAGTATGCTGTTCATCTGTTTCTAATTGGTATGCTAATTTTAAATCGCCATAGGAACTCTCATAATGACCATTAACTTGCTTTAGTCGATAGTCAAACTGTGGGGCAAATAGCACTTCTTGATAGCCACTATCCAGGTGCTTAAGACCAAGGATATGCTGATAAACCCAACTCATGATTGCTCCAACTGAGTAATGATTTAACGAATTCATCCCCTCAGGATTAATAGTGCCATCGGCTAGGATTGAATCCCATCTTTCCCAGATAGTTGTTGCACCAAGGTTAACCGCATATAACCAACTAGGAAAATCTTCGTTTAGGAATAATTGCATTGCTAATTCATGATGGCCATTGTCAGACAATACCTGACAGATTAGGGGAGTGCCAACAAAACCAGTTTTGAGATGATTTTGGTCTTTAGCTAGGCGGCTAACTAAGTCACTGACAACGCGTTCTTTTTGTGATGGCGGTACTAAGTCAAAATAAAGCGCTAAAGCATAACCTGTTTGGGTATCAAGTGCCAGGCGACCATTATTAGTGATATATTCATTTTTGATGGCTTGTTTGATTGCATTAGCTTGCTTAGTATACTTTTGAGCATCTTTATCTTTACCTAAAACAGTTGCTGTTTTAGCAACAATGGTACTAGAATAATAGTAATAGGTAGAAGCAATAAAATCTTCATCGGTTTTACCAGTTGGCAAGGCAGGATTTTCGCCATCCAGTGCTAACCAATCGCCAAACTGAAAGCGGCCGGTCCAGAGATTAGGTGTCGTCGTGTTTTGACTGATCCAATCAACCCATGCCTGCATTCCTTGGAAATTTTGTCGTAAAATTGCTGGATCACCAGTTGCTTGATAAGCATTCCATGGAATAATTGTGGCTGCGTCTCCCCAGATAGCAGCGCCACCTTCTTCATTACCCATTGCGGGTGCATACATTGTTAGCATACCATGATGTTGTTTTTGTTCAATTAACATGTCATTGGCGTATTTTTTGAAAAAAGGATATGAATTCATGTTTAACAATGCGGTTTCGGAGAATATATCAGCATCACCAGACCAGCCAAGTCGCTCATCACGCTGCGGACAATCCGTTGGCACGTCAACGAAATTACTTTTTTGGCCCCACAAAACATTTTGCAAGAGGCGATTAACTTTGGAATTTTCTGTTTCAATTTTTCCGATTGTTTTTAAATCAGAATATAACACACACGAATGAAAATTAGCTGCATTAATTTGTTGTTTGAATCCAGATACTCTAATATAGCGATAACCATAATAGGTGAAATGCGGGCGGATCCACTTATTTTGCCCATCGGAAGTATATTCAAAGGCTGCTCTAGCTTCACGCAAGTTATCACGGTAAAAGTTACCATCTTGCAAGAGTTCGCCCATTTCTAACTTGATGGTATTGCCTAGTTTTTCTTGATTATAAAATTCTGGCCAACCAGCATGATTTTGTCCGAAATCTAACACTGTTTCACCGTTTGGTGTTTGGATTATTTGTTGGACTGGCAATTGCTCTTTGATTTTAATGGGTAGGCTTAAGCGATCACGTAAAATATTCGTAGGGTGGTTGACTAGCTCGGCTGGTTGCCAGTTAGTGACCTTGATCGTGTCGTCATAGTCTTCACCATAGTAAATAGCGGATTTGGTAACTTTGCCGCTAGTAGTTTGCCAAGTATTATCCGTTTTGATAACCATCTGTGAGCTGTCAATAAATTCCAGATGTAGTTCGGCTAAAGCGATTTGCCGATTACCATAAATATTTTCTTGACCGCCTTCGAAACCAAAATTACCTTTATACCAGCCATCTGCTAGTGAAATAACTAATTCCTGCTGTTGTTGGTCAGTAAACATTTGGCTAACATCATAAGTTTGTACTTGGACTAACTTATCATAAGCCGTGACCCCAGGACTAAGAAATTCTGTACCAATTTTTCGCTTGTTAAGATATGCTTCATAAAGCCCAAGCCCTGTAATATATAAACGTGCTGTTTTAACTTTTTGGGGTAAAGCAAATTCTTTGCGTAACAGTGTATTTTGCAAATCCTGGTTGGGATTGCCAATCCATTCTGCTGTATATGGTTCTGTCATTTTTCCAGTTTCAAAAAATGATGTTTGTTCGGTTTGTTGTTTCTGATTACGCAATTGCACCCTAACAGTATAACGAGTCCGTGGTAACAATGGTACGTGTTCATCAAAAACATTGTTGTCATATTCACGCCAATTAGAATCAAAATCTAGTTCGGAACCAGTAATTGTTAGCCGTTTTTGCACATCTGCAAAATCAGCTTTAGTTTGGACACTGAATTCAATACGAATGCTATCGCCTAAGTCAAACCCGATGGGTTCAACCATTTGATTAATTAAAATATTAGTAATCTTCATAAATTATCTCTTCTATAACTTAGTTTCAAAATGACCGCAAAATGGATCCACCGGACTCTGGCCCAAGAACTCTTCTTGACCAGCCATTTTTCTTAAAGTAGCGTCAATGGTAGCTTCGTTACCAGTATAGGCGTTGATATAAGTTGAAACCGTTGGGACGTCAAATAGATGGTACGGATTGCAAGTTGATACAAAAATAGTTGGAATACTGCGCATAAACCAGGGTGCATCAGCAGCCATTAAATGGAGCCAATCAATTCTCGTAGTGGTTTGATTACTTGCCGTTTCAATATTGGCTACGTAAAGGGCAAGATCGAACTGCTCTTTTTCGTATTGCAGACCACCTTCAAAAACTTCATAAAAATCTAGATTTTGGTGATCATAGACACTTACTTTGAAACCCATTTCTGTTAGTTTGCCCTTGAACTTATCACTAACGTGGCCACCCTCTTTAAAGCCGCCATCATCTGTATCGCCTAAGACAACTAGGCGAATTTTCGGGTACTTTTTTGGAGTAATTGGCAATAATTGATCACGGTCTTTAACTAAGGTAACTGATTGTTTGGCAATTCTAGTTGCTATTTTTTCGTGTTCAGCTAGTTTTAAATCAAGCTTTGGCAGACGGTGAGTTGCTGATTGATTATTGATATTCATAACACCTTGTGCAACTTTAGTTGCGATAATTCTAGTAACGGCTTCATCAAGTCGCTGGCTAGAAATAGTGCCAGCATTAACTGCATTGGTGATGTATTGATAATCTTCATCGATGTTTTTATTGAAAAGGATCATATCGATACCAGCATTGATAGTTGTTGGCAATGCTTCTTCACGTGGCAAAATTGCATTATAGCCAATCATTGGAGTAGCATCGGTAATAGTCAAACCATTGAAGTTTAGCTTGTCTCGTAATAGACCTTCAATTAATAATTTCGAAGTTGTAGCCGGGCGTAAATCTTCGTCTGCAATTCCTGGTTGCAGTTTTCTTTCCCAAGCTGGTTGCATGATATGGGCAATCATGATGCTAGGCAGGCCATTAGCAATTAAATGTTGATAAATTTGACCATAAGAGTTCATCCACTCATCTGCAGAAAGCGAGTTGATTGAACTTAATAAGTGTTGGTCACGTTCGTCAACACCATCACCAGGAAAGTGTTTGGCAACAGGAATAATTTGGTTAGCTATCAGACCAGCAATTTCTGCGTCAGCCATTTCAATTACCGTCTTTTGGTCACTACCAAAAGTTCTGGTATTCATAATTGGATTACGAAAATTAAGGTCTAGATCAACAATTGGCGAAAAGGCCATATTAGCCCCAACTTGTTTAGCTTCATATCCAGACACATTACCAAGTTCATAGGCATTCTCAGAATTACCGGTAGCGGCAATTTGCATTGGACGAGCTAACCAAGTTCCATCGCTAAGTAGGCCGTTGCCCCCGGCTTCTAAGTTAGCTGAGATGAAGAGAGGAATTTTACTTTCTGTTTGGACATTATGGATTTCATGTTGCAGTTTGCTTGATTTATCTGGGCGATACATCATACCACCAGGCTGATATTTTTGAATAAATTCCTTTAAATCAGTTTCGTCTTCATCTTGTCCAATCACAAAAAAGAGTTGCCCAATCTTTTCATTGATATTCATACTTGCAACCTTTTGCCGCACAAAGGTAATTTGTTCTGATGATAAGTTATAGGGCTTTTTAGTTAAATCTGTCATGTAGTCTCCTTTAAAATAGATAATTTTTATTGATTTTAGTTTCATTTTAACTTATTGTTAAAAAGCAAACTATCGTTAAAAAACATTAATATTATGTTTATTTCACAGATTTTATTATTTTAGGAAATTTAAATTGAATAAAAAGGTTCTGCAAGTTTTAAGAAAGAATAATACCCGTAGAGAGTGGGCAAAAGTTTATGCTACTACCAAAAATAAAGGAAATATAGCTAAGAAAGTTTCATTAATAGATGGTGAAGCAGTTTATCGTTTTTTTGAAACTTATTCTGATAATTTAATTCTTAATAGCAGTTCAATTACAATTTCGGTTCAACCAATAGAATCATTTATTCCTTATCACATGCATAATTATGTTGAAATAATGATTCCGCTGGTAGAAGATTGTGTGGTTGTTTTAGAGCATACGAAAGTCAAAGTTAAACAAGAAAATATTATCTTTATGGGTAATAGGACTATTCATAAAGTTAAGCCAATAAGTAAGAATGGTATTGTAGTTAATATTGCATTAAGAAGTTCAGCTTTTTCTTTAAATGAATTAGATTTTTTACAAAATAAAGAAAGCGCTTCAAATATTTCTAATCTACTTTTTTCATTATTATCTGATGAAGAATATGGAGAGGGTAGATATAGTCTGTTTGAGACTAAAAGAAATACTAAAATAATTTCACTAGTTTATGATATTATTTCGGAATATTATTTTCCGGATATTCAGTCTGAGCAGTTAATTAGACTAGAGATGTTAACTTTGTTCTCTAGATTAATTCGGCAAGTTAATCATTCAGATTTATCTGTACATGATTATCGTAAAAACAAAAATAATTTACTGTCTTTATTATTATATATTGAACGACATTACAGTAATATTACGTTAAAAGACATGGCTAAACAGTTTGGATTTAATCCTAATTACTTGTCAGACTATTTACAAAAACATACTGGAAAAACTTTTATTCAGTTAGTTCATTTACAGAGGGTTAATGTTGCAGCGAAATATTTGACGTATACGAAAGCATCAATCGAAAAAATTTCAAATAAAATAGGATATGAAAATCCATCGTATTTTTATAAGATATTTAAAAAATATATAGGAATTTCTCCAGCTCAGTATCGTAAAGAAAACAGTAAGTAGGCTCAAATTGAAAGGTTAGAAATAATACTACAACAGTATTGTTTCTGATCTTTTTTGTTTTAAGTAAATAAATAATCTGTGAAATGGATAGAATTTCTCTGCTTTTTGAGTATAGTTTTGACCAAAGTTGAATAATAAACTAAATCTATCAAGTGAAAGCGAAAACAAAAAGGAGAAAATTTTATGAAGAAAAAACAGTTATCCATGGCAGTGGGAATTTTAAGCATGAATTTATTATTAATGTTAGCTACGCTAGCAAGTTCAGCAATTGCCGCAATTGCTAAATCTTTCCCACAAGAACCAGTTTCCAAGGTTCAGTTAATTGGATCAATTCCACAATTGGGACAGATTATTGCCACTGCTCTATTTACGTATCTTACTTTCAAAATGACTAGAAAAAACTTAGGTCTTCTAGCTGTATCCTTTGTTGCTATAGCTGGAATTATGCCGGCGATTACCAATAATAGTTTAAATATCATCTTAGCCTGCATGGTTTTGGTAGGATTTGGAACTGGAACCATTACCAATGTTGTACCTGTTTTGCTACAAGAAAACTTTGAAGGAGAAGAACGTGCAACTGTTATGGGCTGGGCAAGTGGAGTTACTAATGTAGGAATGATGATTTTTACAGCATTGGGTGGATTCCTAGGCGGATCTAACTGGAGAAACTTGTTTTGGGTTTATGGTTTAGCATTTATTGTGTTTTTATTAGCGTTTTTCCTTATTCCACAAGATAAAAAACTTAAGGATATAGGTACCAAAAAAGAAAAGACAAATTATTGGACTTTATTTAAAGGGTTGAATCCTTATGTTTATGTTTTATATATAATTAATTTTATACTTTCTTTTGCTTTAATGGCCTTTACATCAAACCAATCAATCGTACTTGCCACTCAGGGTAAAGGGACTGCTTATGTAGCAGGTGTAACTGCATTAGGTAACGTTGGAGGAATTTTAACGGCAGCATTTCTTACCTATGTAAGAAAGTTTACCAAAAGTAATACAATTGCTTGGGGCTTTATTGCTTTTGCTTTGTCATTTTCTTGTATCGCGTTTTCTTCTAATATTGTATTGCATGTGATTGGTAATGCGTTTAATGGAGTAGGAATTGTTTTAATTAATGCTACTGCACCTTATGAAATGTCTATTCTAACTGATGAGAAACAGTTTACGCTAGCTGTTTCAATTAATACATTGTTAGGATCACTAGCTGGAATGGTTGTTCCAATGATTTTGGCTGCATTACAAATTGCACCAGGATATAGTTCATTCATCGCTGGAATTATAATTACTGTTATTGCGGCAGCTTTATTATTAGTTACTAGATTTGGAACAAAAGTGGAAGCAGAACAAAATAGAAAAACAAGTGAGGTTGTTAAGTAATGATTAATTTTGAAATTAATTTTAAAGAGACGCATGAATTTAAACATTATTGGCAGATGTGTGTTGGAAGTAGCCATGCATACACGGCTTTGCGGGCAGATTACCGTGAGCAATTAAAAAAAGTTCATGATGAATTAGGATTTAAGTATGTACGTTTTCATGGGCTGTTTGATGATGAGATGAGCGTTTGTACTGAAACATTTGATTTTGACGGTAATTCTCAAGGAATAATTTATAATTTTACTAATATTGATAACATTATTGACTTTTTATTAGAAATAAATATGAAGCCATTCTTAGAATTAGGTTTTATGCCAAATTGTTTGGCTTCGGGAAAAGGACAAGTTTTCCCATATGGTGGAAACAATTCAATGCCTAAATCAGATTCACAATGGCAGGAATTAATTCTCCAATTTACTAAGCATTTGGTTGAAAGATACGGATTATCGGAGGTTAAATCCTGGTTCTTTGAGGTTTGGAATGAACCTAATTTGCCATTATTTTTCTCAGGTAGTCAGGAAGACTATTTTCATTTATATGAAATAACTGTGAATTCCATTAAAAAAGTTAGTCCAGAGCTAAAAGTTGGTGGTCCAGCCACCTCCTTCAATTCTTGGATTCCTGAATTTATTGAATTTTGTGAAAATAACAGTGTTCCACTTGACTTTGTTTCAACACATCATTACCCAACTGATGATCCTTTATGGAAAAGCGGAATGGATATTGAAGAATATTTCAAGCAAAATCAAGGAATTGATACTAAATATCCGCGTGGTGTTTTGAAAAAAATGACACTTGAGACTAAAAAACAAGCTAAGAATTATCCATTATATTATACGGAATGGAATGTGTCCGCTGAATTAGGCGATGGTATCCATGATGGGCCCTATGCAGCAGCAATGGTAGCTAAAACTTTAGTAGATAATGATGGTTTAGTTGATGGCTATTCTTACTGGACCTTTTCAGATATTTTTGAAGAACAGTATCAAAAGCCAGGTGTTTTTCATGGTGGGTTTGGATTACAGACTTATCAAGGTATTGAAAAACCGGTTTACCGAATTTTTGAAATTTTTCATGAGCTTGGTAATGAAAGACTAATGGTTGAAAGCTCTGCATCTGATTCAACGGTTGAATTACTGGCTGTTAAAAAGGACAGTAACTTACAATTAGTACTTTATAATCATAATGTTCCTGGTGAGCCAATTTCAGAATATAACGTTACAATTGATTTAAATAATGCTAACTTAAACAAAGAATGCTTTGTAAAAATAATCGACGAAACCCATGCCAATGCGAAAAAAAGCTGGATAGATCTTGGTAGTCCAGAATATGTTAACTTCAATCAAATAAAAGAATTACATGCCGCTTCTGAATTACAAAGTGAAAAAGTTAAAATAACTAATGGTAAGATTAACTTTCATATAAAGTCTCATTCCTGCATATATATCACAATTAACAATTTTTTTAATTAAACTTCTGTAAAAGGGCAAGGAATAGTTAAGAAAATAATGTAATATGTTTTTATGATCAATTTAAATTGGTAAACACACATGGAGTCTAATTATGAAAATCAAAAAAATAAACTTAGTAAAAGATAATCCTGAGGTCACGCTAACAACATATTTGCTAGCTGATTCACCGGAAATGCTTGCTGGTAAAGCTCGTCCGGCAATTATTATTTGTCCTGGTGGTGGCTATTTTAATTGTTCTGATCGTGAAGCTGAACCAGTAGCAATGTATTTTGCAAGTCAGGGTTATCATGCCTTTGTTCTGCGTTATTCTACTTATCAAACGGGCGAACTAACGATGCCTGATTTATCTAAGCCACTGCCAGTAAAAGAGGCATCACTATATCCTAGGCAAATTCGCGAATTAGGCCAAGCGATGTTATTAATTAAGCAAAATGCAAGTGATTGGCAAGTTGATCCTGATCAAATTGGGGTCTGCGGATTTTCGGCTGGTGGTAATGTGGCAGCATTATATGCTACTCGTTATAATGAAGCAGTTTTGACAGATTATCTTCAAGTCACTGTGCAACAACTGCGACCTGCTTTTGCTATTACTGGTTATGCATTAACTGATTACCACTTACTAGATCGCGATCTGGCAAAACAAACATCTGGTATGGATGCAGCATTTATGAAGGCTTCAAATGTAGCATATTTAGGTAAAGAATTTCCTGATTACGAATTAGAAGCCTCGGTTAGTCCTATTGATCATGTTGACTCACAAACTCCGCCATTTTTTATTTGGACAACATCAACTGATCAGCTTGTTTCGGCAGGTCATTCTTTAAATTTGGCTAGTGCTTTAGCCAAAGCCAACATACCTTACGAAATTCATATTTTTGGTGAAGGTGAACATGGTTTAAGTTTGGCTATGCAGGCAACTAGTCAGGTAAAGAGTCAAATCGAACCAGCAGTTAGTGAGTGGACGCATTTATGTGCCAAATGGCTAACCAAGCGATTTCCTTTAAACTTAGTAGAAAAATAATAAAGCGCGCTGTTTAGCGCACTTTTTTGTTAATTAAAATCAAAGAATGGATAATTATGAAAAAAGAAAATTGGAATAAAAATTGGCGTTTTTGGATTGAAGAAAATTCTTTTCAATTAATTTGGACAACACCCAAAAATGCTCGTGAGGTGACTTTGCCGCATGACGCCATGATTGAACAGCAACGTAACCCACATAGCAAGAATGGTAGTAATACCGGTTTTTATGATGGAGGTAGTTTTGTTTATACCAAGTCCTTGTATGTGGCTAGTTCACAAGCTGAGCAAAATATCCAGCTTGAATTTGAAGGCGTCTATAAAAATGCGCGCGTCTTTGTTAATGGTCAATTGGCTGGAGGAAACGACGATGGCTATTCAACCTTTTATGTTCCATTAAATGACTTTCTTAAATATGATGATGAAAATGAAATTCGGGTGCAGGTTAAGAATGATGCGGTTCCTAATAGTCGGTGGTATTCCGGTTCGGGGATTTATCGCGATGTCTACTTGCTAGTTGGTGGCTGCGCGTATATTAGTCCTGATAGAGTATCAGTCAAGACAGTTGAGTGTAATCGTGATCTAGCTACCTTACAAGCCGAAGTAGAACTAGTTAATAGTATCGCTAAAAGTGACTACAATTTGCGAATTAATTTGTTTGATGACCAACAGAAATTACTTGCCAAAACGCAAGCGCCGATTACTCTATTTGCTAATGAAACCAGAAAGGTTAAGCAAAGAATCTACTTGAAGCACCCCCAGCTTTGGGATGCCGAACATCCTCACCAATATTTGGTAACGTTTGAATTATTCCAAAATAAAACCTTGGTTGACAGTAGTAAAACAAAGATTGGTATTAGAAAATTAAGTTTAGATCCAGTTAATGGCTTGATGGTTAACGGCCAAGCTATTAAATTGCGTGGTGCCGGCATTCATCATGATAGCGGCTTACTTGGAGCAATGACAACTGAAAAAAATGCTTACCGCCAAATTGATTTATTAAAACAGGCTGGTTTTAATGCTATTAGAATGGCTCATCAACCAGCTGCCCCGGCACTACTGCATGCATGTGATGAATTAGGAATGTACGTTTTGGATGAAACTTTTGATATGTGGAATAGGAGTAAGTCAGATTATGATTACAGCTTAACGTTTAAGACTAATTGGCGTGAAGTTGTTAGCGCAATGGTTAGGAAAGACTATAATCATCCATCTGTAATTCTGTATTCGATTGGTAATGAAATCCCAGAAATTGCAACGGATCAAGGGTTGCAACTCTGTAATCAAATTTGCACTCTGATTGGTGAATTAGATGATACACGGTTTTCGCTAGCTGCAGTTAATGGACTTTATACTGTTGGTAGTGATTTAACCAAGATTATTGCTGAAGTAACTAAGGCAAATGAAGCTAAAGATGTCGGTCAGCAAAATATTAACGAACTGATGACCTATATGGATAAATATTTAGATCAAATTGTGACCAATTCGGCGATTTCTGAGCAGCTAACCAAGGTGGCAGCTCAGACTGATTTAATTGGTTATAACTATATGACTGCGCGATATCTAAAAGATACTAAAGAACATCCAGAACGAATAATTGTTGGCTCAGAAACTTATCCGCCAGAAATTGCTCGCAATTGGCAGCTAGTTGAAAAGTTACCGCAAGTTATTGGTGATTTTACTTGGACTGGCTGGGATTACTTAGGAGAAAGTGGAGTAGGAATTCCTAGCTATCAACCAGGTGATGGCGGATTTGGTGCCCAGTATCCAGCATTAACCAGCGATGTGGGAGATATTGATATTACCGGATTTAGAAGACCATTGTCGTATTATCGTGAGATTGTGTTTGGACTACGTAAACAGCCATATTTAGCAGTCCAAAATCCACATCATTATGGTCAGCAGGTTGATTTAACGCCGTGGGTGATGAGCGATACTGTTAGTAGTTGGTCATGGAACTTGCCTGAAAATGCCAAGACCATTGTTGAGGTATATAGCGGGGGCGATGAAGTTGAATTGCTGTTAAATGGTCGAAGCCAAGGGAAAAAGCCGGCTGGTTCAGCAGTTAATTATCGGACGCTATTTGAAGTTGGCTATGTGCCTGGAACCCTAACTGCCATAACTTACGAGCATGGAGCAGTTATTAGTCAAACTGAGTTAGTTTCTGCAAGTAAAGTTGCTAAAATAGCTTTAACAGCGGAAACAAAGTATAATTGCAAAGATTTTCATGAAAGTCATAACTTAGCTTATATTGATGTTGATTTGTGTGATAAAGACAATCGAATTATAACTGACGATGATCATGCCTTTACTGTCCAAGCAATTGAAGACAATGTGCAAATCATGGTTGTCGGCAGCGGTGATCCTAAACCTGATATATCTTTTAATCAGGAAAAGAGCCGCACTTATCATGGTCATGCCTTAATTATTCTTGAATTGCCAGATTCGAAGACAGCTAAATTACGGGTAACGTTAGAAAATGGCCTTATTACTGAAAAAAATATTAAGCTTATTTGAAATTCACCGGTCGATATTTCCTAAAAAATTGTCTGAACTTGAAAATATGGTGCATTTAGTGCAAACTAGACTTATTAGCTTTTTATAGGGGAGTATGGCATGGCAGATAAAGGTTTATTACTTGTCCTTTCAGGTCCTTCGGGAGTTGGTAAGGGAACTGTTAAAAGTGCAATTGTTGAAAATAAGGTTTTTCCATTTGAATATTCGGTTTCGATGACTACTCGTAAGCCGCGACCAGGTGAAGTTGATGGTAAAGACTATTATTTTGTAAGTAATGAGCGTTTTGAAAAGGCAATTCACCAAGGCGAGTTGCTGGAGTATAATAAGTATGTTGACCACTATTATGGAACACCTTTAAAGCCAGTTAATAAGATGCTGGATCAAGGTAAAGATGTTTTACTAGAGATTGATGTTAATGGGGCGCGTAAAGTACGTGAAAAAATGCCTGATGGGGTTTACATTTTTTTAACCCCACCGGATTTACATACTTTACATCTCCGTTTGGAAAATCGAGGCACTGAACCTGAAGATGTGATTAATGGCCGTATTAAGCAGGCACGGCAGGAAATTTTGGTCATGCAAGATTATGATTATGCAGTAGTTAATGACACAGTGGCTAATGCGGTTGATCATATTAAATGTATTGTTGAAGCAGAACACGTTAGTGTCAAGCGAGTAATTGATACTTACCGCAAAATGGTAAGGGAGGACTAAAGATGAGAGTTACATATCCATCAATTGATAAATTATTAGCACAGGTTGATTCGCGCTATTCATTATCAGTTTTAGCTGCTAAACGAGCACACGAATTAGAGGCTGGTGATCCAGAAGCTTTAAAGCACTACAAGTCGCAGAAGCCAGTTGGCAAAGCACTGGAAGAAATTGAAGCTGGTAAAGTTAAAGTTTCTTCAAAAAATAGTGATGTTGATCAGTAAGTGATCAAAGTTGATGACTTCCATCCACGAGTGATGGAGGTCATTTTTTGCAAGGTGATTAAATGATTGCTCAAGTTATTGTAGACATTGCAGCCAAACAAACTGATCGTATTTTTGAATATCAAGTACCTGCTGCAATTGGTGAAGTTGAAATTGGTTCACGGGTTGTTGTGCCATTTGGTAAGCGAAAGCTGCAAGGTTTCGTCGTTGGGTTAAGTAAGACGAGTAATTTTCAAGGAAAGCTGAAGGATTTATTACTAGTGGTTGATGAAATGCCTCCGCTAACACCTGAGCTAGTAGAATTGTCACAAACATTGGCTAAGCAAATCTTTACATATCGAATCACAATCCTTAAGGCCATGTTACCACGGGTTATGCGGGCTAATTACCGCAAAATTCTAATACCAATTTCGCAAGCAGCCAAAGAATTGCCGCTTTTTCATGACCAGGTACTGGACTTGTCGCAGGTCAGCGATCCTCAAGAAATTGCGACTATTCGCCAATTATTGCGTACGGATGATGTTAAAATTGAATATTTAGTTGAAAATAAGGCTAAGGTTAAAACTCAAAATCAGTATTCTTTAGCATTGTCTAAAGCAGAATATGTTGAGCTCTACGAACAATTGCGTAAAAATGCGGTGAAGCAGCAGCAGCTGTTAATGGATATTATTACTAATTATGGAGATTACCCCAAAACTCAAGCTCAAATTGCAGCTACTGCGCAAGTTGATACTACAACTGTAACGACTGCGGTTAAAAAAGGTTGGTTGAAGCGATCTGCAATTGAAGTTTTTCGTGATCCTTTGGCTGCTTTTACTCAAGAAGATAGTAAAAAAACTCAAATCGAATTAAATGCAGACCAAACGGCTGCACTTAAACAAATTAATCCAGTAATTAGGCAGCAACAAGCACAAACTTTTTTGTTAGAGGGGATCACGGGTAGCGGTAAGACTGAAGTTTATCTACATGCAATTAGTGAGACGCTAGATAATGGACGCAATGCATTAATGCTTGTACCGGAAATCTCCTTAACACCGCAAATGGTGGCACAGGTAAAGGCGCGGTTTGGCAATCAAGTAGCTGTTTTACATAGTGGCTTATCAGATGGCGAATCATACGATGAATGGCGTAGAATTCGCCGCGGCAGTGTTCGGGTAGTGGTTGGTGCTCGTAGTGCGGTTTTTGCCCCGCTAACCAATATTGGACTGATTGTGATTGATGAAGAACATGAGGCTTCCTATAAGCAAGAGGACAATCCGCGTTACCATGCTCGGGATGTTGCACTTTGGCGCAGTCAATACCATCATTGTCCCATGCTGTTAGGCAGTGCAACGCCTTCACTTGCCAGTCGTGCCCGTGCTCAAAAAGGGGTTTATCACTTGTTGAAATTGAACAAACGAGCTAATCAAAAGCAACTTCCAGAGGTTAAAGTGCTAGATTTGCGAAAAGCAGCCTTTACTGATAATCAATTTGATTTATCACTTGAATTGCTTGAGGCGATTAAGACTCGCATAGCTAACAAAGAACAGGTAATTTTGTTGCTCAATCGGCGAGGATTTGCTAATTTCATGCTGTGCCGAGAATGTGGCTATGTGATGCAGTGCCCGAACTGTGACCTTTCGCTAACAATGCATAAAGATACTAATCAAATGCAGTGTCATTATTGTGGCTATCAGACGGCCATTCCAAACCAATGTCCCAATTGTCAAAGTAAAAAAATTCGGTTTATGGGTACTGGGACTCAGAAGGTCCAAGAAGAACTAATGTCGCTATTGCCTCAAAGTCGCATCTTACGCATGGATGTTGATACTACTAGACGTAAGGGTTCGTTTAAAAAAATTCTAGATGCTTTTGGCAATCACGAAGCAGATATTTTACTAGGAACGCAGATGATTGCTAAGGGATTAGACTTTCCTGATGTGACCTTGGTTGGTGTGATTAATGCTGATACGGGGCTGTGGGTACCAGATTATAATGCTGCAGAGCGGACATTTGAATTATTAACTCAGGTAGCTGGGCGATCTGGTCGTGCAGAAAAGCCAGGAGAAGTTATTGTGCAGACTTTTAATCCTGATCATTACGCAATAAAATTGGCACAAACTCAAGATTATGAACGCTTTTATGCTTATGAGATGCGTATGCGGCATGCAGGCAACTATCCACCGTATTTTTATACAATTTTAATTTCGATTGCTGCCAAAAAAGAGCAAAATGCTGCTCGGGAGGCTTTTAAAATCAAGCGCAAATTACAAAATCAGTTATCACAGGAAGTAATTATTTTAGGACCAACTCCGAGTGCAATTTCTCGTCTAAAAAATCAATATTATTACCAAATACTGGTAAAATATAAAAGAGCAGATAACCTAAATGTACTTTTGCATCAGATTCAAGATTCTGCGCAAGAAGTAAAAAAATATGGCTTAAACATCTATATTGACAATGAGCCAGAACGAATTATGTAAAGGAGTAATGTTAATGACATCAGTTATTTTTATGGGAACACCGGAATTTTCCGTACCAATTTTAAAAGGATTGGTTGATAATGATTACCAAGTTAAGGCAGTTGTTACTCAGCCAGATAAAAAGGTTGGTCGCAAGCAAAAAGTCACTAAGACACCAGTTAAACGATTAGCTGAAGAATTAAAATTACCAGTTTATCAACCAGTAAAATTATCTGGTTCACCCGAGGTTGCAGAATTAATTGCAATGAACGCTGATTTAATTGTGACAGCAGCGTATGGCCAATTTTTGCCTAGCAAGTTTTTGGCTTCAGTCAAGATTGCAGCTGTTAATGTCCATGGCTCACTGCTGCCTAAGTATCGCGGTGGCGCGCCAGTGCAGTATGCAATCATGAATGGTGATCAAAAGACTGGCATCACAATTATGGAAATGGTCAAGCAGATGGATGCGGGTGATATTTATTCTCAAGCAGAAATTGAGATTGCTGAAGATGATACTACTGGTAGCATTTTTAACAAGCTTTCACTGATTGGGCGTGATTTACTCCTCAAAACTCTACCGCAGATTATCGCTGACCCTAAAAAGAAGCAACCCCAGAATAGTGATGAAGTGATTTTTTCACCTAATATCAGTAAGCAGCAGGAACAGATTAAGTCCGAGATGACAGCTGCACAAGCTAATAACTTAATCCGCGCTCTTAATCCTAATCCCGGTGCATATCTCATGCTAGCGGGCAAACGGGTTAAAGTTTGGCGTGGGGCAGTTAGTGCAGAAAAAACTGATCTGCCTCAAGGCAGTTTAGTGGCTAACAATGGTCGGTTTGCGCTTAGTTTTGCTAATCAGACTGTGTTAGATTTGCTAGAAGTACAACCAGCAGGTAAGAAAAAAATGCCAATTGCTGCCTTTTTAAATGGTCAAGGTAGTAAGTTTAAAGTAGGGATGCAGATTATTGATGACTAAGACGGCGCGAGCAGTTGCTTTAGAGACTTTGATACGGGTTTTTAAAACAAATTCATATTCCAACATTAGCTTAAATAACAGCTTGCATGAAGCACAGCTATCACAAGCGGATCGTAATTTGGTAACTCGGCTAGTTTATGGGACGATTCAAAACAAAATTTATTTGGAATATCAATTGCATGATTTAGTTAAAACTAAACTTAGAGAAGATTATCTCTGGCCATTATTGCTGATGTCTGCTTACCAAATCATGTTACTTGATAAGGTTCCCAATCGAGCAACTTTAAATGAAGCTAATATCCTGGCTAAGCAGTTTGGAAAATTGCATTCGGCAGGTTTTAAAATTGTTAATGGCATTTTAAGATCTTTAATTCGTCGCGGAGAAGTGCTACCAGCTAAAACTGACCATATTGCTTATCTAAGTATCAAGGAAAGCGTACCGGAATGGCTGGTTAAATATTTCATTAAGAATTGGGGAATAGAGCGTACTAGTGGTATGCTCGCTAGTATTAATTTACCGGCTAAAAATACGGTGCGTCTATCGCCTAATGCTGGCGCGGCTACAACAATTGAGCTGCAAAAATTAGGTTTTGCACCAGTAGAATCTGATCTGAGTGCTTCTGAGCTAATTTTGAGTCATGGTGGAGTTAGTGAAACTAGCTTATTTAAAGACGGAAAATTGACAATTCAAGACGAAGCTGCTAGTTTGGCAGTAAGTGCTTTCAATTTTACTGGCAAAGAAGCAGTACTGGATAGTTGCAGTGCTCCAGGTGGTAAGACTGTCCAAATCGCGCAGCAATTAACAACTGGCAACGTAACGGCTCTTGATATTCATGCTAAAAAATTACGTTTGGTTCAAGAAACTGCTGCTAGAATGCATGTTGCAGATAAAGTAACTGTCAAGGCAATTGATGCTCGCAAAGCACAAGAAGAATTTCAATATGGACAATTTGATAAAATTTTAGTTGATGCGCCTTGTTCTGGCCTAGGACTACTGCGGCGTAAACCGGAAATCCGTTATACTAAAAAGTTAGCTGATTTGACAAATTTGCAAAAGATCCAGTTAGATATTCTTGACCAGGTTAGTTCCTTATTAAAAATAGGTGGCGAATTGGTCTACTCAACTTGTAGCATTGCGTTAGAAGAAGATGAGCAGGTAGTTGCAGCTTTTTTAGCGCAGCATTTCCAATTTAGACTGCAGCCTTTTAATACAGGAAAAATTGCGGCACCTACGGGAGAATTAAAGATTCTGCCAGATAGTTATAATAGTGATGGTTTTTTCATCGCTAAGTTTGTAATGCGAGGTTAAGTTTTGATCAAAACAGCTTTCGCTTCAAGTATCGGACGGATACGAAAAAGCAATCAAGATTTTGTACAAGTTTTTAAAAATAAAAGTGGTGCTACCTTGGCTATCGTATGTGATGGCATGGGGGGACATCAAGGCGGGGATGTTGCTTCTACAATGGCTGTGCGCCATTTAGGACACAGTTTTACTACCACCGATTTTAATGATTGTGCCAAAAGTCGTAAATGGTTGGAAGTGCAACTAAACTATGAAAATGAAACTATTTTAAAAACTGCGGATCGTTTTCCCGATTTAAATGGCATGGGAACGACGATTGTTTTAGCGGCATTTTTTGATGACGAAGTACTTATTGCTCATCTGGGTGATTCGCGCGCTTATAGCTATGTAGCGGGGAATTTTACTCAATTAGTTGAAGACCATTCGTTAGTTAATGAATTAGTTAAGATTGGTCAAATTACCAAGCAACAGGCAAAAGATCATCCTCAAAAAAATATTATTACGCAGGCATTAGGAGTTTCTAGTACCATTGATCCAGAATATCGTCAACTCAAATTACATGATGGTGATATTATTTTGCTATGTACTGACGGTTTGACTAATTCGCTGGATGATCCCCAAATTCAACAAATTCTGGCAACTAAGGATTTGTCTTTAAAAGAACGTTGTTATAAGTTAATTAATGAAGCAAATCGTTTGGGTGGTGGTGATAACATTACTGTTTGCCTCATTGCCAGCGAAGGTGGTGATGAAGCGTGATCAATAAGGGCTACATGCTTGGAGATCGTTATCGCATTCTGGATACCTTAGGCGAAGGCGGAATGGCTAATGTTTATTTAGCTGAAGATATTATATTGCAGCGCAAAGTTGCAGTAAAAATTTTACGTCTTGACTTACAAAAAGAGCCACAGACAATTGCTCGATTTCAACGTGAGGCATTGGCTACTAGTGAGCTCAGTCATCCTAATATTGTCATGGTACTGGATGTGGGCAGTGATCAAGGGTTGCCTTATATGGTGATGGAATATGTTGATGGTCCAGATCTAAAAGATTATATTCGTCGTAACTCACCACTGGATTTGCATGATGTCATTAGTATTATGGACCAAATTTTGAGCGCAATGATCTTGGCGCATAAACATGATGTGATTCACCGTGACCTTAAGCCACAGAATATTTTAATGGATCAACATGGCAACATTAAAATTGCTGATTTTGGCATTGCGGTTGCGCTAAATCAAAATTCAATTACTCAGACTAATTCTGCAATTGGTTCGGTGCATTATATGTCTCCCGAGCAAACTCGTGGCGGATTAGTTACCAAACAGTCCGATATTTATTCACTAGGGATTATCCTTTATGAATTGATTACTGGTTCTGTTCCCTTTAATGGGGATACTGCGGTAGCGATTGCGCTTAAGCATGCTCAAGAACCGATACCAGAAATTAAGGCCCAGGGTACTGGTAGCGTGCCCCAAGCGTTGGAAAATGTTGTTCTAAGGGCAACAGCTAAGGATCCGAGAGACCGATACCATACAGCACAAGAAATGCAAGCAGATTTAGATACAAGTTTAAGTCCTACGCGTGCGCATGAAGCTGTTTTTATCCCGACTCATGGATTTAGCAATGACGAAACTATTGTTCTGCCTAATTTTAAACAAAGGCAAACTGACACTCAAGATGAAACCACAGAATCTAAATCTGATCAGACAAAAGTTCCTAAACCAGGATTTTTACAAAATTTGCGCAATCATAAATGGTGGTGGCTATTTGTTGGGTTAGCGGCAATCGTGGTTGTTGTGATGATGGTGTTTGCACTCAATAATAACCAGCCGCGTGTGGTGCGCATTCCTGACGTGACTAACCTAACTACTAAAATGGCGCGTAAACGAATTGAAAAGTCAGGTTTAAAGATCGGTCAAATTAAGCATAAAAATTCTGACACAATTACTAAGGGCAAAATAATAAAAACCTCTCCGCCAGCTGGTGCCGAAATAAAACGTGGTCGCTATATTGATTTGTACGTGTCTGATGGTGCCGGGATGGCGCGGGTGCCTGATGTTACTGGTATGGACTATGATGATGCAGTTGCAAAATTAGAAAAACTGGGTTTTGAAGTTATTCGCGAAAATCAATATTCTGCTAGCGTACCAGACGACCATGTCATCGCACAGAGTATTGCGGCTGATGTAGAAGTTAAACCAGCGCAAACGACGATTACACTCAGTGTTTCTAAAGGTCGAAGCGAAGAAGTTCATAATACTATCAAGCTGAAAAACTTGAAAAATTATACACTTAAATCCGCACAAGCGTATGCTAGTCAACATGGTTTAACATTGCAGGTAACATCTACTTATTCTGACAAGGTTAAAAAAGGATTAATTATTTCGATGAGTCCTGCTGCAGGAACTGAAGTTCAGCGTGGTAATACAATAACGGTTAGTGTATCACAGGGACCTAAAGAGGATAAAGGCGCCGCGGCAATTAAGACGTTTACTGTTAATTATGAAGAAAAAAATGATGATGACGACGACAATAAACGAGGAAATCATGTCCAAATTTACATTGCTGACGACAACCATTCATCAAGTAATATTTATCGTGATCTTTATATTAAACGTGATACCAATTTTTCAATTCCATTTTCACTTAAAGATGGTGCCGGCCAGTTGCGAGTTGTGCGCGATGGACAAACAATTTTAAATGAAAAGGTGAATAAATGATTAGGCAGGCTGAAGGCATAGTTGTTGGATTGATTGCTGGCTTTTATGATGTGCAAACTGATAGTGGATTAGTACGGACAAGGGCGCGTGGAGTTTTTCGACAGAAAAAGCAGAAACCTACTGTTGGCGACCGAGTTAAAATTCAGGTTGACGAGCATGGGATGAGCTATTTAGTTGAAATTTTGCCGCGATTAAATTTAATTGGCCGGCCTGCTGTTGCTAATGTTAATCATGTCTTGCTAGTCATTTCTGCAATAGAACCTGATTTTTCATTGGTTTTGTTAGATCGCTTTCTAACCTTTTTTGCTTGGCAAGATGTGACTGTTAGTTTATATTTATCAAAAAGTGATTTGGCTAATGAGCAACTGCTAACGAAAATTAAGGCAGATTTAACCTATTATGAACAAATTGGGTATCCAGTTTTTACTGATTGGCAGACTTTGGAACAAAAGTTACCAACTATGATTGCTCCTGAGCAGATTTGGACGTTAGCAGGTCAGTCTGGAGCAGGTAAATCTACTTTGATTAATCATCTTAAGCAAGGATTGCAACAGGAAACAGCTGCCATTTCTACTAGTTTAAATCGGGGTAAGCACACAACGAGGACTGTCCAATTATTTAGTTTGGGCCAAGGCTTTTTAGCTGATACACCAGGATTTTCTGCGATTGACTTAACACCGATTAAGGTTAATGAAGTAGGAAAATATTTTTTAGAGTTTAAAAAAGCTAGTTCTAAGTGTAAGTTTCGTAGCTGCCAACATTTAAAAGAACCAGGTTGTGAAGTTAAGAAATTAGTTGAAAGTGGTCAGATTAAGCAAAGCCGATATGATGATTACCTCACGATTCGTTCTGAAATTGAACACGATAAATTACCTGAATATTTAAAGTAAAGGAGACAAAATGTTAATTGCACCATCAATCTTAAATGCCGATAATTTAAATTTGCAGTCAGAATTAACAACTGCTATCAAAGCTGGAGTTAGCCGATTTCATATTGATATTATGGATGGTCACTTTGTGCCTAACTTGTCTTTTGGTCCGCAACTGGTTAGCGATTTTAAGGAAAAATTTCCGCAAATTAATGCTGAAATTCACTTAATGAGTGATCAACCGCAAACTTTAGTACCTGCTTTTGTGCAAGCCAAAGCCGATTTGGTTGAATTACATTATGAAGCTATGAGTGAAGAAGAGCTTGATCATTGGCTAAATTATCTGCTTGACCATGGCGTTAAGACGGGAATTGTGCTTAGTCCAGATACCCCGGTGGAAGTCTTAACTAAATTTGTTGACAAAATTGATCAAGTACTAGTGATGACAGTTTATCCTGGTTTTGGTGGACAAAAGTTTTTACCTAAATCCAGTGACAGAATTCAAGCTGTTAGGCAAATTGTTCCAGATAAAGTTTCAATTGAAGTAGATGGTGGGATTAATGCACAAACTGCACAAATTGCTAAACAAGCAGGTGCCGACATTTTTGTCGCTGGGTCTTATATTTTTCAAACTGGAACTATTACTGATCAGATAGCTAAGTTAACGGAGATATTGCAATGAAGGCAATCGCTTTATTAGGTGGTCCAGAGAATAAGTGGCCAGCAGACCTTAAGCAGCAGTTATTGCTAGCTCGAAAAAAGCAGGTTTTATTAATCGGAGTTGATCGAGGCAGTATCTTGTTAGAAGAACTAGGGTTTGTTCCCGACTTAGCAGTTGGTGACTTTGATTCGCTCAAACCAAAAGAATTGGCTCAAATTGAGGCTAATGTTAGCGATATTCGGTATTCGGCAGCTGCTAAGGATTTTACGGATACCGAATTAATGATTAGATATGCTTTTGAAGATTATCAGGTTGATTCATTAACAATGTATGGCGCAACTGGTGGCAGAATTGACCATTTTTTAAATAATTTTTTGATGTGTTTGCATCCGCAAATGAGACCCTTTGCTGAAAAGATGGTGTTAATTGATGAACAAAATGCAATTAGTTTTTATAATCCTGGTCAACACCGAGTGCAACGAATAGCGGGGTACTCTTATTTTGGCGTTGCCACATTAACGGCAGTGACCGATTTGAACATTAAACATGCTAGATATGATTTAGAACATTATTGTCGTGATTATCCGGTCTCATTTAGTTCCAACGAGTTTTTGCCAGTTAGTAATGATTTTGAGCTTTCCTTTGCTAAGGGAGTGGTGGCAGTCATTCAGGCCAAAGACCTAGATCGCTTTCAAAATATTTAACAATTAAAAAGCTGATGAAGAGTATGTTACTTCATCAGCTTTTTAGTTAAACTATTATTAACAAAAAAGCTAACAGAAAATACTGTTAGCTTTTTTAATTATGCGCGGGTAACTTTACCAGATTTCAAAGTTTTAGTTGAAACCCATACACGCTTTGGCTTACCGTCAACAAGAATACGAACTTTTTGAAGGTTTGGCTTCCAAGTACGCCGACTTGAATTCAATGAGTGAGAACGGGTGTTACCAAAAGCAGTCTTCTTACCTGTAATATAATCTTTTGCCATTTGCTAAACCTCCTTTATTGTGTTTTCATACTAATCTAAGATAGCATAACTCAAAAGGCATTGCAACCGCAAAAGTATTTTTTTACATCAAAGGATTTTTAAGTTTATCGGCGATTACTATGATAAAATAGATTTATATATCAAAATTAATGAGATGGAGGATAAACAATGGCTGTTAAAATCAAAACAAAAACAGGTTTGATTGATATTTCAAACGGTGTAATTGCAACCGTCGTGGGTAGTGCAGCTACTTCAAATTATGGTGTAGTTGGCATGGCCTCAAAAAATGCCATTCGCGATGGTTTCGACGGTATTCTTAATCGAGCAAATTATCGGCGTGGTGTTGTTGTCCAATCAGAAGATAATGAAATTACAGTTGATGTCTATATTGTCGTAGGTTATGGCTTGAAGATTTCTGAAGTTAGTCGTAATGTTCAAGACAGCGTTAAATTCAACTTGAAGAATCAGCTGGGGATTGATACCAAGGCTGTTAATGTGATTGTTCAGAGTGTTAAAGTACTTGATGAATAATCAAGTCGGAGGTTAAGAATATTGGTTTTAAAGGAAATAGATAGCAAAAAATTTCGAGATATGGTGCGGGTAGCGACTCATAGAATGAGTCAAAACGCTGAATTCGTTGATTCATTGAATGTTTTTCCGGTTCCAGACGGTGATACAGGGACTAACATGAATTTAACTATTGAAAGTGGTGCTAAAGCTGTTGCCCAGAATACTAGTGCAAGTGTTGGTGATTTAACTGAAAGTTTGGCTAAGGGCATGTTAATGGGCGCTCGCGGCAATAGTGGTGTTATCTCCTCGCAACTTTTCCGTGGAATTTATAAAGCTACCCAAGGTATGCAGACTTTGAACGCACAAGAGCTAGCTAATGCTTTTTCTAATGGAGTGGCTACCGCTTATAAGGCAGTGATGAAACCTGTTGAAGGAACAATCCTGACAGTTGCTAGAGTTGCTGCCCAAGAAGGTGCTAACAAGGCTAATGAAACTGATGATGTTGAAGAAGTAATGGCTGCCATTGTTAATGGTGCCAAAGAATCTTTAAAGACAACGCCAGATTTATTGCCTGTTCTTAAACAAGTTGGCGTCGTTGACTCAGGTGGTCAGGGCTTGCTCTTTATATATGAGGGCTTCTTAGAAGGGCTGCTTGGCGAGAATTTTGCTGATAAATATCAACCTGATAAAGGTGAAATGGATGAAATGATCAATGCCATGCATCACCAATCAGTGCAATCTCAGTTAGCTACGCAAGATATTGCTAATGGTTATTGTACAGAAATTATGGTTGATTTAACTGCCGATGTTCCTAATAAAAAGCCATTTGATTTAGAAGAATTTCGCAGCCATTTATCAGAGCTTGGTGATTCGCTTTTGGCGGTTTCTGATAATGAAGTTGCTAAAGTTCATGTTCATACAGAGTATCCAGGTCAAGTTTTCGCTTATGGTAGCCAGTTTGGACAATTAGGTAAAATCAAGATTGACAATATGCGAATTCAGCATGAAACAATTGTCAATGATAGTGAGCATAAGCAAGCAGATGTTGATTTTGCTGTAATTGCGGTTGCTTCAGGTAATGGTGTTCGGAAACTCTTTGAAAGTGAAGGCGTCAATCGTATCATTTCTGGTGGGCAAACGATGAACCCATCGACTCAGGACATTATCGATGCAATTAAGAAGTCTGGCGCACAAAAAGCAATCGTTCTGCCTAATAACGGTAATATTGTGATGGCGGCTAAGCAGGCGGCTGAGGTTAGCGATATTCCTGTTGGTATTGTTCCATCTAAGACAATTTCACAAGGCTTGACGGCAATGTTATCTTTTGATGCAGATGCTTCTTTAGATGAAAATGTTGAAAACATGACTGCTGAGCTTGAGATGGTTGTTTCGGGGGAAGTAACTAAAGCTAACCGGGATACAGTTATCAACGAGGTTGAAATTCATCAAAACGATTACCTTGGAATTGTTGATGGTGATATTCAAGTTGCAGAATCTGAGTTAATTCCAGCAACTGTTAAAATGGTTGAAAAGATGGTAGATGAGGATTCGGAAATCATTACCATTATTTATGGTCGAGACGCTAATCAGAAGCAGGCAGAACAAGTAATAGCTGCTCTTAAACAGCAGTATGCTGATTTCGAATTCGAAGTTCATGATGGCGGCCAACCAGTTTACGATTTCTTGGTTTCCGTTGAATAGCTAATGAATACAACATTATTTGCTCCTGTGACTGATTTAAAGGGTGTTGGTACTAAGACAGCTGCAGCTTTGGGTAATCTAGGAATTTATAGTATTTATGATTTATTATTTTATTTCCCTTTTCGCTATGATGAATTGCAGACGATGCCGCTTGATCAGATCATGGATGGTCAAAAAGTAATGCTTAAAGGAATTGTTGCAACTGCACCTTTTGTTAGTCGTTTTGGCTACAAAAAGAGTCGGCTCAGTTTTAAATTAAGAATTGACCATGATGTTGTCATGGTCAATTTTTTTAATCAGCCATGGCTTAAAGATAAGGTAGAAGTTGCTCAAGAAGTTGCGATATATGGCAAGTATAATGCAGCCAAACAGAGTCTATCGGCCTTTAAATTTGTCGCTGCTAAAGAAAATGATAGTGGGATGGCGCCAATTTATCCGGTTAATCAGCATATTAAACAAAAAAAGTTAGTTGATCTGATTAATTTGGCTTTAACGGATTTTTTGGAGCAAGTGGAAGATATTGTACCAGTTGAAGTTCGGCAAAAGTATCGTTTACTGCCTGAGCAAGAAATCATTTCGAAGATGCACCATCCCAAAAATGGACATGAAGTAAAACAGGCTAAGCGCAGTGCTACTTTTCGGGAATTTTTTATTTTTCAAACAGAGCTGGCTCAGCTAACACATGGAAACCAGCAAAAGCAAGGTAGTGCAAAAAAGTATGATTTGGCTCAGGTGGCTAAATTAACTGCTTCATTGCCATTTGAATTGTCGAAAGATCAAAAACAGGTGATCAATGAAATTTTTGCTGATTTGCATTCTGATAAGCAAATGCAGCGGCTTTTGCAGGGTGATGTTGGTTCAGGTAAAACTGTTGTAGCAGTCTATGCGATTTTTGCGGCAATTACAGCTGGTTTTCAAGTTGCGTTAATGGTACCAACTGAAATCTTGGCTACTCAGCACTTTAGAAAAATTGATGAATTGTTGCGGCCACTCGGGGTAAGAGTTGCTTTGCTTACCGGAACAACCAAAACTTTAGAGCGTCGAGAAATTTACCAAGAATTAACGGATGGTACAATTAATGTGGTGATTGGCACACATGCGCTAATTCAGGATAAAGTGATTTTTAAGCAGCTGGGCTTAGTGATTATTGATGAGCAACATCGCTTTGGCGTAAATCAGCGGCAGGCTTTAATTAATAAAGGGAATCATCCTGACGTTTTGACGATGACAGCCACGCCGATTCCGCGGACACTAGCGCTAACGGTTTATGGTCAGACGACTGTTTCTGAAATTCGTCATTTGCCTGCTGGGCGCAAGCAAATTAAATCAGCTTGGAAAACAAGTAGCCAGTTAGATGAGGTCTATCAGCTAATGCAGCATCAGCTTGATCAAGGATTTCAGATTTATGCAGTTACTCCGTTAATTTCAGAATCCGAGGCAATTGATTTAAAAAATGCTGAAGAACTCTTGACTAAACTTAGTCATGATTTTCCGCAGCAAAAAGTTGTATTACTGCATGGGCAAATGCCAGGTATTAAAAAAGATGAGATAATGACGTCCTTTGCAGCTGGTGAGATTGATATTTTAGTGGCAACTAGTGTCATTGAAGTCGGAGTTGATGTAGCTAATGCTAATATGATGGTGATCTATGATGCGGATCGCTTTGGTCTAAGTCAACTGCATCAATTGCGCGGACGAATTGGACGTGGTACAACGCAAAGTTATTGTGTCTTTGTTGCTGATCCGAAAACGCAGGCTGGTAAAAGTCGGATGAAAGTTGTTGCAGACACAACTGATGGTTTTAAATTGGCTAAGGAAGATCTTAAACTGCGTGGCGAGGGCGATCTATTTGGCAAGGCGCAATCAGGATTGCCAGAATTTCAAGTTGGTAATGTGGTTAATGATTATGAAACTCTGGTAGTTGCTCAAAAGGTTGCACAGAATTTAATTGCCCAAGACCCGACTCTTACACGAAATGATCATCAAGTTTTAAAAGAAGTGTTAGAATATAAAAAGTTGCAACAAGGCAGGACTTAGGAGGAATTGGATAATTAAAATGAGAACAATTGCGATCGATGCCATGGGCGGCGAAAATGCACCAGAAGCAATCGTTAAGGCGGTTTTGCAAGTCAAAACAGAATTAACGCAAACCAACTTTATTTTGTTTGGTGATGAAACTAAAATCAAGCGGTTGCTAGATTCGGATACGGAGCGAGTAGAAGTAGTAGGGACTACTGAGGTTATCAATGACGAAGATGAACCAGTTAAAGCGATTCGCAATAAGAAGGATTCATCCTTGGTGGTTGCAGCTCAATATGTTAAAGCGGGTAAGGCTGATGCATTGTTGTCACTAGGTAATACCGGGGCATTGTTGTCTTGCGGAATTTTTATTATTGGTCGCATTAAGGGGGTAGCTCGCCCAGGCCTAATGCCGACGTTGCCAGTTAAAAACTCAGATGATGGCTTCAATATGATTGATGTTGGGGCTAATGCCAAGAGTAAACCTGAGTATATTCTTAATTGGGCACAAATGGCAGTCTACTATGCTGAAAAAATTCGGGGTGTGTCAAATCCGCGAGTTGCCTTACTTAATAACGGTGCTGAAAGTGATAAGGGTGATGATGTTCACCAACAAGCTTATCAATTGCTGCTAGATAGTGATTTGAATTTTATTGGCAATATCGAGGGTAATGAATTGCTGGAGGGAAAAGCCGATGTGGTTGCCACAGACGGCTTTACTGGGAATGCAATTTTAAAGAATATTGAAGGTACTTCCAGTGTTTTAATCCATATGCTTAAAGATAGTTTGCTAAATAATGGTTTGTTTACTAAATTAGGTGCTCTGCTAATCAAGAAGGCGCTCAAAGGTTTAATTTCAAAATTTGATACTTCTAAATATGGCGGTGCTGTATTATTGGGAGTTAATGCGCCAATTGTGAAAACGCATGGCCGCTCTGATCAGCGGGCAATCTATTACACGCTTAAACAAGTTGATAAGATTTTATCAGAAAAGATTATTGATGATTTTAAAGCAGAATTTGCAACAAAAAAATAAATAGAGGAGAAATATACAATGAGTGAAACAGAAATTTTTACAAAAATTAGGGATATCTTAGCAGATAATTTTGAAGTTGATGCAAGCAAGATTACCAATGAAACTAACTTTACCAGCGATTTGGATGCTGATTCAATTGACTTGGTAGAATTTATTTTGCAATTAGAAGATGAATTTGGTGCTGAAATTCCAGATGAGGATGCTGAAAAGATTAAAACCGTTGGTGATGCAGTCAGTTATGTTACCGCACACCAACAGTAATTTTGCCAAAAAATCATTTTAAGGTTTGCATGGAGCCTAATAGATGTTTATAATTATAATTTAAATAAATTTATTAAATATCTTTAATGAATTATTGGAAAATTTGAGAGGGGAAATGAACTTTGGAAAAACAAAGTGATCTCTTACTAGATATCCAGCATATGCATACTGCATATCGTTTACAAGGTAAGTTTTATGATGCCGCAGATGATATCAATATTACTCTGAAGCGTGATGAGATTTTATCAATTGTAGGTGAATCTGGCTGTGGTAAGAGTACAATTGCTGCAAGCATTATTGGCTTGTACGACCATAAAAATACAAAAGTAACCGGTGATATTTTATATAATGAATTGAACTTGGTAGGCTTGAATGAGTCTTTGTTTGATAAAATTCGCGGTAATAAGATTGGTATGATCTTCCAAGATCCTCTTGCAAGTTTAAACCCATTAATGCGAGTTGGTGATCAAGTTGCTGAAACACTCTATTATCATACAGATATGAATGAAAAAGAGCGTCACAGTCGTGTAATTGAATTATTTAATCAAGTTGGAATGCCGCAACCAGAAGAAATGTTTGCGATGTATCCTCATGAATTATCCGGTGGATTGCGGCAGCGGGTCGTTATTGCGATGGCAATTGCATGTAAACCAGAAATTATTATTGCAGATGAGCCAACTACTGCCTTAGACGTTACGATTCAAGCTCAGATTTTAGACCTATTAGAAGATATTCAGCAGCAAACACACTCTGGAATTATTTTAATTACTCACGATTTAGGCGTAGTAGCTGAAACAGCTGACGAAGTTGCAGTTATGTATGCAGGACAAGTAGTTGAAAAGGCTGATGTTAAGACTATTTTTGCAAATCCGCTGCATCCATATACGCGTTCTCTGCTCAATTCCATGCCGCAGTCTGATGATGAAGACGAAGATTTGCACGTAATTCAAGGGACTGTGCCATCATTGCAAAAGATGCCGCGTGAAGGTGATCGGTTTGCATCTAGAATTCCGTGGATTCCTGAAAGTAGTCACGAAAAAGATCCAGTCATGCACGAAGTCGAACCTGGTCATTGGGTAAGATGTACTTGCTGGAAGACGTTCCACTTTCAAGACCAAGATGCAGTAGCAAGTGGGGAGTAGAATTTATGACGAAAGAAATAATTCAAATTAAGAATCTGAAGGTTCATTACCCAATTAGGTCTGGTTTTTGGAATCGGGTAACTGGTGCTGTGCGCGCAGTTGACGATGTCAGCATTACGATCAACGAGGGTGAAACTTACGGCTTAATTGGTGAGTCTGGTTCTGGTAAATCAACTACAGGTAAAGCTATCGTAGGTGTTGAACCTGTAACTAGTGGTGAAATTATTTACAAGGGCGTTGATATTACTAAGTCCAAGAATAGAAGACGACTTAATTACAATAAGGACGTCCAAATGATTTTCCAGGATTCGATGTCCAGTATGAATCCGCGTAAGCGAATTGAAGATATTATTGCGGAGCCAATCCGCAATTTTGAAAATTTAACCACTGACCAAGAACGCGATCGAGTACAAGAACTACTTGATATTGTTGGGATGCCAAGTGATGCAATTTACAAATATCCTCATGAGTTTTCAGGTGGTCAAAGACAAAGAATTGGGGTTGCGCGTGCTGTTGCAACTAATCCTAAGTTGATTGTGGCTGATGAACCGACTAGTGCGTTAGACTTATCAGTTCAAGCACAGGTTCTAAACTTTATGAAGCATATTCAGCAGCAATATAATATTGCTTATCTGTTCATTTCACATGATTTAGGTGTGGTTAAGCATATGTCTGAAAACTTAGCCATTATGCACCGTGGTCGTTTAGTCGAAATTGGTACAAGGGAAGATATTTATAATCACCCAATGCATATTTATACTAAAAGGCTCTTGTCAGCAATCCCCAAGGTGAATGTTGAAGAACGAGAAGTACATAAAAAAGAGCGTAATCGCGTTGAACAAGAGTTTCGTAATGATCAAAGTAAGTGGTATGACCAGGATGGTCGCGTTTATCCGCTGCAATTAGTTTCAGGTAAGCACTATGTTGCGCTGCCGCCAGAACAAGTAAATCAAGCAAAGGAGAGTGACTAAAAATGTGGAAAACAATTCTTAGACGTTTTTTGGTTATGATTCCGCAAATTATTATCTTGAGTTTTTTAGTCTTTGTTTTGGCTAAAATGATGCCAGGTGATCCATTTACTGGACAAATTAACCCTAATACTGACCCTAAACAATTAGAGGCGCTGAAGCGTGCAGCTGGGCTATATGATCCTATACCTGTTCAGTACGGTCGCTGGGTTAATAACCTGTTCCATGGCGATTTAGGGACTAGCTATATTCAACACGTGCCAGTTGTTTCATTAATTGCCGATCGTGCTGTTAATACTTTCTGGTTATCTCTATTGACTACTATCTTAACTTACATAATTGCTATTCCAATGGGTATTACTGCTGGCCGTCACCAGGATGAATGGCAAGATCAAACTGTACAAATTTTTAACTATTTGACTTTAGCCATCCCACCATTTGTCTTCTATATTTTGGCAATTTGGTTATTTGGTTTTACTTTAGGCTGGTTCCCAATCTCTGGTTCTGTTGCTGCCAATGCATCAGGCTTTTGGGGCACCATTGGCAGTCAGTTCTATCACATGTTATTGCCGGCAATCTTAATGGCGCTAATTTCAACAACAGGTATTGTTCAGTATCTAAGAACGGGGATTGTCGATAATAAAGTTGAAGATTATGTCCGAACCGCTCATAGTAAGGGCGTTCCAGAAAGTGTTGTCTTCAATAAACATATCTTGCGTAACTCATTATTGCCAATTGCGTCGTCATTTGGAACGACAATTACCGGATTGCTTAGTGGTTCCATGGTGGTTGAATCGGTCTTCAGTTATCCAGGAATGGGTAAACTATTCCTAGATTCAATTGGTCAACGTGATTACACGACTTTAACAGCTTTGATTTTGATCTTTGGTATTTTAACTTTATTAGGTAACTTGCTATCAGATATTATCATGAGTATTGTTGATCCACGAATTAGAGTTAAATAGAGGAGGGGAAGAAATTGTCTAATAAAAAAGAAAATACTGCTGATGAAGAAGTAAAAGTTTCTTCTCGTCCTTCGGGTTTTAGAGTAGTCGTGCACGAGATTTGGCGTGATAAGGTAGCTCGAACTGCTGTCTTGTTAATTATTTTGCTCTTATTGATTACCTTTGTGGGCTCAATGTTTTTGAATCGTGAGCAAGTTACTGAAATTAATATCATGGATGCCTATTATGGCTGGGGTGAAAATGGTCACTTGCTTGGTACCGATGATGGTGGTCGTGATATTTTGAAGCTACTCATCATGGGTGGTCGTAATTCAATTTCTATTGGGCTAGCTGTAACCGTCATTTGTTTAGTTGTTGGTTTAGTCATTGGGCTAGTTGCTGGTTACTACGGTGGTACTGTCGACATGATTATCATGCGAATCGTGGACTTTGTGCAAGTGCTACCAGTATTGCCGATTGAAATTGTTCTGGTTTCAGTTATTCCTAACTATACGCCAGCAACATTAGTGATGATTATTTCGCTATTTGGCTGGACTAGTGAAGTGCGATATTATCGGGCGTTTATTCTGTCGCAGCGAGAGCGGGACTATGTGCTGGCGTCTAAGACGTCGGGGTCATCAGACTTAAAAATCATGTTCCGTGAAGTGCTGCCTAATATTACCTCGATGATTATTATTGATGTAGTGTTAAACATTGCGTCAAATATCGGTATTGAGACAACCTTGTCCTTTATCGGCTACGGCTTACCGCCGACGACACCGTCGCTTGGTACCTTAATCGGTTTTGCCAACGACCCAGTTAATGTGGTTAACCGGCCATGGTTATGGTTACCAGCAACTATTTTGCTGTTGGCTATTTCATTGAGTATTAATTATGTTGGTCGAGCACTGCAACGGGCAGGCGACGCTAGACAACGAGAAAATTAAATTTAAAGGTTTTATCGCGAGATAAAGCCTTTTTAATTTGACATAAGTTTGTATATTATACAATAGGTGATTATATTATTTAAAAAATTAATTTTGTATGATACTATTTAACTATAGCTTGTTTCAAAGATAGTAATACGTATTTTATGGATAGGAGTAAAAGCAATGGGTAAAACAAAATTATTCGGTTCATTAGGAATCATTACTGCCGCCGTTTTGACTTTAGCTGCTTGTGGTAAAAGTGATAACAACAACGATAATACAGACAACGCAAAAAGTGCGAGCAAGTTTCCTGAGGAAACACCTAAAAAAGCGGTAAAACAGGGTGGAACTGTAAAGCTTGCCTTAAGAAGCGATTCGCCATTTACTGGTATCTTCTCTGATGAATTATCAACTACAGTACCTGATAGTCAGGTTGCAGAGCCAGGTGAGGAATCATTATTTGAAACTGATGATAATTATAAAATTAATGATGAAGGTCCAGCTACTTTAAAACTTGATCGTAAGGCTAAGACAGCTACTATTAATGTTAAAAAGGGTGTTAAGTGGTCTGATGGCAAACAAGTCACTGCTAAGGACGTGGAATACTCGTATGAAATTATCGCTAATAAAAAGTCAAAATCTCAACGTTATAGTAGCCAATTTGAAAATATTATTGGTATGAAAGAATACCATAATAATAAATCTGATAAAATTTCTGGTATTGAAATGCCAGATGGTGAGAATGGTCGTAAAGTTATATTACACTTTAAACAAATGAAGCCTGGTATGTATAACTCTGGTAATGGCTATTTCTGGGAAAGTGCAGCTCCATATCATTATTTAAAGAATGTGCCATTTGAAAAACTTATGTCCTCAGATCAGATCAGGAAGAAGCCTCTGTACTTTGGTCCATTCAAATTGGATAAATTGGTTCGTGGTCAATCTGCAACTTGGATACCTAATAAGTATTACTGGCGTGGTACACCGAAGCTGGATAAAATTGTTATTTCAGTTCTTTCATCTAATTCGACTTCACAGGCAATAAAAGATAACAAGTTTGATGTCACTGAAGTTATTAATTCACAATGGGAACAAGTTAAGGATACAAAGCATGTTAACTTTATCGCCAAAGTACCTCTTCAATATAACTTTATCGGTTTTAAAGTTGGAAAATGGGATGCCAAAAAAGGCAAAAATGTCATGAATAAGAATGCCAAGATGAATGATAAGGCATTAAGACAAGCAATTGGTTACGCAATGAACGTTGAGCAGGCTGATAAACGTTATACGCATGGCCTAAGCTTTAGAGTGCCTACCTTGATTCCAGAACAATTTGGCAACTATCATAATAAGGACGCCAAGGGTTATACTTATAACATTAAGAAAGCCAATGAAATTCTTGATAAGGCAGGTTATAAGAAAAAAGGTAAATGGCGTAGACAACCTAATGGTAAACCATTAGTTATTAATTATCTGGCTAGACAAGGAAGCTCTGTTAATGAATCAATTGAACAAAATTATCTTCAACAATGGCATAAGATTGGTTTAAATGTCAAATTAGTTGGTGGTCGGTTGTCTGAGTTTAATTCGTTTCTTGATAAACTACATAATGATGATCCAGGTGTAGATATGTTTGAAGCTGGCTGGTCATTAGCGAGTGAGCCATCACCAAATAGTCTATATGGTGAATCAACACCGATGAATTATAGCCGCTTTGTTACTGATAAGAATAACAAGCTACTTTCAGAAATTGATTCTGAAAAGGCGTTTGATGATAAATATCGGACACAAAAATTCCATGAGTGGCAAAAGTACATGAATGATGAAGCATTCGTCATCCCTGAAGATAATGCTTATAAAGTATATTCTGTGAATAATAAATTGACAAATTACTCACTTAAGCCATCACAAAATAACAATGGTCACCAATTATGGTACAAAGTTGGTTTTAAAAAATAGTTAATTATCAAAACTTGAGACTTAGTTCTCAAGTTTTTTGCTGCTAAATGCTTTTTATTTTTTGCCCAATGATATATTTAAATTAGGTTATTATTAGCAATAAAGTATTTTCTATATCGTTTATAATATGCTATTATTAGTTTACTAACTTGTTTCAAAAATCACGCGCTTTATTACCTAGGAGGAGAAACCCAATTATGAAAAAAGGAAAATTTTTAAGTTCAGTAGGACTTGTTTCTGCTGCTGCTTTAACTTTAGTAGCCTGTGGTAAGAGCAACAATACCAAGGATACTAAGCCAAGTACTAAATTTCCAAGTGCTTCACCAGTTAAGACGGCCAAGCAAGGTGGAACTTTAAAAGTTGCTGAAGAAACTGATACGCCATTTACGGGAATCTTTAATGAAGAACTGCAAATGAGTCAAGTGGACAGCGATATTGCTGGTCCTGGTCAAGAATCTTTGTTTGACACTGATGATAACTACAAGATTAATGACAAAGGTCCAGCCACATTAAAGCTTGACCGCAAAGCTAAGACAGCTACCATTACTATCAAAAAAGGTGTTAAGTGGTCTGACGGTAAGCAGGTAACTGCTAAAGATGTGGAATATGCTTATGAGATTATTGCCAATAAGGAAACTAAGTCGCAAAGATATTCCAGTCAATTTAATATTATCAATGGTATGAAGGAATATCATGAAGGCAAGGCAAAGACCATTTCAGGAATTGAAATGCCTGATGGTGAGAATGGTCGAGTAGCTGTATTGCATTGTTCAGAGCTTAAACCAGGCATGACCAACAGTGGTAATGGCTATATTTGGGAAATGGCAGCGCCATATCACTATCTCAAAGATATCCCATTTAAGAAGCTGCAATCTTCTGATCAGGTTAGAAAGAAGCCACTGTATTTTGGTCCATATAAGTTAGATAAGCTCGTTCGTGGTCAATCTGTTACTTGGGTACCAAACAAGTATTATTGGCGTGGTAAACCAAAATTAGATAAGATTATTTATCAAGTGGTTTCACCAAATTCTGCTTCACAAGCTATCAAAAACAAGAAGTTTGATGTTACTCGAGTTATTAATTCACAATGGAAACAAGTTAAAGATACTAAGGGTGTTAACTTTGTTGCTGAAGTCCCACTAGCATATTACTATCTTGGATTTAAAGTTGGTAAATGGGATAGCAAGCAATCTAAGAACGTTATGGACAAGAACCCGAAGATGACCAAGCCACTGCGGCAAGCAATTGGTTATGCGATGAATACTCAGGCAGTTGACAAGCGCTATACTGATGGCTTGAGTTTCCAAATTCCAACTTTAATTCCAAAAGAATTTGGCGATTATCATAACAAGGACGTTAAGGGTTACACTTACAACCTTAAAAAGGCCAATGAAATTCTTGATAAAGCAGGCTATAAAAAGAAGGGCAAGTGGCGCACACAACCTAATGGTAAGCCGTTAGTAATTAACTACTTGTCTAAGACTGATGCTAATAAGGGTGCGACTAAAGAATCGATTACTCAAAATTACATTCAGCAATGGAAGAAGATTGGCTTAAATGTTAAGTTGGTTGGTGATCGTTTAACAGAACTCAATTCATTCTATGATAAAGTTCAACATGACGATCCAAATATCGATATGTTTGATGCTGGTTGGACATTATCAAGTGAACCTTCACAAGTCCAGATGTACAGCGAAGGTACGATGTCCAACTATGAGCGTTTTGTTACGCCAAAGAACAACAAATTATTGGCAGAAATGGATTCACAAAAAGCCTTTGATCATAAATATCGGGTTCAAAAATTCCATGAATGGCAAAAGTACATGAATGATGAAGCCTTTGTAATTCCGATTGATAACTCTTATCAAGTTGATGCAGTTAATGATAAGATTACCGGCTACTCAACTAAGCCATCAAAGAATAACAACGGACACCAATTATGGTATCAAGTTGGTTATGCTAAATAGTTGATCTTAAAAAAACTTGGGATTAAGTTCTCAAGTTTTTTTGCTAGGCAAAAATACCGACTGTAATTTTTCATTTTATAACTAAAAAACTGGTATAATCAAGACAGAGTAAGGAGGCAGATTAATGGTTAGTACTAAATTCACGACACAATTAAAGACTAAGTATGGGATTGAATTTAACAATCCTAAGTTATTAGAGGAAGCATTCACGCATTCCTCATATGTCAATGAGCATCCTCATCAGCATTTGCGTAATTATGAAAAGTTAGAATTTTTAGGTGATGCGGTGCTCGAGTTTACTATTTCGGATTATTTATATCGTCATTTTACTAATTTAAATGAAGGTGAATTAACCCGAATGCGGTCCAATATCGTTGATACTGAAGGCTTTTCAGAATTTGCAGAGAAGTTTGATTTTTCTAGTGAAATTCAATTAGGCAATGGTGAAGAAAAGGCGGGAGCACGCTCGCGTAAAACATTATTAGAAGATGTCTTTGAAGCTTTTAACGGAGCTGTGTTTTTAGATCAAGGTTTAGAAGCGGTCGAGCGTTTTTTACAAGCGACCGTTTATCCACTGATTGATGCTGGTCAATTTAGTGCCTCACGTGATTATAAAACTGATTTGCAAGAATTATTGCAGCAAGATGGTCCGGTGAAGATTGAGTATCAAGTATTAGAAGAATCGCAGTTGCCATCACATTTCTTGGTACAATTACAAGTTAATGATCAAGTGCTGTCGCAAGGCGAAGGTCATAATAAAAAGGCAGCTGAGCAAGAAGCTGCTAAAACTGCTTTGGCTAAGCTAGACTAGGAGACTAATGTGCCATTAACTGAACTTATTATTGATGGATTTAAATCTTTTGCACAAAAAACTAAGATTGAATTTGATCATGGAATTACAGGGATAGTTGGTCCTAATGGTAGTGGTAAGAGTAACATTACCGAAGCAATCCGCTGGGTAATGGGTGAGTCCAGTGCTAAATCGCTGCGTGGCTCGAACATGAAGGATGTTATCTTTGCTGGAAGTGACTTTCGTAAGGCTGCTAGTCATGCAGAAGTTACCATTGTTTTTGATAATCACAAGCGCGAATTGGATTTTAATGCGGATGAGGTCAGTGTAACACGGCGAATTTTACGCTCTGGTGATAATGAATACTTCATTAACAAGCGTTCGGTGCGTCAACGTGATGTACGGACCTTGTTTATGGATTCGGGTATTTCTCAAGATAGTTTAGCAATTATTTCCCAGGGACGCGTAGATCAAATTTTAAATTCAAGACCGCAGGATCGCCGAGTACTATTTGAAGAAGCTGCAGGAGTACTGCATTTTAAAAAGCAAAAAGAAGCAGCGAGTTTGCAGCTTGAACAAACAACGGATAATTTAATCCGAATTAATGATTTGGTTAAAGAATTGGCACAGCGAATTGAGCCATTACATGAACAAAGCTCGCTTGCTAAAGAATACCAATTTCAGAAAGCAGGTCTAGATCAAGATTTGAAATCTTTATTGGCCTTTGAAATTGAGGATTTAGCTAAACAAAAGGAGCAGACCCAGACTAAAGCTGATCAAAATCAAGTTCTTTTGTCAAAGCTTGACCGTGAAGTAAAAGAATCACAACAAGCAGTCGCGACTAAGCGTGATGAGTACCAACAAATAAGGAAGCAACGTGAGCAAACTCAGGCTGAATTGCTGGCTTTGACAAAGAAACTATCTGATTTGAATACCGACTTGCAAGTTGCGGGCCAAAGTCAACAGTATAGTGCTGCAACTAAAAAAGAATATCAAGCTGAATTAGCTGATTTAAAAAAACAAGCTGAAACACTAACTAAGGATTGCGAATTGCTTAAGCAGCAACATGCACAGTTAACTAAGCAGCAGCAGCAATTACAAGTTAAAAGACAAGCATTAACTACTAAGCTTGATGAAGATCCGGACCAATTAAATCAAAAATTAGAAGACTTACGCAATGATTATATTCAATTATTGCAGGATCAAACTTCCAATAATAATGAAATTGTTTATTTGAATTCTGAATTGAAGCGGACTCGTGATGATCATAGCTATCAAAATAACGATGTTGCTAAGCAGTTACAGGTAGCTACCGCTGAATTAGAGGATTTGCGTCAGCAAGGCAAAAAGTTAACTAAAAAAAGGCAGACTATAACCGCAAGTGTGCAGACTTTAACTGAGCAAAAAGAGCAACAGCAAGAACAATTGACTAATTTACGTCAACTAGTTAATGATAATAGTCAGCATTTGAATCAGCTAAAAGCACGTTATGAAGCGCTGGCGAATATTCAGCAGCGCCATGAGGGCTACTATTATGGTGTTAAGAACGTCTTAAATAATTTAGCTAATTATCCGGGAATTATTGGGGTAATTGGTGAATTGATTTCATTTCCAAGCGATCTGGAAGCAGCGATTTCTACTGCTTTAGGTTCTGGAGTGCAGGATCTAGTTGCAGTTAATCGGACTAGTGCCCGTGATGCCATTAATCAGCTTAAACGAAGTCATGCTGGTCGGGCGACGTTTTTGCCGCTGGACGCATTAAGGCAATATGCAATTCCGCAGTCTACGGTGCGCATTTTGCAATCATTTGCTGGTTTTCAAGGAATTGCAAGTGAATTAGTAAAAAGTACTACAGATGAGGATATTAGTGCGGCAATTAATTATTTGTTAGGTAGTACAATCATTGTTGATGATATTGATCATGCTTTGCAAATAGCTAAGCGAGTTGGACGCTATCGAATAGTTACTCTTGATGGGGATGTAATTTCACCAGGTGGGTCAATGAGCGGCGGACAACGTGCCCATAAGAATAGCTCACCATTACAGACAACGGCGGAATTAACCAAACTTAAGCAACAAATTAAGCAATTGCAAAGTCAACTCCATCAGGATCAAGCTCAATTCGACGAGTTGCTGGAAGCTGATGCAGAGCTAGATAAACAGTTGACTGATAATCAGGAAAAGCTGCAGCACATTAATCGTGATTTAGGTGAGGCAACGCTATCTTTTCAAAATCAGTCTAAGGAAGTAAATCGTCTTAAGGAAGCCAATCAGCTATTTGAATCGCGTGAACAGGAAAAAACTAAGCAAATTGCGGAGTTAAATCAAAAAATAGAGTCAGCAAATGACCAAAAACAAGCATTGTTGCAGAAGATTACTGTGCAAAAACAGACAATTGCTGATATGCAAGAAAGAATAGCTAATTTTACGTCCCTTAATCAGCAAGTACAGGAACAGCTAGCTGAACTTGATCCACAGATAGCGGTTTTTACCAATAAATTGGAAAATTTAGCAAGTCAGGAAAAGGGCAAAGAGCATGAGTTAACAACTGCTAAAACGCAAATTCAAACTTTGCAGGAAAAGTTATCTCAGTTATCTCAAGCTGGTGAATTAGATCAACACAAAAAAACGCAATTGCTTAGTCAGAGTGAGTTGAAAACTAAGCAAAAGACTGAGCTGGAGCAGAAGTTAAATCAGTTGAGCAGTGACCTAGGGCAAGCCGATGCACAGATTAATCAATTAGATCAGGTTGCTAGCCGTAATTATGATTTACGTAAAGATGCGGCTAGTGAGCAAGAAACTTTTTCAGTGCAGCTAGCGAAGTTGAACGGTCAGATTGACCAGCGTTTAACTAGTTTACGTGAGGATTATGGTTTAACTTACGAAGCAGCATTGAAGCAAACTACTGGAGATAACGATGAACAGGCGCGACAAGAATTACAAAAAAGTGTTAAACTGCACCGAATGTCACTAGAAGATATTGGGCCTGTTAATTTGAAATCGATTGAAGAATACGAGAATGTTAAGCAGCGCTATGACTTCTTGTCTAATCAGCAGAGTGATTTATTAAAAGCACGTGATAATCTTCATGAATCGATGACTGAACTGGATCAAGAAGTTAGCAGCAGATTTAGTAAAACTTTTAAGCAGGTAGCCTATAGCTTTAAATCGCTTTTTCCAGTGGTTTTTGGTGGTGGTAATGCTAAATTAGTCTTGACTGATCCCAATGATTTACTAGCAACTGGAATTGAAATTGTGGCGCAGCCACCGGGTAAAAAACAGCAACGCTTGAGTCTACTTTCTGGTGGTGAGCGGGCATTGACAGCAATTACCTTGTTGTTTGCGATGTTACAAGTTAAACCTGTGCCATTTTGTGTGCTAGATGAGGTTGAGGCGGCGCTTGATGATGCCAATGTCACCCGATTTGCCCAATTTTTGGAAAAGTATGACTTGCATACCCAATTCATTGTTATCACTCACCGCCGAGGTACGATGGAGAAAGCCGATCAATTATATGGTGTAGTAATGCAAGAATCTGGTGTTTCGCAAGTATTATCAGTTTCGCTAAAAGAATTAAAAAGTAAGGAGAATTAAGATTGGGTTTATTTGATAAAATAAAAAAGTCATTATTTGGTAAACAAGAAGACGAGCAAAAAGAGACTGAAGCTGCTAACCAAGATAAAACACAGGAACCAGTTAAAGCTGAAGACCAGTCTGCAAAAGCTGATAACCAACAGCGTGAGTCAGAGCCAGTTGTTAAAGCAGAATTGACTGGCTCTGCTGAACAGACGGATGAGGATAATCAGGTAGCAGATTTAGCAACTCCAACTGAAAAAATTAGTACTGATAAGCCTGTTGCAGGCTCAGAGTCACCGGAATCAGAATCTGAGAAGCAAACGCAATTATATGAAAAGGGCTTAGAGAAAACTAATAAGGGCTTTGGAGCTAGGCTGAATCAATTTTTCGCACAGTTCAGATCAGTTGATGAAGACTTTTTTGATGATCTGGAAGAATTGTTGATTGAATCAGATGTTGGTTATGAAACGGCTGAAGAATTAACAACCCAATTACGGGATGAAGCTAAGTTGCAAAAAGCCAAATCGCGTGATGAACTCAAGGAATTGATTGTTGAAAAATTAGTTGATTTATACGATCAAAATGCAGACGCAAAAAGTGAAAAGTTAGCCTTCCATGCTGATGACCAGCCAAATATTTATTTATTTGTAGGTGTTAATGGTGCGGGGAAGACAACTACAATTGGAAAATTGGCCAAGCGGTATCATGATCAAGGTAAAAAGGTAATCATGGCCGCAGCTGATACCTTTAGAGCTGGTGCGGTTGAACAGTTAGTTGAGTGGGGTAAGCGGGTTGATGTCCCAGTTGTAACGGGTAAAGAGCAGGCCGATCCGGCTTCCGTGGTTTTTGATGCCACTAAACAAGCGATAAGTGAACACGCGGACTATTTGCTAGTTGATACTGCAGGCCGTCTGCAAAATAAAAAGAACTTAATGGCCGAACTAGAAAAAATTGAACGTACCATTAAAAAATTGGCGCCAGATGAACCTACAGAAACTTTGTTGGTCTTGGATGGTTCAACTGGTCAAAACGCATTGTTGCAAGCTAAAGACTTTGATAAAACTACTAAATTAACTGGCCTGGTTTTGACTAAATTAGATGGTTCTTCCAAAGGTGGTGTCGTCTTAGCAATTCGCAATGAAATGAAGTTGCCAGTAAAATTAGTGGGTCTAGGAGAGGCTGCTGAAGACCTAGCTGACTTTGACGCTGCTAATTATGCTGTTGGTTTGTTTCATGATTTAATTTAATAAAGGAGCAAAAATGAAAGAATATTCTGCTTGTACTACTATTTTAGTTGGTAAAAAGGCCTCAATTGATGGTTCAACAATGATTGCGCGTAATGATGATACATTTAGTCCAATTACGCCGCAAAAGTTCATTGTTAAACCTGCTGTTAAGAATGAAAAGGGACGTAAGATTAAGTCTTGGTTGAATAAGTTTGAACTTGATCTACCCGAAAATGCGCAAGCTGTTTCAGCTGTGCCCAATGTTGATTATCAACATCTCGGCTATTATGACGAAAGTGGTATTAATCAAGAAAATGTTGCAATGTCCTGCACGGAATCAACCTATGGTAATGAGCGAGCTTTGGCCTTTGATCCATTGGTTAAAGATGGTTTGGATGAAGATTGCATGGAGTCGGTTGTGTTACCTTATATTCATTCGGCTAAAGATGGCGTGGATTATTTGGGTAAATTGATTGCCCAATACGGGTCACCTGCTGGCAATTCAGTTCTATTTAGCGATCAAAATGAAATTTGGTACATGGAAATTGTGACCGGTCACCATTGGGTAGCGCAAAGAATTCCAGATGATGCTTATGCAATTGCGGCGAACCGCGTTTCGATTGCACAAGTTAATTTTACTGATCCAGCTAATTTTAAATGGAGTGAGGGAATCCGAGAATTTGTGGCCCAGCACCATTTGAATCCAGATTATGATGGTTGGAACTTTCGGCATATTTTTGGCACTTATACCGAGCAGGATCGTCACTATAATACTTGCAGAGTTTGGTATGGACAAAAGTACTTCAATCCTGAAATTGAGCAGGATCCAACTGATGGTGATTTACCGTTTACGCGGCGTGCTACACGCAAGATTGCGCCTGAAGATATTGAATTTGTGTTAGGAAGTCATTATCAAGACACACCTTATGATCCATTTGGTAAGGGAACTGAGGAAGAAAAGCATCGTTTTCGGCCAATTGGCTTAAATAGAACGCAGAATGCGCATATTTTACAAATTCGTAACGATGTTCCAGCTGATAAAGCAGCAATTATGTGGCTATGTATTGGTGGACCTACTTTTACACCATTTGTGCCATTTTTTGCTAATATGAACGATACCGATCCATCGTATAATAATACTTCAATGGACTACAATCTAAGTGATGCCTGGTGGTATTATAAATCAGTGGCAGCGCTAGTTGAGAGTCATTATGCACAATTTGTCCAACTTGATACGGATTATTTAAAAGATTTGAATCAATATTACCGTGCTAGAGTTACTGAAGTGACTACAAATGCTGGTGAAAAAACTGGTACTGATTTAACTGAATATTTGACTGGTGCTAATCAAGCAACAGTAGCTCATACACGAGAAAGGTCTGAAAAGTTCTGGGGTCAAATGATGATTGATGCGATTAATATGTCTAAATTAACTTTTAATATGGATGCTAATCTATAATTAACAAGCAAAAAGGTGACTAGCTGTAATGCTAGTCACCTTTTTAGTTAAATGAACTATTTGGTGTTCATGGTCGAATGTTTTAGACCATAACAGAAATAGATGATTAGGCCAATAATAAACCAAATACCCGCGTAAATTTTAGCTTGCTGATCCAGTCCCAGAAAGACAATTAAGGAACCAAGGAAGGCCAAAAACGGTAATACTGGATAAAATGGCATCTTGAAGCCTGGATTGCTGATGTCAACTCCCTCTCTAGGTCGCAGTCGGTAAATCCCTAGAGAAACAAACATGAAGGCAATCAATGTTCCAGCTGATACCAGTTGAGTCAAAAATGAAAATGGTAAAAACGCACTGATTAAAATAGCCACAATACTGATGGCCCACAGTGCATTGTTAGGACGTTTGTCAGTATTTAGTTTGCCTAATTTTTTGGGCAACATGCCGTCACGACCAAAAGAGTAGACTAACCTTGAACTTGACATACATAGACCGATTAAAGCTGTGAACATTCCAAAGACGGCGATAGTTTGAACGAGAGTTGCAATGGTCCCATGACCAATTGACCTTAAAGCCAAGCCAACAGGTTCAGCAGAATTTAGGTATTTTTGGTAAGGAACGTCACCGATTAACACCAAACTAACGGAAACAAATAAGATAACGGCTATTAGCAAGGAACCGACAATTCCACGCGGCATGGTTTTTTCTGGATTAACGGCTTCAGCAGAATTAGCAGCAATCGCATCGAATCCTAAATAAGAAACAAAAATCATTGAAATTCCAGCATAGATTCCTTGCCAGCCACCAAATGGACCGTGAGCAGTTTCTTTATATGGTGGAATAAACGGCGTAAAATTGGCTTTTTTAATTGCTGTTAAGCCAACTATCACAAATAAGAGAATGGCGATTACCTTTAGAATAACTAGTGCGTTTTCAACCCGTGAAGCCTCTGAAACACCGTGACTGATTAAAAGAGTAACCAATAAAATTGACACAATTGAGATAATGTCGACAACGCCCCCGTTAATTCCGAAAGGATTGGCTAGTTCGGCAGGGAGTTTCAATCCTAAGGGTGCTATTAATGCCCGAAAGTTAGCCGAAATTCCTGAGCCAATAAATGACATTGCAATAAAGTATTCAGCAAGCAATGCCCAACCAGCAATCCAGCCCCAGATTTCACCGAAGACAACGTTAATCCATGAATATGCAGACCCTGCAAACGGCATAGCAGCCGCCATTTCAGCATAGGCAAAGGCTACGACACCGGCTACGATGGCAGCTAAAATGCAGGCAATAGCTACAGCTGGTCCAGTATGCAAGGCGGCCACCTCTCCTGGTAAAGTGAAAATTGAGGTGGAAACGATTGTTCCAACTCCTAGCGCCAAAAAGTCTTTCACAGTCAATGAACGTACTAATTGACCATCTTTTTGTTCATAGACATGTGGATCTTCTTTGCGATTTATCTTTTGCCAAAAATTCAATTTGAATTCTCCTTTGTTAAATAGATACAACAGCCTATTATAAAGTATTTTATTGATAATAAAAGGCTAGAAGGTTTACTTATTCAAAAATGTAATTTTTATTTTATTTGTTAAATACTAATTTTTCAGATCGTCAATTGCTGGCTTTTTTGCTATACTGATTCAAGGTGAAAGTAATGGATGAACTCGATAAAAATGAATTTTTAGGTGATCTTTATGCCTATTATGGCCAACTACTAACTAAAGGACAGCAAGCTTATTTTGAAGACTATTATTATAATGATTTGTCTTTAGGTGAGATTGCGACTAATTATCATGTGTCACGCCAAGCTGTTTATGATAATTTGCGCCGTTGTCGCAAGTTGCTAAATAATTATGAAGCTAAACTGCATTTAAATAAAGATTATCAACAAATAGAACATAAGTTGACTGTCGCTGCTAGTGCAATTGAGCAGCAACAAGCTAAGCAAGCATTACAAGAAATTAACGAGATATTAAGTAAAATTAGAGGGGAATAATTCATGGCTTTTGAAAATTTGAGTGAAAGACTCCAAAAGGCATTACGCAATTTAACTGGTAAAGGGAAAATTTCTGAAGAAGATATTAATACTGCCAGTCGTGAAATTCGGTTAGCTTTATTAGAAGCTGATGTTAACTTTAAGGTTGTTAAAGATTTCATCAAAAAAATTAAGGAGCAGGCTCTTGGCAAAGAAGTTCAAGAGAGTCTGAATCCTGGTCAGCAGGTTATCAAAATTGTTAATGATGAATTAACTAAGATGATGGGCCAAAGTGCCGTTGGCTTGAATAAGTCCAAGCATATTCCAACAATTATTATGATGGTTGGACTGCAAGGGACTGGTAAGACGACTACTGTTGGCAAATTAGCAAAGCGGCTCATGGACCAAGAAAAGGCTAGACCACTATTAATTGCCGGCGATATTTATCGTCCAGCAGCCATTGAACAGTTGCAGCAGATTGGCCAAGATCTAGCTGTGCCAGTTTATAGTGAACAGGGTGAAAAAAATGTTGCGAAGATTGTGCAAAATGGGCTAGACCAAGCAACTGAAAATAAAAATGATTATGTAATTATCGATACTGCTGGTCGGCTTGAAATTGATGAACCACTGATGCAAGAGTTAGAACAGGTTAAAGAAGTTGCCAAGCCTGATAATATCTTGCTCGTAGTTGATGCAATGACTGGTCAGGCTGCAACAGATGTTGCTAAAGGCTTTGATAGTCGTTTAGATGTTACTGGAGTTATTCTAACTAAGCTTGATGGTGATACCCGTGGTGGTGCTGCGTTATCGATTAGAGCAGTAACTGGTAAGCCAATTATTTATACTGGTCAAGGCGAAAAGTTAACTGATCTTGAACAATTCCATCCTGATCGTATGGCTTCAAGAATCCTAGGCATGGGCGACATGTTAACGCTGATTGAAAAAGCGCAGACTGACTATGATGCTAAAAAGGCCGAAGAAGTTGCAGAAAAAATGAAGGAAAATACCTTCGATTTCAACGATTTTATTGATCAATTAGATCAGGTTGAAAAGATGGGGCCACTTGACCAGGTCATGAAGATGATCCCAGGTATGGCTAATAATCCTCAACTTAAAGATATTAATATAGATAAAAAACAAATTTTGCATATTAAGGCGATTGTCTCTTCAATGACTGAAGCCGAACGAGAAGATCCCGAGCTACTCAATCCAAGTCGGCGTAGAAGAATTGCGGCAGGATCTGGTCGTCCAGTTGTTGAAGTTAACCGCATGATTAAGCAGTTTAAGCAAGCTCGCGACATGATGAGTAAGGTAACTAAAGGCAATTTGAAAGGTTTAGATAATTTGCCAGGGATGGATTCCAAAATGGGCCGAATTGCTATGCGCCATATGGGGAAGAAATTTAAGAAAAACAAGAAGAAGCGAATGAAGGTCAAACGTTATCATTCATAATTGCTGTTAAGTAAAAACACTTTACACCAGAAAAAATTAATGCTATATTAGTTATTGTAAAAATTTAGGAGGATAAATTTATGGCAGTAAAAATTCGGATGCGCCGCATGGGTGCTAAGAGAAAACCTTTCTACAGAATAGTAGTTGCAGATTCAAGAATGCCACGTGATGGTCGTGTGATTGAAGAAGTTGGCTACTACAATCCAGTTTCAAATCCTAAGGAATTGAAATTAGATGAAGACAAGATTTTTGATTGGCTACAAAAGGGTGCACAACCTTCAGACACTGTTAGATCACTTCTTTCAGGTGCTGGCTTGATGAAGAAGTTGCACGATTCAAAAAACAACAAATAATTGATTTGTTAGTAAAAGTTTGAAGTTGATTGCTTCAAACTTTTTTCATACTTAAATTTAGGAGTAGCAATGCAGTTTTATGATGTAGCTAAAGTCCTGACAACGCATGGCTTACAAGGCGAAGTAAAGGTAGTGCTGATTACAGACTTTCCGCAGTTGCGTTTTGCACAGGGTAGTAAGTTGGCCTTAAAAGACGATGGAGCTCAAGTTTTAACGGTTGAAAGTAGTCGGCCTTTTAAGCAATTTTGGTTGGTAAAATTTGTTGAAATTACTGAAATTTCGGCAGCTGAGGCTCTCAAGGGTCAAACTTTGGTTGTTAGCCAAGCAGATCAACATGAATTGCCAGCTGGCACTTACTATTATCGTGATATTCTAGGTTGTCAGGTTTTAGATAATCAGACCGGAGAACTGTTAGGGAGCATCACAGAAATTGAGTCCCCAGGAGCCAACGATGTTTGGCAGGTAACTGAAGAATCAGGCAAGGAATACTTGATTCCATATATTGCTGACGTGGTAAAAAAAGTTGATGTTGCAAATAAACGCGTCTACGTAGAATTAATGGAGGGGTTGCGAGATGAAAATTAATGTCTTAACGCTCTTTCCTGATATGTTTACCCCTTTGCAGACCTCAATGCTGGGACGCGGCCTTGAAGATGGTAAGTGGGATTTGAACTTGATCAATTTTCGCGATTTTACCACTGATTTTCATCATCACGTCGACGATACACCATATGGTGGTGGTGCTGGGATGGTCTTGCAAATTATGCCGATCCAAAAGGCATTGGATTCACTAAAAAATAAGGGGAAAGTAATTATTACGGCTCCCCAGGGAAAAACGTTTACTCAGCAAACTGCGCAATCTTGGTCTAAAGAAGAAACTTTAACGTTTATTTGTGGCCATTATGAAGGCTTTGATGAGCGTATTTATCAGTTGGCCGATGAAGTAGTGTCAATTGGTGATTATGTGTTAACTGGTGGTGAATTGCCGACAATGAGCATGATTGATGCAACAGTTCGTCTATTACCAGGGATTCTGGGCAATGCGGCTTCTCCAGTTGATGAGAGTTTTGCCCAAGGATTGTTGGAATATCCGCAATATACCCGACCAGAAGAATTTAATGGAATGAAGGTACCAAGCGTGCTGACTTCTGGTAATCATCAAAAAATTGATCGTTGGCGACATAAAGAGGCTCTGCGTGCCACTTATTTGCGACGACCAGACATGCTAGCGAATTATCAGCTAAATAAAGAAGAAACAACAATGCTTGCAGAAATTAAAGAAGAGGAAACGAATTAGCTAAAAATTTGATTATTTACGGATAGTTGATGTTCTTGATTTACTTTAGTTAATTTGCTAAAATACTTAAAGTGTGATTTTCATCGCACAATGAATAAGGGGTGTTCCGCTGGTGCAGGTTGCGTTAATGAACACCGCAGAAGGAGAAGCTATAATGAATCCATTAATTCAAGAGTTGACTAAAGATCAAATTCGTGATGACATTCCTGATTTTCGTGCAGGTGATACTGTTAGAGTTCACGTGCGTGTTCTTGAAGGTACCCATGAACGTATTCAGTTGTTTGAGGGAGTAGTAATCAAGCGTAAGGGTGCAGGAATTGCTGCAACTTATACAGTACGTAAGATTGCTTCTGGTGTTGGTGTTGAACGTACCTTCCCGGTAAACGACCCACGAGTAGCCAAGGTTGAAGTCGTACGTCACGGTCGTGTACGTCGTGCTAAGCTATACTACTTGCGTGATCGTCATGGTAAATCTGCTAGAATTGCAGAAAGACGTCGTTAATTCGAAGTATGAAAAAGAATCATCCGTAAGCGGATGGTTCTTTTTTTGTGGTTTATGGTAAACTTATTGGCAATACAAAATTATATGAGGTCAATAATATGGATAAACTTTTTTTACTAGATTTTGATGCTAGTCAGAGTGCAATTCTTGAACCGGATCACGAAGTGGCAGAACAAAATTACCAGTTTCCTGCTAAATTACTATTCGCTTTTATTACTAATGAAGCAATTGCGCAATTTTTAAATAATTATTCGCATCAAAAAATCGGACATTTTGACTGTTTTGAAGGGGAAACTCCAATTTATGAAGTGCAACTTGAGAATGAAAAAGTTACCTTTTGTCAGGCAAAGATTGGTGCGTCGGCGGCTGTAGAAATGCTTGACTGGCTAATTAGTTACGGTGTCAAGCAAGTTTTGGCAATTGGTTCAGCAGGAGCGTTAACTAATTTGCCCGAAAACTATTTTATGGTGCCAGTTAAAGCCATTAGAGATGAGGGAACTTCTTTTCACTATCAACCAGCAGCTAACATGATTGATTTGCGCTCCAAGTATCTAACGCGAGTTGAACAATTAATGATTCAAAATGGTTTAAAAGTAAAAGAAGTCATAACTTGGACAACTGATGGTTTCTTTCGGGAAACTAAGGATAAAGTACAGCAAGTAAAAAAGCTTGGTGCGGCGTGCGTAGAAATGGAGTGCGCTGCATTAGCGGCTTGTGCGCGCTTTCGAGAAGTTGATTTTGCACAAATCTTATTTACCGCTGATTCGCTAGCCAATCTTGAGCAACACGATGATCGTAATTGGGGACGAATGGCACATGGAGATTCGCTAACACTAGCAGCTAACATCTTACGTGAATTGTAAATTAAATCTTGTGAAAAATATGGCTGTGAAACCTACGTGAAACGATAGTATAATTCACAAAATTAAATATTATTGTTGCTAAGTCAGCTTTTATCACAAAATAACATAGAAAAGTTTGTGAACTGCATAAGCTTAATAAATGTGGAAAGAAAAATTAACTGAGAACCCAATTAGTAATCAAGTTAAAGTTAATCAAGTTTATTATCTTAATATACTAAAAATGACTAGAATATTTTTTTATTCTAGTCATTTTATGATGAAATCTAATTAATTTTGTTGCGATATAAGCCGACAACCTTACCGAGAATTTTAACCTTTGGCAAAATAATTGGCGCCATATTATCATTTTCTGGTTGCAAGCGGTAATGATCTTTTTCTTTATAAAATCGTTTGACTGTTGCTTCTTCATCTTCAGTCATTGCGACGACAATTTCACCATTAATGGCAGTACTTTGTTTACGAACAATGATATTGTCGCCGTCTAATATACCAACATTAATCATACTTTCGCCTTTGACCCTAAGCATGAATAAATCGCCAGCATCACTTTCTAAATCGGGCGGCAAAGGAAAGTAATCATCGATGGTTTCGACCGCTAGAATTGGTTGCCCAGCAGTCACTTCACCAACAACTGGAATTTCAGTTGGCTTAATGCCCAATTTTTCTTTCCCTAAGGTCGTAACTTCAAGGGTTCGCGGTTTACTAGCATCCTTAGTAATTAAGCCCTTTTGTTCAAGATGAGATAGGTGAGCATGAACCGTTGAGGTTGAAGAAAGGCTCATTGCTGCGCAAATTTCACGCACTGTTGGGGCAAAACCGCGATCCTGAATGGTTTGATAAATATACTGTAAGATTTCTAGTTGGCGGTAATCTTTGTACCTGCGATCATGTTGATGGTCCGTTTCGTTTGCGTTTGGCATTTGTTAACCTCCAATATCTAAATGGAACATTTACTAAATTTATTTTAACAAAAAAAGAATGCTAGCACAAACGAATGTTCTGAGTGTTTTACCTTTTTTTCTGTAAGTAAATACGGTAGACTTTTTAAGAAAGGATGCGATTAAGATGACTAAGCAAAACGAACAGGCAATAACTGCACGTATCAACGAATTATATCATAAGAAAAAGACTCAAGGATTGACTCAAGCAGAAGAGCAGGAACGCCAAAGTTTACACCAGCAATTTATTAAAAACTTTCGGGCAGGATTTAAGCAAGAAGTTGAAAATCTAGTTATCGTTGATAAAGATGGTCATGAAGTTACTTCTGAGAAGGCGAAAAAAGCGCAACGGGCAAAAGGTTTAAGAAAAGATTAATTTTGTCTTTAACTTTGCACAGAGTTTAGGTAGAATAGAGATATTGAGAAAAATTGAGGTGTATATTTTTATGAATTTGGCATTAGCAATCGTATTAATTATCGTTGCCTTATTAGTAGGACTAATTGGTGGCTTTTATGGTGCGCGATCATATATGAAGAAGTATTTTAAAGATAATCCGCCAATCAGTGAGGACATGATTGTTGCTATGATGTCGCAAATGGGACAAAAACCTTCAGCTAAGAAGGTTAACCAGGTGATGAACATGATGAAGCATCAAAATAACTAAACTTGCTGGATGTGGGCAAAAGACGGGGGTTATCTCCGTCTTTTTTATTTAGAATTTTGGGATAAAAATGGGTATATTTTTTAAATTAGGTTGGTTTTTTAAGAAGGAAAAAAGACGCTACATAGTCGGGATTACTTTTTTAGCTTTGACGTCTGTGGCCAATTTAGTACCGCCCCGTATTTTAGGATTGATGTCTGATCAATTGAATCGGGGCTTTATTACTTGGTCAAAATATGCAGGATTGATTTTGGCAATTATTGTCGCATCAATTTTGTTATATGTTTTCCGCTATTTTTGGCGTAAGCAAATTTGGGGCGGCGCAGCAGAGCTTGAACGCCAATTACGGTCAAAATTATTCCAGCACTTTATGGTGATGGATCGCACTTTTTACCAACGTCATCGCACAGGTGATTTAATGGCGCATGCTACTAATGATGTTTCGGCAGTTCAAGATGTAGCTGGTGAAGGCGTTTTAACTTTGGTAGATTCGCTGATCATGGGATTGTCGACAATAGTAGCAATGGTCGTATTTGTTGATTGGCGCTTGACGTTAGTAGCGATCTTGCCACTACCATTTTTGGCTTGGGGTGCTTGGAAATTAGGGCTTCATCTGCATGATGCGTTTGATGAATCACAGGCGGCTTTTTCACGGCTAAATAATAAGACTCAAGAGTCAGTTTCGGGAATGAAAGTACTGAAGACCTTTGGTCAGGGTAAGGAAGATACTGCCGCATTTGGACAATTGGTTGACGATACTATCAAGATTAATAAAAAGGTTTTTAAGTGGGATTCATTGTTTGACCCTTTAGGTACAATTATTATCGGGCTAACTTACACCATTACGATTATTTATGGTGGTCTATTAGTAACCAATAAAGTTCTGTCAATCGGTCAATTGGTTTCCTTTATTGCTTACATTGGCAACATGGTTTGGCCAATGTTTGCGATTGGCTATCTATTTAACATTTTAGAACGTGGCAGTGCTAGTTATGATCGCATAGAAAAGTTACTGGATGAGCAGCCGCAAATTACGGATCAACATGCTGATCAGGATTTAGATGAAACAGCAATTGTTGGTGATTTAAAATATCAAATTAAATCATTTGCTTATCCTAATGAACCCGAATTATCTGTGTTACATAATATCGATTTTACGCTGAAGACTGGACAAACTTTGGGGTTAGTTGGTAAGGTCGGAGCAGGTAAAACGACGATTATTCAGTTACTGTTGCGTGAGTTTGATCATTATGATGGTCAAATCACTCTAAATGGTCATGATATTCGGCAAATTCCATTGAATACTTTATTAAGACAAATTGCTTATGTCCCACAAGATAATTATTTATTTTCAACTAGCATTCAAAAAAATATTGCTTTTGCTGAAGCTGAGGCCGCTGATTCTGAAGTTATTTTAGCTGCCCAAAAAAGTGATTTGAACGAGGATATTTTGCAAATGCCTCACGGCTATCAAACTTTAGTTGGTGAAAATGGAATTTCCTTATCTGGTGGACAAAAGCAGCGGATGGCAATAGCTCGTGCATTGCTTAAACAAAGCCAAATTTTGGTATTGGATGATGCATTATCAGCGGTTGATGCTAGAACTGAACAAGCGATTTTGAAGTCCTTAAGTAAAGAACGACAGGGTAAAACGACATTAATTGCCACACACAGATTAACCTCGGTTATGAATGCCGATTTAATTTTGGTCTTAAAAGATGGTCAGATTGTTGAGCGTGGCACCCATGAACAACTATTAGCTGCAGATGGTTGGTATGCAGAAATGTGGCGCAGACAGGAATTTGCGCAAAAGGTAGGTGATTAATTTGGATTCTCAAAATAATAATGAATCAGTCTGGTCAAAAGAGATTCCAGTCAAAGAACAGCTTAGTATTTTTAAACGATTAGTTAAGTTTGTACTACATTTTAAGAATGAAATGATTATTGCGGGAATTGGTGCATTCTTAGTTAGTGTTATCAATATGCTGTTACCGTATGGCTTGCAATATTTCTTGGATAATTACCTGGTGAAGCTCAACGTTCCTACCCAAGTAATTTTATATGCCGGATTATTGTATGCAGTTGGAACTGTAGTTAAAGGCACTTTACAGTTTATTTATGAGTATTTTTTTGCTCTAGGTTCGGAAAAAACACTTGAGGGATTAAGAAAAGAACTGTATCAAAAATTGCATACCTTAGGAATGCGGTATTTCGATCAGACGCCAGCCGGCTCAATCGTGTCACGGGTGACCAATGATACGATGACATTAAGTAATTTCTTAACGGTTTTGTCGAGTGTGGTTATTTCATTTTTTTCAATTGTTTCGGCATTGGTAGCAATGTTTTCTACTAATCAAGTTGCAGCTTGGATAGTGCTTGCATTTTTACCAATTTTGCTAGTAGTTATTTGGCAATATTCTAAGCGAAGTTCCAAGTTGTATCGCAATTACCGTGAACGTCTTAGTCGGATTAATACTAATTTGAACGAATCAATCGAGGGGGTTTCCTTGATTCAACAGTTTAAGCAAGAAGAGCGGATGACCAATAATTTCGAGCATGAAAATGAAACCTTGCTTAAAACTAGATTTAGTATGATCAATCTCAATTCGTTTTTGCTATCGCCATTAACCAATTTGCTATATTCATTAGCAGTAGCTGCTACTTTGATGTACTTTGGCTTTCCAATGCGACAGACTTTTGTGCCTGCCGGAATTGTTTATGCATTTTCACAATATATTTCGCAATTTTTTAATCCGATTTCTAATATGATGGATCAAATGACCTTCTTTCAAGACGGGATAGTTGCTGGTAAGCGAATTTTTCGTATCCTGGATGATACTAATTATGAGCCCGAGCAAGATGCAGAAACTGGATTAACGATTACTGAAGGTAAAATAGAGTTTAGACACGTCAGTTTTTCTTATGATGGTGAAAATGAAATTTTGCATGATATTTCCTTTACGGTTAATCCGGGGCAGACTTTGGGAATCGTTGGGCATACTGGTTCTGGCAAAAGCTCAATTATTAACGTGATGATGCGCTTTTATGATTTTCATAAGGGAGAAATTCTAATTGATGGTGTAGATATTAAAAAATATCCTAAAGAGGAATTGCGGCGCAAGTTGGGACTGGTATTGCAAGATCCATTTATGTTTTATGGTGATATTAATTCTAATATCAGATTATATAATCAACAAATTACTGATGAGCAGATTGTCGCCGCGGCAAAAACTGTACAAGCTGATGATTTCATTGAAAAACTACCAGGAAAATATGAGGCCAAGGTTGGTGAAGGCGGTAGTGAATTTAGCCAAGGGCAGCGGCAGTTAATCTCTTTTGCACGGACACTAGTAACGGATCCCAAAATTTTGGTTTTAGATGAAGCAACAGCTAATGTCGATACTGAAACTGAAACGCTAATTCAGCAAGGCTTAGCACGTTTGCGTCAAGGCAGAACCACTTTAGCGATTGCACACCGTTTGTCGACGATCGTTGATGCCGATCAAATTATTGTTTTAGATGGTGGTCGAATTATTGAACGCGGCAATCATGAAGAATTGCTTAAACAAAAGGGATACTATTATAATCTGTATAATATGCAAAATAGTGGTAAATAAGTAAGTAAGTGTCTGGGAAAAAACTAGACCCTTAAAAGCAAAAAATCCGTTAGAACCTTTGCGTTCTAGCGGATTTTTCATATACATTCTAGCCTAACCTTGTTATTATTAAATTACTACAAAAAACAAAAAAGGTGGGCTTTTCATGTATCAAAATTATATCACAGGTCAAACTGCTTTAACACTTAACTTTGACTTTTCTATTCCTAAAAATCATCTTGCTCAGGTTATCAGTGATTTTGTCGACTCGATTCCTGCCGATGTGTTGCTGGAAGACAATTCAAATACTGGTCGGCCTGCCTATCACCCAGCAATGATGCTCAAAATACTACTCTTTGCCTATTCTAGACGCGTTTTCTCTGGTAGAAAAATTGAGCGGATGCTCACAGAAAACCTCCCGATGATGGTCATAGCTAGTGGTAAACATATTTCATATCATACGATCAATAACTTTAGAGCTAGTAGCCATACCAATCAGCTGATTAAACAAGCTTTTGTCTATTTTACTAATCTTTTGCAAGCAGAAGGGTTGCTTAGAGAAGATGCCATCTTTATTGATGGGACCAAAATTGAAGCTGATGCTAACAAGTATACTTTCGTTTGGAAAAGAGCTGTCGAAAAGTTTCATACTAAGTTAAAGGCTAATGCAGTTGAGCTTTATGACGAATTGATTCAAAAAGAAGTAATCCAAGCGATTACTGAAGAAGAAGCACAAACTAGTCAGGGTCTGGCAATCATGGCAGAACAAACAGAAACTGCCATCAAGCAACTAGATGAAGCAATCGCGGCTGAGCCGAAAGTAATTCCTGGAGGTTCAACTAAAAAACGCCAAAGGCGAGGCCTTAAAAAAGTCTTGCATAAGTTGCGTAAGGATTTTATCCCCAGAGCAGAAAAGTATGAACAGGCGCAAGCAACTTTTGGTGAGCGTAATAGCTACTCAAAGACCGATCATGATGCCACTTTTATGCATATGAAAGAAGATCATATGAGGAATGGTCAGCTTAAACCCGGATATAATATTCAAGTGGCAACTACCAACCAATATGTAGTAGATTATGCACTTTACCCTAATCCAACAGACTTCAAGACTTTAGAACCTTTCTTAAAGCAAATGACAAATTTAGACAAGTTCCAGAACATCGTTGCCGATGCCGGCTATGGCAGCGAATATAATTATTCTATGCTTGAAAATGAGTATGAAGATAAACAATATTTTATTCCTTACAGCCTTTACGATAAGGAGCAGACTAGAAAGTATCAAAATGATCCCACCAAGCTGGCGAATTGGACTTATAATGAGCAAGAAGATTATTACCTTGACTGGCAAGGTGTGCGTTTTAATTTCAAACGGTATGGTAAGCGGAGGAATAAGAGTACGGGGTTAATCTCTGATCTAAAAATATATGAAGCAGATGAGTTTCAGTTAACAGCTGAATTAACTGAGCTAGCCAAAACTAAAAGCGGACGCCAAAGGCAGGTGCAATACAATCCCAATTGGCAATATTTAAAGGAAAAAGCTAAACAAACTCTTCAAAGTAGCGAAGGCAAACGGATCTATGGCTATAGAAAAACTGACGTAGAGCCAGTCTTTGGACATATGAAGAACGTTTTTGGCATGCGCAGAACACACTTGCGAGGGAAGAAAAAGGTCGAAACCGATGTAGGCTTGATGTTCATGATGATGAATTTGAGCAAATATTGGAGTAGAAGAGGTGGCGGAAAACTTCTTTTACAGGAAATAAGCAATAAAAAACAGATCAAGATTTTCTTATTACGAAAACTTGGTCTGTTTTTAAGTCTGAAAAGCTAGTTTTTTCCCAGACACTTTTGTTTCTTAAAAATCTTGACAGCGTTTGCAAATAGATGCTAAGTTTGATAATATAATTAAACCCTATTTTATTATTTTAGATGTGAAAGAAGAATTGATAATGGAATATCATAAAATCGATCAAACAGACCGTGAAAATCTTAGTAAATTGGTTGCAGAACCAGAGCGCTTTATCGACAAGCCGACTAAACATTGGGATCATGACCAATTTGGCACTGTTAAAGCTATGCCAGATGTAGTTATCCAGCCTGTTGACAATGATGAAGTTATGCGGGTTGTGCAGTATGCTGATGAGCATCATATTCCACTAGTTCCTCGCGGAAACTCAACTGGATTAATGGGAGCCAACCTAACCGTTGATGGTGGTATTTCACTTGATATGGTCAAAATGAATCGAATTCTGGATTACGATAATGAAAGTTTGACAATGACAGTTCAAGCTGGGACTAGGTTAAAAGATATTGAAGAATATTTAAGTGATAAGCCATTTACTTATATGCCAGCACCAGCAATGCATTGGGCTACAATTGGTGGAAATGTTTCAACTAATGCTGGTGGTTTAAAAGCAATTAAATACGGAGTAACTAGAGAACATATCCGTGAACTTAAAGTTGTTTTACCTAACGGGAAACTTTATAAGTTTGGTTCTAAAGCTGTGAAGTCCTCGTCTGGTTATTCGCTTAGAGATTTAATTGTCGGTGCTGAAGGAACTTTGGGAGTAGTAACTGAAGTAACTGTACGTTTGTATCCAAAGCCACGTAAATCGATCAACGCGATTATCCCGTACCCAACTTTGACGGATGCGATTAAGTCGGTACCAGCGATTTTAGAGTCAGGCGTAGTACCGACTACAGTTGAATTTATGGGACGCAAAGTAATCGACTTATGGGAAAAATATTCTGGAGATAAGTTCCCACTTGAACATGGAAACGGCTTTATCATTGTTGGACTTGACGCTTTTACTGATGGAGAATTACAAGCGGAACTAAACCAAACTTTAGAAACTGTTAAACGTTTTAAGGCACAAAGTGCGGTTGTTTTGGATGCAGATTCAGACGAAGCAAAAAAGATTTGGCAATGTCGTGAAGAGCTATTGTTAGCTATTCAAAAATCAACACCACAAATGGATGAAATTGATATTTGTGTGCCAATTAATCATATTCCTGATGTGCTGAATCGGATCGAACAGCTTGAACAAGAATTAAAAATCCGCATTCCTAACTTTGGTCATGCTGGTGATGGTAATTTGCATATTTATCTTTGTTCAGACAAAATGTCCGAAGCTGAATATGCTGAAGTCAAAGATCAAGTAATTAAAGAGTTGTATCGCACTGCTAAAGCACTTGATGGTAATATGTCTGGTGAGCATGGTATCGGTTATGCACGAGCAGATAACTTTGAAGACTTTTATGGTCATGAATATACTGAGCTATTACGTAAAGTTAAGAATCTGTTTGATCCAAACCATATTTTGAATCCTGGTAAGATTTTTAAAATGTAAAGCCAAATAAAAAGATGAGTACTATGATAAGTGGTACCCATCTTTTTTATTTAGCTTCGTAATGAAAATTTGGATTTTGCTCGTGGTCAATTTGGTCCCAAGCGTCTTGTAACTGTTGACCAAATTTGGCTTCATTATCATGATTTAGTTTCATTTTGTGGTCAACATGGATTGGGTTACCAAAACAAACATTAAGTGATTGTCTTTTAAGCAGACCACTAAATGTGAGAGGACCTTGATAAACGACTGGTACGATTGGCTTACCAGATAATTTGGCAATGGCTAAAGTACCACCTTTTAGATCATTTGAATGCCGAGTTCCAGAGGGAAAAATGATCAAGGAGTAATTACCTTGCTTTAGGCCCTTAATTGGAATTTTGAGCGTTGAAGGACCAGGATGTTTGCGATCAACAGCAAAAGCATGAGCATGATTTAGAATAAAACGCAAAATTGGATTTTTGAATAATTCAATTTTAGCCATAAACATAAATTCCTTAGGACTAGCTGCAAGTGCAAATAAGATTGGCTCCCACCAGGTTCGATGTGGTGCAGCTAAGATATAATTTCCATCAGGAATTCTATCCTGATGGAAAACGTGTAAGTGGCCATTTAGAATCCAGACAACAAATCGAGCTACTGGACGAATAAAACGATAAAACAAAATATTTTCCTCCATTTGTTGTAAAATATTATAGCAAAGCAGGTGGGAAGGACAAAATTTTTATGGCAATTTTAAAAGAAAATGAACGGATCGATTATATGTACAGCGATAATCTGAAAATAATTCAAGATAAAACTGCGTTTAGTTTTTCATTAGATACACTATTATTGGCTGCAAGTGCCAAAGTAGCAATTCGCGATCGTTTTAAAGTGGTAGATTTATGTGCAGGTAATTGTGCAGCTAGTCTATACATGTCTCAGTTTAATCGGGCAAACTACGATGCAATTGAGATTCAACCAGCAGCAGCTTCTCAAGCCAAACGTTCAGTAGAACTTAATCATTTAGAAAACCGAATTACTGTTTACGAAGCTGATGTTAAAGATGCCACTAACTTTTTGCGTAAGGACTCCTACGATCTTGTGGTCGTTAATCCTCCTTATTTTAAGGTTCCTACTGGCCATGAAGTTAATCCTGATCCCAAAAAGGCAATTGCTCGCCATGAAATCTTGATTAATCTAGAAGAAATTATCAGTGTTGCTAGTGGTTTACTTAAGATGAAAGGTAAGTTATTCATGGTACATCGACCTGAGCGACTTAATGAGATTGCCTATTTTTGTCTTAAGCATGACTTAAGCATCAAAATGGTTCAGCCCTATGTTGCTCATCGCGGTGAAGATAGTAATTTAATTATTGTTGAAGCGGTGAAGCATACGGCAAGTGACGGCTTAGTATTAAAAGATGCTGTTGAGGTCCATGATCAAGCAGGCAATTATTTACCGGCAATTGAGCAAATTATTCATGAGCAGCCTACTAGCAAACTTAATTCAACTAAAGATTATTACTTTTATGTACTTTTGTGTCATGATGGTAGCTTTTATGGCGGCTTTACCGATAATTTGCAAAAACGGCTTAATGCTCATAATGCAGGCAAGGGAGCAAAGTATACTAAGGCTCGTAGACCGGTTAAAATGATTTATCATGAAAAATTTGCTGATAAAAGTTTAGCTTTAAAAAGGGAATATTGGTTTAAACACCATTCAAGAGCTTGGAAGGAGCAGTTTTTACGTGATCATCATGTTGAATTTTAATCTTGCATCGCAAGCAAAAGTTTAGTATCATTTTATAGTATGCTGCAAAAGTAGCATAGCTTAGAAGACATCAGTCGTAATCAATATTTTGGTGCCAATATTTTGGCGAAGTATTGAAATGATCGTCTGAGAAGATTAAAACCATAGGAGGAAGTTATTATGTCAGTAGTTTCAATGAAACAATTACTTGAAGCCGGTGTTCATTTTGGTCACCAAACTAGAAGATGGGATCCTAAGATGGCTCCTTACATTTTCACTCAAAGAAACGGCATTTACATTATTGATTTGCAAAAGACCATCAAGATGCTCGATGACGCATATTCATTCATGAGAGCAATCGCTCAAGATGGTGGCGTTATTCTCTTTGTTGGTACTAAAAAACAGGCCCAAGATTCTATTGCTGAAGAAGCAACTCGTGCAGGTCAATACTACATTAATCAACGTTGGTTAGGTGGTACTTTGACTAACTGGAAGACAATCCAAAGCAGAGTGCAAAGATTAAAAGATTTAAAGAAGATGGCAGAAGATGGTACTTTTGATGTGCTACCAAAGAAGGAAGCTTCACTGCTAACTAAAGAAAAGGATAAACTTGAAAGATTTTTAGGTGGTATCGAAGATATGCCTAGAATTCCAGATGTTTTGTTCGTAGTTGACCCTAAGAAAGAAAAGATTGCAGTTCACGAAGCTAACATTCTCGGTATTCCAGTCGTTGCTATGGTTGACACCAATACTGATCCAGATCCAGTTGATGTTGTGATTCCATCTAATGATGACGCAATCCGGGCTATTCGCTTGATTTCTGGTGCGATGGCTGATGCTGTTATTGAAGGCAAGCAGGGTCAAGATGATACCGAAAGCGTAGAAGCAGAAATGACTAACGCTGAAGGCGAAACCGAGGATGTAGAAGTTACTGAAACTGTTACAGAATCAAACGAAGATTAGTTTTTACAGATAGTTTTTGATTAGGAGGACACGTTATGGCACAGATTACTGCTAAACAAGTTAAGGAGTTACGTGATCGTACCGGTGCAGGTATGATGGACTCCAAGAAGGCTTTAGTTGAATCAGATGGTGACATTGAGAAGGCAATTGACATCTTAAAAGAAAAAGGGGTTGCTAAAGCCGCTAAGAAGAGTGGTCGAATTGCTGCTGAAGGTTTAGCTGAGTTTGCTTTTGCAGGCAATGATGCAGTCTTAGTTGAGATTAATTCAGAAACTGACTTTGTTTCATCTAATGATAAGTTTGTAAAATTAGTTGATGATGTTACTAAGGCAATTTTAGCTGCAAAGCCAGCTAATGTTGAAGAAGCCTTGGAAGCTCCAATGGGTGAATCAACGATTGGTAAGGAAATTACTAATTTGACTGCTGTTATTGGTGAAAAGATCACTTTAAGACGGTTTGATCTTATTACTAAGAATGATGATGAAGTTTTTGGTGCTTATAAGCATAATGGTGGTGCTATTGCTGCTGTTGCAACTTTAAAGGGCGATAGTGAAGAAGCTGCTAAGAATGTAGCAATGCACGTAGCCGCAATTAATCCAGAATACTTGAATAGAGAATCTGTTCCAGAAGCAGATTTGGAACGTCAAAAAGAAATCTTTACTAAAGAGACTGAAAATGAGGGTAAACCTGCAAAGATTGTACCTAAGATTGTTCAGGGTCGAGTAAACAAATACTTAAGTGAAATTTGTTTAGTTGATCAACCTTACGTTAAAGATTCTGATCAAACAGTTGCTGAATATGCAAAATCAACTGGTAGTGAAGTCGTTGGTTTTACTCGTTACGAAGTTGGAGAAGGTATCGAGAAGAAACAAGAAGATTTTGCTGCTGAAGTACAGGAACAAATGAAGTAATTTGTTGATCGCTTAGAAGAGAGGGTTATACCTCTCTTTTTTTCTAGATAAAATTGCACTGTTTTATTTAGTTGGGCACACAATCAATTAATTTATATGGTAAAATGGTTAAAGCTAATAGGGAGGTCGTCATGACTAAAGTTAAATATAAGCGAATTGTTTTAAAAATTTCCGGTGAAGCACTTGCTGGTGATGAAGGTAGTGGAATTAATCCGACCGTTATTAGTCATTTAGCTCAAGAAATTAAATCCGTGCATGACTTAGGTGTTGATATTGGCATCGTTTGTGGTGGTGGCAATATGTGGCGTGGCGAAACTGGTGCTAAGCTAGGAATGGAACGTTCACAAGCTGACTATATGGGAATGCTGGCAACTATTATGAATGGTCTTGCATTACAAGATGGTTTGGAGCATATTGGCGTTCCTACTAGATTACAAACTTCAATTGAAATGAGACAAGTTGCTGAACCTTATATCAGGCGAAAGGCAATTCGCCATTTAGAAAAAGGTCGTGTAGTTATCATGGGTGGAGGTACTGGTAATCCTTACTTTTCAACCGATACAACTGCAGCTTTGAGAGCTGCTGAGATTAATGCAGATGTTATTTTAATGGCTAAAAATGGCGTTGATGGTGTCTATTCTGCTGATCCAAAAGTTGATCCCAAAGCAACTAAGTATAATGAATTGACTCAACTTGATCTAATCTCACAAAACTTGCAAGTAATGGATCGCACTGCTAGTTCACTGTCAATGGATACTAACATTCCATTGATTGTCTTTAACGTAAATACTGAAGGCAATATTAAACGCGTAGTCCAAGGTGAAAAAATTGGTACTGTTATCGAGGGTGGTAAATAATGAATAACGAAATCGTCAAAAAAGCACAAGACAATATGGACAAATCGATTACTGTTTTTCAAAAAAATTTGTCTGCAATTCGAGCTGGTGTAGCTAACGCTGCTTTACTTAATGGTGTTCAAGTTGATTATTATGGTGCACCAACTCCGCTGACACAATTATCAAGTGTTACGATTCCGGAACCTCGAGTGTTAATGATTACTCCTTATGATCAAAACAGTCTTGACAATATCGAGCACGCATTGTTAGCCTCGAACTTAGGCTTAACTCCAGCTAATGATGGTAAAGTTATTAGATTAGTTATCCCACAGCTAACCGGGGAGCGCCGTCAAGAAATCGCCAAGCAAGTTAATAAGACTGCTGAAGAGGCTAAGATAGCTGTGCGTAATGTTCGCCGCGATGCCATGAATGGGCTTAAAAAACAGGCTAAAGATGATGAAATTACTGAAGATGAGCAACGGAGTTTAGAAAAGCAAGTTCAAAAAATTACTGATAATGCCACTAAAAAGATTGATGAACTTGCTGATCAAAAGCGTTCTGAAATTACTAAAGGTTAGACAATGCCTAAAAATAATGAATTAAATCACCTTGCAATTATTATGGATGGTAACGGTCGATGGGCGACAAAACAGGGTAAGCCGCGGATTGCTGGACACTACGAAGGCATGAACAATGTTGAACGGATCACCTTAGCAGCTGATAAGTTAGGGATCAAAGTCTTATCACTATATGCTTTTTCAACAGAAAATTGGGCTCGTCCAAAAGAAGAAGTTGCCTATTTGATGAACTTGCCGGTTCGCTTTTTTAGTAAGTTTATGCCCACTCTGCAAAAGAATAATGTCAAAGTTAATATCATGGGTTATCTAGATGAGTTACCACGGAAAACGCATGATGTTGTTGAAAGGGCAATGACTGAAACCGCTAATAATACCGGCTTAGTCTTAAATTTTGCCTTTAATTATGGTTCCAGAAGTGAAATTATTACGGCGGTTAAGGAAATTGGGACTCAGATTGAAGCTGGTCAATTAACTAGTGAACAAATTGATGAGGAAATGCTCTCCAAACATTTAATGACAGCTAAATTTGGTGAATATCGTGATCCAGACTTACTAATTAGAACTTCTGGAGAACAGCGAATTTCTAATTTTTTATTGTGGCAGCTAGCTTATTCTGAGTTAGCTTTTAGCCCTAAAAATTGGCCAGATTTTAATGAAGATGATTTAAAAGCATTTGTAACTGATTTTGCTGGGCGAAATCGCCGTTATGGCAAAGTGGATGAATCGGATAGTTAGGTTAATTATATGAAACAACGAGTTACTACGGCAATTATTGCCTTAATTTTATTTATTCCCATAGTTTTAATGGGTGGTTTGTGGATTGATTGGTTGGTCATTGCTCTGGCGGCGGTCGGAATCAGCGAAGTCTTTTTAATGAAGAAGCAAATCTTGATTTCGATTAACTTTGTGTTAGCGTTGCTGGCAACAATGACATTGGCTGCACCTGATAATTTCTTTAGTGGCTTGCCTGCTAACTGGTCGAGATATGGTATTTACTTTGCATTAGTATTGCTAATGCTTACTTGGACAGTTTTATCAAAAAATAAAACTAATTTTGATGATGTTGGGGTGTATACACTAGCGTCACTTTATATTGGCATCGGTTTTCATTGTATGGCAGCAATTAGAAACAGTAGCAACGGTTTAGCGTTGCTGGGCTATGTATTCGTGGTTGTTTGGTTGACCGATACCGGTGCATACATGATAGGCCGCGTGATTGGTAAACATAAACTTTGGCCAGTAATTAGTCCTAATAAAACTTGGGAAGGCTCAATCGGTGGTACTGTTTGCGCAGTTGCTTGTGCTGCGGTATATGTTTATTGTGTGGCGACAGGCTACTCACAAACTGAGCTAATTATGTTGGCGATTGTATTGTCAATTGTAGGTCAATTAGGAGATCTAGTTGAATCAGCCTATAAGCGATACTATGGAGTTAAGGATTCAGGTAAGATTTTACCTGGACATGGCGGAATATTGGATCGTTTTGATAGTATGCTGTTTGTATTGCCTGTTGTTACGGCTTTATTAGGCGTGATCCATTAGGAGGAGCTCGATTGAAAGGTATACTAATCTTTTTAGTAGTCTTTGGTATTTTAGTCTTTGTGCATGAATTTGGTCATTTCGTTGTAGCTAAAAAATGTGGTATTTTAGTACGCGAATTTTCAATTGGTATGGGTCCAAAACTTTTTCAAGTTAGGCGTAACCCAACTACATATACAATTCGCTGGTTGCCACTTGGTGGCTACGTTCGCTTAGCCAGCAAAGATGAAATTGCAGAGTTACCAGCTGGAATGACAGTAATTTTACAGTTGAATGAGCAAAATGAAGTAACTAGAATTGATGCTTCAGGCTCTGATATTCCAATTGAAGGAATTCCAGTTCAAGTCACTAAGGCTGATTTAGTTGATAAACTAACAATTACTGGTTATGAAAATGCTGATGAGGACCAATTAGTTACTTTTCGCGTAAATCATGATGCAACTGTCATCGATGATTCAAAGACCGAATTAGTTATTGCACCGCGCGATACTCAGTTTCAAAATGCTAATGTCTGGCAAAAGCTAGCTACTAATATTGCAGGACCACTGATGAATATTATTTTAGGTTTTGTGGTTTTTTTAATTTGGACTTTTACGGTTGCTGGTCCTGCTACTACTACGGTTGGTCATGTTGCAAACAATTCACCAGCAGCTGCTGCACAGATTAAGACTGGCGAAAGGTTTGTGTCAATTGCTGATCACCAGATAAAAAACTTTGATGATGTAGCACAGCAAATTGATGCTAGCAAAGGAAAGTCTTTAGATGTTGTTCTAGCAGAACATGGTCAACAAAGAAAAGTTAAATTACAGCCTAAGGCTAAAAAGGTTCAAGGCAAAACAGTTTATCAAATTGGTATACAAGCTAAAAGTGATAACAGTTACGGCGCAAAATTAAAGCGTGGATGGGATACTGCAGTTTCAACTACAGGAATGATTTTCACTGCTGTTGGGGGTTTGTTTAAGAATTTTAGTTTAAATAAGTTATCTGGGCCAGTTGGAATCTATTCGGAGACGTCTCAAGTTTCACAAATGGGTTTTTCTTATATTTTATCGTTTTTAGCAATGATCTCGATTAATTTGGGAATTGTCAATTTAATTCCGGTACCAGGTTTAGATGGTGGGAAGTTTTTCTTAAATATAATTGAAATTTTCCGTGGTAAGCCAATTGCTGAGAATCATGAAGAAATGATAGAACTAATTGGCTTTGGGTTATTATTAGTTTTAATCATTGCAGTTACTGGTAATGACATTTATCGTTACTTTATTAAGTAAGAATTAGAAAAAATTCTAGGGAGAAGTTTATGCGTCAATCAAAATTTTTCATGCCAACGCTAAAGGAAGCGCCAGCTGATGCGGTTGCACAGAGTCATAAGTTAATGTTGCGTGGAGGTTATATCCGCCAAGTAACAGCTGGTGTTTACGCATACCTGCCTTTGGGTTATCGTGTGTTGCGCAAGGCGGAAAAAATTATGGAAGAAGAAATGGACAAAATAAATGTGCCAGAAGTAACTATGCCACATTTATTGCCTGCTTCATTGTGGGAAGATTCTGGTCGTTTGCATAAATATGGTCCTGAAATGTTCAGTTTAAAGGATCGCCATGGCCGAGATAGCTTACTAGGGCCAACTCATGAAGAAACTTTTACCGAAATTGTCGCTAAAAACTTAAAAAGCTACAAGCAAATGCCGATCGCACTATATCAAATTCAGACTAAATTTCGTGATGAAAATCGTCCTCGGTTTGGTTTGTTACGTGGTCGTGAATTTGTGATGCTTGATGCATATAGTTTTGCTGCTACTAAGCAGCAATTGGATGAGCAATTTGAAGATGAAAAGCGGGCTTTTGAAGCAATTTATCAACGCTGTGGTGTGCAAGTTAGTCCAGTAATTGCCGATTCGGGAACTATGGGTGGTAAAAATTCAACTGAATTTCAAGCTCCAGCCGCAATTGGTGAAGATGTAATTGCTACCAATGAGACTGGAACTTATTCTGCCAATTTAGAAATGGCCGTTAGTGTCGACACTTTTAAGCAGGATGAGGAGCCAGCTGATGAATTGACTGAAGTTGCTACTCCCAATCAAGAAACAATTGCTGATCTAGTTGACTTTTTACAAGTACCAGCAACACGAATAGTTAAAAGCGTTCTTTACCTAGTCGATGAAAAAGATTATGTTTTAGTTTTAATTCGCGGCGATAAGGAAATTAATGAAGTTAAACTTACCCATTTGTTGAATGCTGATTCACTGCGTCTTTTAACAGATGCTGAACTAGAAACTCTGACAGGTTCGCAAAAAGGTGGGATTGGCCCAATTAATGCTACTTGGGCAGATAAAATCGTTGCAGATGACACCGTTAAAGACCTGTTCAATGTTATTGTTGGTGCTAACAAAACTGGTTTTCAATTTAAAAATGCCAATCTTGGTCGTGATTTTAAAGTTGACCAGTTTGGTGATTTGCGTGTTGCTAACGAGGGTGAGCCAGATCCAATTGATCATTTGCCCCTTAAATTTACCAAATCAATTGAAGTTGGACACATTTTTAAATTAGGAACCTATTACACAGAAAATATGGGAGCGAGCTTTTTAGATCAAAATGGTAAGGCCCAGCCAGTAATCATGGGTTCTTACGGTATTGGGGTTACTAGAATGTTATCAGCGGTTGTCGAACAGCATTATACTGATAATGGTATTGCTTGGCCTAAAGAAATTGCGCCTTTTGCTGTGCATATTGTACAAATGAAGATGAAAGATGCGGCACAAACTGTATTAGCTGAACAGCTTGAACAGAAATACAGTGGTAAGTATGACGTTCTCTACGATGATCGAAACGAACGTGCAGGAGTTAAATTTGCAGACGCGGATCTAGTTGGTGCGCCTATAAGGATTACGATTGGTAAAAAAGCTGATGCTGGAATTGTTGAGGTTAAACGGTCAACTGATGATCGTGCTGTTGAAATGTCAATCGCAGATTTGGATAGTTTAGTAACTAAAGAGTTAGGATAATTTTTTGTGACTAATAAAAATAAGCTTTTTTTACGTCTTTTAGAACAGATTCATTTTCCTAAGCAGTTTGCCGATAATGAAATCTTGCAACAAGGCGAAATCGAGAACGTGGATGTATATGCTAAAGAACATAGGTGGGATATCCATGTTCTTTTTGCTACACCCTTAAAATTTGAAACCTATCAAGCTTTAAATGAAGCAATTACGACTAGTTTTGCTTCATTTGTTGATACTCAGCTTTTTGTCCGGTCTCAAGATGGTGCGGATGATTATTTAACTTCTTACTGGCATTATGCTGTGCAAAATGCTGAATTTTTACAAACCGTTGCTCGCGAATTTATTGCTTCACATCAACCTAAAAAAGAGCAGGAACGTTGGATTATTCCGGTAGATAATTTAGTAGTTGACGGTCTGATTGAGCAGAAGATGCTTGATCAGCTAGCTGAGAAAATGCGTGATTTTGGCTTTTTTAACCTGAAGTTTGTTACTCAGATGGATGAAAATAATTCTCAAAGTAATTTGGAGAGTTTGCAGCAGTTGCAAGAAGCACATGAGCAAACCATGCAGGAGGCTTATAATGCTACCCCTCCAAAAAAACCACAGGCACAGTCTTATCCAACCAAAAAGACGCGTTATGGCAGTCGAAAATTAGATCAAAGTTTGCCGATTACCCAAATTGATGATATCGCAGATGGCGCTAGAAACGTGGTTATTGAAGGAAATATCTTTAATACAGATATGCGTGAATTGAAGTCTGGAGCGATTATTTTCACAGGAGAAATCACTGACTATACCAATTCTGTTGCATTTAAGAAGTTTGTTGCTAATAAAGATCAGATTGCTAGTATCAGTGACTTAAAGTCAGGAACTTGGGCAAAGATGCAAGGCTCAGTAGCTGATGATCAGTGGAGCCATGATTTGGTTTTTAATATCAGTAGTTTTGAAATTGTTGAGCATGTTGGACGTAAGGAAGAATACACTGGCGAAGAAAAACGTGCGGAGCTACATTTGCATACTAATATGAGTCAGTTAGACGCAACTAATACCGCAACTGATTTTATTCTGACTGCTAAAAAATTTGGTCAAAAAGCAATTGCAATTACGGATCATGCCGATGTTCAAGCCTTCCCAGAAGCCTATGAAGCCGGTAAAAAGAACGATATTAAAATCGTTTATGGTGTTGAGGCAAATATGATTGATGATCACGCATTATTAGTGCTCAATCCTGCTTCAATGACATATCGTGATCAAGAATTTGTAATTTTTGATGTGGAAACAACAGGACTATCCTCTGTGTACGATACTATGATCGAAATTGGTGCGGTTAAAATGAAGAACGGTGAAGTGCTTGAGCGCTTTGACAAGTTTATTAATCCGCACCATCCCTTGAGTGAACAGACTATTAATCTGACTTCTATTACTGATGAAATGGTCACAGCTGCTGACGATGAGGCTGTAGTAATTAAACAATTTCAAGATTTTTATGGCGATCGTCCTTTATGCGGTCATAACGTTCAATTTGATGTTGGCTTTGTTAATGCTGCGCTTAGGCGGGCAAGTTTATCTGAAATTACCCAACCAGTGGTCGATACGCTAGAAGTTTCACGTTTATTACATCCGGAGCAAACGAGGCATACTTTGGATTCCTTAGCTAAAAAATACAATGTTGTGCTGGAACATCATCACCGTGCTAACCAAGATGCTGAGGCAACGGGTTATTTAATGTTTAAGTTGCTAGAAGCCTTTACCAAAAGATTCAATGAAGATGATTTGGGCAAAATGAATGATTACGCTGTTCAAGGACAAGTCTATAAGCGTGCAAGACCAACTCATATGACAATTTTAGCTAAAACGCAAGCTGGACTTAAAAATATGTATCGTTTGGTATCAATTGCGAACACGACTAACTTTTATCGGATTCCTCGTACGCCTAAATCTGAGCTAGTTAAGTATCATGAAGGATTATTGTATGGTTCAGGTTGCAGCGAGGGCGACGTTTTTGTAGCTATGATGCAAAAGGGCTACGACGAAGCTCGCAAGAAAGCTCGTTTTTATGATTATTTGGAAGTCCAACCTCCTAAGAGCTATGCTCAACTTATTGAAGATCATTTAATTACCGATGAGGCAGAACTGCAAGAGATTTTGACTAATATTTATAAATTAGGTCAAGAGTTGCATAAGCCAGTAGTAGCGACCGGGGATGCTCATTATGTTGAAGAGCATGACGCAATTTATCGGAAAATCTTAATTTCAGCTCAAAGAAGTAATCCAGCCCGTAATGATCCGCAACCTGATCAACATTTTTATAGTACACAAGAGATGCTGGACGAATTTAGCTTTTTAGGAGAAGAAATTGCTAAAGAAATTGTCATTACTAATCCAAATAAAATTGCTGCTAGTGTAGAGGAACTTGCGCCGATTAAGGATGGCCTTTATCCACCGCATATTGACAATGCCGATGAAGAAATGAAACAGCTGACTTATGATGAGGCTTACGCGCTATATGGCAATCCGCTACCTAAAATTGTGCAAGATCGACTGGAAATGGAATTGAATTCGATTATTTCCAATGGCTATGCTGTCATTTATCTGATTTCACAAAGATTAGTTGCTAAGTCGAATAAAGATGGTTATTTAGTCGGTTCGCGTGGTTCAGTTGGTTCAAGTTTAGTGGCTACAATGTCAGGGATTACTGAGGTAAATCCACTGGCTCCACATTATCGCTGTCCAAAATGTAAGTATTCTAAGTTCTTTGAAAATGGTGAGTATGGTTCTGGATATGATTTACCTGATCAAAAGTGTCCTGAATGTGGTACTGAGCTAGTTAAAGATGGTCAAGATATTCCTTTTGCAACTTTTTTAGGGTTTCATGGGGATAAAGTTCCAGATATTGATTTGAACTTTTCAGGGGACTATCAACCTGTTGCTCATAACTTTATCCGTGTAATGTTTGGTCCAGACAATTCCTATCGAGCAGGAACAATTGCGACTGTTGCCGACAAGACTGCATATGGTTACGCTAAGCATTATGATGAGGAAAAAGAATTAAATTTGCGTGGTGCTGAGCTTGACCGGTTAGCAGCTGGAGTTAGTGGGGTAAAACGCACCACGGGACAGCATCCTGCTGGAATTGTGGTGGTTCCTGATGATATGGATATTTACGACTTTACGCCTGTCCAATATCCAGCTGATGATGTGAATGCAGCTTGGCAAACGACCCACTTTGATTTCCATTCGATTCATGATAATATTCTTAAGTTTGATATTTTGGGGCATGATGATCCGACCATGATTCGTATGCTGCAAGACCTATCTGGAGTTGATCCTTTAACGATCCCGCCAGATGATCCAGGAGTAATGTCCTTATTTTCTAGTCCTAAAATTTTAGGAGTCACTCCTGAACAGATTCAATCTAAGACTGGTACACTTGGTGTGCCGGAATTTGGAACTAGGTTTGTTAGGGGGATGCTTGAGGAAACTAAGCCAACTACTTTTTCTGAATTGTTACAGATTTCTGGACTATCACATGGAACCGACGTCTGGCTAGGAAATGCGGAAGAATTAATTGATAATGGAACTTGCAAATTAAAAGATGTAATTGGTTGTCGTGATAATATTATGATGGACTTAATTCACTGGGGTGTTAAGCCAGAGGTGGCTTTTTCAACAATGGAATCTGTGCGTCATGGCCGCGGAATTAGTGATGATGACATGGCTGTTTTAGCTAAAAATGATCAAATTCCTGATTGGTATATTGATTCATGTTTGAAGATTAAATATATGTTTCCTAAGGCTCACGCGACAGCCTATATTTTGATGGCACTAAGAATTGCTTGGTTTAAAGTTTACTATCCAGAAATTTATTACACTGCCTATTTTTCTGTGCGGGCAAGCTTATTTGACTTAGTAGCAATGAGTCATGGTAAAAATACCGTCAAAAAGGCAATGGCTGATTTGCAAAAGTTAGGCAATGATGCTTCTGCTAAGGATAAGGGCTTATTGACAGTTTTGGAAATTGCTAATGAATGTTTGGAACGGGGCATCAAAATAAAAATGGTTGATCTTAATCAATCGGAAGCTACTAATTTCAAGATTATTGATCAGCATACTATTTTAGCGCCATTCAATGCGGTTCCTGGATTAGGGAATAACGCAGCCAAGCAAATTGTTGCGGCCAGAGCCGAGCAAGCTTTCTTATCTAAAGAGGATTTAGCAACTCGGGGCAAGGTTTCACAGACAATTATGGATTACTTGGATGAAAATGGTGTTTTGGAAGGGATGCCTGACCAAAACCAACTTTCCTTATTTTAAATTTGGCAGTATTCATATAATTGTGGTACAATTATTAAGAAGTTCGAATATGTAATTCGAGTGAGCTATCATGCTCACTCTTTTTATTACGGAGGAAAATATTTGGCAAAAGTTACAGATCTTGTTCTGATTGAAATCAAACCGATCATTGAAGCTCGCAATGATGAATTTGTTGAGATTGAATATGTAGAAGAAAAAGGTCAGCATTATTTAAGAATATATGTTGACCATGAGAACGGTATTGATATGGATGAAATTGTGGCACTTAGTGAGTTAATATCTGCTAAGCTTGATCAACTTGATCCAGATCCTTTACCTGATCCTTATGTTTTAGAGATTTCCTCACCAGGAGTTGAGCGGCCAATAAAGAGCGCGCAAGACTGGCATAAGGCACTTGACGATTATATTCACGTTGGTCTTTACCAAAAAATTGCTGGCGAAAAAAATTATGAAGGCACTTTAAAATCTTATAATGATGATGAAATAGAGTTGGAAATTAAGATTAAAACAAGAAAAAAACTGTTGACTATTCCTCGCAAGTTGATTGCAAATATTCGTTTTGCAATCGAATTTTAGAAAGGCTGATGAAACTAATGTCTAAAGAAATGCTAGAAGCGTTTGCTACTTTAGAAAAAACCAAGGGCATCAAACAAGACGTTATTGTTGAAGCTATTGAAGCAGCACTAGTTGCTGCATATAAAAAGAATTATAATCAAGCACAAAATGTGGATGTTGAATTTGATGAACGTCGAGGCAATTTTAAACTGTTGGCAGTTAAAACTGTTGTTGAAGAGGTTCATGATGACCGCCTTGAATACAGTCTCAAAGATGCATTAGAGATTAATAAAGCTTACGAAATTGGCGATGAAATCAAATTCGAGGTTGCACCAAAAAACTTTGGTCGAATTGCTGCCCAAACCGCCAAACAAGTAATTATGCAACATTTGCGTGAGGCTGAACGTAATCATATTATTGATGAATATTCCCAATATGAGGATGAATTGATCACTGGAACAGTTGAACGAAGCGATAATCGCTTTGTTTATGTTAAAATTGGTAATGTTGAAGCTGTCATGCCACACAATGATCAAATGCCAAATGAAACTTATAATCCCCAGGATCAAATTCGCGTGTTGGTAACTCATGTTGGCTCAGACGCTAAAGGTGCACAAATAACTGTTTCTCGTAGTGCTCCCAACATGGTAAGGCGGCTATTTGAACAAGAAGTGCCTGAAATTTTTGATGGTACAGTTGAAATTGTTTCGATTGCGCGTGAAGCAGGTGATCGGACTAAGATTGCGGTTAAATCCAATGATCCTAACATTGATCCAGTTGGAACTTGTGTCGGTCAACGCGGTGCTCGAGTACAAAATGTGGTTAATGAACTTGATGGTGAAAATATCGATGTAGTTAAGTATGAAGAAGATCCTTCTGATTTTATTGCTAATGCGTTAAATCCTGCTGAAGTCATTGCCGTTCAATTTAGTGATGACGAAGATGAGAAGAATGCCTTGGTAATTGTGCCAGATTATCAATTATCACTAGCAATCGGTAAAAAAGGTCAAAATGTTCGTTTAGCTGCTCGATTGACAAATTATAAGATTGATATTAGACCTGAGTCAGAGGTTGAATTTGTTGATGAAGGTACTAAGCCGGATGATGCAGACAGTGGTACTGAAGTAGAATCTGAAGCAACTGAACTGACAGAAGTTATTGAACCTGAAGAGCAGGATGTTGAATCAACTGACGATGAAGCAGTTCAGGGAGATTCAGAAGCAGAAACGGCTGAGTCTGCTAATGATGAAGGTGAAGATATCAACGAAGAATAAGTTGGGGGTGAATTCTTTTGAAAAAAAGAAAAATTCCGATGCGTAAAGATCTGTTGACTGACACTATGCAACCAAAAAAATCGTTAGTGCGTGTCGTCATTGACAAAGAACAGAATATTTCTGTTGATCCAACTGGCAAAAAACCGGGACGTGGTGCATATGTATCGCTTGATCCAGAAAAAATCAAGTTTGCCCAAGAAAAAGGCATCTTGCAGCGAAGTTTAGGTAGTAAGGTACCTGATGCTTTTTATGAAGAGCTTTATGCCTATGTTGATCATCAAAAAGCTAGAAAAGAATTGTTTGGTGATCAATAAATTTGCAAAATAAACAACAAGCATTAAACTTGCTAGGACTTGCTCAAAAGGCTGGGAAAATTATTTCTGGATTTGACTTGGTCAGTGCGGGTTTAACAGCAAAGCAGGTAAAGATAGTTATTTTGGCTAATGATAGTCATGATGATACTCGAGAAAAGATTACGCGGAATGCTGTCCAAAATCAGGTGGATGTTATTTCAAGTTTTACTAGCATGGAGCTATCACAGGCAATTGGCAAAAACCGTAAGGTATTAGGTCTTACTGATCGCGGTTTTAGTCGGGCATTAGTACAAAAGATTAATGAAGGAGTGTGATTGGATGGCTAAAAAAAGAATTTATGAAATCGCAAAAGAATTAGGCATCGATAATAAAGTTGTGGTCAATAAAGCAAAGGACCTCGGCTTTGATGTCAAGAATCATATGTCATCACTAGAAAATTCACAAGTGAATCAATTAAAGGGCAGTTTCCATAACTCCGCTCCCGCTAAAAAGCAAGAGAAGCCTGAGCAGAAAGGCAGTAAAATTAAAGTTTCAGTTAAATCAATCCGTAAAAATGAAAAAAAGGCGGATGAAGGCAATAATAGCAATCGTAATAATAAAAAACGGCGCAATAATCGACGTGGCAACAATAATGATCGCAATCAAGATCGCAGAAGTCAGCGGAACAATTCAAATTCAGCTACTAAACCAACTAAGCCTGCAGCACAGGACCTGCTTAAACAGCTAAAAGAGAAGCAACGTGTAGAACAATCTTCACTTAATAAGCAGGCTGATCAAGCTAGGGCAGCTTATAATGAGCACCTGAAAAATCCTAATGCGGCTGATGAAAAGCAGACTAGTGAAAAAAAGGCTGATTCAGTAAAGAAAGTTGCTACAACCAAGGTTAGCGGACCTAAAATTATTAAACCTTCGCCAGCTAGAATGAAGCAAAATCAATCAGCGGCTACGGTTAAAATAGTTAAGGCCAGTTCAAGTCAGCCTACAGCAAATACAGCAGAGCCTGACAAGGATGAAAAACGCCGAGGTAATGGTCACAGTCGTAATACTGGTAAGCCAGGACGTAAGGGGCGTAATCAGGTATTTGGTAGTCACACTGATCGTCCAGGTAAACGTAAACGTAAGGGTAAGAAGCGTCAATTTGAACAAATCCCTAAAAAGCAGCCAACTCAAAGAAAAGAACGGCCATTGCCAGAAACTTTAACTTATGAAGTTGGGATGAATGCGCAAGATTTAGGTAAAATTTTGCACCGTGAGCCTGCAGAAATCGTGAAAAAGTTATTCATGCTTGGCGTTATGACGAATCAAAATCAGTCACTTGACAAGGATGCAATTGAATTAATTGCTGCAGAATACGGGATTAATGCTGAAGAAAAAATTCATGAAGATATTTCTGACATTGATACTTTGTATACTAAGCGAATGGACGCAGCCAAGGAATCAGGTAATTTAGTTAAGCGCCCACCTGTAGTAACTATTATGGGGCACGTTGATCATGGTAAAACGACTTTGCTTGATCGTTTGCGCCATACTCATGTTTCTGATCATGAAGCAGGAGGAATTACGCAAAAGATTGGTGCTTATCAAGTATCGATTAATAAGAAGCCAATCACCTTTTTAGATACTCCAGGACATGCTGCCTTCTCCAATATGCGTGAACGAGGAGCAGAAATAACTGATATTGTTGTGTTAGTTGTAGCAGCAGATGATGGTGTTATGCCGCAAACGATCGAGGCAATTGATCATGCTAAAAGTGCCAATGTTCCAATAATTGTGGCAATTAACAAGATGGATGCACCAGGAGCAAATCCGGAACATGTTACTGAGCAATTGATGAAGTACAATTTGATTCCTGAAGATTATGGTGGCGATACAATTTTCGTTAAGATATCTGCTAAAACTGGTGAAAATGTTGATGACTTATTGCAAATGATCCTATTACAGGCTGATATGATGGAATTACGGGCTAATTCTGATCAAAAAGCTATTGGTACTGTAATTGAAGCTCGTTTATCAAGAGGTCGTGGCCCGGTAGCCGACTTGTTAGTACAACAAGGAACATTGCATACTGGTGATCCAATTGTAGTTGGTAATCGCTTTGGTCGAGTTCGGGTAATGACCAATGATCGCGGTCGCCAGGTTAAAACTGCTACCCCTTCAATGCCGGTAGAAATTACGGGTCTAAATGACGTACCTGAATCTGCTGATAAGTTAGTTGTCTTTGATGATGAAAAGACTGCTAGAGCAGTCGGTGAGCAACGTGCTCAACAAGCTTTACAACAATCACGAGAAAATACACAACATGTCACTTTAGATAATCTCTTTGACACTATGAAGAAAGAGAATATGAAGGAAGTAGATGTTGTTTTAAAGGCAGATGTGCAAGGATCTGTTGAAGCTTTGCAACAATCACTTGAAAAGATTGAAGTTGAAGGCGTACGGGTTAATATCGTTCACGCAGGTGTTGGTGCTGTAAATGACTCTGATGTTACTTTAGCAGGTGCATCTAATGGCTTTATTATTGGCTTTAATGTTCGTCCAACTGCTACTGCTAAGTCACAGGCTGAAGCAGATGGCGTTGATATTAGGCTATACAGTATTATTTATAAAGCAATTGATGATGTTGAAGCCGCTATGCAAGGGATGCTTGAACCAACTTATGAAGATAAGGTAATTGGTAGTTTGACAGTTCGCGAAACCTGGAAGGTTTCCAAAGTTGGTACAATTGCTGGAGCATTCGTTGATTCTGGTTATGTCACTCGTGATTCTGATATTAACTTAATTCGTGATGGTGTGGTAATCTACTCAGGTAAGGTAGCTTCACTTAAGCGATTTAAGGATGATGCTAAGGTAGTTAAACAAGGTTTTGATTGTGGTTTAACTATTGAGGGTTATAATGATATTAAGATAGGTGATCAGCTTGAGGCTGTTGAACAGCAAGAGGTTAAGCCTAATAAGTAGTTTTACTAGAGGTAAAAGATGAAGCATAGAATCGGTCGAGTTGAAGGCGAAATCCTACGCGAATTAACCAAAATTCTGCGGAAAAATATTCGCGATCCACGCGTTAGTGATGTTACCATTACCGCAGTTGAATGTACCAATGATTTGTCATATGCGACTGTCTACTACAGTATTCTTTCTGATAATCAAACAAAAGAAGCTGAAGTTATGGCAGGCCTTGATAAAGCTAAGGGAATGATGCGGCATCTGTTAGGCCAAGTACTGACTGTCTATAAGGTACCTGAACTTATCTTTAAGCGGGATAATTCTGTTAAATATGGCAGTAAGATCGATCGCTTAATTGCAGAGGTAAAAAAACAAGACACAGATCGTAATGATTAACAAAGGCGCCGGTTGGCGCTTTTTTAATGGAAAAGGTAAAAAATGCTTAACGGAATATTGGTAATTGACAAGCCTAAAGGAATGACTAGTGCCGATGTAGTCTATCAATTGCGCAAGGTATTACATATTAAAAAAATCGGTCATGCAGGTACACTAGACCCTGATGTTACAGGAGTATTGCCAATTGCGATCGGCCAAGCAACCAAGTTAATTGAGTTGATGCATCAACGAAATAAACAGTACGTAGGAACTGGGATCTTCGGCTTTGCGACTGATAGTTACGATATTAGTGGTAAAACATTGGCTACTAAACAATTAGCTGAACCGATTTCAGCAGCAAAAATTCAGCAGCAAATGCAAACCTTTGTGGGTGAAATTGAGCAAGTACCGCCAATTTATTCTGCGGTTCGAGTCAATGGCAAACATCTTTATGAATATGCTCGAGCAGGAATTGAAGTTGAGCGGCCTAAACGAGTCGTTAAGGTTGTCTCATATGATTTGCTGGGACAGCCAAAGTTTGACGAAAATAGCGGTCAGGAAAGCTTCGAATTTGCAATCGAATGTAGTAAGGGCACTTATGTGCGGTCTTTAGTTAATGATTTAGGAACTAAACTAGGGGTACCAGCGGTCATGAGTAGTTTGCGGCGCAGCGCTAGTTCAGGCTTTGAGCTTAGTCAGGCTGTCAAGTTAGCTGATATTATTGCTGATCCCAGTTTAGCTAATGACTTGATCCAACCAATTGAGCATTTTTTCCAAGATTACCAACAAGTTGATTTAACGCAATCTCAGTGGCTTAAAGTCCAAAATGGTGCAGCGATTAGTTTGGAAATTGATGCAAATCAAGTTGCATTACGATACAATAATAGGGTTAAGGCGATTTATCAAAGAAAGTCCAATGAGTATCGTCCATATTTGATGCTCTTACAGAATAAATAAGTGAATGAAGGTCTTATTTTGCAAATTATCCATTTAACTTATCCGCTCGCAGAAAATTTAATTCCTGGTAAAATAGTTTTGGCTCTGGGATTTTTTGATGGTGTTCATCGAGGTCACCAACAATTGATTAAAACTGCTAAGCAAGCTGCTGCAGCACAAGACTTGCCATTAGCCGTAATGACATTTGACCGTCATCCTAAAGAAGTTTATCAACATGCAAGTGTCGCATATATTGATAATTTGGCGGAAAAAGCTTATAAAATGGCTCATTTAGGTGTCGATTACTTACTAGTAATTCATTTTAATGCTGGCTTTAGCAACTTGTCTGCGCAAGAATTTGTTGATCAAATAATTGTTAAGCTGCAGGCAACAACCGTAGTAGCAGGTTTTGATTATACTTATGGCCCCAAAAAGACTGCCAATATGGCAAATTTTCCCAAGTATGCTAAAGGACGGTTTAAGATTATTGAAATCCCCAAACAGTCATATGATGGTGAAAAGATTGGCTCCACGGAAATCAAAAGAGCTATTACAAGTGGGCAAATGGAGCTAGCCACTAAATTGCTTGGTTGGCATTATATTATGAGCGGAGTTGTTGGGCATGGCTTGCGCAATGGTCATAAATTAGGTTATCCCACGGTTAATTTGGTATGGCAGGATTCCAAGGTAATACCTAAAGTTGGTGTGTATGCTACCAAAACTAAAGTTGCTGGTAAATGGTATGATTCAATGACCAGTGTCGGTTATAATGTAACCATCAATGATTCAAAGCAAATTTTTATCGAGTCAAATCTCTTTAATTTCGACCAAGAAATTTATGGACAAGAAATTGTCATTAAATGGTATAAATATACTCGAGGAGAAATTAAATTTGCTGATTTAGCTGGCTTAAAAAAGCAAATGGCACAGGATGAGGTTCAGATTAAGACCTATTTTGCTCAAAGAAAGTAAATACATTAATAAAAATTCTCAGATTTAGGGTTACTAAATTTGAGAATTTTTTGTTTGCATCGGGTTTATTATTGATATGCAAATATATGTTATTTAATTACCTAAATTACTTATTTATCAAGGTCAATATTGTCAATGCTGTTATCTTTCAAGCGTAACCGTTTACATGAAACCTGATTGGCACTACCATAAACTTAAATATGGCATAAATGCTATTTAAGTTTTTGGATATGAAAGGATAAAATTATGCTTGGAAAAAACAACTTTGACGAAAAGCTAAGGAAGATGACCTTACAGTCGAAAAGAGACCGTTTTTCAATTCGTAAATTAACAATTGGAGCGGCTTCTGTTTTGTTAGGCTTTACCTTTATGGGTGTAAATAGTCATGAAGTGCAAGCTGCAACTAGTGAATCTGATCAAACAACGGCAAAAACTACTACCACTGAATCTTCAACCACTAATGAGTCAAAGCCAAAAGTTAACTTGGAAACTTATGCTGGCTTATCTGACTTTTTACGCGGTAGTACTACGGAAAAAGCTCAATCGGCTAAACCTCAACCGCAGCAGCCAGCTAAGGATAAGACTCCAAATCAGGCAACTCAAACTAACCAAGCGGCACCAACTTCATCTCCAAATACGGCAAAGCCAAGTACTGCAACCGCCAATAATAACGATCAGCCAACTAGTGCTGACCAGCTAGGTACTACTGGTGCTCAAGCGAATGCTAAGGCTGATAATGAAACAGTAGAGGTTAGCGATTGGCAGGGCTTTACTGATGCAATTACCACTGATAGAAACCAAGAATCTAAGACTATTAATTTAGCAACCGACATTACAGCGGACACTGAAAATCAGGTTTACACCACATTGACTGATATAACGATTAATACTAATGGACATACTTTAGACATTGGGTCTAATACCATTCAGGATGATTATTATCAATGGTCGCTAACTGTCATTGGGGGTACCCTCAAGGGCAGTAAGCCTAATGATGACCCAAATAGTTTTAATTTCTTCGGTTTTAATAACGCCCCGTCAGTTACTTTGCAGGATGTTCACGTTGAAAATGTTAGTTTTGACACTATTATTACTTTTGCAGGTAACACTACTGTTAGCTATGATACCAAAGGTAATATTTTTAGCGATTACAGCGAAGCATTTGTTCAAGATAATGCTAACGTCAAGATTGATTTTAATCCGTCAAGTGATTCGACTAATTTTATCTGTGATGTCTTTTCTATCGGTCAAGATGCTGAGGTTGAAGCTAACATCTCGAATACTAGAACGGCGCTAAGAGGAACTTATGGCGATAATGGTTATGTTGAAGTTGGTGAAAATTCTAAATTTACGTTAAATATTGCTGACACGGTTAACTTCTTATATCGGGTTGATCCTGATATTCCACCAATTGACTTTATTGTGGATCCAGGTTCAGAGACTCATATCAATAATAGTGCTAATGATCAAGGAGTTGTTGAAGGTAAGGATAATCAGTTACATCTAATTGCTGACACGCCAAAGCTATTTGAAATAAATGTTACTAATTATAACGACAGTGCCAACTTCAATTTTCCAACTACCGATATTTCTGGGGATAAAATGGGGCTGTACAGTGACCATTACAAGTGGATTATTGAAACTTCTGATGGTGCCAATATTATGGACAAGGTCTTTAATCCAGACGCGATGACTTTGCTGAAAAATCCATCCCTGCCGGAAGATATACCAACTAAAGGTAAGGCTAATCAGAACTTTAAAGACTTAAGTGATGAAGCCGACTTTCTTGATGTAATTGAAAATAAGGGTGGTTTTAATAGTTCAGCCAGCTTCAAATTAGGAACTACTTTGTACGATAGCTGGGAAAGAACTAATGCTGGTCGCTATAATGCCAGCAGTAAGCCAATAGCTGTTCATGAAGGGCAAATTAGTAAACTAGGTTCACCAAGTCAGTTACTAGCTGCAAATGGTACGACTTCAGCGATAATTGATAGTAGCAACCAGCAAGTGCTGACTATTACAGATTTGCAGGCAAATGGTACCATTAAAAGCATTGAATGGCTACCAAATAAAGCGATGGATGCTAGTGGTCAATTGGTGGATAATGGTGTTGTTAGCGATAGTGATGGTACGATTGCTACTGGCGCTGATACTAAAGCGGATCTGCTAGGTAATGCTGTCATGAGGGTAACCTATGGTGATGGCACCTATGATGATGTGCCAGTCGAGGTTAAACAAGTTTCTGCAATTCCTTCAGATGATATTCAGCATGTTAATCCTGGGCAATTACCAACGACAGCGCAAGCGCAAGCCGCAGTTGCCTTTGCTGGTTCACCTGACCAGGGTGATTGGCAGGTTACTTACGAATGGTACGATCAGGATAAGCAACCACTAACGGCTGCTGAGCTTGATCAGGCGAATACAGTAAAGAACGCTTATGTTAAAGTTTCGTATCATAACGCAGATGGTTCTAGTGATGGCGAGCAATTTGTTCCAGTAAAATTGGCAATCGATCCGGATGAAGCACATCAAGCAGGCTTAACTGCTGGCACTGGGAAGATAACAGTTCCTGTTAATAATGTAGGTGACCCAGCGACTAAACCAGTAGCTTTTTCTGATCAAAAGCAATGGAAGAGTTTCTTAAATGGAGATTCGGATAATGTAACCCAAATTGATTGGGCTGATCAAACAGCTGGCAACGAAGTAGTTGACAGTATCGGTCAGGATAAAACCGCTACTCTAAGAGTTACCTTCCATGATGGTTCGACAGCGCAGGTACCTGGTGTCAAGTTTGATGTAGTTGGTGCGCAAAAGGCAGCTGGGGATGCGACTAAAACGCCAGTTGGCACAGTGCCAACGACAGCGCAAGCTGAAGAAGCCGTTGAGTTTACGTCGCCTCTCGCTGATGCTGGTTACGAAGCCGATTATGCTTGGGCAAAGGATGCGCAAGGAACCCCGATGACCAGTGATTATACGAGGTTTTCTGGAACAGGTAATGCGGGTCAACAAACCAAAGACGCATGGGTATTGGTAACCTATTATGCTAAAGGCAAGGAGCATACGCCAGAAAATGTCGTTGCCAAGCAAGCGGTTCCGGTTGATTTAACCTTAACCAAAAAGCAGAGCAACCTTTATCATGATGACTTAGCCGGGTCTGGTGCTAATGGTCAGGGAACCAGTGTAGCTAAAGGCACTGAGTTAACTGATGAGCAGGCAAAAGCGGCAATCTTTTCAGCAGAAGAATTACCAGAAGGCACTACTTATACTTGGGGAACAACGGCAGATACAACTACAACTGGTAACAAGGAAGCTACGGTTAAAGTTACTTATCCCGATGGTACTTCTGAATTAGTTCCAGTCTTAGTTAATGTGTATGATACTGCTGAAAAAGCAACTCCAGTTGGGCAACTGACTACTGCTGAACAAAATGGTGCTGCACCAGATGCCAAAACCGCAATTGCTAATGCTGAAAAATCAATTACTGATAATAATAAGCAGATTGATAAATTACCAGCGGATGCCCAATATGAGTGGCTTTATGAACCTGATCTGTCTCAATCTGGTATTACGGTTGATGCCGTAAAAATAACTTATGCGGATGGCTCTGTCGATACAGTAGTAGTACCGATTCAGGTTGGTGATGGCAAGATTACAGGTGAACATGATCCAAAAGGAAAGTTGCTAAACTTAAAATACACGTCAAATGGAGCAGCTACTGCTGATGATGCAGAAGCTGCAATTGCCAATGCAGATACAATGCCTAAGGGTAGCAGCTATGCTTGGAAGCAAGCACCGGTGGTTAATGATTTAAATCAATTAGGCCAGCAACCTGCGATTGTGACCGTAACTTATCCCGATAATTCAACTCAGGATGTTCCAGTTATTGTTAATGTCACTAGCAATGCTAAAGAAAACGTGCGGCCGCGTGCACAGAATATCTGTCTGGAACAGGGCAGCACTGTGCCAGAAGATGTAGCCCAAGCAGCGATTACTAATGTTGCTGATTTGCATAATGTAAAAAGTTATGAGGTTGAACAACAGATTTCGACTGATAAAAGTGGCGTAACTGCTAATGTTATTAAAGTTACTTATAACGATGGTTCTTATGAAGAGGTTCCAGTACAAGTAATTATTGATGCCAAAAATAGTGCGGATGATTCCAAGGCTGACAAGAGTCGGCCACATGTTAAAACTTTACGTGTTGGATTAGGCAGTAAGCCAGCTGCAAGAAAGATTATCGACAACTTCAATGATTTGCGTGGTAATCCGAAAGCTGAGTGGGTCGATCCTAATTTCCCTACGCAAGCAACCAAGACTCCGGGATTAAAACAATCACAAGTAAAATTGACTTATGACGATGGTTCCACTAAGATTGTGACTGGATATTTGCGGGTTATGCCTGATGGTGAAAAGCGAGTTAATACGGCTACTGGCAAGACCACGAATAAAAAAATCGGCGATGCAGTTACTGCAGCCGATATGGTCGATAATTTGCCAAAGGATGCAACTGCTAGTTTTGTGTCACCGATTAATATTGAAAATGGTGAGACGGTTGCTGCAGGAACATATCCAGAAATTATTAAGGTTAACTTCCATGATGGCTCAACTAAGCTCTTGACGGGTGTACTAACTGTTGACCGTAATGAAGCGGATCAAGATATTACGCAAACTACGCCAATTGTGCTGCATGTTGAATCAGGAACGTCAACGCAACCAGTTACTGAATTTACTGATCCAAGTACTTTTTTGGCAGATCCAGGTGCTGGCGATGTAGCAACGGTAGAATGGGCTGAAGGTGGTCAGCCAGAGGTTAGTCAGGCAAATGATCAGGCTACTGGTACCATTAAGCTTACCTTTAATGATGGTACTAGCAAGCAAGTGCCAGTTGAGGTGAAAGTTTTAGGTGCTAAAAAAGCAACTAAGCCAGTTCCAATTACGCAAAATGCGAAATTAGATCAGGCTCATGCTAAAGCTGCGCTGAATGCCGATGACGTTCATACTCTAGATGCCCAATATCCAGGAATCAAGTATAGTTGGGCTGCTAATGCCGATGGCACTGGCGCAGTTTCTATCAGCGAAGCTGGCGAGCAAAGTCCGTATGTAGTCATTACTTATCCAGATGGTACCAAACAAGTCGTGCAAGTTGATTTGAAAGTAAATGAAGCTGAAACTGATGGTGGTAAATATCATCCAGAAACTGGCACTGAGTCAATTACCATTCACAAGGCTGATAAGGGCAAAGTTGCAGTACCGGAATTTACTGATAGTAGTAAATTCAGTGGTCTTATTGAGATACCAAATTTGCCAGCTGGAACAACAGTTGCTGATTTGGTAACTGGTCTTGATTGGGTTGATGGTGCACCTGATGCGATTGGTGATAATAAAACAGCTAAAGTAATGGCGCACTTTGAAGACGGTTCAGCTAGTTATCCATTTAAGATTAAGGTCAATGTCATTGGAGCGCAAAGTGCTGACAAGTCGACGAAAATTGCCGTTAGCTCAAAGTTGACGACTGAGCAGGCAAAAGCTGCTCTAACACCAGAAAGTGTCGCAGAAATTGAAGCCAAGTATCCAGGAGTTACTTACGATTGGGCAAGCCAGCCTAATGGCACAGGGCGAATTAAGACTGGGCAAGAGGGTAGTCCGGATGCTTATGTCGTAGTCAATTATCCGGATCACACTCTTCAAACGGTTAAGGTAGATTTGCAGGTTGTTAGTCAGGCTGCTAGTTATGATAATGAGCTTAGCCTAGTAGATACTGCTGCAGTGACTATGCATGTTGCTAGTGACGAAGACGCCACAGTCCCAGTTAAGGAATTTACTGATTTAAACTGGATTAAGGATAATATCAAGCTTGATAATGAAGCAGATTCTAGCAAGAAAATTAAGAAAGTAATTTGGAAAACTGAAGCACCAGACATTTCGGCTAGTGATATCGGACAGCAAGTTCATGGTAGAATTAAGATTGTCTATAAAGATGGCAGTACCTCGACTAAGTCCTTATCGTTGCCAGTAAATGTTATAGGCGGTCAAGCACAAGCAGATCCGACAACGGTTGTAGTAGGCACTGATTTGACACCTGAGCAGGCACAGAATGCCTTAACAACAGAGAGTATAACAGCGATTAAGGCTAAATATCCAAAAGCTGAGTTTAGTTGGGCAGCACAGGCTGATGGTAGCGGTCAAGTTGATACTAGTAAGACAGGTGCTAAGACAGCCTATGTTGTAGTTGACTATGGGGATGGCACTAATCAGATAGTTGCGGTGCCGTTGACAGTAAATTCGAAGGATTCTGGTAGTTCAGTAGCTGGAACAACCGAAGTTACTCCAATTGGTGGAGTAATTGCAGTTGACAAGGATACCAATTTAAGCAACGACACGGATTATGCCCAACAGGCAATCAGCAATCATGCGCAATTGCCTGCTGGTACGACTTATAAGTGGGCGAAAGTTCCTGATACTTCACAAGTTGGGACAATTACTGGTACAGTAATTGTTACTAATCCAAATGGCGATGCAATTGCGGTTACGGTAACTCTTAATATTACGGCTAAGCAAAGCGAACAGGTGACGCTAAGGCATAACGCCTATCTTTATAATGCAAATGGGCAACGGATTAATGAATTGATCCTAAAAACTGGCTCAATTGTTAATACTTATGGCGTGAAGCAAATTGCTGACCGTGATTTCTATATCTTAAATAATAATTATTATCTGGCTACTGGCAATGTTCAAAGCGTGAAACGTAAATTAATTCACAATGCTTACACTTATAATGAGTTTGGTAAGAGACTAGGTAAGACTACCACCAAAAAAGGTAAGGTTCTAGCTACTTATGGTGAGCCAGTCAAAATTAGTGGTCAAAAATATTATATTGTCGGTGCTAATCGCTATGTTAAAGCAGCTAACTTTAAGAAAGCTAAGCATAATATTAAGCCAGCACAGCAGATAAAGGCTGATCCACAAAAAGATCAAATAATGCATAGTTCCTATTTATATGATGAAAAAGGACAGCGAGTAAATGAAGTAACATTAAAAGCAGGTTCACGGGTAAAGGTCGATAAGACTATCCATCGCGTCGGTGCGCGGAAGTTTTACCAGTTAGATAATGGTTATTACATTGCTAAACGTAATATTACTGGTGATGAAGTTGTTTTGAACCATAATGCTTATGTTTATAACAAGTATGGTAAGCGTGCTAATCAAAAGGTACTAAAACGCGGTTCAACCATTACGGTTTATGGTGATTGGGTTTCTCTTCAAGGTACGAGATATTGGATCATTGGTAAAGGCAGATATGTAAAGGCTGCTAATCTTTAGTTAGTTTAACTAATGCTAAAAATAGTTTGAGATTGCACTCAAACTATTTTTTTGCTTGCTAATTAAAAAAATTGGATTATTTTTAGCACTCGGCTTGACATTCTGCTAAAAGCTAGTATCATAATAATTGTTAGCACCAAAGATGTAAGAGTGCTAAAAGTGAGGGCGATATTTATGTTGACCGAACGTCAAGAATTAATTTTAAAAACAATCATCAATGATTTTACACAAACTCATGATCCAGTGGGTTCAAAAACCGTAATGAGTCAGTTGCCGATTAAGGTGTCAAGTGCTACTATTCGTAATGAAATGGCTGCGCTTGAAGAAAAGGGCTTAATCGAAAAGACTCATTCATCTAGTGGACGAATTCCGTCAACTGCAGGTTATCGTTATTATCTAGATAATTTGGTTGAACCATTGCAGTTGCCTGAGAATGTTTACCAGCATATTATGCAGCAGCTTGATCAACCATTTCATCAGGTTAATGAAATTGTGCAGGAAGCAGCTAAGATTTTGTCAGATTTGACCAATTATACCGCTTTTGCAGAAGGTCCCGAGAGTCGCAACGTAACTATTACGGGTTTCAGAATCGTACCACTATTTAATAGACAAATTATGGCAATTCTAGTTACCAGCGATGGTAATGTCCAAAATCAGGTCTATAACTTGCCACGTCACATTAGTGGTGATGAGATTGAGCGGGCTGTGCGTTTGCTCAATGACAAACTGGTAGGTAAGAGTTTAGATGAAGTGACACCTAGTTTACTTGCTAAGTCTTTAGGAAAGCATACCAGTAGTCAGCAAGCAAATGAACTGATTGCATTGGTTGAGGACGTTCTTAAGGATGCTGCAAGCGACCAAATGTATGTTGATGGACAGATTAACTTGTTGAGTAATAGCTCAGTTGGTGATGCATCGCATATCAGGTCGCTGTATGACCTAGTTGATCGTAACGACTTACTTTCTAGATTATTAGACACTTCTGATGATCGACAGCTTGGTGGTCGTTCAGTTCGTGTCAGGCTTGGATCTGAATTACCCGGTGATTTGTTAAAGGATTATAGTTTGTTAACTGCAGAATATAACGTTGGTTCGCATGGTAAAGGAATGATTGCTTTATTAGGTCCCACCAATATGCCATATTCTCAGGTGTTGGGATTGTTAGAATATTTTAGAAATGAATTAGCCAAGAAACTACTTGACTATTATGGTAGATTTCAATAAAGGAGGTTAGCTGTGAGCAAGGAAAAGTTTCCTAGTGAAGAGGATTTAAAACAAAAAGAAGCGACTACTGCTAAAAGCAAGTCGAAAGCTAAATCTGCAGCTAAAGCCGATTCTGAGGGTAAAAACTCAGATAAAAAAACCAATGCTACTGCTAAGGTAGAAAAACAGATTACAGATTTACAGGCGCAAAATAAAGAACTTGAAGATAAGTTTTTGCGTAGTCAAGCAGAAATGCAAAATATGCAGACGCGCTATAATAATGAACGGACGCAACTAATTAAGTATGAATCGCAATCGCTGGCTAAGGATGTTTTGCCAGCAGTTGATAATCTAGAGCGTGCTCTGGCTACGAAGGTAGATGATGACGCTTCTCAGCAGCTTAAAAAGGGAGTACAAATGACTTTGGATTCTCTAGTTAAAGCCTTAAAAGATCATGGTATTAGTGAGATTGAAGCTGAGAATAGCCCATTTGATCCGACGTTGCATCAAGCTGTTCAAACAGTTACAGCTGAAAACGATGATCAAAAAGATCATGTCGTGCAGGTTTTGCAAAAAGGATATCAATATAAAGACCGTACACTTAGACCAGCAATGGTTGTTGTTGCACAGTAATTGAAAGGAAGAATATAAATGTCAAAAGTTATTGGGATTGATTTAGGAACTACTAACTCTGCAGTTGCTGTTTTAGAAGGTAAAGAACCAAAGATTATAACTAATCCGGAAGGTAATCGGACTACACCATCAGTTGTTGCCTTTAAAGATGGTGAAACACAAGTCGGTGAAGTTGCCAAGCGTCAAGCGATTACTAATCCAAATACCATTTCCTCAATTAAGCGTCACATGGGTGAAGATGGCTACAAGGTTAAAATTGGTGATAAGGCTTATACTCCACAAGAAATTTCTGCAATGATTTTGCAATACATCAAAAAATTCTCTGAAGACTATTTAGGAGAAGAAGTTACTGAAGCAGTTGTTACTGTTCCTGCATACTTCAACGATGCACAACGTCAAGCTACTAAAGATGCTGGTAAAATTGCTGGTCTAGATGTTAAACGGATCATTAATGAACCAACTGCTTCATCACTTGCTTATGGTCTTGATAAAGACTCAGAAGATGAAAAAGTATTAGTTTACGACCTTGGTGGTGGTACCTTTGATGTTTCTGTTTTGCAATTAGGTGATGGCGTCTTCCAAGTACTGTCCACTAACGGTGATACTAATCTTGGTGGGGATGACTTTGATAATGCTATTATTGATTGGTTAGTTGCTAACTTCAAATCAGAAAACAATGTTGATCTTTCTAAGGATAAGATGGCATTGCAACGGTTAAAGGATGCTGCTGAAAAGGCTAAGAAAGATTTGTCAGGCGTATCTTCAACTCACATCTCATTACCATTCATTTCTGCTGGTGATGCAGGTCCATTACACCTTGAAGCTGATTTGACTCGTGCCAAGTTTGATGAGTTAACTTCTGATTTAGTTGATCGGACTAAGGTTCCGTTTGACAATGCTTTAAAGGATGCTGATTTAACTGTTAACGATATTGACAAGGTTATTTTAAATGGTGGTTCAACTAGAATTCCTGCTGTTCAAGATGCAGTTAAGAAATGGTCTGGAAAAGAACCTGATCACTCAATTAACCCTGATGAAGCCGTAGCTTTAGGTGCTGCTGTTCAAGGTGGGGTTATCTCAGGTGACGTTAAGGATGTTGTTTTGCTTGATGTTACGCCACTTTCACTTGGTATCGAAACCATGGGTGGTGTCTTCACTAAGTTGATTGATAAGAATACGACAATCCCAACTTCTAAGAGTCAAATTTTCTCAACTGCAGCTGATAATCAACCAGCCGTTGATGTTCATGTTTTGCAAGGTGAACGTCCAATGGCAGCTGATGACAAGACTTTAGGTCGATTTGAATTAACTGATATTCCAGCAGCTCCTCGTGGTGTACCTCAAATCCAAGTTACTTTTGATATCGATAAGAACGGTATCGTTAATGTTTCTGCTAAGGATACTGGTACTGGTAAAGAACAAAAGATTACCATCAAGAGTTCGTCTGGTTTATCCGATGAAGAAATTCAAAAGATGCAAAAAGAAGCCGAAGAACATGCTGAAGAAGATAAAAAGAAGAAGGAAGAAGTCGACCTTCGCAATGAAGTTGATCAATTAATCTTCTCAACTGAAAAGACTTTGAAAGATGTTAAGGACAATGACAAGATCACCGAAGATGATACTAAGAAAGTCCAAACTGCTTTAGATGATTTGAAGAAAGCCCAAAAAGATAACGACTTAGATGCAATGAAGTCTAAGAAGGATGACTTATCTAAGGCTGCTCAAGATTTAGCTGTAAAACTATATCAGGCTAATGGCGGCGATCAAGCCGCTCAAGGCCAAGCTGATCCAAACCAAGGACCACAAGATCCAAATGGTGGTAATTCAGATAATGGTTCTGCTGGTGATGGCGACTTTCACAAAGTAGACTCAGATAAGTAAAGAGTTTATAATTGAATAAATTAGAAAAGAACTGCCGCAATAGTAGTTCTTTTCTTTTGGAAAGTAAGGAGTTTTTAAATGGCACAAGAAGATTATTATGGTGTGCTAGGTGTTGATCGCAATGCCAGCGACAAAGAAATTGATGCTGCTTACCGGAAATTAGCAAAGAAGTATCATCCAGATCTTAATCATGAGGCTGGGGCAGAAGAAAAGTATAAAGAAGTTAATGAAGCGTACGAAGTTCTGCATGATAAGGATAAGCGTGCACAATATGATCAGTTTGGTTCTGCTGGTGTTAACGGTCAAGGCGGCTTTGGTGGAGCAGGAGCGGGAGCTGGTCAAGGTTTTGGCGGTTTCGGAGACTTTGGCGACATCTTTAATGATTTCTTCGGAGGTGGCGGCAGCCAGAGGCGCGCTGATCCAACTGCTCCAACTCGTGGTCAAGACCTTGATTATACCTTGACTATTGATTTTATGGATGCAATTAATGGTAAAAAGACGCAGGTTTCCTATACTCGTAGTGAAGTTTGTCCAACTTGCAAGGGTAACGGCGCAGAAAAAGGTACTCACCCAATTACCTGTGATAAGTGTAACGGCTCTGGTTATATGACCGTTACTCAAAACTCAATGTTAGGCGTAGTGCGGCGTCAGACAGTCTGTGATAAATGTAGCGGTCGTGGTGTGATTATTGAACATCCATGTCAAACTTGTAAGGGTCAAGGAACGATTGATGGCAAAAATACCATTGAAGTTAACATCCCAGCTGGCATCGACAATGGTCAACAGTTACGCTATGAAGGTCAAGGAGAAGCTGGTACTAATGGCGGACCTTACGGTGATTTGTATATTAGTTACCGTATTAAACCGTCTAAAGACTTTGAACGAAAAGGCAATACAATTTATACTACCGTTCCAATCTCTTTTGCTCAAGCGACTTTAGGCGATGAAATTACGGTCAAGACTGTGCATGGCGATAGTAAACTTAAAATCCCGGCTGGAACTCAGCCAAATAAGAAGTTTACGTTGAAGGGCGATGGAGTGCCATATTTGCGTGGTAATGGCAAAGGCGATCAAATCACTACTATTCAAGTGCAGATACCAACTTCAATTAATGATGATCAAAAACAGGCATTGGTTGATTTTGTTAAAGCTGGTGGTGGTTCGATTACTCCCCAAGAAAAAGGGTTCTTTGAAAGACTAAAAGACAAAATTAAATAATCTAAAAGCATTAGGGTGAATCCTTAATGCTTTTTGTATGATTAAATTCTTAATAGGTTTTATCTGCTTCAATGAATTTGCTATAATAAAGGTAATAGAATAAAGGGTGCAAATAATTTATGGATATTAAAGAATTACAAGATTATCAAAGACACATTCGTAATTTTTCGATTGTGGCGCATATTGATCATGGTAAGTCAACGATTGCTGATCGTATTTTGGAATTAACGGATACAGTATCGCAGCGGCAATTAAAAAATCAAATGCTAGATGATATGCCACTTGAGCGGCAACGCGGAATTACGATTAAGATGAACTCGGTACAAATTAAGTACCATGCCCAAGATGGTGAAGATTATATTTTCCACTTAATTGATACACCAGGACATGTGGATTTTTCTTATGAAGTGTCACGGTCGCTGGCTGCTTGTGAGGGAGCATTACTAGTAGTTGATGCTTCTCAAGGGGTACAAGCACAAACGTTGGCCAACACCTACCTAGCGATTGACGACGATTTAGAAATCTTGCCGGTGATTAACAAGATTGATTTGCCTTCTGCAGATCCAGAACGTGCTAAGGAAGAGATTGAGGAAATGCTTGGTCTTGATGCTAGCGATGCAGTTGAGGTCTCAGGTAAAACGGGGCAGGGGATTGCTGAAATGCTAGAGCAAATTGTCCAGAAAGTTCCCGCTCCCGCTGGGGATTTAACGGCACCACTCAAGAGTTTAATTTTTGATTCCAAATATGATGATTATCGCGGAGTTGTCTTGTCTGTTCGCATTGAAGAGGGAACAGTTAAGGCTGGTGATGAAATCGAAATTATGAATACTGGTAAAAAATATGAGGTAACTGAGGTTGGCGTTTTAAGCCCTGCTCCAGTTCAAAAAGATATTTTAATTGCCGGTGATGTTGGCTATTTAACGGCTAATATTAAATCTGTCCGAGAAACGCGTGTTGGTGACACGATAACTTCAGCAGCTAATCCCACTTCTGAGCCGCTACCAGGTTATCGACAAATTCCACCAATGGTTTATTCAGGAATGTATCCAGTCGATAATTCCAAATATGATGATTTAAAAGAAGCTTTGCAAAAGTTGCAGTTAAATGATGCTGCCTTAGAATTTGAGCCAGAAACTTCGACTGCTTTGGGCTTCGGGTTTCGTTGTGGTTTTTTGGGCTTACTACATATGGACGTGGTTCAGGAACGGATCGAGCAAGAATTTGATCTGGATCTAATTATGACGGCGCCGTCCGTTGATTATCATGCAATTATGAATGATGGTTTAACTAAGGTAATTGATAATCCTGCTGATTTGCCAACTGCTGGCGAATATAAAGAAGTTCAAGAGCCTTATGTTAAGGCAGAAGTAATGGTACCTAACGATTTTGTGGGTCCCGTGATGGAGCTTTGTCAGAAAAAGCGGGGAGAATTTGTCACTATGGACTACCTCGATAAGTACAGAGTCAATGTTATTTATAATATGCCATTAGCAGAAATTATCTATGATTTCTTTGATGAATTGAAGTCATCAACTAAAGGTTATGCTTCATTAGACTATGAGATTACTGGTTACAGGGCAACTGATTTAGTTAAGATTGACATTCTGTTAAATAAAGAAGCAGTTGATGCTTTAAGTTTTATCGCACATCGTGATGAAGCACAAAAGCGGGCACGTCAAATGACTTCTATGCTTAAAAAGCTAATTCCAAGGCAAAACTTCGAAGTTGATATTCAAGGAGCAATTGGTGCTAAAATTATCTCGCGGGCAACAGTCAAACCTTATCGCAAAGATGTTACTTGGAAGATTCATACTGGTGATCCAGATAGACGTGCCAAACTGTTGGCTAAGCAAAAGCGGGGTAAAAAACGGATGAAAGCCGTTGGTCGAGTAGAAGTGCCTCAAGATGCGTTTATGGCAGTCTTGAAAATGAATGATGACGACTTAAATAGTAAGTAAGAGTTGATGGAAGGTTAATTTAACCGAATGATAGAATGGAAAAAACGTAGTGGTGCAGAATTACCTGCAGATTTAGTTGAAAAGTATCAACTTAGCCCGTTAACGGCTAAGTTGTTTTCTTTGCGTGGAATTAATACTGATGAGCAGCTGGAATTTTGGTTTAATGCTACGGAAGATGATTTGGCGGATCCAAAGTTGATGCATGATATGACTAAAGCGGTTGAGCGGATCACTCAAGCAGTAGACAACGGCGAAAAAATCATGATCTATGGTGATTACGATGCCGATGGAATAACCGCTACAACAATTATGATGGAAACTCTGCAAATTTTAGGTGCAGATGTACATTACTTTATCCCCGATCGATTTCGTGACGGCTATGGTCCTAATTTAGCAGCTTATCAAAAAATTGTTGCTGATGGAACTAAGCTAATTATTACAGTTGATAACGGAATAACTGGGGTTGAAGAAGTGGCTTACGCCAACAGCCAAGGTGTTGATACGATTATTACTGATCACCATACCATTCAAGAAGTTGTTCCAAATAGTTATGCAATTGTGCATTGTAATTATCCTGGACAAGCATATCCCTTTGATGACTTTTGCGGAGCTGGCGTTGCCTATACTATTTGTCGTGAGTTAATGCAAGATTCGATATCTGAGCTACTTGATTTAGCAATGATCGGTACAATTGGTGATATGGTCAAAGTTTCAGGTGAAGGTCATATTCTGGTTAAGCAGGGCTTAGCTATCCTTAATCAGACCCAAAGACCAGGTTTGCGGGCTTTAATTAAGCAAGCGAGTTTGACAATGGGACAAATTGATGAGACCGATGTTGGCTTTAATCTGGCACCACGATTAAATGCGGTAGGGCGTTTGGCAAATGCTAGCTTGGCAGTGGAATTGTTGCTATGTGATGATGAGACTGAGGCAGAAGAATTGGCAATTCAAGTCGAAGAGCTAAATGATGAGCGCAAAGCTTTAACTGATGATGTGTTTGCAGCATGTATTAATCAAGTCGAGCGGCATAATTGGCAAACTAAGAACACTTTGGTTATTTATGATTCTGACTTTCATGAAGGCGTTTTGGGCTTGGTTGCTAATAAAATAGTTGAAAAATATCATAAACCAACAATTGTTTTAACCAAAAATGATGCTGGTATCATTAAAGGTTCAGGACGCTCAATTACTGGTTTTAACCTATTTAACGCACTTAATCCCTTAAAAGAAGATTTACTGCAAAAATTTGGTGGACACGACTTTGCTTGCGGCTTGTCGATGAGTGTAGATAAGATTGCCGACTTGAGAGCAGCTTTTGAGGACAGTTTTCAAGTAGAAAGTAGCTTGGCAGTAGAATATTACGATTGTGAGTTGCCATTCACAGATTTAACTCCAGCTTTAATGACCGATATCGCACAGGTAGGCCCATTTGGCACAGATAATGTACAGCCAGTATTTAGTATTACTCAGGCAAAAATCACTAACTTTACTGTTATGGGCAATCAAAAGCAGCACGTCCGCTTTCAGGCTAATCAATCAGGTGGTAAGTTAGCAGTTGTTGGCTTTAACAAGGAATTTTTAACGAAATCACTGTTGCCTTATATTAAGCAGGTTTTTGTTAAGTTAGGGTTAAATACTTATCGCGGACGGACTACGCTGCAGGGAATTATGGCTGGCATCACTTTTGATACACCTCAGTTGACGGTTCCCGCACCAGTAGTGGATTTACGCCAAGAAGAATATATTATGGGTTTTGCCGATAGATATTTATTGTTTGATGAAAAAAATCTGACTGTGGCAGCCAATACTTTTGCTATTGCTTCGGATAAGATTACATTAGTCAATGATTATCATGCAAGTGGCGAAGTGGCAGTTTTACTTGATGTCCCCCACAATCAAGCTGAATTTGATCAGGCACTAACTAATAGTTACCAGCAATTGTATTTACGATTCTTACTTGATCAATTGCCAGTTAAAAAAATTCCGAATAAAGCTAGTTTTGGACAGGTTTTAAAGTACGTTTATGCGCATCCTAATTTGACTACCAATGACTATGAACAAGTGGCGCCATTTTTGGGGTTAGATTATGCTAGTATTTTATTTATTTTACGGGTCTTTTTTGAACTTAAGTTTGTTAAATTTGATCAGGGAAAAATTACTGGTATTAAAAATCCACCGCAAAAACCGTTAAGTTCGTCAAAATATCTGGCTGCTACGCAATCACAAATTGAATTTGTTCAAACTTTACGCCAAATGCCAAGTTCCGAACTATTAATGTACGTAAATCAACGTCTAAAATAACATTAATTAGCTAGATAGACTGGTTTTTCGCTAAAAATCTGTTAAAATAGATTGGTTAGATTATATTTAGATAACCAATTAAGTTTTGGAGGTTTTGCTATTTATGGCAAACATTTTTGAAGAACACATCGCAAATGTGAAAGACTTTCCCAATAAAGGAATTACTTTTCGGGATATTACTCCTATTTTGCAAGATGGTAAACTATTTAAGTTAGCAACCTATGAACTTGCTGAGTATGCTAAGAGTAGAAAGGCAGATGTAATCGTTGGGCCAGAAGCACGAGGATTTATTGTTGGTTGTCCAGTAGCAACTGAATTAAATTTAGGTTTTGTACCTGCTAGAAAGCCCCATAAGTTGCCACGGGCTGTTGAACGTGCTTCTTATGATTTGGAATATGGTTCAAACAGCTTAGAAATGCATCAAGATGCGATTAAGCCCGGACAGCGAGTTGTTGTTTGTGATGATTTGTTAGCCACTGCTGGAACGCTAAGAGCATGTAAAGAATTGATTGAAAATTTAGGCGGCGAATTAGTTGGTGCTGGTTTTTATATCGAATTACCTGATTTAAAGGGTAAAGAAAAGTTACCAGGACTAGATGTCTTTTCATTAGTTCAATATCACGGTGCTTAAATAAGATTAATAAAAAAACGATTTTTCTTTGTTAAAGGAAAAACCGTCTTTTTAGTTATAAAGATAAGTGTTATCTTTTTACATTGATATGACAGATCGTTATAATATTCGATGTGTTTTTATAAAAGGAAAGGTGAGTAGTTTGGAATTAAGAAAAGCAACTATGGCTGACTTTGACCAGATTATGACGATTTTGCGAGATGGTGCTAATCAATTAGCTGAAAGTGGTGTTAACCAATGGCAGGGAGAATATCCATCACCAGATCAAATTAAGGAAGATATCAAGCAAGGTTGGGCTTTTTTAGCAATGTCAGATGACCAAGAAACTGTTGGCGCAATTTCAATTGTTAGCGCTCCGGATCATGATTATGATAACTTAGACGGGCACTGGCTAAATCCAAGTGATCGCTATGTAGTTATTCATCGTGTTGCAATTCATTCAAATCACGCTGGTAAAGGTTATGCAACTAAGCTATTGAGTGCTGTGATTGATGGTATCAAACGCAATCGTCCCGATATTGATTCAATTAGAATTGATACTCACGAGGATAATTTAGCGATGCAACATTTAATTGGTAAGATGGGCTTTAAGCGAGTTGGCAGTCTGCATGGTGTCTACCGTCAAGATGAAACTTCTTATGTTTATGAATTAGTCAAATAAAGATTTTAATAATAGTAAAAGACCACATTCCATTTGTAGAATGTGGTCTTTTTTGATGATAATTATCTGTTTTTCATGATTGGTTGGTAGACTAGATCGATTACTATTGCGGCAAATAAAGCAGCAACAAAAGTAATTAATAGGTTAAGCCAACTAATTTTAGTCATAGCAATTCCGAAGATTGCCAAAATAATGGTTATCAATACATCCGCTAGCTGAGTTAAACCAACAGACTTAGAAGGATAATCTTGCCAGAAATAACGTTTAGTTCTGGTAATTAAAATAATGAACATTGCACTTAATACTAAGAACACATATACCATGGTTGAAATTGTTCCATGACCAAAGCCATGAGTATTAAGATAACTAATACCTAAAATACCAATTAATGTCCAACCAAAGGCTAGTGAAAAAGCAATTTTAGCTAATTTAGCCATATTCCAATTTTCTGGTTGGTAAGTAATATGAGTGCGATCTGTTCCAATCATCATCGTAACCATGTTATTCATAATTGTATAGATTACCATCGCATTGAGCGCCATCGGAATGTAATTAAAGAATAAGTAACCAAAGGTTAGTAGCATGGTCAATTCAGCAGTTCTTGCTAATTTAGTTAATGACCAAGTTGTCATTCTTTGATAAACGCGATGCCCTGCATCCAAAATTTTAACAATTGAAGTCAAGCCATCATTCAGAAGAACCATCTTACCTGAACGCTTGGCCACGTCAGCGGCATTAGCAACGGCAATTCCGACTTCTGCTTGTTTTAAAGCAGGTGAATCATTAACGCCGTCACCAGTCATACCAACAATAAATCCTTTTTCTTGGAAAAATTTTACCATTTTTAATTTATCTTCAGGTAAAACATCGGCAATACCGGCCAATTCATTGATATTAATATTTTCGTCAAAGTCATGGATAGAGATTACTCTGCCATCTAGCTTAACTTGTTTAGCCACTGCAAGAGCTGTTTTCTGGTTATCACCAGTTAACATGATTGGTTTAACACCACGTTTTTTAAGTTCAGCTAGAGCAGCTTGAGAGTCAGAGCGGACTTGGTCTTGCAAAATGAAGACACCAGCAAGTTTGTCGTCAATCAATAAGGCACAGGAGCGACCAGCACCGAAGTCAATATTCTTGACTTGATCATTGGCTGCTTGATCAATCTTAGCTAATTGCTTAAATGAACCCAACTTAATGTTATGATTTGCATAATTAGCCATTGAATAGCCAGTAGCAGAAGTAAAGGGAGTAAAGTCCGAACTACTTTGGATTTTGATATTTTGTTTAGTTAAATAGTCAATAATGGCGCTATCAATAATCTTGGTATTGCGTTGATCGATTGCAGCGCTAGCTAATTGCAACACACTCTGATCATCTAATTGGCTAAAGTTAGTCCAGCTGACCACCGCAGTTTTGTTTTCAGTGATGGTACCAGTTTTGTCTAATAAAATTAAATTTAAATTGGCCGCATCCTGAATCCCAGTCAGATCAGATGTTAAGACGCCTTCCTTGCTCAATCTGGTTGCTTCAAATGAATTAGATAGGGCAAAAGTGGAGGGCATGGCGACTGGAATTGAAGCAATAAACATCATCGCTAAAAATGGCAGCATATTGATTAGGTTTTGAAAGTCGCCACCTTTGAAGAATGAAGCGATAATAATTACTAAGGTTAAAATTCCATCAAGCAAACATAAATAGTAAATAATCTTAGTTAACAATTGTTGCAGATGTCCTGGTGCAGCGGAATTGTTAATTAAGTTAATAGTTTTACCAGAACGAGAATTGGCCCCAGTCGCTGTAACTTTTGCTAATCCATTGCCTTCGACTACTGTAGTGCCGGCATAAGCATCATCTTTGATCCTTTTTTTGACAGCGTTAGCTTCTCCGGTAATCGAACTTTCGTCAAGAGCGAGCTGTCCTTGAACTAGTTCGGCATCGGCAGCTAAAACATCACCAGGTTGCAGGCTGATTAAGTCGCCTGGAACTAAGTATTTGGAATCAATATTTTGCCAAGCTCCATCACGTTCAACAGAAACAGTTGGGGTCAGCTTATGAGAAATATTATTTAAGACGCGGCGCGATTGCTTTTTCTTAGAAGCACCATTCCATGCTGCAAATAATAGCATTAATAATACAAATAATGATTGGACCCACTTGCCTAATAGACATTCTAAAACTAGGGCAGCTTCTAAAATCCACGCTGATAAGTTCCATAATTTAGATAAAAATTCTTTAAAAAAGTTAAATTTAGGTTCGGGTACCTCATTTAACCCTTTTTGTTTAAGCAGCTTATCAGCTTCTGCTTGCGAAAGTCCACTTAATTTTTCAGACATATTTTTCCTTCCTTTGACTAATTGCTATCATAAATAAACTAGCATAACTAGCGATTTTTTTCTAGCAAATAAAATAAGCTTGCACAATAATGCAAGCTTATCTATTAGTTAACATTTCCTAAAAATTAGTCCTTGTCAACATTGTCTGGGAAGAAGGCAAGACGTTCACCGTCACCAAGGTCTTCTTCGATTTCAAGCAAGCGGTTGTACTTTTCAACACGCTCTGAACGGGCAGGAGCACCAGTCTTAAGTTGACCACCGTTGATTGCTACAGCAAAGTCAGCAATAAATGTGTCACCAGTTTCGCCTGAACGGTGAGAAATCATAGTGTTGTAACCATTCTTACGTGAAAGACGAATAGTTTCCAAAGTTTCAGTTACAGTACCGATTTGGTTCAATTTGATTAATGAAGCATTACCAGCACCTTCCTTGATAGCCTTAGTTAAAAGCTTAGGGTTAGTACAAATAAAGTCATCTAATACAATTTGAATTCTATCCTTGTGAGTTTCAGTAAACTTAATCATACCGTCAACGTCATTTTCATCATATGGGTCTTCGATTGAAATTAATTCAGGGAATTCGGCAAGTAACTTGTCGTAGTAATCTGATAATTCATCATCATTGAAGACTTTACCCTCAAAGTGGTATTTGTGATCTTCCTTGTTGTAGAAGTATGAAGCTGCACAGTCACAAGCAATAGCGATATCTTCACCTGGCTTGTAACCAGCCTTGATAATTGCTTCATGCAAAGCCTTCAAGGCTTCTTCTGAACTCTTCATGTTAGGTGCAAAACCACCTTCGTCGCCAAGGCCGGTTTCGTAACCCATGTCTTCCAAAACTTTCTTCAAAGTATGGTAAGTGTTAACGATCTTTTCAAAGCCATCACGGAATGAAGTCTTCTTAACAGGGGTAATCATGAATTCTTGTACATCGATTCCGTTATCAGCGTGTTCACCACCATTGATAACATTATGGAAAGTTTGTGGCATTTCAAGATCAGTACCACCAAGATATCTGTACAAAGGTTGGTGACTATCTTTAGCAGCTGCGTCAGCAGTAGCCATTGATACGCCCAAGATTGCGTTAGCACCAAGCTTGGCTTTGTTAGGGGTACCATCTAAGTCGATCATTACTTGGTCGATATTAGCTTGGTTGTGTGGATCTAAGCCCTTTAAGGCTTTAGCGATTTGATCGTTAACGTTGTTAACGGCTTTAGCAACACCTTTACCACCAACACGGTTGCCACCATCACGTAATTCAACAGCTTCGTTTTCACCAGTTGAAGCACCTGATGGAACTTCAGCTTTTCCTACGACACCATTTGAAAGGGTAACGAATGCTTCAACGGTTGGATTACCACGTGAATCATAGATTTCCAATGCATGAACATTTTCAATGACTGATTTTAACATCTAAAAACCTCCTAAATAATAAATGTTGTACAAAAACGTTTGTACATACATTAGCGGGGATTACTGCCCCCAGCTCTACAAGATAATTTTAGCTGAAGTTTGTGATTCTGTAAACATTTGAAAACGATTTCTAATATTAAAAAATATTTAATCGCTTTTTTGTTGATTTTGGATTATCATTAACTATACAATTTAAAGTGTGGATAGATTTATGATTTAAATAAGGATGTATTTAACCAATGGAAAAAGTAAAGTTAATTGTAGACTCCAGTGCCAATCTAAGCTCTACAACTAATATCGAAGTTGTACCATTAAAAATTACGATTGCTGGTCATGATTTTATTGATGATGATCAACTTAACATCAGTAAATTAATTACTAGCATGGCACAAAATTCTGAAGCAGGCAAGACGTCGTGTCCAAGTATCAATGAATGGCTTGAAGCACTTGAAGGCAGTGAGCGTGCAATTATCTTAACGATTACCAGCGGACTAAGTGGTAGCTTTTCTTCGGCTTTTCAGGCTAAGGAAATTTATGAAAAAGACCATCCACAAAGTCAAGTGATTGTGATTGATTCGCTTTCAGCTGGTCCTGAAATGACGCTGATTTTGCAAGAAATTCAGCGACTAGTCGCTAGTCCAACACGCTTTGTTGATTTAGAACAAAAAATTGTGCAATATAGGACTCACACACATTTATTGTTTGTATTACAATCACTACATAATTTATCTTTAAATGGTCGAGTAAACCCGGCAGTTGCTAAAATTGCGGGAATGCTCAAGATTGATTTAGTTGGAACTGTAAGTCAAGAAGGGACTCTTGAGCCAATCACTAAAATGCGCGGCATGAAGCGAGCTTTAAAAGAAATTTTAAAGCAGATGGCACAAAGAAATTACCATGGTGGTCAAGTTATTATTGATCATTGCGAAAATGAGGCAGATGCAAATGCTTTAAAGGAGCAAATTTTGACACTATATCCTCAAGCAGATATTAAAATTCGGACAACTTGTGGTTTGTGCACCTTTTATGCAGAAAAGGGTGGCATCATGATTGGTTTTGCAGATAATTAAACAATTGCCAAAAAGATTTGTTGCGAAATAGTAAAACAAAAGATTGCTAAACTAGTTGCTCCGATGATGTCGGACGGATAATGTGCTTTCAATCTAAGGCGTGAGATAACTACCATTAGCCACATTATGGCTAGCATGATCGCAAACCCACTACCGAATTTGTGACCAAACAAACGCCAAGTAATTAGGCTTAGGCTAGTAGTACCTAAGACATGGCCGCTGGGGAAACTGTAGCCATTTTCCAAATGAGAATGACTAATTGGACGTTTACGATGCATCCATTTTTTAAGGAAGATGCCAATAAAGTCGGTGATTCCTAGGGTAAAAATGACCCATAGGGCAGCAAGGTTTCTTTCTTCATTAATTAAGAAGCTGGCTAGTAAGATATCCCAGATGACAATTAGTTTTGGATCATTGATAAAGGCGACTACCTTCCAATTGAAACTATCTAAACTTCCGATAAGTTTGTGGTGTAGCCAATGGTCTAGTAGATTAAAGCGTCGGGAATTTCTAATATTAACAATCAAGACAAATAAAATAGTGGCCGATATTATGGTTAGCCAAATATTTTCATACAAAATCAAATCACTACCTAGAAATAAATATTTAAGTTAATTTTACCAGCATGTAGGCAAATACGGTTATCGCTTAAAGCTGGTCTTGAGCAAAATTTAAGAAATTACTGGGATCAATTAAATGATGGATTGGAAGAAAATAGCAATGAAATTTCAATTTAAGCAAGAAAAACAGTTGACACAGGCTGATTTATTTATGTTATATAACTCAGTTGGGTGGACCTCTTATACTAAGGATTTGGCAAAACTGCAGCGAGCTGTTGCAAATTCACAGGCAGTGATCACGGTTTGGCTGCGAGCCGAATTGGTAGGGTTAATTCGAACAATTGGCGATCAAGAAACCATTTTGTATATTCAAGATTTATTAGTAAAGCCTGAGTATCAACATCAAGGTTTGGGGACAGAGCTAATTCAGCAAGTTCTAAAAAGGAATAGTGGAATTAGACAGGTTGTTTTACTAACTGATAATACGATTAAGACACGCGCGTTTTATGAAAAGCAGGGACTAACAAATATTGATAAACTTGGAATTGTGGCGTTTTATCAGGAATATTAGCTGTATAGTACTTAACCAATAAAAAGAACGGCAGGAGTTTAGCTAGTTTTTGGAAAATATATTTTAGGATAGACCTGCAAGTAGAAACAGTGAATTTTTTAAGGCGCTGAGGTAGAAAAAGAAGCTTGATTTTTCGTTGATTATACGGAATAATGTAGTCGTTGAAATATGAACTCATAAAAAATTAGTGTTTTTCTTTTTAAGAATCTTGTTATAACAAGGATTTTTTACTGTATTCCCCACGCAAGTGGGGGTGATCCCGGATTTAGCTTGAGCTGTTTTTACTTCAATTTGTATTCCCCACGCAAGTGGGGGTGATCCTTACAATTAATTTAAACCAGCAATCCCCGTCGAGTATTCCCCACGCAAGTGGGGGTGATCCCTTTATCCTCGTACACAGTAGTCTCAGGAGGTGGTATTCCCCACGCAAGTGGGGGTGATCCTAGCTTTTTAAGCACAGGTCGATTCATCGTCATGGTATTCCCCACGCAAGTGGGGGTGATCCTATAAAGGTTCTTAAAGGGTTCTTTGACAAAATGTATTCCCCACGCAAGTGGGGGTGATCCTTTCGATTGATACTTGAATCAAAATTTTCTCTCGTATTTCCCACGGATGTGGAGAATTTATTACGAGTAGAACAGACACTATTGATAAAACATGAATGATTTGTTTTCTGTATGTTGGGATTAGACTAAAATAATTTATATAGCAATAATTTTATATAGATAGTTAGATTTTTTATAAAGTTAGCTGGAAAAAAAGATTAAGTTATAGTATAATTTCTTATGTTCTGGAGAGTTGGCAGAGTGGTAATGCACCGGACTCGAAATCCGGCGAACCAAGTTTTCCTTGGCGCGCAGGTTCAAATCCTGTACTCTCCTTAAATATATCCTGATAAATGCTTATGTAGCAGCATTTTATGACTAGACCGCACGCCAAGCTATCAACGTTTTTGATGATATATGGACTAAATTTTGACTAAACAACCCAGCTAAATTAACAGCTGGGTTGATTTTGAAGTAAGTATAAACCTTTCACAATGTGATTATCTAAATTGTGCTTTAATTCGTTTGATAGATGTAAATTTAGACAATACTCAATGTTCTATATGTAATTTTTGATTAAAGGTGGATTATATTGAAAGATAAAAATGTTTTAGCATATCCAATTATTTTGTATCCAGAAGAGCAAGTCGGTTATAGCGTAGAAATTCCAGATATTGGCGGAGGAACCTAGGCTCTTGGTGCCATGCTAGTTAGTGAAACTAGTTATCCTACTCCAGCGCCTATCAAAGAAGTTGATGTATCGGAAAATGAAGTTAAAACAATTGCTTCAGTTGATATGAATAAGTATCGCAAGCTAAACGAAAAAACTATTCGTAAGACTATTTCGATACCAGAGTATCTGGTTGAACTAGGTAAAGAACAACAGATTAACTTTTCAAAGACTTTGACAGAAGCATTAGAAAAGCAGTTATTAGCAAAGTAAAAGAATAAGTGTCTGGGAAAAAACTAACTCTTCAGACTTAAAAACAGACCAAGTTTTCGTAATAGAAAATCTTGATCTGTTTTTTGTTGCTTATTTCCTGTAAAAGAAGTTTTCCGCCACCTCTTCTACTCCAATATTTGCTCAAATTCATCATCATGAACATCAAGCCTACATCGGTTTCGACCTTTTTCTTCCCTCGCAAATGAGTTCTGCGCACACCAAAAACGTTCTTCATATGTCCAAAGACTGGCTCTACGTCCGTTTTTCTACAGCCATAGATCCGTCTGCCTTCGCTACTTTGAAGAGTTTGTTTAGCTTTTGCCTTTAAATATTGCCAATTGGGGTTGTATTGCACCTGCCTTTGGCGTCCGCTCTTAGTTTTGGCTAGCTCAGTCAATTCAGCGGTTAATTGAAACTCATCTGCTTCATATATTTTTAGATCAGAGATTAACCCCGTACTCTTATTCCTTCGCTTACCATAACGTTTGAAATTGAACTGCACACCTTGCCAGTCAAGATAATAATCTGCTTGTTCGTTATAGGTCCAATTAGCTAGCTTAGTGGGATCTTTCTTGTACTTTCTAGTCTGCTCCTTATCGTAAAGGCTGTAAGGAATAAAATATTGTTTATCTTCATACTCATTTTCAAGCATAGAATAATTATATTCGCTGCCATAGCCGGCATCGGCAACGATGTTCTGGAACTTGTCTAAATTTGTCATTTGCTTTAAGAAAGGTTCTAAAGTCTTGAAGTCTGTTGGATTAGGGTAAAGTGCATAATCTACTACATATTGGTTGGTAGTTGCCACTTGAATATTATATCCGGGTTTAAGCTGACCATTCCTCATATGATCTTCTTTCATATGCATAAAAGTGGCATCATGATCGGTCTTTGAGTAGCTATTACGCTCACCAAAAGTTGCTTGCGCCTGTTCATACTTTTCTGCTCTGGGGATAAAATCCTTACGCAACTTATGCAAGACTTTTTTAAGGCCTCGCCTTTGACGTTTTTTAGTTGAACCTCCAGGAATTACTTTCGGCTCAGCCGCGATTGCTTCATCTAGTTGCTTGATGGCAGTTTCTGTTTGTTCTGCCATGATTGCCAGACCCTGACTAGTTTGTGCTTCTTCTTCAGTAATCGCTTGGATTACTTCTTTTTGAATCAATTCGTCATAAAGCTCAACTGCATTAGCCTTTAACTTAGTATGAAACTTTTCGACAGCTCTTTTCCAAACGAAAGTATACTTGTTAGCATCAGCTTCAATTTTGGTCCCATCAATAAAGATGGCATCTTCTCTAAGCAACCCTTCTGCTTGCAAAAGATTAGTAAAATAGACAAAAGCTTGTTTAATCAGCTGATTGGTATGGCTACTAGCTCTAAAGTTATTGATCGTATGATATGAAATATGTTTACCACTAGCTATGACCATCATCGGGAGGTTTTCTGTGAGCATCCGCTCAATTTTTCTACCAGAGAAAACGCGTCTAGAGTAGGCAAAGAGTAGTATTTTGAGCATCATTGCTGGGTGATAGGCAGGTCGACCAGTATTTGAATTGTCTTCCAGCAGCACATCGGCAGGAATCGAGTCGACAAAATCACTGATAACCTGAGCAAGATGATTTTTAGGAATAGAAAAGTCAAAGTTGAGTGTTAAAGCAGTTTGACCTGTGATATAATTTTGATACATGAAAAGCCCACCTTTTTTGTTTTTTGTAGTAATTTAATAATAACAAGGTTAGGCTAGAATGTATATGAAAAATCCGCTAGAACGCAAAGGTTCTAACGGATTTTTTGCTTTTAAGGGTCTAGTTTTTTCCCAGACACTTTTTGATTTAGGTAGATTTTTGGTTGAGAAAAGCTAGAGATTTAGTAGAGAACAGGTGGAGGTATATTATGGTATTGTCGAAAGATTGGGAAACTCTCAATTAATCGACACATCGTTCAACAGATCAATTTTGCCGCCACTATTAGTATATTTGCTTCCTGGGTAGTGGCTAAGATTTGGCCTAATATTTTTGCAATATAAGAATAGTATTTTTACACCAAATCTGGGATATTATTGCTTATTAATCACAAAAATCAAATTATTTTTCATTTAAATTTCGAATATACATGATTAAACATGTATGATATATTTATTGATTGAGAGACCAGCAATCTACAAACGGGGAGGAGAAACCTCATGACTCGCCGAGAGTACCGCAAGGCAAAAAAGCTCACCCTTGCGGGAATCGCAAGTCTATTGCTTCATTTGTTCGGTTTGTAGTAATAGACAAAGGGATAAGCTGAGTCTTGTCCTTTTGTCATAAGTATAGCAGATTTATGAGAGGTTTCAAAATGAAAAAATTGAATAATATTTTGACTATCGTAAATTTTATTCTAAATTTGATAATAATTGTTTTAGCTGTTTTAGTTATAGGGAAGGATTTTTGGGGGTGGTTTTAAGCAAGGCACGTCAAAAAGCAGATGCAAAATATAAGAAAACACATCCTAAAGTAGCAAAAACAGTATCGTATAGGTCAACAACTAAAAGCTTTATTAAAATTATTCCAATGTTGCTGACTTAGATAATTTAGAAGAATTAATTGCTACAAGACGAAAAGAATTAGAAAAATAGTATTATAAAAATGCACATATCAAAAGAGCGCAAATTATTTTAAACACATCAAAGTAATAGTTTCATGCACTTGTGAGAATTCCTGAGGGGCTTTGAAAAAGCAGCTTTGTTTGATATATTCTTAAAACAGGAGAGGTATTAAAATGTCGTATAAATATTTTGGCACACTATTACATAACGTTGAAGATAAAGTTTGGGAAGTAAAATTTGATGACTTTCCTGAAGCAATGACTTTTGGTGAAACTCCTGTTGAGGCATACAAATATGGCAAAGATGTACTAATATTGGCTTTAGATGGTAGAAAAAACTTTCCTAAGCCAACTGAATTCAAAAAGCATATTGATTTTAACAGTTCAGAATACGATGAAGCTTTTCAGTTGCCATTTGAAGTAACCAAGGCTGAAATTGAAAGTATAGTCAAGTAAAAATGAAATTTGTTAAAGGATGTTAAAGTAGCTAAAAAGAATTGTATATTATATTTAAAAATAAAAGCTTGTTTAACTTGCTTAAATAGATAATATCTTGCAAAATATAAGCAGTGAAGTATAAACTAATGAATTTTGTGTATCTCTTTGATTAGCAATGTTGATATGACGGTAATCTTTTACTGTATTCCCCACGTATGTGGGGGTGATCCTATATTATATTTTAGATAAAGCCTTAAAGGTGTGTATTCCCCACGTATGTGGGGGTGATCCTACAAGCGATGATAAGGACTTAGCAAACCTTAAGTATTCCCCACGTATGTGGGGGTGATCCTTGTAAACACTATTTATAATGGTGCGCCTTATTGTATTCCCCACGTATGTGGGGGTGATCCCTTGCTATCTCCATAAGTAGATGTAGCAAAAGAGTATTCCCCACGTATGTGGGGGTGATCCTTTGATTGATGATAGCGCACTGTTAAAGGACTATGTATTCCCCACGTATGTGGGGGTGATCCTAAATCTTATAAAAAATATATTGAAGCAATTAAGTATTCCCCACGTATGTGGGGGTGATCCCGTGATCCCTTGGGCGTTTGAAAGCACGCCGTTGTTATTCCCCACGTATGTGGGGGTGATCCCGTGATCCCTTGGGCGTTTGAAAGCACGCCGTTGTTATTCCCCACGTATGTGGGGGTGATCCTGTAATATCAGTATCTGTCTTTTGGTATCTGGTGTATTCCCCACGTATGTGGGGTGATCCAATAAGGGTAAAAAAGCGGTTGGCGAGGATTCTGTATTCCCCACGGATATGAGGCTAATTTATTCTTTCCAAAAATAATTTATTAGAAGCAATTTAAATTAACTAAAACAAATGGTATCATAGTGAATGGTTTTTAAATCGTTAACATAGATAGGGGAGAATAAATGAAAATACAACCAAATACTGATGTTTTCAAGCCTGCATGGTATGTTCACCAAATGCGAGGCTGGAGCTTCAAAACATATATATTGTTAATGTTTGGTATCGGCGTAATTGTGGGGACAACAATTTCCGCACCAATTACGTTAATGACTTTTGTAACGATGCTAGCTGCAGTGCTGGGCTTCACTTGTACTCTGGCTATCACGAATGCTAAGCCGTTAAATGGTGTACTTGGATTATTGTCAGCATTGATATATATTGTGGTGGCCATTAATGCTAGAAATTATGCGGATGTGGTTTTACAAACGTCATATATCTTTTTGCTAGATTTGCCGGTATTATTGATGCCAGCTTGGTCAAAGGATGCAGAAAGTCATATCCATGGTTTAACTGCTCCTAAATGGCTGTTAACTATGGCATTTTTTATTGTAGTTACGGGATTGCTTTACTTGATGGATACGAAAGTATTTATTAGTCCGCGTCCATGGATCGATGCAATTTCTGGTTCTATTGGTATTACGGGTTCATTACTATGTACTTTGCGGTTTCGTGAACAATATTATTTCTGGACAATTCAAGGGGTTATGTCGATTATTTTATGGGGCATAACTGCAATGCAAGGTGACGCTAATTTAACTTTATTCTTTACTTATATCTTATATTTAAGTAATGATTTATTAGCGTTTACTGATAAGCATACTCATTGGTTCCATTAATAATTTAGCTGTAAACAAAAAAGATGAGGTTCCTCAACAATTAAGAGAAGTACCCCATCTTTTTTATTTTGCTAAATGATCTTTAACTACTTTAATTAGTATTTTAGTTGCGCCTTTACCAGCTTTATCATCATAATATGATTGGTATCGTTCATCAGTTTCATAACCATTAATTATCCCTAAATGAATCTTTTCTGAATAATTGGGCATGATCACTTTTAACCAATCCTGATGATTTTGGAAAATTGCATTACTTAGTTTAGAAATCTTACTTGGATCTTTAACTGCAGCTTGTAAATTTCGAATTAGATTAGCTTCAGTTTGCTTGAGTTTATTATAATTTTGTTCTTCTGCATCGGTTTGTGCTTGCGTCATTACTATTTACTCCTTAATATTTAATTGAATTAACTATAGCACATTTAGGGCAATTGCTCATAATGTATAACAGTAAAATTTATTTGTAATAACTAATTTGGAGGGAAAACACAATGCTTACTTTTATTTGGGCTGAAGACGAACGTCACCAAATTGGCTTAAATGGTCATTTGCCTTGGAATTTACCTGGAGATCTCCATCATTTTAAGGAATTGACTAATGGACATCCAATTATTATGGGGAGGAAAACCTTTAATGGGTTGCCACAAATTTTATCTGGACGACCACATCTGGTTTTAACAAGAAATCATGACTTATCCAGGCAATATGCTGACTATCCACAAGCTGAGTTTGTTTTCTCCATTTCCGATTTGCAAAATTGGGTATCTGCTCATAGACATGAAAATATTTATGTTATTGGTGGCAATTCAGTTTTTCAAGCGTTAAAGAATCAAGTTGATTGTCTTGAGCAGACCAAGATAAAGGCAACCTTTGAAGCCGATACAATGATGACTTCTATCGATTATCGAAATTTTACTTTAGTGAAGAAAATATCAAATCAAGCAGATGACTATAATCACTTTTCGTATGATTTTTTAACTTTTTTACGAAAAAAGTAATTATAACGTTTAAATGATAATAGAAATGTTAGCAGTATTTTTGACTATTACTTTGATATAATTATTTGAATCACTTTAGCAGGTTGGCTAGAGTGATTTTTTGTTATTTGCAAAATTAACTGTTGACATACGGTATTGAGCGTGATAAATTAGTCTACAATTAAATAATTAATATATCTTGAAAAGCAGAGTAACCATTATTTTCTTCGATAAAGAGAGCTAACATGTAGGTGAGAGTTAGCAGAAGGGAACTGGTGAACATGGGCTTGAAATGATAACTGTTAGTGATATTCAGCTAGCGGCGGAGTTGTATCCGTTATAATTACAAGCTATTGATTGATAGCTAGTGAGGCTTATTACGTGAGTAATAAGCAAATTTAAAGGTGGTAACGCGAGCACTCGTCCTTGTATTAGGATGAGTGCTTTTTTTGTTGGAAATTTTTGGAGGTAGAGTTATGAGTAAGAAAAAACAAAAGAAGTTTTTAATTTGGGGAATCATTGCAATTGTTGTAGTTGCAGCTGCTTGGTTTGGACTGGGCCCAGGCATTAACAAGACTAAGCCCCAGACTAGAACAGTAACAGTTGGAGTAGTTAGTCAAACCAAGCACAAGCAGGCGATTTGGGATGAAGCCGCAAAAGTGGCTAAGAAAAAATACGGTTTAACCATCAAAATTAAGAATTTTACTGATTATAATCAACCAAATAAAGCGTTAAAAAATGGTGACCTAGATTTAAATGCTTTTCAACATTATGCATTTTTAAAAGCCTGGAATAAGGCTAATAAGGGCGGAGTAGTTGCGATTGGTCGGACTATGATTGCTCCAATTAGGCTATATTCAAAGAAATATCACAAATTAAGTGAGTTGCCTAAGGGGGCGACGATTGCGGTTCCCAATGATGCTTCTAATGAGTCGCGAGCTTTGCTGGTATTAAAGAACGCTGGTTTGATTACCTTACGCAAGGGCAAGACTTTAGTGACAGCTGCCGATGTTGTTAAAAATCCACGAAACATTAAGATTAAAGAGATTAGTGGTGACCAATGCGGACGTGTAATTGATTCAGTCGATGCGGCAGTGGTTAATAATGATTTTGCCACACCTGCCGGTTTGGGAGATAAAGAAACTATTTATGTTGAACCGATGAACAAAGAATCATTGCAGTGGGTTAATATCATTTGTGCTCGCAAAGCTGATGCCAAGAACAAAGACTATCAACATGTAGTCGATGCTTATCAAACTGCTACGACTAAAAAACTGATCAAGAAATATTATGGTAATAAGGAATTGGCTGCATGGGATATTAAATTTTAAAATGAGGTAACAGGCGATGACTAAAAAACTGCGTAGAAACATTATTATCATTATTGCTTTACTTGTTGTAATTGTTGCAGCTTGGTTTAGCTTAGGTCCGGGACTTAACAAGGCCAAGCCGAAAACTCATACAGTGACAGTTGGTTTAGTTTCTGAAGATAAAGGTAGTGAGGCAATTTGGAAAGAAGTTGCCAGTAAAGCTAAGCGAGATAATAATATTGTTGTTAAGGTGAAAAATTTCACTGATTATAATCAGCCTAATAAAGCCTTAAAAAGTGGCGATATTGATCTTAATTCTTTTCAACATTTAGCATTTTTAAAGTCATGGAATAAGGCTAATCACGGTGGAATTGTTCCGATTGGCCGTACCGAGGTCAAGCCGATTAGCCTCTATTCTAAGAAGTATAAAAAATTAAGTCAGCTGCCTAAAGGTGCTACAATTGCCATTCCCAATGATGCGACTAATGGATCGCGTTCATTAATTGTTCTGAAAAATGCTGGTCTAATTAGGTTAGGCAAAGATAAGGATTTGGTAACAGTAGCAGATATCACTGAGAATCCGCATAATTTTAAAATTAAAGAAGTTAGCGCAGAGCAGTGTGGTCGGATGATTGATTCAGTTGATGCGGCAGTAGTTAACAGTAATTTTGCTAGACCTGCCGGATTAGGTGATAAAGAGAAAATATTTACTGAGCCATTTAATAAGGATACTCGGCAATGGATCAATGTAATCTGTGCTCGTAAAGCTGATGCTAAGAACAAAGATTATCAGGCAGTGGTTAAGGCTTACCAAACTGCAAAAACTAAACAGCTAGATAAAAAATATTACGGTAACGATCAAATTCCGGTTTGGGATGTCAAATTTAAGTAGAAAGAACATGATAATAATGAGTATTATTGAGTTAAACCAGGTTAATGTTAATTTTCCTGACAAAAAAGGTCGACTAGTGCAAGCTGTACGCAATGTTAGTCTAAATGTTGAAAAAGGCGATATTTATGGAGTAGTTGGCTTCTCTGGTGCAGGTAAATCAACACTGGTGCGTACTATTAATTTATTGCAAAAACCAACTGCTGGTGATATTTCAGTTAATGGAACTGAGTTTGTTAAAGCAGGTAAGCAGGTGATTTCTAATAAAAAGCTGCAACTAGCGCGACGTAAAATTGGCATGATCTTTCAGAACTTTAATTTGTTAAATGAAATTTCAGTAGTCGAAAATGTGGCCTTTGCCCTTAAGCATTCTGGCTTAAAGGATCAGGAAATTGAAGACAAGTCTCTCAAGTTGCTTGAATTAGTAGACTTAAAGGACAAAGCTGATTTTTATCCAGTGCAATTATCCGGAGGGCAGCAGCAACGAGTTGCAATTGCGCGGGCACTTGCCAATGATCCCGATATTCTAATTTCAGATGAAGCTACTAGTGCACTTGATCCGCAAAATACTCAGCAAATTTTGGCTTTACTGAAAAAATTGCAGCGGGAGCTAAATTTAACGATTGTCTTAATTACACACGAAATGGAAGCCGTTAAAAAGATTTGTAATAAGGTAGCTGTCATGGAGCAGGGTCAAATCATTGAACAGGGTAGCTTACGCGAAATTGTTCTGCATCCGAAAAAAGAACTGACCAAGAGTTTCGTTGGTGGGTCGCTTGATGTGATTAATACACTTAATTCATTGCATTTAGAGAAGTTAAATGCAGACGAAGCAATTTATCAACTGGTATATAGTGTAGCAAATGTAACCAAGTCAATTATTATTGATCTATATCGTGAAATTGGGGTTGAAGTCAGTATGCTTTACGGTAACGTAGAATCATTAGCTGATGAACCTATTGGTACTTTGTTAGTATTAGTCAAAGGAAATGCGACCCAACAAAAGCAGACACAGGATTTTTTACATAAAGAACAGGTAGCAGTTACACGTTTAGATGAAAAGGGGAATTCATATGATTAGTTGGTTTAGTAAAGTTTTTCCAAATGTGGTGCAATTAGGCTGGGGTGGTGATGCCGGTTGGGGTACGAGTATAATGCAGACATTATTTATGACTTTTTGGGCTGCAATTTTTGGTGGAATTTTGGGGATTATTTTTGGTCTAATTTTGGTTTTAACTAAAGATGATGGTATTAGACCTAACAAATTTTGGTTTAATCTTTGTGATAAGTTAGTTTCAGTCTTTCGCGCCATTCCGTTTATTATCTTATTGGCTTTCATTGCCCCAGTTACTCAAAAAATTGTTGGCACTCAAATTGGGATGAAAGCTGCACTAGTACCACTGACTTTGGGAACCTTTCCATTTTATGCTAGGCAAGTTCAGGTCGCACTTGAAAGTGTCGATCAAGGAAAAATTGAGGCGGCGCAAAGTATAGGTGCTACTATTTGGGATTTGATTTTTAGTGTTTATCTTAATGAAGCACGTTCTGAACTATGCAGAGTGTCAACCGTGACAATTATTAGTCTAATTGGCCTAACGGCCATGGCAGGCGCTATCGGTGCAGGTGGTCTGGGTAACAGTGCTATTTCATATGGCTATAATCGTTTTAACAATGATGTTACGTTAGTCGCCACTGTCTTGGTAATTATTTTGATTTTTATTGTTCAGATTATTGGTGATTTCTTTGCTAAAAAATTAAATCATCAAAGTCGTTAATCATATTTTGAACTAAAAAAGAACCAACAAGTAAATTGCTTGTTGGTCCTTTTTTAGATGATTGAAAAGCTATTTAATAGCATCTTTCAAAACTTTACCAGGTTTAAAGGCAGGTACATGAGTTGCAGGAATTGTCAAAGTTTCACCAGTCTGAGGATTGCGACCCTTTCTTTGCGCACGTTGACGAACCTCAAAAGAACCGAAACCAATAACTTGAACTTTTTCACCTTTAGCTAGATCAGCTTGAATTGAACTAGTTACAATATCAATAACCTCTTCTGCTTCGCTAGCTTTGAGGTCACTCTTTGCCGCAACTTCCTTGGCAAGTTCAGATTTATTAATTGAAGCCATATATATCTTCTCTCTTCTTTAAAAACTTAAAGTAATTGGCATAATTTGTAAACTAAACTACTCATGTTTAATCTAACTCGTTGTGCCGCTTACCATTACCGACTTTAATTATTTTAGCACAGAACAGCTGAGCTTCAATAGAAAAAGTCATAATGCAGCAATAATTTATTTATTCTATTAGCTTACTTGCCATTTGTTGATAGTTTAGATACAGGGTCTTAAATTTCGAATGGTTTTCCTTTTGCCAGGGTTTAGGCTTACCGCAAAAATGCAAGATGGCGGTATTTTTCATAATCCATTCAAGATTAATCTCTCCAGTACTTCTAGTGAAGTATATGTGATAAGCACGAGCATCATAGTTCCAGTGGGTTTCTGGAATTTTCATAATATGATCACCGTAAAGATAATTAAGAATATCTTGATCCGGTAAAATCAAAGTTTCGTGGTGTTCATTAATTGCATCAGTGATGTCTTTAAGGTTAACTTTTTGACGCATCTGGTCTAAATCCATCAACATAATCCCAGAATTAAAATATCCGTTGTTGGTTCCAAGGCGAAGATTATTGATTGAACTCATGATATCGGTTAGGCCCTCATGCACTGCTGCTGCAAACATTTTATTTTGTAGATCCAATTGCCAAAGTGGCTCGATTGAGTTAATTACTAAGATATCTGGATCGAGGTAAATTATTCGGTGCAAATTTTTGGGTAAAATTTTACCAGATAGCAATCTAAAGTACATTTCCTGAGGATAGTCGTGTAAGTTAAGTAAGGAATCTGGAAAGTCAAAATCGGCGTTCATGGCTAGAGCCTCAATTTTGATTTCAATTTTAGTAGCAAAGTTTTCCAATGACTTAAGCATAGTTGTTTCGATTTTGTCGTAAATTACCCAGACCCGTAATTTTGCTTGTAAATTGTTGAGTCTTAGAGAATACAGCATCACTTCTAATGGCTTAATATAATTTTGGTCAATGGTAACTAATATGTCAATTGGACGATTGCTTTGCTCTTCCATGTTAATCTTTCTATGTTTAAACAGCGTAATTATTATTTCTTCACTTAATTATCGCATAATAATTTCACATATTGGTATAAAAACGATTGCAAATAGTGCAATAAAATTTAAAATAGGTTACAATTCTGTTAACCAACGAAATTATTAAGTCAAAGTAGTATAATATAACATACATTATATTTAAATCTTATTAAGAGGTGTCATTAATGAACAAAAAATTTTTGCTTGGATTAATTGGTGTATTCTCGCTTTCTGCAAGTTTAAATTTACCATTACAAGTAAGCGCAGCTGATGAATCAGCTGATACGACCAGTCAGACAACAGCTGATAATAATGCAGCAGTGACTTCACCAATTACTGATGAAAATAAACCTGCAAGTAGCGATAATACTAACGCTAATTCATCGTCAAATAGTGCGATTGAATATCTTAATCGAAATGTAAAGTTAAAGCAAAATTCTTATATTTATAATAAAAAGGGTAAGAAGACTAATAAAAAAGCCTTAAAGAAAAATACCATTGTAACAGTTACTGGCTATACTAATGTTAAGGGTAAAGAATTTCTACAAATAAACAATAAGAAGAATCAATTTATTAAGGCTAATAATGTAAAGACATTTAAAGCAGCTGGATACAAGGTTAAGAAGAAATCTTATGTCTACAACAGTAAGGGTGTACAACAAAAGGGACTCTATGTTGCCAAAGGTAAATTTGTACCAGTAATCAAAGTAAAAACAATTAAAGGCAAAAAGTATGTTGGAATTACTGAAACTCAATATATTAAGTGGGCAAATTTGAATCACAAGAGTGGTAAAGTTATCAGTCAGTAGTAAAGGAGCGTCGCTAAATGACCAATCCAATTTTGAAAAGAGTCGCAGTCAGAAAATATACTTCTGAAAAAGTTGATTCAGAGGCAGTAGATCGCATGATTGCTGCTTTCCAGGCTGCACCTTGTGGGATGCACGAAACTGATGTTATGCAATTGACCGTGGTTGAGGATGACCAATTATTGCAGCAGATAGAGCGGGCAACAGATAATGCTTGCTATGATGCACCATTGTTGTTTGTTATTAATGTTAAAAAAGATCGCCGCTTCGGACAACGTGATGCTTCGTGTGCAGCTGAAAACATTATGATTGAAGCTACTAGTTTAGATTTAGGGTCCATATATACTATGAGTGGTGCCACAGGTCTTAATGCTGTTCCTGAATTACAAGAACAGATAAGTTCTCCTGGCTATGAAACTTGTGTGATTGTGGCAGTCGGACATTCTGCTGAATTTCCAACTGAAGATCGCAGTCATCGCTATCATGTAATTCGTAAATAGACTAAAACTGATTAAAAGTCGTAGAGAAAATCTGCGGCTTTTCTTTTTGATAGCTTATGAAAACGCTTTTTGGTATAATGACTTTAGAATAAACAGTTAGTTTTAATGATTGGAAGAGAAATAAGCAATGAAAAAAATTATTAATGATCCGGTTAATGTTGTTAGCGAAATGGTTGCTGGAATGGTGCGATCATATCCGCAATATTTGACTAAAATTCCAGAAACTAATGCTGTAATGCGAGCAGATCGGAATTCCTTGGCGGGTAAAGTAGGAATTGTTAGCGGTGGTGGTTCTGGTCATGAACCGACACATGCGGGTTTTGTCGGGCAAGGTATGCTAAGTGCAGCGGTGTGCGGTGAAGTATTTACTTCACCAACTCCAGATCAGATTTATGCTGCCATCAAAGTAGTTGATCAAGGGCAAGGCGTTTTTTTAGTAGTTAAAAACTATTCTGGCGATGTGATGAACTTTGATATGGCTAAGGATTTAGCGCAAATGGATGGCATCAAGGTTAAGTCAATTGTAGTTGACGATGATATTGCAGTTGAAAACAGTACTTTTACTCAAGGAAGACGTGGGGTTGCTGGAACAGTCTTTATGCATAAAGTTTTGGGTGCTGCTGCGCAATCTGGTGCTAGTCTTGATGAAGTTGCCACTTTAGCTCAGAAAGTTTTGCCTTGCATTAAGACAATTGCGGTAGCATTGTCTGCAGCAACTAATCCAGAAACTGGTAAGCCAGGATTTGTTCTTTCAGATGATGAGATTGAATTTGGCGTTGGTATTCATTCTGAACCTGGTTATCGCAGGGAAACTATCAAACCTGCTAAAGAACTGGTTGCGGAATTAGTTAAGCAATTGGATAAGCAAATGCAATTATCGGCACAGAAAAAATATGCAGTTTTAGTTAATGGTATGGGAGCAACACCCTTAATGGAGCAATATATTTTTAGTAATGATTTATTGGATAAGTTGCAAGAGTACCAAGTTAAACCTGTATTTATGAAAATTGGTAACTATATGACCTCTCTTGATATGGCAGGAATTTCGTTAACCTTGTTTGAATTGCAAGACGAGCAATGGTTGGATTATTTACAAGCACCTACAGAAACTATTGCTTGGTAATCAGAAAGGAAAAAATATGACACTGATAGTTGATACTTTAACGCAGTGGATGAATAATTTTACGGCCAAAATTGAGCTTAACCAACAATTATTGAGTGATCTAGATACGCCAATCGGCGATGGTGATCATGGCTTCAATATGAATCGTGGTATGCAGGCAGTTACCCAAAAGTTAACTGAAAAACCAGCTAGCTTGACGGCTGCCTTGAAACAAGTTGCAATGACTTTAATCTCTACCGTTGGTGGTGCCTCTGGCCCATTGTATGGCACGGCTTTTTTGGAAATGGCAAAAAAGAGTGATACAACTAATGACTTGGGTGAGTTATTGGAAGCTGGACTAGCTGGTCTTGAAAAGCGTGGTGGTGCTAAACCAGGAGACAAGACAATGGTTGATGTCTGGGCGGCTCTAGTTCCCGCAGTAAAGTCTCATGATCTTACTGAAGATAAAATTACAGCTGCTGTTGAGGCAACTAAGGACTTAGTTGCTAAGAAAGGTCGCGCATCCTACTTAGGAGAACGTTCTAAGGGGCATGTTGATCCAGGGTCACAATCAAGTGGATATTTATTTGAAGCATTATTAGAAACGAAAGGGTTGTTATGAGTTTAGGAATTACGTTAGTATCACATGTTCCTGAAATTGCAACTGGGCTAAATCAATTATTAGTTCAGGTGGCTAGTGATGTGCCAATTACCATTGCTGCAGGTACACAAGAAAATGATATTGGCACTAACATGGAAAAAATTTTGACAGCTTTTAAAGAAAATCAGGCTGATGAAATTTTAGCTTTTTATGATTTAGGTAGCGCTAAGATGAATTTAGACATGGCAGTAGAATTAACTGATAAAGTAGTTCATCTTTATAATTCTGCCTTTATTGAGGGTGCATATACTGCTGCTAGTTTAATTCAAGCAGGAGTTGGTTTGACAGAAATTGAAAACCAATTGCAACCATTAAAAGTTAAAGATTAAAATTTGTTCATTAACTTAACATAAGGAGAAACAAAAATGCATGATAGCTTAACAATGCAGATGGTCGGCGAGTTTTTGGGTACAATTATTTTGATTTTATTGGGTGATGGTGTCTGTGCTGGCGTTAATCTGAAGAAATCTAAGGCTAGCGGTGCTGATTGGGTAGTAATTGCATTAGGTTGGGGTTTTGCTGTAACCTTTGGCGTATATTGTGTCAGTTGGTTAAGTCCAGGACACTTTAATCCTGCTGTTACTCTTGGTATGGCAATTGCTGGTAAATTGCCATGGTCTTCTGTCTTACCATATTTTGCATCTCAGATTGCAGGTGCGTTTGTTGGTGGGATTTTGGTTTGGTTAACTTATTATCCGCATTGGCAAGAAACTACAGATTCAGATACAATTTTGTCGGTTTTTGCAACTGAACCAGCTATTAGAAATTATTTTTGGAACTTTTTTACAGAATTAATGGGTACTTTTGTGCTAGTCTATGGTTTACTTGCTTTTACTAAAGGAGACTTTACAGCAGGGCTTAATCCATTAATTGCTGGTTTGTTAATCACTGCAATTGGTTTATCATTAGGTGGTCCAACTGGATATGCAATTAATCCAGCCCGTGATTTTGGACCAAGATTAGCGCATCAATTATTGCCGATCGCTAATAAAGGTGGTTCTGATTGGGCATATAGTTGGGTACCAATTTTAGGCCCGCTTGCTGGCGGAAGTTTAGCAGCGTTACTCTTTAATGTGTTAATATAAAGAAAAAGTCCGATCTTTTAAATAAAGATAGGACTTTTTACGTTTGGCAAGTAACATGTTATGCTAGTATTTTAGTAATAAAGATTAATAGGAGCCATTTAATAAGCATGATTAAAGAAGTTTGTGTAGAAAACTTTACTGATATTCCGCGCATGATTGCTGCAGGAGCTGACCGAATTGAATTAAATAATAATCTGGCTGTAGGTGGTACAACCCCTTCATTTGGTGTATTGCAACAAGCGGTTTTGTACGCCCATAATTTTAATATTCCAGTGGTAGTGATGATCAGACCACGTGGTGGTGATTTCAATTATAACGAGCATGAGATTGCGATGATGGTAACTGATATTCAACTAGCAGCCTTGATTGGGGCAGACGCGGTTACTTTTGGCTGTTTAAATGCAGAAAAAACAATCGCTAAACCGATTATGAAACGCATGATTGAGTTGGCACGAACCTCAGGTCTGGAAGTAGTAATGCATATGGCTTTTGATGAGATTCCAGAGAATTTACAAGAGCAGTCACTAAATTGGCTTGCTGACCAGGGAGTTAAACGAATATTAACTCATGGTGGTAGGTTGAATATACCCATTACTGTTACTGTTGCTCATTTACATGAAATTATTACTTGGGCAACCGAAAAAATTGAAATTTTACCTGGTGGGGGCATTACTAGCACTAATGCGCAAGAAATAGCAGCTACACTTAAAGTTGAGCAACTTCATGGCAGTAAAATTGTCTTGCCCAAATAAAATTAAGTAATTAAAATCTAAAAATTATTAAAGTCCTATGATTTGTTGTTAATCATAGGACTTTTTTGGTCTAAAATTGCGCAGATTTTCAATACCTCCTTGATTTGTAAAAAAAATTTACATTTTTTAATAAAAAACAACAGTTTTATCTGAAAAGTATTTCAATATATGTCCATCATATTGCCAATACCCAATAAACATATAAACTAATATAAAAAAGGAGGAAATGTTTTATGAAGGTTGTAGTTATTGGTGGTAGTGGCCATATTGGTTCGTATTTAATTCCAAAGCTGGTTAAAAAAGGCTTTGAAGTTATTTCAGTAAGTCGAGGTTCACATAAGCCATATTATCAGGATCCTGTTTGGAATCATATTGAACAAATTTTTATGGATAGAAGTAAAGATATTAATTTTAATGAAAAAATCGCCAAACTAAATGCAGATATTGTCATTGATTTGATTTGTTTTGATCTCAATGATATGAAAAAAATAGTCAGAGAACTTAAGAAAACAAGCTTAAAACTTTATTTATTTTGTTCATCTATTTGGTCATATGGTAGAGCAGAAATTTTACCAGTTACTCCTAATAGCGGTAAAAGTCCAATTGATGAATATGGTAAACAAAAATATGAGTGTGAAAATTTTTTAAAACAAGAAATAAAAGATAATAATTTTCCAGCTACAATTATTATGCCTGGTCAGATTTCTGGACCAGGATGGTCGATTATTAATCCACAAGGTAACCTAGATGATACCCTTTTTCAAAAGATTGCAGATGGTTCGGAAATTTATTTGCCAAATTTTGGAATGGAAACATTACATCATGTACATGCTTCTGACGTTGCACAATTATTTGTTGATGCAATTATGCATCGTAATATGGCTATTGGCGAAAGTTTTCATGCTGTTTCAACTGAATCGATTACATTATATGGATATGCTAAATTTGTTTATCGATATTTTGATAAGCAATCTAAGATTAATTTTTTACCTTGGGACCAATGGACTAAATTAATTAATGATTCTGATAAAGTAGAGAAAACGTACCTCCATATCGCACGTAGTGGACAATATAGTATCAAAAATGCTAGAGAACTGCTTGATTATACACCAGAATTTTCTGTATTAGATACTATTAAATTAAGTATCCAAAGTTATTTAGATAGGGGTGTGATAGTTATAAGGTAAAGTTATTATCATCATTCAAAATAGTATTATCAAGTCTTCTTTTTTCAGTTAATTTTGATAAGTTTACTTTAGTGGCAAAATTGTTCTGATAGTCTAATGAAAAGTACGTTGAATACAGAATATCTAGTATAAAAGATGCTGATTCCAAAGAAGAGAATCCGGCAATTTTAGTATATGAATTTTCTCTTGTAGTTATATGTAAAGTGATATCAGCCAATTTCTCAAGTCGATTATTGCCAATACTGGTTATTGCAATTACCGGTACTTGTTTTTGAGATAAAAGTTTAGCAATGTGTAATAATTCTGGTGATTCTCCTGAATAGGATAGAATTATGGCGCAGTCGTTATTAGAAGATAGTAATGCTTCTTGATACATTGTATTCTGAATGGGATAAGTTGATGCATTTTTGTTAATGTGTCTCAACTTATAAACAAATTCTTCACCTAAAAAGACGATATTAGCCAATGCGAAAAACTTGATATTTGTTTTTGCTTGCATAATTTTGATAGCTTTTTTAATCTGTTCTTGTTGCAATAAACTCAATGTATCCAATAGACTTTCATTCTTTGTTTGAAATATCTTAGAAGCAATATCGTGAATTGAGTCAGTTGCTGAAAAAGGTTGGTTTGCGTTAATATTTTTAAAGTTTTTTTGTAAGTATTTAACTTCGTTCAAGAAAGCTTGCTTCATTTGAGTCCATCCTTTAAAACCAAGCTTGTGGGCAATTCTTATTAGGGTAGAAGCAGACGTGTAAGTTTGATGAGCAATATCATTTATAGAATATGATTCAATGGCTTCTTGTTTATTTAGGATGAAATCGATAATAGTTTTTTCTGACTGTGAAAAGGAAATACTTTTCATTTTTTCTTGTAAAAGCATGTTTGAAACCTCTGATATAATTATGGCTAAAATAGCTATACTTTGCATATTATAAAGAGCTCAATGAGTAGTAGATTATAATTGTTAAATTGATTATTTGAATTAATCAACTGTTATTACAGTTTATGATAAATAGATCATAGCTAATACTTAACTGTTAAAAGTATCAGATATTTTTTGGTTTGAAATTGCGCAGAATTTCAATGCCTTCGCGTTGGTATTTATTAGGGATAAAGCTCTTGCGCATCGCAATTTGCATATAAGCCCATTGCTTTTGTCCTGGTTTAAGACGAACTACATGGATTCCTTGGACATCTTGCAAACTACTCTCCATTGCTAAACTAATTCCAACATTACGTTTGACTAAATCAAACATTAGCTTCATGGTGGTTGCTGTGTAGGTGATTTGTGGAGTAAAGTCACCTAGCTTACCGATCTGTTCTAAGCATTCTCTAGTTAAAAAACCACGCGACCTTGCGATAAAATTTCTTTCTCTTAATTCGGCTGCGCTTACTTCATGAGCATTAATTAATGGATCATTCATTCCGGTAATAATTACCAATTCGGTTTTTTGTAAATTATGAATGAAATATTCTGGATCGTTAATTGGCACCATCCAAGAATAGATAGCAACATCAACTTGTCCCTCAGTTAAATCACCAAACGCATCAGCGGACCTCTCAACATTGGTATTCAGTAAATGAGTTAGATTAGCCTGATAAAATTCTTGGATAATGTCTGGTATATAAATACTACCTGCCTCTCCTGAAAAAGCTAGGCGAATTTTTTTGTCACTAGCATGTTTAACGTCGTAATCAATACTAGCGATGTCTTGCAATAATATTTTTGCTTTCTGGTAAAGTAGTTCACCCGCATTAGTTAAACTTAGTTTACTTTTGCGGTTTTTTTGCATAATAAGTGGATCTGCGAATTTGGTTGCTAGTCTTTTAACAGCCATTGATATAGTTGGCTGGGTAACATCAAAAAACTCTGCAGTTGAAGTATAGTTACCAATTTCAATCAATTTACAGAAATATAGTAAGTCTTTTTCATTCATAGCTGAACCTCGAAATAATAAAAATTATTTATAAGTGAATACTTCTCCATTATATAAAAACAGCTAAATAATAGCAAAAATTGTTTATATATCAAGCCTAAAGGTTAATTAGTGGAGCAATTTTCAAGACTAAAATAAATTAGATTTATATTTATGGAAGCGATATATTCTTTTTGGTAAGAATTATAAAAGAAAGTTGAGGTAAAAAATTGCTTTACGATTCAACGCTCAAATGGGACGCCATATACGATGTAGTGGTCATTGGTTTTGGCGGAGCAGGAGCAGGAGCTGCTAGGTTTGCGGCTGATAAAAATGCTAAAGTTTTGTTGATTGATGCGGCGCCAGAAGGACAAGAGGGGGGCAATACTCGTTATGCAGGCGGTGCTTTTGCCTGGAGTGATAATTTTGACGATTTACGTGAATATTACAAACAGACGTATTATCCGTTTAAATATGATCCAAAGGCTTTGGATACATTTGTCGATAATGTTTTGCAAATGAAGGAATATTCTCAGAAATACTTTGGGATTACGGCACAATATACTGGAAGACGGCCAAAAGGCGAATATCCTGAATATCAACATGCAGATACAATGAGGTCGCAGACTATGACCAAAGGAATGTATAATGGCGGTTTTTGGAAATTATTGCGACAAAAAGTTTATGAACGCTTAGATAAAATTGATATTTGGTTTTCTAGTCCAGCGGAACATTTAATTCAAGATCCCGAGAGTAAGACTGTTCTAGGTGTCCAAATTAAGCATCAGGGTCAAATTAGGAATGTTGCCGCTAGAAATGGCATTGTTATGTCGTGTGGTGGTTTTGAGAATAATCCGGATATGGTCCAAACATTTTTAGGTCAAGGTTCACTTGCCCCAATTGGTACTTTGTACAACCAAGGTAAAGGAATAGATTTAGCAGTTGAGGTTGGTGCTAGATTATGGCATATGGCAAATTATGATTCACATGGCTTTTCACTAAATGAAGGTAAATCGCGTGAAAAGTTTGCCTATATGATCAATTGGTCGAGTCTATTTAACGGAAGTATTTTTGTTGCAGGGGATGATGGAACGCGCTATTACCGTGAAGACGAGGAAGATCGGCATGGCTATAAATATAATCATGGAAATTGGATTATGCAACCAAATCAAAATCATCCTCATATTGTAATGGACCAAAAGCAATATAATCAATTGGCACATGATCAAACGGATAAGTCCGAGCAAATTAAAGAACTTATTTCTTATGCAATTAAGGCAGATTCGCTTCCTGAATTAGCAGCTAAAATTGCTGCTCCTAAATTAGTCCAAGCAGTTGAAGATTTTAACTATCTGACTGATGTGAAAAAGCGTGATTTGATATTAAATCGTGAGTTAAAAACTATGCGTTCATTTGCTGCTGGTCCTTACTATGCAATCCCAATTCGTCACAATATTTTGCATACTCATGGCGGCGGTCGTCGTAATGAAAAGTGTGAAGTGCTTGATTTAGAGAATAATGTCATTCCGCATCTGTATGAAGCAGGTGAATTAGGCGACATATTTGCTAGTAAATATGTTGGAGCTAATAGTATTGCTGATTTGCTTATTTCTGGCAAAATTGCTGGCGAAAATGCGGCTTGGTCTAAGCGAAAGGTAATGGACTTCGATGTTATTAGTGGAGCATCTCAAAAAGCTGAGTTAAAAACTGATGCTCATAATTCGTTAACCGATTTTGTAGCAGGTGCTAACCAGGGTATAGGCATTAGTGAAAATGGGATTAATGATGTTCCAATTGTTGTACGAGTTACAGTTACTGGATCAAAAATTGTTAAGATTGAAACTCTTCAGCAAAAAGAAACGCCGAATTTGGGTGGTAAGGCTATGCCAATTTTGACCAAAAGGATGCTTGAAGAACAATCACCAGAAGTAGATGCAGTTAGTGGTGCTAGTACAACGAGTGCAGCTTTTATGCAAGCAGTGCAGCAAGCCTTAGCAAATATTAAAAAAGACGGGAGTAAAAAATGAAGGTAGCTAAAGATATGCGTTGGTGTGCCGAATATGATGTCATCGTTTTAGGCTTTGGTGGAGCAGGAGCTACAGCTGCAAGATTTGCAGCCGATAACGGTGCGCAAGTTCTAATAGTAGACGCTGCACCGCATGGTCATGAAGGAGGCAATACTCGATATTCTGCACAACATGTTGCAATGGCTCATGATAAAAAGCAAATTACTGAATATTATCAGCAGTTAGCGGCTCCTTTTCAGGTTGATGAAAACCTCTTATCTACTTATTTAGATGGTTTTGTAGAAATGCCCAAATATTTTGAAAAGTATTTTGGCCTGAAGCCCTTTATATGGTCGCGTGATTATCAGCCGGAAGATCATTTGGCAAATAAGCAAAAATTATGTGAATATCCTGAATATCAAGGATCGACTACTTTTGATTTTGCATTAGTACATAATCGTGACTTTGATGCCAGTTAGTGGCGTGTATTACGTGAAGAAGTTTTAAAGCGTAAAGAAAAGATCGATGTTTGGCTGAACTCCCGCGCTAAACACTTGCTACAAAATGAAAATGGTGAAGTAGTAGGTGTAAAAATTGAACGTAATCATAAAGAATATTTTGTACACGCAGCTAAAGGAATTGTTTTAGCGACCGGTGGTTTTGAAAATAATCATAGGATGCAACAAGATTATTTGCATGTTGATCATTTAACGCCGTTGGGTACCTTGTATAACAAAGGTGATGGCATCAATATGGCTGCTGAAGTTGGCGCACAGATGTGGCATCTGTCTAATTATGAGTCCTTAGGAATCGTTCCTGGCTATGTAATTGCTGAAGGTTCAAATCAGCGTGGTCATCAGATCAGTGGTTGGAAAAATATTAAATCTGGCTCAATCTTTGCGGTTGCTAATGATGGAACCCGCTTTATGCGCGAAGATGCTCAATTTCGGCATGGTCATATCTATCAACATGGTGATTACATATTACCGCATGCATATGATAACGCTTGGCTAGTATTTGATCAGAAACAATATGAAAAATTTGTACAAGAACAACGTGAAGGTAAATTAAAATATCAAAATTTATTTTCCAAAATAATTAGTGGTCAAACTGTTAGTCAATTAGCTGAGCAAATGTCAATTCCAAGTCAAAACCTCCTAGAAACGATTAAGAACTTTAATGATTACGCTCGTTTCGGTAAAGACTCTGAATTTGGCCGTTCTCCAGCTAGCCTTGAAGAGTTTGACTCATCTAATTCAATTTACGGTATAAAATTAACGCCAGCAGTGTTAAATACGCAAGGTGGGCCACAACGAGATGATCAAGCAAGAGTTTTAGATACTAATGGTCAACCAATTGCTAGATTATACAGTGCTGGTGAATTAGGTGGAATATGTTCCAATCGTTATCAAGGTGGCGGCAATTTAGCAGAGTGTCTAATTTTTGGTAAGATAGCCGGCGAAAATGTTGTAAAAATGCCAGCTAAAAAGAGTAGTGGTATTGCTAATCAGCTGCCACGCATTAATGATTTATTGTCTGGAGATGATGAACAAATATACTTAGCCAAAAATCAGTATTTGGGCTCTTCTGAAAAGGGGATTGGTGGCAAGATTCTAGTTCGGGTAACTTACCAAGATGGAATAATTAAAAATGTAGAAGTTATTGAAAATCATGAAACTGAAGGAATTGGTGCAGTGGCAATTAAGCAAATTCCGCAAGAGATTGTCAAACATAATTCTACAAAAGTTGATGCTATTTCTGGAGCTTCGACAACAACTAATGCAATACAAGAAGCTGTAAATTCAGCAATTCAAAAAGCTAAAAACTTGGAAGGGAGAAAAAATGTTAGATAAATTTGAATGGAAAAAGTGGATTTGGCCACTTGGAATTGGCATTGTTTTGTGGCTATTAATGCCGTTAAAGCCGAATGCGATCAATGTTACTGCTTGGCACCTATTTGCGATATTTATTGCAACAATTATCGCATGCGTTACTAAGCCACTACCAATGATGGCTACAACTATCATTGCAGTGGTAATTGCCACAATGACAGGAATTTTTAAGATGGATGAGGTTGCTGCAGGTTTTGGTAATTCAACCGCTTGGATGGTTGCCATGTGCATGTTCATTGCTGCTGGTTTTATCAAATCAGGTCTTGGGAAGCGGATTGCTTACTTTTTTGTTAAAATTTTTGGTAAAAAAACTCTAGGATTGGCTTACGCGTTATCTTTTGTTGAAACTATTTTAGCAATCGGGATTCCCAGTAATAATGCACGAGTCAATGGAATTATGTATCCGATTATTGATAACCTTTCAAAAGAAATGGGTTCAGATCCAGAAAAGGGAACTCAAAGAAATATGGGCTCTTTTCTAGTATTTAATGAATATGAAATTAACATTGTTACTTCGACGATGTTTTTGACAGGTTTAGCTGGTAATATGGTGGCTTTAGGAATTGCTAAAACCCAAAATATTTCAATTTCATGGATGCAGTGGTTCGCTGCCGCCATCGTGCCAGGACTAATTTCTTTACTTGTCGTGCCGTTCATTTTATACAAAATTTACCCGCCTAAAGTTAAAGAAACACCTAATGCTCATGCTTGGGCAGACAATAAATTAACAGAGCTAGGAAAAATGACTGCTGCAGAAAAAATTATGGCAATTATTTTTGTGTTGGCTGTCGTTTTATGGTTAATTGGCTCTAAATTTGGAATTGATGCAACCGAAGTTAGTTTTATTGCAGTAGCTTTACTTCTAATTACAGGAGTAATTAATGTTAAAGATATGCTAGGCCAGAGTTTTGCTTGGAATATTTTGACTTGGTTATCAATTATTATGTTAATGTCACAGAAGTTGATGACGCTTGGATTCTTTCCGTGGTTTTCGAAAACTTTAGGTAGCACGCTTCAGGGTATGAATTGGGTACTAGTTTTAGTGATTTTATACCTTGCTTACTTTTATTTACACTATTTATTCCCGAGTGTTTCTACGCAAATTTCCGCCTTATATGCCGGATTTCTATCAATTGCAATTGGTGCGGGAGTACCGCCAGTTATGGCTGCTTTAATGTTGGCCTTTGATGGTTCACTATATTTATCGACGTCTAGTTATTCTGCCGGACCAGCTGCCTTACTTTCATCAACTGGTTATGTTTCTAATAAGGATTGGTGGAAGCTAAGCGCAATTATTGGGTTGGTACTAAATGTAATTTGGCTTGGAGGAGGATTACTCTGGACCAAAGTAATCGGCATGTGGTAAATACGATTTTTTCACAAAAATCGCTTGACAAAAAATAAGTTAATAATTAGAATACTTTTAATATCTAAAAAAGCAATGAAAAGAAAAGTATGCTTGCACAAAGTTGTACAGGGACTTCCGGTGATTGAGATGGAAGCACAAGTGTCAGCAGAAAATCCCTTGGAGCTATTTGGTGAATTTAAGTAACCAATATTGGTAACGCCCATTATCGCGTTAGCGTATCGTATTATGCCGTACGTGAAGTGACTGGATTATTATTTATTAGTATAATTTTTCAGTAAAATAGGTGGTACCGTGCCAAGTTAAGCACCCTTGAATTAATTTTCAAGGGTGCTTTTTATTGTTAAAGAAGATAAGGGAAGTGGTGTGATGGATAATAATTTAACTAGTAAATCAGCTCTAGTTGAAACTTTACCAACTGTTTTTGGTTATTTAGGAATTGGTATTGCCTTTGGCGTTGTCGGACGAGCGTCTGGCTTGTCAATCTGGCTGGTAACGTTGATTTCGATTTTTGTTTATGCAGGTTCAGCGCAGTTTGTTTTAGTATCAATGCTCTTGGCGCATAGCTCGCTACCAGCAATTGTGTTTTCCGTTTTTTTGGTCAATGCTCGTATGACTTTGATGAGTACCACACTAACGCCATTTTTAAAAGATGAGTCAATGAGGAAGAATATCTGGTTAGGTACCTTATTGACTGATGAGAGTTTTGCGCTAGCTGTTAATAAACTAAATTATACTGAACAAAAGTTGAATTTTACTTGGTTTAACACGGTTAATGTGGTTTCATATTTAACTTGGATATTGAGTAGTGCGCTAGGAGCGGGCCTCGGATCTTTAATTACGGATCCAGCTAAGTTTGGACTTGACTTTGCAATTACGGCCATGTTTATCGGCTTATTGTATTCCCAAATCACTTCTGATAAGTCGATCAAACTCGGATTACAATTGGGCTTAGTAATTTTTGTGTTGGTAGGTACGTATTTAGGCTTAATTTTTATACCGGCTAATATTTTGGTTTTAGTAATAACTGTTTTAGGCTGCATGTTAGGAGTTTTAATTAAAAATGCCAACCAATAATTTTATTTTATTGACAATTGTGTGTTGTGGACTGGTAACTTGGCTGTCACGAACCTTACCATTTGTGTTATTGAAAAAAATTTCTTTGCCACAGGTAGTAGCTGATTTTTTAAGTTTTGTACCAGTTACTATTTTGGCAGCGATGTGGGTTCAAAACTTGTTTACTGCTAATCTCGGTAAGTTGCCAACGATTAACTACCTAAATTTACTTGCCTCAATTCCGACACTAATTGCCGCATTAATTTCTAAAAACTTATCTGTCGTTGTTATTGTTGGAGTGATATCGGCTGCTATCTTTAACTTATTATTGTAAAGAAGGTTAAAAAATGAATGAATTAGAACAAGATCTTAATCAAAAACCATTGACTTGGAAGCAATATCTAGTAATTGCATCATTATTATTTGGTTTGTTTTTTGGAGCGGGAAATCTAATTTTTCCGATTCACTTAGGACAAATGTCGGGCGCAAATTGGATACCTGCCACAGTCGGCTTCTTGATTACGGCCGTTTTATTGCCATTGCTTTCAGTGCTAGCAATTAGCGCGACGCATGCTAAAGGGGTTTATGATGTCGGCCTGCCATTAGGTAAAACTTTTGCCTTGACCTTTATGGTACTGATCCATCTCATAATTGGACCATTGTTTGGAACGCCGCGCACAGCAAGTGTTTCTTTTACTGTTGGACTGCAACCAGTTCTTCCTAAGAACCTTTGGCACACAGGACTGTTGCTTTTCTCAGCTGTATTTTTCTTACTGGCATTTGTAATTGCTTATAAGGAATCGAATATTTTAACTAGTATTGGCAAAATTCTTAATCCCGCATTTTTATTATTATTGTTTGCAATTTTTTTATTAGCTTTCTTTTCGCCAATGGGTCAGGCAAATGCGCAAAAGGCGACAACGGCTTATCAGCAAGCGCCTTTACTACACGGCTTTATTGAAGGCTATAACACAATTGACGCACCAGCTGGGTTAGCATTTGGAGTCACTGTGGTTACTGCAGTACGGCAAATGGGTAAGACTACTGCTAAAAGCAATGCTAAAGTAACAGCTAAAGCAGGAGTTTTGGCAACGGCTGCTATTGGTGTAATTTATGTTGGGTTGATCTGGTTAGGTGCAACGACTTTAAGTCATTTTAAGTTATCTGCTGATGGCGGTGTAGCTTTCAATCAAATTGTTACTCACTATTTAGGTGGTTTTGGTCATGTCTTGCTTGCTACCTTAATCACAGTTACCTGTTTAACAACAGCAGTTGGTTTAATCGCCGCTTTTGCGCAGGATTTTCATCGTAGTTTTTCTAAAGTTAGTTATCATACTTGGTTAGGATTAATGACCTTGGTATCATTTTTAACTGCTAACTTCGGTTTAGATACACTGATTTCATGGTCAACACCAATGCTAATGTTTATTTATCCGTTTGCAATGGTGCTAATCTTATTGTCAATCTCGGCCTCATTATTTGATCGTGATCCAGTAGTTTACTTTTGGGTAGTTCTATTTACTTTATTACCCGCACTTTTAGATATGGTAGCTACATTCCCACCCGTAGTCAGCCAAAGTTCTTGGGCATTAGCGTTAAGATCATTTCAGTTAAAATTTTTACCATTTGCAGAAATTGGGATGGATTGGATTATTCCAGCATTGGTTGGTTTAGTAATTGGATTGGTTTGTCATTTTGTTAAACGTAACAAGACAGCCAAGTAAATGCTTATTAATCACAAATAATTAATTGTTTTTATGAAATCGCTTGCATATAAGGGGGGCTAGTGATATGCTTAACGTAAGAAAATTAGAGAAAGGGGGTTGGGTTTAATTATGGTAATTAAAAGTAATAGCTGCTCTAGTATTAGGGATAAAGAAACTGTTAATTCTGATTTAAGTTATTCTGGTGCATCATGTTGTTGCTGCTGCTGTTGTTGTAGCAGTAGCGGGGCTGAAAGTTAAGTAAAAGTAATTTTCAAAAAGTAAGCAGTTACTATTAAAGGACTATAGTAACTGCTTATTTTATAACGAGGTAAAGCAGTATGAAATATAAAATTATGCTTGGGGTAATAGTGGGGTTATTACTTGGAAACTTGATAACTTTTTTTGTAAAAGGTAATATAATAATTAAAAATATCTTTGGAGTTAATTACTATTTTTTTATAAAGCTTTTAACAATTCTAGTCTGTATTATTTTAGTTTCTGTTGTTAAGCTTCCAGAAAGGAAATAAATCAATTATGAAAGATGCAAATGATGAGTTAAAAAAGATAAAAAAGCAACTCGTATTTTCTGAAGTATTAAATAATGATAAACAGAATATTGGTAGTCATTTTAATACACATAGATACAGGCAGGTTATTGAAGGTAGTATTGAAAGTCCAGCATTTACATATCTAAGTAATATAGGACATATGAATATATCAGATTATAAAACTATAGATTACTTTAATAATGAGCAAACTGCAGCTAAAGAAATGGCTGTTGGAAAATATGCTGAAGTAAATACCGATGAAACTATTAAACTGAGACTTAAAAGAAATAGCTTTAAATCTACTATTCAAGGATTATTAAATAACCGTAAAAGTACAAGAAAATATATTCCCATTAAATTAAGTTTTGAAAAGTTTTCAGAACTAATGTCGCTTGTTTGTGATACAAAAAGAACTGCAAAATATGGAGATCTAATTGTTCCTACAAGAGGTTATGCCTCTGGAGGAGGTCTATATCCAATAGATATTTACTTGTTAGCAGTTAATGTATCTAAGGTTGATAGAGGCTGGTATAAACTGCAGCCTCATAGTTTCTCGTTAAAACAAATCTCGAAAATAAATACAATTGATAAAGACATTATTGGGGTAGATATTAATTTACCTGAAGTAGCATTTGCCTTGTTTTACGTATTTAATTTTTCTAAGTCATACCCTAAATATGGAGAATCATCGTTAAATTTTGCTTTAATAGAAACTGGTGAAATTTCGGAGTTAATCGATTTAGGCGCCTCAGATCTTTCTCTTGGCTCTTGTCAAGTAGGTGGGTTTAATAAAAATAAAATACAAAGAAGGCTATTACTCGATGGAGTTACGGAGCAGGTTGTTCATTCACAAGTTATAGGGGAAAGATAATGGGAAAATTTCAGTTACCAAAAGATGTTAAAATTAGTATGGATGGAAATACAATTACTCTTAATAGAGGTGTAATTACTTATCAAAGCTTAGATATAGATGAAAAGGCAAGCACTCCTTTACTTGTTAATACTTTAAAACAACTTGAAACTAGGAAAGTAATTGATGTTAAAAGAAGAGAAGTAGAAAAAGATTTGAATGTCCTGTCGCAAATGGGATATATGAACAAAATTGAATTTGCAATTCAACCTTCTAAAATTTTGTTCATTGTAAATGAACAAGAAGGCAAGTTCTATAAGAAAAATTTACCTAAAGATATAAGTATTTTGTCTGCTGACCAAATCTCTAATGATGAAAGTTTTATAAAGTTGAACGAGATACACGACGTAGTGACTAATAAAACGCTAATTGATAATATTATTTCAGGGTATAACTTGAAAAGTTATGATCATATTTTTTGGGTTGATACATACTTTCATGCTAACAGGATAAGAACTTTTAATATAATATTAAAGTACTTAGGAATTTTAGGAACTTTTTCTATATCCGATTATTCTTTTTTGTTTGTGACTACAGTTCATCATGATGAAAGTGGTTGCTTCCAGTGTTTAGAGAATCAAATAAAAGCTAAATTAAATAATATAGAAGTTTTAGATTCTAGTTATTCTAATAGACAAGACAATGTTAATTATGGTGAAAAGGCTACTAAATTTGGATTAAACATGTTAATAGTTAGCGATTTGGAAAGTAAAGGGGGAACAAACACTGTTGGAAATGTTATTGAATTAGATACTGAAACTAAAGAATATTATTTCGATTCAAATAGAATACAGACCACTTGCACGATATGTTCAACTCAAAATAATGTTTTTCATGAGGAACAGAATATGCATATTGTTGAGTTGCTAAAAACAATAGAAAGTGGAGAACAATAATGAAAATTAAAAATAATTCAAATTCTTTAAATGCTAGACAACAGCTTCTTGGCGGAAATTTAACAGGAATTTGGGATCATAATAATTTTTTTATTGGAGATAGCCCATACCCCTTACCTCCATTAAACTATGTAACTGCAAATTTAAGTAATATTAGTTCATTGATTTATGGAAATTCTTTAAAGATCATACCGCATTTGAGTGGTTATGGAAGTACATATAAAGAGGCTAGGCTAAGTTTCTTGGGAGAAAGTTCAGAAAGGTACGCTTTTTCAATTATGCCAATGACATTGAGAAACGATTTGATTTTTGATTCTTATAAAAATTTATGTAAGAAATATGGTCAAGAATCTGTTTTGCCACTAGAATATATAAACGTTTTTGATAAAACAGCTCCGGTTGAAATAATTAGTGAAACGGATAAGATTAATTGGATAAAAATGATTTCCTTAGTGAATCCTGAGCAAACTATTTATGAGCCTGCTGGATTGGTAATGTTTACTGATCCCATAAAAAAAGTTAAAAGATATAATGTAAGTGCTGTATCAACAGGTACTGCTTCACAAGAAAGCATCGAGAAATCAGTAGAGAATGCTTTAATAGAATATCTTCAAATTGATTCATATAACTTGTGGTGGTATGGAGGACACGTGGGAAAGAAGCTTGATGTAGATGTAAAAGAATTGTTCAAAAGGTATTTTCCTAATTTTTCTAATTCTTTTCTAGATGATTATGATGTGCAATTTACAGATATTTCTTTTGACAAACACTTGTGGATAGTTGTTTGTGAAATTTTTGGTAAATTAAAAAGACCATGTTATTCAGTGGGGATGCAAGGAGCTTATAGCTTGGATAAGGCTTTATATCGAGGATTATTAGAGGCTTTAACCGTTATGGCGTATAGCATCAACCTAGGTTGGATGAATTCTAAGCTATTAAGAACAGCAGTAGACGAGCTTAATCATATGGATAATTTAGATAAAAATGTTGCATATTATACTATTCATGATAAACCAAGGTTAAAAGAGAATAGGGTTAAATTAAGTATAAGTGATGAAGGAAAAGCCGAAAGTCTACAAGATTTAATTTTTAAAAATTCTAATTTGCTTAAATGGGCAGGAGTAACTAATATAACGCCCCATGAATTTGCAGATATGAATCTTAACGTTTCTAGAGTAATTGCTCCTCAAATGTTACCAATGTGTATGCCGAGTTATCCACCTAAGTTGCATCCAAGATATCAACATACAGGAGGTATAATCAACAATGTTGAACATCCAATGGCTTAATTTTTTGATGTTTATATTGCTTATGATGCCAGGAGCTTTTATATATATCTTAAAAATGCTTCCTTATTTTAGGTTTAAGAGTTTAGGAACACTGTATTTATACGTTTTGTTCTTTTTTGATTTAATATTAAGTTTAGTATATCAAAGTACAGAATACATATATATAATATTATTTACTGTATGTAGTGTTATTCTATCTTTAGCAATAGAACTAAGTGCTTGGAAGAATCCAAGGATTATGTTACGAACTTTTCAGATAATTCAAGAGCAAAAGTCAATATTTATCTTTCCTATACTAGAAGAATTTCATTTTCGTTGGATGATCTTTTTAATCGGAAAGACTATTGGAATTACTTTAGTAAGTTATGTTTTAATTTCGGGTTTGGCATTTGGAATATCACATCTACCGTATTTAGGCTATAGGAGTGTGTACAAGGTGATTCAAGGGATTATATTTGCAATACTTTTTTTAAAATACGGTATTTTGATTTCAATAATATGTCATTTTTTATTTAACACTTTCGTTTATTTTTATAGGCAACAAGAATGAAGATATTAGTTAATAAAGTTTCATTAAATAAGATACTAGATAAGGTAAGCTTTTCTATAAGAGAAAGAGATGTAATTGCACTTTTGGGATCGAATGGGGCAGGTAAATCAACAATATTAAATATTATTTTAGGCTTATGTAAACCTACTAGTGGATCGGTTATGTACGATAAGGTAAATTTAGGGACAGTTTTTCAAGATAATGTTTTGGACAACAAATTGTCCGTTTATAAAAATTTGCTTTATAGAATTAAGAATAAAAATGACCTAGAAAGAGCCCTCAATAAAATAGAAAACTCAGGGATTAATATAAATCTTAACTACGAAAATTTATCTGGTGGTCAAAAACGTATAGTTAATTATTTTAGAGTCGTTGCGACTAAGCCTAACTGTTTAATATTAGATGAGCTTACAGCAGGAATAGACTTTGACATGAGAAAAAGTATCTGGAGTGATATAAGTTCTTATATTAAAAAATCTGCCTGCGGTGTAGTTTATACAACTCATATTTTGGAAGAAATAAGCCACGCTAATAAAGTAATAGTAATAAAAAGCGGAAAAGTGACTTTTTTTGATACTGTAGAAAAGTTTTATGAGGGAATGCCGAGATATAAATTGGTACTTGCTGAGCAAAGCAAGTATTTTAAGACTTCCAAAGAGGCAGTTGAGTTTTTAAAGAAGGAAAATAAATTGAACAATGACTTTGAAATAAAGAAAACAACGTATTCAGATTTATTTGCGAACATAAAAGGAAATTAAATGTACATAAAATTTATAAAACGAAACATATCCATTTATTTAAAAGATAAGCTAGGGCTATTTTTTTCTTTTTTGGGTATGTTTATTAGCCTACTGATTTACTTGTTTTTTTTAAGAAATGAATTAGTGGCTTCAATAACGCATTATTTAAATATAAGTAAATTTATTGACTGTTGGATGATAGGAGGACTTATTTCTATTGTAGCGATCACAGCAACACTAAGTCCGTTTAATCAAATGCTTGAAGATAAAGAGAATGAAGCAATTAATGATTTAATGATTAATTCCAAAATAGATAAAAAAAAGATTAATATTTTATATATTTTAAATTCTATTGTAAGTGGAACTATATCAACCGTGTTATTTATGTTGGTGTGCAATACTTTTTTAACGATTAAATACAACCATAATTTTTTTAATACTAATTTTGTTATAATTATATTGGTAAATTTCGTATTAATAGTATTCTCAAGTGAATTTTTTAATTTACTAATGATATTTGTTAAAACAACTTCTAGTTTTTCGTCGATTTCGGCAATAGTAGGTACTCTGACAGGATTTTTTTCAGCATCCTATATCACTTATGGTGATTTACCTAAAGCAATGCAAAATGTATTGAATTTCTGGCCTGGTTTTAAGGTTGCAGAAATAACACGGTATGAACTTGTTAAGGACATTAATGTTGGCATGACAAATACCAATAATTTATATGAAACATTAGGTATTAATTCAAATATTGATAATGCTTTATTACTTACGATAACTTTAACTATAGTTTTAATGGTTTCTAATTATGTTTTACGGTCAAGAAAGTCTATAATTGTCAGCAATTAGTTTGCACGATTCAGGGTCAACCAAAAACCAGAAAATCAGTATTATAATTATAATAGTATGGTCTATTTTTACTTAACTTAATGACGTTTGATGTTATCGACTACTTAATTTTTATCTCTCAGTGCCTGGAATTATTGCTTAATAACACTTAAGACATTATCGCTTATTAATCACAAAGATGCTAACAAACTTTGAAATTTAGCTTGACAAAAAATTTTGTCTTAATTAGAATATTATTAATATTTAAAGCAATGAAAAGAATAGTAAGATTACAGGTAGTGTTAATAGAGAGTTCTACTGCTGAAAATGAACCATGAGCGTAATCTGAAAGTAACTTTGAGCTATATAGTGAAATTTTAGTAGCTTATATTGGTGACACCCATTATCGTGTTAGCGTATCGCAGTTATGTCGTACGTGAAGTGACTGAATAGTTATTCATTTAGAGTAATTATTAGTAAGATAGGTGGTACCGTGTTAAACGCACCCTTGATGATAGATCAGGGGTGCGTTTTTATTTACCCAAAATTTCTTTTCAAATGCAGTAAGGAGCGATAACTGTTGGAAGAAAGTGTCATAGTTTAATGAATTAAGTAACTAAAAAAGTTGAAGCAATGGAGGTAAAAAATATGAAAGAAATTGAGCAAGATTTAAATACTAAGCCGCTAACGTGGAAACAGTATCTGATGGTGGCATCATTATTATTTGGGCTATTTTTTGGTGCTGGGAATATGATTTTTCCAATTCACCTAGGTCAAATTGCTGGTGCAAATTGGGGGATTGCGACAATTGGCTTTCTAGTGACAGCTGTTTTATTACCGCTGCTAGCTGTTTTGGCTATTAGTGCTAGTCATGCTAAAGGAGTGTATGATATTGGTAAACCGTTAGGTAAACATTTTGGCATCATCTTTATGGTTCTGATTCATTTAACGCTTGGTCCATTATTTGCGACTCCCAGAACAGCGAGTATTTCTTTTTCAGTTGGTCTGCAGCCAGTTTTACCAACTAACTGGGCCAGGCCAGGATTATTAATTTTTTCGGCAATCTTTTTTATATTGGCATTTATCATTTCGTACAATCAATCTGCCATTTTAGAACGAATTGGCAAAATCTTAAACCCACTATTTTTACTATTACTATTCATAATTTTCTTATTTGGCTTTATTTCACCGATGGGTCAGGCAAATGCACAAAAGGTAACAACAGCTTATCAGCAAGCACCATTTTTTAATGGCTTTTTAGAAGGCTATAATACGATGGATGCATTAGCTGGTCTGGCTTTTGGTTATACCATTGTTTCTGCAGTTAAACAACTGGGGAAGACATCTGCTAAGAGTAATGCCAAGGTTACAGCACGTGCCGGAGTCATCGCTACGAGTGGGATTGGAATTATTTATATTGGACTTATTTGGCTTGGAGCAACCACTCTTAAACATTTTAAAATTTCGCCTGAAGGTGGAACAGCCTTTAATCAAATTGTTACCTATTATCTTGGTGATTTTGGGCATGCATTGCTAGCAACGATTGTTACGCTGACTTGTTTGACAACTGCAGTTGGCTTAATTGCCGCTTTTGCGCAGGATTTTCATCGCAGTTTTAGTAAAGTTAGCTACCATACTTGGTTAGCGATTATGACTTTTGCTTCATTTATAACTGCTAATTTTGGCCTTGATACTATTATTTCATGGTCAACACCGATGTTAATGTTTGTCTATCCAATCGCGATTGCTTTAATCATTTTATCAATTGCAGCGGCCAAATTTGATCATGATCCAATTGTTTATTTTTGGACGGTAATCTTTACATTGATTCCGGCAATTCTAGATATGATTGCTGCATTTCCTCCGGTTATTAGTCAAACAGCTTGGGCAATGCAGATTAGAACTTTTCAATTAAAAATACTACCATTTGCTGCAATTGGGATGGATTGGGTTGTACCAACTTTTATCGGTTTAATCATTGGTTTATGTTGTCATTTTTATCGTAGAACTAAAATAGCTAAAGCATAAATAAAGTAACTAGGACGGTTAGTCCTGGTTTTTTAATGCAGTTTGTTTGACAGTTTTGGTTTACAAATGCAAACTTTGAATATAGGCAATGAATTAGTTAAGTTTTCTGGAGGTGCTGTTATGGACAAAATGGATATGAGTCATAATCACCAGATGGATCATTCAAAAAATGACCATGATCATCAAATGAACATGGATATGAGTGACAACGATATGATGATGCATGGCGGACAGATGATGCACATGGGCAATTTGAAGCAAAAATTTTGGGTGTCACTAGTCTTGGCGCTACCGATTTTATTTTTGGCTCCAGCAATGGGGGTCAAATTACCGTTCCAATTTTCTTTTCCTGGCTCGCAATGGGTAGTGCTTATTTTTGCAACTATACTATTCATTTATGGTGGACAGCCTTTTCTTAAAGGAGCGTATTCAGAGCTCAAAGCCAAACAGCCAGAAATGATGACGCTAATTTCACTTGGAATTTCAACTGCCTATCTCTATAGTCTCTATGCTTTTGTACAAAACGAACTCTTACATAGCCAGGAACAAGTAATGGATTTCTTTTGGGAACTGGCTACATTAATTTTAATTATGCTTTTGGGTCATTGGATTGAGATGAATTCGATGATGCAAGCTAGCAGTTCAGTTAATGATTTGGCCAAACTATTACCAGATCAAGTTCACGTTAAATCAGGTGATCAGGTTAAAGATCGTCCGCTTAACCAAGTTGATAAAGATGAACATGTGCTTGTTAAAGCAGGCGAAAGTGTGCCACTTGATGGTGTGGTTTTGTCAGGTACTAGTGATGTCAATGAATCGCTAGTAACAGGGGAGTCACGGTCTGTTACTCGTAAACAAGGTGATAAAGTGATTGGCGGCTCAATCAACGGTGCTGGTACATTGACTATCAAAGTTACCAATGCGGTAAATTCTGGTTTTTTGGCGAATGTTAATAAATTGGTCAAATCATCGCAGCAAGATAAGTCAAAGCTACAAAACTTGGCTGACCGAGTTTCAGGCTGGTTATTTTATGCAGCACTAATTTTTGGAATTATTGCTCTTATTGTTTGGACAAGCATCAGTGGTATTGCTGACGGGCTGCAGCGGATGGTCACAGTTTTAGTCATCGCTTGTCCCCATGCTCTCGGCTTAGCGATTCCGCTGGTGAATGCTAAGAGCATGTCATTAGGTGCAAAAAATGGTTTGTTAATTCGCAATCGAAATGTAATTGATATCAGTTCAAAAGTAAATTATCTGTTAATGGATAAAACCGGTACATTGACTGAAGGAAAATTTACTGTTCGCAAATACGAGCCAATCGATAAGCAGCTTGATAAACAAGAATTGCTAACTTTGATTGCTTCAATAGAGCAGAATTCCACGCATCCAATTGCGCAAAGTATTTTGCAATTTGCTAAGGCTAAGCAAGTGAAATTGCAGGATGTGACTGAGAGTAACAATCTTAATGGTAAGGGTGTTAGTGGCACTTTAAATGGTAAAAAATATCAATTATTCAGTGAGCATGCAGCACGTGAACAAGTAACCACATTACCACAAGTTGATACTAGTAACGATACAGTGAGTTACTTAATTCAGGGCGATCAAGTTCTTGGCTATATCAGCGTTGGTGATCAGATAAAGTCGACGGCAAAAAAACTAATTATGCGAATTAAACAATTTAATATTATCCCTGTGATGTTGACTGGTGATAATCAAAAAGCTGCTAAAGGTATTGCTAGTGAGTTGGGAATTACGCAGGTATACGCTGAATTGCTGCCAGAAGATAAAGCAGATATCGTTGCTAAATTACAGGCAAAAGGTAATCATGTAATGATGGTTGGCGATGGCATTAATGATGCTCCTAGCCTTGCTAAGGCAGACATCGGAGTGGCTATCGGTGCTGGGACTGATGTGGCAGTGGATTCTGCAGATGTGGTATTAGTCAATAGTGAGCCAACTGATATTATTAGTTTTCTAAACTTGGCGCAAAAAACCCATGCGAAAACTATCCAAAATCTTTGGTGGGGTGCTGGCTATAATATTCTGGCAATTCCGCTAGCCGCAGGGATTTTGGCACCATTAGGTATTATTCTTGATCCAGCTGTAGGTGCAATTTTAATGTCGCTGTCAACAGTAATTGTGGCCTTGAATGCCGAAACTTTAAAACTTTAACAATAAACCAGTATCATTATCTTAAAGATGCTGGTTTATTTTTTGACAATTTTCAAGGATAATTTATCTTTAAGCAAATATTTCGTTGACTATTTTTTAAAAAATATAATTTAATCCTTTATTTTTAAAATTATTGAAATAATACAGCTGAAAATGTATGATATGGATAGTTGCCGTAAATAAGAAATAATTGTTAATTAGTAAAATAATAGTAAGGAGAAAACAATGAGCGAAGAAGAATATCGAATTGAAAGTGATACGATTGGTCCAGTTAAAATTCCCAAAGATGCCTTGTGGGGTCCGCAAACGGAAAGAAGCCGCAACAATTTTCCTAGTGGTGAATTAATGCCTCTAGCAGTTATTCGGGCTTTTCTTAATTTGAAAAAGGCAGCAGCCCAGTCCAATGTTGAAGTTGGTGATGAACCAAAGGAAAAAGGAGCCGCAATTGAGGACGCGGTAGATCAGTTACTTAGTTTGTCTGATGAAGAACTACGTAAGGACTTTCCGTTGCGCGTGCTGCAAACAGGTTCTGGTACGCAAAGTAACATGAACGTTAATGAAGTGGTAGCTAACTTAGCTAATCAGCTTCATCATGGATTGGATATTTTACCTAACGATGACGTTAATCGTGGACAATCATCTAACGATACCTATCCAACTGCAATGAATATTGTGGCAGTTGAAGCGTTAGATAAATTGGAGCCAGCTATTGAGCATTTAATTGCTGAATTAAAGGTTAAGCAGAATAAATATTGGAAGACGGTCAAAGTTGGTCGGACTCATCTACAAGATGCAACACCAGTTACTTTTGGGCAAGAACTTTCAGGCTATATTTCTGCGCTAAAGCATGATTTGGCTTATTTACAAGAATTAAAGCCGACTCTTTATGAATTAGCGATCGGAGGAACAGCTGTTGGTACAGGCTTAAATGCAGCTCCTGGTATGACAGAAAAGATTGCTGGTAAGTTGTCTGAAGTTTATGGTCATGAATTTAAAGTTAAAACCAACAAATTTTGGGGTTTGGCGCATCACTCAGGTATTAATGTTATTCATGGAGCATTGAAAACTTTGGCAGCAGATATGTTTAAGATTGCTCAAGACGTGCGTTTCTTAGCATCTGGTCCTAGAGCTGGTTATCATGAATTGAATATTCCAGCTAATGAACCAGGTTCATCAATCATGCCTGGTAAAGTTAATCCTACCCAGTCTGAAGCAGTAACAATGGCCGCTGCCAAGGTTTTTGGTAATGATACCACAATTACCTTTGCGGCTTCGCAAGGGAATTTTGAAATGAATGTCTTCAAGACAGTTATGATTAGTGCCTTTCTAGATTCTTGTGATATTTTAACTGGTACAATCACTGGTTTTGCTGATAAAATGATTGCAGGTCTAAGTGTTAACTCAGCCAGAATGGATGATTTGCTAGAAGATTCCTTGATGACAGTTACTGCACTTTCGCCACATATTGGTTATCATGCTGCTGCTACAATTGCTCAAACAGCTGATAAAGAGGGGACTACTCTAAAGGAGGCTGCTTTAAAGAGTGGTGAAGTGACTGAAGCTCAATACGACGAGTGGATGGATTATATGAAGATGACTAATATTGATCAAACAAGTCCAGAAGAATAAAAAAAGGGAGATTACATGGCAAAATTTGTTTTTACGCCAAATGATAGTGCGCAAATCGCGGATAATTACGATGCAGTAATTGTTGGAGCAGGTGGAGCAGGTCTGACGGCTGCTATTCAAGCACATGAATTGGGACTCAAGGTAGCAATTTTTGAAAAAGATGAAAAGCTTGGTGGTAATACTAATCGCGCTTCGTCAGGAATGAATGCTTCTGAAAGTTTAGTTCAACTTAACGAAGGTATCATTGATGATAAGGCGAGCTTTTATCAAGAAACGTTGCAAGGCGGTGGTTTGTTAAACGATCGAGACTTATTGCAATATTTTGTGGATCATTCAGCAATTGCTGTTAGCTGGTTAATGGAACACGGAATTGAACTTACTAATTTGACAATTACTGGCGGGATGAGCAAAAAGCGGGCGCACCGGCCTGCTTCAATGGCACCAGTTGGTAGTTATTTGGTTACTGGAGCTTTAAAAGAAATTCAAAAAGAACAAGTACCTGTTTTTAATCAATCCAAAGTTAGCAAGTTATTACAAGATAATACTGGCAAGGTTAATGGTGTTGAGGTTGAGACCACTAGTGGCATCAAAAAAGTTGGAGCTAAGGTAGTTATGCTAGCCTCAGGTGGTTTTGGAGCTTCAAAAGAATTAATCAAGAAGTATCGCCCTGATTTAACAGAATATAAGACTACTAATCAACCGGGCGCAACCGGCGATGGGTTAAAACTAGCTAGTGATGTCAATGCGCAACTTGAGCAAATGGAATTTATTCAGGTCCACCCGACAGCCCAAACAGATACTGACCATGTTTATTTAATTGGTGAAGGTGTCCGCGGTGAAGGGGCAATTTTGGTTAATAAGTCGGGTAAACGATTTGTTAATGAACTTGATACCCGTAAAATTGTTTCCGATGCCATTACCAATTTGCATGAAGATGGTGCGTACCTAATCCTAGACCAGGGAATCCGCGATCATTTTGCTGCAGTTGATTTTTATGATCATGTTGGCCTAGTGAAGCATGGTGCTACTTTAGCAGAACTTGCTGATGAAATTGGCGCTGATGCTGACAATTTAGCAATCACAGTCGCAACTTGGAATAAGGCAGTGGCAGCTAAAGATGATACAGAATTTGGTCGAACCACAGGTATGGATCGCAGTATTGATCAAGGTCCTTATTATGCGATTCACATTCACCCAGCAATTCACTATACTATGGGCGGAATTCATATTAATCCAAAAACCGAGGTTTTGGATACAAATGGCAAAGTAATTAAAGGTTTGTACGCTGCAGGTGAAGTTTCTGGTGGATTACATGGTAATAATCGAATTGGCGGCAATTCAATTGCTGAAACAGTTGTGTTTGGTCGGCAAGCTGGAATTCAAATGACAGAATTTGTTCGTGCAAATAATTAATTTAAAATGAAATATTTAAGGCACTTAGTAAAAACTAAGTGCCTTTTGTCTGCTCTAAGTAGGCTGGACGATATGTTTTAGCATATTTTTAAAAATTAAAAAATAAAATATTTTATTTTAAATATTGAAAATAATAACGGTAGACTATATAATAATTTGTGTAAAGAAGTACAAAGTTTTTCATTTTTTGAAAGGAACAAAATTATATGACTAGAAAAGTATTACTTGTTGGCGATGGTTCAGTAGGCTCAACTTTTGCCAATGATCTTCTGCAACATACTAGAGTTGATGAATTGGTAATTGCTGACGTAGTTAAAAAACGCCCTGTTGGCGATTCAATGGATCTTGAAGATATCTTACCTTTTGCTGGTGAATGCAACATTCACCCTGGTGAATACGAGGATGCTAAAGATGCTGATGTAGTAGTGATTACTGCTGGGATTCCGCGTAAGCCTGGTGAAACTAGACTTGATTTGGTAAACAAAAATGTGGGAATTTTAAAGAGTATCATTCAACCAGTAGTTGATTCAGGGTTTAATGGTATCTTTGTGGTTTCTGCTAACCCAGTAGATATTTTAACTACGCTAACGCAAAAGTTGTCTGGTTTTCCTAAAAACAGAGTGATTGGTACTGGAACCTCTCTTGATTCTGCAAGATTGCAAGTTGAATTAGCAAAGAAGTTGGATGTGCCAGTAGCTAGTGTTAACTCAATGGTTTTAGGTGAACATGGTGATACTTCGTTTGAAAACTTCGACGAATCAAGTGTAGCCAATAAGCCACTGGACGAATATTCAGAGCTAAGTGAGCAAGCTTTAACTGAAATTGAAAGTGATATTCGTGAAAAAGGTGGCAAAATTATTGAAAATAAGGGTGCTACTTTTTATGGAATTGCTATGATGTTGACCAAAGTGGTTAGCGCAATTCTGGATAATCAAGCAATTGTCTTACCACTTTCAGCACCAATTAATGGTGAATATGGTATTAAACATGACTTGTACTTAGGTACACCAACAGTAGTTGACGGTACTGGAATTAGCCAAGTCATTGAAACAAAATTATCTAGTGCTGAGCAAGAAAAAATGCGCAACTCTGCGGATAAGATGCAAGAAGTCTTAGCAGGTGTAACTTTAGATTGATTAAAAAGAGGCGAAAGTTAATGCAAGTTGGCAAGCGAATATTTTTAAAAAGAGATTTGCCAGATGCAGATTTAATTGCAGCATATGCTAAACTACCTTCCTCAAATGTAGCGGATTGCATGAACCGGACTGGTGCGATGTCACCTAGAATTAAGTTAATGTCTAAGCCGCATCAGGAAATGTGTGGTCCAGCATTTACCGTTCATAATCGACCTGGCGATAATTTAACGATTTATGCAGCATTGAAATATTGTCATCCTGGTGATGTCATCGTGATTGATAACGAAGAAGACAATACTCGTGCAGTAATTGGTGAGGTAATGATGACTTGGTTGCGTGATCAGCGTCACGTTGCCGGAGTGGTAATCGATGGTTCAATTAGGGATATTGATAGTTTGCGTGACTGGGATCTACCAATTTACGCAGTAAGTACCACCCCAGACGGTCCTTATCAAGAAGGACCTGGCGAAGTAAATGTGCCAGTTTCTTGTGGGAATCTCAGCGTAAATCCTGGTGACATTATTTTAGGTGATAGCGATGGAGTAGTGAAGGTCGCTCATGAAAACGCAGCAGAACTATTACCTAGAGTGCAGGCCTTTCATAGGCAAGATGATGCAAAAGCGGCGCATTATCATGACGGATCTAGTAATTTAGACTGGCTAGACCAGGAACTGGATGAAAAAGGATATAAGATTATCGACGATGTTTATCGCCCTTGAATAATAAGAGGTTAAGATGAAAACTCTAGAAAAAGTGAATTATAAAGGCTTTGTTTGGCCTTTAATAATTGGAGTAGTACTGTGGTGTATTACACCATGGCGGCCAGCGGGTTTATCTGCACAGGCTTGGCAAATGTTTGCGATTTTTGTTGCTACTATTGTTGGCTGTATCACTAAACCCTTACCAATTGGTGGGACTACCATTGTTGGTTTAGTTGCCACTGTTTTAGTTGGTCTAGCTCCAATTAAAGATGTGGTTGATCCTAAGACTGGTGCTATTGCCAGTACAGGAATTTTGAGTGCTTTTAGTAATTCTGCTTCATGGCTGATTGCTATGGCCTTTATCATGGCATATGGTATTAGTAAAACGGGCTTAGGTAATCGAATCGCCTACTGGATGATTAGGCGTTTTGGGAAAAAGTCAATTGGTATTGGTTATGCGATTACTGGTTTGGAACTGATTTTAGGAGCCTTAATTCCTTCTAATAGTGCGAGAACTGGTGGAGTAGTTTGGCCAGTAACTGAGTCGATCTCTAAAGACTATGATTCGTATCCTAACGATCCATCTCGTAAAAAAATCGGTGCTTATTTGGACTTTACAGCTTTTCATGCCAATGTTTTATCGACTGCATTGTTTATTACTGGTGCTGCGCCTAATATGGTCGCAGTTCAAATGGCGGCACAAAAGGGCTATTCAATGACCTGGATTAGTTGGTTTGTAGCTGCGATTGTTCCAGTATTAGTAGCAACGATTATTATTCCAATTGTAATTTACAAGATTTATCCTCCTGAGATTAAAGAGACCCCTAATGCCGAAAAATGGGCTAATGATCACTTAACTGAAATGGGTAAGATAACCAAGCCAGAAAAGATTATGGCTACCGTTTTTGTTTTGGCAATTGTATTATGGGTTTTGTCAGGGGTATTTGATATTCCACAGTTAGATTCAACTTTTGTGGCCTTCTTAGCAGTCGCATTATTACTGGTAACTGGAGTTTTAACTATGAGTGATGTGTTAAAGCAAACAGGTGCTTGGAATATCTTAATTTGGCTCTCGATCTTGGTTTTTATGGCTAGCAAGTTAATTGCTTTTGGCTTTATTGATTGGTTCTCAAAGACTATTCAATCTAGTCTGAGTGGCATTAATTGGGGCATTGTCTTAATAGTTTTAGTACTGTTAATGTTCTATACGCACTACTTCTTTGCTAGCGGAACTGCCCACATGACAGCACTATATCTGCCTTTTCTATCTGTTGCCGTTGCAACAGGTGCACCTCTGCCATTAGCAGCAATGCTACTTGCTTTTACTGGTGCGATTAATGCTTCAACTACTCATTATGCTAATGGACCAGCTTCAATCTTGGCAACGACTGGTTATGTCAAACAAGGCGAGTGGTGGAAACTGAACTTTGTATTGGGTTTGGTTTACTTGGTAATCTTTGGCGGTGTTGGTACGTTATGGATGAAAGTAATTGGAATGTGGTAATTACCAATGGAATTTCGCACTAATGACGGTGTAAAAATTCATTATTATGATACACAAACTGCTGGGCAGCCAATTGTTGCGATTCCTGGAATTGGCGGTTATAGCCGAATGTGGCTAAAAGTTGCCCAACTCTTTAAAAAAGATTTTCGCTTCATTTTAATTGATCCGCGTAATCAAGGTCAATCTGAGAGAACCTATCAGGGTCAAAGAATTAGCCGTCATGCATTAGATTTAGCAGAGTTATTGCAAAAGTTAGATTTACAACAGGTAATTGGAATTGGCAATTCAATGGGAGCTGCCAATTTGTGGTCATATTTATCGCTATTTGGTAGTAAGCGCTTTTGCGCGATGGTTGATTTAGATCAGCCTCCTAAAATGATTCGTGATGAAACGTGGCCTTACGGTTTTAGAGATTTAACTTGGCAAAATTATCCGGAATATTTAAAAGTTGATTTTGGGAATCCTTTTTTTGCTCGAATTGATGAAGAAATGTTTGATTTAGCACGCCAAGAAGCTAGGGATTTTCCATATCAACCTAGTGATAATTACTTGTGTCTAATTGATCATGCACACCAAGATTGGCGGGATGTCTTAATTGACATCGATATCCCGTTATTAGTCTTAGCTGGCGAAAACTCACCGCTATTTGATTATCACTTTGCCTTGGCAATGCAGGAATTGAACCCGTTGATTGAAGCAAAAATTATTGCTAATTGTGGTCATTTAATTCAGGCGGAGCAACCACGAGAGATGTATGATGAAGTTATGCGATTTTTAAATAGTTATAAAGGAAGTGACTAAATGGACAAAGTAGTTGACCTGTATTTAAATGACCATGCGACATTTGAAAGATGGAAGAATTTTTTAAGCAAATTAGACTTGAAGAATTTTAGTACACGCGAAGTTGCTGTGATTGATCACACGATTGGACTAATTGATGATGCTGGTAAATTGGTTGGGACAGGCAGTATTGCTGGTAATGTTTTAAAATACATCGCAGTCTGCAATAAAGGTGTTGTTCCTGGAGCTCGGTTTAACCAAATTGTGTCAGCCTTGCAACAATATTTATTCAGTCAAAAAATTTTTCACAGTTTTGTTTTTACTAAGGCAAAATATTCAGCGAGTTTTCAGCACTTAGGATTTAATGAATTAGCTAAGACTGACACAGCAGCTTTTTTAGAAAGTGGCACACCTGATATTAATGACTTTATTGCACAAATACCTCGCACAGGAGCGCAGAATCAACCAAAGGTGGCAGCCATTGTCATGAATGCCAATCCTTTTACCTTAGGACATAGGAAACTAGTTGAACTGGCAAGTCGGGAAAATGATTTAGTCTATGTCTTCGTGGTTGCAACAGATGCTTCTTTATTTACAACAAGTGAAAGAATGCAATTGGTCAAAGCAGGCACTGCAGATTTAAAGAATGTAATTGTAGTTAGCGGTGGTGATTATTTAGTTTCAGCAGCAACTTTTCCGGCTTATTTTTTAGAATCACCGGATGACTTAATCACTACTCAAACTGAAATTGATGCTGTAGTTTTTCGAAATATTATTGCACCAGCTCTTGCAATCAAATATCGTTATCTTGGGACAGAACCCTTTTCTCGAACAACTAATTTCTACAACCAGAGTTTAATTAAAATACTTAGTCCAAATATTGACGTTAAGATTGTCCAACGCTTTTGTAGTAATCAAAAAATAATCACGGCAACGCAAGTCCGGCAGTTAATTAAGACCGGAAATTTGGTAGCGATTAAGCAGCTTGTGCCAGCAACTACGATGGAATTTATTCAAGATAATTATCAAGCTTTACAAACAAGAATTATGAAAGGAATGAAAATTAATGGAAATTAAAACAATTGGTGTAGCAGGGACTTTAGAGTCTTCCGATATCCAAATCATGATTTCTAAAGGAACAGATGGAATTCAAATTGATTTGGATTCTGAAGTAATTAAGGCGTATGGTGACCAAATTAAACAAGCAATTACTAACACTTTACAAAAATATGGAATTACCGATGCTAAGGTTAAGGCGACCGATAAGGGGGCACTTGATTGTGTAATCGTCGCTCGGACATTAGCTGCAGCTCAAAGAGCAACTGAAACTTCAGATAAACCAGAATTGGAGGTATTGCAATAAAATGACTTATGTGAAAAATCGTCTGCGTCGAACTATGATGTTCGTTCCCGGTAATAATCCAGCAATGATTAAGGATGCTGGGATTTACGGTGCAGATTCAATCATGCTTGATTTAGAGGATGCTGTTTCATTGACTGAAAAAGATGCAGCTAGAATGCTAGTTTTTAATGCGATTAAAGCTGTCGACTTTGGTGGCGCTGAAATCGTAGTTAGAATTAACGGTCAAGATACGCCCTTTTATGATGAAGATGTTAAGGCCATGGTGTTAGCCGGTGTAGATGTTATTCGTTTACCTAAGACTGAATCAGCAGAAATGATTCAAAAATTAGTTAAGGATATGGAAAAAGCTGAAGAAGAATATGGCATTGCAAAGGGCTCAATTGGTGTGATGGCAGCGATTGAAAGTGCTAAAGGCGTGCTGAATTCACCAACAATTGCTACGGCAACACCTTTAATGATGGGCTTAGCTGTTTCAGGTGAAGATTACACTGCTGACATGCATACGCACCGTTATCCAGATGGCCGGGAATTAGAATTTGCTCGCAATATGGTCTTGCAATCTGCTCGGGCAGCTGGAGTTTATGCATTTGATACCGTCTTTTCAAATATGCAGGATACTGAAGGTTTTTATCGAGAAACGAATTATATTTATGAATTAGGCTTTGACGGGAAATCACTAGTTAACCCACGTCAAATTTCAATGGTTAATGAAGTCTTTAACCCAACTAAAGCAGAAATTGAAAATGCAAAGAATGTGCAAAATGCAATTCGTGAGGCTAAAGCCAAGGGTTCAGGTGTTATCTCCATGAATGGTAAGATGGTTGATAAACCAGTTGTTGAAAAAGCGAATCGAGTACTCGAAACTGCGAAAGCTTCTAATTTGATTGATAAGGAGGGTAATTACATTGGAGAATAAAGTTAACCGCGAATTACCAGATGAATTAATGACTAAAATGAATTTAAAGGGCTTTGAATCAACTAAAATCGGTCATCCTGAAGTTCAACGGGTTGCTCCTAAAGTTAGGGTAAGCGCCGGAGAAGACAAAGTAGTTGATTCTTTAGAAGAGGTTATTAAAAATAATCTTAAAGATGGGATGACCATATCGTTCCACCACCACTTTAGAAATGGTGATTTTGCTTTCAATAAAGTCATGGATCAAATTATTAAAATGGGGTATCAAGATTTAACTCTGGCTCCATCTTCACTGACTGGTGTCATGAACGACAAGGTAATTGAAGCAATTAAAAAGGGGGTAATTACTAATATTGCTTCCTCAGGAATGCGTGGCAGCCTTGGTGAATTTGTTTCACATGGCGGTCTTAAAAATCCGGTAATTTTTCGTTCACATGGTAATCGGGCACGAGCAATTGAAGAGGGCGACATTAAAATTGATGTAGCTTTCTTAGGTGTTCCGGTTTCTGATCCAGCAGGTAATGCTAATGGCCAAGATGGTAATGCAGTTTTTGGTTCATTAGGATATGCTTTAATCGATGCCCAATATGCCGATAAAGTTGTATTGCTAACAGATAACGTGGTTGATTACCCGAATACACCAGCCTCAATTAAGCAGGATCAAGTTGATTATGTCGTTAAAGTTGATAAGATTGGTGACCCTGATAAGATTGGTTCTGGTGCTACTCGATTTACTAAAGATCCTAAAGAATTAAAAATCGCCCAAAATGTTAATCAGGTGATTACTAACTCACCATATTATAAACAAGGTTTTTCATTCCAAACAGGTTCTGGTGGTGCTGCTTTAGCAGTAACGCGATATTTACGTCAATCAATGATTGATGATCAGATTACAGCCTCATTTGCTTTAGGTGGCATTACTAAGCCAACTACTGATTTGCTTGAAGAGGGCTTAGTAAAAAAAGTCATGGATGTCCAGGATTTTGATAAAGGTGCAGCTGCATCAATGGCCAAGAATCGTGATCAACAAGAAATAGATGCTTCATGGTATGCTGATCCGCATAACAAAGGTGCAGTCGTAAATAATCTTGATGTAGCCATCTTATCTGCATTGCAAATTGATACAGATTTTAATGTTAATGTGATGACTGGCTCAGATGGAGTTATCCGCGGGGCAATTGGTGGACATCAAGATGCTGCTAATGCCAAGATGACTATCATTACAGCTCCACTTGTTCGCGGGCGTAATGCTACGGTAGTGCCAAAAGTTGAAACGGTTGTTACACCGGGCGATTCAATTGATGTTCTAGTAACTGAGCGCGGAATTGCCATTAATCCTAAGCGTCAAGACTTGATTGCTGCTTTGAGCAAAGTTCCAGGGTTAAAGATTGTTGACATTAAAGATTTGCAACAACTAGCTCAAGACCAAGTGGGACAAGCGAAACCGCTGGAATATACTGATCGTACTGTTGCTTTGGTAGAATATCGTGATGGCACGATCATTGATACCATTAAGCAAGTTAAAGACTAAAGTAATTATATTGACAAAAAGCATGGAAAGAAGATGTAACTTATTTCCATGCTTTTTTGCTATAATAAATAAAAAGGATGATTAAATGACTAAATCAATTTTTAAAGAAGGTCAGCCGCAAGATATTGTTCAAGTTTTAGCTGATAAGGATAGACGAGTGAGATTGCAAACTAAACTATTACAAGCTGCTTCATCGGAAACTTTATTAGATGTTAAACTTAATATACCAGGACCAATCAAGAATAATCAATACTTACGTAAATTATTTATGGCTGGTGTTAAGGATTTGGAACGAATTTTAACCAATAACCACTTACAATGGTCATTAGAAACAAGCTGGGATAGACCAACTGGTTGTGAAAACTTTTATCTGAGTAATAATGAAGCTTTTAAAGTTAAGCAAGCTGCGATTTATTTTGAGGACCAAACAGAATTAGGTCGTTTGTTTGATGCTGATGTGTTAACTTCAGCAAGCAAAGCTGCTTTATCAAGAACTGAAATGGGATTAAAAGCACGTTCCTGTTTTTTATGTCAAAGACCAGCTAAAGAGTGTGCACGTTCAAGAAGGCATTCTGTCAACCAATTACAAGCTTATCTCAGCCAAGTTTATGAAAACAATCTAACTTAATTGTTTAGCTTTTGCAAGACACGTTCTGCAATTCCGCTGCTGGTAACTAAATGAGTAACAACACCACTTCTTAGTGCTCCAAGTAAGGCTTCTTCCTTAAACCGGTTTTTGACGATTACAAAGCGATTGGGAATTCGCATTAGTTCTGATAGACTAATCCCGCATATATGAGGTTCAATTGTTTCAAAGAAGTTTCCTTCGATATCGTAAGGTCGACCAAAGACCGTCCCAGCAATTTTACTACGATCAATTCCAGTAAATAAACTATCTGCATAATATTCCATAAAGAACCGTCCAGATTCGATTGCTTGAGCAGTGCCAATACTGGCAAAGACTAAGTCAAGTCGTGGATAAAAATTATCAATTTGTTCATAGAAAGGTTCTTGTTTAACTTCTTGAATTAATTGCGGATTAAGTGCATATAATGGAGCAGGAAAAGTAAGTGACTTTGCATTAAATTTTTTGGCTGCTTGTTGAATCACTTGGTTTTTGCGTTTGCTTGTATTAACCACCTGACCAACCAGTTGAATAAAGGTTAAATCATCTCGGTTAACTTCAGTAAAGTTATTGACAATGTCCCGGATTAAGGTTCCCCAGGTTAGACCGACTACGTGAGAAGATTTAATATAGTTTTGAATTTGCTTGGCAGCATAGTTGACGATCATTTCATTGTCTTGATTTTTGGTTTCTAAGTCTTCAAGGATATAGACTTCCTTTAAATGAAAGAGACGTTGAAATTCACGTTCAAGTTTTTCTACTCGTTTAGGACTTTGGTAAATGTTGATTTTGACTATTCCCTTGTCTTCAGCTTCCTCAATTGCCTTAGTTATCAGATAGCGGGATAAATCATATTTTTTGGAGATGTCGGCAATATTTAATTTACTCAAAAAGTAATCGTGAGCAATATTTGCCAGTTCTTCATCAGTTAATAATGTCATTTTTTCTTCCTTAATTTTTTGATGTTGCAATAAATTATATTACAAAATTATTTTTTAAGTTAGTATTAGCTTCTAATTTTTTAATTGTGTAGTAATATTACCAAAATCAGTAAAAAAGAGCAGCTAAATCGCTGCTCAACTTAGTAAAATCAAAAAGTTATTCTAGTAAATCACTAAAACTTGCTTGACAATAGTTTTGTAAATCTTGTGGAGCTAAAAATACGCTACGTCCGACTTGACCACTGGAAACAGCAATCTCTGTTTCGCGTGTCATATTTTTGTCCAGATAAATTGGAAAATGATGTTTAAAATAAATTCCAATGGGCGTATTAGCACCATGGACGTAGCCAGTGGTTTTTTCTAAATCTTTAAGCGGTAGCATTTCGCATTTTTTATTACCAGAGACTTTAGCTAGTTTTTTGAGACTTAGATGCTCTGTTACAGGAATTACTCCGACTAAAGGACCAGTTTTATTGCCAGTACAGACCAGCGTTTTGTAGACCAAATGTTCATTCTCGTTTAGAATAGAAGTATCCATTTTTGCGACGCCACCCGAATCTTGGTGGGTTGCGAATTTAGTTGGTCGATAAGGAATTTTATTACGATCTAAGATTTTTTCGACTAAAGTTTTTTCAAGTTTATTTTTCTGCTTTGCCATAATTATCACCTTGTTAATATGATAGCATTCTAGAACCAAAAGTAAAAAGGGAGTAGTATAAATTGAAATTATTAATGATTAAAATTGAAACTAGCCACGAAGTAGAAGATGCGTTAACCATATACAGTATGGATGATCTGCATGCTTTGGGGACACAAGCTCGTAAGCGTTCCGACTTTCAAGATGCAAGTCGCAGACATGATTCAACTTTGGTTGAGTTAGATGAAATTCAAGATTTACCAAAAGATATGCAATTTATAGCATATTTTGATGAAGAAGCCGATGCTACTGCCTTAACTAAAAGCTATCAGAGCAAGTTACAAGAATTGCAAAGCTACGGACTGGCAATTGGACAAGCGAAATTAACTACCTCCTATGTGGTTGATCAAGATTGGAATACTGCTTGGCAAAAATTTTATCATCCGATCGATTTTTCACGACATTTAGCCATTGTTCCGGAATGGGAAGATTATCAACCAGCGTTTGCAGATCAGAAGTTAATTAAGCTTGATCCAGGACTAGCCTTTGGAACAGGTAATCATATTACCACACAATTGGTACTAACTGGGCTTGAATTGGTGATGGCTAAACCCAAGAGTGTGATTGATGTAGGAACTGGTTCGGGAATTTTAGCAATTGCGGCGACACTATTAGGTGCAAAACAAGTTTCGGCTACGGATATTTCAGATGAAGCAATCAGTGCAACTCATCAGAATATGAAACTGAATAAGTTGTCTGAGATTAACGTTCAAAAAACTAGTTTGTTAACAGGGGTTACTGGAAAGTTTGATGTAATTGTTGCCAATATTCTAGCAGATATTTTACTTGAGCTTATTCCGCAACTGGATGAACACTTGAATATTGGCGGGCAAGTGATTTTTTCAGGAATTGATTATTTACAGTTATCAAAAGTTCATGATGCTCTTGACCAAGCCGGTTTTAAGGTAGTATTAAGTTTGAAAAAAGAACGTTGGGTTGGCTTGATTATTGAGCGACAAGAGTAGACTAACTTAGAAGGATACCAAATTGATTAATAAAGTTTTTGATCGAATTAAACGAATTTCATTGATTCAAAAGTTGAATCAATATAGCTGGATGCCAGTTATTTGGTGGAGCATACTAGTTAGTATTTTGCCATTAGTGTTTAGCTTAATACAAATTCCAATTGTCTGGCGTGTAGGCTTATTATTTATGCTAGCGAATCCCTTAGTTAGTTATCATTTAGGTAGATTAATTGAGCATCGTCGGCTAAATCATTATTGGTTACTTTTTTTGCCTGGTATTTTTTGTATAATAATCTTACTTAAATATGCTAAATATAATTTACTATTTGGGTTAATTTATTTGATTTTTGAAATTTTTGGGCTAATGGATAAGCATGTTTACAATCAGAAAGGGTGAGTAGATGTCAAAATATATTGAAATGACACACGATAAAGTTATTAACACGTGTAAAGCGTATATGAATCAGGAGCAAGTTGCGTTTGTTGAAGAAGCTTATCAGTTTGCTAATGAAGCGCACAAAGAACAAAAAAGAGCATCAGGGCAACCCTATATTGTACATCCTACGCAAGTTGCTGGTACACTGGCTAACTTAAAATTGGATCCTGATACAGTAGCAGCTGGTTTTTTGCATGATACAGTCGAGGATACTCCGGTTACTAATGATGATATTAAGGAAAAGTTTGGTAAAGATGTAGCATTTATTGTTGATGGCGTTACTAAACTTAATAAATATAAATACAAATCTCATCAGGAATTTTTGGCAGAGAATCACCGTAAAATGCTAATTGCGATGGCTAAAGATATTCGAGTTATTATGGTTAAACTAGCTGATCGGTTGCACAACATGCATACTTTGCAACATTTACGTCCTGACAAACAACGCCGAATTGCTTCAGAGACCATGGATATTTATGCCCCACTAGCTGATCGGTTAGGTATTGGGTCAATTAAGTGGGAATTAGAAGACATCAGTTTTCATTATTTAAATCCCGAAGCATATTATCAAATTGTTAACTTAATGGACTTAAAACGTAGCCAAAGGGAAGAATATATTAATGATGCAATTAAAACCTTAGAAACTAGTTTAGATAGTTTAGGTATCAAGTATGACATCTATGGTCGACCTAAGCATATCTATTCTATCTATAAAAAAATGGTTAATAAGCATAAAGACTTCGATGAGATATATGATTTGTCGGCAGTACGAGTGTTAGTTAAAACGGTTAAAGATTGTTATGCAGTCTTAGGCGCAGTCCATACCAAGTGGAAGCCAATGCCAGGGCGTTTTAAAGATTATATTGCTGTACCTAAAGCAAATGGCTATCAGTCTCTGCATACCACTATTATTGGACCTGGTGGTAAGCCATTGGAAATTCAGATTCGAACTGAACAGATGCATGAAGTGGCTGAATACGGTGTGGCTGCTCACTGGGCTTATAAGCGCGGTGAATTTAATGGGGTTGAACAAACCAATTCTAATAAAAAATTGGATATGGTCAGAGAAATTTTGGAGTTAAAAGACGAAACCCAAGATGCTGACGAATTTATGAAAAGTGTCAAAAGCGATATTTTTTCTGATCGGGTCTATGTGTTCACTCCAAAAGGTGAGGTATATGAATTACCGAAAGGGTCGGTAACTTTAGACTTTGCTTATGAAATCCATACTCAAGTCGGTAGTCATGCGGTTGGAGCTAAGGTCAATGGTAAGCTAGTGCCACTTGATTACAAATTAAAAAATGGTGATGTAGTTGAGATTATGACCCAGTCTAATTCCAAACCATCGCGTGATTGGGTTGATATCGTCAAGACGTCACGAGCACGAAATAAAATTCGCCGCTACTTTCGTGATATTGACAGGAATCATAGTGTTGAACAAGGGCGCCAGCTAGTTGCTGATAAAATAAGCGAGCAAGGTCTAGTACCAAAAGACTTTATGGATAAAAATCATCTTGAAGAAGCTTTAGAGCAATTTAATTATAAGACGGCTGACGAATTATTTGCTTCAATAGGTTTTGGTGACTTATCTGCTGTTAGTGTAGCTAATCGCTTAACTATTGCGGTTCGCCGTGAAAATGAAAAACAAAAGCAAAAAGAACTTGAAGCCGAAATCTTAAGTTCTGGGCAAAAGAAGACACCGCAAGAGCAAACTACTAACAAGAATTCGACCACACCGATGAAGATTAGACACAAAAATGGGGTCATGATTCAAGGCATGAGTGACCTCATGCTGCATTTGGCTAAGTGTTGTAATCCTGTTCCTGGTGATCAAATTGTTGGTTATGTTACTAAAGGACGCGGAGTAACTATCCATCGGGCTGATTGCCGCAATATTGTTAATAACAAAGCTAGTCAAGGACGACTAATTGAAGTTGAATGGGAGAATATTGAAGAAGGCAGCCAACAAGCTTTTAATGCAAATCTAGAGGTCTTTGGCTATAATCGCAATAGTTTGTTAAGTGATGTTTTGACTAAGTTAAATTCGTTAACCAAAAATATTAATAATATTTCTGGTAAAGTGAACGATGACAATATTGCGCATATTTATGCAACAGTAGCAGTTAATAATTCTAAGCAGTTAAATGATATTTTGAGTAAACTAAGGGATATTCCGGATGTATATCAAACCAGAAGGGCGGATAGTTAATGCGGGTCGTAATTCAAAGAGTTAATCAAGCACAAGTAGCGGTTGCTGGACAAGTTATTGGCCGGATTGATCGAGGATTATTATTGCTAGTTGGCATCAAAGAAGGCGATGACTTGGCAATGGTGCAAAAAGCAGCTAGTAAAATTGCTAAAATGCGAATTTTTGAAGATGAAAATGGTAAAACAAATTTGGCAATTAAAGATGTTGGCGGGCAAGTTTTAAGTGTCAGCCAATTTACCTTATTGGCCGATACCAAAAAGGGCAATCGTCCTAGTTTTACCAAAGCAATGCGTCCGCCTAAATCAAAAGAATTGTGGCAGAAATTTAACGATGAATTAGTTAATGCTGGTTTGCAGGTGGCTACTGGAGAATTTGGTGCAGATATGCAAGTTAGCTTAGAAAATGACGGACCTTTTACTGTAGTTTTCGATTTATAAGTTGAGCTAGCTCAATTGGTAATTGTGTAGCTTAGTGAAACTAGAAAATGATTTTGAGTTTTTGACCTACATGAGTTATACTTTAAAAGAATTATCAATGACAAAGATTGAGGTTTAGCCAGTTCTATTAACAGAGACCGTTCAATTAGCTGAAAGAACGGATAGGACAGCTAACTGTGACCACTTTAGCAGATAATAAACGCGTGGCGAGCGTTATTTCGCAGCACAAGCAAAAGGTGGTACCGTGCACTTAGCGCCCTTGATTTATTCAAGGGCGCTTTTTTTATTAAAAGGATGAGTAAATGAAAGTACAAAGACCTAAGGGAACAGTGGATATTTTGCCTGAGCAGTCAGGTTCATGGGAAAGAGTAGAGCAAATTGTGCGTGACTTTTTCAAGCAGGCAAATTATCGTGAAATTAGAACTCCCAGTTTTGAAAATTATGAAGTTTTTTCTCGGTCAAGTGGTGAAACTTCTGATGTTGTTGAAAAAGAAATGTACGATTTTAACGATAAAGGTGGACGTCATATTGCTTTGCGTCCGGAAGGTACTGCTGGTGTAGTGCGGGCCTATGTTGAAGATAAAATGTATGCTCCAGAAGTCGTCAAACCATTTAATGTTTACTATCTTGAATCAACGTTCCGTTATGAAAGACCACAAGCAGGACGGCAGCGCGAATTTCATCAGATTGGAGTAGAAAGTTTTGGCTCTAGCAATTCACTAGCTGATGTTGAGACAATTATTTTAGCTCATGATTTATTAGCAAAGTTGGGTGTGAAGAATTATGAGCTGCACATCAACACATTGGGCAATACCCAGGTGCGGCAAGACTATCATGATGCTTTGGTGAATTACTTTACACCGCTAAAAGAGCAACTATCAGATGATTCTAAACGTCGGCTAGTTAATAATCCACTTAGAATTTTAGATTCTAAGGATGAACAGGATAAGCAATTTTTGCCTAATGCACCGAAGATTATTGATTACTTGGATCAAGAATCAAAAGCAAATTTTGACCAAATTACCAGTATGCTTGACCAATTGGGGATTGAATATGTAATTGATAATGACCTAGTACGCGGACTTGATTACTATACCGGGATTATTTTTGAATTTATGGTCGAAGATCAGAGTCTATGGGAATCTGCCACAACCATTCTTGGCGGTGGCCGCTATGACCATCTAGTTGAAGAATTTTCTGGTCCCCAAACACCAGCAGTTGGTTTTGGGATTGGCGAAGAACGGTTGATGTTAGTTTTACAAAAGCAAAATCCGCAGCTATTTGCTGATCAAGGGATTGACTTCTTTATTACTAATATTGGTGAGGGCACCGCTCTTAAAGCTGTTGAAATTGCGCGTAGTTTGCGCGAGCAGGGTTTCAAGGTACAATACGATGTTGATCAGAAGAAGCTGAAGGCGCAATTCAAAAAGGCAGATCGAGTAAATGCAAAATTCGTAATTACGTTAGGTGCTAAAGAACTAGAAGCAGGTACACTTAATGTTAAGCGATTATCGGATGCAAAGACACTCGATCTTCAGCTGAGTGATGTTGATAATATGCAGAACATTATTGAACAATTAAAGGACTAATTTAATGGAAAAAAGAACAGATTATTGTGGGAATATTACTGAGAATTATCTTGAACAAGAAGTGAACTTATACGGCTGGGTGCAGCGTGTTCGTAATTTAGGTAATCTTGTTTTTATTGATTTGCGGGATCGTGAAGGGATTGTCCAAATAGTTGTCAATCATGATTCGGGTGAATCTTTAATGGATACCGTTGCTGCTTTAGGCAACGAATATGTTATTCAAGTCAAGGGCAAAGTTGTTAAACGTACAAGTGCTAACCCAGATATGAAAACTGGTCAGGTTGAGGTTGATGCAAGCAGTATCTCTATTTTAAATAAGTCGCAAAATCCTCCGTTTGAAATTAAGGATGATGTTGAAGTTGGCGAACAAACTCGTTTAAAATATCGATATCTTGATTTGCGTAGACCAAGCTTGCAAAAGGCAATCAGGTTACGTTCGCAAATTTTACAAGCAACGCATGAATATTTTGATCAAAACGGCTTTGTTAATATTGAAACACCGATTATGGGTAAATCTTCTCCTGAAGGAGCACGGGATTATTTGGTTCCTTCGCGAATTTATCCAGGTAGTTTTTACGCACTGCCACAGTCACCACAACTATTCAAGCAATTATTAATGGGCGCTGGCTTTGATAAATATTACCAATTGGCTAGATGTTTTCGTGATGAAGATTTGCGTGGAGATCGGCAACCAGAATTTACACAAATAGACATGGAAACTTCATTTACTGATGAGCAGCAGGTTCAAGAATACACTGAAGGTTTATTGAAGAAAATCATGAAAGACGTGATGGGGATTGATCTGAAAACCCCGATCAAACGAATTTCTTGGGATGAAGCAATGAATAAATATGGAACTGATAAACCTGACACCAGATTTGAGATGTTTATTCATGATCTGAGTGATGTTTTTAAGAATAGCGATTTTAAGGTTTTCTCAAGTGCAATTAAAGATGGTGGCTTTGTTAAGGGAATTGCTGTTAAGAATGGCGCGCAAAAGTATTCACGTAAACAAATTGAAAAGAAACAAGATTACATTAAGCGCTACCATGCTAAAGGTCTAGCTTGGGTTAAATATGAAGATGGGGCATTTTCTGGACCTATCAGTCGTTTCTTGACGGATACAGATCAAGCTGCTCTGATAAGAGAGTTCGGCCTTGAGGGTGGAGAACTGGTAGTCTTAGTTGCTGATAAATGGAAAGTCTGCTGCGATTCGCTTGATCATTTACGCCGTGAATTTGCCAAGGAGACAGATATTATTCCTAAGCACGTTTTTGACTTTGTTTGGGTAGTTGATTGGCCACTATTTGAATATGATGAAGGTTTTGGCAGATGGATTGCTGCGCACCATCCGTTTACAATGCCAGATGATGAGGGAATTAAACTGCTTGAAACCGATCCACATAAGGCACATGCTCGCAGTTATGACATTGTAATGAATGGTGATGAATTAGGTGGTGGTTCCATCAGAATCCATCAACGCTCAATTCAAGAAAAGATGCTAAAGGCACTTGGTTTTACCAAAAAGCGCGCTTATGAACAGTTTGGCTACTTGTTAGATGCGTTAGACATGGGCTTTCCACCACATGCTGGGTTAGCAATTGGTTTAGATCGCTTTGCGATGTTATTAGCTGAAAAAGATAACATTCGTGACGTTTTAGCATTTCCAAAGAACGCTAACGCTTCAGAACCAATGATGCATGCGCCGGCGCCAGTTTCTGATCAACAATTAGCTGATTTAGGTATTGAAGTGGAAGAACAGTATCATGATAGCGTGGCTAATACAGAAGCCAGTTTGGCTAAGCAAGCTGAAGCAGATGCTGCTAAGAATACTAGTTGGGATGAATAAGTATTCTTTATTACTTTAGTGAGATATAAAAAAACAATTGCAAAACTTGCAATTGTTTTTTTGTATCTCATTATTTTGACTATTTAGTAATTTCATTTAAAAATTCTAATGCCGCATTATAATTAGGTTCGTCAGTCATTTCTTGAATTAATTCTTGATAAATTACTTTCTTGTCAGTATCAACAATCCAAATACTTCTGGCATCAATTCCAGCATCTTCAACAAATAAGCCCATTTGCTCACCAAAGTCATGGTGAGCATCCGACAATAATTCCATCTGCTTAACACCTTCAGCTGCACACCAATTCTTTTGTTCAGTATTAGTGTTAGTTGAGATAGTGTAAAAGTTAATGCCTGAGTAATTATCTACTTCACTATTAAAACGTTTAGTTGAAATGCTGCAGACACTGGTATTAATATTTGGCACGACGCTAATCAAGGTTGGTCTAGTAATTAATTCAACCATGTTTACGATAGTACCATCAGCTTTTTCCACCTTAAAGTCTGGCAACTTATTTCCGACTACTGGTGGTTGACCATTTGTTGATAAAGGAGCATTTTTCATTGTAATTTGCATAATTTATCATCCCTTCAAATAAATTCTATGGTAAATATTTAGTTACACTCTTGAGTTTAACTAAAACCCGGACTAAAACCAAATTAAAAGCTCGGTTAAGCCATTATTGAAGCTGTTTAACGTAATTTTTAATTCTCTTAGCTGCTTTTTGGATATCTGCATCAGATGCTGCATAAGATAATCTTACAAAACCAGCACCACCAGCACCAAAATAGCTACCGGGCATTACACCAACTTTGGCTTTATGAGCTAGGTCAGTAGCAAATTTGACGTCATCTGTCCCAAATTTCTTAGGAATTTTAGCAAAAATGTAAAAGGCACCTTCAGGTGCGGCTAAAGTAAAGCCACTTTCTACTAATGCAGTATGTAAAATATTTAAGCGTTTCTCATAAATTGCACGTGCTGCAATGTAGTCCTGCTCGCCATTGGTTAAAGCTTCAGTAGCTGCAGCTTGTACGTTGTCGGTAACCGAACAAACAAGATACAGATTAATCTTAATGATCATTTGCATAATTTCTTGTGGACCAGCAATATAGCCGATACGCCAGCCAGTCATTGCCACGCTTTTAGATAGGCCAGACAGTAAAATAGTTCGCTCGGGAATAATTTGGGTTAAAGAATAGTGCTTTTTATGACCATAAATCAGTTCCGCGTAAATTTCATCGGTGATAGCGAATAGGTCATGGTCGCTAATTACTTGTGCTATTTCTATTAGTTCAGTTTTCGTGTAAACTCGTCCAGTCGGATTAGAAGGATCTGTTAAAATCAATGCTTTGGCACCATCGCCTTCACCAGCCAATGTTTGCTCTAGCTTGCTAGCAGTTAACAAAAAATGGTCATCTGAAGTATCAATTTCAATCGGAATTCCACCTGCTAGCTCAATAATGCCAAAATAAACGCCCCAAACTGGGGTTGGTACTAGAACCTTATCTCCAGGATTCAGCAGAGTCATAAAAGTTAAATTGAGGGCCTCTGATACGCCTACTGTTGCACAAATTTCGCTTTGCGGATCGTAACGTACACCTAATTTGTTATTCAGATAGTTACTGATTGCGTCTAACAGTTCCGGTTTACCTGCTTCTGGAGCATAGTGTGAATCATTTCGTTTGATATCTGCAATTGCAGCTTGCTTAATATGTTCTGGAGTTTCTAGATCAGGTTCACCAATCGTTAATTTGACGATATCTGGTATTTGGGCAATTTCATTAGCGAAAGCATCGATTTTAGATTGAGGTAAACTTTTAATTCTAGTATTGGTTTTGTCTGAGAGATTTTTTGCTAAACGTGGCATGATAAAATCCTTTCTAATATTTTGTAATATTTATTAAGTATAAACTATTGTAGAATATAGTAAATCATTCACTTAATAAATTTAATAAGCTCTTAACCGATTTATTTAAGAAAAGTTTGCTATAGTTAGGGTAAGGAGGCAGATTATCATGGATCAATCAAAAAAAGCTGCTAGATTAAAAGAACTTAATCGAAAACAATATGAAGTAACTCAAAATGCGGCAACTGACGCACCCTTTTCTGGTAAATATGATGACTTTGATCAGCCAGGAATCTATGTAGACATTGTCTCAGGTGAGCCGCTATTTTCTAGTTTGGATAAGTATGATGCTAATTGTGGGTGGCCGAGTTTTACTAAACCAATTAAAAAGTTGACTTATCGACGTGATCAATCACATCACATGGAGCGAACAGAAGTAAAAAGTCCAGATGCTGAGTCCCATTTAGGACATGTCTTTAATGATGGACCCAAGGAGCAGGGCGGGCTAAGGTATTGTATTAATTCTTCAGCGCTCAAGTTTATTCCTGCTAATGAGTTAGCGCAACAAGGCTATGGTGAATACCAAAGCTTGTTTAAATAATTTTATTTATGTAAAGTAAAAAAGTACTGCCGAATTAAGCAGTGCTTTTTAAACGATTTCTTGTTCTTTAAAGCGTCCATAAACTTTTTCAATTTCACTGACGCTCATAAAAGCATATGGATCATATTTTTTAATAATTGCTACAATATCATACATATCATAGCGATCAATGACAGTTAGCAGTGCCGTTTTTTCAATATGGCTGTAAGCACCTTCAACATCGTGAAAGATAGTAATCCCGCGATGCATTCTTTCTTGAATACCATCAATGATGGCTTGGGGATATTCTGTAACGATAATTACCTGCAATTTTTGATGTTGGGTATAAACGGCATCAATCATACGACCGTTAACAAAGATAGTTAATGCGGAATAAAGAGCTCGAGTCCAACCGAAAGCAAATCCTGCAGCTAGGATAATTAATAAGTTAATCGAAATGCTGACTTTACCATAGCTGGTACCAGTTTTTTGTCTGATAACTATCCCGATAATATCAATCCCACCAGTTGAAATGCCGTTTTTTAAAGCGAAGCCAGTGCCAACACCATTTACTATACCACCAAATAATGCACAAATTAGTGGGTCTACGTGCATATTGATTGGTTGAATTACATGCATCATGATTGAACCTAGCACGACTGTAATAATGGTAAATAAGGTGAATTTATGACCTATTTTAAACCAGGCTAATAAAAACAACGGTACATTTAACACAAAATATAAAATTGATGTGCTAAGAGTAAACGGAAAAAAACGTTGACTCAATGTATTAAGCAATTGTGCAAATCCGGTCATACCAGATGAGTACATATGACCTGGAGTCCAAAAGAAATTTAGTGCAACTGCAACTGCTAAAGAATAGAAAAATGAAGCCGAAATTTTTGAAAGCAAGTTATATCGCCGATTAAATGTGTCGAGCTGATCCATTTTTATGTTAGGTCCCTTTATGAAAAAAGTAATAAATAAATCTAGATTAGTGTAACAAAAGATAGGTCAATAACCAATAACAAATTCAGAAAATTTTGTGTAAATAAAAAACGGCTTAAGCCGTTTTTTTATTTTTGCCAATGTTGCTTAATAAAGTCTGCTCGACCACCAGCTTCTTCTAAGGCATACCGATTAGGATCCTTACGATAAAAGTCTTGATGGTAATTCTCAGCTGGGTAAAAAGGCTGAGCAGGTTCAATTTTAGTAACGATTGGTTTATTAAATTTTCCACTTTGAGCTAAAGCAGCCTTAGACTTTTCTGCCGCTGCTTTTTGTGTAGGAGAATTGTAGAAGATTACTGGTCGATAATTGTCACCGCGGTCTTGGAATTGGCCAGCTGCATCGGTGGGATCGGTTACTTGCCAGTAATATTGCAAAAGTTGCTCATAAGACATTAATGAAGGATCATAGGTGATTTTAACTGCTTCTGTATGTCCAGTTGTTCCAGCTGAAACTTGTTCATAAGTTGGATTAGCAACGTGCCCACCAGTGTAACCTGAGACGACTTTTTCAACCCCAGGCAAGGTGTCGAATGGTTCAACCATACACCAAAAGCAGCCGCCAGCAAAAATAGCGGTATCAAAATGTTTGTTTTGTTGAGTAGTCATATTTTTAGCCTCCTTATACCATAAATTATAGCGGATAAGTCAGCCCAGTCCTTAGAATATGACTTATTGCTCTTCAAAACCAAGATGATGCATGATGAGAGCTGCTGTTTCTTCAATTGAGCGGTGGGCAACGTTAACGACGTAGCATCCTAATTCTTGATAAAGCTTTTGTGCAGAATCAAGTTCAACCTTGATAGCATCTGTGTTAGAGTAAGTTGTGTCTGGATTTAGACCATAAGAAATCATTCTTTGACGTCTTATTTCATTTAAAACAGATAAGTCGTTAGTTAAGCCAATAATCTTATTGGGATCAACTTTGTAAATTTCCTTAGGAATATGGGTATCTGGAACTAGAGGTAGGTTAGCAACTTTTAAATTTTTATTTGCTAAAAATAAAGAGAGTGGTGTTTTAGAAGTCCTTGATACGCCTAATAATACCACATCAGCTTCCAAGAAACCTTTAGGATCTTTTCCATCATCATACATTACGGCAAATTCCATTGCTGAAATTCGATCAAAGTATCTTTGATTCATTTTATGTTGGGCACCAATTTTTTTCACTGGTTGCAGACCAGTAGTATTTTGAAGTGCTTCAATTGTTGGTGAAAGAATGTCGATGATTTTTGCGTGGTGCTCGCGGCCAAAACGAATTACTGGGATTTGCAATTCATCTTTAACTAAACTATAAATAATTATTAAGTTACTAAATTGTTCAATTTCAGTTAACGTTGCTGTTAATTTTTCATGATCTACAATAAACGGGTAGCGCCGATAATTAATTTGGGCGGTAGGAAATTGAGCAGCAGCAGCTGTCGCATTACTAAAAGCGGTGTCGCCAGCCGAGTCTGAGATGATGATAATATTAACTTCTTGTTTAGTATTGTTTGTTTCCATTGAGTACTCCTTTTTGGTAATAATTATACAATTTGCTAAAGTGCATTAAAAGATTTTGTTCAAATAATAATGTGAAAATGAATCTTTTTAAAAAATATTGCGTTAATGTATTGACCACTCACGCTGGTTTGATATAATTTACTTATTAAGTGTGGCGGTGACGTCAAGAAATGGAAGGAGGGATCACACATGGCCAAGACAGTCGTTCACGAAAACGAGTCTATTGATGATGCTCTTCGTCGTTTCAAACGTTCCGTTTCAAGAAGTGGTACCTTACAAGAATACCGTAAACGCGAATTCTACGAAAAACCTAGTGTACGTAGAAAGCTTAAATCTGAAGCAGCACGGAAACGCAAACATTATTAATAGCTTAGGAAACGACTTCTATCTGCTGATAGGGGTCGTTTTTTGTAGATAGTAAATTTATTGTTAATTTAATAGACATATCTGAGATAGAATTTTATTCTTTTGGTATAATTTAGTTAGGCTTTTTAGTTGAAGTTAATTTTAAAGCCGGTTTAGTTAAAGTATCTGTGGTGAATGCTTGCTGATTGATTAATTGCGGCTTTCCTATTGGATAGCTGAAATTTATTTAAGAACAAGTTAAGAAAGCGAAGAGAAGTCATTTGGTTCAAACAAATTTTATACCTAAAAATCCGGAAAACATCCAAAAATTAGTTGGTATCAATGACCGTAATCTGACTCTGCTGGCAGAAGGCTATGACACTAACGTTGTTGATATTGGCAATCAAATTGTGATTGATGGTGAAACAAATAGTGTAAAGAAAGTTCTTGATGTTTTAAAGGCGCTAGATCAGGTGCTAGAGACTGGAGTTACTATCAGTGCCCCAGATGTAGTTAGCGCAATGAAGATGGCTGATAAGGGAACGACTGAGTACTTTGCTGATTTATATAAGAAGATTTTAATTCGGGATGCTAAAGGCAAACCGATTAGGGTCAAGAACATGGGTCAGAAAAAGTATGTTGAAGCTATCCAAAAAAGTGATGTGGTATTTGGTATCGGACCTGCTGGTACTGGTAAGACATTCTTGGCTGTTGTTTGTGCAGTTGCTGCTTTTAAAAAAGGCGAAGTTTCTCGAATTGTTTTGACAAGGCCAGCAATCGAAGCCGGAGAATCACTAGGATTTTTGCCAGGAGATTTGAAGGAAAAAGTAGATCCATATTTACGACCAATTTATGATTCGCTTTATGCTATTTTAGGGACTAATACAACTGATCGTTTGATGGAACGTGGTGTAATTGAAGTTGCACCGCTAGCTTATATGCGAGGTCGAACTTTGGATGATGCGTTTGTAATTTTAGATGAAGCGCAGAATACCACTGATGCGCAAATGAAAATGTTTTTGACGCGTTTAGGATTTAATTCCAAAATGATTGTTAATGGCGACATGACTCAAGTTGATTTACCAGGACGTCAGCGTAGTGGTTTGCTTGATGCACGTCATATTCTAAAGCAAATTGATCAAATCAAATTCGTGCAATTTTCTGCTAATGATGTGGTGCGCCATCCCGTTGTTGCTAAAATTATCGATGCATATGAAAAAGAAGGAACACAAAATTAATGCAGTCACTTGAGATAACTTATCATGATGAAGTAGGCTTTTTAGATAATCAGGAACTTAATTGGCAAGATTGGATTACTCGGTTACTGTTATTAGCTAAACAAGAGATTGCGAAATCCAATAATCTGGAAATGAGTATCAATTTTGTTAATGAGGAGCATAGTCAAGAACTTAATTATAAATATCGCGACCAAGATCATCCAACTGATGTAATTTCGTTTGCGATTGAAGATGGTGAAAATGGTCTTGATTTGTCCACGTTTGTCAGTGATCCAGATTTTCAAGAAGATATTGGTGATCTTTTTATGTGTCCGAGCGTAATTAAGCGTCATAGTCAGGAATATGGCACTGGCTGGAAACGCGAATTTGGTTATACCTTAGTTCATGGCTTTTTACATTTGAATGGGTATGATCATATTGATCCAGTTGAAGCTAAAGAAATGTTTGGCATCCAAGGCAAGGTTTTGGAAGATTATGGATTGCCATTGCATCTTGAACAATTAGATAAAGGCAGAGGAAAATAATGTCCGAACATAAGAAAAATAAGTCTGGTTTTGTTGCATTAGTTGGAAGGCCAAACGTTGGTAAGTCAACACTAATGAATAACCTGGTTGGCCAAAAAGTGGCAATTACTTCCAGCAAGCCACAAACTACACGTGATAAAATTTCTGGTATTTATACTACTGACCATTTACAAGTAGTTTTCGTTGATACACCAGGAATTTTTAAGCCACATCTAAAATTAGATGATTATATGGATAAGGCTAGTCTTTCGAGTTTGAACGATGTTGATTTGGTTCTTTTTTTAGTTGAACCGGAAGCAATCAGTAGTGGAGATAATTATATTGTTAACTTGCTCAAGCAAGTTAATGTACCAGTTTTTTTAGTAATTAATAAGGTTGATCAAGTAAATCCTGACGAGTTACTACCAATTATTGATAGCTATCAAAAATTGGATCTCTTTAAAGAATTATTACCAATTTCTGCTACTAAAGGAATTGGGATTAGTGATTTAGTAGCAACATTGCGACAATATTTACCGGAAGGACCTGAATATTATAATTCTGACGAAATTACTGATCGGCCTGAATACTTTTTAGTAGCTGAATTGATTCGTGAACAAATTTTGCGGTTGACATCTGAGGAAGTACCGCACGCTGCGGCCGTTTGGGTCGAGCGAATGAATGAACACCAAAAGGGTAAATTGCAGATTGAAGCTACTATTTATGTTGAAAAAAGTGGTCAAAAAGGCATAATTATTGGTAAAGGCGGCCAAATGCTCAAGCAAATTGGCATAAATGCCCGTAAACAAATTGAAAATTTGTTAGGTGAAAAAGTCAATTTGCATTTGTGGGTAAAGGTACAACGCAATTGGCGTTCTGATCCTAGCTTTTTAAAGCAGGTTGGCTACGATAAAAAGGAACTTTCTTAATGCCACGTGAACTTAAAGAAGTTCAAGGAATTATTTTTAAACGACAAAAATATAAAGAAGCTGATTTACTAGCTAAGATTATGACCAAAGAACTTGGCATTGTTACGTTAATTGCTCGTGGTGCTTTGAAGCCAAAATCTAAGCTTGGTGCGGCTACGGTTAATTTCTCTATTGGGCATTATATAATTTATACTAGCGGTCAAGGATTGAGTAACTTGCGAACGTATAAGGAAGTAAAACAATTTTCTGGTATATTTGCTGATTTGACCAAGAATGCCTATGCATCTTTTATTTTAGATCTAGTTGATCATGCTTTTGTCGAATATCAAAATTTAGGAAAGTATTATGATTTAACCCTATTTGCCTTAAAAAAGATCGATCAAGGAATTGATCCTGAAATGATTTCTCAGGTGGTGCAAATGCAGCTTTTAGCTGCTTATGGTGTTGAACCAGAACTAAAGCATTGTGTGATCTGTGGTAGCCAGCAAGGAGAATTCGATTACTCAATCAAGTTGGGTGGCATATTGTGTAGTAAGCATTTTTATCGAGATAACAGCCGTTTACACTTAACAGCTAAGGCAACAGCTGTACTGCGTACAATCGGATTAGTGCCCTTTAATCGTTTAGGAACGATTAAGGTCAATCGCGCAATTAAACAAGTAACCCGTAGAGCAATTGATCGGATATATCAAGAGACCATTGATTTAAATTTAAAAAGCAAAAAGTTTTTAGATGAAATAAATTTGCTTGACTAATCCTTTGGTCTGGTTTGCTTTATTATGTTAAAATAACAAGAGAATTTGATGAACATGAGGAATTATAAAAGTACCAGTTAAGCGAATGGCAGATAGTGTAAGGTCATCTGGGAAACGGCACCTCTAGTCAATTAATTAAGAGCAGAGAAGATATTCTCTGAATTAGGGTGGAACCGCGAATATTTTTCGTCCCTATGCAAGTTTTGCATAGGCTTTTTTTATGGCCTAATGCAGGGAGGTATTATGATGACAAAAGATAAATTGACAATTCAAGAAATGATTTTTAAATTGGAAGAATTTTGGTCCTCTAAGGGTTGTATGGTAATGCCCTCATATGACGTAGAAAAAGGTGCGGGTACAATGAGTCCATATACTTTTTTACGGGCAGTAGGACCAGAACCATGGGCAGCATGCTATGTTGAACCGTCAAGAAGACCAGCAGATGGCCGCTATGGGGATAATCCTAATCGCTTATTTCAACACCATCAATTTCAAGTAGTTATTAAACCAGCTCCTGAAGATATTCAGCAATATTATTTGGATAGTTTGCAAGTCCTAGGAATTAATCCCTTAGAGCATGATATTCGATTTGTTGAAGACAATTGGGAGAATCCGTCGATGGGTTGTGCCGGTGTTGGTTGGGAAGTTTGGTTAGATGGCATGGAAGTTAGCCAATTTACTTACTTCCAGGTAGTTGGTGAATTAGATGTCAAGCCTACAATGAGTGAAATTACTTATGGTGTAGAGCGCCTGGCTTCGTATATCCAAGATGTTAACTCCGTTTTTGATTTGGAATGGGGTAATGGTGTACTTTATCGCGATATCTTTAAAGAAGCCGAATATGAAAATTCCAAATATGCTTTTGAAGAATCCAATCAAGAAAATCTATTAAATTCGTTTGATTTAAATGAAAAAACAGCTAAGCGCTTACTTAGCCAAAATCTGGTGCAACCAGCTTATGATTATATTCTAAAGTGTTCACATACATTTAATTTGCTTGATGCTCGTGGTGCAGTTTCGGTTACTGAGCGTGCTGGATATTTGTCCAGAATTAGAAATTTAGCTCATGAAGTGGCGGTTACTTTTGTCAATGAACGAGAAAAACGAGGCTTTCCACTGCTAAAAAATGCTCAAGAAAAGAAGGCGGGGATTGAAAATGACTAAAAATTATTTATTTGAAATTGGTACGGAAGAAATGCCAGCACATGTGGTTACGCGCAGTGTGCAACAATTGGCTAATCGGACCGAAAAATTTCTAACTGAGAACGGCTTAAAATTTAAGGAAATCAAAACTTATTCAACACCTCGCAGGTTAACTATTTTGGTAGAGGAGCTAGCAGAAAAGCAAGCTGATATTGATGAAATCAAAAAGGGGCCAGCTAAGAAAATTGCTAAAGATAGCGATGGTAATTGGTCTAAAGCTGCACAAGGATTTGTTCGCGGGCAAGGAATGTCGACAGACGATATCTATTTTGACGAATTAAAGGGTACTGAATATGCCTATGTCCATGTTCAAAAAGTAGGGGAAAAGGCTAGTGATATTCTGCTAGGGATGAGCGACGTGGTCAAGGCAATGACTTTCCCAACTAAAATGCGTTGGGATTCACATGACTTTGAATTTGTTCGTCCGATTCATTGGCTAGTTTCATTATTTGGCAGTGAAGTTGTACCAGTAGAAATTTTGAATATTACAGCTGGTCGTAAAACTCAAGGTCATCGTTTCTTAGGTGATTCAGTCGTATTAGCTAATGCTGATGACTATGAAGATGCTCTAAAAGATCAATTTGTAATTGCTGATGCCGAAGAGCGTAAAGAAATGATTGTTCGCCAAATGAATGACTTGGTTGAGCAAAATGGCTGGCAGATTAAGTTAGACCAGGGATTATTAGAAGAAGTAACTAATTTAGTTGAATATCCAACTATTTTTGCTGGTTCGTTTGCTAAAAAGTACTTAGAAATGCCACAAGAAGTTTTGATTACTTCCATGAAAGATAATCAACGATACTTTGAAGTTTACGATCAAGCAGGAAAATTAATCAATCACTTTATCGCAGTTCGTAATGGTAATAAAGACTATCTTTCTAACGTAATTGCTGGTAACGAAAAAGTATTAGTTGCTCGACTTGATGATGCCCAATTCTTCTATGATGAAGATCGTAAATATCCACTAAGTCACTTTGTTAAGCGTCTTGAGAACGTATCTTTTCATGACAAGATTGGCTCGATGGCTGAAAAAACTAAGCGTGTCAAAATTATTGGTGACTTTTTAGCTAAAAAATGGCAATTAGATGATCAGACAGTCAGTGATTTTGATCGAGCAAGTGAACTATATAAATTTGATCTTGTTACCCAAATGGTTGGTGAGTTTGCTGAATTGCAAGGTGTAATGGGAATGCATTATGCAGAGCTTGCTGGAGAAAATGAGCAAGTTTCAGCAGCAATTAAAGAGCATTACTTACCCAATACTGCCGAGGGTGATTTGCCACAAACTACTGTGGGTGCACTCTTGTCAGTTGCTGATAAATTAGACACGATTATTACCTTCTTTGCAGCAGGTATGATCCCAACATCTTCTAACGATCCATATGCGTTGCGTCGGTATGCATATGGTATCGTACGAATTTTGCTTGATCAAAAATGGTCATTGCCTTTTAATAAGGTTTTACCAGAAATTGTTGAATTATTAACTGATAAAACTGCAGCCAAGCTACCTAGGACTGCTGATGAAGATAAAGAAATTGCTGACTTTATTCGTGATCGAATTAAGCAGTATTTGCAAAAAAATAATTACAAGTATGACGTAATTGATGCAGCTCTTGCTTCTAATCAGCAGGATCCGTTACAAATTTTAAGTGCTGCTAAGGTTTTGCAGACTCATCATGATGATGAAGAGTTTAAGCTAGTAGTCGAAAGTTTGACCAGAATTAATAATATTCTGAAAAAAGCTAAATTTGCAGGACAGGATTCAGTAAATACTGCTTTGTTTACTGATAATAGTGAACAAGACCTGTATGATGGCATTTCGCAATTGCAAACAGCTAGTGATTTAACTGAATTATATGCCGGTTTTGTGAGTCTTGAGCCAATAATTGATCGCTATTTTGAAACTAATATGATTTTGGATAAGGATAATGCTGTTAAAAATAACCGCTTGACGCAATTGCAAACGATTCGGGGATTGGCAGCTCGTTTGGGTGATCTAACTAAGTTAGTAATTAAGTAATTTTTATAGAATAGGTGATGCGATGGCTGGATTAATACCTGAGCAAACTATTGCCAAAGTACGCGATAACGTCAATATCGTTAATGTTATCAGTCAGTATGTTTCGCTTGAAAAAAAGGGCAAAGATTATATTGGTTTATGTCCTTTTCACCAGGAAAAGACCCCTTCTTTTACCGTTAGTGAACAGAAACAGTTTTTTAAATGTTTTGGTTGTGGTAAGGGCGGTAATGTTTTTAAATTTTTAATGGAAAAAGATGATCTAACTTTTCCTGAGAGTGTCCAAAAAGTGGCTGAAATTGCTCAAATTGATATAGGCGAAGTTGGCCGAGGTAATGCTCAACCTGCTAATCCATTGATTAAACTGCATCAGGATGCTGCTGATTTTTATTATCGCGTTTTAGTATCAACTAATGCTGGCAAACGTGGATTGGAGTATGCTCATCAGCGCCAACTTGATGATGATACGCTGAAGCATTTTCAAATCGGTTATGCTCCTAAACAAGATAATTTGTTATTGACCTATTTGCGTGAGCGCCATTATCAAGAAGACGATTTACTTGCTAGCGGTTTATTTGTTCAGACTAAAGCGGGTCAGATGTTTGATCGATTTCGCGATCGGCTAATGTTTCCATTAACTAACGAAAGTGGCAGTGTTATTGGTTTTTCTGGACGAAGATTATCTGCGGATAAAACTGAAGCTAAGTATATTAATAGTCCAGAAACCAAGATTTTTACTAAATCCAATGTCTTATTTCATTTTGCGGAAGCTAAAAAGGCTGCACGCAGTGAGGATCACTTGATTTTGTATGAAGGTTATATGGATGTAATTGCTGCTTATAAATCAGGAATTAAGTCAGGAATTGCTTCGATGGGTACTAGCTTGACTGACCAGCAAGTTTATTTATTGAGGCGAGTCAGCAAAAATGTAATTATTAATTATGATGGTGATGATCCCGGAATTCATGCGGCAGAGCGTGCTGCTAAATTATTTGATCAGGCAGGTGGCTTTAACTTAGGAATAGTGGTTTTACCTGAAAAATTGGATCCAGATGAATATGTTAAAAAATATGGCACCAGCAAGTACCAAGATGAAATAAACGGCGCGTTAACGCCTACTGACTTTTTTCTAAGGCGGTTATCGCAAAAGTATAATCTTAATAATGATCGTGAAAAAATCGCCTATTTAGATGAAGCAGTTAATGAAATTGCGCAGTTGTCCAATCCCGTTGAACAAGATTTATATATAGAAAAAATTGCTCAAAAGCAACACGTATCTAAAGATTCACTTAATGCGAACTTATCACGTCAGCGGCGTAAAAATAATGCAGCTAAACGGCATAAGGGCATGCCAGAAATAACAGATCCATTGCTAGAGGATGATTCAACACCGGTATCAGAGTCTAATCAACAATTGCAAATGGATCCTGTGCAAACCCGCTTGCTATATTTATTTATGCATTCTGAGCATGCTCGCGATTATTTAATAGGAAAAAATTTTCTATTTCCAGATGCAGAATATGCTAAATTAGAAGATTTATGGCTAAAATTTATGGAGGAACGTGAAAATCCAACAATTAATAGTTTCTTAGATTTTATTCCTGATGAACTTCAGGGTATAATAATAAGTACTGAAATGACAGATATGCCTCAGGATTTTTCCGATCGTGAGATTGATGAGCAGTTGCATGCACTCGAAATGCGTAAAGTAACTTCGAAGCTAACTAGTTTAGAAAATGATTTACAAGAAGCTAAGAGAAAAGCTGATACTGATGAAATCATCGCAATTACTCAAAAAATTTTACAATTAAAAAGAATTCAGGGACAAAGGGGGACTTTTTAGTGGCAAAACAAACAAAAGCTGATAAATCAGAAAAACCATCTTTAGATAAGGTAGTCAAGCAAATTGTTAAAGAAGTAAAAAAAGATAAAGCAATTACTGAAGACGAGTTTACTAAACGCTTGATTAAACCTTATAAGTTGGAAAATAAAGCTGTAGATCAGTTAATTCAAGAGTTTGAAGATAATGGCATTAGTATTGTTGATGAAAAGGGCGAGCCATCAAAATTAGCCTTAAGAAAGCAAAAGGACGTTGAAAAAGCTGAGTTAAAGGATATGTCGGCACCTTCAAATGTGAAGATGAATGATCCAGTACGGATGTATCTGAAAGAAATTGGGCGAGTTCCGTTACTTAATGCAGAGCAAGAGATTTCTTTGGCTAAGCGAATCGAAAAGGGCGATGAAGAGGCTAAACAAGAACTAGCGGAAGCTAACCTGCGTTTAGTAGTTTCAATTGCAAAAAGATATGTTGGTCGTGGAATGTCCTTCTTAGATTTGATTCAAGAAGGCAACATGGGACTAATGAAGGCAGTTGATAAGTTTGATTACAGCCTAGGATTTAAGTTTTCGACTTATGCAACTTGGTGGATTAGGCAAGCAATTACGCGTGCAATTGCTGATCAAGCGCGCACGATTCGAATTCCAGTGCATATGGTTGAAACAATTAACAAGTTAATCCGAATTCAGCGGCAATTATTACAAGATTTAGGACGTGAAGCAACACCTGAAGAAATTGGCGCAGAAATGGATATGTCTACGACTAAAGTTCGGGATATTTTGAAGATTGCCCAAGAACCAGTTTCACTGGAAACGCCGATTGGTGAAGAAGATGATTCTCACTTAGGTGATTTTATCAAGGATAAAGATGCAACTAGTCCTGAACAACATGCTTCGTATGAAATGCTTAAAGAACAGCTTGAAGAGGTCTTAGATACTTTAACTGATCGGGAGGAGAATGTTCTACGGTTGCGTTTTGGCCTTGATGATGGTCGAACTAGAACATTAGAAGAGGTTGGTAAGGTCTTTGGAGTGACTCGTGAGCGAATTCGTCAAATTGAAGCGAAGGCTTTACGCAAGTTGCGTCATCCTAGTCGTTCTAATCAATTACGTGACTTTTTGGATTAATTAAAAATAATAGGGGCCAAAAGCCCCTTTATTTTTTGTCTAAAAAAGTTCGTCACGCTTACCGTCTAGAATATGTTCGCTAATTTGATTATTGAAATAAACGTTTAGATCACGATCAAAATTATAGGCTAATTGCTGACTTTGTAATTCCTGCTTGGTCATCCAGGTTAGTTCGCCTTCATCTGATGCTTTGAGGTCACCACAAAATTCGGTAGCAGTATAAAAGAAGACTATATAACGATGGTCATTTTTATCATAAAACTGTTTTATACCAGTTAATTGTGGGTTAGTGATGGTTAGGTTAGTTTCCTCTTTGACTTCACGAATGACAGATTCATAAAATGACTCGTGAGCTTCAACATGACCACCGGGAAAGGTCATCCCCGGCCAACCGGGATCCTTGCGGTTAATAACCAAGATTTGCTCGTTATTGGTAATCATGCACATATTAGTTAAAGTTACTCGTTCTGTTCTATCCATATTGAAATTCCTTCTTTGCTGATATTTAAATTATAAGCAAGGTTTGACAAGAAAACAATAATTTATCAATTCCATAATTTTAGGTCAGAATATGCTAAAATTTTAATACAAGAGAGGTTAGGAAAAATGAACTTACGATTGAATACTTTGGCAGAAATGGTCGATCGCGGTGCTAGAATAGCAGATATTGGAACAGATCATGCATATTTACCAATTAAACTGGTACTAGAGGATAAAGTAGATTATGCTATTGCCAGCGATATTGCTCAAGGTCCACTTAAAAATGCCCAGGATAATATTACCCAAGCTGGTTTACAGACTAAAATTACTACTAGATTGGGTTCAGGTCTATCTACGATTACGCTGCAAGACAGAATAGACACTGTAGTAATTGCTGGAATGGGTGGAAAACTAATTACGCAAATTCTAACAGAGGCTTGGCGGCATCATTATCAATTTCCGACTTTGCTTTTGGAACCCAATATTGGGGAACCGGGTATGCGTGAATGGCTGGTTCAGCACAGTTATCAGATAGTTGCTGAGGAAATATTGGCAGAAGCTGGTCATACTTATGAGCTGATTAAAGCTAAGAAAGTTATGCAGCAGGTTAAATTAACTCCACGTCAGTTGCTATTTGGTCCCCTAATTTTGCAAGCTAAGAATGAAGTCTTTTATCAAAAATGGCGTTCACAACTAGACTATCAACAAAAGCTACTAGTTAATTTAAACAAAGCACGCAATAAAGATTTAGGACATATCGAGCAGATTGAACAAGAAATTGCATTAATTAAAGGTGAACTAAATGACGAAGGTTAAAGATATTATTCAAAAATTGCAAGCTGTTTTCCCAGAAGAAATTGCCAGTTCGGGCGATCCAGTAGGAATTCAGATTGGCTCAAGCGACAGTCCAGTTAATAAAATCATGACTACACTGGATGTGCGTCCGCAGGTTGTAGAAGAAGCAATTAGGGCTGGAGTTGATTTGATTATTAGTCACCATCCCTTAATGTTCCATCCAGCACGCAACTTAAATTTTGCTGATCCGCAAAATGCAATGTACGGCGAAATTATCGCGCATGGGATTACGGTTTATTCAATTCATACTAATTCTGATAAAGCTGCTAATGGCTCCAGTGATTGGCAAGCTACTGAATTAGGGTTAACTAAAGTTGAACCGTTTTGCTTAGATGACGATGGCATTGCTATCGGTCGCAAAGGCAGGCTGCCGCAAACGATGACGGCAAAAGAATTCGCTTATTATGTTAAAGACAAACTTGATTTAAAAATGGTGCGTTTAATTACTGCCGATAACCAAAAACCAATTACTACTGTTGGTTTTATTTGCGGTGATGGAGGAAAATATTGGCAGCAAGCTGTAGTAGATAACCTTGACGCCTTTATTACTGGTGATGTTTATTATCATACGGGTCATGATATGATTTCAGCAGGATTGACGGTAGTAGACCCAGGGCATTACACGGAACAATTGTTTAAGGTTAAAGTAGCCGAACTATTAGCACGATGGATTCAAGAAAATAATTGGCAGGTTGAATTATGTGTCTCACAAGTTTCAACTAACCCATTTCAAGATTTATTTTAATTAAGGAGTTAAAATGGAATATCAAAATTTATTACCACGTTTTTTAAAATATGTACAGGTTAATTCTCGTTCAGATGAATATAGTGACCGATTTCCCTCAACTGAAAAAGTTGAAAATTTCCAGAAAAAAGTAATCATGCCGGATCTAGAGGATTTAGGTCTAAGAGATGTGCATTATAATCAACAATCTGGTTGTGTAATTGCGGAAATACCGGCTACTGTTGATTATGATGTCCCAGTGATGGGCTTTTTAGCGCATTGTGATACTGCTGATTTTAATGCAGAAAATATTAGGCCACAAGTTCATGAAAATTATGATGGTAAGTCTAAAATTCAGCTAGGTGACTCAGAATTTTTCTTGAATCCAGCTGTCTTTCCAAATTTACAAAATTATCAAGGACAAACTATTATTACGGCCTCAGGAGATACTTTGCTAGGTGGCGATGATAAATGTGGTGTAGCCGAACTAGTTACTCTAGCAGAATATTTACTAGCTCATCCTGAAATTAAACATGGTAAAATTCGTTTGGCATTTACACCGGACGAAGAGATTGGTACTGGAGCAGAGCACTTTGATGTTGCTGAATTTGGAGCTGACTTTGCCTTTACTGTTGATGGTGAAGCTCCCGGCAAACTTGACTGGGGAACATTTTCAGCTGCACAATTTAGTCTTGAAATCCAAGGTGTGAACGTGCATCCAGCCGTTGCTAAGGGACAGATGATTAATGCAATCCAAGTCGGAATCGATTTTCAAAATCAATTACCAGGTGCTGAAGTACCAGAAAAAACTGATGGTAAAGCAGGATTCTTTCATTTAACCAACTTTACAGGAACAGTAGATCATGCTCGTTTAGACTATATCATTCGGGATTTTGAACGTGAGGGGTTAGAAGAGCGTAAAAACCTAGTTAAAGCGATTGTTGCACAAATGAACGAACAATTTGGTAGTGATCGCATCAAATTACAAATGAGCGACCAATATTATAATATGGCGGATGAATTGGCCAAACATATGGAAATTGTTGATTTAGCCCGTGAAGCCTATAAGAAACAGGGACTTGAAATTAATGAAGATCCAGTCAGAGGCGGAACTGATGGTTCGCAATTAACATATATGGGTTTGCCTTGTCCCAATTTATTTGCTGGAGAAGAAAACATGCACGGCCGATATGAATATACAGTTTTAGAATCAATGTACAAAGCGGTTGATGTGATGGTGACTATGGCTGAACTCAATGCTGCTAAATAGTCATAGTGAAACAAAATTGGTGTAAAAACTTAGCTTAATTAAAAGTTTATGTTGAATCAGATTACTGTTCTAGCAATAATAGTGATAAAATTTACAACTTACAAAAGTTATGCACACCTAGCCCGGTTAAACAAAAAGCTCATAAAATTCCTGATATTAACAGGATGTATGGGCTTTTTTAATTTGAAAAAGTTTCTAGTAGCAAAATGTGTAACATTTGAATATTTTTAAAAAATTTGCATACAGCATTCAAATAAGTTATTATTATATTGTACTAGGAAAATAATACACCAAGAATGGAAGGCGATCTAGTGAAATTTAAGGATAATATTCCAATTTATTTGCAAATCAAACAATATCTATACCGACAAATTATTATCGGTAAGTTAAAACCAGGCGCACGGATTCCGTCAGTGCGCAATCTAGCATTGCAACTGACTGTTAACGTTAATACTGTTCAAAGGGCCCTACAACAGATGAATGATGAGGGAATTCTCTATACCAAGCGAGGTGAAGGCAACTTCGTGACTGAAGATACTGAATTACTGGCACAAACCAAGCAAAACTTACTTAACGCAGAATTAAAAAAGTTTGTCCAAAACATGAATGAGTTAGGGGTTGCTAATGAGCAGATTGGCTCAATTTTGGCTAAATATCTAGCAAAGGGAGAATAAACATGGAAGATATTTTAGAAATTAAAAATTTAACGTATAAAAAGAATCAAAAAACCATTCTCAAGGATGTTAATTTGACTTTGCAACCGGGGAAAATTGTTGCTTTATTAGGAGAAAACGGTGCTGGCAAAACAACGTTAATGCGAATTATTGCCACAATGGCTAAGAACTATCGGGGTGATGTAAGTATTATGGGGTATGAAGATGATGCTGAAAAAAAGGCGCATCTCTCTTTTACCGATGGCTTAACTGGCTTTAGCGATACAACCAAGATTAAAGCAATAGTCAAATTTTATGAAGTAGTTTATCCTGACTTTGATAAAGAACAGTTTGAGCAGCTGCGTACTTTTATGAAATTGGACTTAGAAATGCATTTGAGCCAGCTGTCACGCGGTATGCGCGAAAAGCTAATTATCGCCTTAACTTTTGCCCGTAAAGCCGATTTATATTTACTTGACGAACCGTTTTCCGGAATTGATGCAATGGCTCGCAAGAAAATTATCAATTCAATTATTCTTTGGAAAGCTGACCAAGCTACGATTTTAATTTCTGATCATTTTGTAAATGAGATCGCCTCAATTCTTGATGAAGTAGTTATTATCAAGGATAAAACGGTCTTCACTCATAAGTCGGCGGATGAAATTCGCTCGCAACATGAAAGCATTGAAGATTATTATGAAAAACTATATGAGGGAGAAGAATGATGTCAGCATTCAATCGTTTATTTGCGGAATTGTTTAAGAAAAAAAGTCGCAAAATACACTTATTAATTATCTTGCAACTAGTGTCGGCAATTGCGTTGACTGTCTTCATGTTAGTGATTGATTCTGGCTGGTTTTATGCTACTGACCCAAGTAAGTTTGGTGATGATTGGCTCACATTAACACTGTGCTTTTTCACCATTAGTTTTCTTTTTCTGCCAATTTATTTAATTATTTCTTGTTCAGAAACTGAAAGGCTTAATCGCAGTCAAACTTGGCGTTTAGCACCAGTTAGTGATATCAGCTTTTATCTAGATAATACATTAAGTTCTTTTGTATCTTACATTTATCTTGGTATTTTGCAGCTCATTGGGACAGGTATTTTCTTCCTTGCCACCTTATTATTTAACCCTGAATTCTTAGCAGCTTTTAAGAAACTAATTCCTGAAATTCAGAATAATGCTTATCAATTTGTTCCATCAATTTATCGTTTTTTATGTATATTAGCTATGATTATTTTACTAGGCTTGCTAGTTTATTTAGTAACTAACTTTTTGAATTTTGTTAGCCAAGCTGTCTTAGATTTTTTACCAGGAATATCCAGTAAGTTTTCAATTAATTTAATTCGGCTAATTTTGATTGTTGCTTTAATCTGGGCTTTGGCTAAAGCCTGGAACTTAATTTCTCCACTAACCTTTATGAATAACGTTGGTTTAGATGAATTTTTGGGTATTTTGCTATTATTCATAATTGATATTGTTTTTTTAATGGTAAATACCTTTATCTTTAGTAAGTTTTTTGAAGCCAAACAAAATAAGTAGAGCGAAGGAGGAGAATGTTATGGTATCTTTTAACAATTTATTTAAGGAATTATTCAAACGCAAAAGTAAAGTTGCTGAAATATTGCTAATATTGCAATTTTTATTGACATTATTGATTGAGCTATCAGATGCAATTAAAACTAATTTTGCCTATGAGTCTGCTAGAATAAATAGTTTCTTTATGTCTTTTTGGCTAGCATTTTTACTATTGAGTTTTATCTTTGTTCCAGTCTTATTGATAATTAACAGCTGGCAAACTGAAAAACTTAATAACTCGCAAACCTTGCGGCTAGTACCAACTAATAATTTTTCAGCATATATTAGCAATTTATTGAGCTCCATCGCATCATTTGTGTGCCTGGTAGTTAGTGAAGCAACCCTAGCTTTTATCTTTGTAATCATATCCAATAACATTCAAAAGAAATATTCTGACTTACAAGGAATCTTTACTATCCTTAAAACTAGAGGCATGACTGTCTTTGAACTTGGCTTAACAATTCTTGCGCTTGGAGTAGCTGTTTCTTTATTAGTTAGTTTTTTAAATTTTGTTAGTCAAACAATCTATAACCAATTGTCGAATATTTCTGGTCAATTTTTATTGAATTTTATTAGGTTCGTATTAGTATTAATTGTTTGCTTAGTAGCGAGCCAATTTATAAATACAATCTTGCAACTATTTTATATACCATTTTATACTTGGGCAGGTAACCAAGGTAACAAATTAACAGAGGTTTTGTTTGTGGTAACAATTTTTGATGTGATTACCTTTGGTATTAATTTATTTTTGCTTAACAGATTTGTTGAAGCTAAAACGAACAACTAGTTTCAGCTAAACTAAAAGCCTTCAAGCTCAAACTTGAAGGCTTTTTTATGCAATAATTCAATTAATGGTTGGCCGCAAAGTAATCATAAAGTTGATTAATCTCTTCAGGAGTAAATTCTCCATCACCGGTTTTCATTGCGTGAATTTTTTCGACTGAAAGGTGGCTAGCAAAAGCTAGATCAGTATCACTAGCATGATGCTTTACCTGATAGTCAATAATTGCATCGGATAATTCTTGTAATTGCTGCTTCATGTTAATTCTCCTTTACAATTTTATTTTAGCGAAAAATTATTTAAATTCAAAGTAAAACAATTAATTAAAATGTTTGAATCTTATTGAATGGCCAGTATCTTACTACTACTTTAGCAACTAGTTCCTTGCGCTTAACTGGGCCAAAAATATGTGAATCCTTTGAGATGTCGCGATGATCACCCATTACCCAATAATAACCTTTAGGAACTTTATAGGTGAAGTTCGTTGTATAGGTGTGACCTGCATCATTGGCCGCTTTTTGATATTTGTTGTTTAAATAAGGTTCTGAGAAGCGCTTGCCATTAACATACATTTTGTCATTTTTAGAGACAATCTTATCACCAGGTAGACCAATGATTCGTTTAATATACAATGCACCAGGAACGTCTTGGGCAGCTTTGGGGGCGAGTAAGACGACTACATCGTTACGTTTAGGTTCAAAATGTCGCACAGAAATTAAACGGTCGTTATTTTCAAAAGTCGGTTGCATTGATGGTCCTGAAACATTGTCATTTGATAACACAAAATTAAACAATAAGTAAAAGATCCCTAAGATAACAGCCATCATCACAACAACATCTAGAAGAAATTTACCTAGACTTTCTTCTTCGTCGTTGTTTTTATTTGTTACTTTTTTTGCCATAAAAAAATCTCCTTTATCATGTTATCTCTATTATAACTGAAATATTGCCAATTGAATGGTAAAATTAATGCAGGTAGATATGTATGACAAATTTTTTAAACAAAATTAACCAACTAGATGCAGTGCTTGAGCAAAAAGAGGTACATGCGCAAGTTCAAGAACTTAATAAGATAGTTGCTACAGTTAAGCAAAGAGCAATTTTGCCAGTAGCTCCGCGACCCTTAGGTTTTTTACCAGATGAATTAGCTGTTTTAAGCGAGCAGGGAGCACCAGCAGATCAATTAAAGATAATTAACCAACTGTTAAACAGTTTGCGCCAATTCTTATCAATCAATTATGGGCTGTGGTCACTGCCCAATAAAATAACAGCTACAGCAATTAAACAGCAATTGAATGTGCATTCAGCTTTAGAAATTATGGCCGGCAATGCATGTTGGACCAAAGCTTTAACTGGGGTAGGTATAGCGACAGTTGCGACTGATTCTTTAGAATGGTCTAAGACATCGTCGACTGGCAGTCAGCCATTTAGTAAGGTGCTACAATTAGATGCTTCAGACGCAATTAAGCAGTTTAATCGAGTCGATTTGATTCTGTGCTCTTGGGCACCTAATTTTAATCAAGCAGATTTGGCGGCTGTTCGTGCATGGGAAAGGTATAATCCATCCGCTCATTTGCTTTTTATTGGCGAAAAAAACGGCGTCACTAATTCAAAGCAATTTTGGCAGAAGCAAAACTTTAATTCAACGCAAGAATTAAAGCTGATCAATCAAACCTTTCTAAGCTACGATTTTATTAATGAACAAATATTTGAGATAGAACATGAAATTTAAAAAAACAGGATTAATTATTATCATTTTTTTGTCTTTTTTAGGCATTGGCAGCATGCTGTCTAATATTCAATCGCGTGAAGCTGATCAATTGCTTGAAGCTTATGGTCTAAGCAATAATACAAGAACTATTAAAATCAATAATTCGCAAAGAGTTAGTGATTTAATCGATTATTTACAAAAGAAACATCCGCGAAGTGCAATCCAGGTTCATCTGGTTGAACAAGATAAGCAGTCAAATCAAACACTAGTTTGGGCTAATCATAATGTGGTTAGTTTACCAACTGAATCAGGGCGTTATTTTACACTCGATAATTTTAAAGGCCAGGTTTCGTTTGCTGTTTTAGGGTTAAATTGCCCAATTGCAACTTTAAAAACACAGGGCAATCAATACGTTATCTTACACAAGCAATATTATTCAGTAATAGGCACTTTAAAGCACTATCGGCAAATGAAGCAAGATGGTTATTATTTAACAACAGGCTCAAATCAGCCAACTGGACAGTTTAAATTAAAAAACTATCAAATTATGATTGACAGTTCGCCTAAGGTTATCAAGCAAATTGCTAACCATTATCAAGTTAAGGCTAAAACACCAGTCTTTGTACGCAAACATCAAATTCACCAATTTTCAATTTTAAAAGAGTTAGTGGTGATTATGCTCTTTAGTTTGGCTGCTGCTTGTTGTAATTTATTACTAGCACTACTTGATTGGCAATTAGTTAAAAAGACAAGTCTATCAGGAAAACTCTTACGTAACTGGCTATTAAATCGTGGTATCAGAAATATGTTACTGGAATTACTGGTGACCTTGGCAGCAAACCTATTCCTTAATTGGCGAGCCTTTTATTCACGTCCGCATGCTTTAGTTTGGCTACTTATGATTAGCTGGGTGTTTATTATTGCCATTTATGCCGTAAGTTTAGTTTATCTTTTAAGAAAGGACCAACATCGTGCGGGAATTACCAAGTAAGTTCGTTAGTAAATATCAAGCATTGCTGGGGAAAAACGATGCAGCAGCTTTATTTACTGCAATAGCAAGTCCCAGTAAAAAAGCTTTTCGGGTTAATCCTTTAAAAAGTACTGCAAAACAATATGCTGATTCGCAAGTGGTACCGGTACCAGGGATTACAGAAGCATACTATGGACAAGTTAGTGGTCAGGATCCTGAATGGATTAGCGGTCTAGTTTATTCACAAGAACCAGCGGCTATGTTTCCTGGTCAAATTGCTGATGTTAAAGCTGGAGAACGCGTGCTCGATCTGTGTGCTGCACCAGGTGGTAAGAGCTTATTCTTAGGCGAAAAATTACAAGATCAAGGATTGTTAGTTGCTAATGAAATTTCAACAGCTAGAGCTAAAACCTTGCGGGAAAATATCGAGCGTTGGGGCTTAGTAAATGTATTAGTTACTAATGAAAGTCCGGCAAAATTAGCTAGCAAATTTACACACTTTTTTGATAAAATAGTGGTTGATGCCCCGTGCAGTGGGGAAGGCATGTTTCGCAAGAATTCAGCAGCAATGGACTATTGGTCACCGGAATATGTCTTAACTTGTCAAAAACGGCAACAAGAGATTTTGACTGCAGCAGTAAAAATGCTTAGGCCAGGTGGTCAACTAATATATTCTACGTGCACTTTTTCGCCGGAAGAAGACGAACAGGTTGTATCTTGGTTAGTTGAGCAATTTGATTTTAAGATTATGCCCCTTGAAATAGTTGCAGGTTCTCGGGCAGGTCGACCTGAGTGGGGTCAGCAATTACCAGACTTAGCGGGTACGTTACGGTTTTGGCCACAAGATAATTTAGGGGAAGGACAATATGTGGCCAAACTCAGGGCACCTCTGGTCGACGTTACGCCAACAACTGAAAATAAACCTAAAAAGCGCCAACACAAACATAAACCAACTGAATTGTCTAAAGGTGACAATAAGTTAGTAGCTGAGATACTTGAGCAATTCAACTTGCCAGTATGTTTGACTAATTGGCAAAATTTATGTCAGGTCAGCAATGATCACGTTTTTCTGCCAGCATACAAAGGCCAAAATTTAGGTTTAAGGATTTTAAAGAATGGCTTAGAATTAGGTGTTCTCAAGAAAAAGCGCTTCGAACCAGGCCAACAATTAGCCCAAGTGTTAAATGGGGTGCCTCAAGAGCGGGTAATTGACTTGAATCAAGATGAATATGCCAGCTATTTACATGGAGAAACGATAGCAAGTAAGAGTAAATTACGTGGCTTTGTTTTGATTAGTTATCATGGATTAATTTTTAGTTTTGGCAAAATGACTGGTAATGGTATCTTAAAGAATTTTTATCCCAAAGGACTGCGAACGATTAAGAAAGGATATTTAAATTAACATGATTAAACTAATTGCAACAGATATGGATGGCACGTGGCTAACTGATGAGAAAACCTATGATGAAGAACTCTTTTTGCGGGAGTTCAAGATTATGCAAGAGCGTGATATTAAGTTTGTCGTTGCCAGTGGTAACCAATATGAAAATTTAGTTACTCGGTTTCCCCAAGTAGTCGATCAGCTATATTTTATAGCTGAAAACGGCGCATTAGTTGCCAAAGGTAAGCAAGTTATTCATGTTGATAATCTTTCTACTACTGATTGGCAGACTTTACTAGGCTTAACACATGAATATGATGAAAAAGCAACGGTTTCTGGCTTATTAGGGGCTTATATATTAGCAAAAGATGGTCCAGAATATGCTAAAGAATTGGCTAAATATTATGAAAAATTAACAGTTGTTTCTGATTTTGATCATTTGGAAGATAAAATCTTTAAAGTCACTTTTGATGTAGCAGCAAACAAATTGCCAGATATGCTTGCGGAACTAAAACAAAAGCATCCTGAATTAGGGTTTGTGGCCGGTTCTGCCGAGTCAATTGATATGTCGACTAAAGGAATGAATAAAGCGGTTGGGTTGGAATATTTGAGTAAAAAGCTGGGTATTAACCCTAAAGAGATGGTTGCTTTTGGTGATAGTGGCAATGATGTTGGGATGCTGAAATATGCTGGCAGGAGTTTTGCCACCAGTACGGCATTGCCTAGTGCTAAGCAGGCAGCTGATCAAATTATCGGTTCTAGTAATGATAGTGCTGTGCAAAAAGAAATTTGGAAATTATTAAAGGATTGATAGATTGTAAAGTAAAGAAGTCACTTGACTTTGTATAGAGTAAATTAGTTGAAAAGCTTCTTTTTTTGCAATCTTTGCCCAAGTCTGTAAGTAAACTGGGAGGAGTAAATGAAGCAATATAAAAATATCTATTATTTGATAAATATTCTGTACAATACGCATAATGCTAATTTGATGGTACTATCAGATGCCGATGAAGTAATTGTGGCAAATCAAGATTATGAAAAAAGTGAAAACCAAAAATATCAGTTTGAATATATAACTGAATCATTGGAAGATTCATGTGGATTTTAAAGTGATAATAAAAAGTCGTCTTCAAAGGGTATAAGGGAAGATATAACAAATATTCTTGAGGGAGGCCTCAATGCTTTTAAAACAAGAGAAAAGAAGTATCTTTTAAGTTAAAGGCATTATTTTAGGCTAATTTTGATAAGTTTATAGAAGTAGCAGGATAATAGTATGGCAAGTAAATCAAAAGAATTAAACATTGAAGATCAATTATGGGAAACAGCTAATAAGCTTCGAGGTAGTATGGATGCCTCTGAATATCGTAATGTCGTTTTAGGATTGATTTTTCTTAAGTATGTATCTGATGCCTTTGAGGAAAAGCGACAAGAGGTGTTAAACTCAGAGTTCTCTGATGAAGTTGAAGACAAGGATGTTTACCTAGCGGATAATATCTTTTGGATTCCAAAAGAGGCGCGTTGGGAAAATATTCTGAAAGCTGCAAAAACACCACAAATTGGTGAAGTAATTGATAATGCAATGGATAAGATTGAAAAATCCAATGAATCAATTCGTGGTGTTCTTAGCAAGAATTATGCGTCACCAGATTTAGATAAATCAAGATTAGGTGAAGTAGTTGATCTTATTTCTAATATTCAAGTTGGAACTAAGGATTCACAAGAAAAGGATGTTTTGGGGCGAGTTTATGAATATTTCTTACAGCAATTTGCTAGTCAAGAAGGTAAGCATGGTGGTGAATTTTACACTCCTCGTTCAATAGTTAAGACTTTAGTAGAAATGATCCAACCTTTTAAAGGTAGAATATATGATCCATGTTGTGGCTCTGGAGGAATGTTTGTTCAATCAGAACAATTTGTTGAAGAACATCAAGGTCTTATTAATGATATTCATATTTTTGGTCAAGAGTCTAATCCAACTACTTGGAAATTAGCAAAGATGAATTTGGCAATTCGAGGAATTGATAATGACCTTGGAGCACATCAAGCAGATACATTTACTAATGATCTTCATAAGGGAATACGTTTTGATTATATATTGGCTAATCCACCGTTTAATTTAAAAGAGTGGGGGGCTGATAAGCTCCAAGATGATGCTCGGTGGAAATATGGTATGCCACCTTTGAATAATGGTAACTATGCCTGGATTCAGCATATTATCAGTAAATTAACTCTAAATGGAAAAGCAGGTTTCGTTTTAGCAAACGGTGCTTTGTCAACTTCTAATAAAGCTGAACTTGCAATAAGAAAAGGTATATTGGAAGATGATAAAATTGATGCAATTGTTTCATTACCAGCAAAAATGTTTTATTCAGTAACTATACCTGTTTCTCTATGGTTTATTGATATGGATAAAGCTTCAAAAGGAGAACGTGAACGGAACGGAGAAGTTTTGTTTATTGATGCTCGTAATTTGGGTGAAATGGTAGATAGAACTCATAGAGATTTTTCTAAAGATGATATTGCCAAGATAGCTGATACTTATCATGCTTATCAAGGAACAAATGATCAAGAATACAAAGATATAGCGGGATTTTGTAAGATTGCTAAGCTAGATGAAATTGCTAAAAATGATTATACTTTGACTCCTGGTAGATACGTGGGGTTAGCTGAATCAGAAGAAGAAGATGAATCTTATGATGAAAAGATGACTCGCTTGACAAGTGAATTAAAGGAACAATTTGCTGAAAGTGATAAGTTACAAGGACAGATTAAAGATGTTTTAAAGGAGTTGGGGTATGAAATATAAACTATCTGACTTGGTTGAAATTAAATATGGTAAAAACTATAAAAAATTGAAGTCAGGTTCTATTCCTGTTTATGGATCAGGAGGAATAATGAAGTATGTTAATGATTATCTTTATAATGGCAAATCTGTTTTAATTCCACGAAAAGGATCATTAAATAATGTATTTTATGTAACTGGGAAATTTTGGACAGTAGATACCTTATTTTGGACAAAAGTAAATAGTAATATTGTTGTTCCAAAATATTTGTATTATTGCTTGAAAAAAATAAATTTATCTTCCTTAAACGTTGGAAGTGCAGTTCCGAGCCTAACAGTGAAAGTTTTGAATAATATTAATATTGATATTCCTTCTTTGGAGTATCAAAAGAAAATTATTGAAAAAATGTCGAAACTTGAAACAAAAATCGAAATAAATAATAAGATAAATGATAATTTATTTGAGATAGCTAATGTGATTTTCGATGACAAATTTCCTAAAATAAATAATGCAGATGTACCTATTTCAAATTATTTTTTACCTAAAAGAGGTAAAAATTTGTTAAAAAGAAATGTAATAGAAGGAAGTGTACCTGTTATTGCTGGTGGGTTAAAACCTGCTGCCTACCATAATAAATCGAATACCCTTTCTCCAGTTATAACTATTTCTGCTTCTGGTGCAAATGCGGGATATGTGAAAATTTGGTTTGAAAATGTATGGTCTTCCGATTCGTCTTTTATAGATTCAAGCATTACAAATAATATTTACTTTTGGTATATTCTATTAAAAAAACGTCAGCAAGATATCTTTGATTCTCAAACTGGTTCAGCTCAGCCTCATATATATCCTAAACATATAGGTGATTTATTAATAGGCAATATTAGCGAAATAAAAGTTAATGCGTTTAATCAAAAAATTTCACCTTTATTTTCAAAAATAGGTCTTATTAATAAAGAAAATACAAAATTAATTAACATTAAAAATCAGTTACTTAAAAAATATTTTGATTAGGCTGCTAAATTATCATTTATATGATCAAATACTTTCTTCAACAGCAGAAAATATTAAATTTGTAGAATCGCTGTTGCTTGGATTCTTCTTTTAAGAAGGGTCTTCAATGAGCAAGAATATAATAAATCAAATTTTACAAGAGATGCTTAAGGTATTAGATAATCAACAACTTATTATATTAAGAAAATGTTTATATAGAAATTTATCTACAGAATATGAGAATAAAGCAGATGAAGTGACGAATGAAGTTCTTTTAAAAAAATATTTTTCTGCTAAAAGAACAGAAGGCTGTTCGGAAAAGTCGTTGACTTATTATCGAAAGACAATTGTTAAAATGCTTACCAGCATAGAATTAATAGCTACTAAAATTACTACTGATGATTTAAGAAGCTATTTAACTAATTATCAAATGGAACATAATTCTAGCAAGATTACTATTGATAATATTAGAAGGATTTTGTCTAGCTTCTTTAATTGGTTGGAAGATGAAGACTATATCGTAAAAAGTCCGGTTAGACGTATTCATAAAATAAAAACTACGACATTAGTTAAAGAAACGTATACAGATGAAGAATTGGAAAAATTGAGAGATAATTGTACTAAAATTCGTGATTTAGCAATGATTGATTTATTGGCATCTACTGGAATGCGTGTTGGTGAATTAGTCGGGTTGAATCGCAATGATATTGATTTTAGTGAAAGAGAATGTGTAGTTTTAGGAAAAGGGGATAAAGAAAGAGTAACTTATTTTGATGCAAGAGCAAAATTACATTTAAAGAATTATTTGTTAACAAGGCAAGATTCTAATGCTGCATTATTCGTAGGATTAAGAAAACCTAAGATGAGACTAACAATTGGCGGGGTGGAATCCTGTTTAAAGCGATTAGGTTATAAAGCTGAAATAGGTAATGTATATCCGCATAAATTTAGAAGAACATTAGCTACAATTGCCATAGATAAAGGAATGCCAATTGAGCAACTACAAAAATTATTAGGTCATAAAAGAATTGATACCACTTTGCATTATGCGATGGTAAAACAGCAAAATGTTAAGTTGGCTCATAGAAAGTATATAGGATGAAAATATGAGAGAATTATCAATTAATGATATAGGAATTATAACTACGGGAGGTACTCCTAAAAAATCACAAAAAGGTGCATTTGGAGATTACATTAACTTTTTAACACCTAGAGATATGAATGGTGATAGATTTTCTGATTCAACTGAGAGAATGCTTTCAAAAAACGGTAGTAAACAATTATATACGAAGAAAGTTAGTAGTCCTAGTATTTCGGTATCCTGTATAGGATCGGATATGGGAAAAACTATTTTTAACAGGCTTGATATTATAACTAATCAACAAATTAATTCCATATCAAAAATAGTTAATGGTGTAGACCCTTACTATTTATATTATAATTTATTAACTAAGAAACATTATTTGAAAAATTTAGGTAGTGGGCAAGGCAGTACAATGCCAATTTTAAATAAAAAACAATTTAGTAAAATAATGCTATGCTTCCCTGAACTTAAAATTCAAAGAAAAATTGTAAAGCCTTTAAAAATTCTTGATAATAAAATTGAGTTAAATAACCGAATAAATGATAATTTAGCAGCTTAATCGAAATAATTTTTAAGTAAAATATTTTTAATTCTTTTTAAATTAGCATTTTCTTTCTTATTTTCGTATATCTTGTTTTCAATTACATTCATTTTTACTTTATAGCCATCCATATATAAATGCTGTGGAATTAAGATATTAATACTACTAAAATTTTTAATAGTTAATTGTGGTTGAGCTGAGCCAGTAACAACTTTTGATGGATTGGCATTTTTTATAGATTCATAAATAAAAGGGATCCCTAAAGAATATTTATCTATGATGTAAAGTAAATTATTTGTTAAAAAAGAATTTTCTTTGATAACTTGAACTTTGCCTGATCCAGTTCCCCTACTTGTTATTGCAACAGTTCTTTCTTTGACTAAAGGTGGTAAATTCGTAGAACCAATTTTACCATTTGCTCCAAACACATCAGTTCCGTACTTTTTCAGATTAGATTTGGGCATAACTTTGCCATATTTTATATTAAAAACATCAGATATACTTACAGCTTTATAATCTGATGTTTTGATTAGCTGTAAAAATTGATAATGTATTAATTTAGTTAAATTATCATTTATCTACTATCTAAGAAGGGAGTGACATTATGTCTAAAAATAGTTATCTTACTGAACAGGATATAGAAGATCTTGCTTTAGATATATTAGAAAAGGAGGGTTACAAGATATATCGTAGCCCAGATTCCACAAAGCCTAATTCTGACATCGATTTTATGCGTGATGGTGATCATAACGAGTCCATCTTAATAACAAAACTGAATAATGCTTTGCGTACAATTAATCCTGGATACGGGGAAGATATATATCGTAACGCCATTAATCAGTTTAGGAGGCTGGCTAATAGTCCAGATATGATGATTAATAATCATTATTTACATCAATTAATTATTGGTGGAGCTAAAGTTAAGACAAGCGTAAAAGGCGAATCTAGAACTATTACCCTTTATCCAATCGATTTTAAAAATATAAATAACAATGAATTTATTGCTACAGAGCAATATACTTTTAAGCAAGGCGATCATGAAAGAAGACCAGACACTACAATTTTTATTAATGGACTTCCGTTAATTACTTTTGAATTTAAGGATTCAGCTAATGAGCATGTTGGCCTTCAGCAAGCATATGCTCAATTACAGACATATAAAAACCAAATTTCTAATTATATGCAATATAGTCAAATTTTGATTATTTCAGATGGAGTTAATGCTCGCGTTGGTTCTTTGACAGCTGAAATAGATAGATTTATGCGCTGGCGAGCTCCTAAGGATATTAGAGAAGAAGGAACTTTAGAGTTAGAAATACTTCTTAAATATATGCTTAATCCTGAGGATTTACTAAATATTATTCAGAATTTCATTATCTACGAAACTAATGCGGATCAAACCATTGAAATTCTTGCTGCATATCATCAATATTACATGGTAAATAAAGCGGTACAACGAGCTGGTGTTACTCTTAAAGATCCTGAAAATAAGCGTATAGGTGTTGTTTGGCATACTACTGGATCAGGAAAATCTTTATCAATGGTTTTCTTTTCAGGGATTGTTTCGCGTAAGTTAGGTAATCCAACTATTCTAGTGATTAATGATCGTAATGATTTAGATGATCAATTATTTGGTACTTTTGATGCTGCACATGAATTTCTGCAGCAAGATCCTGCACATGCTATATCAAGTGAAGATATTCGAGAATATCTTCTTAGAAACAATAATTCCGGTGGGATTGTATTCAGTACAATTCAAAAGTTTTCCCCTAATTTTGAACAAGGTGAAACTGAGATGCCAATTCTGTCTGATCGCAGTAATCTTATTGTTATTGCAGATGAAGCCCATCGTACACAATATGGTTTAACTGCTAAGTATACTAAAAACGGTATTCGCTATGGTTTTGCTGAATATTTGCGTGAAGCTTTGCCTAATGCTTCATTTATTGGTTTTACTGGCACACCGATTGATAAAGCTGATCATTCGACAACTGCTGTGTTTGGTAATTATATTGATGTATATGATATTACTCAGGCGGTTAATGATCATGCTACTGTAAAAATTTATTATGAAAGTCATGTTTTTCCATTGAAATTAAAGCAAGAAGCAATGGAAAAATATAAACAAATTATTACTGAAGCTGGATTAGATGATGATACTTCATTGCCCGATGATGAGCGCAGAAATAGAGAATATACTAGATTAGAAGCTTTAGCAGGAGCAAAACCGCGCTTAAAGCAAATAGCAGCACATTTTGTTAATCATTTTGAAGCAAGAGAAAAGCAACAATTTGGAAAAGCGATGGTTGTGGAGATATCTCGGAAAAATGCTGTAAAGCTCTATAACGAAATTATTAAGCTTCGTCCAAATTGGGGCAGTGATGATTTATATAAAGGCAAAATCAAAATTATAATGACTTCTAATGCTTCGGATGGTCCAGATATGGCAAAACATCACACTAGTAAAGCAGATAGATTGGTTTTACAAAAAAGAATGAAAGATAATAATGATGAACTGCAAATTGTTATTGTTGTCGATATGTGGTTAACAGGATTTGATGTTCCATCACTCAATACAATGTATATTGATAAACCAATGAAAGGTCATAATTTAATTCAAGCTATTGCGCGAGTTAATCGTGTCTTTAAGGATAAAGATAGTGGTTTGGTAGTCGATTATATTGGAATTGCAGAAGCACTAAAAACAGCTTTAAATCAATATTCAAGTTCAGATAAAAATCAAGTTGGTATTAATATTGATAAGGCAATGTACATGCTAAAAGAAAAATACCAAATTATAAAAAATGATTTTCTCTATGGTATTGATTGTACTGGCTATGACTCTGAAAATAGTGCAGTTAGACTAAAGGTAGTTTCTAAAGTCGCTAATGAGTTATTGCGAGAAGATCAAGATACTCAACAAAAATTTTTAGATGTAGTAACCCAAATTCAAAAATTATATGCTTTAGTTTCCATGGAAAAAGAATCACAAGTATTTGGTCCTGAAATCTCTTTTTTCAAAGCAGTAAAAGTTTTTATTATGAAGTTAAGGTCAAATAATGGTGGTGATCCGGGAAGTAATAAGAATGATAAGGCTGTGATTGACTATCGAATGAATCAATTATTGGATCAATCAATTATTTCTGAACCAGAAGTTGATTTATATAAGGCTATGGGGATAGATAGACCAAATCTTGATTTGATATCTGATAAATTTTTGAAACAAGTTGAAGAAATGCCAGAACAAGATGTTGCTATTGCATTGCTTGAAAAGATTTTAAAAGGCAAGGTTAAAGCAATGCAGCGTACTAATATTGTTAAGTCTGGAAAATTTGAAGATATGCTAGAAGAAGCAATTGAAAAATATAATCAGCGAGGAATTACTAGTGAAATTGTGATTCGACAATTAATTCAAATGGCTAAAGATATTAATTCTGAGCAAGAAAAGGGTAAGAATTTAGGATTATCAAAAGAAGAAGTTGCTTTTTATGATGCTTTAGCAAACTATGATAAAGCAGTTAAGGTATTAGGAGAAGAAAAATTACATTTAATTGCAAAAGAGCTTGTAAAAACAGTTAAAGAAACGTCTGGGATTGATTGGAATTATCGTAAGAGTGTTCAAGCAAAGATGCGATTGGCGGTTAAAAGACTTCTTAAAAAATATGGATATCCACCTGATATTGCTCCCCAAGCGGTGTCTACTGTTGTAGAGCAAGCCGAAAAAATGGCAATGGAAAGTTGATACTAGTTTGATGAACTGCATTTACTGCATTTAAAGATAATGCGGGACTGTCAAGGTTATTTTAAGCAGAAAACAATTCCGCATTATCCTTTATCTGTATTGATGATGATTCTCAATTAACACATAAAAACGCAAAGGAATAATTTCCCTTGCGTTTTTTGGATGATTAGTCTTCATAATAATTGCTCAATTAAACTTTTTAAAGGTAAGTCATAGTATTGCTTAAGTTCGGTTAGATGATTAAGATCATGTTGGCCATAGATTGCCAAGAGATTAGCTAATTCTTCTTGCCAACTTTCAATCAATTCTAACAAATATTGACTGCCATGTTCCTGCAGTGATTGTAAGAATGTATTAGCAATTCCCACGTATTTTCCACCTAGGCAAAGTCCTTTAAAAATATCTAATGGGTTACGGATGCCACCGGAAACGATAAAGTCAGTCTTTTCACGGACTGCCATCTTGGCGGCTACAACAGTCGGTAAGCCAATATCTGCTAAATAAGACACATCATGATTATTTCGAGCATTTTCAATTTGTGCAAAATTAGTACCACCACTACCAGCTAAATCAAACAAATTAAAGCCTGATTCCTTAAGTAGCCGAATGCTAGCCGCGTCTAGGCCAAAGCCAACTTCTTTAATAATAATTGGCACAGTTACCGTTTGTCTAATTTGTTTAAGATTGTCTAACCAGTAAAAATCACGGTCACCTTCAGGCATAGCAATTTCTTGAACGGTATTAAGATGAATTTGCAGTGCATCAGCGGACAATTCAGTAACTATTTTTTGAGCATCCTGTGGTTTGGTTAATGCATTAACGTTAACGATTATTACGCCATCAGGATTGGCTTCACGAGCTACGTAAAAACTAGCCAATTGATCTGGTTCTTTAACCAAGATACTCGCAGACCCAAGTGCCAAAGCGATTTTAGTTTTACCAGCGATTTGACCTAGAGTACGATTGATTGCTAGTGACTTAGGAGAACCACCCGTCATTGCGTTGATAAAAAAGGGAGCATTAACTGATTTTCCAAACATTGATGTCTTAATAGTAGCTAAGGCAGCTTTGCTTTCTGGTAAAGCAGGACGTAGAAGATGCATTTGATCAAAGTTGTTTTTTTTATTTGCATCAAAAAACTCTTGAGCCAAAGCTAAGTGCTCTTCTTTACGGTTAGATCTAATTGACATAGTTAATTCCTTAATGTACCAGTTTTACTTGATGTACATGAAAATTTAGTGGCAAGATTCCATTTTGACGCCAGGCAGCTTCTAGGGCATTCACATCAGTATCTGGATCGGCAATTACAATTCCGCAATCACCATTACCAGCGCCAGAAGTTTTGGCCGCCCCCCCAAATTCTTCAGCAATGTTAATTAATTTCGATAAACGTGGAATCTCAATAGCAATTTGCGTCATTTGTGCAAAATTTTGTAATAGTTGTCGATTAATCCGAATTTGTTGCTTGATTAAATTGATATTATTATGCTCAAAACCAGCAATCATTTGTAAAACACACTCACGTGAAGCAGTTAAGAAATGCTGATATTGGGTACTTACATCAGCTTTATTAGCGTTAGTTGCGTCAACTAGACGAGAAGTAGATGCAGGTTGATGACTCCAACCGATCTTTAAATTTAGTCCTTGTGGTGGGGTCAATAATTGGATTTTTAGGCCAGGCCAAGCTTCGCTCAATACTGCGGATAACGATTTATGTGCCAGTTCTTCAGCCAACCAATCTCTATCAAAAGTTTGGTAAGCTAACCAACCCCCATAGACGCTAGCGGCGATATCTCCAGCTGAACCATTTTGCTGAACTGAATAGTGAGCAATTGCTGAAAGTTTATAAACCAATTCGTTGCTAAAGGAGACGCCATAAAAACGTAAAATTGCTTTAACAGTTGCTACTGTGACAGCTGCACTCGATCCTAGACCGTACTTTTTACCGTCAGGTGAATCCAGGTCAGAATTAATGTGCAAATCATAGACTTCCATGTTAATGTTCTGCTCCAAGCAGAAACTTTCGGTATATGAAATGGCAGCTAGAATATATTCAAATGGATTATCACGATTATCGATGACCATCTTAGCGCCACGTCTGACCCAATGTATGGAGTCTTGAGAGTATTGCTTAGAATGAATGGTTCCAGTAGTTGACTTGCTTTTAGTAATTGAAACCCGAATAAATTGATTAACCGCAACTAAAATAGCGGGACAGTCTTGTTCTAAGACGGCATATTCACCAGCGATATATAATTTTCCGGGTGCTTGTTCTGTTATCAAAAGAATTTAATCTCCTAATCCAATTTAACGATATTGATTAGTTGAGGCACGAAATACCAGTGCCAAAACTCGCATGTATTATCTTAACATTCTGGAATTCAGACATAAACCGGGATGTAATTTCTTTTACATTTCTTAATTGACAGAGCACCTTTACGTTAGGTCCAGCATCAATTGTGCAGTAACATTCAATGCCCGAATTACGCAATTGTTGAACTAGCTTAATTGCACGCAGAGTATTGGGTTCAAAATAGGTAAAACCAGGATTGGCAGTTAGATTAATGGCGTGCATTTCCATTGCATTCAATTCTGCTTGTTGACCTAAGCTAGAAAAATCGTTGGCTTTAATCGCGTTGATCATCGTATTTAGTTCTGCTTCATTACGAGCAAGCCACGGCTTAAAAAAAGGTGACGTCTGAGCTTGCTGCATCCCGGCAGTTGATGGCAAGTCTTTAGGCAATTGGTTGAGCTCAATTGCTAACAACTGTAAATCCATTTTTGGCTTTTCAGCTAGGGCATAAGCGTAGGATGACGCATCGTCTGTACCTTTTTGCCAAATGGCAAAACCACCAAAAATTGAGCGACTAGCAGATCCAGAACCAAGACGAGCTAGCCGTGATAGTTCTGTTTGATTGACTTTGATGTGGTAATGCTCACAAAAAGCTCCGGCTAATGCCGCAAATGCAGAACTAGAAGAGGCTAAACCAGCCGCAGTAGGAACGTGATTGGTGGATTTAACTATTAAATTTCCGCTAACGCCGAATTTTGCTTGTAATTTTTTTATGTAGGCAAAGACACGCTGAGCACTGTTACCGGTTTGTTTGCTGCCGTTAAGATAGAACTCGTTGGTAGTAGAACTATTGGTAATCTGCGTATCAGTATAAAACTTATCTAAAGTCATTGATAAGCTAGACATTAATGGTAATCGTAATTGGCTATCAGCTTTACCCCAATACTTGATGAGCGCGATATTAGTATGAGCACGAATAGTTTTAGTCATTAAATTTCCTCGATCCAATAATTGGTAATTAAGCCTTGACTCTTTAAGGCGATTGTTTGGGCAATTGCGGAATTTGGGCAGAGAGCAATCACGATGCCTCCAAGTCCACTGCCAGATAGTTTAAAGCCTAGAGCTTGGGAGTCTAACGCAATGGTATTTAAATTGTCGATTTTTTTGGTTGATAAATTAAAAGAATGCAAAATAGCCTGAGCCTCATTAAAGATTTGCCCTAACTTGGTTTGGTCCTGTCTAAGCCAAGCGACTTTGGCAACATCTGTTAATTGTCCTAATTGCTTAATATTATCTTGAGCTGTTTGGGACTTGTTAGTCTGCTGACGTACTTGACTTACTGCTTGTTTAGTATTCCCCAGTTCACCTGTATCCATGATTAACAATGTAGCCTTAAGTTTAGCTGGCAGGGAATGCGCTCCAGTTTGCGGATTAAAAAAGACTGGCAAATCAGAATTAACGGTAGCAGCGTCAATACCTGAGGCTTTGCCGTGATTAATCATTTCTGCTTGGTTGGTGATAGCCATCACGTCTGACTCAGTTAAATTAAGTGCCAAATATTCTCCTAGAGCTTTCGTAGTGGCTAAGGCAACTGTTGCACTGGAACCCAATCCCCGTTCAATCGGGATCTCTCCGGTATAAGTAATCTTGACTGGTGGTTCCTTGATAGCCTTTGCTAGCAGCGTTTTAACCACAAACTTTAGGCCATTATATTCATCTGGTGCAGCAAAAAATGGCCCCTGATATTTCCCAGTTGATAACCAAACTTGTTTGCTAGGTTCAACGGTGGCTGTAATTTGTAGTGAGGTGATTGGCAACGCTAAGGCGTTATAGCCATAGACTACGGAATGCTCACCAATCAGAATGACTTTGCCATGTGCTGAATAACTACATTTCATTTTATTTAAGATCCTTAATGTTAGAAAAAAACTACTACTCCTATGCTAAAATAATAGCTAAGGAGAAAAACAAATGATCAAGATGCTCGTTGGCCGCCAAACGGATGCCTTACAAGAAAAAATTCTGCAACTAGCAGTTGAAAACTATCAGCGCCAGCCAGAACATGAAACTTTTATTATTGTTCCTAATCATATTAAGTTTACCACAGAAGTTAACGCGATAAATAAGCTAGCAGTAAGTCAAAATCAAACTGAGCAGTCAGTTAAAAATTTGCAGGTTTTATCGTTTTCCAGATTAGCTTGGTACTTTTTAAAGGATCACGCAATTCCTACTCAACTTGATGATGCCGCGGCGGCGATGCTAATCGCAAAAATTATTGAACAAAATCGCTCGCAGCTACATTTATTTAAAAACGTTAGTGTCAATTCCGGATTAGTGAAACAACTATATAATACGATCTTGCAGGTACAATCTGGTAATCTCGACTTGGATGAGATTGAGAATGATGACTTAGACTTAGAAACCAAAAATAAAATTGCGGATTTAAAAATTATTTATGACGCCTTTAACTTAGAAATTGCAGATAAATTTGCTACAAAAAATGAATTGCAATTACAGTTAAACGAATTCTTAGCTCAAAAACAAGATCTTGCGCAAACTGATTTTTATTTTACTGATTTCTCCCACTTTTCCTTGCAAGAATGCTTAACGATTAAATTATTATTAATGCATGCTGGTAGTGTCACCTTAGCGTTTAAAACTAAGGTTGGCGAGCTTAATTCTCAAGCCGAACCTGGTGACTATGACTATGTTATCCAAAAAACGATTAGTCAATTGACTCACTTTATGCAGGAACGCCAGCTTGACTATCAAGTTGAAAAAACACCGATTGCCCCTAAACAGAGTGAACGTGAACTCTTAAATGCTTATTGGACGCAAAGTATCACTAAGCCTGAAACCTTGAAACAGGTGCAATTAGTTAGAGCAGATTCACGTTATGCTGAGGCTTATTTTGTAGCACATACGATTTATCAGCAGGTGGCTTTGAGTAATTATCGTTATCGTGATTTTTTGGTCTTGGCACCTAATCTACAGGAATATGAAACGTACTTAACTCCAATATTACGGCAAAATGAAATTCCGTTTTTTAATGACTTACAACAAGAGATGAAGTATCATCCACTAGTAGTTTTGATTGAAAACATCGCGCAGTTATTGACCAAACCTTTGCAGACCCAAAATTTACTAGCTATTATGAAAACTCGCTTACTAATCCCTGAGACATACCAAACTGAAGAAGAATATGTGCATGATGTTGATGAACTGGAAAATTTTGTATTAGCTCACGGAATTAATCATGGGTTATGGAAACGTGACTTTACCGAATACGTTAAAGCAGAAGTAACTACACTTGATAAAAATCCTAGTGAAGTTGCTAAGCTTGAGCAACTTAAACAATATTTTGTTAAGCAAATTTCGACTTTGTTGGCTGATTTGCAAAAGCAAACTGACAGTCAAAAGGCCATTACCATTTTCTTTAATTTTTTAACCCAAAACGGTGTCGCAAAGAGGCTAGAAAAATGGCGGACTGATGCTCAAGAGCAGGGTGACTTGCAACAAGCCGCGCAACCTGAACAAGTTTGGGACTTACTAATTAAATTATTGCAAGATTATTTGTTAATCAATCCAGACAATTTTGTTACGGAAAGTTTTTTCTATGTCTTGACCAATGGCTTTAAAGAAGCAACTTTTTCACAAATACCGTCGACTTTAGACGCTGTTAATCTTTCTGAGATGGGGATGATCCAGACTAGCGGGTATAAGCAGGTATTCATTATTGGTGCTACTAGCAACAATTTACCAGCAATTCAAAATAATCCTGGCTTTTTAAATAAGGAAAATCTCGCCAAGTTAAGTGGAGCATTTAGTGAAGATGCTTATATAGAAGATCAGCAACAGCTAAACAACTTAGATCAAGATTATCAATTTGGTATTTCATTGGCATTAGCGCAAGATCGTGTTTATTTGTCATATCCAGTTATTAATGCCGCTAATGAAGAACTTACACCATCGGTTTATTATGAACGGTTGAAGAATATAGCGCCAGCAGAGTTTAAGCAGCATAGCTTGCCACAGAGTAAACAAGATCTAGCTGCGTTTATTACTAATCCGCAAGCTAGCCTAGGTTATTTAACCTATTTTAAGCAAGAACATGCTACAGATGCTGATGCAGCAGCCTTGATTGACTTAACTGCACTGTATCAACCTCAAAGAACTGAAATGGTTCTAACAGCGAGTCAATTTGACAATCAGCCTACGAATATAGGTCCAGAGTTAGCTACTAAGTTATATGGTACAGACTTGAATGCTTCAGTATCACAATTGGAAACTTTTTATGAAAATTCTTATGAATACTTTTTGAATTATGGTTTACACCTACATAAGCGTTTTGAAAATGAATTTGATGTAATTCAAGCTGGAAATTATTTTCATGAAACTTTTGATCGTTTAGTTAAGGAATTGGAACGGCAAAAACTTGATTTGGCAGATATTGGTGAGCTAGAGTTGCAGCAGTTACTGGAATTAGTGCGGACAAAAATCAAAAACGAAGCCAAGTATCAACAATTAGCCCAGGATCCGTTTAACCAGTATTTATTTAAGTGTTTAGACAAGACGACTAGTAATGTAGCAACCGGCTGGCGTAAGGCGCTTCAAAAAACGCCGCTTAGAGCTAATTATTCTGAGCTTAGCTTTGGTTTAGGAGAAAGGGTTACAGGACTTAGCTTTAATGTACCCAATGTTGTCGGTCAGCATCAAGTTAATTTGCGAGGCAAGATGGATCGCGTTGATTTAGCACCACTGGCTGATAAGAATGCTTTTTTAGCACAGGTAATTGATTATAAGTCATCGGCGAAAAAGTTTGATTTAGGATTATTTTACCAAGGAATTTCCTTGCAGATGATTTCCTATCTCGATGTTCTAGCACAAAATCAAGACTTTTTTGTAGGAGATAAGCCACTGTCTTTACTTGGAGCTTTTTACCAAACTGTAACTAGGAAAGTTGACCGCTTAAATAGTGATAATCTGATTACTCCTAGTCTTGAACTTAAGCAGGACAAACTAGCAGGCAAAGAAAATCTGAAATATACTGGGATAATTAACAATGATCCAGAACTATTGCTGCAGGCTGAACCATTATTATCTCAAACGGGTAATTCTTCAGATTTATATAAGGGTATTGCCGCCAACAAGAATGGTAGTTTTAGACTACCAAAAGATACTGCTTTCTCGCGCGAAGAAATCGAACTCCTGCTTAAATATGATGAGGAGTTAATTAAGGCTGCAGCTAGCCAAATCTTAACGGGAAAAATTAAACTCAACCCTTATCAAGTAGGTGAAAATAATAATGCATTAACATATTCAGATTATCGGGAAATTTTCTTTTTTGATAAAATGCTTGGTAATCAGTATCACCAAATTGATAGGCTAGACAAGAAAACGTTACTTGCTAAGATCCGCGAAGAATTAGGGGAGAGTGACTAAAATGCCTAAATATACTAAAAAGCAACAGCAGGCAATTGATGACCGTAATCTTGATATTCTAGTTTCAGCTTCAGCTGGTAGTGGTAAAACTTCGGTATTAACTAAGAGAGTACTAACAGAAGTGCTGGCTGGCACAGATATTGAACAACTATTAATTGTTACTTTTACTAAGGCTGCTGCCCAAGAAATGAAGAGTCGGATTAAACAAGGCTTAGAGCAAAGTCTAGCTTTTGCCACTGGCCCTGAGCAAAAACGATATTTGCATAAACAATTAAATCAAGTTGATACGGCTAATATCTCAACAATTGATGCTTTTTGCTTAGATGTGATTCACCGGTTTTATTACGTGATTGATCTTGATCCTAGTTTCAGCGTTTTGACTGACGAAACTCAGGCTGCTTTACTCAGAGAACGTGCTCTGCATGAAATTGAAGGCGAATATTTAGACGAAGCTGATCCAGACTTTATTGCTTTTTATGATAATTTTGCCGGTGACCGTGATGATCAAACTGCTCAAGATTTATTGTTAGACTTATATAATGTGGCGCTAACTAAGCCGGATTATCAGCAATGGTTAAAGCAGTTACCAAAACAATACCAGATAAGTGAAATAATACCGTCTAATTTATGGCAGCATAATATCAAGACACAAATAATTACCATGGTTGAAAATCTAGCAACTAAGATTGAACAGATATTAGGTACTAGTCAATTGACAACTAAGGAGTTAAGTAAGGTCAATGAGAGTTTCAACTTATTTGCGACTAATTTAAAAAACTTCTATCAAGCTGTAAAGCAAGATGATGATTACGATAAACAGCGTAGTCTATTGCGTAGTTGTGTATTCACAGGTAGTTATAGAAAATCAGCAAAATGGGATGAAGATTTACAAGCCAGTTATCAAGAATGTCAAGCTTTAAAAAAAGAAGCCAAAAATGTGATTTTTAAGCTATTTTCATCATTTTATGCTACAGATCAAAGTGATCAAGTAACTTTGCTAGCCAACGGTGAGCAGATTATGAGCGCAATTGTCCAAGCTGAACTTGCTTTAATTGATCGTTTCAATCAATTAAAGCGATCGGAAAATTTATTAGACTACAGCGATATGGAGCAACTAGCATATCAAATTTTGAGTAAGCAGACATCAGCATCCCAAATGGCCCGTGAATTTTATCAGCATAAATTTAAAGAAATTCTGGTCGATGAATATCAAGATATTAATCCCTTGCAGGAAAAACTTTTACAGCTTATTAAACAAACTGGCCAGAATAATTTGTTTATGGTAGGGGATGTTAAACAATCAATTTACGGGTTTCGTCAAGCTGAACCAAGTTTGTTTTTGGAAAAATATCATGAGACTGCAAAAACAGAAAATCATGATCAGGAGCAGATTTTATTGGCAGATAATTTTCGGTCTACCAAACCAGTAATTAAACTAGTCAATCAAGTTTTCAGTCAGGTATTAAGTAGTGATTTTGGTGGAATCGATTATGCAAAAGAGGGCAATTTGATTTTTGGTGCACGATATTATCCTGACAATTTGCCTAGTGCCAGTGAAATTCTTTATTCTGATAATAGTGACAAGCGTAGTGACGAAGACGGCGAAGAAACTGATCCGACTGAAATTACGATGGTAATTGAACGAATTAAGCAACTAAAGCGTGAGCACTTTCAAGTTTATGATACCAATGGTGAAAAGCCTGAGCTTCGCCCATTTAAATATAGCGATATTGCCATTTTAACTAGAAGCCGTAGTAATAATTTAAAGATTATGCAGGCTTTTAATGAAAATGATATTCCGATCTTTGTGACTGATGCCAAAAATTATTTTCAGACGTTTGAGTTAACATTAATCATGAATTACCTGAAAATTATTGATAATCCAGATCAGGATATTCCATTGGTAACAGTTTTGCGTTCGCCGATCTTTAATTTTAAAGAACCAGATTTTGCTAAGATTAGAATTCATAGTAAAAATACGAGTTTTTATAATGCCTTGACAGCTTACGTTGTAGTTAGCGATGAACTGAGCCAGCGAGTTAAGTCCTTCTTAAATCAATTGGAGCAACTGCGACAATTTGCAACTAATCACCGAATTTCAGAATTAATTTGGAGTATTTATGAGCAAACTAACCTATTAGAAATCATGACTGCTTTGCCTAATGGTGAGCAGCGCCGGGTTAATCTTGAATCGTTGTATGAACGAGCAACTTCTTACGAAAGTGCTGGTTTTAAAGGGCTATATTCATTTATCAACTTTATTGAGCGGATGCGTCGCAGTCAGAAAGATTTAGCGCAGCCACTTTTAACCAAGGAAGCTGGAGATGCGGTTAGATTAATGACCGTTCATGGCTCAAAAGGCCTCGAGTTTCCGATTGTCTTTTATCTAGGATTACAACACAATTTTCAAAAAAACGATTTACAAGGAAACTATAATCTTGGACGTGATGCAGTTGGACTTACTATCCGGTGTCCGCAATATCGAGCTGATTCGCTAGTTAAAGTTGCTGTTAATTTTGAGCAGCAAAAGCAGTTGCTGGAAGAAGAAGCGCGAATTTTATACGTTGGTTTTACCAGGGCTAAACAAAAATTAATTCTAGTAGCTGATATTAAAGACTATGCTAAAAAGGTTTCTGTTTGGCAAAATCAAGAAAGTTTGTCTTTGACTGATAAGTTGGCTGCCAAAAATCCACTTGATCTAGTTGGTTCAATTTTGTGGGACAAAACTACTATAGATAATACCCAACTATCTGAGATAACTAACGGCTTAGATCGCAGTGAGTCGCTACTATTTATCAGATATGAAAATAAACAACAAGCTAGTCCAACTTCAGCAACAATTCCGCAGCCAATACCTAAGACTAAATTACTGAATCAGACGACTAAAGCATTATATGATTTTTCATATCCTTTTAAAGACGCGACTCAAACGACTGCCTATCAGGCTGTGTCTGAAATTAAGCGTGCTTTCAATGATCCAATTGAGACGGATCTTGCCAACGCGCACTATGTACCATCTAATAATCGTTATTTGCAGCCAATTGAAACTAAACCGAATTTTTTATATGCAACTAAATTTACGGGGGCTGAGATTGGTACGGCAACTCATCTAATCTTGCAATACTATGATTATCGTGGCGTTGGAGATGAGCAGCAACTTGCCAATGAAATTCAAACTTTAGTGGCTGAGCAGAAACTTAATCCGCAAATTGTGTCATCTTTGCAGCAAGACCAGATTAGCTGGTTTGTGCATAGCGATTTTGCTAAGCGATTTTGGCAGTTTCCTGATAAACTAAAACGAGAAGTTGACTTTGCCAGTTTACTGCCAGCTAATAGCTTATTTGCTAACTTTAGTGATCCAAGTGCCAAGATTTTAGTTCACGGAACAATTGATGGTTATTTTATCGGGGATAATGGTATTACCCTATTTGACTACAAGACCGATCACATTAATCAACAAAACCTACCACAAGTAATTGAACAACTCAAACAAAAATATGCCGGTCAATTACGGTTATACGAACGTGCACTTAATTCTTTTGCGCAAGCAAAAGTCACCCATAAATACTTGATTTTACTTGACGCCAAGAAAGTGGTAGAAGTTAAATAGAAAATATAAAGGGAGGCAGAAAGATGACCTCATTTACAAATGAAACTTTTGCTGTGGTTGATTTAGAAACTACTGGTACACAACGAGAAGCTGATAATCATATTATTCAATTTGGCTGTGCAATTGTTAAAAATCTCAAGGTAGTAAAGACTTACTCTTTTATGATTAACCCTCATCGTGAAATTCCACTAGCAATTCAAAATTTAACTCATATTCACAATGAAGATGTTGCCATACAAAAAGACTTTTCCTATTATGGACCTAAAATTCGTAAAATTTTGCAGGGAACCATTTTTGTAGCTCATAATGTTAATTTTGATTTACCCTTTTTAAATTATGAATTAGTTGAGCATGGTTTAGCGGAATTAACTAATCGGGCAATTGATACGGTTGAACTGGCCAAAATCGCTTTTCCGACTTTACCATCATACAAGTTAAGTGATCTAACTGCGCAGTTGCAGATTAAGCATCTGAATCCACATAAAGCAGACTCTGACGCATATGGCACTGCAATTTTGCTAATTAAGATTGTCCATCGCTTATCAGAATTGCCTCAGGCGACTTTAAATACCCTTAGTTCGCTGTCACATGAACTGATTCGTGATACTTCTTGGATCTTTACTACCATTGCTGAAGATTCTCGTAAGCAAAAGCGCCCACTTGCTAAGCAACAGATGCAGGTACGTAATCTGGTTTTACAAAAGCAACGGTTATCTTTAGCAGCTGATAAACCAAGTGAAAATAGAACTTTTCCGGAAAGCGATCAGGATAAACGCAAACTGTTTGGCAATAAATTAAACTACCGTCAACCGCAAGTGGATTTAATTAATCGCATAAGACGTTTTGTAACAGATCCGACACAACGAGGTCTACTAGTTGAGGCACCTAATGGTACGGGTAAGACTTTTTCTTACCTGTTTGCTTATGCCTATAATTTGTATTCTAGTCGTAAGTTGGTGATTGCAACGCCAACTGAAGTTTTGCAAACACAAATTGTTACTCAAGAGATTCCCCAACTATTAGCCGTAACGGGGCTTGATTTAACAGCTGAAGTCGTTAAGTCAAGTAGTCACTATTTAGATTTAGACGGTTTTTATCAGAGTTTGTATCAAGGAAGTAGTAACAAATTAACTTTAATCTTACAAATGAGGGTTTTGGTTTGGCTAACTGAAACTAAGACGGGAGATTTAGACGAGTTACAATTAACTAATTATCGAGCTCCATTATTTAGTCAAATTGCTCATCCAGGGGATGCACGTGTAGGTAGTAACTTTGCCAAGGTTGATTTTTGGAACTTAGCACGTGAGCGCCAAGAGCAAGCTGACATTTTAGTTACGAATCATGCCTATTTGGCAAATAACTACCATGATTCGATTTGGGGTCAAAATCCTTATCTGGTAATTGATGAGGCTCATCGCTTGCTGGATAATGTAATTACTTCTCGTAATGATTCATTTCAATTTGAATCGCTATGGGGTGTGCTGAGTCATTTACGCAATTTACTATATTACGCTGATGATAGTGTCCTCAATCAATATGCAAGTGATCGACAACTACAATTTTTATTAAAACAACTAGATCCTAAAATTTTAGCATTAATTGAGATAATTAATTCCTTACAAAAGATGCTGTATGCAAAAAGAGGTCAGGCAATTAACAAAAATCTTTTGGCTAATGGTCATCTGCTGTTAAGTTTTCAAGGTCCAGTTTTATTTGCTCAAAAGCAAAATTTTATAGCTAAACTTAGTGAGTTTCAACGAAAGTTAGAACAAGTTAGACAACAAACTAATCAGATTTTATTTAAATTATATCGAGAAAGTGATAATTCAAGTAATGATCGTGATGCGCTACTAAGTGAAATTACTGACCAAATTGATCGCCTAGATTTTTATGCGGAAAAAGGTTATCAATTAGCGGACTTATTAAATAACGATTCTCAGCTTGAGAGTGAGGGCTTTATTGTTTCGTTAACTAATCCGCAAGACGCTTTAAGTGTTAATTTAAATTGGCTTGCATTGGATGCTTCAACAGAGTTAACTAATATTTATGACCACTTTGACCATTTATTATTTGTAAGTGCAACCTTAACTAGCAATCATGACTTTAATTTTGAAATCAAGCAGTTAGCATTAAGCGAGTTACATCCACAAAAGTATCTGGGTCACAGTACCTTTAATTTGCAGCAGCATTTAGAGGTTTTAGCAGTTAGTGATATGCCTGATTTTGCTAGCAGTGAGTATGATGAAGCTTTAGTCCAAATTTTAGAGCATGACTTAAGTAAAAAGAGTCATGTTTTGGTTCTAATGACTAATTTATCGAAAATTAAGGATATTTTCAGCGCTATTTTGAATAGTCCGGAATTGCGTGACTTTGAAATTTTAGCTCAGGGAATTTCAGGTTCAAATAATCGAATTGCCAAAAGATTTGCAATTGCCAATAAGGCAATTATTATTGGAGCAGATAGTTTTTGGGAAGGCATTGATTTTCATCAATGTAGTATTGATTTGGTCATAGCTGCCAAATTACCGTTTTCTTCTCCTGATCAGCCTGAAGTAAAACTGCGGCAAAAACAGTTAGCAGATCGTGGATTGAACGTCTTCAAAGTAGATACGATGCCACGAGCACTAATTAGATTTAAGCAAGGAATTGGTCGGCTAATTCGCGGCGAAAAGGATCATGGCCAATTTTTGATTTTAGATTCACGAATTTGGCAACGTGATTATGGTAAGCAGTTTTTAAATGCCATTCCAGTTAAAACTCAAAAAATTAGTTTACAAAAATTAAAAGGTAAGTTAGACAATTATGATTAAAGATGATACAAGACAAACAATTAAATTCTGTGCTTGGTTGATAGTATTTTTGGTGCTAGCCTATGTGGTAGCAGTACTAATTTTTTATAAAGCTGGGCAACCTGAAGCAAATAACAATCACGCAACTGCTCAAATTGCTCTTAAAAAAACCCCTATAAAAGAAGTCCATGACTATTATCATTTAGACAGGGGAGTTAATAGCTATGCCGTTAAGGGAATAGGGAAAAAGCATCAAACTTATTATTTTGTTTATTTACCAGGTTCTAAAAAAGGCTATCTGCTAGCAGCTACTGAAGGGGTAAGTGAAACCAAAATCAAACGAGCTTATCAGGCAAAAAAGACTGCTAATCAGATTACTCAAATTAACTTAGGATGGTACAAGAACAGAGCAGTTTGGGAAGTTACCGCCAAAAGTAAAACTGGTAGCTATCGTTATCAATTATATGAATTTAAAAATGGTAGTTTAATATCTTAAGTCGCCAACTCGCTAAAATTTTGGTATCATTAACTTGATACAATAAGGAAAGTGGAATAAAAGTTTATGACAGAATTAATTTCAATTAAAGATAGTGCTAAATATGTTGATCAAGAAGTCGAAATGCATGTTTGGTTAACAGATAAACGCTCAAGTGGAAAAATTGTCTTTTTGCAATTACGTGATGGGACGGCCTTTTTCCAAGGAGTAATGCGTAAAAATGATGTTAGTGAAGAGGTTTTTGCAGCAGCTAAGTCATTGCATCAAGAGGCTAGTTTTTATATTAAGGGGACAATTCACCAAGACGAGCGATCTCATTTTGGTTATGAGATTCAAATCACCGACTTGAAGATTATTACCAATAATGAAGACTATCCGATTGGTAATAAAGAACACGGAGTTGATTTCTTATTAGATCATCGGCATTTGTGGCTACGTGGTAAGCGACCATTTGCCATTATGCGTATCCGTAATGCTATTTATAAGGCTACGGTTGATTTCTTTGAAAACGAAGGCTTTATTAAGTTTGATGCTCCAATTTTCATGCATTCGGCACCAGAAGGAACCACTGAATTATTCCATACTGAGTATTTTGGTGGTGACGCTTATTTGTCTCAATCTGGTCAATTATACGGTGAAGTTGGTGCAGAAGCATTTGGTAAAATTTTCACTTTTGGTCCAACCTTTAGAGCAGAAGAGTCCAAAACTAGACGTCATTTGACTGAATTTTGGATGATGGAGCCTGAAATGGCCTGGATGCACCAAGATGAGTCATTAGACTTACAAGAAAGATTTCTTTCATATGTTGTTAAGCAAGTTATTGAAAATTGTGAATATGAACTAGGAATTTTGGGTCGTGACATTGATAAGTTAGCTCCAGCAGCACAAGGAAATTACACCCGTTTATCCTATGATGATGCTGTTAAAATGTTGCAAGATGCTGGTCGTGACTTTAAATGGGGCGATGATTTTGGGTCGCCTGATGAAGCTTATATTTCTGAACAATTTGATCGACCATTTTTCATTGTTAATTATCCAACTGCAATTAAGCCGTTTTACATGAAGAAGAACCCTGATAAACCAGAAGAATATTTATGTGCAGATGTTTTAGCACCTGAAGGTTATGGCGAAATTATGGGTGGCTCTGAGCGCGAAAGTGATTATGACACTTTATGTGCTCAATTAGCAGAAGCTGGCTTAAATGAAAAAGATTATAGCTGGTATTTAGATTTACGTAAGTATGGTAGCGTACCACATTCAGGCTTTGGAATGGGCTTTGAACGTGTCATTGCTTGGATCTGTAAATTGGATCATGTAAGAGAAGCTATTCCATTTCCAAGAACAATTAATCGGATTGAGCCATAGATTTTAATCAAAGAATAAAACAAAAGTTGAACTAAGAGATTAGTTCAACTTTTTTAAAGGAGAAAATTAGATTGCATTATAACGACTTTCGCACTTTAGGTTTTACTACCTTACAAAATGGGTTAATTGCGTATTATTCACAACTAAATATTAGTGATGCAGAATTAATTTTAATCATCCAATTAGAAGCATTTAGTCAACGTGGAGACAATTTCCCAGCTGATGAGAAGTTAGCTGCCAATACTAATTTATCACCAGCAGAAGTGACCGGCTTGTTACAAAAATTAATTGACCAAAAATACTTAACGATTGATCAAATTACTGATAGCCAGGGCCGCATTGGAAATCGGTATAACCTGAACCCGTTGTACTTGAAACTAGACGATTATTTAGCTAAAAATGTTAATCGCCGCTCTGAACCTACTGCAGCAGCAAATGAAGCTGCAGAGATTGACAATAGTCCACAAACTCAATTAGCAAGACAATTTGAAATTGAGTTTGGTCGCTATCTTAGCCCGTTAGAGCGCCAAGAGATTGCTTCTTGGTTAAATGAAGACCATTATCAACCAGAAATTATCAAGCTAGCGTTAAGAGAGGCAGTTTTAGCTCAAGCATATAGTCTAAAGTATGTTGATCGAGTTTTGCTTAATTGGCAAAGGCATAACTTAAAAACTAGCGCAGAAGTCGAGAAGTTTTTACAAAGGAATCGCTAATGACTGAAGAAAAATTATTAAGCACAACTGCAGCACGCAAAGTGTTGCGAACCATTAATCAGATGTATCCTGATGCACAAAGTGAGTTAATTTGGGATAATAATTTTCATCTGCTCTGTGCGGTTCTGATGAGTGCACAGACAACCGATAAGATGGTCAATCGTGTCATGCCGAAATTTATTAAGGATTATCCTAACCCTCAAAAGTTGGCTGAAGCTCCACTAACAGAAATTGAAAATCACATTGCGCAGATCGGACTTTATCGTTCTAAAGCCAAGCATTTAAAAGCAGCGGCGCAAATATTAGTCGATCAATATGATAGCCAGGTTCCAAAAGATAAACAAATTTTGGTGACTTTACCTGGAGTTGGAGTTAAGACTGCTAATGTGGTCTTAGCAGATGGTTTTGGTATACCAGCTATTGCAGTTGATACACATGTCTCACGAATTGCTAAACGATTTAAGATTGTACCGCAGGATGCTAAACCACTTGAGATTGAACATCGATTAGAACAAATTCTACCAGAGGACGAGTGGATTCATACCCATCACGCACTGATTTTATTTGGGAGATATTCAATGACTGCTCGAGATAAAAATGATCCTTACACTTATTTAAAAAGAGAAAATTAATTTATGGAAAAACAAAAAACGACAACTTTGATGTTGCCGTTTTTTTGTTATGTTTAATGATGATCATGAGTATTATTTTCGTTATTGGTATTGTTAGATTCGGGTCGATTATTATTCTGATTAGTTGAATTTGAATTAGGACGTGAATTGTTACCAGAATTAGAGTGCTGTTGATCAGAAGATTGGTTTTGATCGCGATGATCATCATTATCATTATGTTGGTCAGAATGGCGTTGATTATGACTTGCTTGTGAGTTTGAACCATCTTGCCCAGCATTATTACGATTATTAGCATAATTGGCTTGCGTGTTAGTCGTCGAGGTAGTGTTATTAGAATTAACTTCCTCATCGTCTTCGTCATAGCCAGTATCATCTACTATACCAGCCGGTGCATGACCACGAACAAATAATTGCCATTGCCCAGTGTTAGAAACTTCAGGCGGATTAGAGTTCTTAACGATACGTGCCCTAATAACTGAGTCAGGTTTCTCCCAATCAGTATTTTCTTTGTTTTGCATTAAATATGTCATCATGCTTTTATAAATTAATTGCGCAGATTGCTGACCAATACCAGAGATGGTTCCATCCTTGAGATTATCATAACCAGTCCAAACTCCCATTGAGTAGCTTCGCGTGTAACCTACAAACCAAGAATCCTTGGGTGTTGAAGCATATCCTGGATAACGAGCAAGATCTTGATCTGAATATTTAACTGAGCCAGTTTTGCCCGCTTGGTGCAGACCGGGTATCTTAGCATTAGTTCCAGAGCCAGTCTTAATAACTCCTTTAAGCATGTCGGTAATCATATAGGCAGTCGACTTTTTCATTACTCGAACACCTGCTGAATCATAATTTCGGGTTAAGCCATCAGGTGTTTCAATTTTAGACACAAATTGTGGCTTATGATAAACTCCCATTGCTGCAAAAGCACTAAATGCACCAGCCATTTGAGTACTAGAAGCATTGGCTCCAATTGCAACAGATAGACCAGAATGTTTAGGTACATCAATTCCTAGGTTACGAGCAAATTTAGATGCTTTTTTAATACCAACTTCTTGTAATGTCTTGACGGCTGGCACGTTACGGGATTGTTCTAATGCATGACGCATGGTCATTAGACCGTCATACTTGTTATCCCAGTCATAGAGTTGCACATTAGTACCAGGATAGTGGTACTTACTATCATCTAAAGTCTTGGCAGTTGACCAATTTAGATATTGAATTGCTGGACCATAATCTAGCACTGGCTTGATCGAAGATCCTGTCGAACGACTAGTTTGTACGGCACGGTTAAGCCCTAACTGAACAGACGAGGGGAGTTTGCGCCCACCTAAAATTGCAATCACATGGCCATTACTTGGATCGACAACAGTTGCCCCAATTTGCATTTTGTCACTGGTAAAAGGAACCTGTCCATTATTGGCTAAATCATGCAGTTTGTTTTGAGCAGCTTGGTTGATATTAACCGTAATTTTTAAATTGTCACGATATGGATCAAAGCCTTTTTCCTGAACTTCGGCAACCGTTTCTTTAATGTATGGATCATCAATTTTGCGTAAATCAGATTGCGCCTTTTGGCTATGATACTTTAGCCCTTTTTTAATACTTTGCTTTCTGGCTTGGTCATATTGCTTTTGAGTGATTTTTTTATTATCAAGCATGGCTTTTAAAACTATGTTACGCCGATATTTAGCGTATTTAGGATAAGTATATGGATTGTAGGCAGTGGGGCGATTCGGCATTCCTGCTAAGAGTGCTGTTTGAGCTAAGTCAAGCTGACCGATTTTCTTACCATAATAGTAGTTTGCGGCAGTGCCAATACCGTAATTGCCATAATTCATATAGACCTTATTGATATAAAATTCTAATATTTGGTCGTGAGAATATTCTCGCTGAACGCGCATGGCTAACCATGCTTCTTGAGCTTTACGCCGCAAAGTACGTTGGGAGTCTTTAGTTGAAAAAACGGTTAACTTGACCAATTGTTGAGTAATAGTTGATCCTCCGGCAGAAATATCCTTGTTCTTAGCATTAGTCAGCATCGAACTGACGATTCTAATAGGATCAACACCTAACTTATCTTGATAAAATCGCTTATCTTCAACAGAAACAATCGCATCTTTTAATAAGCGTAATTGCGGATCATCCTTAACATAAATTCTTTTTTCAGAACCTAAAGATAATAAAAACTTGCCATCAGTCGTATAAAGTCCGGAAGAACCACCGCTTTCTAGCTGTGCCTGACTAATATTAGGCGCATCTTTAGCATAATAGGCAAAAAGACCTACTCCAGAAATTACTAATAATAAAACGGCTAGAAAAAACCATTTCAAAATTCTACGCCATAGTGGTTTAGGCTGCTTTTGACGGTATTCTTTACGTGATTGCCGTTGATTATTTGAATTATTATCATTACTTATCATTGTTTGATTTCCTATCTGCAATAAAATGATCGACCGCAATTAGGTACGGTAGCGTAGGCTGAAATCCTGTTTTAATTTCAACTGATTGTTGCACAACTTCTGCTAAAGTTACTGAACTCTTATTTTTAGTCCACCAAGCCTTAATAATAAAATCGGCTGGTGTCACAAAATACCTCTTTAAGGAGGTAAAACCAATAATAGTAAAGCAAATTCCACGTTGTTTTAAACATTGATCCAAATGAACAACTTGGTGTTCATGAAAATTTTTCAACGGAAAATTAGTTTTGTTTTTAGTTTCTTTGGCTTCAAAGTCCAAATAATAACCTTGATAAACGCCATTATAATCTGTTGTAGACTCTTGACGAAAGTATGCTTCTTTAATTACTGCTCGTGAACGCTTAGGATAGTCGACTTTAACTATTTGGATTGGAGTCGGTTTTTTATGAACAATTGCGATTTCTTTTGTCCGATAATATTGATTTGACTCATTAATCATCTGTTCCAAAGTCATCCCGCGATCAGAAAAATTACTATTTTTGCGGTGCTGACTTCTTAAGTTAGTTTTTGCTATCTTAGAATCATGAAAAGCTGCTGAAAAGCCGCTAGGATATTTGACCATTATCTTCACTCCTGCTAGCATTATAACAATAAAGAAAAAGTTTTTGAATAAGGAGCTAGCTGTTTTATTATGCAACGACTGTGGGTCACGGGTTATCGTAATTACGAATTAAATACTTTTGGTGACAAAGATCCCAAGATAGCAGTAATTAAAGCTGTATTAAAAAAGCAGATGGTTAATTTACTTGAATGTGGACAACTTGATTGGGTAATTACCGGTGCTAATTTAGGTATCGAGCAATGGAGTTGCGAGGTTGCCTTGCAGTTGCGTAAGCAATACCCATTGAGAGTTTCAATTATTACTCCGTACGAAGACTTTGCTAAACGTTGGAATGAAAGTAATCAGGCTAAGCTTTTACAACTGCAGCAGCAAGTTGATTTTTTTGCTAGCACTTCTAGTCAGCCTTATCAAAATCCAGTTCAATTGCGGAATTATCAAAACTTTATGTTGCTTCATACTGATCGAGCCCTAATGATTTATGACCCAGAACAAGAAGGCAAGCCTAAATTTGATTATAGTTTAATCAAAAAGTACCAGGAAACCAAGCAATATCCGCTTGAATTAATTGATTTTTATGATTTACAAGATGCTGCTGAAGAATATCAAGCTGAACAATCAGAAAACAATTTTAATGAATAACTTAAAGTTTGTCTAAAGTTAACTTTTAGGTTTTAAGCAATTGCAGTTTTTGTTAAAATAGAGAGGAAAAATAAAGGAGTTGCAGCGTAATGGCGGATTTAAATGATATTAGTTTATCAACACAAGATATTCTCAAAAAGCAATTTAAAACCAAAGTAAAGGGCATCGATCCAGATGAAGTTGATGCTTTTTTGGATCAAATAATTGCTGATTATGATACTTTTGAACAGATTATTGAAGATCTTTATGGTCAAATTGGGAAACTACAAGGCGAATTGATGACTGACCAAAGAAAGACTCAAGATTTGCAGCAAAAAAATCAGGATCAATCAAGTAGACAACGACTTAACCAGTCCGAAGATGTAAGGACGTATATTCCAACCAGTAGGAACAGTTCTTTAAACTTTGCCTCTGCTAATAGTAAGCAAGAGCCACAGACTGAAAGGTCAACTAATATGGCTATTATTCAGCGAATTTCAACTCTTGAGCGCAAAGTCTATAATTTAGAACAATTAGTTTCAGGGTTACAAAAACAGTAAATTTTGCTATAATATGTATCGGTGTTAATTTTGAGTAGTCGCTGTTTGGCAAATTTGCTGAACTGAGGAAAGTCCACGCACACACAAGCTGCGATGCTTGTAGTGATCGTATTTAGCCCAACAAGCTAAAGAATGTTAAATTACGGCGGAAAAAGTGCTAAGTCTATTCAACGATATGCACGATTATCCTGAAAAGTGCCACAGTGACGGAGCAGTGATGGAAACATTACTGGTGGAACGAGGTAAACCCTGCGAGTGTGCAACCCAAATTTGGTAGGGGCGTCTCAACCTAGGGAATTGAACTAAAGGTTGGATTACTTTTTAATTAAAAGTAAAGATAGATGGCTGCTGAAAGCGGCTTGGCCAAGGCTGCTGGAACAGAACGTGGCTTATAAAAATTTACACAGGCAGCGTTGAGCTTTTCAAAGGGCTCAACGCTTTTTTAAAAATGAAAAGAGCTAAATTATGAAGCAATATCAACTTTATACCACAATGGGTGCTGGATTTGAAAGCGTAGTTGCCAAGGAACTAAATACTTTAGGTTATGAAACACGAACTGAAAACGGACGAGTGTTTTTTCAAGGCGGGCAAACAGATATCGTCAAAACTAACTTATGGCTTAGAACCGCCGATCGAGTTAAAATTTTACTCAAAGAGTTTAAAGCAACAGACTTTGATACACTATATAATGAAGTCTACGAACTCGATTGGGCTGCCTTGTTACCAGTAGATGCTAAGTTTCCAGTTCAAGGACGTTCCGTTAGATCAAAGCTTCACTCTGAACCTGGGATTCAATCAATTGTAAAAAAGGCGATTGTTAATAAGATGGCACAGCAATATCATCGTCGGGGTTTTTTGCCCGAAAGCGGTAATGAATATCCGCTTGATATTCACTTGTACAAGGATACTGCTCGAATTTCCCTTGATACCACTGGTGCAAGTTTATTTAAGCGTGGCTATCGAATTGAACACGGTGGAGCGCCACTCAAAGAAAATTTTGCGGCTAGTTTGCTAAAATTAACCCCTTATGATGGTAGCCATCCTCTGATTGACCCAATGACAGGTTCTGGTACTTTAGCAATCGAAGCCGCGCTAATTGCTAAAAATATTGCACCTGGTACTTGGCGTAAATTTGCCTTTGATGGGTTTGACTGGTTTGATCCCAAATTACACGACGTAGCATTAGCAGAAGCCAAAAGTAAAGAAAAGGCGCTTGAATCACCAATTTTAGCTAGTGATATTGATCAATCAATCTTGGAAATCGCCAAATTAAATGCTAATAATGCTGGTGTATTGCAGGATATTGATTTTAAACAAGTTGCTGTTAAAGACTTCACGACTGATTTGAAAAACGGTGTAATTATTGCTAATCCTCCATATGGTAAACGCTTAAAGGATAAAGAAAGTGTAGCTGAGCTTTATCACCAAATGGGAGCAGTTTTTCAAAAGTATCCTGACTTTAGTCAATATTATTTAGTTGGAGATCCAGATTTTGAAAAAGAATTTGGCAAGCGTGCTACTAAAAAGCGTAAATTATTTAATGGTAATTTGCGTGTTGACTTTTATCAATATTGGGCTAATAAAAAATGATTACAAATAATTTAAAGTCAGAATTTTGGATTCTGACTGATACTCATTTAATTGCGGATCAGCTCCATGATAATGGTGCTGCATTTAAGCGTATGCAGCAGACTAGTCAGGGAAAAGACTTAGTATATCAAGAAATTGCATTAACTGCTTTTTGTAAAATGGCACAAGAAAAAAAGCCCGCAGCCATTATCGTAACTGGTGATTTGACATTTAACGGTGAACTCATTTCGGCTCAAAAATTTCAGGAAATCTTTAGTAAATTAACGCAGACTAAAGTTTTAGTTTTACCTGGTAATCATGATATTTTTGATGGTTGGGCTCGCGGATTTAAAGGGGAAAAGCAACTTTTTACTAAGCAGATCAGTCCTTATGATTGGCGAGAAATTTTTAAGCAATCTTACGCATGTGCTTTTAGTCAGGATCAAAATTCCTTGGCATACAGCGTTCAGCTTAATCCGCAATACTTGTTACTTATGCTTGACTCTAATATTTATGGTCAAAAAGATAGTGTTAAAGCACCAATCACAGAAGGTAGTATTAGCGAAGAGCAAATTATTTGGCTAAGAAAGCAGTTAGATTATGCACAAGAACATGATTTGCGACCACTATTATTCATGCATCACAATTTATACGTTCATAATCCTGCTGTTAATCAAGGTTTTGTGTTAAATAATGCAGCGCAACTTAGGCAGCTATGCGAAAAGTATCAAATTAAGATAGCATTTTCTGGTCATATTCATGCCCAAAATATTATTGGCCCGGTTGAAAAAACGCCGACTATTGAAGTTGTAACCTCAAGTTTTTGCTCTTACGATCAAGCATATGGTGTCGTAAAGCTCGATGATCAAGGTTTACTGTATCAGCGAAAAATCTTTGATATGACTCCATATTTGACTGAAGCTGAATTGCAAAATCAAACTGTAGCAAACTTTCATGAATATTTAAAAAATATTCAATTAAAAAATCTTGCTGGTAATTCCAGTGAACAAGGTCCATTATCTCCACTAGAAAGACAAATTAAACAAACTTTTTTGGAGATAAATTATAATTATTTTACGGGTCATAACCATATTAGTTCAGCTGAGCTCAAAAAGTTGACTACTTCAACCGAATATCAAACTTTGATCCAACAAAAGCCGCAGCTGAATAAATATTTGAAATCATTATTTGATACTAGTGACCATAGTAATTTAATTGCTAAGATTACTTATTAAAAGGGATACTAAATTGAACAAAAAGCATTTTATTATTTTGGGACGAGTAGGCCTGATTTACTTTAGCTGGTTACTCGTTATGCTATTTATTAGTCTGATTTTGGTTTATGAAGCAACTAGAATGACTTTTATAATTGCTGCAATTTTAGGTCTGATTTTTATTTTGCTTTTGCTATACACCTATTTTACGTCATATTGGGATAATTCTTATTTTAAGCTTCCTTTTAAAAGCAAATCTACTATTACAAGTCAGCCAAAATTAATTCGTAGCTGGTTTGTATTAGAATTTTATCAAATTAAATTATCTGATTTAGAAAATTATTACTTATTGCGTTTTAATAAGCCGGAGTAGGCTCTGTGTATTAGACGAATGGTTGAAACCATTCGTTTTTTATTTTGATTGCGTTAATTCTTTGGCAAAGTTTGTTATAATGGAACTAATCTATGACAAAGGTGGGACCTAAATTCTAAAATGAAGCGAAATTGGACCAAAAGCACAATTTAAAATTTTTGAATTTATAGAAAGAGGCATGCGCAATGAAAACTGATATTCAAATTGCACAAGAAGCACATACTTTACCAATTAATGAAATAGCCGAAAAAGTCGGTTTAACTAAAGAAGATCTTGAGCCGTATGGCAATGACAAAGCTAAAATTAATTGGCAAGCAATCAAAAGAGTGCGTAATAATGGTCACTTGGGTAAATTGATTTTAGTAACTTCAATTTCACCAACTCCTGCTGGTGAAGGGAAATCTACTATGACAATTGGGTTAGGTGATGCAATCAATAACCAATTACACCAAAAAACTATGATTGCCTTGCGTGAGCCTTCGATGGGTCCTGTATTTGGGCTAAAAGGTGGTGCAACTGGCGGTGGTCAGGCGCAGATTATTCCGATGGAAGATATTAATTTACATTTTACTGGTGATATGCATGCCTTAACTTCTGCCATTGATACTTTAGCTTCGCTGGTTGATAATTATATCTACCAAGATAATGAATTGGATATTGATCCAGAACGGATTATGTTAAAACGTGGTATAGATGTTAACGATCGTAGCTTGCGCCAAATTACTGTTGGACAAGGTTCTAAGTTTGACGGTGTCGAGCATCAATCAAGTTTTGCAATTACTGTTGCTAATGAACTAATGGCTATTTTATGCTTGGCAACGGATATTAATGATCTTAAACGGCGAATTGGTGATATGCTAGTTGGCTACACTCGAAATAATCAACCTGTTTATGTTAAAGAGTTAGGCTTTGAAGGTGCGATTGCTGCATTATTGTCTAATGCACTAAAGCCCAATTTAGTACAAACTATTGAACATACGCCAACTTTAGTACATGGTGGGCCATTTGCTAATATTGCTCATGGTGCTAACTCAGTTATGGCTACTAATTTGGCTTTACATTTGAGTGACTATACTTTAACTGAAGCTGGTTTTGGTAGTGATCTGGGCGGTCAAAAGTTCATGGATTTTGTTTCAGGAAAATTGGATAAGAAGCCAGATGCCAGTGTAGTAGTAGCAACTGTGCGTGCTTTAAAATACCAAGCTGAAAGCTCAACAGAACATTTAAATGAAGAAAATCTCACTGCTTTACGTAGCGGGTTTGAAAATTTAAATCGGCATATGAATAATATGCGTAATTACGGCGTACCGGTAATTGTTTTAATCAACCGATTTACGACTGATACACAAGAAGAACTTGACCTGTTACAAGATTTAATTAAAGAACAGGGAATTGATTCAAAAGTAGTTGATTATCATGAACAAGGTTCAAAAGGCGGCGTTGAAGCAGCTCGAGCAGTTATTGAATTGGCCAACTCAAATAGCGCTGACTTACAAACAACCTATCAAGCTAATGATTCAGTTAAGACAAAAATTGAAAAAGTTGCTAAACAAATTTATCATGCAACTGCTGTTGAATATAGTGACCAAGCTGAAGCTGATATTAACGAATTAGAGAAGCTGGGTAAAGACCAATTACCTGTCATTATTGCTAAGACACAATATTCTTTCACAGATAATCAAAAGTTGTTAGGGGCTCCTAAAGATTTTACTCTGCATGTTAAAGGAGCAAGCCTGAAGAATGGTGCGGGGTTTATTGTAATTACTACCGGACATGTTTTAGATATGCCAGGTTTACCCAAGCATCCTGCAGCTTTGGATATTGATGTGGATAATGATGGCAAAATTAGTGGGTTATTTTAAAGTTACTTATGCAATTTTTATATTTATTTATTTCGCTAATCGTTATTATCGTTGATCAGGGACTTAAATTCCTGATTACTAGTCAATTTGCTGTAGGCGAAGTTCAGCAAATTATTCCTAATATCTTGTCATTTAATTATGTTCGGAATAACGGTGCGGCTTGGAATATTTTGACTGGACAGATGTGGTTATTTTACTTAATTAGTGCTGTAGCCATCTTGGTCTGCTTATATTATTTATTCAATAAGAACTATCGCAGCAAGCTTTTTGACTGGGGACTTGCACTTGTTTTAGGTGGAATTATTGGTAACTTGATTGATCGAATTCATTTACAATATGTGATTGATATGCTTCAGCTTGATTTTATTAATTTTAACATTTTTAACATTGCCGATTCAGCAATTACTATTGGTATTATTTTAGTATTTATTTACCTATTGTTTTTTGACGAGAGTGACAAAGTGAATGACAAATAAATATAAGCTGGTAGTGAAACAAGAACAGGGCCGGTTAGATTCCTTTATTGCAACCCAAATAACCGATCTTTCACGAACTAGGATTAAAGAATTAATTAAGGAAAAGTTGGTTTTGGTCAATGATCAGGTAGCTAAAGCTGCTTACCAAATTCAAAACCAAGATGTGATTGATGTTACTATTCCTGCATTGAAGCCACTTGAGCTAGAGCCTGAGGCAATTACACTAGACATTATTTATGAGGATAAAGATGTTATTGTAGTTAATAAGCCACAAGGAATGGTTGTTCATCCTGCAGCTGGTCATCATCATCACACTCTAGTAAATGCACTTTTATATCATACTAAAGAACTTGCGGCTAGTAATGAAGGCTCTAGACCTGGAATAGTTCATCGGATTGATAAGGACACTTCAGGATTATTGATGGTTGCCAAAAACACTCATTCACGGCAAAGTTTAGAAAAGCAGTTGGCACATAAAACGAATAAGCGTCAATATTTAGCAATCGTGCATGGTAATTTTACTGAAAAGACCGGTCTGATCGATGCACCAATTGGTCGTAATCAGTTTAATCGTAAAAAAATGGCGGTTGTTGATCAGGGTAAGGCAGCACGCACCCATTTTACTGTATTAGAGCAATTTGCCAATTATAGCTTGATAGCTTGCAGGCTAGAAACAGGCAGAACTCACCAAATTCGGGTACACCTAGCTTACATTGGGCATCCAGTAGCTGGTGATCCATTATATGGTCCTCATCATACCTTAAGTGGTCACGGACAATTTTTGCATGCGCAAGTTTTAGGATTTTACCAACCAAGTTCGGGTAAATGGTTAGAATTTAAGGCTGATCCGCCAGCAATTTTTAAGCAAAGATTGTCTGAATTAAGAAAAAAAAAGTGACAAAATGAAACGATATTTAATTCTTGAAGATGGTAGTTCATATGCTGGTGAAGCAATTGGCGCATCAATTATTTCAACCGGAGAGTTAGCAATTCAAACAGGAAATTTTGGTTATCAAGAAGCTTTAACAGATCCGACTAATGCAGGTAAAATCTTGGTTTTTACTACACCGATGATTGGTGGTAATGGCATCAATGCAATTGATTATGAGAGCATCAATCCAAGTGTTAAAGGAATCATTGCTAATGATGTTGCTCTAAATATTTCTGATAGCGATAATTTTCAAGATTTAGATTCTTTTTTGCAAGAAAAAAAGATACCTGCAATTTATCATGTTGACACTCGGGCTTTAGTACATCGCTTGATTGCAAAAAACAGTCTTAAGGCTTCTATTATGGATACAGATGATGAGCATGCTTTTGATCAAATTAAGGCGCTGGTTCTTCCCAAAAATAAATCTGCTGCGGTTTCAACTAAGAATGCATATGCTGCACCAAATGTTGGTAAAACTGTAGCGGTTTTGGATTTGGGACTTAAGCATTCCTTATTACGCGAATTATCGCTAAGGCAAATTAATGTTACTGTATTACCTTGGAATGCCTCAGTAACCGATATTGAGAATCTGCGACCCGATGGAATTATTATTTCCAATGGACCTGGCAAAGTGGCTGAGGTCAAAACTGAGTTGACACCAATACTAACCTATTTTTATCGTCAACTGCCTATTTGGGGAGTTGGGTTAGGCTTTCTGGTATTAAGTGATTTTTTAAATTTTGAGTTAGCCGATTTATCCGAAGAGTATAATGGTACTAATTATCCTGTGATAGAACTGCATTCTCGAAAAATTTGGCAGGTAGCAGTAAACATCAAACAACTTATCTCACTTGATAGTAGTAAGGTGCTTGACCAACAATATTTGGAACTACATAGCAACTTGGTAGCTGGATTTAGTGATCAGCAGAATAAAGTTATTGCTACTGCGTTCAATGCAGAAGGTGCGCCTGGAAGTCGTGATGCTATTGAAATTTTTGATGATTTTATAAAGATGATGGTGTAAATTATGCCTTTAGAAAAGGATTTAGATAAAGTCCTAATCATTGGATCAGGTCCTACTTTAATTGGTAGTGTTGCTGAAACTGATATTTTAACTTTAGATGCGATAAATGCACTTTTAGAAGAGGATATTCAGGTCGTATTAGTAAATCCTAATCCAGCAACTATTTCGACAGACAAAAGAGCTGGAGTTACTGTTTACTTAGAACCAATGACATTAGCTTTCTTAAAAAGAATTATTCGAATGGAAGAACCAGACGCGATTCTTTCAGCTTATGGGTCAACTACCGCGCTCACGGCGACTAGACAGTTGCTTAATGATGGAATTTTGACGCAAATGCAGATCAGACTCTTATCATTAAATGAACAGACTTTGCGGCTGACTTCTCATCAAAAAATGGCTGATTTTCTTGAACAACAGCAACTCCCCGTCAGTCACTATCAAGATTTAGTTAGTCTTGATACCGAAAATTTAGCAATTGAATTGTCTAATAACGTTACGTTTCCTGCGCTATTGGTAAAAGAAGATCCTTATTTAGCTAGTGAAAAAATTGTATTCAAGACTGTGGAGACTCTAGTTGATTATCTAAATAGTGAACGCAAAAAAGGTGATTTTTCCTATCAAAATTATCGTTTGGTAGAAGATTTATCTGATTTTGGTGAAGTTATCGTTAATGTAATTCGTGATAAAAGCGGTAATGTTCTTTTTACCAATTTTGCTGATTCAATTGAAACTGTTGCAATTAATTCAGGTGATTCTGCATTAGTCATGCCTGCTTTAACTCTAAATAATGACCAAATTCAATTACTAAAGCAGATCGCGCAAAAGATTGCTGCTAAATTGGACATAGTTGGTATTTTAAATATTCACTTTGCCGTTAAACATGACGGCACAAAATTTACAGCAAAAGTTTTGACTATCAAACCACGATTGACGCGCAGTGCTATTTGGGCTCAAAGAACCAGTTTATATAGTGTTGGCTATGTTGTGTGTAAGGTTGCATTAGGTTATCACTTGAACGAAATCCTTGATCCTGTATCTGGACTAAATGCAGCAGTTGAACCTATTCAAGATCAGGTAGCAATCAGGTTGCCGTATTGGTCACTTACGCAAGCAGGAATCAATCACTATCATTTAGGCAAAAAAATGCAGGCTAGTGGTGAAGCACTTGGGGTTGGCCAGAATTTTGAAGCGGCATTTTTAAAGGCATTAGCATCCACTAGTAATTTGAAATTAGTGGTTACAATTTTTGAAACAGAAGTAATTAAAGATAATCAGGAAATTATTAACGATCTAGTGGAACCTGATGAATTACACCTAGTAAAACTACTAGCCGCGATTGCAAGTGGGATAGAGTACCAAGAGTTGCAACAAGTGTTGCATCTACACCCAGTTTATTTTCAAAAATTTCAGCGAATTAGTCGAATTTGGACTGCTTTAACTAAAGGTAAACTAAGTGACCCATTATTAGTTGCAGCAAAAAGGAGTGGCTTCAGTAATGAATTAATCGCTAAGTTAAGTGGTTTAAATCCAGCGCTAATTCAAGCAGCTTGTCAAAATGCGCAAATAACTTCTGCCTATTTACAAATTGATGGTTCAGCTGGTTTTTATTCTCCCAAAGTTCAAGCGTACTACAATGCTTTTGGTGTCCAAGACGAAGTTGACAGCCTCGCTGGGCAAAAAAAAGTATTGGTAATCGGTATGTTGCCGTCGCAAGTTTCTGTCACTAGTGAATTCGATTACATGATTAGTCATGCACTAGTAACTTTACATAATAATGGTTATGTAACTATTTTGCTTTCAAATAACGACGAATCTGTTGCCACTAGCTATCAAGTAGCAGATCGAGTTTATTTTGATCCAATTACTGTTGAACGGATTCTTGATATTTGTCATAAAGAGAATATTAAGGAAGTTTTATTACAGTTTTCAGGAAAGAAAGTCAATGCTTTAAATAAACGCTTAACCGAAAGTGGCATAACCATTCTTGGTACTAAGGGAGAAAATCCAAAAGATAAGATAGATTATGTTTTATCATCATTAAATGGACCTTTAAAGCAAACATCAGTTTTGACTACAACTGATAGTAGTCAAGTCGACCTGTTCATTCAGCAACATGAATTTCCCATTTTAATTGGCGGTTTCAACAATCAAGGAGTAAAACAAAAATCAGCTGTAGTTTACGATTCACCTGCATTGCAAAAATACTTGCAGGAGAATCATCTATCTAAAATTAGTTTATCGACTTTTATTGAAGGGCATAAATATGAAATAACTGCAATTTCAGACGGAACTGACGTGACAATACCAGGAATTATTGAACATTTAGAACAAACTGGGACTCATGCCTCTGATTCAATTGCAGTATTTAAACCGCAAAATTTATCAGCACGTAATCAAGCCAAACTAATTCAATACACCATTAAATTAGTTCAGCAAATAAATTTGCGTGGAATTTTTACCTTACACTTTTTAATAGTTAAGCAAGATATTTATTTGTTACAAATCAAACCTTATGCAGGACATAATATTGCCTTTTTATCGCAAGCGTTGGGACAGGATATTACCGACTGTGCAACTCAAGTCTTGACGGGACAAAATTTGCCATCACTAGGATATCCCAATGATTTGTGGAATTCTAACAATTTTATCCATGTCAAGATGCCTGTATTCTCATATGTAAATTACAATAGCGGCAACACCTTTGATTCTAAGATGAAATCCTCAGGGTCTGTGATGGGACGTGATACTAAATTAGCTAAGGCATTATATAAGGGATATGAAGCTAGCGGGCTTACCATTCCTAGCTTTGGAACGATTTTTATCTCTGTGCGTGATAGTGATAAAAAACAAATGACCGAATTAGCACAACGCTTTTACCGGTTAGGTTTTAAAATCATTGCAACTGAGGGTACGGCTAATGCTTTTGCGGAAGCTGGAATGACAACTATGGTAGTTTCTAAAGTTCACACAGATTCTAATAATTTATTGGAAAAAATCCGGCAACATAGAATAAAGATGGTAATTAACGTTCCTAGCTTTTCGGATATTGCCAGTGGTGACGCTATAAAGATTAGAGATGAGGCATTAAACACTCATATTCCAGTTTTTTCTAGTATTGAGACTACAGAATTAATTTTAAATGTCTTAGAATCACTAGCTTTAACTACACAACCAATTTAATTTTTTGCTTAAGCAAAAACCGAGGATATTCGTCCTCGGTTTTTTTAGTTAATTCTTCTACTTAAAACCTGTTCTTGTTCAGGAGTTACATCAATTGAATTCTGTCCAGTATAAATAACAAACCCGGGCTTAGCACCGTTAGGCTTTTTGACTCGTTTATCTTTAACATAATCAACCGTTACATGAGCTGAATCTTTTGCTTTAGAAAAATAAGCTGCAATCTCAGCTGCTTCAATAACATCTTGATCACTTATTTCATTTGCTTGTACAATTACATGTGAACCAGGAATATTTTTGACATGAAACCACCAATCTTGCTTATCAGCCTTTTTAAAAGTAAGCCAATCATTTTGATAATTGTTTTTACCAACTAAAACAGTTTTTCCAGAAGATAGTTGAAACTTATTAAGATTGCGTTCGGTCATTTTTTTGGCACGCTTTTGCTTAGGCTGCTTGCGGATGTAGCCTTGATTAGTTAGCTCATCAGTAATTTGATCGATATCTTGTGGCTCTGCATTGTCAATTGCTGTTTGAATTGACTCAAAGTAATTTAAATTAGTTTGCGCAATCTGAATCTGCTCTTTAACATGCTTAATTGAATCACGTAACTTTTTGTAACGCTTAAAATACTTTTGACCATTTCTAGCAGGGGAGAGAGCGGCATCTAACTTGATTTCAAGTAAATGACTATTATCATAATAATTCGGCAATTCGATTTTGGTCATTCCCGGTTTCACTTTCGATAAATTAGCATTTAAAATTTCGCCTCTAATGCGATAACCCTCAGAATTTTCAGCTTGATCAAGTTGCTTTTGCAGTTTAGCAATTTTCTTAGTTAACTTTTTTTGTTCATTTTTGATAATCCGCTCAATTTGGCGTGCTTTCTGCCTGACCCAATCCTGGTTAGCTTGATATTGATAAAATTCATCAAGTGCATGATTTAGATCAGTATCATAACTCTCTTTAACTAAATCCAAATGATAGGGTAAATACGGAAAGATTTTCCGTTTATTTTGGCGTGTTTTTAGAATAAAGGCACCACTTTTATCAAATTGCTCAATAAAAGTGCGAAATGACGAATATGAATTGTTATCTTCTAAATATCTGATTAACTCATTGCGATCATCACGATCAAGTCCACTAATTTGGCCAGCAAATTCTTCAAAATTACTATTTAAAGTCTTTTGCTTAAATTCAGTCTCTGAAAGGTCAAAACCGTTAATTCCAGGAGTAAGGGGAGGCAGCTCATATTTTGCTTTAGGTAACAACAGGCGCGCCCGATTTTCGTCCGGATTAACTCGCTTTAACAAGTCAATAATCTGCTTAGTTTGTTCATTATAGAGAATAACATTACTGTGACGTCCCATCAATTCAACAGATAAAATTAACTGGACTTGATCGCCAAGTTCGTTGTGGTTACTAAAACGAAAGTTCACAATGCGATCAACGCTTACTTGATCAATTGCTAACAGAATTGAGCCCTCTAAATACTTACGTAGCACCATTACAAAAGTTGGAGCTTTGTCTGGATTAGTAATCGTTTGGTTAGTTAAATAAAACCTTGGATTTTGTGCATTAGCAGAGAGCAATAATTGATAATTTTTACGTTCTTTTCTAAAAGTTAATACCAAATCTTGATTGAAAGGTTGGTAAATTTTTGCTAAACGACTGTTTACTAAAATTGGTCGTAAGTCTTTTAATAGGCTATGAATAAATAAGCCATCAAATGCCATAATATCACCTCAAAGTATGACTTCTATTATAGCAATTATTCAAGAAGATGTATATTAGTTACAAGTCTTAAAATAAGTTACTTATATAAATATATTAACATTTTTGATTTTAATGAAGAAATTATTGTAAAAAACTGGTATACTGTTAATATAGCTTAATGATTATCTATAAGTAATAACTATAAGATTAAATTAATAAGTGATTTAATGCGAAACACTAATTCATAAATGTTTCACAGAACTGTTTTTGGGAGAAATTTTAAACATATGAATATTTTGGTTTTTAATACGATTGCAAACAATATCACAAGTGCCATTAAACAAAAGTGTGATCTGAACCTTTCACAAACTAGAATTTTGCTATATTTTGATCAACATCATAATCATGAACTAACGATTGGCAAGTTAGCTACTGAACTAGGAATTGCATTATCAACACTCAGTAGACAGCTGCATCAAAATCAAACAGAAACTTTAATAGCTATTGGTCACTCTGATAGAGATTCGAGTAAGCTGATTAGTCTAAATAAGCAAGGTTTGCAAAAAGTTAATGAATTAAAACAAGCCTTGGTTGAAATTGAAAATTCTCTATTCAGTAAATTAAGTAATCCAGAAACAGCTATGTTAGATGAAGTACTTACCAAGCTATTATAAATAAAGCAAATCTATATCACCATTCACGCTAGCTAGCGCTTTGCTCTTGGTAACTCGAAACACTAGCCGTTGTATGCTATAATTCTTGTATCATATCAAGATTTTAAATGTGGAAGGTAAATTATAGATGAAGATTGCATTGGTTACGGATAGTACTAGTGGTATAACTGAGCAGGAAGCAGCGGAAAATCAAATTATTGTTGTTCCCATTCCAATTATTATTGGTAGTAAAGAATATTTAGAAGGCGTAGATATTACTTCTGAACAATTATTTGAACTACAACGTCAAGGAGCAGAATTTCCCAAGACTTCTCAACCTAGCATGGGTGAAATGATTTCACTGTTTAATAGACTGCATAGTGAAGGCTATGAAGCAATTATTGCGATTACATTATCAAGTGGAATTTCTGGCTTTTACCAGAATTTAACTAATATTGCGAAAAATAATCCAGAATATAATTTACACCCGTTTGATTCTAAAATGACGGTTCGTTTGCAAGGAGATTTAGTTTTAGCGGCTGCCAAGATGATTAAAAATAATGTTAAATTAGATTGCATCCTAGCTAATTTAGCTAAAATCGATGATACAATCGACGAATTATTTGTTGTCAATGATTTAAACAATCTAAGTCATGGTGGTCGGCTAAGTAATGCAGGTGCTTTTATTGGCTCAATGCTTAATATTAAACCATTGTTAACTTTTGAAGATGGAAATATTGTAGCTTTTGACAAAATCAGGTCTATTAAACGTGCTTTCACTAAAATCGAATCGTTGACTTTGAAAAAGATTAACGGCTTACCATATAAAGATCAGCTAAAATTATTTGTTATTGACTCAAATGATGAAAGTCAAGCGCAAGAAGCTAAAAAGTTTCTGTTAAAGAATTTCCCAGGTAAAACAATTTCAGAAACCAAATTTAGTCCAGTAATTGCTACTCACTTGGGTGAAAAATCATTAGCAATTGGTTGGATGATTGATATTGATCAAATAGATTTAACTAAATAAAAGCAGCATATCAGAGCTGCTTTTTTCTGTGGGGGGAATAACAATGATTAAAAAAGATGAGTTAATTAATTGGGCAGTTGAATTGCAAAGCATTGCTCAAAATGGCTTAGAATATGGTCATGATCGATTTGACTTAGAACGATATGAAAGAATTCGTGAGATTGCTAGTGAAATGATGACTGCTAAGTCTAATTTACCACTTGAGCAAGTAAAAAATTTATTTAGTAGTGAAGATGGCTATCAAACACCTAAATTAGGAACAAGAGCTGCAATTTTTAAAGACAAACAAATTTTATTAGTACGCGAAACTACAGATGGTAAATGGTCACTACCAGGCGGCTGGTGTGAACCCAATGTTTCTGTGGAAGCTAATTGTCTTAAAGAGGTTGAAGAAGAAGCAGGCAGAAAAGTTGTTGTAAAACGAGTCATAGCTTTACGTAATCACACACATAAAATACGTCAGGAACGAATTATTAACGTCTGCAATATCTTTTTTCTGTGCCAGGAAGTTAAAGGAAATTTCGTTAAGAACACAGAAACAGATGACTGTCAGTATTTTGCTTTTAACGATTTACCTAAATTATCTGAAGAAAGAAATAGTAAACAAGAACTTGCTATGTGTTTTGCAGCTAATGAAGATGCAAACTGGCAAACGACATTTGAATAAATAAAAAAATGCTTGTTACAAGCATTTTTTTATTCTCCTTTATTAGAAGATATTTCATTTAGAGCAGCTCGCTGCTTTCCTTGGTCAACATGAGTGTATAAATCTGTTGCGGAAGTGCCTTTTTGCCCCAACTGCTGAGCAACTAACACTTGGTCCTTAGTGACACTATACAATTCAGAAGCTAGCGTGTGACGCAATTTATGGGGAGTTAGAGGATGCCCAAAGCTAGCGGAGTATTTATTGACCATCTTTTCAATTGCATTAGTAGTGATGCGTTTTGTTTGATTATGCCAACGAGTTAGAAAAAAAGCATGTTCATTTTTACTAGCAGAGTATCGCTTACGGCGTATTTTTTGATAACTGGTAAGATAGTCTAAAGTCCATTCAGCAATCGGTACACTGTCTCGTTGCCCTCCTTTACGAGTCACATCAAGGCTCGCTTGCTTAAAGTTCAAATCTGCTAAATTTACCCCAGCACATTCTGAAACTCTAATACCAGTTCCTAAAATTAAGGCAACAATGGCTAAATCTCGTTCCTTATTAATTTTAAAGGCAGGCAAAGCTTGTTTATTACAAACATGCTCGTATTTTTGCTCGATAAAATCTAAAAATTGATACTTTAATTCTCCAGTGTACATATGGGATTCCAAGACATGTGCCCGGTAATTCAACGTCTTAGTATTATTCAACGAGTCAATCTTTAGCATAACATTGCGTTCAAAGTATGGCTTTCCATGGTTATCGTCCGATGTAATAGTTAAATATTTGAAAAGGGAACGTAATGCATTAATCGAGCGGTTAATTGTAGTTGGAGAATTCAAGTGTCCCTGTTGGTTTTTAATATGACCTAAATATTCAATATAGAGCATAATGTCATTGCGCCTTAAGTTGGCCAATGTAGTAGTGGTTACTTGACGATTATTTTTGGCTGGGGAAATTCCCTGATTGCGCAACCAATCAAAAAAGCGACGAATTTCGGTTAAGTATTGATAAGTAGTGGTTAAAGAATGAGTAGTGCCAAAATTATATTCTTTAACAAAGTCGGGTAACCGAGTTAATTCGGCTTCAATTAAGTTTAAATATTTTTTGGTTTCCACGATAAATCTCCTTAAATATAGCGATCCGATAACATGGGTCAAGAGAGTAGGTTGACAGATTAATTTTTAAATCGTTCATTAAAATTAATAACTAGGAATAAGCGTCGTTTTGAAGTTTGATTAATAAAAAAGTATTCACTGGAAAGAATAAGTTTGCTTTGTACCTATCATTAAAATTACAGTTTTAATGATAGCAGATGAAAAAAGCTCATGCAAGTCACTTATTTTCATAAGTTCTGTAAAAATCTATTATTGTTCATTACTATTAACTTACTAATTTTACCTTGTAATACCGTTTATTAATTTGCTAGCTTAAAAACCGAGCATTCATCACAGTAAGTAATGTTAACATTTCAAGATAAATTTAAATAATTATGATGCTTAAATAGTAAATATAAACGAACAATCTCTGAACTATGCGAGAGCTAACTTACTAATTTTAAATATAGCTATGCGCTCAACAAGCTTGGCATGATCTTAACGCTAAATTTAAAATTTAATGGTTTTAAACAACTGTGATCTCAATATGCTTTATTCTGAATATTTTTCAGAGTAACTTTACATAATACGCATTATACGAAGTTGCAACGATGATAATTAAAGCACATCCTATTTCAGGTGTTGCCATTATTTTACATATATTTTACTTGCTTGCTAATTGATCAATGATGTTACATACTAGTACTAGCTAAAACTGATAGATTCTCATCAAAAAATTTATTTTTTACTAAAATAAATTTTCAGGATGCAATTTTAAGCGTTTTCTGTTAAAATTTATATAGGTACATTTAATGGGTAGAAATAATTATTGATTAAAATGTAACCTGCTTTTATAGCAAGTAATTACCCGCTTTAAATTAAAATCAATTAATTTTTGGCATTTCATTTTAAGTACACTTTTTATAAGTGCATTTTATTTGAATTATTTCGAAATTAACATAGAATATTATTTGGGGTATAAATTTAAAACATTTTATTTGATCTATTTCTTTTTGAGAATTAGTTGTTTTACTTATTATTTTTATTGTTTTATTCTACAATAATCTGTTATTATGGATATTATGGAATCATATTTTTGAAAGGGTTGATTTATTCCATGAGTATAAATTTAGGAAAAGAAATTTGCCGTCGTCGACGGGAACAAAAGTTAACACAAGAAGATCTTGCAGAACTAAGCGATTTGTCAGTTAACTTTATCTCACGTCTTGAGCGGACTAAGAATCAAAATATTAGTATTCAGAAATTGGATTCAATTGCTAGAGCTTTGAATACCACTACACCTGATATTATTATGAATGCTTACCGCTTTAAAGAAGTTAAGGCAGAAAATCATCAAGATAATACACCTGTGTTCATTAAAAAAGTTCTTAACGAACTAAGAAAAATGGAACCAGAAAAAGCTGAAAGAGTGTGCAAGGCTTTCATTATCTTAACTAAAGAAATTAATAAAGATTAATTTAAAACAAAAAAATAGCTAGTGGATTAATTCCCCTAGCTATTTTTTTGTTTTAATTAAAAGCTTCCGTTAAAGGCGGAACAACTTGCTTTTTACGTGAAACCACTCCAGGTAAACTAACTTCTGAATCAGTTATCTCACCAAAGGCACGCTCAAACAGCTGCACTGCTGCAGTTGAACCAGTTACCAAGGCTGTTGAATCAGAATCTAGCACATTAGTAATTAATAACATGAACAAATCGTAATTATTTGCTGCAGACTCTGCTTCCATGGCTTGTAAAAATTCCGCTTTACGTTCCATGGCTTCTGGTAGATCAACTACGTTAATTTGAGCAACTCGAACATTTTTACCATTAAGGGTAAAACTTTTAGCATCCAAATTGATTAAATCTTGTTCCGACTTATCAGCAATATTGGTCCCAGCTTTTAATTCTTCTAAACCATATTTTTGATAATCAACTTCAGCAATCTTAGCCAGTGCTTCAACAGCTTGATGATCATCCTTGGTCGTAGTTGGCGACTTAAGCAATAAAGTGTCAGAAATAATAGCTGATAACATTATTCCAGCAATATTTTTAGGAATTTCTATCCCATAATGTTGAAATAACTTCCAAACAATAGTACTAGTACAACCAACTGGTTGAGCCAGATAAAACAGTGGCAAGTTTGTTTTAAAATTCATGATTCGGTGATGGTCAACCACGTGTGTTACAGATACTTGGTCAATATCTGACACACTTTGTTGCGGTTCATTATGATCAACCAGCATCACTTTTTCTACTTCATTAGCTGCAGTTTGAATTACACGCGGTGCTTCAAAACCAAAATATTTTAGTGCAAAGGTAGTTTCATCATTAGGCTTTCCTAGAGCAACTGCTTCCGTATTAAATCCCCGCTGATTTTGCAAATATGAATATGCAATTGCTGTACCAATTGCGTCAGTATCAGGACTTTGATGTCCAAAAACTAATTCTTTTTCCATTCGTAAACTTCCTCATTTCTTCTAAATAACTTAATCTTACTACCTTATTATAGTTTAATTATAAAAATTATTCAGCTAAAAATTCTTTAAATGCCGTCAAGATATTATTAATTCTTGGTACATCCTTCTTACCTTTACGATATATCATTGAAACATCAAAATGCTTAATGCCTTTCAAATGAACGGGCGTCAAATTAATTTCATCTTTATGGGCTTTGATAATATGATTCACTTACAAATGTATCGTAATCAGTTTGTTCGGCTGTTGCGACTACTTGCTTAGTTGCTGAGAACACCAATGGTGCAAGCAAACTCTGATTAGAATTATTTTTATCACAAAACTTATCTAACATTACCCGTGTTAAATAGAAATCTTCAGGATACGTTACCCATTTTCTATTTTTAAATCGAGAAATTGGGTATGACTCACCTGCCTCAAGACTATCACGATGAGTTAAAATCGTTAAATCATCTTCATAAAGCTGCAGGTGCTCATACTGATGTTGCAATTCCCCATGACTCTTTTTAGTACTATCGGGGAAGTACATAATTGCTAAATCAATCTGATTATTATCAAGGTTATACCACAAATCTTTACGACTATAATAAATCACACTAACCGTAATTTCAGGATTGGTTTGATTAAAGTTAACCAAAAATTGCTGCAAAAGATCAGAATTAATACCATCTAAAACACCAATGGTAATATTTCCTTTATCAGCTTGCGTAAATTCCTGAATATCACTTACGACTGAATTAATTGTTCCCAATAACTTAATTGCACCCGTCTGTAATTCTTTACCTGCTTCAGTCAGATAAAGCTTTTTTCCCATCTGACCAAACAAAGGTGTTCCAATTGAGCGTTCCAGCTTTTTAATTTGCTGTGTCAAAGCTGGCTGCGTGATGCCCAGAATTTGTGCAGCTTGCGTATAATTCATGGTATCAATTAGCTGTAAAAAATAATGTAGCGACTTCGTTGAAAGTATTGTATTTGGTTTAGGCATAAGTCTTTCCTTCTATTTTAACAATAATATTACTTTATTTATATGTTTATTATTAAACAAAAAATAGCCTATGTCAAAATATAACTCAAATAATCAGTAAACTCCTTTTACAATAGGATTACATAACACTAACATGAAACTATACTTTTAACTATTTATTAGTAGGATTGCCTAGAAGCAAACACTTAGGAACCCCATCACTCATAGTATCAATAACAAACGATCCGTTAGAATATCGATCACTTATTGGATAAGTATTTGTATTTAATTTTATTTGTCGCTTACTACTTGTTGTTATTATTAAGGTATGATCTTGCCCATAGGAAGTGAGCGCAGCAATTCTGTGTGGTTTATTTTTAAGCTCACGCAACACCAAAACTCCCCGCCTTGCTCGCGAAACTTTATTAATCAACTTAACTTTAAATTGTTTAAAGGAGCCACGCTGTGTAATTATACCAACTCTTAATAAATCTAGTTCTTCTGGTTTAGCTAACACATATGAAATAACATAATCATCATCTTTAAGATTTACTGATTTAACGCCTACTGCTTTAGCACCAGAAGTAGGAATTTCGCATATGTCATAGCGAACAGCGTATGCATCATGTGTGAAAAGAACGATTTCATCATTCGTATCTGGCCTGATTAAATCAACACGAAGAACCGTACTATCAGTATGCTTCATCTTCATTGCCATCATTGCTCGTGAGCGATACGTTCTAGTTGGTTGTAAATTAGCTAATTGTAGTTGCTTGATATATCCGTCATTTGTAGCCAGTAAAAAGTTGCAGTTTTGATCAAGTTGTTTAAATGAAAAGACCCTAATAATCCGTTCATCACTACTTAAACCAATTTCTTGCGATAAATGCTGACCTGTTTCCTTCCATTTTGTTTCAATTAATTCGTGTACTGGTCTGAAGATAACATTTCCACGATTGGTAAATAGATATAAGTTCATTAAGGTTGACAAAGTTTTTTCGTAGATAATCTCATCACCATCTGGTAGCCCATTATCACTATCATCGCTTGATTGCCAAGAGCGCAGCGATGAACGCTTCAAATAACCATCTCGACTAATTAAAACACGAACTTGCTCATCTGAAACTAACGCTTTTTCATCTATTTGGATTTTAGCATTTTCCGATGAGATTTCTGTTTTACGCGGATTACCAAAAGCACGTTTAACTTCAGTTAATTCTTTAATTAACTGCTTTTCTAAAATTTGTGGATCGGCTAGTAGCTGTTGAAACTGGGCTACCTTTTGATCCAAATCAGCCTGTTCGGCAATTAAGGCATCTACATCAGTATTAGTTAATCGATATAATTGCAATGAAACAATTGCTTCTGCTTGTTTTGCTGTAAAACCAAATTTAACAGTTAAATTTTTCTTAGCATCAGTTTTATTTTTAGAAGCACGAATTAGGCTGATCACTTGATCCAAAATATCCATAGCATGAATTAGGCCTTGGATAATTTCTAACCGACTCTGAGCCTTATTTAAGTCAAATTTAGTGCGTTTAACCACAACATCTTTTTCATGTTCCAAATATGAACTAAGAATATGTTTTAGCCCTACTTGAACTGGAGTCATATGATCAATTGCAACCATATTGAAATTATAAGCAACTTGCAGTTCTGTATTCTTAAATAAGTAATTTAGAATGTTTTGGGCATCAGCATCCTTTTTTAGTTCAACTACAATTGATAGTCCATGTCTATCGGTTTCATCACGTACTTCAGCAATTCCGTCTATTTCTTTATTAAGACGAATCTCATCCATCTTTTTGACCATCAGAGCTTTATTGACATTAAATGGAATTTCAGTAATTACGATTTCTTGGCGATGACCGCGAATCTCTTGAATACTTGTCTTGGCCCTAACCTGAATTCTTCCACGTCCGGTTTCATATGCTTCTCGTAAGCCTTTTTGTCCCATGACAATAGCCCCAGTCGGAAAATCTGGTCCTTTAACATACTGCATAAGATCACTTAAACTGGTATCCGGATGCTTTAATAAGTATATTGTTGCATCAATTACTTCAGATAAATTGTGAGGGGGAATTTCAGTTGCATAGCCAGCAGAAATCCCAGTTGAACCATTAACTAACAAATTAGGAAATCTTGCTGGCAATACAGTAGGCTCATACTCGGTATCATCAAAGTTAAGTACCATTTTGACGGTATCTTTATCAATATCTTGCAACAACATATTAGAAATTTTGCTTAGTCGTGACTCCGTATACCGCATTGCAGCAGGTCCATCGCCATCCATTGAGCCGTTATTACCATGCATTTCAACTAATGTCTCACGCATTTTCCAATCTTGTGACAAGTGAACTAATGCACCGTAGATTGAACTATCTCCATGAGGATGATAGTTACCCATAATATTACCGACAGCTTTAGCCGCCTTTTTAAATGCCTTATCGTAAGTATTATTATCCTGATACATTGCGTAAAGAATTCTTCTTTGCACTGGTTTTAAGCCATCACGAATATCCGGCAGCGCTCTTTCTTGAATGATATATTTAGAGTATCGTCCAAAGCGTTCCCCCATTACTTGCTCAAGGGGCATTTCACGAATACGTTCTTGTGTCGCCATTAATTAAAAACCTCTTTATTCATTTTCTTCCAAAATTGAAGCATTTTCGCCCATCGTGAACTTAACATTTTCTTCAATCCATTTTCTTCTTGCTGTGGCTTTGTCGCCCATTAAAGTAGTAACGCGTCTCTCGGCCAGTGCAGCATCATCAATTTTCACCCGAATTAACATTCTTGATTCAGGATTCATAGTTGTCTGCCATAACTGTTCAGCATTCATTTCACCTAGACCTTTGAAACGTTGCAAGGCATATCCGCGGCCCATTTCACGCTCATCCTTAGCTAGATCTTCATCAGTCCAAGAATACTTAACTTGAGCTTTTTTTCCGTGCCCTTTTTGTAAACGATAAAGTGGTGGTAAGGCAATATAAACTTTGCCCTCTTCAATCATTGGTCGCATATAACGATAAAAGAAAGTTAATAACAGAATTTGAATATGCGCTCCATCATCATCGGCATCAGTCATGATAATGACCTTGTCATAATTGGAATCTTCAGCTTTAAATTCAGTGCCAACACCTGCACCAATTGTATAAATCATGGTGTTGATTTCTTCGTTTTTAAAAATATCTTGTAATTTCGCCTTTTGGGTATTTAAAACTTTGCCACGTAACGGTAAAATTGCTTGAAATTTTCGGTCTCGTCCCTGTTTTGCAGATCCACCAGCTGAATCTCCTTCAACTAAGAATAGTTCATTCTTCTTAGGATTGCGTGATTGTGCAGGTGTTAACTTGCCAGATAAAACCTCTTTTTTACGACGCTTTTTGCCATTACGACTTTCATTGCGGGCTTTCTTAGCGGCTTCACGAGCATCGCGAGCGCGTTGAGCTTTTTTAACTAATTCCTGTGCAAGTTCACCATTTTCCATTAAGTAATAGGACATTTTTTCGTAAACTACTGCATCAACAATTGACCTTGCTTGTGGAGTTCCAAGTTTACCTTTAGTTTGACCTTCAAACTCTAGCAGTTCTTCAGGAATCTTTACCGATAAGACTGCACTTAAACCTTCGCGATAATCAGAACCATCGATATTTTTATCCTTTTTACTAAGCAAACCTTGTTTTTTAGCATAATCATTAAAAGCCTTAGTAAAACCACTGCGAGCGCCAATCTCGTGAGTACCACCATCAGATGTACGCACATTGTTAACAAAAGAAACGAGGCTTTCTGAATAACTATCGCTATATTGACCACTGAATTCAATTTCTATTTCATCTTGTTTACCCGTAAAATAGAAAATATCACTCAAAGTGTCTTTGCCTTCATTTAAGTATGCAACAAATGATTTGATTCCATCATCATACTTAAATTCATCATGATGATTAGGCTCACGTTCATCAGTTAAAACAAAGTGAACCCCCTTTAATAAAAAAGCTGATTCGCGAATACGCTCTTTAATCGTCTCATAATTAAATTTGATTGTTGAAAAGATAGTTTCATCAGGCTTAAAAGTAATTGTGGTTCCTGATTTATCTTTAGTTTTACCTAAACTCTTTAGGGTACCGATTGGCTGCCCGCCATTTGCAAATTCTTCCTCATAAGCTTTACCAGAGCGAACTACTCGTACTTTTAAATAGCTGGATAAGGCATTAACTACAGACGAGCCAACTCCATGTAAACCACCTGAGGTTTTATAATTTTGCTCAGTAAATTTACCTCCAGCATGCAGGACTGTTAAAATGACTTCAATTGTTGGTTTACCAGATTTATGCATTCCAGTTGGCATTCCGCGACCAAAGTCACGAACAGTCACACTATTATCCTGATGGATTGTTACATCAATTTCTTGCCCAAATCCAGCCATGGCCTCATCAACTGAATTATCGACAATTTCATAAACCAATTGATTTAAGCCATGAATATCTGTTGATCCGATATACATTCCAGGTCTTTTACGTACAGCTTCTAAGCCATGTAAAATTTGAATTGACGAATCGTCATAAAAATTTGTTTTTTTATTTGCTTTAACCAAATAAACTCCTCCAGTGGTAAATCATTTATTTTAATTACCCCAACTTAATCTTTTTTTGCTAAAATAGCTTTAGACACTTAGAGAGTAGGATATAAATGATAAATTTGAAATTAATACTGGTATTTATTCTAGCATACTTAATTGGGTCCTTCCCGACAGGAGTCATAATTGGGAAAATATTTTTTCACGAAGATATTCGTCAATACGGTTCTGGCAACATTGGTACCACAAACTCTTTTCGCGTTTTTGGACCACTAGCTGGTAGCGTTGTCCTAATTATTGATGTTTTAAAAGGCACACTTGCTACTAGTTTACCAAGAATATTGCACCTAAAAGCTCCTAAATATCTACTTCTAGTTTGTGGGGGCTTAGCTATTCTAGGACATACCTGCTCAGTCTTTCTTAAGTTTAAAGGAGGTAAAGCAGTGGCAACTAGTGCTGGAGTTTTCTTAGGGTACAATTTACAATTTTTCGGTGTATGTGCACTAATCTTTTTACCGTTAGTATTTATTACTTCTTACGTTAGTTTATCTAGCTTAATTGCGGTAATTTTGATCTTCATCGTAACATTTTTCTTCCATGACATTTTTCTTGAAATAGTCGTAGGAATTATTATGATTGTTTTGTTTACTCGGCATAAAGACAACATTAGTCGTTTACGAAATCATGAAGAAAATATTATTCCATTTGGCCTCTATTATTGGTATCGGAGACGCCACAATAAATAGTGCTAACAAAACATTTGTTCCCAGCTAACAAATATTATACTCTATTCGAACGATAGTTCGCAAGACTTTTTGAAAAAACAAGTGTCTGGGAAAAAACTAGACCCTTAAAAGCAAAAAATCCGTTAGAACCTTTGCGTTCTAGCGGATTTTTCATATACATTCTAGCCTAACCTTGTTATTATTAAATTACTACAAAAAACAAAAAAGGTGGGCTTTTCATGTATCAAAATTATATCACAGGTCAAACTGCTTTAACACTTAACTTTGACTTTTCTATTCCTAAAAATCATCTTGCTCAGGTTATCAGTGATTTTGTCGACTCGATTCCTGCCGATGTGTTGCTGGAAGACAATTCAAATACTGGTCGGCCTGCCTATCACCCAGCAATGATGCTCAAAATACTACTCTTTGCCTATTCTAGACGCGTTTTCTCTGGTAGAAAAATTGAGCGGATGCTCACAGAAAACCTCCCGATGATGGTCATAGCTAGTGGTAAACATATTTCATATCATACGATCAATAACTTTAGAGCTAGTAGCCATACCAATCAGCTGATTAAACAAGCTTTTGTCTATTTTACTAATCTTTTGCAAGCAGAAGGGTTGCTTAGAGAAGATGCCATCTTTATTGATGGGACCAAAATTGAAGCTGATGCTAACAAGTATACTTTCGTTTGGAAAAGAGCTGTCGAAAAGTTTCATACTAAGTTAAAGGCTAATGCAGTTGAGCTTTATGACGAATTGATTCAAAAAGAAGTAATCCAAGCGATTACTGAAGAAGAAGCACAAACTAGTCAGGGTCTGGCAATCATGGCAGAACAAACAGAAACTGCCATCAAGCAACTAGATGAAGCAATCGCGGCTGAGCCGAAAGTAATTCCTGGAGGTTCAACTAAAAAACGCCAAAGGCGAGTAGCCAAAAAAGTCTTGCATAAGTTGCGTCAGGATTTTATCCCCAGAGCAGAAAAGTATGAACAGGCGCAAGCAACTTTTGGTGAGCGTAATAGCTACTCAAAGACCGATCATGATGCCACTTTTATGCATATGAAAGAAGATCATATGAGGAATGGTCAGCTTAAACCCGGATATAATATTCAAGTGGCAACTACCAACCAATATGTAGTAGATTATGCACTTTACCCTAATCCAACAGACTTCAAGACTTTAGAACCTTTCTTAAAGCAAATGACAAATTTAGACAAGTTCCAGAACATCGTTGCCGATGCCGGCTATGGCAGCGAATATAATTATTCTATGCTTGAAAATGAGTATGAAGATAAACAATATTTTATTCCTTACAGCCTTTACGATAAGGAGCAGACTAGAAAGTATCAAAATGATCCCACCAAGCTGGCGAATTGGACTTATAATGAGCAAGAAGATTATTACCTTGACTGGCAAGGTGTGCGTTTTAATTTCAAACGGTATGGTAAGCGGAGGAATAAGAGTACGGGGTTAATCTCTGATCTAAAAATATATGAAGCAGATGAGTTTCAGTTAACAGCTGAATTAACTGAGCTAGCCAAAACTAAAAGCGGACGCCAAAGGCAGGTGCAATACAATCCCAATTGGCAATATTTAAAGGAAAAAGCTAAACAAACTCTTCAAAGTAGCGAAGGCAAACGGATCTATGGCTATAGAAAAACTGACGTAGAGCCAGTCTTTGGACATATGAAGAACGTTTTTGGCATGCGCAGAACACACTTGCGAGGGAAGAAAAAGGTCGAAACCGATGTAGGCTTGATGTTCATGATGATGAATTTGAGCAAATATTGGAGTAGAAGAGGTGGCGGAAAACTTCTTTTACAGGAAATAAGCAATAAAAAACAGATCAAGATTTTCTTATTACGAAAACTTGGTCTGTTTTTAAGTCTGAAAAGCTAGTTTTTTCCCAGACACTTTATTTAATCTTAATCATGAAATGCCATGCTGAAACCCGCGGTAAAGTTACCGTTAGGTTCAAGGTGATTCATTCCATATTTAGTTGTTAATTCACCATCAGTATCAGCTCTATCCGCAATTCCCCACCAAGGCTCAATGCAGACAAAATCAGCTGTTTGAGGATATTGAGACCAAACTCCTACAAATGGAGCATCCCTTAACCAAACATTAACATGAAAATTACTAGTTTCTGTTCTTAATGTAAACTTGTTGTCGTGGCCTTTTAATTCAAAAATAAGAGCATCATTTTTAAATAGATGATCGCTTAAAGTAATCAAACTATCCGTTGGCGCCAGTGACCGCCTAGGCCAATCTAAATATGCTCCAGCAAGCGGTATCTGCACTCTAGAAACAGATGGTTGGCTGCTAAAATAATAATCCTGTTTGTTTAATGAATCATCGGTTGGTAAATTAAATCCAGGGTGTCCCCCAATCCCAAAAATCATTTCTTCATCAGTAGAATTATTAGTTACACTAAAATTCTCTTCTAGCAGATTATTGAGTAAATTATAATTAACTCGCAATTCAAACTTAAATGGATAAACTTTAAGAGTTGCAGCATTCTCTTTTAATAAAAAAGTGATGCTTTCAGCAGTTTGTTGCTCAACTACAAATTGAGAATCACGAGCAAAGCCATGCTGGTTGAGATGATAAGTCTTACCCTGATAAGTATACTGATTATCTTTTAGCTTACCAACAATTGGAAAAAGAATTGGAGCATGTCGACCCCAAACTTCAGGGTTAGCCTGCCAAATATATTCGTAACCGCTATGCTTACTTTTTACACTTTGTATTTCAGCCCCATGATCAGAAATAGTAACTTGTAAAATACTATTTTGAATAGTGTAATCCATGTTTAATTCATCGCCTTTACACTAAAGAATAAACTTGGCCAAGTCTTTGTTCATGATAATGTCATTGAGTTTGTCATCAACATAAGACTCGGTAATAGTAATTTCACCCATCGTCATATCAGGACCTTCATATAAGACATCTTCAAGTAACTTTTCTAAAATAGTTGCTAAACGTCTAGCACCAATATTATCAGTTCCTTGATTGACATCATATGCAATTTGAGCAATCTTATCAATTGCTTCTTGGGTAAAAATCAATTTGATTCCGTCTGCCTTTAATAGAGCAATGTATTGTTGTAAAAGTGAATTTGCTGGATCTTTAAGAATTCTTACAAAGTCATCTTTAGTCAACGCATTAAGTTCAACTCTAATTGGGAAACGACCTTGTAATTCTGGAATTAAATCACTTGGCTTAGTCTCGGCAAAAGCTCCAGCAGCAATGAAGAGAATATGATCAGTACTAACTGGACCATACTTGGTTTGTACAGTAGAGCCTTCAACAATTGGCAAAATGTCACGTTGAACACCCTCTCGTGAGACCTCACCAGAGTTCTTCTTATTACCTGAGGTAACTTTATCAATTTCATCAATAAAAATTATCCCATTGTTAGTTGTACGCTCAATCGCTTTTTGGTAAAGAGTATCATAATCAATTAGCTTACGGGACTCTTCTTGAATTAAGACTTCACGAGCATCGCGTACGCTAAGAGTTCGCTTTACTTTCTTCTTTGGTGTCAAGCTGCTTAGCATTGATCCCATGTCAATTCCCATTTGGCCCATCATATCACCCATTGGATTAACTTTAGGTGTTTGTTCGACCTCAATAGTGACTTCGCGCTCTTCTAATAAGCCTTTATCCAACTGTTCAGCTACCGTTAAACGCTCATTACGAATCTCATCAGTTACTTCTTCCTGATTATCTGTTTGCTGATGTTCATCTTCTTGATTGCCACCCATTAGTGCAGACATCATATTTTGCATTTCTTGCATTTGATTTTGATGTTTTTCGTGTTTAATTCCAGGAACTAATAACCGAACTAAAATTTTGTTAGCTTCTTTGGTTGCTTGAGTGCGTACATGGTCGAATTGATCCTTTTCCTCCATTCTTACTGCTTCATTAACCAAGTCACGTACCATTGATTCAACATCACGGCCGACATAGCCAACCTCAGTGAACTTGGTTGCTTCTACTTTTACAAATGGTGCATCCACAATCGCTGCTAAACGGCGGGCAATTTCTGTTTTACCAACACCAGTTGGCCCTGCCATTAGCATATTTTTAGGAGTTATATCCTCTTGCATCTTAGGCGATAGTTGCATTCGCCGATATCGATTATACAAAGCTACTGCCACTGCCTTTTTAGCTTCATCTTGTCCGATAATATATTCGTTTAACAAACTAACAATTTGTTTAGGCGTTTTGTTATCCATAGACTTTTTCTCCTAATACTTATAGTTCATCCGTCTTAATTTGATCATCTGTAAAGATATCAATTCCAGAAGCAATTTCAACTGCTTCATGAGCAATTTCACTCGCACTCATTTCACCTGCATGTCTAGTTAAAGCAATCGCAGCTGCTTGAGCAAAATTACCTCCGGAACCAATTGCCACTACATTTTCATCAGGTTCAAGCACTTCGCCATTTCCTGAGATCAATAATAAATCTTGCTCATTAAAAGCAATCAGCATAGCATCTAATTTTTGTAAAGTCGCATCTTTACGCCAAGCCTGTGCCATTTCAACGGCAGCTCTACGCAGATCTCCACTAAATGCTTCTAACTTATCTTCTAACATGTCTTGCAAGCTAACTGCATCAGCAACTCCGCCAGCAAACCCGATTACTACTCGGTCATGATAAATCCTTCTAATTTTTTTAGCAGTCGCCTTAGCAATTACTTTTTCGCCTAAGGTAACCTGTCCATCACCTGCTATTGCAGTATGGCCATTAAATTTTACTGAACAAATAGTTGTCATTACTTTGCCTCATCTTTCTTATTATTACGAGTAAAAAATCGCTCATAATTAGTTTGTAAATTTTGAGTAGTTACATGGGTATAGATCTGGGTAGTTGAAAGATTACTATGCCCTAGCAATTCCTGTACACTACGCAAATCAGCCCCATTATTTAGCATTGCGGTTGCAAACGAGTGCCGCAATTCATGGGGATGAACTTTTCCACTAACCCCTGCTTTATTAAACACTTTTTGCATAATATATTCAATTCCACGTGTCGTTAATTGCTTACCTCGATTATTTAAAAAAACGTAGTCACAGTCTTGAAACTGATGTAATAACTTAGAACGCGCATCGTGTAAATAATTGGTCAATGCTTGCTTAGTTGCTTCATCAAAAGCGGTATAACGATCTTTATTTCCTTTACCATGAACCAAAACTAAATTTAATTCCAAATCAATTTGAGCTAATTTTAATTCACTAACCTCACTTACCCGCATGCCAGTTGTATAAAACAATTCAAACATCGCTAGGTTACGCATAGTAAGAGGATCACTACCACTTAGTGTAGCGAATACTTGTTTAAGTTCAGGAGCATAGAAAAATTGTGGTAATTTTTTCTGCTTAGTATGAATGGTTAGTCCTTGAGTAGGATTAACCTTAATCAGTTTGCGCCTAGTTAAAAATCGATAAAACGACTTTAGACTTGATAACTTGCGTGCCTGAGTAGTTTGCGTTACCTGTTGCTCTGCGAGATTTTGTAAAAAAAGCTCAACATCCCGTTCAGTAATGGACTCCCAGGTTGTAAAACCGCCATTAGTCTGCCAAAATGACTTTGCCTCAAGCAAATCAGTTTGGTAAGACTCAATAGTCCTGGGGCTGTAATGCCGCTCATTTTGCAAGTAACTAACAAAACTGGATAATCCTTTATCTAGAGCATTATTCATTTTGGGTTAAGACTGCTTCATTGAACTGCGCTAAACTTGCTAGTGCCCGTTCACTAATCTTTTCATGGCGCTCACGTTTATTACGGATTTTTTTACCCTCAAGTCCTGGAATTAGGGCAAAGCTTGCATTCATTGGCTGAAAATGCTTGCTACTAGTTGTAGTAACATAATTAGCCATTGAACCCAGAGCTGTATCTTTAGGAAAAGCAACTGTTGGTTCATTTTGTATGAGTCTAGCGGCATTAATACCAGCGACTAAACCACTTCCTGCACTTTCAACATAACCCTCTACTCCCGTCATTTGACCAGCAAAAAATAATCCTGGTCGTTTCTTTGCTTCATAACTTGCAGTTAAAATATCAGGAGAAGCCATATAAGTATTACGATGCATTTTACCATAGCGAACAAATCGGGCATGCTCTAATCCAGGAATCATCGAAAATACTCGTTTTTGTTCTGGATATTTAAGATGGGTCTGAAAACCAACAATATTGTACATTGATGCAGCTGCGTCATCTTGTCGTAGTTGCACCACCGCATATGGAATTTTACCTGTGTGAGGATTTTCCAAACCAACTGGTTTTAAAGGACCAAACAACATGGTCTTAGACCCACGTGCCGCCATAACTTCGATTGGCATACAACCTTCAAAAACATCTGCTTTTTCAAAGCCATGCATTTGTGCTGTTTCAGCATTTATTAATTCTCGTGTAAAAGCTTCATACTCAGCTTTAGTCATCGGACAATTAAGGTATGCAGCCTCTCCTCGATCATATCGCGACTTTTTGTAGACAATCTCAGTATTAATCGAGTCAGCTGCTACAATCGGGGCAGCCGCATCAAAGAAATGTAAACTAGTAGTCCCGGAAAATTGCTGAATTTGCTCTGCTAAACTATCACTAGTAAGTGGGCCAGTTGCGATAATAGTAATGCCTGTTGGCGGTATTTGCGTGATTTCTTCATCATGAAAAGTTACGCTTGGTAATGAATGCAACTTTTCAGTTACATATGCACTAAACTTATCACGATCCACTGCCAAAGCACCTCCAGCTGGTACTTGAGTTGCATCAGCTGCTGTCAAAATTAGTGAATCAAGCTGTCGCATTTCTTCTTTTAGCAAGCCAACTGCATTGGAAAGCTGATCAGATCGCATAGAGTTAGTGCAAACCAACTCTGCCAGATTTCCCGTTTTATGAGCAGGGGTCATCTTATTTGGTCGCATTTCATATAGGTCAACTTTAATTCCACGTTTGCCTAGCTGCCAAGTGGCCTCACTTCCGGCTAGTCCACCGCCAATTACTGTTACACTTTTAGGCATAAAAATTATTCCTTTACTATAAAATTATTTTTAAAGATAAGAATATCACCAAACCGTGAAGATTTGATGATATTAACATAAATTTAATTTTATTTTGCCATGGCTTCGTCCTTAGGTTCTTCTTTATAATCACCATTAGGACATTGAACGATTAAGCCTTTTTTGGTCTTTTTCTCAATTAAAAAGTGACCATCATTAGGGCACACTCTATTAATCGGCTTATCCCAAGAGACAAAGTCACATTCTGGATAACGGGAACAACCATAAAATTTCCGATTCCGTTTAGACTTCTTTTCAACGACATCCCCCTTGCCACATTTAGGACAAGTAACGCCAACCTTTTTAACAATTGCCTTAGTATTTCTACAATCGGGAAAACGTGAACAGGCATAGAATTTGCCATAACGGCCCATTTTAATCACCATTGGCGCGCCACAGATATCACAATTGAATCCTGCGGGCTCGTCTTTAATTTGGACTTTTTTAATATCAGCATCTGCCCGATCTAGTTCTTTTTTAAATGGATGATAATAATCATCAATTACTTTAACCCAATTTTTCTTACCTGCTTCCACACTATCAAGATCATTTTCTAGTTGGGCAGTAAAGTCAACACTAACAATATCTGGGAAGAACTTTTCGATTAAATCATCAACTATTTCTCCTAATTCCGTAGGAACAATTGCCTTGCCTTCGAGCTTAACATAGTATCGACGCTGGATAGTATCAATAGTTGGTGCATAAGTTGATGGTCGGCCAACCCCATTTTCTTCCAACGAGCGAACTAAGCTAGCCTCAGTATAACGGGCTGGTGGTAAAGTGAAATGTTGCTTATTATCTGACTTTGCTAACTTAACTAAATCACCTTCAGTTAAATCAGGCAGCTCGACATTTTTTTCTTGCTGATTATCATAGACCTTAGTAAATCCAGGAAACTTCATCTGTGAACCAGTTGTTCTAAAGATAACTCCATTTTGTTGAATATCTGCTCTAACAGTATCATAAACAGCTGGGGTCATTTCACTAGCTAAAAAACGTGACCAAATCAACTTATAAAGCCGATACTGTTCAGTAGTCAATACAGACTTAAGAGACTCAGGAGTTCGATAAACACTAGTAGGTCTGATAGCTTCATGGGCATCTTGAGCGTCTTGCTTATTTTTAAAGTGTCTCTGCCCCTTAGCAGCGTATTCCTGACCATATTTCTCATTTAAAAACTTGGATGCTTCCGCCTGTGCAACAGGCGAAGTCCGTTTAGAGTCAGTTCTCATATAGGTAATAAGTCCGACAGTTCCTTGTTTACCTAAACTAATTCCTTCATATAGCTGTTGAGCAATGCTCATTGTCCTACGAGTCCGATAGTTCAACCGTTTATTTGCTTCTTGTTGCAAAGTCGAGGTAGTAAAAGGTGCTGCTGGTTGCCGGCGGCGCTCACTTTTAACTACTTGGTTAACCTCAAAATCTTGATCTTTAGCTATTTTGGCTAATACAGCTTGGACAGCATCATTGTTAGGTAGTTCTTGCTTCTTGCCATCAACTCCCCAAAACTGTGACTTGAATTGTTTACGACCTTTTTTAAATTCCGCTTCTATCGTCCAATACTCTTGAGGTTTAAAGTCTTTAATTTCTTTTTCGCGATCAATAACCAGCTTTAAAGCAACCGATTGTACCCGACCAGCACTTAGGCCTTTTTTAACTTTATCCCACAAAATAGGTGATAAAGAATAACCAACAATTCTATCTAAAATTCGGCGTGCTTGTTGGGCATCAACCGTATCCATATCGATTGCTCGGGGATGTTTAAAGCTATTCTTAACTGCATCTTTAGTAACTTCATTGAAAGTCACTCTATTTTTAGCAGTATCATCAAGATTCAAAGCATGAGCAACATGCCAAGCAATGGCTTCACCTTCACGATCGGGGTCAGAAGCCAAATAAACTTCTTTAGCCTTTTTCGCTTCAGCTTTTAATTCTTTGATCGTATCACCTTTACCTCGGATTGAAATATATTTCGGTTGATAATTGTTATCAAAATCTATTCCCATTTGCGATTTAGGTAAATCACGAATGTGACCCTTTGAAGCAATTACTCGATAATTACGACCTAAATATTTTTCAATTGTCTTGGCTTTAGCAGGTGACTCAACAATCACCAAAATTTTTTTATTCTTTTTTGGCTTTGATTTTGTAGGCATCAAAAGCCTCCTCATTAAATACTATTTTAAAAACACTAGATTGAGAATAGAATATTTTACAGCCACTTGTCAAATCTTTCTACAATTGTATTCCAAAATCAGTGATTGGCGTGGCGCCCACCTCGATCAACTTGTTAGGTCCAACTGACAATTCACTAGTGATAGGACCAGGAACAGCATAAACATCGCGATTTTCCTGTAAAGCTAGATTGGCAGTAATTAATGAACCTGACTTAGCTTTAGCTTCAGTAACAATTACGCCCTTAGCCAATCCTGCCAGAATCCGATTACGTTCTGGAAAACGAAATGGACGGGGTGGTGTATCAGGCAGATATTCACTTAAGATTAATCCTTCATGAGCAATTCGTTTTTGAACTCTTTGATTTTCCTGAGGATAGAAGTGATTAAGCCCATTACCAACAACCGCAATTGTCTGACCATGACTTTTAAGTGTTGCCTGATGTGCCATTACATCAACCCCTTTTGCTAGACCACTAGCAATTACAATATTTTGCTTAACTAATTGTGGAATTAAACTATCTAAAACCGATTGGCTATAGTTAGTTGCTAACCTAGCTCCGACAACAGTAAAAGTTTCAGCTTTTAACAAAGCCACATTTCCTTGTGCAAATAAGATTAAAGGCGGCTGATAAATCTGACGTAATTTTTCGGGATAGCTATCATCAAAAAAACTGATTACCTGACATTGCTGCTTAATTCGCTTAATTGTGTCATCTGCCTTTAAATCTCGATATGCGCTAATTGCTGCCGCTTTTAAACTGCTAGGCAAATCCATCTTCTCAATCATTGGAACATTGACTTCATCTTCGCCTAATTGACTGGCGATTTGTAACATCTTAACATAGCCAATGCCCTTTTGTAATTTTAAACGCAAAAGGAAATTTGTTGTTTTCATAAAAAAACCTCCTATTTACAATTACGTAAAAAGAAGGGATTCGATTTTAATCTTCAATAAAAAAATCACTTACAGGGGCAAAAGTTTTGCGGTGAATTGGAGTAGGTCCATACTTTTTAAGCGCAGCCAAATGTTTACTAGTACCATACCCTGCATTATGGTCAAAATCATATTCAGGATAAATTTTGGCATAATCCGCCATTAACTTATCGCGGAAAACCTTCGCTACGATCGACGCTGCAGCAATCGAGTTTGACTTTGCATCACCCTTAATGAGTTCGACTTGAGGTATAGCAACTGGAACATTCATTGCATCAACTAACAAGGCATCAGGTTGACGATCAAGATTAGTAACTGCTTGTGCCATAGCTAATCTGTCTGCTTCATAAATATTAACTTCATCAATTACCTGGGCACTTTTTACTCCGATAGCAACGCTCACTGCTGTTTGTAAGATTTTAGGATAAAGCTCCAGGCGCTTGCTAGCACTTAATTTTTTGGAATCATTAACTTCAATTAAATCAAAATCAGCGTCAATTACCACTGCCGCAGTCACCACTGGGCCAGCCAAGGGACCACGACCAACTTCGTCTACACCAGCAACTACTTGGCCTTTGGTCCAAAAAGTTTTTTCATACCGAAACCTACTTAAAAAAGCGGCCTTTTTTTGTTGCAATTTTTCTTGGCGACGATAGTAACTCACTAGTAACTTTTGAACACCGCTTCTTGGATCATCAGCTAATGTTTGTAACTCAGTCTTACTAACCTGCTCAGTCATTAACAACTGCTTAATTTCATTGATAGTCATAGGCGGTCAAGGGTGATTCTACCTGCTTTGCCCTTACGCAGTCTTTGAAGTAAATATAGAGAAAAACGCTCATAATCATCGCGCATTCCATACATTTCTGTCATTGCTAAAAGCAAGTCAGTATCATTGATATTTTTAACTACTTCAGTGGATGAACGAGCAAACTTAACTAAATCGTTAAAATAGTACTTTCGCAAAAGTTGAACTAGGAACAGTGCCACATCATCTGCATGAAAAATACTATCTTTAATTGCTCCAAAAATAGCTAATTTGTACCCAACATCTTGATCGTCAAATTTTGGCCAAAGAATCCCGGGAGTATCTAAGATCTGAATATTAGTATTAGTCTTCAACCATGATTGGCCTTTAGTTACACCTGGTTTATTACCAACAGCTGCTACATTATGTCCAACCAAACGATTGATAATAGTTGATTTACCACAATTCGGTACACCAACCAAAGCAATTCTAATTACTGGATTCGACGCACCACGAGCTTCTAACTTTTGAACTTTTTTAGCAGCTAGCTTTTTTATCATGTGTACAATTGCCTGTACATTAGTATTATGCAGAGAATCCACTGCCATAACCAGTTTGTCCTTACCAGCTAATTTTTTCTGCCATTTTTTGGTCATAATCGGATCGGCCAAATCAGCTTTATTTAAAATAATCAAATGCGGCTTGTCTGCGACTAATTGTTCAATCATTGGATTTCTAGACGATTGCGGAATACGAGCATCCAGCACCTCAACTAACACATCAATTAACCCAAGTTTTTCCTCGAGCTGATTGCGCGCTTTATTCATATGTCCTGGATACCACTGAATTGTTGCCATTTTTTTGCCTTCTTTAACACTAAAAAAGCCCTAAAAAGAGCTACTCCTAATATGCCATTTTATCTTGATAATTTTGATAAGCTCGGTCAAAAATACTCATACTGGATAAGTAACCAGCATTTAACTCTAAATAATTGGACAGCTTATCATAATCTTGTTCCTGCTTAGGAAAAGTCTGATCATTTTGGGCATTATTTGCAAATTGTGCAATTTCATCATTAGAATCCGCATCCCGTTGTGTCATCAAAAACCGATAAAAACTTTCTCGATAAGCCAAATTTATTTACTCCGTATAATATAAAATTGCATAGGCACCCATACCAGCATGTGTAGCAATAATTGGACTCGTTTCGCGCAATAAAACATCAATATTTTGATTGATTTCTCTAATCTTTTGTGCGAATTTTTTTAGTTCTTCAGGAGCACCACCATCCGCTACATAGGAAATACCTACTTCTTTGATTTTTTCTTTATTTGCGGCAATATCTGCTAAAATTCGATTATTGAAATTTAACGAAAACTTCTTGCCTCGTCCTTTTTTAGCCACTTTAAGCTGTCCATCGGGCATTTGCAATTCAATTCTAATATTTAGCATCCCAGCAACTTTACCAGCAAGTGGGCCCAACCTACCACCTTTGACTATGTTTTCTAAATTAACAATCATCATCTGTAAACGTTGGGTTTTCTGCATCTTTTGTAGATGTGTCAAAATTTGAGCTACAGATTTGCCAGCAGCAGCATCCTTTGCCGCAGCTAAAACTTGGAATCCTTCCATTCGATCCGTTAATTGTGAATCAACTAAATGTACCAATTCCTTTTTCTCACAAAGAGCTACTGCTTGCTTAGCAGCGTCAATTGTTCCACTTAAAGCTTTAGCTAAAAAGATTCCAATCACCTGACTACCATCAGCAGTAAGCTCATTAATTGTATCAACTAATCGCCCAATCGATGGCTGACTAGTTTTCGGTAGCTCATTAGCAGTTTTCATCTTCTGAACAAATTCCTGCCTAGTAATTTCAACTCCATCTAAATAGGTCTCATTATCAATCGTCACCGATAAAGGCACCACTGTAATATTAAATTTTTTTATTTCCTCCGGTGTCAACTGCACGGAAGAATCGGTCATGATTTTTATCATCTCTGACAACGTGTTCGCCCTCAATTCTAAATTGCAATAACTTTATGCTAAAATATAAATTATATAGGTCATTATAGCAAAAAAAACTTAAAAATAAGAAATTGATTGGATCTTTTAGGATGAATTTACGGAAAATTTGGCAAGAACCACAAACTCAGTCAAAACACTACTACCTGCTAGACAACATTTTTAGTGCAATTACTCATGGCATTGGTTGCCTTTTAGCAATCGCTGGCTTAATCATATTAATCATTAAAGCCGCAGCAAGTGGCAGTATCCTTCGGATAGTAACCTTTACCATTTATGGAGTATGTTTGGTCTTACTGTATCTCTTCTCGACACTATTTCACAGTCTAATTTTTACTAGAGCACGCAATGTTTTCCAAATTTTTGACCATTCATCAATTTTTTTATTAATTGCTGGTACTTATACTCCGTACTCTTTAGTTGCCATCGGCAGAATTTGGGGTCAAGTATTATTCTGCTTGATCTGGTTACTTACGATTTTTGGAATTATTTATTATATCTTTAATCGCGGTAAACACACCATTTTAGATACTATTTTGTATATCGCAATGGGTTGGTTAATTATCCTTTCAGGGCCTTATCTTTACGTTCGCCTTGGCTTAGTTGGCTTTTGGCTATTAGTTAGTGGCGGAATTGCCTACACTTTTGGCGCTATCTTATATACCATGAGAGGAATTCCCTACATTCACGTCATCTGGCATCTATTCGTTATGCTAGGTTCAAGCTTAATGTATTTCTCAATTTTATTCTTTGTTTAATTCAGTTAACCAGCTAAATATTCTTTTACAGCTTCTTCACTATTTTCTAGTTTTCCAGCAACTACCATTTTTTTGATCTCAGTTAATAGTTGTCCTAATCTAGGTCCCGGCTCGATTCCTGTTTTAATTAAAAAACGGCCATCAACAGCTAGTTCAGCTGAAGTTTTGATTGGTAAAGCTAAATAGCGATCGACTAGAATCTCAGAATTAATTGGTTGTCCGAGAATACGTGCTACGTCGATAGTGCTAAATAAAATGTCCTGACCTGCTTCAAATAATTCAAAATCAGTTGGTGGCCGTTGCGAAATTATATCAAATAACGCTACAATTTGTTCGACCATAGCTGTCATGGCATTAGAATTTTTCCAAGCACGCATAAACTGCTTAATTTGGTCATCCTGCAACTTAAGCAAAATAATTATTATTGCCCAAAAGCTCTGTTCATTGCTAGGATTAAATTCCAAACTTGAATAAATTTTCAATAACTCTTTGTGTCCAGCAAATCCAGGCACTTCTTCGCTTAGATTTGTATCTAAAAAAATTCGAAAGGCTTCTGCAGAAGACTTACCTGTCCCCAACTTAACAAATTCATCCCGAATACGCTCAATCGAAATTTGACTTAAAAGTTGATGATGATCAGCAATCGCCTGCTCAGTCTGTGGTTCAAGTTGAAACTTCAGTTGACTCATAAACCGCACTGCTCGCATCATCCGCAATGCATCTTCATTAAATCTTTGTTCAGGATTACCAACTGCTTTAATCAGACACTTATGCAAATCACCCAAGCCATCAAATAAATCAATAACTTCGCCATGTCTATTCATTGCTAAAGCATTAATGGTAAAATCACGTCGCTTAAGATCTTCACTTAGATTTTGCACAAAAGTAACATGATCAGGTCGTCGATAATCTTGATAACCTGATTCTGTCCTAAAAGTGGTTATTTCATAGCTTTGCCCATGATATAAAACAGTTACTGTGCCATGTTTGATACCAGTATCAATTGATCTAGAAAAAAGCTCCTTGACCTCTTCAGGATAAGCACTGGTAGCAATATCAATGTCATGGATCTGACGTTTTAAAAGTAAGTCACGCACAGATCCGCCGACAAAATAGGCTTCGAACCCAGCTTGTTCCAGTTTTTCTAGTACCGGTACTGCTACCGTAAAAATTTCTGGTAAATTATCTATTTTCATCATTTAATTAATCAACCCATTGATTATATTTATTTTTAATTAAGTAGCTTTATGGTTTTGTAGCAAAATTTTTGCTTACAACTTAACTTCATTAATGATTATATCGCTTTTAAAGACAGAACTCGACAATTTCTTAATAGGAATTTAGAACTTAAACCGTTAATCTGTTGTATAAATCCTGCATTTCTGTATCAGTAGGAGCAAGCTTTAAGTAACTTTCTAGCAATTGAATAGTGACCTCCGTTGAATTTGCTTCAGTTACAAAAAATTCAATCATTTGTCGTAAAAAAGTCGCATTTTGTTTAAATTCAGGATAAGCAAGCAAGAACTCACTTTTGGCCTGATCACTATTATCCAGCCGCTCATAGGATAAAGCCATATTCCAATGAATTTGTGGTTCTAGATCATCCTCAGCCATTTTAGCAAATAATTTGAGGTTTTCTTCATCACGTCGCTGATGTAAATATAAATTTGATAATTGCAACAGTAGGTCATCATTTTCTGGAGCGACTTTTAAGCCACGCTTCAGTAAATCTTCTGCTGTTGCCAGATCATCAAGTTTAGTGGCTGCTCTGGCTCCTTGTGAATACAAAATCGGATCATATTCATTATAAGTCAAGCCAGTTTGCGCTGTTTGTAAAACTTGCTGATAGTCATTTAAGTGTTCGTAAGCTGTAGCCAACAATTGATAGGCATTCACATAATCTGGACTTTGCCCAATTACATCTTTTAAGTATGAAATTGCTTGCTCATCTTTTTTAAGTACTAGCATAACTAAGGCCGCCTGATATTTGCTGTCAATATCAATAATATCGCCACTATGCTTTTCAATTACATCAGCTGCTGCTTCATAATTGCCAAGCTTAGCTAAGGTTTGAAACAATCGATTATTCAAATTTACTTCACTAAAAGTTTCTTGCCGCTCTAGTAGATCCTGATATCGGATTAGAGCTTGCTCATAATTGCCACTCAGATAGTCTAGCTCGGCTAAGCCAAATTTTATTGTATCTTCTTCAGGTGCAATCTTTAATGCCTTCATGAGCTTATTACGAGCCGTTTCGAGCAAGCCATTAGTTTGATAGTAATCAGCCTGCACTAACAAGCTCTCTAAGTATGCATCAGAATCTTCTGGTACATCATAAAGCAGAGTAAGACCATCATCCTCTTGGCCATCATTTAATAAAATTTCAGCTAAATATACTTTAAATAAGTCTTCTCGGGGAAATTTAGCAATCAAGCTTCGATAAATCTCTTTAGATAAATCAGTCAAACCTAAACCCGTCAAGTTTTCAGCTAACGAAGCTAAAACTTCTGGTTCATCATTGTCCAATGCCTTCTTAAGTAGGACCTTTTCTTGTGAAAAATCTTGTTTCTCAATTGTTGATAGTAATTGTTCTGAATAACTCATCGTTAGTTTCTCCATTTATATTTTTAGATTAAAACTAAAAAAACGACAGCACCAGCCATCGTTTCTCTAGTAAAAAAACTATTAAATTATTTAACAGCTTCTTTCAAAGCCTTGCCCGGTTTAAATGCGGGAACGACACTAGCTGGGATTTCAATTTCATCACCAGTTTGTGGGTTACGACCTTTACGAGCTGCACGTTGCCGTACTTCAAAAGTTCCAAAACCAATTAATTGGACTTTTTCACCTTTAGCCAAATCATCTTGAATTGAACTAAAAATAGCGTCAACAGCAGTAGCAGCATCTTTCTTAGTTAATTTAGTTTTTGAAGCTACTTCAGAAACTAATTCTGCCTTATTTGCCATCTGGAAATTCACCTCCCAAAATTTAAACTCCAACTTGAAGTTTAACAGCTTTCTCCTCCAATGACGAGGAATGAAGAATAATGATTTTTATTCACCAGTCTTCCTTCACTCAAAATAGCACAAAAGCCTTGTCACAACAAGTTATTTTATCAAAAAATGTGTTTTTTAGCATTTCAATGGCCGAAGTTATTTTCGTTTACGGGCAATTATCTTAATTGGAGTACCCCTAAAGTCAAAATTTTCTCTTAATTGATTAATTAAAAATCGGCGATACGAAAAGTGCATCAATTCGGGATCATTAACGAACACCACAAAAGTTGGTGGATTAGTAGCCACTTGAGTCATATAATACACCCTTAGCCGTTTGCCCTTGACCATTGGAGTTGGGACTAGCTTACTAGCTTCTAGCAATAAATCGTTTAAAACACTAGATTGAATGCGTTGATTTTGATTATGATATACCTGCTTTACAACTTGCGGAATCTGCTCTAAATTTTGTCCAGTTTTAGCAGAAACAAAGATTATTGAAGCATAATCCAAATATTGAAACTCTTGACGAATAGTCTGTTCAAAGTCTTTACCACTATTACTGTTTTTCTTAGGTAGATCCCATTTATTAACAATGATTACCATTCCGCGACCAGCATCATGAGCATACCCTGCTACATGCTTGTCTTGCTCGCGAATTCCACTACTGGCGTCTAAGACTAGACAAACCACGTCTGAGTGCTCAATGGCTCCCATTGCGCGCATTACAGAATACTTCTCAGTCTTTTCATAAACTTTACCGCGGCGTCTAATTCCTGCAGTATCAACAATGCGATACTTAGTACCGTCTGCACCGACAAAAGGTGTATCGACAGCATCACGTGTTGTTCCTTCTTCATCGTTAACAATCACTCGCTTTTCACCGACCAAACGATTAACGATCGAAGATTTACCAACATTAGGGCGACCGATAATACTAAATGAAATCTGCTCGTCATTCTTTTTGGCCAAATCTTTAGGAAGTTCACTAACGACGCGATCAAGTAAATCACCAATCCCTGTCCCATGACTACTGGAAATTGGTACGGGATCTCCTAAACCTAAACTGTAAAAATCATAGATATCAGCACGTTGCTCTGGATTGTCAGCCTTGTTAACTGCCAAGATAACTGGCTTATCAGTTTGATATAACAGATGGGCAATACGTTCATCTAAATCAGTTAAATGATTAGCTACACTGGTTATCATAATAATCACATCAGCTTCATCGATTGCAATTTCTGCTTGCGCACGAATCTCATCTTCAATTCGACCGTTTTCCCAAGTAATACCACCTGTATCAATTAAATCAAACTTGTGCCCCATCCATTCTGCTTGCGCATAGTTACGATCACGGGTAACTCCTGGCTTGTCTTCAACAATAGCTAAGCGCTCATTAATAATCCGGTTGAAAAGAGTTGATTTACCAACATTAGGTTGTCCAACAATCGCAACTACTGGTAAAACCATATTTTTCAGCCTCCTCTAATAAAAATAAAAAAGTCGGCTTCACAAAAGTCGACTTTTTTATCTAAGTTTAACGACGATCTTTTAGTTGATCACCAATCAGATCACCCAAAGCAAAGCCATTATCATCATTATTCATGTATTTCTTGTTAACAGAACTTCTGTTGTAAGAACCGTGTGAATGTGAGCCCTCATTATCAGAGCCTTTAGAATCAGCAGCCTTCATTGAAAGTGAGATCCGACGTTCGTTTGGATCAATGTTCAAAACCTTAACCTTAACAGTTTGGCCGATTTCTAAAACATCACTAGGCTTGTCAACATGCTTATATGAAATTTCAGAAACATGAACTAAGCCTTGAATACCATCGGCAACTTCGACAAAGGCACCAAAGTTAGTTAGTGACTTAACTTCACCCTCGAAAATGTCACCTTCATGTAATTCAGCCGTTGCTTGTTCAAACGGAGAAGGTTCAGTTTGCTTAATTGAAAGGGAGATACGATGTCTGTCATCATCAATACCAATAACTTTAACTTTAACATCTTGACCAGCTTTTAAGACATCACTAGGCTTATCAACATGCTTATATGAAATTTCGGAAATGTGGACTAAACCATCTACACCACCAACGTCAACAAATGCACCGAAGTTAGTCAAACGAGAAACTTTACCTTCAACGACATCACCAACAACTAGTTGTGATGCAACATTATCAAAGGCTTCTTCACGTTCTTCTTCAATTAAATCCTTATGAGAAAGAATTAACCGATTCTTGCTTGGATCGATTTCAGTAATCTTAAGTTTCATTGTTTTACCAATGTATGGCTTAAGATCTGAAACGTAACGGTTAGAAATCAATGAAGCTGGTAAAAATCCTCTAGTACCAACATCAACTAATAAACCACCACGAACTGATGAAGTTACAGTACCTTCAATAGCATTTCCTGCTTCAAAGTCCTTTTGTAACTCATCGTAAGCTTCTCTTTCTTTCAAGCGGGTAACTGAAAAGAAGAATTCACCATTTTCCTTGTCACCACCAGCTTTTCTCAAAACTAAAGCTTTGAATTTATCTCCTGGCTTAACAAGTTCACGTAAATCGGCATTGCGATCTGAAGTGTATTCACGACGAGGAACGACACCTTCAACACCGGCGTTTTCTACCCCAACATCGATCTGACCATCTTCAACGTCTAATACTTCGACATCGACAATATCTCCGACCTCAACTCCTTGCATTTGCTTCAATGCATCTAAAAATTGATTACTGTTTTCTGACATTATTTACCTCCCAATATCATAAATCTAATTCTAAATGAAACTGAGATATTTTTCTACTGTTTTAACCCTTTTTTTTAGTTTTTTTTGAATTTTTTTATTTTGGACAAAATTTCAGTGACAACTTGGTCAATTGTCATCCTAGTTGTATCGATTTCAATTGCATCCTGGGCTTTTTTTAATGGTGAAATAGCCCGATGTGAATCCTTATAATCTCTCATTGAAATATCTTGTTCAATTTCAGCAACTGTTCGTTCGGTCTTGATGCCTCGCTGTTTAAAGTCAAGCATTCTTCTTTGAGCACGCGATTTGGCTGATGCTACTAAAAATATTTTAACTTCAGCATTAGGTAAAACAGTGGTACCAATATCGCGACCATCCATGATTACATCGGTTTTGCCAGCTAATTGTCTTTGCAAAGCTACCATTTTAGTTCGAACTCCAGCTAAAGCAGATACTTGTGAGACATTAGCCGAAATTTCAGGCGTTCTAATTTCTTGCGAGACATCTTGACCACTTACATAGACCTTCTGCACGCTATTTTCTGCTCTTAATTCAATTTTTTCATGGTCAAGAGCAGTTAAAATTGCTGCTTCATCACCATAATCAAGCTGATGCTTTCTCGCAATCAGCGTGCAGGCGCGATACATTGCTCCAGTATCAATATAAATAAAACCTAATTTTTGCGCAATAATTTTTGCGACCGTACTTTTGCCAGCTGAAGCTGGGCCATCAATTGCTATCTGCATCCCAATCAAAAAGGGACATAAAGTCCCTAACCTTTCTTTAAATTACCTTAACGTCAAATTTTGTCCCTCATCAACTTGCGCATCAATGCTTAAGTTATTGAGCTCAGCCAATTTACCAACAGTTGTATTAAACTTATCCGCAATACTAGTTAAAGTTTCACCACTCTTCACCACGTATTGTTTAGGAGTAGTCACTGTCTTAGTTTTAGGCTGTTGATTCTCAGTTTTATCAACTTTAAGCTGTTTAGTTTTCTTCTTAGTTGCTCTTTTAGCAGTAGTTGCTGTTGATTTTTTAGTCCTAGAGCTTTTATGCTTAGAAGTTCGCAGCTCAACAGCCTGTTCGGCCGGTTTAGAGTTAGTAGCCAATTGATGAACAATAGGCACAAGAGCAGCACAGATAATTAACAAAATTGCCAGCATTGCTAACCAGCCTTTTGCGCTTGAATGCTGCGCATCAACACGCTTATCAGTTGGTCGTTGATAGTATTTATATGGTTTATCTTGTGTCTGCTTCATCGAAAAATACCTCCATTTATCACTAACCCGTTTCATTTTAGCATATTTAATCTAAAAATTGGACAAAAAATCGGTCATTTTCATGACCGATTAGCAAGAATATTACCTTTTTAATCTGAAGCTATTTATTTTAGGTTAAAACGCTTTTGCACAAATGGTTTTAAATTACGTAAGACTGTTTCAAATAACAAATAAACTGCAATTCCGTTGATTGAACCTTTTAACAAATTAAATGGAACAATAATGCCAAAAATATAAGTACTCATTGATGGAAGATGAAGTAATTGACCTAAGTATACTTTTTCCGTAAAACTTAGTAATCCTGAATAACTACTAATAGCTGGCGGATTAGGAATTGATGTAACTGCATACATTGGTGTTAAAACTAGCGCATTCAGAGTTGCCAGAACAATAGTCATGGCGATGATACCCAAAATAATCCCAACAAGTGGTTTCAGATGTCGTTTCCCCATATTTTGTTCTTCTTTAGAAATGTTTTTAGTGACAAAATAAAACGGTAAAGCAAATGATAATGTGGCAAATAATGAGGCTAACTGACCAACAATACTTGGCAGGGCAATTCCCTTATAAATCAAATGAATTGCCATTCTAATTATTGCAATAAAGATACCTGGGCCCGCACCAAATAAGAAGGTTCCAATGGTAATAACAACGTCAGAGAAATCAAACTTTAAAAAACTAGCAATCGGCAGCGGAAACGCCAACTGCATCACTACAAAAGCAATTGTCCCAATCAAAACATAAGCAATAATATTAGCTAAACTGCTTGAATTTTTTCTTTTCAAAAAATTACCTCCAAAAAAGTCTGCTGCTTCTAGCAACAGACTTAATAAAAGTAAATGATTCAATTCTTCATCGTAAACCTTTAGTTTAGTCTGTCTTCTTTCATCTAGACTCTAACTATCGGTATCTTAATCGATTCCACCACAATACGTGGGTCGTGGACTCACACCACCGGTCGGGACTTACACCCTGCCATGAAGACAACAAACTTATATTCAAATTCTGTATAACATACTAATCTACATGCTTTAATCTGTCAACTTCAGCATGTGATAATTCACGATATTTACCAGAAACCAATGAATCTAAAGTCAAAAAAGCGTACTTCTCGCGCGAAAGTTTTTCTACTTGATGATTAACTGCCTTAAACATCCGTTTAACTTGATGATAATGCCCCTCATGAATCGTTAATTGTACAATTTGCATATTCTTCTTTTTGTCGCTGCGGATAATCTTAACCTTAGCTGGCGCGCTTTTGTGTTGATCAAATTTTACACCATGAGTCAACTGTGCAATTTCTTCTGGTAACAGATGACCAGTAATTTTAGCAACATACACTTTAGCAACATTGTTGCGTGGATGCATCATTAAATTAGCTAATTCACCATCATTGGTCATCAATAATAATCCTGAAGTATCATAATCTAATCTACCAATTGGATACAAACGATAAGGAACGTCTTTAAAATAATCTACTACCGTTTTTCTACCTTTATCATCATTAGCGGTAGACACGACACCGCGCGGTTTATAAAAAAGATATGTGTGCAAACTTTCGCGCTCAATCGGTTCCCCATCAACAGCAATATTGCTAAAAGTATCAACTTTAGTTCCTAGCTTAGTAACTGGCTCACCATCAACAGTTACTCGGCCTGCGACAATCATTTTCTCCGCTTTTCGTCTTGAAGCAATTCCCGCTTCAGCAATTACCTTTTGTAAACGTTGTAAAACCATCTATTCTCCTTGTTTTTTAGTCTCAGCTAATTTCTGATCCATTTGTCCTTTAGCAGCAAATAAATCCATTTGTCCTTCAGCATCAATGCTATCATCTTCAAAATCTTCAATTAATGGTAAATCAGCTAAACTTTGGTAGCCAAAATATTGTAAAAAGTAATCACTAGTCACATACAAATTTGGATGACCAGGTGCTTCCTTTTTGCCATCAGTCTTAATTAAATCACGCCAAATTAATGTTTGCAAAGCACCTGATGAATTAACACCCCGGATTTCATCAATCTCAATCCGCGTGATTGGCTGCTTGTAAGCGACAATCGATAAAATTTCTAAAGCAGATTGACTGAGCGACTTAGTAAGATCTTTTTGAAAATAATTTGTCACAATCTTACTTACTTCGGGTCTAGTTGTTAACTTATACTGATGATTAAGCTGCAATAACTGTAGTCCTGAGTCTTGATCTTGCTGCAAATTGGCTGCTAACTTACTAGTTAATTCACGTAATGCTGGTTGTTCTATTTGCAATAATTCACCTAAATTATCACTAGCTATGCCATTATCACCTGCAAGGTATAGTAATGCTTCTAATTCTGCCAATTTACTCGTCATTCGCATCAATTCTTTCTAATTCAAGATCACCAAACGTGCGCGTCTGACTCACTTTTACTTTTTGGTTTTTACATAATTCTAGCAAAGCTAAAAATAAGCCAATTACATCAGATAAACTATGCAATTGTTTGCTACACCAAAAAAAGCTAACTTTCTGATATTTGACAAGGTTACTTTCTAACAGCTCTATCATAGCAGTAATTGGCGTCTGCTCTACGTTAACTGATGCGATATCTGGTTGCCGCAATTTTAATCTTTGCCAAACAACACTAAAGGTATTAGCAAGTTGAGATGAAGTAATCTGTCCCAAAGGCAATGGTTGCACACTTTTGGTCTGCGGTACACTCTCTTCTTTAGCAACCACAACAGGTACTGACTCATTACGCTGCTTAAAATAAACTGATATTTTTTTAAAAACTGAATATTGGACCAATTGCTGGACTAACTCGTCACGTGGATCTTCGACTGGCTCATCTTCATTAACAAAATCATTTTGAGGCAATAAAGACTGGGATTTGATTCTCAATAGAGTCGAGGACATTACAAAATATTCTCCAGCAATTTGCAAATTTAACTGCTTCATTTCTTGTAGATATGCAAGATATTGACTCGTTATTTTGGCAATGGGGATATCATAAATATCAATCTTTTGACGATTAATTAAATGAAGCAGCAAGTCAAGTGGCCCTTCAAAATTTGGTAATTCTAAAGTTAAGTTATCACTCATAGTTATTATTTGTTTTTAGATATTTAGTTAGATACGCATACTCTGGTACTGCAGTTATTTTCTTCGTTGGATTATTTGCTGCCAACTCACAAATTGCTTGTGCTTGATATTTTTCTAGACGAAAATCAGGGGCAAACGAAATATAACGAACAATAACAAAATTTTGATCAAATTGTGTACCAAGCACTCCAATAAAATTAGCACTTTCACAACGGAACAAATACAACTGAAATTCAGTACTAGTTTTGTTTAAATTTATTTCATCTTTTAAATTGGCCAAGTTTTTGAAATCGGGTAAATAAGATAACAATCCCATGGCTACCTTTTCTTGATCATTCTTACATTCAATCAGCATTTAATCACCTAAACTCGTGGATGTGTCTTCGCATAAACCTGTAAAATATGCTTTTGCGATAAATTCGTATAAATTTGTGTCGTACTGATATCTGAATGTCCCAAGATTTCCTGAACAATTCGCAAATCAGCACCGTTTTCTAGCAGATGGGTGGCAAATGTGTGTCGTAATGTATGCGGAGTGACATCTTTTTTAATGCCTGCTAACTGGCAATAGCGCTTGATAATTTGCCAAACTGCCTGCCTAGACAACGATCCACCGCGATTATTAAGAAAAATAAAATCACTATTTTTACCAACTTTTAACACTAATGGATCACGAACTTTTTGCTGATAACTTTTTATCCAAGAAATTGCCACGCCGCTAATTGGGATCAAGCGCTCCTTAGAGCCTTTACCAAAAACTTTCAATAGTTTTAAATCTTCATGCAAATCATCAAACTTGAGGTTAATTAATTCACTGACCCTAATTCCAGTCGCATACAAAGTTTCCAGTAAAGCCCGATCGCGTAAGCCTAACTTTCGTGTAGTATCTGGTTGTTGCAATAATTGTGTCACTTCTGCCACACTCAACGCGACCGGCAAACGCTGTTCTTTTTTTGGCGGATCAATTTCTAACATAGGGTTGATTTTTTGAATATTTTGACGTGCTAACCATTGATAAAATTTACGTAAGCTTGAAATCATGCGACTAATTGAACTAGTTGCTTTATTCAAATCACGCTGTTGCGCCAAAAAAGCGTCAATATCAACAGCTTTAGTTGGCCAAGATGACAAATTTTCTTTTTTCAAAAAAGCCAAAAACTCAGTTAAATCTTGTCGGTAGGCCGTTATTGTATTAGCACTAAGACCTCGCTCAAGCTGACAGTATCGCAAGTAATCTTCAACCTGTTCCTGTAACTTATTCATGTTCATTATCTTCTGGATCATTAATTAAACTGATCGTGCCAGCTGTTTTATCTTCCGCAATATAATCTGCCTTTAATAGATGCCCTAAAGCTCTTTTAAAAGCAGATTTTGAAATGCCAAAGTAATTCTTGATTTCACTTGCAGCAGACTTATCGGAAAAAGGTAATGTCTTAGTTTGTTTACGTCGTAAACTCATTAAAATCATCTGAGCATCATCGTCAATCTCTTCAAAAGCTCGAGGTAAGCTGCTTAAATTTAATCTACCATATTGACTAGTTCCAATTACCCGACCTTTAAATTGTTGACCCACACGCAGCGGAGCTTCCATTTGAGAAGCATGTACAAAACCTAAGTAATATTGGCTCGTGATCACAAATGCGCCTACTTCACGACTAGAGTATACTGTAGCAAATACATCTTTATTTTTCATATCGGCCGGAAAATGTGCTGCTAACTGTTCAAAAATATTTTCATCAGCTAGCTCAGCCCAAATTCGATCTTTAGCATCAGTAATTAAGTGAACTAACAACTGATCATCTTTTTGCGGCCAATGAGTTTTATCAAATGGTAAATCATCACCAGATAAAACAACGTCTTTATCTGGTAAACCAATATCAATAAATACCCCTAATCCAAATTTAACATCTGTTACCTTGCCCCAACCATATTGGTCAGCTTGTACATGTGGTAAAAATTGCGTCATTTCACGATTATGCTGTTTATTATCATAAATAAAGCCACGAACTTCAGCACCAACTACAAGTTTTTCTTCTTGTGCAATCTCCTTACGTTTCAATTCATAAGTAATGCCCTCAATCTGGACAAAATAAGCATCCGTATTTTGATCAATTATTTTTCCAGTTGCAATCGTCCCTAGCATAATCATTCTCCTAATTTTACAGATTTCATCTTTACCTAAGTATAAAAGAAAACCATCCAAAATAAAATAGCCAGCATTGGGCTGACTACTTATTTTATTAACTTTTTTAATTACAGATTAGAAACTTCACCTTGGTAAATTGCACCACGACGAGCATCAACAGTAATCGTTGCAGCTTCAGCAATCTTTTCAGTTGCATCTGTTACACCAACTACAACTGGGATACCTAGTGATAAGCCTACAACAGCAGCGTGTGAAGTAAGTCCAGAAGCTTCAACTACCAAACCGGATGCTTTCTTAATTGCGGGCAAGTAATCTGGATCAGTCGTTTTGGCAACAAGAATATCGCCTTCTTTAACTTTACTGTTAGCTTCTTCGGCACTGTTAACTACTATAGTCTTACCAACAACTGAACCGTTACCAACGCCTAAGCCTTGAGCCAACTTATTACCAACAATTTGTAACTTCATCAAGTTAGTGGTACCTGAATCGCCAACCGGCACACCTGCAACAACGATGACTAAGTCACCATCTTTAACATAGCCATTTTCCTTAGCGACTTTTGTAGCTAATTCAAACATATCATCAGTTGATTCTGGCTTTTCAGTCAGCATTGGTTGAACACCCCAGGTAATCCCTAATGAATGCTGAATCTTTTCATCAAACGTTAAAGCTAAAATATCAGCATTAGGACGATACTTAGAAATCATTCTTGCAGTATAACCTGAGTTAGTAGCTGTAATAATTGTCTTAACACCTAACTCTTGAGCGGTCCGAACTACTGATTCACCAATAGCTTCAGTAACGTTTGAACCTTGGTATTCTTCAAAGCGTTGCAATGCCAAAGTATTACGCTTCAACAGTTCTTGTTCAGTTCTTTCATCAATTTCAGCCATGGCACTAACAGCCTTAACTGGATATAAGCCATTGGCTGATTCACCTGAAAGCATTGTAGCATCTGTACCATCAAGTACAGCATTAGCAACGTCAGAAACTTCAGCACGTGTTGGACGTGGATTTTCTTGCATTGAATCAAGCATTTGTGTAGCCGTGATTACTGGCTTGCCTAATGCATTGGCTTTCTTAATCAAGTCTTTTTGAACAAACGGCACATCGATAAATGGAATTTCTACACCCATGTCTCCACGAGCAACCATTAAACCATCTGAAACTTGCAAGATTTCGTCAGCGTTATCAATACCTTCTTGTGATTCGATCTTAGGATAAATCTTAACGTAATCACAACCAGCATCTTCACAAAGTTTCCGAATATCTAAAATATCCTGTGCTTTACGAGCAAATGAAGCAGTAATAAAGTTGATACCATGTTGCAAACCAAAGTTAATATCATCAGTATCTTTTTCAGTAATTCCTGGGAGACGCAGTTCAACGCCTGGCGCATTAACACCCTTCATAGAACCAATAACACCAGTATTTTGAGCTTCACAGACCAATTCTTTATTTTGATCATCTTTAGCAGTAATTAATAAGTCAACTAAACCATCATCAATTAAAACGTGACCGCCAACATGAGTATCATCATACAAACCTTCATAAGTAACATGAATCTTTTCTTTGTTACCTTTCTTGGAATCGTCCATTGAAACCCGAATCTCATCACCAGTGTTAATAGTGAATTTGCCACCTTCTTGTTCAGTAGTTCTAATTTCAGCACCCTTGGTATCAAGGTCGATGCCGAGAACTAATCCAGTCTCCTTTTCAACTTGGCGAACCATCTTCATTCTTGAAAGATGTTCTGCATGATCACCATGCGAAAAGTTAAACCGGAATACATTCGCACCAGCTTTTGCTAAAGCAGTAATAGTTTCAACATCATTGGAAGCTGGCCCTAACGTACTAACAATTTTAGTTTTCTTCATTATATAAAAATCTCCCCAAAAATCGACTAATTATTTAGTCATTTCTTCATTTATATCTAACAACGTCTCATCACTATGGTGCTTTTCATCAAATAAGTCAAGAATATCATGAGTATTCAACTTGCCATTCTCCATGCCGACAGCTAAACCGCCTTTACCATCAAGAAGTAACTTAACCGCATAATTTCCCATCTTAGTTGCATTGATCCGATCCGTTACAGTCGGCGAACCACCACGTTGCATGTGACCTAAGATACTAGCGCGCGCATCAAAATCACCGTACTTCAAAAGTTCATCCTTGAAGTCTTCGGCATTCATTACGCCTTCCGCTAATACGATAATACCATGATCCTTACCATCTGAAAAGCCGCGCTTCAAAGTCGTTGCAATTTCTTTAATATCGTATGCCCTTTCAGGAACAACGATGGCATCTGCACCACTTGCTAAGCCAACACGCATCGCGATATCACCACATCCACGACCCATAACATTAACAATAAAAACCCGGTGGTGACTACTTGCAGTATCCCGGATTTTATCAATTGCTTCCATCGCAGTTGTGCAGGCAGTATCTAGTCCAATAGTATAATCAGTACACGGAACGTCATTATCGATAGTTCCAGGTAAGCCAATTGAATTAATTCCCAGTCTAGTCAAAGCTAACGCGCCATGGTATGAACCGTCACCGCCAATTACGATTACTGTATCAATATCATGCTTCTTAAGTTGCTCTACTCCCTTTTCTTGCACCTCTTTTTGTGCAAATTCAGGATAGCGTGCACTATACAAAAAAGTGCCGCCTAAGTTAATTTTGTGGTCAACGTCTTCAGCAGTCAGTGGAACAAAGTCGCCAGCAACCAAGCCAGCAAAACCATAGCGAATACCAACAACCCCCAGTCCATGATGGATTGCGGTCTTCGTAACAGCTCTAACAGCCGCATTCATCCCTGGGGCATCGCCACCACTAGTTAAAATACCAATTCGTTTCATGAATTCACCTCATCAAGAATCTATTGTGTAATTTCTCACATCATTTAAATTTTACCATTATTTCAATTAAAAATCTCACCAAAATTAATAAATTTTATTGATTTAGCGGCGTTTACAGTTGTTAGCGTTAACAAAAAATTATCGTTAACATTTGCTCAAAATTTGTTTAACCAGTAAAATTAACCACTTTTAAATTAGTTAAGACGTACTGCTTTTTACTAGAATCATAGCGATCGCTTTGAACTTTGATCCCTAATAAATAAATTTGCCCTTCTTTAAGATTATTATGAACTTGGTCATAAACATTAGGAAAAATAACGACATCCTGTCTACTAGTCGAATCAGCAAAAATGCCAAATGCCATTGTTGCACCTTTTTTAGTGCGAATCAATTTCAATTTCATCAATTTGCCAACAGCTACGCCTATATCAGTGACTTCAAAATCAGCTAACGACCGAGCATGAAATTTTTGCGCATATTTTTGTACTGCTATTAGCGGTGAAGTCATCGTTGAAAAGCCCAAGACTTCAATTTCCATCTCAGCTTTTTCAGTTTTAGTTGGTGCCTGAGCGGGTTTAAGCGGAATACCACCTAAACTTTCCGATAATGCCAAGTTTTGTCCAGTTAACTCAACATTTTCAATAATTTCCTGGCAATTGACTAGCAGTTCATTACGATTAGGATTTAGACTATCAAATAAACCTGACTTAATCATAATTTGTACCAATTTAGGTTTGACAAATTTAACATCGATTTGACGCAAGAAGCCTTCAAAGGATTTAATGGTTTTATGCTTACGCAATGTAATTATTTGACTAAGTAAATCCTTGGGCAGTCCCTTAATTGCTCTTAAGCCAACCAAGATTTTGCCAGACTGCAGTTGATAGTTAAGTCCACTGCGGTTAATATCAGGTGGTAAAATTTTACCCCCTGCATTTTGCACCTGCATAATATAATCCTGACTTTTAGCGTGATTAGCCAAACTCGAGTTAAGCATCGCGGCATAAAACTCAGCTGGGTAGTGTAACTTAAGATAAGCAAGCCAAAAGGCAATCTGAGTATACGCTACCGCATGTGATCGATTAAAGCCATAATTGGCAAACTGCTCAATATAACTATAAACTTGGGTAGCAACTTGCCGCGAATGCCCTTTTTGAATAGCTCCAGAAATAAACTTATCTTTTTCTTGCTCAATTACCATTTGGTTCTTTTTTGACATTGCTCGTCGCAAGAGATCAGCTTCACCTAAAGAAAAGCCAGCTAATACTTGGGCTGTTTCCATAACCTGCTCTTGGTAAACTAAAATACCATAAGTTGGAGCTAAAATTTCTTTTAGGCTTGGATCAGGATAAATAACTGGCTCCTGCCCCTTTTTGCGCGCAATAAAAGTGGCGATATTCTGCATTGGACCTGGTCGATATAACGCATTGACAGCCACTAAATCTTCAAAATTATCAGGATGTAATTCGCGTAAAACTTTCCTGATACCACTAGATTCAAATTGAAAGACTAACTCGGTATCACCATTTTGAAATGCTTTTAGCGTCTTAGGATCATCTAACGGAATCTGCTGCGGATCAATTTTTGCACCTTGCTGATTAATCATTGCTAAGGTATCCCCTAGAATGGTTAAGTTGCGTAATCCTAAAAAGTCAATCTTGAGCAAGCCAAGTGCTTCGACATACTTCTTAGTTTGTTGAGTTACCGGAATACCCAATTGTCCACTTTGTAAACCCGAAATCCCCGCAATTGAATCATCACTGAGTACCAATCCAGCTGCGTGAATAGAATAGTGGCGCGGGAGGCCCTCTAAATTAGCTGCAGTTTGATATAGCAACTTATTTTTAGGACTTGCACCGACTAATAACCGCATTTCAGCTGAATTTTGGTAAGCTTCTTTTAACGTAATTTTACCTTTAGCATATGGGACGCTTTGTGACCATTTACTTAATTCAGCTTCGCTTAAACCAAAAACACGACCCGTATCACGCAAGGCTTGTTTAGCAGCCAGTGTCCCAAAGGTCAGAATTTGGGCTGCATGATCCATCCCATACTTATTAAACATATACTTAATGACATCATCACGACGATTGTCAGGAATATCTAGGTCAATATCGGGCATTTCGTGGCGTGCAGGATTTAAAAAACGCTCAAATAACAAATGATATTTCAGTGGATCAACCTCTGTAATCCTTAAGCTATATGAAACAAGAGATCCACAGGCTGAACCGCGACCCGGTCCTGTAGTGATGCCAACACGGTGACAGTAATTGATAACATCCCAAACGATCAAAAAATAATCGTTAAATCCCATTTGGTCAATTACTTTAAGTTCATAATCAAGCTGCTTTTGATAATTAGCCGGCACTTTATGCCCACTAAAACGTCCTTTTAAGCCCTTTTGTGCCAAATAATCGAGGTATTCTTTAGAAGTGGTAAATTTATCCTGCTGATATTTTGGCAAAACAGGTGTTTGAAAAACTATCTTAGCATGACAATCTTCAGCAATTTGCCAAGTGGTGGCTAACGAATTATCGAGTTCCAAATTATGACAGCGTTCACTAAATTCCTGGGTATCTACCAAGGCATGTGAACCTGCCTGATGGGACATCTGTTCAACATCTGGTAGCTGCTGTCCATGCTTAATTGCTTGCAATGTATGTTTTAAAAACTGGTCTTGCGGCTTTAAATATTGATTATCTTCCACACAAACTGTCTGGATTTCAAACTGTTTAGCTAATGCTGCAACATAATTATAATAGGCCGCCTGACTTTTTTGCGCATAAACTCCTAAATAAAGATCGCTAGACGATGGAATTAGCCGCATTAATTTTCGAATTAAATTATGACCAAATTGTTCGTTTTGTGCTTGCAAATTGACTAATTCACTAGTTTGATTTGCTGGCACAATGAACACTAGATCGTTCAAATATTTAGTCAATTCGATTAGGGTTAAAACTTTGTCATTAGTGCCATTCTCCGTTAATAAGTTAATCGCACTCGACAAGCGTAAAAGATTGCGGTATCCCTCATCTGTTTTAGCTAACGCAATTAGGTCATATTGATGAGCGCTATCAATTAGACCATTCAAACGTAATTGCATCCCTAATAACGGCTTTATTCCAACTTCTTGTGCGACTTCATAAAAGTTAACTAAGCCATAAGTAACATTGATGTCAGTTAGCGCAATTGCTTCATAACCATACTTTTGGGCCATCACTAACAAATCTCGAATTTTAACTGGACTTTCGAGCAGTGTATAAGCACTAATATTTTGTAATGCAGCAATCTTCATCTTGCAGCCACCTTTCTACTTAAAAATAATTATAACAAAAACCAAAACTTTAGTTTGAAAACCTGCGCAAATTTTGTTAAAATTCTCCTATGAAAGAGGGATTGTTATGGGTCGTTATCTAGTTAGTATCTTCTGGAGCGAAATCTACATGTTAATTGTAGGCTTTATTGCTGCTCCATTAACTCAAAACGCTTTTAATTTAGGAGAAGCAGCCGTCTTAGGTGTAGTCTTCGGAATATTATTCGCGGCAATTATACCACCAATTACTAGCCATTCTGTTAAAGATGACAGTGAATATTCCAAGCTTAAATAAGTAAAAATCCATTAGCAGATAACTGCTAATGGATTTTTTAATAAAAACGATAATTGGTCTGATAATCAACTTTTACTTGTTGTTTAGTCAGAAATTCTTGAAACATTTGTACATAATCTTTATCCAAAACTTCTACTATTTTATCCATGCTATATACGGGATAAAAACCACCACCCATTACCCGATAGTTATTGACGGCCAAATAATATACACGTTTATCATCAATTGGTTGGTTATTTAATGAAAATTTCGTCAATCTGTTTCCAACTGGACGTGCAATATCAGCTTGATATTCAAGTGGATAAAATACGTCAAAGTTAAACAGTGCGTGATGCCATTTGGGAGCAAATAAGACCTTACCCCCATCTTTAATTAAAAACGACAAACTATATTCTACAATTTGTCGCAATTGAGAACCCGTTACAGCTACCTTACACAACTGATTTGAAAATGGATAATTAAGTAAAATATCCCGCATTGTAACCTGCTTACCAAATCCTGGTGCAGTTTCGCTCATTACGGCAGTAGCAGAAATATCCGCTTTTGTAAAAGATAACTGCATCTGTTGCAGTAAATTAATGAATGGTGCGCCATGCAAACGTGCCTGATTGACATCACCAATTGGAGCAGCTTGATCTAATTGTGCAATTGGTTGATCTAGCCAATCCTGTGTTGCTGCGTCTAGTTTTGAACTTAGTGCAACAATCACAGGATCGGGTTTAAAATTTTCGGTTGAAATCAATTCAGTTTTCATGTGCTTAATAGTTTTAGTTGTATCATCAATTTCAATAATTACTTCAGCAACTGCTTCGCCCCGATAACCCGGTTGCACGATTGCTGTATTGTTGACAGTTAACGCTAATTGCTGATGCTGATGACCTGTTAATAACACATCTACTTCAGGAATTTTGGTTAAAATTTGATAACCTTCATTTTCTCCGGTATGCGGTTCCTGCTGCTTACCACTTACTGGGTCATCTTCAAATCCACCATGATAAATAACTGCTAAAACATCGACCTGCGGTCGCAAAAGTTTAGCATAACTTTTAACTTGCTCATAAGCTGAAACAAATTTTAAACCAGCAACATGATCTGCCGGTTCCCAATGAGGAACATATTGCGTAGTAATACCCAAAAGTCCAATTTTTATTCCCTGCTTTTCAATAATTTGATAAGGCTGGCCCATATGAGATATATCCTGCTGCATTGGTAGGATGTTGCTATTTAAAATCGGAGTATTAGTAGCTGTCAGATAATCTTTTAGATATCCTAATCCATAATTAAAGTCATGATTACCAAGACAGCGTGCATCATAGTCAAGAGCATTATAAGCAGCCGCATATTGCTTTAGCGCACTAGCTTGATTACTTGCATGAACGTATGCTGCCAAAGGAGAACCTTGCAAGCAATCTCCTGCATCGGTAACTATCACGTGATTAGCTCCATACTCAGCTCGCTTAGCTTTAACTACACTGCTCACCCGATCTAAGCCAAGCTTAGCATCATAATCAGTCTTATTTTGATAAGTAGAAGATAACAAATAGCCATGAATATCACTTGTATGCAAAAAAACTAGTTTCATTGTCTTACCTTTCTAAAAATTGTTTTTGGCCGCAAAAAAAGACACCAACCAAATTCGGTGTCTTTTAGTTAATTATTGCCATTTGCGTTGTCACTAACAACTTGACGACCCTTGTAATAACCTTTAGGTGAAACACGGTGACTCAAACGATATTCACCAGTAGTTGCATCATAATGCATTGCTGGAACAGTTAACTTGATATGGCCACGACGCGAACGTTTCTTTTGCTTAGAAGTATGTCTCTTAGGAACTGCCATTTACTTGATCTCCTTTATTGTAGATTTAAGTTTTAATAGCACCAGTTAAAGTGCCACTAAATTACCTCACGTGTTTTAATAATACTATTGTATCGTAAATAAATCAAGATTTATTAGTCATTCTTACGTTGATTATGTCGATTTGATCCCCAAAACCAACCAAATAAGACCCCTATTATCAACATAACTACCAATACAATAATTAAAGGTAATTTAAACTCAAACAATCCGAAGCTAATCGCTACTTTATTAGTATTGAGTACAACAAAAATTACTGCTAATAACAATAAAACTAAACTAGCGATTAACTTTATTTGTTGTTTTCTATCTTTCACTTTTAGGCCTCTACTTTCTGGATGCAAATTTTAATGATAATGCATCACCAATTTGCGGAAACAGATTATACAATTTAGCCATCACTGCTAAACTAATTGGTAAATTGAGTTCACGCTTATTGCTACCAAAGTAATGCACTACCTGCCAAGCAACGTCATCAGGATCAAGCATAAATTGTTGGACATTTTTAACATAATTACCACTCTTATCCGCGATATTAAAGAAATTAGTATAAACCGGACCCGGATTAACAGTCATTACCTTGATACCAAATGGTTTTAACTCTAATCTTAAAACATTAGAAAATTGAATAACAGCTGCTTTTGAGGCACTGTATGCAGCTGATTTTACCGTAGGAATTTTACCAGCAATTGATCCAAAGTTAATAATCTGACCTTGCTTTTGATCCATCATTACCCGACCAATTAGCCGTGTAAAGTACATTAAGCCAAGTACATTAACTTGAAACATTTCCGTAACTTCTCGACGCTCTGTTTCCATAAATTGTTCAAACTTACCAAAACCTGCACAGTTAACTAAGTAATCGACATGCTTAGTAACCTGAATGATTTTATTAAAAGTTGCATCAATTTCACTACTCTCACCAATATCAGTGGGAAAACTATAAGTTGCTGCACCAGAAACTTCTTGGGCTTCTGCTGCAATTTGCTCTAGTTTAACCGCATTTCTGGCAATTAAAATGACGGTAGCGCCGCGTCCAGCTGTTTCTAAGGCAATTGAACGGCCAATACCACTTGACGCACCAGTTACAACCACTACTTTATTTCTTAACGAATCGCTCATTATTTTTCACCTTTCATCGGAATCTCCACCCGATCAAAATCATTCGCTAATTTGGTATTAGCAAATACTTTCTTCGCTTGTTTTTCTAGATGATGAGCCTTAGCTCCTAAATATCTTGCTGAAATATGATCTAAGTATAGGCTCTTAACACCATTATCGCACGCAATTTTAGCCGCTTCAACTGCTGTGGAATGATAATAGGCATGTGCTAAATTAGCTTCATTACCTGCAAAAGTAGATTCATGAACTAACACATCAGCATTTTTAGCTAATTTAGCAATTGTTGGCGTTGCTCGAGTATCATATATAATCGTCACAATTCGCCCAGGCTTGTTAGGTCCCAAGAAATCATTGCCATCTAATATAGTTCCATCACTTAATGCTACCTGTTCACCATTTTTTAGTTTACCCAGTAAAGGACCGTTAGGAATATTATATTGTGCTAACTTTTCCATTAGCAATTCACCTTGATGCTCCTGCTCAACTACCCGAAAGCCAAAACTAGGCACTCTATGAGCTAGTTTTTCCGCATATACCTTGAAGCCTTTGCCTTCATAAATAAGACCCCCCTGCTCAAGTTGTACAAATTTAATCGGATAAGATATCTTTGTTCGCGATACTCGTAATGCTGTACGCACAAATTGTTCTAATCCAGCAGGACCATAGATAGTTAACGGACCAACTTCTCCTTGAAATGACCTCGTTGCCAATAATCCAGGTAGGCCAAAAATATGGTCACCATGATTATGTGAAATGAAAATTTTAGTAATTTTGCGCATTCTAATATTAGTCCGTAAAATTTGATGCTGAGTAGCCTCTCCCACATCGAATAACCAAATCTCATTTATCTCATCAAGCATTTTTAAGGCAATGCTTGAGACATTGCGCTGCTTTGACGGCTGACCTGCCCCTGTACCTAGAAATTGTAATTCCATCTACTTTTCCTGTTCTAAAACTTTGCATGCTTAACTACTGTTTTAGCAATATAAGCACTATAATACTTGGATCCAATCGTTGTTGGATGTGTTCTATCTTGATAAAACCATTTTTCATGTGGCTTAGCATAACCGTACCAATCAATTACAGTTAGATTGTGATAGCGCTTAGCTGCTTTAGTTAACAACGCATTTACTGGAGTTTGCCATGATCTAGTCGGAACATGGACATTGATCCAAAAAACTTGCTTTTTAGGTCCTAATTGTTTCATTATTTGGGCTAAATCTGTCATTGAAAATGGACCATTAGTTCCTAGTCCAATTAAAATGTTATTAGCTAAAACACCCTGCTTCTGATATTGATTAAGCAAACTACCTGCAATATTAACCTGACGTGAAACTGCCGCATCAATGATTGCCTTAGGCATCAATTGCTTTAAATCAGCACTGGATCCAGCCATGACTGAATCACCGATCGCAGTCAGCTGCACTTTTTGCAATAATTGCAAATCAACTTGCGATATCCCATATTTTCTAAAAGATCGGTTAACCGGTCTTTTTTTAGCAGTCTTTTTAGCTTTGTTGATTAATTTAGTTCTTTGACTAGGATGTTTTTTGGCTTTTTTAAGGTTAGCGATCAATGCTTGATTATCTTTGTTCTGTTTTTGACGATTAGTCTTAATTCTGCGCGCTAACTGTGATTTATTAAAGTCATCAGCTTTAACAGCTGGAGAAACACCAATCGCAATACTTCCAATTAAAAAAATAATCCCAGCAATTAAGATTTGACCTTTTATAACATAATTTTTGTTATGCAAGTCGAATGCTTTAACCAAGCATTGTTTAACCTTTGACCAGGTTATTTTGCCTAAAGGACGTTCGACTAAGCGATATGATAATTCACTTAATACCAAAATTAGTACTACTTCGATCATCCTGTATAATAAAACATGATCGGCCATGTTCAAAACTTTATCTTCGAAAAAAATCATTACTGGAAATTGATAAAGATAGATACCATAGCTGCGTGAACCAAGCCAATTAAATAATGGATTAGTCAGCCACTTATTCCAATGGCTCCCTGGATGAGCAACAATACCAACTAGAACAACTGTAAAAATTGTAAATAACAGCATTCCGCCATAATAGGGAAAGGCTGTTTCCGCATTCATACCAGAACTAAAAAACAATCCTAGCATTCCTAGCAACGCTACTAATCCAACTCCATCTAATAGAAGACTATCACTTGGCTTAACCGTATCCTTTAAATCTGCAATTGGCCAAACCACTGCTAAAGCAGCACCTAAACCCAATGCAAAAAAGCGCGTATCAGTACCATAATAGATCCGGTTGATATCAGTACCTGTATGATACATTATTGCCATCTCAAGTGCAGATGCAAGCGAGCCTACTAAAATAATCCAAAAGATCGGTTTTCTTTTTTTAACTAATTTGATCAGCAAGAAAATGATTATTGGCCATAAAAAATAAAATTGACCATTTATTGACATTGTCCAAAGATGAGTAAAAGGGGATTCATTGGTCGCAAATCGTTCAAAATAACTTTGACCATTTAAAATTTGCCAAAAGTTATAAACATTAAACAGATTGGTGACAACGACTTGCCCTAGTTTAGCTAATAGGTTTCGTTGAAACAGAATGATATAGGCTGCAGCAGTCCACAAAAGCGCAATTAGTGCAGGGTAAAGCTTTTTTAGTCGACCTAAATAAAAGGTCTTAATATCATAAAATCCTGTTTCTCGATAGGACTTGAGTATATGATCAGTCACTAAATAGCCGGTTAATGTAAAAAAAATCGGCACTCCCAGATAACCACCAACAAAAGTATTAGGGTCCAGGTGATATAAAATCACACCAATAACTGCCAATGCTCTAAGTCCAGAATATCCCGTAATAAACCGATTTTTTGTCATATTTTCAAACTTTTCTATTTTAACTATTTATTATTGTACAAATTCAAAGGTAAACGTACCGATAATCACATCATCACCATCGACAGCACCTTTTTGACGTAAAGCATCATCCACACCCAAATTCTTTAATTTACGTGCTAAGCGCATCACACCATCGTGGTAATCAAGATTAGTCCGCTCAACTAAACGTTCTAAACTTTCACCTTTTACTTCAAAAACATGCTCTTCTAACCTAGTAACAGTAAATTCATGTTTCTTAGGTGCTTCGTATTTATATTCTTTAACTTGGTCAACTGTTTGTTGCTGAACCACCGCTTGCTCATTTTCAACCTGATCGACAATAGTTGCAGTTGCCTGCATGAGAATTTCAACACCTCGATGAGACACACTCGAAATTGCATAAACTGGTTCATCGATTCCAGCTTCAACCAAGTCATGCTTAAACTCAATTAATTTTTCTTGGGATCCGGCCAAATCCATTTGTGAAGCAACAATTAATTCCCTTTTATTTTGCAAACTTGCATCATAAGAAATTAATTCCTTGCGAATCGCTTGATAATCTGCAATCGCTTTGCGACCATTATTGGGATCCATTGAGACTAAATGTAAAATTACTTTAGTACGTTCAATATGACGCAAAAATTGAATTCCTAAACCAACACCTGTACTGGCACCTTCAATTAGTCCAGGCAAATCGGCTAATGAGAAATCACGACCGTCAGGTAAAATGACCATCCCTAAGTTAGGAGTCAAAGTAGTAAAGGAATAGGCAGCTATTTTGGGTTTAGCCTTGGTTACTACTGACAACAATGTTGACTTACCAACAGAAGGAAAACCTACTAAACCAACATCTGCTAGCATTTTCAATTCTAATCGCAGAACTCGATCTTCGCCTGGTTCCCCATTTTCGGCAATTTCAGGTGCAGTATTAACACTAGTAGCAAAATGGATATTACCGCGACCACCGCGACCACCGCGAGCAACTTCCAACTCTTGCTTATTTTCAGTTAAGTCTCCGATCTCTTCATTGGTATCAAAATCGTAAACAGTTGTACCTATTGGCACACGTAAATATAGATCCTTAGCACCACGCCCGTATTGAGACTTGATACGGCCATTCTCACCATTAGCTGCCTTAAATTTACGTCGATAGCGAAAGTCCATTAAGGTTCTTAAGCCGCTATCTGCAACAAAAATAATACTACCACCATGACCGCCATCGCCACCGGCTGGGCCTCCATTGGGAACATATTTTTCATGGCGGAAAGCAACCATACCGTCGCCACCTTTACCGGCTTGTACTTCAATCTTAGTTTGATCGACAAATGTGGGCATGTTATTTCTCCTCCGTCTTACCTAACTTAAATACTATACCACAAAAGAGGTCAACAATCGTGGTAAAAATCATCTATCTCAAAAACTATAATGTTAATTTAATCGTCTGTGCTTGAGGTAAAGTTAAACCTGCTGAACGTAATTCATCAATCGATGCTTCTTTGATTTTTTTAATTGAACCAAAATGACGCAACAATTTATTTCTACTTTTCGGACCAATTCCTTTAATTGAATCCAACTTGCTTGATAAAGAATTTTTGGCATGCGTCTTTCGATGAAAAGTGATCGCAAACCGGTGTACTTCATCCTGAATTCGAGTCATAAGATAGAATCCTTGAGATTTAGGATCCATAGGAATTAATTTTAAGGGAATACCATTAATTGGGTCACCAAATAACAAGTGATTAGTCCGGTGCTTATCATCTTTTACCATTCCAGCTACCGGAATATTGAGATTTAATTCATTATGAAGAACATCTTGGCAGGCTTCTACTTGAATCTGTCCTCCGTCCATCAAAATTAGGTCGGGCATCGCTTGGTGTTCACGCAATAAACGGCCATAGCGTCTACGTACTACTTCACGAGTATTTCGAACTTCATCTCCACCATTTTGGTGTTCTACTTCCCCTTTTAATTTGTATTTACGATAAGCATTCTTTTCTGGTTCACCATCTTTAAAAACAACCAAAGCAGAAACGGGATCAACACCCTGAATGTGTGAATGATCGAAGCTCTCAATGATATGACCATATGGTAAGCCTAGAGCTTTAAAGATTTCTTGTTGAGCTCCTTTGGTTTTACGATTATCAAGTTCTAACAGCCGAAATTTGTCATCTAGTTTTAGCTTAGCGTTATCCTTAGCCATCTCAAGTAATGAGCGCTTTTGTCCTCGCTGTGGCGTTCTAACAGGAACATGTAAAACTTCAGACAAGGCCTCATTATCAATTCCTGTTGGCACTAATACTTCTTTGGGTAAAATGCGATTTTTTTGACCGTAGAATTGAACAATAAATGAACTAAAAGCATCTTCTGGATCATCTGTATTAGTTAAGGGATACATCCGTGTTTCTCTACGTAACAACTTTGCCTGCCTTAAGAAAAAAATCTGAATTGAAATCCAAGACTTGTCTACATAAAAATTAAAAATATCACGTTGAGTACTATCATTAGAAATGATTTTTTGTTTCTCAACTGTCTCTTCAATATACTTCAACTGGTCACGAATATCAGCTGCACGCTCAAATTCCAACTTTTCAGATGCCTTTAGCATTTTTTGGTTTAAATCATGCTTAACCCAGTCAATATCACCATTTAAAAAGCTTTTTATTTTTTTAATTTGTTTATCATATTCATCCTTAGGTACCGTCTTAAAACAAGCTCCCAAACATTGCCCCATATGATAATACAAACAAGGTCGTCCCTGCTTACCAGTGCACCGTCGCAAAGGAAATACTTTTTGAATAAATTTTAATGTTGCCTGTGCAGCGTAAACATTAGGATATGGCCCAAAATAATACCCACCATCCTTATGAACAATACTAGTAAGTTTAGTCTGCGGATCACGTTCATTAGTAATCTCAATATATGGATATCCTGTACCTTGTTTGAGCTGCACGTTGTAGTATGGCTGATAACGCTTAATCAGTGTAACTTCAAGTAAAAAAGCCTCCTTATCAGTTGAAACAGTAATGATATCGTAATCTCGAATTTCTTGAACTAATTCTGCCCTTCGACCATATTGTTTACTTTTAAAGTAAGATCGCACTCTGTTTTTAAGATTTTTTGACTTACCAACATATATAACTGTACCATTAATGTCTTTCATCAAATAACAACCAGGTTTGGCAGGTAAAAGCTTTAATTTGTTTTCTATTAATTCTGTTGCCAAAAAATCACTCCTTAAAATTGCCTTATTATTCTAGCACAAATTCGAGTTTTTACCCATTTGTCAAAAATTGCTTTACATAATTTTTATTATTTAAAGCAAATTAAAAAACTTACTACTAGTTATTAGCTTCTTTTTTTATTATAATGATAAAAACGAAAGGAAAATAAAAATGGGCTTAACTTTTAAAAAACAAGATGAATTAGAAAAATTATTTGATAAATTTGCAACCGTTCCTGAGGATAAAAAGAAAAAAATTAAACAGAAAAATAACCAAAATAAAAAAGACAATTAAAAATGGCTCTCACTTTTGAGAGCCATTTTTATTTTTTAAACTAAATCCTCAATCCAGTTACCCAATTCCTTAACATGCAACTTATTAACTGCACTATAAGTAAGTACATTGACATTTTCGTATGACAGATCCAGCTTTTTATTTAAATTAGCCATAATTTTGTTAACTTGGCTTTTTTTTACCTTGTCAACTTTGGTACAGACAAGCAAAATTGGGAGGTTTAAGTATTGAACATAATTATACATAGTTACATCATCTTTAGTTGGCTCATGGCGTGAATCAACTAGTAAGATTAATCCCTTTAAATTCTCCCTGGTTTCAAGATAATCCTGAATCATCTCGCCGAACTGCTCACGCTGTGTTTGAGAGACTTTGGCATAGCCATAACCTGGTACATCAACTAAATAAAAAGCTTCATTAATGATATAAAAGTTAAGAGTTTGGGTTTTACCAGGTCTAGCAGATGTCCTAGCTAAATTTTTACGATTAAGTAACGAATTAATCAAGCTAGATTTGCCAACATTAGAGCGACCAGCAAGTGCGATTTCTGGTAAATTATCTTTTGGATACTGATCCTCGCGAACAGCACTAATCGCATAATCACTACTTTTAATGATCATTAGCACTTACCTGATCACTAGTTGCTGTTGTTCCATCAGTTGCCTTTTTCCGAATAACTCGTGGTTGTGCCTGTTCCGTGATAACCTTTTTAGTAACTTCAACCTCAGCAATATCTGATTGACTAGGAATTTGATACATAATACTCATCATCGCATTTTCGATAATTGTTCTTAAACCACGCGCTCCCATATCGCGTTCAATAGCTAGATCTGCAATCGCAGTGAGTGCTCCAGCAGTAAAGTTTAGCTTAACTTCATCGAAGGATAATAATTTCTGATATTGTTTAACTAGAGCATTTTTTGGTTCAGTTAGAATTCTAACTAAATCTTTACTATCAAGTTTATCTAGTGTAGCAATAATGGGAATTCGACCAATAAATTCAGGGATCATTCCAAATTTAACCAAATCACTAGTAGTTAAATGCTGTGTCCAAGAATCATCCTGTACCTTATCCAATTCATTTTCAGCACTAAAACCAATTATCTTTTTACCGAGACGTCCTTTAACAATTTGCTCAATTCCATCAAAGGCACCACCGACGATAAACAGAATATTAGTAGTATCAATTTGAATTAGTTCTTGTTGCGGATGTTTGCGACCACCTTGTGGTGGAACTGAAGCGACGGTTCCTTCTAATATCTTCAACAAAGATTGCTGAACACCTTCACCAGATACATCTCTAGTGATAGAAACATTTTCTGATTTTTTAGAAATTTTATCAATCTCATCAATATAAACTATTCCACGTTGTGCTCTTTCAATATCATAATCAGCATTTTGTAACAGTTTCAGCAAGATATTCTCAACATCTTCACCTACATAACCAGCTTCAGTTAGTGTTGTGGCATCAGCGATTGCAAATGGAACATCCAAAATACGTGCTAAAGTCTGTGCTAAATAGGTTTTTCCTGATCCAGTAGGTCCTATCAAAGCAATGTTAGATTTTTGTAATTCAATAGATGAATCAACGTCCATTTGGCTAATACGCTTGTAATGATTATACACGGCGACTGATAATACCTTCTTGGCACGCTCTTGCCCAACTACATATTGATCAAGCTGCTGCTTAATCTCCATTGGCTTTGGCAAATCTTGCATCTTTTTAAATGAATCTGACTTTAGTTCATCATCAATGATTTTTTTAGACAAACCGACACATTCATTACAAATATAAACACCATTACCAGCAATCATTTTTTTAACTTGATCTTGTGTCTTACCACAGAAAGAACATTTAATTTCTTCTTGATCAGTAAATTGTGTTGCCATACTATTCCTCCTAAAAACTCCATGTTTAAGAGTATCATAAAATCTGACAAGTAGACAAGTATCAGAATTATTTGCTTAAAAATAAAAAGGCAACTAAATAGTTGCCTCCTCATTAAAGATTTAATTAATCTTTGTCATCACTTTTTTCTTCTTTGATTTTTGATTTTGCGACTTGCTTAGCATTGTCAGCAACCAAATCAATTGCCTTACGAACGTTAATGTCATGTGAGAGCATTTCGTCTGTCAAAGTGCTACGAACAGTTTTTTCGTCCATATTGTATTCGCTAGCAAGATCCTTAATCTCTTGATCAAGTTCTTCTTGTGATGCTTGTAAATTTTCTTGCTTAACAATTGCTTCAAGAACCAGATTAGTCTTAACTCTTTGATCAGCGTCTTGACTAAATTGACTGCGTAATTGGTCTTCTGTAGTATTAGTAATCTTGTAATACATGTCAGGACTAATTCCTTGGCGTTGCATATTACCAAGATATTGGTTCATTTGAGTTGAAACATCTTCTTGAATCATTGCATCAGGAATTTCATCAATTGTAGCATTGGCAACTGCACCTTCAATGGCTGCTTGCTCAATTGCTTCTTTGGCTGCAGTTTCTTTTTGTTCTTTCAAGTTTTTCTTGATCTTATCTTTTAATGCATCAAGGGTTTCAACTGAATCATCAACATCTTTGGCAAATTCATCATCTAATTTTGGTAGTTGCTTAGATTTAACTTCATGCACCTTAGTTGCAAAGTGGGCTTCTTTACCAGCCAAGTCTTTAGCATTGTAATCTTCTGGGAAAGTTACTACTACGTCAACATCATCGTCAGCTTTATGACCAATAAGTTGATCTTCAAAACCAGGAATAAAAGTATTAGACCCAAGTTCAAGTGCATAGTCATCAGCTGCGCCACCATCAAAGGCTTCACCATCAATAGTACCCTTATAATCAATGGTTACTGTATCACCTTTAGCTGCTGCGTCTTTTTTAAGCACTAATTCAGCGTTCTTTTCACGGTCTTTTTCAAGTTCAGCATCAACGTCTTTAGCGTATACGCGTGTATTTTGCTTAGGAACTTCAATTCCCTTATAGTCACCTAATTTTACTTCTGGCTCAACAGATACAACTGCTTTCATCGTCCAGTCTTTGCCACTTTCCATTGACACAGGCAAAATTTGTGGTTGACCAACAGCAGAAATATCTGCTTCTTTAACTGCTGCAGAATATGCATCAGGTAAAACAATGTTTAAAGCATCTTCATATAGAGCTTCTTCGCCATAATATTGATTAAAAATAACTCGAGAAACGTGTCCCTTTCTAAAGCCAGGAACACGTAAGTTATTCTTTACTTTTTTGAAAGCTTGATCTAAACCACGTTCAATTTCAGCTTGAGAAATATCAAAAGTCAGTTCTCCAGCAGTCTTTCCAGTTTTATTCCATTTTACAGACATTAATTAAATACCTCCAATGTCAAGTTACTTTGCTTAGTTGCGTACTAAATTATCTTACATTAAACGCCCACAAAAAACAAATTTAGGCAAAAAAAGATGTACTTCTATGAAGAAGTACATCTCTCTAAACTGTTTTGTTAAAAACTAGTCAAGAATTTCAGTAACTTGACCAGCACCAACAGTACGACCACCTTCACGGATAGTGAACTTAGTACCTTTTTCAATGGCTGCTGGTTTAATCAAGTCAACAGTGAATTCAGTATTATCACCAGGCATAACCATTTCAGTACCTTCTGGTAATTCAATTTCACCAGTAATATCAGTAGTGTGGAAATAAAATTGTGGACGGTAATCTGAGAAGAATGGAGTGTGACGTCCGCCTTCGTCCTTCTTCAAAACGTAAACTTGACCCTTAAACTTGTTATGAGTTTGGATTGAGCCAGGTGCAGCCAATACTTGACCACGTTCTACTTGATCACGATCAATACCACGAAGCAACACACCAACGTTATCGCCGGCTTCACCCAAGTCTAAAGTCTTGTGGAACATTTCCAAACCAGTAACAACTGATTTACGAACTTCTTCAACAATACCAACGATTTCTACTTCGTCACCGACTTTAACTTGACCACGATCAATACGACCAGAAGCAACAGTACCACGACCAGTGATAGTGAAGACATCTTCAACTGGCATTAAGAATGGCTTGTCAGTTTCACGTTCTGGAGTTGGAATGTATTCATCAACAGTATCCATTAACTTCATAATGACGTCTTGTTGTTCTTTATCGCCTTGTAAAGCCTTCAAAGCTGAACCGCGAAGTACTGGAATGTCATCACCAGGATAATCGTATTCAGTTAATAAGTCACGAACTTCCATTTCAACTAGATCTACTAGTTCTGGATCGTCAACTAAATCAATCTTGTTTAAGAAGACAACGATATGTTCAACACCAACTTGACGAGCAAGCAAGATGTGCTCACGAGTTTGTGGCATAGGACCATCAGTTGCAGCAACAACTAAGATGGCACCATCCATTTGAGCAGCACCAGTAATCATGTTCTTGATGTAGTCAGCGTGACCTGGAGCATCCATATGAGCGTAGTGACGCTTTTCAGTTTCGTACTCTACGTGAGCGGTATTAATAGTAATACCACGTTCTTTTTCTTCTGGAGCAGCATCAATTTCTGAATAATCTTCAGCTTTTGCCAATCCTTTTTCTGATAAAACTTTAGTAATAGCCGCAGTTAAAGTTGTCTTACCATGGTCAACGTGACCGATAGTACCAATGTTTACGTGTGGCTTCGTTCTAACGTAATGTTCTTTTTCTGCCATTAAAATGACCCTCCTGTAAATTTGCAAGAAGTCCGTTGAGTTAGTAACGGATAGTTCTCTGTTGAATATTGTACTACTTTCATCGGCAAATGCCTAGTATTTTAATGCATAGAGCCATGCCTAATGAAAACGTCCTTTGCTATTATACTAAATAGCATAAAAAAGTAAAGCCCTTTTGCCTAAATTTATTTGGGTAAATTTTGATAAATTTGGTCAAATAGTTGCTGATGTCCCCTACCGTCATGGTTTTCAAGATAAGATGCTAAATCACTTGCAAAACTATCTGGTTCGTCAATATATTTATGCAACTTTGGATAAAGGCTACCTAAAACCAAGTTTACTTCACCTAGTACAGATGGCAATTGATTGGGTCGATGATAATAACGAGAACCAATTGCCGAAACTACTTCTTGATAAATTGAGCCCTTTTCAAGTAGTTCAGTAGTCTGCGGTATAAATTCCTCTAAATTTCCCATTATTAACACTTTGATTGATTCAGTTACACCTAGGCGCACTAGATCCTCACATAGAGAAATGCGCACAGCAAACAGCAGTGACGGATCCAATAATAAACTTTGGGCAAAAGTTTTAAAATTGGTCAAATCTAATTTAAAGAGCTGTTCATAATCATACTGTGAAATTTGCTTTTTCTGTCTAAAATCTCGCATAATTTCCTGCTGAACTGTCTGATCGATAGCTGTAATTGAAATAGCTATTTTATCACTACTTAGATTTTGCAATTCGAGTGCCTCAATTACAAAATGATTCGCTTGCAAAACTTTGCGATACTCATCGAATAATGCACTATCTGTAAAAAGATCTGTCTCTTCTTTGATCAAAGCATATGCGGCATATGGTTCAGAGTCTTCAAGATACAGTTCACAAAGCTGCAATACAATTTTCTGTGTACGCTTGAGTTGCAAAGCCTGTTCCAAATAATCGATTGCTTGCTTAAATTCGCCTGCTGCTTCACTTTTTAGAGCTAATTTAAATAAATTTTCTTGACTTGGTGAAGGCATAATTAATCTTTCTTGACTATCTTCTGACCAGTACTATTCAGATCTACTGGATGATGAGAGTTACGTTGGTCACCATCAGGTTTATTATTGCGCCTTTGCATTGCACGATGACGATTTTGATTGACTTCCATTACTACAGGTAAAACCACTGGACGACGATTCGTCTTTTTGTACAAAAATCTCTCTAAATCATTACGTACATCTTGCTTAATCTCTGTCCAATCAAACTTCTTATGTTCAAAATTATTGTTAATTGTCTTTTTAATTAATTCAACACTATCATGCATCAGCTGATGATTAGCCTTAATGTAGACAAAACCCCTACTAGTAACCTGTGGCTGCGCAACAATTTTCTTTTTACGCCGATCAATAGTTACCACAGCAATAAAAATCCCATCATCCGACAAGACTTCTCGGTCGCGTAAAACAATATTACCAACATCGCCAATGCCTGAGCCATCAATCATTGTATCTTCGCCTGGCACAGGGTCAGTTAAGTACAGTTTTTGCTGCTTAAAGTCATAATTTAAGCAATCACCATTTTTGGTAATAAAAATATTTTCCGCTTTAATACCTGCCTTTTGCGCCAAGGTTTTATGAACTTCTAGTAATCGATATTCACCAATAACTGGAATTACGAATTTCGGCTTTAATGTGTCAATCAACAATTGCAAATCACGCCCGGTAGCATGTCCTGTCGTATGTTTTTGACGACCTAATTCAATTACTGTGCCCCCGGCACGATAAACTAAGTCACTTGTTTGAGCTACCATAGTTTCCACTGCATGTGATGGCGTAGTTGAAATAAAGACTAAGTCACCTTGATGAATAGAAATCATACTGTGACGCTTTTGGGCCATTTTCTGAAGCGAATTTAGTGGTTCTCCCATTTGGCCTGTTTCCAAGATGACTGTCTTATTTTCAGGAGTAGTTTTTAGATCTTTGACGCGCATCAATAGTCCTTTAGGGACATCCAAATACCCTAGTTCCATTGCCGTACGCACAATTTTAGCTACATCACGTCCTGTTAACAGCACTCGCTTATTGGTTTTAGCTGCTGCATTAAGTACTTCTTGTATTCTAAGTAAATTCGAAGCCTTAGCTGCAACTATTACCCTGCCTTGTGCATTACGAAAAACATTGGTTACATAATCACCAATATCCTGCTCAGAGACATTGGGTGCAGTTGACTCAGCATTGGATGAATCACTCAGCAAGGCTAAAACGCCCTTTCGTGCTATTTCAGCCAAGCGATCTAAATCTGTGCGATACTTTGGTGCAGCAGTCGGATCAAACTTAAAATCACCAGTATATACCACTTCTCCAGCAGGAGTATGAACATCAATTCCTAAAGAATCTGGGATCGAATGCGTTGTATGGAAAAACGAAATATTCGCATGTTTAAAATCGATTTCTGTCTCTGCATCGATTATATGAAATAGACTATTTTTACAACGTTTATTTTCCCTTTTAACCGTAATTTTAGCCAGTTCGATTGTTAAGCGTGAACCAAAAACAGGAATATCATACTTTCTCAAAATATATGGTAAAGCGCCAATTGAATCAGCATGTCCATGAGTTAAAAAGATGCCGACAACTTGATCTCCATATTGTTCAAAAAAATCTAGATCTGGTATTACCAAATCGATTCCAAACAAAGAACTATCAGGATACTTGAGTCCAGCATCAAGAACAAAAATTTCATCATTGACTTGCACAGCGAACATATCTTTTCCTTGTTCACGTACGCCGCTCAAAATCATTATCTTAACTTGATCAGCCATTTTATTTCCTTTTCTATTATTATTCAGTTTTTTATTTTATGGATCATTAGATCACAACGTAAAAAGTGTCTTTATTAATTTTAGCATAAAATGTAATATGACAAAAATAAAAAAGTCAGCTTCATGAGCTGACTCTCTTATTTTTATTAATTAACGACGTAAACCTAATTGCTTAATTAATTCACGGTAACGATTAATATCATTATCTTGTAAGTAACGAAGTAAGTTACGACGATGACCAATCTTCTTAAGTAAACCAACATAAGAGTGGTGATCATGTGAGTGACTCTTCATATGATCAGTTAAGTTATTAATATCTGCGGTCAATAATGCAACTTGAACTTCTGTTGAACCAGTATCACCCTCGTGAGTAGCATACTTCTTAATGATTTCGTCTTTTTCGGTTTTTGAAATTGCCATGAAATTTTCACCTTTCACTAAAATAAATTGCCGTTAACAACGTTAAACGTCAGGTGTGAGCGTACAAACAGCGTTAACGGTTCACAACAATAGTATAATACAGATTATTTTTTAAAAAAGCAAGTATAATTACCTTGCATCTGCGTTTATTCTTCAGTATAATCATCTAAGTAGATTACGATTAATGGAGGTGAATCTTATGCCACAAATCAAATCAGCTATTAAGCGTGTTAAAACTCAAGATGCTGCTAAAAAGCGTAACGCTGCTCAAATGAACCAATTAAGAACTGCTGTCAAGAAGTTCAAGGTTGCTCAAGCAGCTGGTGCTGAAGACGCCTCCGAATTACATGTTGCTGCTGCTCGTGCTTTGGACAAGGCTGCTTCAAAAGGCCTTATTCATAAGAACAAGGCCAGCCGTGATAAGAGCCGTTTAGCCAAGTTAGCTAAATAATTTAATTATCATCAAAAAGGACGAGAATCAATTGATTCTCGTCCTTTTTAGATATCTAAAATAAATAATTTTAAAAAGGTACTCTCCTGATACTGGCCGCTTTTATATTTGAAATCAAGCTCAATGGCTAATTTTAATAAGTCTGCTACTTTCTCAACTGCTAATTGATACTGCAAAGCCAATTTCACTCGATAAGGATGAATTCCCAATTCTTTTACAATTTGGTTTTCATTTCTACCTCTTTTTTTCAAAAGTTTAACTACCAAGATAAGTTCTAATTGGTTTTCAAAAACTGCTAATACTTGAATCGGAGAGGTACCTTCACGTAATTGATTTTCTAATCGATCAATTGCCTCTTGATAATTGTGTTCTAGTGCCGTTTCCAAAATTGCGAATACATTTTGTGCAAATGATAAATCAACATTTTGCGCAACTACTTCATCAGTGATTTTACCATCAACTGCCAGCATTTTTAGTTTATTATAATTCTCCAAAACTGTATCAAGTACCTGATCACTGCGTTCAAGCAGTAGCTGTAAGCCGACAGACGATATTTGATAGCCTTCAGCCTTGATCAAATTCTTAATTATCGTCCCAATTTCGTAGCTTTTAACATTAGTTTCAATCACATTAAATTGTTTTAGCACCGTTTTTGTAAGTTTTTTGCGGCGATCAATTTTGCTATAAGAAGCAATTATAATAACCAAATCGTCTAATTGGTTCATTTTAGTAAAAATATCCTGTAAACGAACCAGCTGCTTTTGCAGCTTTTTAGGTGACTTGGTAGTCAGAAAAAAAGGATTCTTAACGATGATCATTTTTTGCTGACTGAATAAACTAGATTCACTAAGATTTGCAATCAATTCGTCTATGCCGTCAACTGTACAGTCAATCGTTACCTTATCCAAGCCCGCAAATCTTTTTTCGTGGATAAATGAACGAGCAAGATAATCATTTAAGATACTATCTTCTCCTAACAGCAGTGTTTGAGGATTCTGATTATTAGAGTTTTTAAATAAAGAAAGTAAAGTCATTGATGATTCACCGATAGAAAGCTTTTAAATTTAGGCTTAACAAATTTGCCGTACGTCCAAGTAATCATACCACAGTCTTGTGTTGATGCCCACGGTATCTGTTGCTTTTTCAAAGTAGCAAGCGTTTCTGGATGCGGATGCCCAAACCGATTATTGCGACCTGCTGAAATAAACACCTTTTCTGGGTGTAACTTTTGCAAAAAATCTGGATTAGAAGCTGTTCTACTACCATGATGTCCTAATTTGAAATAATCAGCGTGAAGTTGATATTTAGTCATCAGTTCTGCTTCACCCGCTTGACCCAAATCACCCGTAAAAAGCCATCTTTTACCAGCTAAATTGAACGTTAAAGAAAGCGAATCTTCATTTTTTCCTGGGCCAGGTTCAAACGGATAAACTACCTGAAAATTAATTTGTGGTTCAATTACTTGCTTACCAGCTAATAGTTGTATTATTTGATTCTCATTGATTCTACCATTAATACGTTTTTGAAAAGAAGGATTATTAAGCAGTCCTTGTGCCATATACAATTTATCCACTTGGACTTGTTCGAGTATCGGACCAAGATCACCAACGTGATCACTATCTTGATGAGTTACAAAAATGCCGTTAATTCGCCCAATACCTTGAGCTTTAAGCAACGGAATAGTGATTTTATTAACCTGTGGGGTCAGTTTTTTACCAGAAAAATTCAGTTTTCCTCCGACATCAATCAGATACACACGGCGTGGAAATGGGGTGGTAATCAAGATGCTATCCCCCTGACCCACATCAATTAGACTGACTTGACCAGTCAGGGGAAAATGAATCATTGCAAACAAAGTAACATAAAAGATACCTAAACTAACCGAAAGTCGCCTAATTATTTTATGTTTTTTCGTTTTATCGTTTAAATAAAGTAATAAAGCCAAACTTAAAACAAGTAAAACTAAACACTGCCACCAATTAATCTTACCAAAAGTTAGTAGTCCAACCTTAGTAGCAGAAATCTTGCCAATTATGATTTCACCATAATCCAAGATTAATGAGAACAGCTTTGAGATATCTGGCAATATCGCAAAAATAACCAAGTTAATGAAGGTTATTGGCATAACTATCCAGTTAAAATAAGGCACAATCAGTAAATTAAAAATAACAGTTAACAAGTTAAATTGAAAAAAATACAGTAGTAATAATGGCGTGAGCAACAAATTGAGGAACATTGACTGCTTAATATTAGTCATTTTATCAGTTGCAACTAAACCAAAAGTTAAAGTATAACTTAGAACTGCTCCTACTCCCATCATCAACCTGGGTTGAATTAATAAATGTAAAATACAGGTTAAACCAAGCAAATCATATTGTCTTATTTGCAACTTTTTAAACTTAAATAGTTGCCCCAATAAATAATTTAGACAAGCTCGTACAAAACCTGCCTGTCCATTACTAAGAAAAATTCCAATTAACAGAATCATTGTACAGCAAATAAAAGTTTCCTTTTCAGTTAATTTGAAATAAAAACAAATTGAGCTGATTACCAAAACATAAATGCCAACGTGTAATCCAGAAATACTGAGAATATGAATAACACCCAAGTTTCGATAGTTATCCAGAATTTGCTGGTTAGCTTGACTAGGATTTTCTCCTAAAATTAATTCATTACTAAAGAAGTCCAATATTTTAGGCATTTTACTAAAATACCGTTGTAGAGTATAGCGTAAATAATGAACATAATCTAATATGCCTCCACTATTAATTGTCAATTCGCAGCTTTTAAGTTTTACTTGTTGCCAAATATTTTTTCCAGCATAGTAACTTTTCAAGTTAAATTGTCCATAGTTAGTTGCCGGTATAATTGGCGAAACATCCCCAACCAGGTTAGTTAAGACAATTTGATGGCCTTGTTTAAGCTGTTCAGTTTGCTTATTTGTAATATTAGTAGAGACTAAAACATGTCCTCCAGCAACTTTTCCTGTACCTGATAACCAATTATCCTCAACTTTTATTTGATCAGGATAAAGTTTAATATTAGCTTGATCGTTAATTGTAAAGTCTGTCTTGTTTTGGTGCAACTTAACAAATAAGCTGCTAGTAATAAGTAAAAGTATTAACACCCAACCTAACCCACGATAATTATGCAAAATTAGGATTACCAGCCCAAATGCAAAAAGCAAACAAACTAAGACTGATAGCTTAGTTGCACATTGATAGACTAAAAAACTCAAATCAATTAATAATAATGCAGTCAACACCAAAAAGCCCGGACTAAGAATCTCAGACTTCCAGCTGATCTTTGAGTGCGGCAAAGGTTTTATCCCCAATTCCAGAAACTTCTTTTAAATCTTCTATCTTTTTAAATTGACCACTCTTTTCACGATACGCAATAATTTGTTCAGCTTTTTTTTCGCCAATTCCATTAAGCTTCTGTAAATCAGCGGCAGTTGCAGTATTAAGATTAATCTTACCGCTAGTATTAGCTCCATCTGAAGTAGTCGTATCAGCTGAAGCAGATGTAGACGAGGTTTTAGTTCCATTAACTGATGAAATAATATCATCAGCTTTGATTTTCTCTCCACGATACGGAATATGGACTTTATCTTGATCTTGCAAAATCAGTGCGCGATTAACATGCTTAAGTTGCGCATTTTCTGCGGTACCACCAGCTGCCTCAATCAATTCTTGTAGACGTGCCCCTGTCTTTAATGTATAAACACCTTGCTTTTTTACAGCACCAGAAATATCGCAAGTTACTTCTGAATTAGTTTGAGTCTTAGTAGGTTCACTTTGCGTTTTTGCTGGTTCAGTATCGGAATCTTTGGTTGCTGCTTTATTATCAGCTGTAGTAGTTGAAGCAACTTCGTTAAAGTCACTAGTATTTTGCTGATTAGCATCACCAGCATTACCTACTTTAGTCCAAATAACGATTCCAGTAACTATCAAACCAGCAATAACATATTGTTTATGCGCTAAAATAAAATCTTTGATTTCTTCCCAGTTCACTTTACTCACCTCAATTATGACATACGAAAAAAGTCCAGAAAATTTTCTGGACTTTTACTTAATAATTAGTTTTCAAATATTTCACAGCATCATCAAACGTCGCAATAGGTACTACTTTCATCTTGGTTTTGATCTGCTTAGCTGTCTTTTTAGCTTCTAAATAATTACTAGCATTCTTTTTAACACCAGTAGTATCAGTTGGTGCAAAAAAGACTTCAGCACCTGCCTGATCGGCTGCTACCACCTTTTTATCAACTCCACCAATAATTCCAACTTTGCCAGTTGCTGTAATAGTTCCAGTTCCAGCAATTTTATGTCCCTTAGCCAAATTATGACCAGTAAATACCTGATAACTAGTAAGAGCAAACATCAAACCAGCAGAAGGTCCTCCAATCGCACCGGCATCAATATCTATCTTAGGATTAGTCTCTACTTTGACGCGTTCAACTAATTGAATACCGATTCCTGGTTGATTAGTACCTGCCACTTTAACAATTTTACCAGTAAAATTCCGCCTATGCTGATTACGTAAAACCGAAATATTTACTTGAGAACCAATTCTTTGATGTCTAAAATACTTCATCATTGCCTGCGTTGAATGAAATCGGTGACCATCAGCCCCCAAAATGGTATCCCCAATTTGCAACTTTTGCTTAAAACTAGAATTTTTTTGCACTTGCATCACATAAACTCCCTGATAATGAAGCTTAGGATTTAAATGAGCCTTTTTAGCAGCGCAATAAATGGCATTTTGTTGACTTGTTTCCATGTACCAATTCTGCAATTCCTCATATTGACTACTAGTAGAGCCACCTAACATTTCTTTAGCTGAAACACGAGTAGCAAATTTTTGCGTATAACTTAGCAGATATTGCAATACCGTAGCGGGCTTACTGGTTGAACTTACCGTAACTAAATAGTAATTATTAGGCTTGGGATCTTTACTTTTAACAAATTGGCTAGTATTGACTGCAGATCCAGGCATTTCAATGTAATAATTTGTTGGCCAACTTAAGCCAATCACTATTAATAGAAAAGTTACTATGACTAATAACCAATTTCGAATATGGTGTGAGCCTTTAGTCTTTTTCATTATTATCAGGTCCTAGCTTATCCTTTAAGGCGCTTGCCGCCATTTTAGGTAAAAAAGCGTCAATTTGACCACCAAATTGAGCCACTTCTTTGACAATACTCGAAGCAACAAAACTATTTTCTACTTTAGTAAACAACAAGGCAGTAGTAATTTCCGGAGCAATTTGTTTGTTAGTAGCAGCAATTTGCTGTTCATACAAAAAGTCTGAACTATTACGTACCCCGCGAACAATAACCGAAGCGGAAATTTCTCGAGCAACATCGACAGTTAAAGCATCGGGCTTCGATAAAACTGTTACATTGCCATAATCTTGAACTGCATCTTCAATCAGACTAACACGCTGATCAATTGAAAATAAATAATTTTTGCTCGTATTAGTCATTGCGACCACATAAACTTGAGCAAACAATTTACTAGCTTGTTTAATCACATCCACATGACCGTTAGTAATTGGGTCAAAACTGCCAGGAAATAGTGCAATTGCCATTTATGAATCCTTTCGATAAAAGTGAACTAAGGTTTTTCCTAAATGATGCTTCTTAGTTAAGGTAAAACCACTAACTTCTCCTAAACTGGTCTCATCATCTGTTTCAGCAACCACGATAGCCTGATCTGCTAACAAGTCAAGACTCAACATCTTTGCCATATCATGAACAATTTGTTGCTTAGCATAAGGCGGATCTAAAAAAATCAAATCAAATTGTTTACTAGCTTGTGCCAAATACTTAAGCGCTTGATTGCTGGACATCTTTTTAACTAAGAATCGATCTGGCTCTCTGGTTAAAGCAACATTTTTTCGAATAATTTCAATTGCAGCATAGTTAATATCAGTAATAACTGCATGGTCGCAACCTCTTGAAACAGCTTCTATCGCCAGTGCGCCACTACCACCATATAAGTCTAGTACTTCACCACCACTGAAAAATTGTCCTAAGCTATTAAACAGCGACTCTTTGACCTTGTCACTTGTAGGTCTAGTCTTTTGACTTTTTAAAGTGTATAAATTTCTTTTGGCAAACTTACCTGAAATAATTCTCATGAATATTGTTCCGTGTGTTCTGTATTTTTAGTTAACAACTTTTCTTCAGCAGCCTGAGCTAAATCAGTAATTTGCTGTTCAATATGGCTACTAGTTAAATCAACATTTTGTGTTTGGGCAAATTCTACTTTTTCTACAAAATCAAGCGAGTTAAGTGTCTGTACAGTTTGCTTAGCAAGTGCATAATCAACATACATAATGCAATAACATAATTTTTTTGAAAAATAGATTATATCGCCATAGTATCGCAATTTATACTGATTACCAGCCGAATTTAGATAAACAATTAACCCTTGCCTTTTTTGAATTGGCGTACCAGTTATGTCTTGATTAATACTCATTTGCTTTCACCTCTTCTTGTTTAACCCTTTCATTAGCTGCAATATTTAAAACTAGACCAATTGCCATAGATAAGACAATTAACGACGAACCACCATATGAAATAAATGGCAAGGTCACTCCTGTAATTGGCAATAAACCTAGAACTGCACCAATATTAAATAATGCTTGAGTGAAAATAATGGTAGCTACACCAAAACATACCAAAGCATTAAACTGTGAACTAGCGTGCAATCCCACTTCCATAATTTGCCAAATTAAATAAAATAGTAATCCGATTACGACTAATGCCCCCAAAACACCGATTTCTTCAGCAATAACTGCTAAGATAAAATCAGTATATGGCTCAGGTAAGTAACCGCGCTTTTGCATGCTATTACCAAGCCCTACACCAAACAAACCACCATTATGAATTGCATAGTATGAGTTAACTAGCTGTGCACCACCCTTTTGTTGTAATTCAAAGGGATGTAAAAATGACAAAAATCTTTGATACTGATAATGATCGTGTAAAAACTTTGGGTTCCACTGAATTACGATAAAGCTCAGTATGAAAACTCCAAGACCAATAGCAATAAGCCAAGTAAGTGCAGTTTTAGCAGGAACTCCAGATACCGAAAACATCACTATCACAATCATTGCCAAAATAGCAGCACCACCAAAATCCGGCTCTAGCACGACTAAAAAGATGACTACCATTGCCATCACTGCTGGCCTTGATAAATTTTGAATAATTTGTCCTTTGCGCAAACGCCCATCGTGACGATCTAAATAATAAGCTAGGTAAATGACTAAGGCCAATTTGGCAAGTTCAAGTGGCTGAATTTTAATAAAACCTAAATCTATCCAACCCGCAGCCCCATTGATTTCAGCCGCTTCACCCATAACCAACTTTCTAATTAGCAAAACGACTAATAAAAATACCGCCAAGCCAATACCAAGCGCAACGAATTTTTTATTTCTAAAAAGAGCTAACTTTAAAGCAAAAGTAGGCACAGCAAATAACAAAAGTGCTACTATTGCATAAATTGCTTGTCTAATACCGTATGTTGATGGTTTAAAATTATTGACTAATAAAATATCCGAACTGGCTGAATAAACCATGATGATTCCAAAAATAGTTAGTAACAGATAGGGAATTAAAATTTTATAGTCTAAATGGTGAAATTTTTCTCGCACAAGCAGATTTCTCCTTTAGCATAAACAATAAATATATTATAAAACAAAAAGAGCACCACTTCATCATGGCACTCTGATTAATTTAATAATTTTTATTATTTACGATTACGCTTCTTATCAGCCTTTTGACGCTCAGAAGTATTCAAAATCTTTTTACGCAAACGAATTGATTCAGGTGTTACTTCACAGTACTCATCATCATTCAAGAATTCGATCGCTTCTTCGAGAGTCATTGCTTTAGGAGTTCTAATGGCAGCTGCATGATCTTTACCAGCAGCACGCGTATTAGTTAAGTTCTTACCTTTAATTACGTTAACCGCAATATCACGATCACGAGAAGATTGACCAACAATCATCCCCTCATATACTTCAACACCAGCACCAATAAACAATTCTCCACGCTGCTCAACCGTTTGCAATGAGTAAGTTGTCGACTTACCTTGACTAATTGCCACCAATGCACCGTTTTTACGTCCCGGTTCCCAGTTCTTAACTTCTGGTTTATAGGAATCAAAACTATGGTTCATAATTCCATAACCACCAGTTTGTGACATAAATTCATTGTTATAACCAATTAAACCACGTGAAGGTACTAAGAAATCTAGGCGAGTTTGACCATTGCCAGTTGATTCCATATTCTTCATTTCACCTTTTCTTTGTGAAAGAGAATCAATTACTGAACCAACGTATTCATCAGGAGTATCAATTTGGACAGCTTCAAATGGTTCACACATTTTACCATCTATTTCACGATAGATAACCTTAGGACGTGATAATTGTAATTCAAAGCCTTCACGCCGTAATTCTTCAACTAAAATTGACAAGTGTAGTTCACCACGGCCAGAAACTGTCCAAGCATTTAATTGATCAGTTGGTTCTACTTTTAATGAAACATCAGTCCGAGTTTGCCGAATTAAACGATCCTCTAACTTCTTAGGAGTTACCTTGTCACCTTCGCGTCCAGCAAACGGTGAATCACTAGCCACAAAGTCCATCTGCAAAGTTGGCGGATCGATCTTCAATAGCGGCAATGCTTCTGGATTTTCAGCTGAAGCAATCGTATCACCAACAAAAATATCGTCAATTCCGCTGATCGCAATAATATCACCAGCTTTAGCCTCTTTGATTTCATTTCGCTTTAATCCAAAGAACCCAAACAACTTGGTAACTCGGAAGTTCTTAGTTGAACCATCATGCTTCATCACGGTAATGTTATCGCCAACTTTAACTTGACCACGATAAATCCGGCCAACACCGATTCGGCCAACATAATCATCCCAATCAAGCATAGTGATTTGGAACTGTAAAGGTTGATCAGCATTATCAAGTGGAGCAGGAATAGATTTAATAATTGTGTCAAAAATTGGATCCATCGTCTCTTTTTGAGTGTCTAGATCGGCTTCATAAGAAGTTGTACCATTTAATGCAGAAGCATAAACAACTGGGAAATCCAATTGCTCATCATTTGCACCTAACTCAATAAAAAGTTCTAATACTTCATCCATAACTTGCTTAGGACGTGCACCTGGGCGATCAATCTTGTTAACCACAACAATTGGCTTAACTCCAGCATCCAAAGCTTTTTTCAAAACGAAACGAGTCTGTGGCATGGTACCTTCATAAGCATCAACTAATAGCAATGCCCCATCAACCATGTGCATGATACGTTCAACTTCACCACCAAAGTCCGCATGTCCTGGGGTATCTAAAATATTGATCGTTGTATCACCATACTTAACCGCAGTATTCTTAGATAAAATAGTAATTCCACGTTCACGTTCAATATCATTTGAATCCATTGCCCGATCTTCCAAAGCCATGTGCTCAGGAAGAGTGTCGGATTGTTTCAATAATTGGTTAACTAAAGTTGTCTTACCATGGTCAACGTGAGCAATAATTGCTATATTTCTAGTATCGTCTCTTCTTTTTTCTGACAAAAGTATTCCTCCTCCACTCCTCAATAAAAAAACTGTGACCTGGTCACAGTTTCGGCGGCACATTACTAATATGCTGATCGAAGTGTTTCTTATCTGTATATTTACGCTCATTGATTTTACCACCTATGTATATTTAGGTCAACAAATACGTAGACCTTAAAAAAATACAAGATCAATTTGGGCTAGAGCTTTTTCAAATTTAAAATTTAGTATAAAATAAAAGTTAGACGAGTAAGTTAACTTTATGGTAAAAATGTAAACTGTAAACTTTTAATGAAAGAGTGAATTTAATTGATTTTAATGAAGAATATTACCCGTGATGGTAATCCTGTGTTGCGCAAAGTTGCTGAGCCGCTAACCTTTCCGTTAAGCAGCCATTACCAAAAGCTAGCCGATGAGATGATGGAATATCTTGTTAATTCCCAAAATCCCGAGATTGCTAAAAAACACCAATTGCGTGCTGGCGTGGGCCTAGCTGCTCCACAAGTTGGTGAAAGTGTTCAGATGGCTTCATTGCTTGTCCCAAATGATAAGAACGAAATTGTTTTTAAAGAGACCTTCGTTAATCCCGAAATTTTATCAGAATCTGTCCAGCAAGCCTGCTTAAGTGAAGGTGAAGGCTGTTTAAGTGTTGATCAAGAAATCGATGGCTATGTCCCACGACCTGATAGATTAAAAATCCATTATTACACCGTTGACGGTAAAGAAAAAACTATTCGCCTAAAGGACTATCCAGCCATTGTTGCCTCACATGAAATCGAACACTTACGTGGTCACCTATTTTATGATCGCATTAATCAACAAGATCCGTTTAAGTTAGCTGAAGATACAGTAGTTGTGTATTAAATTATTAAAATTAATACATTAATTGAACCGACAACTTAGTTTGGCGGTCTTTTTTAATTAAACGATTAGTCCATGTTTCTATACTTGAATTTATAAATATGGTAGAATTTTATTAGCTATTGGATATTTTAGTTAATATTCAAATTAAGAACGTTTAAATAACTGAATAAGGAGAATACAAATATGATCTACAAAGTTTTGTATCAAAAAGACAAGATTGTCAATCCTAGAAGAGAAGCCACTCAGACTCTTTATCTAGAAGCAGATAATCTAGTTACAGCAAGAACCTTGGTTGAGGACAATACCCCCTATAACATTGAACTCATTCAAGAATTGACCGGCAACTCACTAACATATGAAAAAGAGAACGCTAACTTTAAATTGACGTCCTTTGAAAGCAAGAAGTAATTATCTGTGCGTATTAAAAATAACGAAGTAGCTGTTTTTGCAATCGGGGGGTTGCATGAAATTGGCAAAAATATGTATTGTGTGCAGTACCAAGATGAGATTGTCATTATGGACTGCGGCATCAAGTTTCCTGAAGATGATCTATTAGGCATCAATTACGTTATCTCAGACTATTCATACCTAGTTAAGAATCGCAAGAAAATTAAGGCACTAGTCGTTAGCCACGGTCACGAAGACCATATCGGTGGTATTCCCTTCTTACTTGAAAAGATTCCTGAAATTCCGGTATATGCAACGCCATTTGCACTATCGCTGATTAAAGGTAAACTTGAAGAACACGGATTACTCAGAACGACCGAATTACATGAAGAACATGAAGATACCGTTTTAAAATTTAAAAAGTTATCTGTTGAATTTTTTAGAACTACTCACTCTATCCCTGATACTCTAGGTATTGCCGTCCATACTCCACTGGGTGCTGTAGTGTTTACTGGTGATTTTAAATTTGATTTAACTCCAGTAATGAATCAGCCTGCACCAGATTTTCAGAAAATGGCTAAGCTAGGTAGCGAAGGCGTTTTAGCATTATTATCTGACTCAACAAATGCTGAAGTCAGTCAGTTCACTAAATCTGAACGTTTTGTAGCTAAATCACTCCATGATATTATCACGGGAATTCATGGACGAATTATCTTTGCGACTTTCGCTTCTAATCTTTACCGAGTATCAACCGCTATTCAAGCAGCGATTGATACTGGTAGAAAAGTGGCTATTTTTGGTCGTAGCATGGAAAATGGTGTCCAAAACGGTATTGATCTGGGTTATCTAAATGTTCCCGAGGGACTAATCGTTGATGCCAACGAAATTAACCACACACCACCTGACCAAGTCATGATTCTGTGTACTGGTTCTCAAGGCGAGCCACTTGCCGCATTATCACGAATTGCCAATGGTACTCATCGGCAGATCAGTCTGCAACCAGATGATACAGTCATCTTTTCATCTAACCCAATTCCTGGGAATACGCTTAGCGTTAATCACCTCATTAATAAACTAATGGAAGGTGGCGCCAACGTAGTCCACGGTCGTGTTAATAACATTCATACTTCTGGTCACGGTGGTCAAGAAGAACTCAAAATGATGGTTCGCTTAACTCACCCGCAATATATGATTCCAGTCCATGGAGAATACAGGATGCAAGTAGTTCATACTGAATTGGCTCAAGCGGCTGGCGTTCCTGCTGATCACACTTTTGTCTTAGATAATGGTGAGGTCTTGTGTTTCGGTCCAGACGGATCCAGGATTGCTGGACGAATTCCTGCAGGTGATGTCTACGTTGACACTTCAGGAACTGCTGATGTTGGTAACGTCGTAGTCCATGATCGTCAGATTTTATCTGAGGATGGCTTAGTAGTAGCGGTAGCAACCGTTGATTACAAACATAAACGAGTATTGGCAGGACCTGATGTCCTAAGTCGTGGTTTTGTTTATATGCGCGAATCGACAGATTTGATTAGCCAAGCGCAAAAGCACATCTATCACATTATTAAAACTGAAATGGATAAAACCGATCATCCTAAAGATAGTGTTATTCGCAAGGCGATCGTAGAAAATCTCTCCGACTTTTTATATTCGCGAACCAAACGTAGACCAATGATTTTACCAATGATTGTTGAAAAGAAATAAATAAAAAGCCCAAGTGGGCTTTTTATTTTTAGTAAAGTTTAGTAAAGATAGATCAAAAATATGAAAATACATCTCTTAGTCAATGAGTCAGCTGGCAATGGCCATGCTAAAAAAATATTCGATCAAACCGTTTTACTCTTAATTGATCAAGATATTGCATTTAGCTTTGAAAAAAGCAACTATGCTGGCGAGTTAATTACATTAGCTGAAGCGTATGGCAACCTAACCCATTCTGATAATGAATATCTGATAGTTATTGGCGGCGATGGCTCACTTAATGAAGTCTTAAACGGCATTAAGCGATCAAGCCAACCCAATTTGCCTTTTGCTTATTTACCAGCTGGTACTGGTAACGATTTTGGTCGAGCTGCAAACCTAACTAATCAGCCGAAAACTTTACTCAAGCAATTAAAAAAGCGGCCTACTCCCACCTTAATGGATTGCGGCGCTTTTAAAATAATTAATCGTTCACAGCAGACTTATTATTTTGCCAATAATTTAGGTATTGGGTTTGATGCTTATGTTAATCATTATAGCAACCATTCCAATTTAAAAAAGTTACTTAACACGCTTAAGCAAGGAAAATTAAGCTATATATCCTATATCTTGAAAGCGGTTAGTAAGCAGGATACATTTCAGGTAGATGTTCAAAGTAAGTCGCACAAACTACATTTTAATGATGCTTTCTTGGTAACCACAACTAACCATCCATACTTAGGCGGCGGTATTCCACTACTTCCTAGTGCATCTGTTACTAATCATCAGATTGCTACTGTCATTGTAGAAAAACGCAGTATCCCTAAGTTAATCAAACTGTTTATTAACCTACTCAAAGATGGTTCGCATATTAAAGATCCGCAATTTCATTATCTTGAAGCAAAAAAAATTACTATTAGAACTTATCAACCTGAATTTGGTCAAGTTGATGGTGAAGAAATTCATCCAAGAGCCTTTGAACTTGAGCTAACAGTTAATCACTTTAACTTATTAAAATGAACAAAACCGCTTTTCGCAGTTAGTGAAAAGCGGTCTTTGTTTGTCCTAAAAAGCTTCAAACGAGCCATTCTTACGTTCTTTTTTAAAGAAGTAATTAAAAATAAAAATACCGATTATTAACCAGACTAGGTTGACGAGTAAATAGTTAACTATCTGCATCGTGAAAATTCTTTGTCCCAAAAATAACTTTCGGACTAATTCTACTCCTCCGACATATGGTACTAATTCTTGCCAAACGCTACAAATAGGAAGATAGACATTTGAAACCATTAATAAAATAGCTTGAAAAATAGTTGACCATTGCCCAAGTTGTTTGAAACGCAGTGATCCAGCAGCAAAGATTAAACCCAAACCAAACATACCAACATTTGAAATTAACGACAAAATAAAGGTCAAAATTAAAAGCCAGATCATTTCCCCTAGAGAATATGACGTAAACAGACAAGTTCCTATACTAAGCACTATCAAGTAAAGCCAAGTAATAGCACTATCTGCTAAAGCTTGAATCAAATATAATAACCATAATGGGAAAACTGATTGTACCTCGCTTTCTAAGATACCAGCCTTTTCATTACTTTCAATTGCCATAGCACAGCTCCCAAGCTGTGAAATTCCCAAACTCCAAAAGAGATAGCCGATTAAAATAATAAAAACCCCATTATTAGTATGATATAGCTTACCCATTTCGCTAGTATCAGAAAACAACATAATAGCAACCAGCGCACCAGCATAAATTAAAAATTGACTAAGGGTTGCTGGTAAATATCGTAAATTGCTTTTTAGTTCTAAATAAAGTTGTACCCAAAATAGTTGCCAGACTTTTTTAATTCTTCGCAAAGTTTATCTCCCTCATTAATCATACAATTCATGATACATGGCAATTAATTGCGACTCAGCTAACGGATGCGTAATTGTTTGTGCAATCGTTCCATTTTGCAAAAATATATAATAATCAGCCACTGCTGCTAACATATGTGTATCATGAGAAGAGATCACTTGCAGCTTTTTAGTCTTAGTCCTGAGTTGCTTAATAAGAGTAACTAATTCTGCTTGAGCAGAAATATCTAGACCATTTGAAGGCTCATCTAACAGTATTAGCTCCGTCTGCAGTGCGGCTGCCACCAAAATAGCTGCTTTTTTCTTTTGTCCAGTTGATAACTTTTCAAAGGTAGTAGATAAATTATTATTAAAGTTAAAAACTTCGGCTAACTGAATCAATTTTTCCCGAGTTTTATTCAAATTTTGACCTTTTAATGAAGCAAAATATAATTCATTTTCCAAAATAGTCAATTTATTGCGCAGTCCGCGTTCACCCGAAACAACAAAGGTGGTTTGTTTACTAGCCCAATTAGCATAACTTTGTCCTGTTTGATCAATACTAATCCTACCACTAGTTGCTGCCAATACTCCACTTAATAAGCGCAGCATCGTTGACTTACCAGCACCATTAGGACCAACTAGACCAATTACAGAAGGCTCTTGAGCTATAGTCAAGTTTATGTCATGCAAGACTACTTTTTTGCTATAAGCCTTATTGACCTTATCAAAGATAATTGCCATTAAGTTTATCCTCCTAAAAGCTAATTATTTTTTATTAAAAATATAATTTAATTAAAGCACTTTTAGTTTATCTAAGCAATAAAAAAACAGTAGTAACTACTGCTTTGGTTTACCCTAAATATGAAATTGCCACTTGCAACTGTGCCAACTTCATAATCGAACTTGCAAGTTCAGACTTAGGTATTGTTATCGAAATTTCATTTGTCACATCATCAAAATCAAAGCCACTACTAAGCACTAGTTCCGTAGCAGTTTGGATTAATTCTTCATCACTAGCTCCTGGATCTAACTTAAAAAGCAGACGGCCATCATCACTTACCTGATAAGTATCAGTAAGACTTTTAACAAAACAATAAACGGTATCACCATAGGCATCAATTTCAGTAGTTGCCACTTCTAGTGTATCTTCACTAACTTGTATAACCTTGGTATTATCAATTACCCAATCACTAATTGATTTTTGTACAAACTCGCTGTCAAGTATCGTTTTATTGTTCATAATTTCCTCTATCTTGCGTTACTAGCGTAATCCCCTGCATCCCAATCATGGGATCAATTTGACCAGAATAGATCAATTGCGGTGTCAAAATCGTTTCTGCTACCTTATCTGAACTAGTTTCCTGTTCATCAGCTACTAAATCCCCAGTCACAGTTTGCTGATCCGTTTTTGTAAATTGCTTTTGCAATTTTTCAGTTAAGCCAGTTTTCCGATCGTTGCCTGAAGTATTCAGAGCCATTGTGTAAGCACGTTGATCACCAATTAAAACCAAATTTTTTTCAGCTCTAGTTACCGCGGTATATAATAAATTGCGCTTAAGCATGATATAGTTTTGCATAGTCAAGTTTAAGATGACTAATGGAAATTCTGAGCCCTGTGCCTTATGAATTGTAATTGCATAAGCTCGGGTTAAGTCAAACAAGTCTTTTTTGCTAAAAGTAATTTCTCGTCCATCAAAATCAGCAATTAGACACTTCTTAGAACTTTTTTCATCAAGTGCTATCACCTTACCAATTTGGCCGTTATAGATATCCTTTTCAGGATTATTTTGTAATTGCAAAACGCGATCACCAATCCGAAATTGCTCATCGTGCGCCTCTATATGTTTACTATTGGGTTTGGGCGGATTCATAATTTCTTGGATAATATTATTTAAATTAGTTACGCCACCTTCGCCATGATACATTGCTCCTAGAACCTGGATATCATCTTTAGCAAATCCTTTAGCTAGAGCTCGTTCAACAACTTGGCTAACTACATGACCAATTTCATGTGGTGGACAAGAGATAAAGGAATAATTTTGAGTTTTCTTGAATAAAGCTGTTTGGTCCTGACCTGCATTAATTTCATGTGCTAAGGTAATAATACTAGAATCATCACCCTGTCGGTGAATTTGCGTTAAAACCGTAGTCGGAAAAACTTCGGACTTAATCAAATCACTAAAGACATTTCCTGCACCAACTGAAGGCAACTGATCTTTATCACCAACAAAAACAATATGCTTAATTTGATTGATACTGTTAAGTAACTGTTTAAACAAAAACATATCAACCATCGACATTTCATCAATGATGAGAACTTCACCATTGAGTTCGTTCAAATCTACATCATTACTTGGCCCTATTCCCATTCCTAGTAACCGATGGATTGTCTTAGCGCTGATACCCGTAATTTCCTCCATTCTTTTAGCAGCCCGACCTGTTGGAGCCGCCAATAAAAACGGTGGATCACTGCTGTATAAGGCCGAATTGGGAATTTCAGCTAAATCGCGTAAACAGAGCAAAATGCCATTGACAATAGTGGTTTTTCCAGTACCAGGACCACCAGTTAAGATAGATAATGGCTCATTAACTGCATTTTTAATGGCAACCTTTTGGGTTTCATCATATTTTATGTGCAATTGTTTTTCCGCTTGAGTTATTGCTTTGTTTAAAGCCGCTTCACTATATGGAGTGGTCTTTTGCTGGTGATCAGTAACCTGCTTCATCGTTAGTGCAATGTCATTTTCCGTTTCAAAAATACTTTGCAAGGCCGCATTTTCACCGGTAACTACTATCTTACCGGTCTGCTGAAGCTGATTCACACAAGTAGCAATGGGATCATATTCTGTGATATGCAATAGCTTGCTAGTGTCTGTCAGTAACTGGGCTAATTTAATATAAGTATTCCCAGCTTTGCTAACTTCATCAAGTAACACCTGATAAACTGCACCCTTAATCCGGTGTTCATCATCGGGTTTAAAACCGAGCTCCTGCCCCATTCGGTCAGCATTTTTAAACCCGTACCCAGTTACTTCAACAATTGGCCCATAAGGATCCGCTTGCAATTTTGTAAGGGTCTCACCATGATAAACTTGATATAATTGCCCAGCAACTTTTTTATTCAGACCAAATTGCGCCAATTTTAAGACAATTTCTGAATAAGAATCCATTGCATTGACACCAGTTAGCAAACTATTCTTTTGTTTTTGAGTTAAAGATAGCGTCGCAATCTTAGCAGGCTGCTCCTTTAGAATCTTTAACGCGTCAACTCCCAATTCTGCGATAATCGTATTGGCAGCTTTTTTACCAATACCAGGAAACTGATCAGAACTTAAATACTTAGTTAAACTCCCCTCTTCATTAGGAAGAGCTTGCTCATAGCTATCACAACGAAACTGCAAGCCAAACTTATTATGCATGATTAACTTACCTGTAAAATGATAAGTCGCACCTAGCTGAACCTCACCAAAATTACCAGTAACCTTGATTTCGTCTTCATCATAGCCAGCTAATTTACCAACAATTAAAATATTAAGAATCTTATATAAATCTTGGTCAGCTTCAAATACAATTCCTGTTAGTTTACCAGTAAATTCAGTCATCTTGTTTGTCCTGATTATCAATGTTACTCAAAATTGCTGCATATTGCTCAAGCGCTTGCTCATAATATTTGGAATCTAATTCACGTGATTTAGCCAGATATTGCTTCGCCTGTTCCTTATCGGTAGCTAAAACCGTAATTCCCAGTAAGAAATTAACCTTAGCACTACGTTTATTATCTGGAATCTGGCAATAACTAGCTGCAGCTTGCTGCATTTCACCTAAATTCAACCAGATATCACCCAGTAATTCATTTACTCGTTCATCAATTTGCTTAATAGTTAAGGCATAAGCGAGTGCTTTTTGCGGCTGCCCTAGTTTCAAATAAACTAGCGCCTTTTGGTATAAAACCAAATCATCATTAGGAATTTGGTCAAGTAAGCCTAATGCTTTATCAAATTCACCTTGCATATAATAACACACAGCTAAATCATAATCTAAATCTTGCGGCTCTTTAACTAGTGACTTTGCTTGCTCCAACAATTGAGTAGCTTGAACAAAGCTGCCCTGTTCGAGTAAATAAGTTGCTAATTCCAAATAATTTTCCGTTTTTTGCGGGTTAGCATCAATTTTAGTAATTAGTTGATGAACTTTTTGGTTAATTTTTTGCTTTTCAGCCTCAGTTTTTGCTTCTTTTTTAGTCATTATAATGAATCCGTTTCTGCTAATTTTCTTTCTAAAAAATCTGTTTCATTCCAAACTATGGTCTGAAAATTTTTACCTTGATCTTTTGTTTCCAAAATAGTCAGACTAGTATTACTTAAACTACCATTTTGCCTGACATTTTTTAAAGAAAAGCCCAGCAAGCCACCCATCATACCAGATAAAGCGGCGCCATGACTAATAGCGAGTACTTTGTCAGTTGCAGTTGGAAATTTTTGGGCAACATCATGAGCAAAACTCTTACCACGATTAATTACTTCAGGATAATCTTCGCCGTCAATTGCTTTACCATCATAACATTCTGGATGATTCCATAAATCGTCAACTTGCTTAGGAAAGCGCTGCTTAGCCTGAGCAAAGTTAAGTCCCTCCATCTGTCCCAAATCAAATTCACGCAGTCGTTCATCAATTGTCACAGGCAGATCAATTCCCGCACTAATCGTAATTCCATTAGCAGTATCAATTGCCCGCTTTAGAGGACTGGAATAAACTCCAGCAAATTTCACTCCACGTAAATGTTGGCCTAACTTCTTAATATCTGTCAAACTTTGCTCTAATAGTGGTGAATCGCCATGCCCACCTTGAAAACGTCCCTCAAGATTCCACTCAGTTTTTCCATGCCGTACAAAATAAATCTGCATTGCTATGCCCTGCCTTTTCTTTTGGATTACTTATCTAGTTTATCATTTAATTTTGCTAAAAGAAAAAGAGAAAAGACAACAATTTATCTTTTCTCTATCATCATTTAAACTAACTGTAATTGCTGTTCATCTTGATACGCAGCATCAATATTGCCACCACCAAGACACTCTTCACCGCGATATAATACTAAAGCCTGGCCGGGCGTTACTGCACGTGCTGGCTCATCAAAGTAGACGGTTACGCTGTTACTTTGAGCATGGTACTCAGCAGTCACTGCCACATCTGGTTGGCGATAACGGAACTTAGCACTACAATGAATTTTAAAATCATGATCAGGTTGCCCAGCAAAAAATGACATTTCACTAGCTTCAAGCTTAGTTGCATATAACAATTCACTATCATAACCCTGTTCAACAATTAACTCGTTTTTGGTTAAATCTTTACCGACAACAAACCAGGGATCAGTTGATTCTTTAGTTGAGCCTAAACCTAATCCTGAACGCTGACCAATTGTATAATACATTAGTCCGGCATGTTCACCAACCACTTTTCCGGTTGGAGTAACCATTTTACCTGATTTAGCGGGCAAAAACTCTGTTAAAAACTTTCTAAAATTACGCTCACCGATAAAACAAATCCCGGTTGAATCCTTCTTCTTAGCCGTAGCTAAACCTGCCTTAATCGCAATTTCACGTACTTGCGGCTTAGTTAAATCTGCTAACGGGAAAATTACCTTATTAATCTGCTCTTGACTTAGTTGACTCAAAAAATAAGTTTGATCCTTATTGCCATCCTTAGGACGCATCATATGAGTAAGACCATTTTGATCAGTTACTGTTTTGGCGTAATGACCCATGGCAATATAATCTGCGTCTAAATTAAGTGCAAACTCTAAAAACGACTTAAATTTAATTTGGCTATTACACATAACATCAGGATTGGGAGTTCGACCTTTTTTATATTCACTTAAGAAATATTCGAAAACCCGATGCCAATATTCCTTTTCAAAATTAATTGAATAATAGGGAATGCCAATTTGATCGGCAACTTTTTTGACATCATCATAGTCTTCAGTTGCTGTACAAACACCAGCATCGTCGGTATCATCCCAGTTCTTCATAAAGACACCAATTACATCATAACCTTGCTGCTTAAGTAACAGCGCAGATACGGAAGAATCAACGCCGCCACTCATTCCAACAACAACTCTAGTCTTCTTTGCCAATTATCATCAATCCTTTACTGCCATAATAATGTTACGCTCTATTAAGTCTTTTAAAATATAATTTAAAAGATCCACAGTTTGTGCTAATTGTTGATTCTTAAAAATATTCACTTTCTTTAAGCCATTACGATCAGTAACCACCATGGTAAAGTGGGTCATTGCTTGATTAATCGTCATCTTAAGTTTAGTAGGCGCATCATAAGGTGAGTCATTATAAAGTGGATGTTCATAATTATAATTTCCCTTAGCAGTTTTTACAAAACCCGCATCAAGCAATGCATAGAGCTTTAAGTCTGGACTTAAGGTGAACTTACGTGTATCACCATTCAATATCACTGTATTTGCCATAATTTACCTCACTTACTAATAATAAGTTAACTTACTTAAGAATGCAACTATTTATTTTTCCATTGCGTTTTTTGAGCAATTTTCACTAATTCCAAAGCAAATGCTCGGATTTCTGCAACCGTATTATAGCGACCAAACGAAATTCTAATTGATTCATCAATTCTTGACGACTTTTGACCAAAACAGGCCACTAATACATGTGACGGTTCAAGTGAACCCGCTGTACAAGCTGATCCGCCCGAAACGGCGTAACCAGCTAAATCAAGATTAGCTTGCAAAATTGTGGTGGAAACACCATTAATTCGCAAGTTTAGAACATGGTGCGAAACATTCTTGCCGCGTCCGCCATTGACTTGATAGCTAATTCCAGCTTCATCTAATTCATGCAAGATAATCTCCTGAAACTTGCTATATTTAGCCTGCAATTCCTGCTTATTAATCTTGCTAAGTTCATTTACCGCTTCACCAAAGCCTGCAATCCCAGGAACATTTTCCGTACCTGCACGACGCTTAGTCTCTTGCTCACCACCATATATCAGTGGCGGTAAGTTAATGCGAGCATTTTTATATAAAAAACCAAGAAATTTGGGGCCATTAATTTTATGAGCCGAAGTAGATAATAAATCAATCTGCATTTTCTGTACATCTAGATCAATATTACCTAATCCTTGCACAGCATCGACGTGAAAATAGGCATTGCTATCAGCGACAATTTCACCAATCTCTTGTAACGGGTTGATACTGCCAACTTCGTTATTAACAGCCATAATTGATACCAGAATTGTTTCTGGAGTTAAGGCAGCTTTTAAATCAGCAAGCGAAATATGCCCAGTTGCATCAACATCCAGATAAACTACATCAAAACCGTTTTTTTCTAATTGACGCAGCGGTTCTAACACAGACGGATGTTCAACTTTCGTAGTAATGATTCTGTGGCCAACTTCCCTTTGCATACGGGCAATTCCAAAGATTGCCGTATTATTGCTTTCTGACCCTCCCGAAGTAAAAATAATCTCGTTAGCTTGGGCATTGATTGCCTGACTAATTTGGCTGCGAGCTTGCTCAATGACTCTACGAGCAACGCGGCCTAATTCATAAGTACTAGATGCATTGCCAAAATTTTGCTTCATTTGTTCAGTAATTGTGTCGATTACTGTGGGCGACATTGGTGTAGTTGCCGCATTATCCAAATAAACTTGCGTCATTTTTCATCATCTTCTTTAAATATTTACAAATTAATTTAGCTGCCTTGGCACCCACTTCTTGGGCAAAATGATCAAAGTCACCATCAGCTTCTTGATCACCATTATCAGAAATCGCCCGCAAAGCAATTAACGGCGTTTTAAAATGGTCAGCAACTTGTGCAAAAGCAGCCCCTTCCATCTCTACTCCTAAAGCATCAGGAAAATTGGTTTTAATTATCACCTTTTGTTCATCCGAACCAATAAAGGAATCACCGGTCACAATTAAGCCAGTTTGTACTTTGATATTTTCTGCTTGCAAAAAGTCGGCAAAAGCTGTTTTTGCAGGAGACTCCAATCTAAATTCAGCAGGCTCACCCGGAATTTGTCCCTCAACATAATTTCCCGCAAGCGTATTATGTGCATCGTGATAGCTGAATGAGTCAGCCAGAATTAAATCTGACCGATGAACAAAAGTCTGCAATGAACCAGCAGTTCCAGTCATCAATACCAAATCAATTTTTATTTGGCTCAATAAACTAGTTAGGTTCATTGCAGCCTGGACTTTACCAATTCCACTCAGACCAATATAAATATCGTTTTTAGTACCAGAAAAGTGCTCGAACACACAAGATCCGAACACTTCCTTAGTACCTGAGTGAAAATATTTCTGATAATATGTTGCTTCAATTTCCATTGGAACAATAATCGCTATTTTCATCTTTATCCTCAAATTATTTTATAAATGAAACAATGCTAATAGTACCAAAACAATTAAAACCAAGACAATCAAAATAGCTTGATTCAATCTTCGCTTGAGTCGCAAACCTTTATCAGCTACGCCTTCTTTTTTGGAGGTAGTTGCTGGCGGCGTTTGCTTTTCTTGGCTAGTTCGCTTTTGCTGAGTGGTCTGGTCTGTTACTGGATCACGTTTAAAATCGGCATTTACATCAAGCTCTGCTTCATCATTAAAAGCTGACTTAATTTTATGCAAAACTTTTTTATTTTTTTGCTGCTTAACTTTTTTACGGTAATCTGAACGTTTCTCAGTCATTTTTTCCCTTTACATCTGTACCGGTCAACAGCATATTTTCCCAGAGACTCATCGCATATAATGTTTTTAGATCAACGATTTTCCCTTGCGCAAACAGCTGCTTTAGCTGCGCCAAATCATACCAATGACTAGTTAAAAACTCGTCGTCATCCAACGGACGTTTCTCAGCTAATTTAGTTAAAGTATCACAATAAAACAAATGCAGCTGCTCACTAGAAAAGCCAGGAGAAGAATAAAATTCAGTGATTTTTTCCCAATAATCTGCCCGGTAGCCGCCTTCCTCGTTTAATTCACGCTTCATCGCATCTAGTGGACTAGCATCCGTAGCGTCAACTAAACCAGCAGGAATTTCTAAAGTCAATTGCTTAATCGGTTCACGCCACTGCTCAACTAATAGCATTTTCTGCTGGTCATTAACAGCAAGAACAGCAGCGGCTGGTTGATGTTCAACCACTTCTCTTGTAGTAGTGACACCATTTGGCAAATTAACTGTCCTAACTGAAAGATCAACAATTCGCCCCTTAAAGATTTGTTTTGCAGAAATTTCTGTTTCTTTTAAGTCCATTATTCACTTTCCTGTGACTCAGCCAAATAAACATTGACACATTGTAAACCGTTTTTGCCTTGGGCAAGTTGGTATTTTACTTTTTGGCCAACTTGCAAACGCCGATAGCCGGCCTCTTTAATCGCAGTATAAAAGACAAAATAGGCCTTATGATTTTCTTGATCTTCAATAAATCCAAAACTACTGCCTTGGTCAAATTGCTTTACTGTACCTAGTCGCATTAATCTTCTAATCCTTCTTGAACTACTTCAGGATAATCTTCTTTAACAATTGTAGCACACCGTCCACAAAGCATTGGCAAACTTTGATCAACGCCAATATCAGATCTAACCATCCGACAACGTGGACAAACCTCACCAGTTGCTTTTTCAACCTTAATAGCTGCGTTTGGTAGTTCTTCTGCATCAGCTGGTGCATCACCATCAGCAATCGTTAATTTTGAAACAATCAGAATTTGTCTAAAGTCAGCATCTAAAGTATCAAGAACTGCCTTAGTTTCTTTAGTAGGATAAATAGTTACAGCTGCTTCAAATGATTTACCGATTAATTTTTGATCACGAGCCAGCTCCAAGGCTTTAAGAACATCATCACGCAGGTTCATAAACTGCTTCCAATTAGCCAAGACATCATCATGATTAGCGTATTGCTCAACCTCTGGCATATCGGATAGTTGAATATAATCTTCTTTTTCTTTCAAGAATGACCAAATTTCCTCCATAGTATGTGGCAAAATTGGCGTCAGAATTTTCGCGATTTTAACTGTTGCATCATAGATAACTGTCTGCATTGAACGTCTAGCTTGACCATCTTTACTCTCAATGTACAAAACATCTTTAGCAAAGTCCAAATAAAAGGCTGATAAGTCATTAGCAATAAAGGCAAAGACCTTCTTATAAACAGCATTAAAGTCGTATTTCTCATAATCAGCTAAACAACTCTCAACCAAGTCATTTAACCGAACTTCTAGATATTGATCAACAGGAGTGAGTTTTTCATATGCAACTCGATTCTTATTTGGATCAAAATCAGTCGTATTAGCCAGCATATAGCGGAAAGTATTTCTAATCTTACGGTAACTTTCAGATGTTTGTTGCAGAATCTCATTTGAAACAGCGACATCAGAAGTGGCATCAACTGAAGCTACCCACAAGCGAATAATTTCCGCACCCATTTTCTTAATTACATCATTAGGAGCAATTATGTTGCCTAGCGATTTCGACATCTTATGTCCTTTGTCATCTAGCACAAATCCTTGAGATAAAATTCCTTTGTATGGTGCTTTGCCAGTAGTAGCAACTGAGGTAATCAGGCTAGAGTTAAACCAACCACGATATTGGTCACTACCTTCAAGGTAAAGATCGGCTGGATAATGCAAACCAGGGCGATGATCCATAACGGACTTGTGAGAAGACCCAGAATCAAACCAGACATCTAAAATATCATTTTCCTTGGTAAACTTACCATTTGGCGAATGTTCAGAAGTAAAACCAGCCGGTAATAATTCTTCAACTGGATGAGTATACCATGCATTAGATCCCTCTTTAGCAAAAAGTTCCGCAACATGCTCAATGGTCTCTGGAGTAACAATTGCAGTGCCATCTTCAGCATAAAAAATTGGTAGTGGAACACCCCAAACTCGCTGACGAGAAATGACCCAGTCCCCGCGATCTTTAATCATATTATGTAAGCGTAATTTACCCCAAGAAGGCACAAAATCAACTTGCTCAATTTGATCCAAGATTTGATCACGACACTTATCAATAGAGGCAAACCATTGAGTAGTAGCACGATAAATAACTGGTTTTTTAGTCCGCCAATCATGTGGATAAGAGTGCGTAAAGAAACTCAATTTTAGTAAATTACCAGATTTTTCTAATTTTTCACTAACCACTTTATTAGCATCATTGTAAAACATGCCAACTAGGTCCGGATCAGGAATATCTTCAGTGAAGCAACCCTTATCATCCATTGGACTAAAGACAGGAAGACCGTACTTTTGAGCAACATTACAGTCATCCTCACCAAATCCTGACGCAGTATGAACTAATCCAGTACCGTCATCTGCGGTAACGTGCAAAGCATTCATTAGCAACGAATCTTGATCATATAACGGGTGCTTTGCTACCATTCGATCCATTTGCGTACCTTTGAGATGCTGCACAACTTGGTAGTCTGTCCAATCCAAGTCCTTTGCCACAGATTCCAAAGCGTCTGTACCAACTACATAACGCTTATCGCCAACTTTAACTACCGAGTAATCAAACTTTGGATTAACAGTAATTCCTTGATTTGATGGAATAGTCCACGGAGTTGTAGTCCAAATTAAAAAGTAAGTATCTTTTGCATCTAACAGACCTTTACCATCTTTAACTGGAAATGCAACATAAATTGAAGGTGATTTAATATCATGATATTCTACCTCTGCTTCTGCTAATGTTGATTCGCTTGATGGTGACCAATAAACTGGTCGTTTCCCCTTGTAAATATAGCCTTTTTCATACATTTTACCAAAAACACGAATTTCTTCTGCTTCATATTCTGGTTGCAAAGTAATATACGGATGATCCCAGTCGCCCATTACTCCTAAACGCTTGAAATCAGCCTTTTGCTTTTCAATTTCTTTTCTGGCATATTCTTCACAAAGTTTACGATACTCAGCACGACTCATCGTCTTACGATTAACACCTTGCTTGGCAAGCTGTTGCTCAATTGGTAGACCATGAGTATCCCAACCTGGTACATATGGTGCATAATAGCCGTTCATATTTTTGAAGCGAACAATAATATCCTTAGAAATTTTGTTCATTGCATGCCCCATATGAATATTACCATTAGCAAATGGAGGACCGTCATGCAGATCAAAACGTGGCTTACCCTCATTTAGTTTTAATCTTTGTTCATATAAGTTATTTTCTTCCCATTCTTTTTGCCATTGTACTTCGCGAACAGGTAGATTACCCCTCATTTTAAATTTTGTTTTGCCCAAGTTGAGCGTATCTTTTACTTTCATAATAAAATTCCTTTCTATACAAAAAACCTCGTCCTAAATTAGGGCGAGGTTCATTATCCGTGGTACCACCTAAATTGAGTTGCTACACTCCACTTAAATCTTGCGTATCGTGCAAAAGACGTAATAAACCTATCCTAAACAGCTGATCAACCATTAGGCTCTTATATTAGCCTCCCACCTTCGCTAATTCGCTGAATTGCCTGCAAGTTTTACTGTTAGTTTATTATTTATGATCTTTATAATCATCTGGAAAAACAATTGTTGGCTCAGAGCCATTGTTTGTAGGGGTGATTTCTGACTGACTAATTGTCTCATGATTTAGACTGTCTCCAGCCAATGGCTGAGGCTCATCTAAGTCATCAAGATCATCAGCTTCGTCAATGTCCTCCTCATCAAAGTCTACTTCATCTTCATCATCATTGTCAAGGTCTTCTTCATCATCGTCATCTGCTAAAGTGATTGGTTCAGAACCATCTGGTGGATAAAAACGCTCAGTATCAAAGTATTTATCTAAAGCCTTTTGCCATTTTTCATCATTTAAATTATCAATTGCAATCTGCAGTAAATCTTGAATATGAATACGATAGCCGGATACTTCCTTTTTTAAACGTTCATAATCAGCCCTGATCGTTGCTTCTTGTTGACGCTGATAATTAGCATCAACTTTCGCCTGTTCAGTGGCCTCATTAATAATTTCCTGTGCTCGTTTTTGTGCTCCAACAATTGTCTGTTTAGCAGCTTGTTCATTTTGTTTAGCTGTATCCGCCTCGGCTTTTGCTTGCTCGGCTTGCTGGCGTGCATCTTTGACTTGTTGTTGTAAATTGACAACTTCATTTTTTAAATCAACCATTTGGTCCAAAGCATTACCATAATCTTCAACCACTTGATCCAAAAAACTATCAACTTCACGGCGATCATAGCCATTAAGCCCCCGTTTTTTAAAGTCTTGATTATGAATATCCATTGGCGTTATTTTTACTTGTTTTTCTTCGTTTACCACAGTTTCAGCACCACCCTATATTTTCCTTTTTTGGTTGTAACAATATCGACAATTTCACTTCTACCAAAGTGTCTTAAACTGAAAATATCCGCTACTTTTACTATTATATTAGAATCTTGAACTACATGCCAATTTAATTTAACATTTCTCTGCGTAATTGCAGCTTTTACTTGGCCACGACTTTGGTTACTGAGTCCAGCTAAAACTGCATCTAATCTCAATGATGCTACAACAATTGTAACCTCGCGACTATCATCTTCTGGTATTAAAACATCTTTTTGATCAATTGGGAGAATTCTGACTTGATTGCGGCCAATACGTGTAATCTGTTCAGTAAAGAAATTTAACAATGTAGTTTTTACAAAAAACTGCCACTTTCCATTTCCATCAGTAATGATATCACCAAAAGTATCTACTTCAACTCCTGAATTAGCCAAACTACCTAAAATTGCACTATGATTCAACTTGGCAAACTTACTTGGATAATTAACTTCACAAGGAGTAACCAAAAAATCCTCTAAGGCTAGTTCTTGCCAATCTAAACCAATCCAAACACGCTTTTTTTCAGCATTTTGATAACCACCGAATTCTTGCACAACTAAATCCTTACCAACAACAGTTTTCAGGATATTTCTTTGACCAGGATCTAAAAAATCAGTCAGGATAGGCTGGTGACGATAGACTACCCTATTAAAAAAACCGACCATTTGATCGATAGTCGATTTTTCTTCAGGCTCAAAATATGCATAAAAACTACTTGCTTGTCTTTTCTCAATCATGAAAACAACCTAAACAAGATACTTTTTAGCAGATCTTGTGCAAAGTATAACAACAATAAGCCAATTAGAAAGGATAAATCTAACCCAGTTGAATAAGAAAAACGTTGAATTGGTCCTTTGCGAAAGATTCTTAAATATGGATCAATCAATTTATCAAACAATCGACCCACAGCAGAATCTCTCAAAAACGGTATCCAGCTCATAATTGCATCAAAAACCATAATAAGACTATATAGCCCAATAAGCTGTTCTAACGCATTTAAAATATAAAAGAATGCCTGCCACATCAGCTTAAATTATCTTTCTTATCAACTAAATCGCTAATCTTGCCGTTGGTAACAAACTTTGGCGGTGTAGCTAAAAATATTTTATCACCAACTCGTTGAATTTCTCCACTTAGTGCATAAACAGTCCCAGTAATGAAGTCAACAATTCTTCTAGCAGAAGCATCATCCATTCGACTAAAATTAATGATCACAGCCTTATTATTTAACAAGTTTTGAGCAACATCTTTAGCATCTGAATAAACTCGCGGTTCATACAAGACTATCTTACTCTTAACCGAATCTGCACCTGACTTAATCGAAACAACTTTATCTCGATCTATCGCACCAAGTGGGACAGTATTTTCGGTTTCATTTTGTTGATCATCAATATAGTCTTCGCTATCATACATTTCTTCATCTTCATCAGAAATGCCGAAAAATTTACCTATTTTATTAAACGACATGTTTGCCTCCTAGTTAATTTTCACCGCGATGCTTAAAAAATGGAATATCATCTACATCGTCATCTTGTGCATTAGTCTCAATTTGTGAAATACTATTTTGATCATCAGCAGTAAATGAATTTATATCATCATTTTTGTCAAAATCAGTTGGTGAAACACGTCTAGGTTCACGGTTATCATCATTATCTAGACCCCAGACACTAGTAGGATCAACCATCGGCTTATGCTTAGGAGCTGGCTGAACTACAGTTGATTGATTTAATGGTTGTTCTGATTGAACATTCGGTTGTGATTCATGTGCAACTTCGTCTTGCTGAACATCATCAGCCGCTTGAGCTGATACTGGCTGTGACTTGATTTGATGACTACGCCCTGGTAACTGCTTTGACGCTTCTTCTTCAGCATCAGGATTTATCCCCGTTGCAATTACAGTAACGACAACTTCATCACCCAAGTTAGAATTAATTGAAGTACCAAAAATGATATTTACATCGTCACCAGCAGCTTTAGAAACTATTTCAGAAGCATCCTGAGCCTCAAACAAAGTTAAATCAGGTCCACCAGTAATATTTAGTAACACCTGCTGAGCACCATCAATTGAAACCTCAAGTAATGGCGAAGAAATAGCTAGTTTGGTTGCCTCAACAGTTCTGTTCTCACCATTAGCGCGACCAATACCCATTAAGGCAGCACCTTGGTTAGCCATCACAGTCTTAACATCAGCAAAATCTAGGTTAACATAATCTGTTGACGTAATTAAATCCGAAATTCCTTGCACACCTTGTTTTAAAACATTATCGGCTTCTTTAAAAGCATCCATCATTGGAGTCTTTTTATCAACCATCTCAAGCAAGCGGTTATTGGCAATGATCACCAGAGTATCAACATATTGCTTTAATTCTGCAATCCCTGATGCAGCATTCTTTGAACGCTTGGGTCCCTCAAAAGTAAATGGACGTGTAACAACGCCAACTGTCAAAGCACCAGTTTCTCGAGCAATTTTAGCAACAATTGGTGCAGCACCAGTCCCAGTTCCACCGCCCATACCAGCAGTAATAAAAATCATATCTGCACCTTTGAGTGCATCTTCAATTGTTTGTTCACTTTCTTCAGCAGCTTTTTGTCCAACTTCAGGATGAGACCCTGCGCCTAAACCTCTAGTTAGCTTTGGGCCTAATTGAATTTTATTTTCTGCTTTATTGCTATTAAGCGCCTGTACATCTGTATTAGCTGCAACGAAGGAAACCCCTTGAACGCCATCATCAATCATCCGATTAACTGCATTTCCTCCAGCACCACCAACACCTATCACTTTAATGACAGCATTTTTATTGTCATCTGAATCGAATGTAAAATCCATCTAATTAACCACCTTTAATCAAAGAACTTTTTAAAGAAGCTCTTTATGCCATTTTCACTTTTTTTATTGCTATTTTTGGGCCTGCTTTGCACAGCCTTCTGCCGTCTATTATATTCTTCTTTTGTATTGGTTTCACTAACATGAGTAGATCTTTTTAAATTTTTAGAATTATTTTCTGCTGGTGCAACTTGGACTTGATCTGTTATTTTCTTACCATAAATTGCATTGATTGCCAAAAAATCAATATCAGATAAATTATATGCATAATTAACAATACCGTATGCAGCCGAATATACTGGATTACGCATACCAATCTGATCTGGCTGATAGACACGAGTTTTTATGTTTAAGGAATTGGCAACTAAATCATCAATTCCTTGTAACAGGCTATTACCACCAGTAATTACAATTCCTCCAGGTAGTTTCAATGCATCATGCTTATCTAATCCCTTACCAATTCGCTCAATAATTTGCATTAGCCGGGCATTAATTATTTTACTAAGATAAACTTCGTCAATCATTTCCTGGCCATCTGCACCAACACTATTGACCGCAAACTTATCTTTAACCGAGGCCAAAGCCGGATCAGCATAGCCATAATCAAGTTTGATCTGCTCCGCATCCTTTTTAGAAGTACTTAGTACGCTAGAGATATCATTACTAATATCACTACCACCTTCTAAATCAATATTCGCATACTTAATCTGACCATCATGGATAACGGTTGCCGTCGCAACCCCACCACCTAATTCTAGAATAATCGAGCCGAATGTTCGTTCACTTTCATCAAGTGCGACACTAGCAATTGCCAACGGGATTGGCACAAAGAAGTTATTTTGATAACCAGCTCGTTCGATTGCCTTCTTAATATTATGTAGTGGGCCAGCTGGAGCGGTTAATAGTATCCCTTGAACAGCAAGCGAGTGCGCAATCATTTTTCGTGGATCGTCAACTTCAACTTTGCCATCAATTAAAAATCGTGTAGTCAAGAACGCAATTGGTTCACGTTCACTTTTACTTGCAGATTTAATTGCTGCTTGCAAAAGCCGACGAACATCACGATCACCTACTTCTTGTCCAACATCACTTACATTAATTAAATCGCTGGCTGTTTCTAACTGCAACATTCCAACTGGAATGCCAGTAACCACCCGATAAATATTTGAGTTGGTCTTCTTCGAAATTTCTTTTAAAGCTTGTCCAATTGCACTTGCTGTTTCATCAATATCAGTAATATTGCCATGTCGCATACCTTTATTAGGCACTGCCACTGCTCCAATTACCTTACCAGAATCAGCTACAACGGCTTTTACACTAGTAGTACCGATGTCTAGGCCCACTAGAAGATTCGTGTTATCCAAAATTAATCCCCCATCAACGCTCTCTAGGAAATTTTACCATAAAAAAATCATAAATTCAGCTTACGTTAAACCATAATTTTGCTTTTCTTTAACGGTAAGTGGGCGAGTAAATGCCCCTACTTCCAAATCAATCAAACTATTTTTCACGGTTTTTGTTTTAATTTTATTATAATAATGTATTTTATCTTTTAATGTTGCGATATTACCAACTACAACATTGCCATCTTTCATTAGAAAAATAACTTGTGATTTACGTCTAGTATTACCACTTAATAGTTTAACCTGAGATCTAAATTCATCAGGTAAACTATTAAATAGCTGCAAATCTTTTTTTAAAGAAAACTGCTTATTATAACCAACAAAGATTGGCTTGTCTTGATTTACCTTATTCCAAGGTAAAAGTTTGGTACCAAGTTTGCCGTGTGCTAGAATTTTACGGTATTTATTACCCGTTTTAATATAGCCGATTGGAGGATGTTCAGTTATTGCTAAGGTCAGACGATTAAGCTTATCTGCTTTAACTTCAACCCTTTGAATCTCTGTATATTTGTCCATTAAATTATTGCTTAACTGCTTTTGATTAAACAAACAATTGACCACTTTATCGCCTGCTTTAATTCCAGAAGTTTGAACAATTTCATTAGCTGGCAGATCGGCAACTCCCTGGATTTTTACTTGCTTAATTATAGCTAGCGGTGAAATATAATATCCCAATATAATTATCATCACCAAAGAAATAATAATAATCGATCCTAAACGTTTAACAATTGCTGAACGTCGCTCGTTACGCAACTTAGCAAGCGAATCTGAAGCCTTATGTTTAGTAGACTGCTTTTTGCTTTGACTAGTTTGGTGAGCTAAATAACGTGACAGTTTTTCTTTTGGATCTATTTTAGTAACCCGTCTCTTCGTCATATAGTCTCACCTTACTTTCTATTTATTTACCAACTCTTGCATTACTTTAATTACTTGATCTGATGCATCAGGTATCCCCAATGATTTTGAAGCTTTCCTCATATCATGAGCATACTTATCATCAAGCAAAATATGATCAATTGAAGAAATAAAATTGTTAGGATTCAGGTCGTCTTCAGGTATTACCAAAGCCGCCCCCGCTTTTTCTAAATCAATTGCATTTTTCATTTGATGATTATGCGTAACATTAGGACTAGGAATTAAAATTGCTGGAACTCCTAATGCCGTAAACTCTGCAATACTCGTTGCACCAGACCGCGAAACAACACAGGTCATCTCTGGCAATAAAGCAGGCATATCCTTAATATATGGAGTAATTTTTAACTGATCACCATAATCAACTCCAGCCAGCTTTTCTTTGACCTCGTCATAATAGTAAGTTCCTGTAGCCCAAATAATTTGATATGGCTTTTTACTTAGCTTGATAATTGATTGTAGCACAATTCGATTGATTGCTAGAGCGCCACGAGAACCGCCAAAAATTAACACAGTTGGTACCTTGGGATTAAGTTGCCATTGTTTATGTAAATCAATTTTAACTTCAGGTAATGCTAAAACTTGCTGGGAGCGTGGATTACCTGTTTTAACTAACTTGTTTTTTTCAGAAAATTGCTTGGCAGCATCATCAAAACTATAACAAATCTTGTCTACATAATGACCTAAATATTTGTTAGCCAATCCCACTACAGAGTTAGATTCATGGATCATTGTCGGTATATGCATTTTAGCTGCTTCATAAACAACTGCAGCACTGACATATCCCCCAGTCCCAACTACAATATCTGGCTTGAAGTCATGTAAAATTTGCTTTGCCCGTTTAGTTGCTTTGATGAATAAACTAATAGTAGCAAAATTTTTAAGTAAATGCTTGCGATTAAACCCTTGAATTTCAATTGTTTCAAAATTAACCCCTGCACTAGGGACAATCTTAGCTTCGAGTCCTTTTTTAGTACCTACAAACAAGATTTCATCATTTGTGGCTAATTCACGCTGCTTTAAACGTTCGATAATCGCCATAATTGGATAAATATGGCCACCTGTGCCACCGCCAGTAAAAATAACTTTCATTTTAATTTGTCTTTAAATCCTCAATTAATTTTATAAAACAATCGCCACGTTCTTCAAAGGTTTTAAATTGATCCCATGAAGCACAGGCAGGAGAAAACAGCAATACATCACCAACACTAGAAAGTTCATATGCCTTAGGTACAGCAACTTGCAAGGTGTCTTCAATCTCAATTTGCTTAATTCCAGCCTTACGTGCCGCATCTGCCAGCAAATATCGTGTTTCTCCATAAAGTACAACAGCCTTAACGTGTTTTTTTAGTAATGGAACTAGTGCGTCGAAACTAAAACCTCGATCTAAACCTCCAGCAATCAAGATTTCAGGCTGATCAAAAGACGGAATCGCAACAGAAGCTGCTTCAATATTAGTAGACTTAGAATCATTATAAACTTTTCGACCTGCTAGCGTTGTCACATATTGCAATCGATGTTTAGCTCCAGTAAATGTCTTCAAAACACTACAAATATCTGAATTACTTGCGCCCAACAAATTCGCAATTGCAATCGCAACTAACGCATTTTGTTGGTTGTGTATACCAGGTAATCTCATTTCTGATATTGGCATAATTTTGCCAGTTTTACTTTGTAAATAACCATCAGCAATAAAATAATCAGCTTGGCTATCTTTTTCGGAAAAAGTTTGAATCTTCGCTTTAGTTATTTGTTGTTCTTGAGCAAAAATTTCTTTCTGATCATAATTGGCGATTAGATAATGCTCACTACTCTGAGTTTTAGTGACATTTAACTTGGCAGCTACATAGTTGGCAAAGGTCTTATGATAATCAAGATGGACATTATCATAAATATCGATAATTGCCGCTATTTTAGGATCAAGATCAGTTACTCCTAGTAGTTGAAAACTTGACATTTCAACTACTAAAACATCATCTTTGGTTACATGATCAACAACTTCAGAAATTGGCTTGCCAATGTTACCAACAGCGTATGCATGGTGTCCACTATCAGACAAGTGGCGCTCCAAAATCTGTTGAGTTAGCATTACTGTCGTAGTTTTACCATTTGATCCAGTAATACAGACATAGGGCGCATCGCTTACACTTAAAGCAACTTCTGGTTCTGTAATAATCGGAATTTGTAATTCCTGTGCCTTTTTTACCAACGGATTATCATAAGGAATTCCGGGGTTCTTTACCAAATAGTCAAATTGCTCCTGCGCTAACAATTCAAGTGGATGATACCCACCAATAATGTGAACACCTTTTTGGGCTAGTTGCTGCGCCTGCTGATTATCATTTAGATCTGCCCGATCATTTAAAGTTAGCTTTGCACCAAGTTTCAGCAATAAATTACTTACTGCAAAACCACTTTTACCTAATCCTAACACTAAAATATTTTTATTTCGATATTTATTTAGTTGCTTCATTTGTTTCTGTTTAGCCCCAGATTACTATATATAAAAAACTACCGATTAAGCCAATTAACCAAAAGACTCCATCAACTTTCCATTCACTCCAACCAATCATTTCAAAATGATGATGAACTGGTGTCATTTTAAAAATTCTTTTCCCTGTAGTTTGAAACGAAATTACTTGTAAAATAACACTTGCGGTTTCACAAACAAATACAATGCCAATCAATAATAAAGACCATGGCCGATTCAAGAGGATACTGACTACGGCCAATCCGCCTCCTAAAGCAAGTGAACCAGCATCACCCATAAAAATCTTAGCCGGTTTATGATTAAAAATAAAGAACGAAATTAATCCGCCAATCACACTCATACAAAAGAATAAAACAGCAGAATTGTGCTGCTTAATAGCTAAATAAGCATAAGTACCATATGCCAGAATCGATAGCCCAGTAGCTAGGCCATCTAGGCCATCCGAAAGATTGACTGCATTAGAAAATCCAACTAACCAAAATACAACAAAGGCAATAAATAAAATTACGCTGGTTATAGTTCCTACAAACGGAATAAATAGCTTAAACTTAAAGCCATCACTAGCGGCTAATCCTACTACTACTGCCGCAATTAAAATTTGCAGCAGCAACTTTTGCCATGCCCGCAAACCTAAATTACGCTTAAAAAAGAGCTTGATCGCATCATCAAGAAAGCCAATAACACCATAACCTAACAGACTAATTACTAAAATCCAAATACTTTTATTTAGCTCATGTTGCCACATTGCCACCCAAATAGTAGAAACAGCCGCTGCTAAAACAAAAACGACTCCTCCCATTGTTGGCGTACCTGACTTTTTTTGATGCCATTTAGGACCCTCATCGCGAATTTCCTGTCCTTCATGATGACTACGCATAAAAATAATCATCCAAGGTAAAATAAATCCTGTTAATACTAGTGAACTAACCAATGCAATAATACTATTAATGAGCATATAGTGCTACTCCTTTAATTCTATTTTTAATTTTGTTCCAGGCTTAATAGTCGCGCCAGGTTTAATACTCTGCTTTTGAACTACTCCACTGCCTTTTAAATCTAGCTTAATATCAGCCAATGTTGCAAACTGCTGCAAATCGTTAAGTGTCCATCCATGCATCTCTGGACAAGTGATTTTTTTGGTTGTACGAACAAACAGCTTATTACCAACTTGAATTTTTTTATTTTCAGCCTGGGCAGTTATCTTATCCCCCCGTCCAAGCTTAACCAGTTTGATCCCCAATTGACTAGCTTTTTGTTTTGCGCTTTGAAACGACATTTTAGTAAGATTAGGCACAGTAACTAATTTAGTAGTATCGTGCTCATTTTTTGACATTAAAATAGTACGATTCATTACTGGCTTAAAAATTGATGCCAAAATAGTTTCTGCTGGCTTCACCATCCGTCTTGGTTGTTTCATTGTGATATAAACACAATAACGTGGTTTTTTAGCCGGGGTAACTCCGACAACTGAGAAGATATAATTATTATCGCCCTTAAGATAACCTCCATGTGGATTCGCTATTTGTGCAGTACCTGTTTTAATAGCAATACTTTGATGATCCATTCGATAAGTTGCACCAGTCCCTATTCGCTTATTGAGAACCCGTTTCATATTTTTTAAGACAACTTGGGCAGTTTGCTTAGAATATACAGGATCTCCAACATCTTGAACTTGGTACGATTTAATTGTCTTACCACTAGCATTAGTTTCTTTTTCAACAAACTGCGGCTTCACCATTTGTCCTTCATTAGCCAAACTGCTAAAGGCCTGCATCATTTGCATAACATTAACATTAACTCCTTGACCAAAACTAGTTACTGCCTGATCAACTGGAGATTTAAAAGCTAGCAATCCTGATTGTTCACCAGGGAGAGTAACTCCAGTTTTTTGATTAATTCGAAACTTTTTCAAATATTTATGCCAGGTTTTCGCACCCATTTGTTGTTCAAGGTGTACGAACCCTGTATTACTAGATCTTGGAAAAGCTTGTGAAAAGGGAATACTACCCCAACCTGATGACTGCCAATCATGTATTACGGATCCTCCAACCGAAACCGAACCAGAATTGTAATACTGATTAGGATGGTAATTTCCACTATCAACAGCCGCAGATAAAGTTAAAACTTTAAAAACTGAACCAGGTTCAAAGGTATCCTGTACCAGAATATTACGATAGGATTTGTCCATTCCCTTTTTTGTCTGTGGATTAAAAGTAGGTCTTTGAGAAGCAGCTAAAATTTTACCAGTTTTCATGTCTTCAACTACTGCAGTCATAGAAACTGGATTATATGTTTGTTGCACATCTGAAAGACGATTTTCCAAATAGTCTTGTAATTGTGAATCAATCGTCAAATACAAGTCATTACCATTCTTAGGGGCACGATAAGATTGTGCATGATTCGGAGCTTGATAATTTGCCGCATCAACTGATGAAATTTGCGTACCATCTTTACCCGAAAGCAAGTCATTATACCATGCTTCTAATCCCATTGTACCAACTAAATTCTCAGTATTAGTCTTTTTATCATACTTTGGTTCAGCATAGCCAACTATGTGAGAAGCAAAATTACCATTGGGATACAACCTAGCTGGCGTCTCAAAAAACTTAATTCCTGGCAACTTCATCTTGACTATTTGATCACGCTGACGTTTAGTCAGTCCACTTCCAGCTGCACCAAACTGAACCTGGAAAGCTGAATGACTAGGATTCAGATATTGCAAAATTTTACTTGCAGATATAGGTAGTACAGTCGCTAATTTATCAGCTGTTTTAGATTTATTAACCACATATTCTGGTTTATTTTTATAATTTATTGAAGTTTTATCTAAGATCGCATAAACCGTATAAAGATGTGAGTCTTGTGCCACTGCTAATCCATTCCGATCATAGATCGTACCGCGAGATGCCTTTAAAACCTGATTCCGTTTATATAACTGTTCAGTTCTTTGACTCAAGTTTCTGCCATTAACGGTTTGTGAAATTCCTAAATATAAAAATCTTCCTACAAATACAAGAAAAACCAAAGCCGCAGCTACTTGGAGACATCTCCCCACTGTAAAACGGTAGCCGTGGGCTTTGGATTTTTGTGATCGCAAATTATTAATATTTTGTTTCATTAGTGAACATTCCTAATGTTTTTTTCAATTAAAGTTAGTCCTTTACTTCGAGCAATTTTGTTCATTCTTGCACTTGAAGTTAATTCACCAATTTCTTGGTGTAAATCACTAACTTTATTTTGCTCTTTAACAACTGTTTGCTGAACATTAGTCAGCTCATGTTGAGCTGACGTGGCTGAAACACTAGCTGAAACTAATGTAAACATTAGTCCTAATGTAATTAATGTTCCTAAAATTAGCAAGACTTTTTCAAAACCAGACCAAACAACGTGTTCTTGGTTAAGAGACACTCGTTGCTTAGCATTTGGTTTATCTTTTTCATTAGGGTTAAATGTAACTTTTCTTGCTAAATTATCAGCCATCGGCTTTTCCTCTTTACAACTTTTCCGCGATCCGTAACTTTGCACTGTGTGAGCGGTTATTGTTCTCTAATTCTTTAGTCGAAGCAACAATAGGTTTACGATTGATTAAACGAAGAGTAGGCTTCATGCTATCTGGTATCATTGGCATCCCACGTGGTACTTCAACTTCTGAATATTTTTTAAAAATCTTTTTTACTATTTTATCCTCATCAGACTGAAAAGTAATTACGCTAATTCTACCTTTAGGTTTTAGCAGCTTAATGGCTTCTTCAAGCGATTGCTCAAGAACCTCAAGCTCATGATTTACTGCAACGCGCAATGCCTGAAAAGTTTTCTTAGCCGGATGGCCTCCGCTACGCCTAGCATATGCCGGAATTGCTTCTTTAATAACTTCCACTAACTCAAAAGTTGTTTCAATTGGTTTAGCTTGTCTTCTAATAACAATTTTACTGGCTATCTGACGCGAAAATTTTTCATCACCATATTTATACAAAATATTTGCTAACTCTTTTTGACTTGAGTTGTTTATCAACTGGTAGGCATCAAGTGATTGCTGTTGATCCATTCTCATGTCTAATCGAGCATTGAAGCGATATGAAAATCCCCGCGCTGCTTGATCAAACTGAGGAGAAGATACCCCAAGATCATAATATATTCCATCAATTCCATCAACATAGCCTAGCTTAACCAGGTTCATATTCAAATGGCTAAAATTGTCATGGACTAATTCTAATCTCGGTTTACTATTATTTGCCAATACATCCGCAAAGTTTAAACGAGCCGATTTTATTGCAAATTCATCTTGGTCAAAACCAATCAAAGTACCTGAATTAAGCTTGCTTAACAAATATTTTGCATGACCACCACCACCAAAAGTTGCATCAACATAAAGGCCATGGTTTTTTGGTTTTAAATTATCTATTGTTTCATGTAAAAGTACACTAGTGTGTTTGAATTCCATAGTTAAAGCTCAATATCATCCAAATCTTCTGCGATATTATCATAGTTTTCGTTAGCTTCATCGCTAAAGCTTTCCCAACGTTCACTTGACCAAATTTCTATTCGATCTGAAACGCCTACAATAACACATTCTTTTATTAAAGCCGCGTGTTTCTTCAAAGTTGTGGTCAGATTAACACGCCCCTGTTTATCGAATTCGCATTCCATCGCACCAGAATAAAACAATCGCGTAAAACTACGCGCATTTCTCTTAGTTAACGGAAGACGGGCCAGTTTAGATTCCATTTTTTGCCATTCTGCAATAGTATAACCAAAAATGCAACCCTCCATGCCACGAGTAAATACCATTTTTTCTCCAATCTCTTCACGCAAATGGGCAGGGATAATTAATCGCCCTTTGCTATCAAGATTGTGATGGTATTCACCCATGAACATGACCTAGCCCCCTTCCAAAGAATAATTTACCACAATTCACCACTTTCTACCACATTTTTACCAAAAAACTTAAGTTATTTAATATTTTAACAAGCTTAAAAAAACAGCTTAGGATTAATATTAATCCTAAGCCATTTATAGCTAAAAATTTACTTTTAATAAGTGGGGGAAACTAAATCATTAAGAATAACAAACCGATATACCAAAAAATTGTGCACGCAGTCAGATAATCCCACAATTGACGTAGTGTTTTTTGCAAAGAAATATTTTTGTACTTTATCGTTTCAGACACTGCAACTACAATTACTAAGATAAAGAAAAGCAAAAATCCATAGGGCAAAAATTCAGGTTTTCGCTCCTTTGTCGTAATCAAATGACAGGCAAAACAAAAAAATAATGGTAAAACATCATATCCCCGAAAAAGTGCCTTAGGAAAAGCTTTATTCAACATAAATGCTAAGGCCAAGCCAATTATTGGTGCAAAAAAAATCAAAAACATGATCATCCTCCTAAAGATCTATTTTACTACATAATTGAAAAAAAACATTAATAAGGATAAAATATTGTTCAAGTAAGGAGGACAAACATGGCTCGAAGAAAAAAGAAGAAAAAATCTGGATTTCAAAAATTGACTATTTTTATGGCATGGCTAATGGCTTTTATTACATTAGCAGGTATCTTAGTTGCAGTTATCCCTGCACTAATTAACAACGGTACAATCGGCTAAAAAAGCGTGAGAACTAAATTCTCACGCTTTTTAATTAGCGATAATTATCTAAGTTAACCATGAAAGGATAACTTTGAGCTAACTTTGCCCAAATTGGATATGACAATAGCGTAAATATCAGTGACCAGCCTAAAGTTGGCAATATGCCAGCTAACATTGCTCTTATGGATACATTAATTAATCCTACAATATTCAAAACCAACCAACTATAGATATTCAAAACTGCTAAAGTTAACAAAACTACTAGTATTTTTACCCAGAAAACTTCTGGCAAAAACCGAGCCACCTTTTGTAAAAGCCAACAGCAAAAAGGCAAGCCGACAGCATAAATTCCAATAAAACCCCAAAAATATAAGTCACTGATAATTCCAACTATAAGAGCCAACCAAATTTCTTTTTCATTGGTATCATCAAATAAGGCAATCAACATTACTCCTATCGGTAATATTAAACATGCGCCGTTCCCAATAACCATAAATTGGTGTAAATAAAATGACAAGCTACCATCAAGCACCAAGGCAACATATAGTGCAAACGCTAGAACAAATCTGCGCAAAGAGTGTATCAATCTGCTACCTCCCGCTTAATTACAGTCACCACCGAAGGATCATTTAGTTCACCAGCCGGAGTAATCTTAATTAGGTCAGACAAGCCAAAAGAATCACGAGTTGTGCTAGCAACTTTACCAACTAACAGTCCTTTAGGAGAATTGCCTCCCAATCCACTAGTATAAACTTTAGTACCTTTAACTAACTTCTTATTATCAAGAGCCTGGGTAAATGCTAAGTCATTATTGTTCATTACAGTAACAATTCCATGAATTTTTTTACCATCTGTAGCAGTTGCCTCGACAGCAAATCGATTAGCAGCCTTATCGCTAGTGGTAATCAGTTCAACTTTAGCAGATGCAGCATCTACCTCAATTACACGCCCAATCAAACCACCCGCGCACATGACTGCCATATTTTTTCGAATACCAGCCGTTGTTCCCTTATTAATAACTAATAAATCAGTCCAACTAGTTGGTGTTCGCGAAATAACTGACGCATCAATCATTGTATAGTCAGTCAACGTTGCCTTTAATTTTAATGTTGCTTTTAATTGTTTATTTTCAGCTTCCAGACTTGAGTTTCGTGCCTTTGTTTGCTCTAGTTGTATTACCTTACTCTTTAAATAATTATTTTCATTTTGTGTTTCTAATAAATCATGAACATTATTCAAACCATTAGATACTAAACTAACTGGCAAATCAACAATCCGAGTACCTACGCTAACTATATCGTTTCCTAAACTCTGAATAATTATTGGAGTATTACGTTTATTACGCAAATTAACACTAACACCCATAAAAGAGAGGATGATAATAATTACAATACAAACTGACAATAATTTTTTATTTTGTAGAAATTTCTTCATTTGGAATCGTTCCTAAAAAAGCTGGCAATAAATCTACCAGCTTCTATACTATTTATGACTTCTGCGGATTACATCAATGTTCTTCAAAGATTCGCCAGTTCCGACAGCAACACAATCTAGCGGATCTTGTGCAATAAAGACCGGTACCTTAGTTGCTTCAGAAATAACATCCGGTAAATTCTTAAGTAATGCACCACCACCAGTTAGTACAATTCCGTGATCAATTACATCAGCAGCAATTTCAGGAGAAGTTTGTTCCAATGTTTCTTTGATTGCAATAATAATATCCTGGACTACATCCTGAATCGCTTCAGCAACGTCAACAGCTTTAACATCAACAGATTTTGGTAACCCAGTGACTAAGTCACGTCCACGAATATTAACTGCTTCAATTCCCTTAGCTTTTTCAATTGAAGCAGAACCAATTTGCATTTTAATATCTTCAGCGGTTCGTTCACCAATTAACAAATTAAAATTAGAGTGAATATAATTAACAATCGCCGCATTAAATTTATCGCCAGCTTGTCGAATCGAGGTAGATGAAACTATCCCACCAAGCGAAATAGTTGCTACATCAGTAGTTCCACCACCAATATCAACTACCATTGAACCAGTAGGATCCATTACAGGTAACCCAGCACCAATTGCTGCAGCGAATGGTTCTTCAATTACATAAGCCTCGCGAGTACCAGCTACCCGTGCAGCATCAATTACAGCACGTTTTTCCACACCTGTTACTCCGGAAGGAACACAAATCATTGCAGACGGTTTTGAGGTTCCAACAGTTTTCTCGATGAAATATTTTAGCATAGCTGCTGTTGTGTCATAATCAGCAATTACCCCATCTTTCATTGGACGAATTGCAACGATGCTGGCAGGTGTTCGACCAATCATTTCTCTAGCCTCTGAACCAACCGCGATCACCTTGTTAGTCTGGGTATTTTTGGCAACGACTGATGGCTCTCTAAGAACAATCCCCTTACCTTCCATATAAACAAGGGTATTGGCAGTACCCAAATCAATACCAATATTTTTTGTTCCTAATCCAAACACGAAAATCTCTCCTTCATTATTGCAGTCTTTAATCTTCAATAATTATAGCATAAAGCACGTAGCAAAAAAATTTTCAGTTCAAGCTTAAGATGAATTTAAATTAATTCGAATCATTATGATAGTATTTTAGGTAGTTAATAATCAACAAAATTCTATCATTATTAAAAGACCTCATGCTCTCTTAAGCTTACATAATGACCCTTACCAACAATAAAATGATCAAGAAAATCGATCTGCAATAAATCAGCACCTTCTTGTAGCATCTTGGTTAATTTTAGATCGCTCTGTGAGGGAGCAACGTTCCCGCTTGGGTGATTATGGACAACGAATATTCCCGCACACGCATAAATCATCGCCCATCGAAAAATCTCACGTGGATGGACCACTGACTTATCTAAAGTACCCTTAAATAACTTCTTTTCAGCAATAATATGGTTACTGTTATCAATATAGATTGCCCAAAGTTCCTCTTGTTTACGTCCTGCTAATTTATTAGCTAAATAAGTGCCTACCTCATTACTCGAAGTTAAAACCGATTCACGATCTGGGATCGCCAAACGCAAGCGCTCTAATACTTCCTCACTAAGAATTGCAAGCTGATCATTACATTTAGCGCTAGAAAGATATTGCAATAAATCATTAAAATCAGCAATTTGTAACTGCCGCAACTGGCTGATTAACTGACCAAAGTTACAAATCTCCACCTCTTCTAATTGTTTAACCAAATTATCTAGCAGCTCTATATCCGTATCTACCAAATATTGCTTGGACTTGATGATATTCATCAAAATCACTCCCTTCAGTATTTACATACGCAAAATCGACTATATTTTTTGTAAAAATTTAAAAAAGTCATCGCAAATAAACACCGCATTTTTTTGATCTACTTCAGTCGCAGGCAATAAGTCGGGTACCATGACGCATTTAAGCCCCGCATTTTTAGCAGCAGCAAGGCCAGTTCCCGAATCTTCAAAAGCTAAAATATTTTCTTTAGGAATCTGCAACTTTTTAGCAGCCCATAAATAAATATCCGGAGCTGGTTTAGGTTTAAGCTGCTCACGTTTAACGTCATCATAATTTAGATGAAACTTAAAGTAATTTCGAATTCCTGTTTGCCATAAGTCATATTCAATTACTGCTTCGTCATTGCTTGAGACAACTGCCATAGGTAAGCCCAACTTTTGAAAAGTATCAAGTGCAGCTTGAACCCCTGAACGCAGTTTTAGCTGCCCTGCTTCGCTCCATTGTTTAACTAATTCATTAGTGCGATCAATAAACTGCTGCTTTTGGTCTTGATTTTTAAAATAACGATGATAAAAATCCTGCATATCATTAGTAGTTGAACCTACTAATTTTAAATATGTATCATCTGGCATATTGAGTCCTGCTTCTCGTGCAGCTTGAATATTAGCCTGCCAGTATAAATTCTCCGAATTAATTAGCAAGCCATCCATATCAAATAGGATACCAGTAATCTCTTTGTCTATTCCTTTGACTCGCATTATTTACCTGCCTCCATTTGTAAAACATTGCCTACCAAATAAAAAGAACCCGTTACTAATAATATATCATGAGAAGTACTAACTCGTTTTAGCTTGTTATAGGCTTGTTGCCAATCTTCATGATAAGAATACTTTGCCTGGATTGACTTAGGAAAATCCTGTTTTTTTGCCGCGCGTGGATAATCAATTGTCGTTAATTCGACTTGATCAGTATCACTGAATAGTGAAAATACTGGACCAAGATCCTTATCTTTCATCATCATAATCAAAATTCTAACTTGCCCATGACGTTTTTTTTGTTCCTGATGCACAAACTCCAATAAATTGCTCATTGCTTGCAAATTATGAGCACCATCAAGGATGATTAGCGGATCATTTTGCAAAATTTGGTAACGACCGGGAATAACAGTTTGATTGATAGCTGCAACAATTTCTGCAGCAGTTAGTGGGATTTTTAATAAGTTAAAAGCTTGAACGGCAACTGCGATATCATAACTTTCTACTTCGGGCTTAATAAAAAATTCTAGCTTATGCTGCTTATCTTGATAAGATAATCTTTGATTAGAGTTAACTGTGAAGTCACGGCTCAACAGATAGCACGGAGCATGCATTTGATTAGCCTGCTGCTCAATAATTGGCAAGACACTAGTGGGAATATTGCCTAGGACAACTGGTCGATTAGCTTTAATTATTCCACTCTTTTCACGAGCAATATCTTCGATAGTTGGACCAATCAACTTTTCATGATCTAGGCCAACAGTGGTAATTATGCTAACTTCTGGAGTTATTACGTTAGTCTGATCTCGTTTGCCGCCAATTCCAACTTCAATTACAGCATAATCACACTTTACTTGAGCAAAAAAAGTAAAAGCCATGGCAACTTCATATTCAAAAGTAGATAAAGCAAAGTTACTTTCTTTACGGCTAATTTTGGACAGAGCTCTTTCAACTTGATTAGCAACTATTACAAGCTGGTTATCACTTATATTTTGGCCATTGACCTGCATTCGTTCGCCAAAGGCAAAGACATACGGTGAGACAAAAAGGCCGGTCTTTTGACCAGCCTTTTGTAATAAATTACTCAAATAATAAGAAGTTGAGCCTTTACCATTAGTGCCCGTAACATGAATCGTCTTTACTTTATTTTGGGGATTATCTAGAACTGCTAGTACACGCTTAATATAAGATAAATCAGCTTTGTCATGCAGTTTAGGTAATGAATATAAATATGAAACTACAGCTTGAGCATTGGTAAAAATCACATTACTTACTCTCTTTCAATTCTTGAATCCGCTTTTGAACACCAGCAAGTTGATTTTCATAATCAGCTTGTTTGGCCTTTTCTTTGTTAATTACCGCTTCCGGAGCATGGGCAACGAAGCCTTCATTAGCAAGCTTTTTAGTCGCACGAGCTACTTCTTGCTGGAGACTAGCTTGCTCCTTTTCCATCCGGTTAATTTCATCATCAATATTAACTAGTTCACTCAATGGAACAAAAATCTGTGCTCCAGAAACAACAGCAGTTTTAGCTAGTTTTGGCGCTGTAATCTTTGTAGCAATTTCTAAATGCTTTGGATGCAAGAAGTTTTTAACGTAGTTTTCGTTATCCGTCAAAATCCGTTCATTCTTCTGCTCTGAAAGTTGAATCATAATATCAATTGCTGACGACATTGGCGCATTAACTTCCAAACGAATTTTTCGAACCGCTTTAATAATTTCAATTAAAAAGGCCATGTCTTCCCTAGCACTCTGATTTGCAAATTCTTTATGTGGCTCAGGATACTTAGCAACCATAATCGATTTCCCAGTATGCGGCATTGATAACCATAGTTTTTCAGTTACAAATGGCATGATTGGATGAAGCAAACGTAAAGTTTGATCAAGAATCCAAATTAGATTCTCTTGCTTTCTAGTTTTAAGTTCTGAATCATCGCTGTTTAAATCAACCTTAGCAATTTCAATATACCAATCACAGAAATCGTTCCAAATAAAGTTATATAATTCTCTGCCGGCTTCACCAAATTGATATTCATCAAATAGACGAATCACGTTAGCCACTGTTGTATTTAGACGATCAAAGATCCAACTATCTGCTAAGTCAAACTTACTTGTATCTGGCATTTTAGCTGGTTGAGCATCGTCTGGTAAGTTCATTATCACAAAACGCGCGGCATTCCAAATCTTATTGATAAAGTTCCAAGCAGCAGAAAGTTTCTTAGGATTATAACGAGTATCTTGACCAGGCGCAGTTCCGTTTAACAAAAACCATCTTAATGCATCAGCACCGTACTGATCAACTACATCCATCGGATCGACACCATTACCTAAAGATTTACTCATCTTACGGCCTTGCTCGTCACGAATTAATCCATGCAGAACTACATCTTTAAATGGTCTTTTATTGGTAAACTCTAAACTTTGGAACACCATTCTAGAAACCCAAAAGAAAATGATATCATAGCCAGTTACTAACGTATCAGTTGGGAAATACCGTTGAAAATCAGATGCTCCTTCATCTGGCCAGCCCATTGTTGAAAATGGCCACAATGCACTTGAAAACCAAGTGTCCAGCACATCTGGATCTTGATCCCAATTCTCGATATCTTTAGGTGCTTCTTCACCAACATACATTTCACGAGTTTCCTTGTTGTACCAAGCTGGAATGCGATGTCCCCACCACAATTGACGTGAAATTACCCAATCATGAACGTTTTCCATCCACTGATTAAACGTTTCTTCGAAGCGTTCCGGAACAAAATTAACCTTATCTTGAGTTTTTTGGTTAGCCAAAGCCTTTTCAGCTAATGGCTTCATTTTAACAAACCATTGCTTAGACAAACGCGGTTCAACCTGAACTCCTGAACGTTCAGAATGTCCAACTGAATGGACAATTGGATCGACCTTAATCAAATAGCCAGCTTCTTTTAAGTCAGCCACTAATTGCTCACGGCAGTCAAACCGATCCATTCCAGCATATTTGCCACATTCTTCGTTCATAGATCCGTCAGCATTCATAACATTAATCCGCTTTAGATTATGCCGATTACCAACAGCAAAATCATTGGGATCATGAGCTGGTGTAATTTTTACTAACCCAGAACCAAAATCAGGATCAACATGCTGATCTTCAATAATTGGTAAATGACGACCAACTATTGGTAAAACTAACTCTTTACCAACTAAATCTTTGTAGCGTTCATCCCCTGGAGCAACAGCAACCGCGGTATCACCAAACATCGTTTCTGGACGAGTCGTAGCAATATCAACATATCCAGACCCATCAGCAAATGGATACTTAATATGATAAAAAGCACCTTCATCGTCTTGATGAATAACCTCAATATCACTCAAAGCGGTCTGCAGAGCTGGATCCCAGTTAATGATATATTCACCGCGATAAATCAAGCCTTCATTGTAAAGTTGCACAAATACTCTGCGGACTGCCTTAGATAAACCTTCATCAAGAGTAAAACGCTCACGAGAATAGTCAAGTGACAACCCCATCTTACCCCATTGGCCTTTGATGATATTAGCATATTCATCTTTCCAGTCCCAAACTTGCTTGACAAAGGCTTCTCGTCCCATTTCGTGACGATCCTTGCCCTGATCACGCAACTTTGCTTCAACTTTAGCTTGAGTTGCAATCCCAGCATGGTCCATTCCAGGCAAATATAAAGTATCATAACCTTGCATTCGTTTAAAACGAATTAAAGTATCTTGAATCGCAGTGTCCCAGGCATGCCCCAAATGTAATTTTCCCGTAACATTTGGTGGGGGAATAACAATCGAATATGGCTTGGCTTTTTTATCACCCGATGGTTTGAACAGCCCTTGATCAAGCCAATCTTGGTATCTTCCCTCTTCAACTTCTTTATGGTCATACTTTGCTGCTAAATCAGTCATAAGCTTTCCTCTTTTCTTTTAAACAAAAATCGCCCTAGAACATATCTGTCTAGGACGATTAAATTACCGCGGTACCACCTAAGTTAAGCAATAATTGCTTCTCTTAATAAGCGTGATAACGACATCTTGGCCGGATTAACTTACTACTAGTTCAGTCAATCAGCGTCAAAACCAAGCTACCAATTAATTTTCAGCCTTTCAGCATTCTGGCCTTTCTCTGTTAATAAAATTAATTCCTCTTGATTATTGCTTTGAGGGTATTATAGCACGACTTTTATAATAAAGCAGCATCTTCTTCAGCTTTATCTGCTAAAAACTTTTCATTTGGATGAATTGTTGTCACTTTAATTCCAGATAAAGCTCGCTCTATTAAGCCTTCAACATCAAGTCTTGCTTCAAATTCTCGTGCCTTATCAATTTTGGGCCTTGTCTTCGGTCTTGGTGGTGCAAAAATGGTGCAACAATCTTCAAATGGCTCAATTGATAGGTCAAAAGTACCAATTTCTTCAGCTAATTTAATAATTTCAGTCTTATCCATCGTTGCTACCGGTCGTACTACTGGTGTTGTGGTTACATCATTAATTGCCGCCATCGACTCTAAAGTTTGTGAAGCAACTTGACCAACAGACTCACCATTAAAAATTGCTAATTCATTTCTTTGAGCACGAATTCTATCAGCTAGCCGCAGCATAAACCGCCGCTGGACCGTCATTAAATAGCCTTCTGGTAGTTTTTCTTTGATAGTCTCTTGGATTTCAGCAAACGGTACTGCAATAAAATTAATCCGTCCTGAATAGTTGGCCAGGATACCCGTTAATTCTTTGGCTTTATTTAGTGCTTTTTGCGTTGTATATGGTGGACTGTAGAAATGGATCATTTCGATATCAACACCTCGCTTTAATGCCAAATATGATGCCACCGGTGAATCAATCCCACCTGATAGCATCATCACGGCGCGACCTCCAGTTCCAACTGGCATCCCGCCTGCACCATGCAATAATTGATTAGAAATATAAATAGCATCCTGGCGAACTTCAATTCTTAATGTTAAGTCGGGATGCTTCATTTCTACCTTTAAGTCTGCCATATGTTTAAATAAATAATCACCAACCATGGTATTCAATTCGTTGGTATCATAGGTAAAATGATGATCGCTACGCCTAGTATTTACTTTAAAAGTCATGCCTGGCTTAAAAGTTTCTTTCATCAATTCCAGAGAAGTTTCTTCAATTGCTTGCAGTGTTTTTTCTACCTTAATCGTTGGTGAATAAGTTTGGATACCAAACACCTTACGCAAACGTTGATCAACTTCACTAAAAGACGCTCCATTAAGCACAATATGCATCCGATCATGACGAGGATGAATTTCAATTTCAGGAAAATCATGCAACACCTTGGTCACATTGCCTGCCAATCGGCCAATAAAGTCCTTACGATTCTTGCCTTTAGTTGACAGTTCACCATAACGAACCATAATTTCAGTATATTTCATTAATTCAATCTCCTAAATGATTAATTTGCGCAAAATGATTATAAATTTGTTCAAAAGTATGGATAAACTCTGTCGCTTCAGCCAAGGTATTACTCTCATCAAAACTTAGGCGAATTGCACTGGTTGCTAAATCATTATCAATATGCATAGCAGCTAAAGTACTGGCCTCATCACTTCGAGTTGAAGCACAAGCTGAAGTAGTCGAAGTGTAAATATCATAGTCTTCAAGCGTATGAACTAAAGTTTCTCCCCGGATTCCCTTTAAAGCAAAACAAAGAATGTGCGGGGCAAAGCCAGTATCAAGTTCCGAAAAAATTTTTACTCCGGGCTTGGTTTGCAAATAATCATTAATTTTACTTTTAATTGCTAATTCTTGTTCAGCTTTAGCTTGTTCATCAGTTAACAACAAACGAATTGCCTTAGCCATTGCAGCAATAGCTGGTAAATTTTCAGTTCCAGAACGCAAGCCTTTTTCCTGACCACCACCATCTAGCAATGGACTCAACATTTTACCAGTTTTTTTATATAAAATACCAATTCCGCGAGGAGCATGAAACTTATGTGCAGAAAAACTAGCTAGATCTACTCGCTCAGTAAATACCTGTGACCAGATATTTTTACCTAAAGCTTGAACGTTATCAACATGAAATTGAATTGTCGGATAATTAGTTAAAAGATCGCTAATGTCATCAATTGGCTGAATAGTTCCAATTTCATTATTAACTCCCATAATTGAAACCAAAGTAGTATCTGTATCAATCGCCTGACGTAAGTCGTTAACATTAACCCTACCATGGCGATCAACAGGCAATCTGGTGACCCGATAACCTAAATTTTCTAACGCATTAAAAGCATTCATCACAGAAGCATGTTCAACGCTTGAAGTAATCAGGTGCTTACCAAATTCACGTTTTTGAATAGCTGTTCCCTTAATCGCAGTATTATTAGACTCAGTTCCACCAGATGTAAAGAAAACTTCTTCCTGCTTAACACCTAAGAGTTGGGCAATTTGCTGACGCGAACTAGTTAGCAATTGAGCCGCTCGGTCGCCCATTTGGTGTAAGCTTGACGGATTGCCCCAAATATCTCGTGCAACGGTGTTATACGTACTCAAAACTGTATCATCAATTTTTGTAGTAGCGCTATTATCAAAATAAATCACAGATTTACTTCCCTTCAAAAAGCCATAAATAGGCATTCGTTAACTTATAAATTGTAACTTAAATTAAACTTTCCAGCAAACAATATTTACCAATAAAAAACAGTTTTAGTATCAATTCTAAAACTGCTTAGTTTACTTGTTTAACTATTTTTACGTTCAGAATAATAAATATTTTCCAAACGTTGATATGACCCAGGCTCTACCTTTTCAATGGCCGTTGCAATTGTATCTAAAGCTTCTTTATAATTGAAGTCTTGACTATAAAGCTGCATCGCCTTTTGTTGAGCCTGTTTTACAGCATCATTACCAGAATATTTATTAGAATATTGGAGAGTTAACTCAACTAGATCAGCAGAATTAATAATGTCATCCGCTTCACGTTTTAAGCGCTCAACATCATCGGAAATTTGAATTAATTCTGTTGATATTTTTTCCATATTTATGCGAACCTGACTTAGTTCTTCAGCAACATGACCAACTTCATTAACTACTAAGGTATACATCTGAATAAAAGTATCTGGATTACCAGGTAAATTTTTACGTTCTAAGCGACGATATACTAACGAAATTTCCTGTTTAAATCGCTTAATTGAATCATTGGCAACATTCTCAGAATCATAAAGTCCCTCAACATCCTGCGCCATTTGCTTTTGCCGTTCGCTAATTGCGCGCAAACGATCAAGTAAGTCCAGCCAAGAATTTTTGATTTCAGAGTAAACGCCTTTGCCATCGGCAATATTTTGGGTATCAACCGTATATTGCCGATTCAAATCATTAACTTCTTGTTCTAGCTCACGACTTTCATCAAGTTCACCATGAGTTAATTCATAGCTTTCATCAATATGACGCAATTTTTCAACCAAATTTTTAGATTCAACTTGACCACGTGCTAGCAAACGCTGAATCTTATCCTGGTTTTCTTCGATAAATGGTTTGGCCTGATATTCTTTGGTTAAAAGATCATACAAATAATCAATTTTTTGTTTAATCTCCTGAATTTCATCAGCTAATTTAGAAATCTTTAAATCAGCCAAAAATTCATTGGCCAGCGCTACCTGTTGCTGAATCTTCTTAATTTCTGCAAGCACATCAACTTTAGTAATGTAGAATTTCTCAGACATCATTAATTTATATGTATCAGATAACTCACTTAACTGTGCTTGAAACACACTATCAAGTTCGTGGCGACTTTGCTTTAGTTTCGGGAGCTTATCTTGCATATTATTTAAGGCAACTTTTATTTTAGATAAAATCCGTTTAGCTTCAACTTGATCACCCTGTGCGGTTAAACCCTTAGCTTCTGCAAAATCAGCTTCTAAAGCAGTTAATTCAGTTTCAATTTTATCTAAAGCAGCTCCATAATCAAATGAGTCAGCTAAAACAGCTTTACGCATTTGCCGATAAAGTTTAAGTAATGCCTCATATTGTAATTGATTTTCTCGATTAGATTCAAGTAGTTCAGTGAAAACTTCCTTAGTATTTTTGACGTCATCATAAGTTGGCTGCAGTATTTCTTGCGCTTGTTTGATATTTTTATGTGCTTTAAACAAATGATAATGGACATTTTGATCTGCAGCTTGCTCAAGTAGCTGTTCAACTTGCGGAATTTTATTTTCAATTGCATCTTGATAACAATTTTGCCAAGTTGTTAGCGTTGTTAAACTTTCACCAGCAAGCTCCATCTTATTAAGGCGTTCAATATCCTGTTGCAAGTCCATCTTTTCAATTTTACTAATTAAATTGTCAAGCTCGATGATCTCACGCAATTGTCGCCGATTAACAATAACCATAAATGCCACAATAAGAATAATCATTAAAATTATAACTACGGTAACTATAGACTGGGTTGATGACATAATTTTTCCTCCGACATTTAGCTTAATTATACCAAATTTATGGTTAACTGTGAAAACAGTTTTAAATTTATCTTCAAGTAGGTGCCCGATAGTCACATTAAAGTTGATTCACTGAACTTGCTTTCATTGCTTAACACCTTTATAATAAAGTTCGTGTAAAATATTTGCAGCTTTAAGCGACAAGAACGTCACCATCTTAATACGTTTAGTGAACGAGTAACCTTCGGCTGCAACAGGCGAAAATGAAAATTAAGATGCACGAATGTTGAGCTTATGTGTAGTATTTTACTCCAAAAACTGTTATCAGAATTTATTGGAGGATTTTATGTCAAGATATACAGGTCCAAGTTGGAAACGTTCAAGAAGATTAGGTATCTCACTTTCAGGTACTGGCAAGGAAATTAGTCGTCGTAACTATGCTCCTGGTCAACATGGTCCAAATTCACGTGGTCGTTTATCAGAATATGGTGAACAATTACACGAAAAGCAAAAGTTGCGTTGGATGTATGGTTTGAATGAACGTCAATTTAGAACTTTGTTTGAACGCGCTGGTAAGATTCGTCAAGGCGAACACGGTGTTAACTTCATGATTTTACTTGAACGTCGTTTAGATAGCGTAGTTTATCGTCTAGGTTTAGCCACTACTAGAGAGCAAGCTAGACAATTAGTTAACCACGGTCATGTTACTGTTGATGGCAAGCGAGTTGACATTCCTTCTTATGAAGTTAAAGTTGGTCAGACTATTGGTTTAAGAGAAAGATCAAAGAACTTACAACAAGTTAAAGACGCTCTTGAAGCTGTAGTAAATCGTCCTTCATTTGTTTCATTTGATGACAATAAACTGGAAGGTACCTTTGTACGTTTACCAGAACGTGATGAATTGGAACCTGAAATTAATGAAGCTTTAGTTGTTGAATATTACAACAAGTTACTTTAATTTTTTATTTACGAAAACCTTTCCGTTGGGAGAGGTTTTTTTGTTACTAAGAAAGGAACTCTTGTAATGACCGAAGATTTAAATACCCGTGTTGAACACGCTGCTCAAGGTATTACACCGCAAACTAAACCAGATGAACGCAGAAGATTCTTAGGATCACTGCGCGAACGCGTATTAGTCAGAATGAATAATACCGAAGTAACTGACCCAAAATTGACTAGTCTTTTTTTAAATCATTTTGCCGATTACCAGGGCTACTCAATTCTAATTAACGGCAATTTAGATGATAATTTTTTAAATCAAGTTGAGGCACAGTGTGGCCGTTATGAGGTCCCTTTTACCTTAGTTAACAATGAAACTGCCCGCACTGGTAGTGAAGATACGGCAATCTTAGTAGTAGCCAAAACCGCAATCAATAAACCTAGAATTGAAGTTAATCAAGTTTATTCCCCTGAATTGCCTAAAGACCAGTTATCAAGCTCACAGCCAAAGAAAAAATCTGGCTTTTGGCATCGACTATTCCATGGAGATAATTAATGAAGCCTTTAGCTTATCGAATGCGACCGCAAAATCTCAACGAAGTAGTTGGTCAGCAACACCTAATTGGTCCAGGTAAAATTATTCGCCGTATGGTTGAGGCCAAGCTCCTTTCTTCAATGATTCTCTATGGGCCTCCAGGTATTGGCAAAACTAGTATTGCTAGCGCAATCGCAGGATCAACTAAGTATGCCTTTCGCAAATTAAATGCGGCCACTGACAGTAAAAAACAATTAGAGCAAGTAGCTGCTGAAGGCAAACTGAGTGGCACAGTAATTCTTTTACTTGATGAAATTCACCGTTTAGATAAAACTAAGCAAGATTTTCTATTACCTTTACTTGAATCTGGTCAGATCATTCTAATTGGTGCTACTACAGAAAATCCTTATATTTCAATTTCACCAGCAATTAGATCTCGATGTCAGATTTTCGAGCTTAAACCGTTAACAGAATCAGATATCAGTCAAGCAATTCATCGCTGCCTATTAGATGAAAAAAACGGTTTAGGAGATTATCAAGTTACCTTAACCAATGATGCAGAAAAATTATTAATTCAAAAGGGCAACGGAGATTTACGCGCTACGCTCAATGGCTTGGAGCTTGCTGTCAGATCAACTAAACAGGAATTAATTGCCGCTGGTAAAACAGCTACTAATTTCAAGATTGACCAAAAGGCTATGTCAGATTCAATCCAGATGCGTAGTCAAAATTTTGACGCTACTGGAGATAGTCATTACGACTTAGTTTCAGCTTTTCAAAAGTCAATTCGCGGCTCAGATACAGATGCTGCACTCCACTATCTTGCTAGACTGATTGAATCCGGAGATTTAGTTGCAATTTGCCGTAGACTTAGCGTCATCGCCTATGAGGATATCGGTCTAGCAAACCCACCAGCTGCTCAGAGGGCTATTGTGGCAATTCAAACTGCTCAATCATTAGGGTTACCTGAGGCTCGAATTCCTTTAGCAAATGCAGTAATTGAACTTTCTTTGTCTCCAAAGAGTAATAGTGCAATTAGTGCAATCGACGCGGCTTTAGCTGACGTTCAAAAAAATGATATTGGTGCCATTCCCAATGATTTAAAAGATGCTCATTATTCTGGTGCCAAAAAACTTGGACATGGTACAAATTATCTTTATCCTCATGACTACCCTAATGATTGGGTGTCCCAACAATATCTACCAGATAAATTACTTGGTAAAGACTATTTTAAGCCTAAGGGGAATTCTAAATTTGAAAAAGCTTTGAAACAACAGCATCATACTTTACAGAAAATGCAACAAGACGAACTTCAGAAGCATGAATAACTGGACTTTCAAAACCTTGACAAGTCTGAGGAAATTGGATACTATATCAATTGATCTGAGTTGATCAACAGGCTTAAATGTATAAAGTTGACCGATCAAACTAAAGACGTGCGAGTTAGTAAATAACTACCGAATCGGAAGACTATCATTAGCATAGGATCCATATTCGCTGCGCTACTACTCAATTTTTGAACATTGCGGGTTCAACAAGCGTCATTATGCTATGTTTGGTCAATTCGGATTTTTTTAGAACTCAACATAGAACGGTCTTAGACCGTTCTTTTATTTTTTAAGGAGTTTTTATGATTATCAAAATTGTGATGGGAATTTTTTTATTACTGCTGCTATACCTTGCTTATTACCTTTGGCACAATCGCAATGGACATTTTTTGATTTTTAACAGTCAAAATAATCCCTATTTTACTACGATAATGTCCTGGACTGCAGTATTGCTAGGCATCGAATGTATACTTGGCTTCATTTTGCTATTTCAAGCTAATAAGTACCTTAACTTCATCACTTTAATAATTAGTTCAATTACTATTTTGACATTTAGTTTATTAATCAATCAAATAAATGAGTAATCTATAGAATATTTGGTAAAATAAAACTAAGAGGTGTTTTATAATGAAACAATACCATCATGTTTTGGTTGCCATTGACGGATCTAAAGAAGCTGATTTAGCCTTTGAAAAGGCAATTGGGATAGTTAAAGATCGCAGCGATACCACTTTAGATATTTTACACGTAATCGATACTCGTTCATTTCAAAACGTTTCGAGTTTCGATTCGGAAATGGTTGAGCAGGTTTCAAGCGATGCCCAAGAAAAAATTAAGCATTACTATCACATAGCTCAAAAATACACTGCTAATGTGCATTACACAATTGAGTTTGGGTCACCCAAAACGATAATTGCGCATGACTTTTCACAAAAACATCAAATCGATTTAATTATACTTGGAGCCACCGGGCTTAATGCTGTTGAACGTTTATTAATTGGTAGTGTAACTAAATATGTTACTCAAGCAGCAGAATCCGATGTGCTAGTATGTCGCGGCAAAGAAAATTAATGTATATAAAAAGAGTTCATTTTATGATGAACTCTTTTTATATATTAAAAATCTCCAGCTTGACTAAACATGTAATCCTTATTATGGAATTTCATCGATAAAATCATGCCAATTCCCATCATATTCCCAATAAGCGCTGAACCACCTTGTGAGATAAATGGTAATGGTATACCTGTCAGTGGTAAAAGATCAATACTCATACCAATATTTTCAAAAACATGAAACAAGATCATCATAATTACACCAGTTGAAATGTAAGAATAGAAGGCATTTTTAGTTTCAAAAGTGATCTTGACCATTTGTACAATCAAATACAAATAAAGCAAAATCACAGCCACACTACCAATTAAGCCAAATGATTCACCAATAACAGAAAAAACCATATCTGAACCACGAACAGGTACATAAACATTTAAGTGACCAAAGCCATTTCCAAAGATCTGTCCTGAACCAATCGCTTGCATACTAAGCCACAGTTGATACGCTCCACTCGAAGTATCCGTTGATGGATTTAACCAGGCCATAATTCGTTTAAACTGATAAGGTTCAAAAAAATGACTCAAGATTTTTTGTCCACCAGGTGTAGTTACCATAAAAATAACTAATCCTGCCACAGCCACTACCAAAATAATCATTGGCGTAATTATTTTCCAGGAAATTCCTGAAACTAGAATCACACCACCAGCAATCGCAATAAATACCAGCAGAGTACCAAAGTCATTTTGTAATTTTAGTAAAATTGCAACTGGCAATAACCAGGCAAAGATTTTTCCTAATAACAGCCAATCATTTTTAATGGTATGCACTAATTTTTGATTATGATCATGCACAACTCGCGCTAACATTAAGATAAAAGCGGGTTTCATCACTTCTGAAGGCTGAAAAGAAATCGGTCCTAACTTAAACCAACTCTTAGCACCTGTGTCGACAAATGCACTTCGATTATAAAGAAATAATACTGCAATCAGCAATAAAATTCCTAAAGCATAAAAATATGGCGCTACACGTAGCAACTGTTCCGCATTAAACTGCATTACAAAGATAACAATTACAATTGAAATGAAATACCATAAGCCCTGCATCACTACTGCCTTAAGTGGGCTTCCCATATGACTAGGATCATCTGCAGCAGCAAAATAGATTGAATATAATCCAATTAATGCAAAAGCAATTATCGGTAAAACAATATTCCAGGCAATACGATCAAATAAATTCGTTTTATTTTCTACTTTTACCATTAATTATCACTACTTATTATTTCTCATGCAAAACAAAGTATGAAAGCAAATCATTAATTACACTGTCCAAAGTTTTAGCATATAAAACATTACTAGTTTTACCAGTAACAGCCCGATAACGACCTTCGGTTTTTTCAATTACTCCGATCGCCTTTTTATTGGGAATAACTACTTCCCAAGTAGGTAATTGTTTGCCTTTTACTTCATTTATCTCAACATTAATATTTTCTGGTTTTTTTGACATTTTTGCTCCTATTTCACATCTGGATGAAACTTCTTTGCGATAATCTCATCTTCATATTTTTCTGGATGAGCATTACGAAAAATAGTAAATTTTTCAGGTACTGGGTCTACACCACCACGAACAAAAGGATTACATCGTAAAATACGACAGATTCCCATGATTAATCCCAAAAAGGCTCCATGCTTTTTTAGTGCAGTTATCATATAACTAGAGCATGTGGGATAATATCGACAGGTCTTAGGTAAAGCTGGCGAAATAATTTTTTGATAAATTTTAACTAAAAAAATTAGGCATTTACCCAAGTTAATCTCCTTCTTAATTAATGATGATTGTGCTTTTCAATATTTTTAAGTAACGTACCAGTACCAAGTGCAACTGCCTCTAATGGATGATCGGCCGTTAAAACTGGAACCTTCAAATAATATGAAATTAGTTTATCAATATTCTTAAGCAGTGCACCACCACCTGTTAGCATGATGCCACGATCAATAATATCAGCTGACAATTCTGGTGGCGTACTTTCCAAGACCTCTTTAGTTGAAGCAATAATATTCATTAAGCCGTCATGTAAAGCTTCTTGAATTTCTGGTGCTGAAACTGTTGCTTGTTTAGGTAAACCATCAACCATATCACGTCCGCGAACTGTAATCGTTTGCTCATCATCCGGATCAAATGCGCTACCAATTTCAATCTTGATTTGTTCAGCTGTTCGCGAACCAATTAATAAATTATGCTTATTCTTAATATATGAACTAATTGCCTGATTCATATGATCACCAGCATAACGCAATGACTTGCTCGTAACAATTTCACCCATTGATAACACTGCAATATCAGTTGTACCACCACCAATATCAATGACAATATTGCCTTGTGGTTTAAAAATATCAAGACCCGCTCCGACTGCAGCTACTTTAGGCTCAAAGTCAAGGTAGACCTTGCCACCACCAGATTTTTCAGCGGCCTGAATAATTGCTTTTTGCTCAATTGAAGTCACTCCGGTTGGTGCGCAAATTAGCGTGCTAGGTTTAGACATGAACCCCTTAACATTTAATTTTTCAATAAAATAAGATAACATTGCTTCAGTAATATCGAAGTCAGCAATTACACCATTCTTCAGTGGTCGGATAACACGAATATTACCGGGCGTACGACCAACCATTTTGTATGCTTCGGTCCCAACCGCTACCACTTTATTTGTACTAGTATTTACAGCAACAACGGATGGTTCATTTAATACTATTCCCTTGCCAGAAACATTTATTAATACGTTGGCTGTTCCTAAATCTATTCCTATATCTCTTGCCACAATAATCCTCCCTATACATTCAATCAATATTTTACCATAAAGCTATTGTATCTGCCTTGCTAGTAACTAGTTTTTACTAACTCTTAAAAGAAGTTGCTTAATTGCAAAGAAGTATCCATTAAGGAAATAAAAAAATTACCAACCGTATATCCTAATGCAATTGCTAAAAAGATCACCAACAGCTGTGCTTCAAAGGTTTTACCTCTTTTAATTATTCTATCTATTCTAATACTTTTCATTATCTGAAAAGAAAGTGCAATCATAATCAAGTAAATTATAATGCTGATCAATGCATGTACGCCAAGTTGAAACATTTTATTTCTCACTTTTCTTTAGTAAATAAAAACGGATGCGCTTCTAGTACATCCGTTTTAAAAACTCTAATTACCAATATTTGAATTGTAAACACTAATTCTATTTACAGCTCTTCTTAATGCTACTTGAGCTCTTTCAAGTGAACGTTCATCATGCTTTTCTTTTGCTTCAGCCATTGTCTGCTCAGCTCGCTTCCTAGCAGCCTGTGCACGAGAAACATCAATATTACTTGACCTTTCAGCACTGTCAGCTATTACTGTAGCAGTATTATCAGAAAATTCACAATAGCCACCGCTAACTGCAATATGATCAACTACTTTATTCTGCTCACGACTTCTTTTTACCTTGATTTCACCAATTGATAGTGGTGTTAAAATCGGCAAGTGATTGTACATGATTGATCTTCGACCATCAATTGCGTTCATCTCAATGATAGTGGAATGATGTGAATAAACTACACCATCAGGAGTTACAACATTTACCATAAAAAGTTTTTCTGGATCTGCCATTTGACATCACCCTACTTTTCTAACAATGCTTTAGCTTCAGGATCACTAGCAGTTACACCCATCTTTTGGGCATTTTTAACTACATCATCAATTGGCCCTGCACTACGGAAAGCATCTTCAGGTAAATCATCAAGATGTCCATCAAGAATCATCTTGAAACCTTTGATAGTATCCTTAATTGGAACATATGATCCTGGTAATCCAGTAAATTGTTCTGCAACAAAAAAGTTTTGTGATAAGAAAAATTGAATCTTTCTTGCACGGCTAACCGTCAGCTTTTCCTCATCAGACAATTCATCCATTCCTAAAACAGAAATTATATCCTGCAATTCATGGTAACGCTGTAAGATATGCTGAACATCAGTAGCCACTTGATAATGCTCTTTACCAACAATTTCAGGATCTAATGCACTAGAAGTTGATTCAAGTGGATCAACCGCTGGATAAATCCCTTGCTCAACTAGGCTTCGCTCCAAGTTAGTTGTCGCATCAAGGTGAGCAAATGTTGTAGCCGGAGCCGGATCAGTATAATCATCGGCTGGAACATAAACGGCTTGAATTGAAGTAATCGACCCCTTCTTAGTAGAAGTAATTCGTTCTTGCAATTGACCCATTTCTGTTGCTAAAGTTGGCTGATATCCAACAGCACTAGGCATCCGACCCAACAAAGCTGAAACTTCAGAACCAGCCTGAGTAAACCGAAAGATATTGTCAATAAAGAGCAAAACGTCTTGACCTTCAACATCTCTAAAGTACTCTGCTAGCGTCAAGCCAGTTAAAGCAACTCGCATTCTGGCACCAGGCGGCTCGTTCATTTGACCAAAGACCATAGCAGTCTTACTCAAAACCCCTGAAGCCTTCATTTCAAAGTAAAGATCATTACCTTCACGAGTTCTTTCGCCAACACCAGTAAACACGGAAATACCACCATGCTCTTGAGCAATATTATGAATTAACTCTTGAATAATTGTTGTTTTACCAACACCAGCACCACCGAATAATCCAACTTTTCCGCCTCGAACATAAGGCTCAAGCAAATCAATAACTTTGATCCCAGTTTCCAAAATTTCCTGACTAGTAGTTAGTTCATCAAACTTCGGAGCATCACGGTGAATACTATTACGTGGATGATCTTTTCCAAATTCCTTACCATTGTCGATTGGATTTCCTAAAACATTAAAAACGCGTCCTAGGGTATCTTTACCGACTGGTATAGAAATAGGACCACCTGTGTCCTCAACTTCCATTCCACGTCTGAGACCGTTAGTAGATTCCATGGCAATCGTTCTTAAGACGCCATCTCCAAGCTCTAGCGCAACTTCAAGGATAACAGACGTTTCCTTTGACACAAGCACGCGTAAAGCATTGTTTATATCAGGTAGGTTTTTATCAAGTGGAAATTTAACATCGACAACTGGGCCAATTACTTGAACAACTTTGCCTTCACTCAAAATATCTACCTCCTTTTCTCTAATTATTGCAAAGCATTAGCACCACTGACAATTTCAGTAATTTCAGTAGTAATTTCTGCTTGTCTTGCACGGTTTAGTTTAGTAGTTAAACCTGAAACCAACTCATCAACATTATCCGTCGCACTTTGCATTGCAGTCATTGAACTTGCATGCTCAGCTGTTTTAGCGTCCAAAATTGCACCGTAAATCGTAGAACGGGCATATTGGGGAACTAACGTAGACAAAACCGTATTGACGTTTGGCTTAATATCATATTCTAAATTCTTATGTTCTTCAGCTTCCTTAATACCAATATCAATATCGACAATTGGAAGCATTTTTTCAACTCTGAATGCAGAAGACAGGGTATTAATGTGGTGAGTATAACAAACATATAACTCATCATAGACCCCGTTTAAATACATTTTTATTGCAGTCGAAACAACCGGTGAAATTTCATCAAAAGTTGGTACATCGCTAATATCATCATTTTCATAAACTACATTGAGATTATTCTTTTTAAAGAAACTAGCACCAACAGAACCAACTGCTAAAATTTTAATATCTCGGTGAGCAGCCTTAGCATCCTCAGCTAAGCCCATCATATTTTTAATTACAGCACTATTATAAGAACCAACTAAGCCGCGATCACCAGTAATTACCAGGTAACCCGTTGACTTAACTTCTTTACGTTCCTGAACCATATCGGAAACAACACCTAAACCGAAAATATTCTCATAGTCGATTTTAGCAATACTGTCTTCATCAATACCGACATGCTCTTTGCGTAAATGATTGATTACTTGTGCACTCATTAGCCGTGATAAAGTTTGTCTGACATGTTCATTATAAACAGAATATCCTTCATCACGTTTTTCAGTCTGATTCAACTTTGAAGCAGAAACCATTCGCATGGCTTCCGTTATCTTACCAGTTTGCTTAACCGAAGCAATTTTTTTCTTCAACTCAAGTAAAGATGCAGGCATAATTTACCTCCTATTTGTTACTTGGTGAAAAGCTATCAGCAAATTTTTCAATTGCATCTTGCAATTTTTTCTCATCTGGTAAATCACCAGTATCACGAATTTGCTTTAATAAATCTGCATGTCCACTATCAAAGCTATCATAAAGTTCTTTTTCAAACCTACCAATATCTTCAACAGGAACAGCATCAAGAAAGCCTTTGTTTAAAGCATATAAAATCACTACTTGTTTTTCTACAGGAATTGGATCATGTAATGGTTGCTTCAAAACCTCAACAACTCGCCGACCTCGATTTAATTTGGCCTGGGTTGTCTGATCTAAATCACTACCAAACTGTGAAAAACTCTCTAATTCATGATAAGCTGCCAAGTCTGTTCGCAATGTACCAGCGACTTTCTTCATAGCCTTGATTTGAGCATTACCACCAACACGAGAAACTGAATTACCAGCATCAATCGCTGGTCTTGTTCCGGCAAAGAATAGATCACTTTGTAAGAAAATTTGACCATCAGTAATTGAAATTACATTAGTAGGAATATACGCTGAAATATCTCCTGCTTCTGTCTGAATAAATGGTAAGGCGGTCATTGATCCACCGCCAAGATCATCGCTTAGTTTGGCACTACGTTCTAGTAAGCGTGAATGCAAATAGAAAACATCACCAGGATAAGCTTCACGACCAGGCGGACGACGAAGCAACAAGGAAAGTTCACGATAAGAAACTGCTTGCTTAGACAAATCATCAAAAACAATCAGCACATCCTTACCATTGTACATAAATTCCTCGCCCATCGCTGTACCAGCATATGGCGCAATATACAACATTGGTGCTGGTTCACTAGGACCAGCCTCAACCACGATGGTATAATCCATCGCACCAAACCGCTTCAAAGTTTCAACTTGAGTTCTAACAGTTGATTCCTTTTGACCAATAAAAACATAAACGCAAATAACGTCTTGGCCCTTTTGATTCAAAATTGTATCAATGGCTAAACTAGTTTTACCAGTTTTACGATCTCCGATAATTAATTCACGCTGACCACGACCAACTGGAACCAAAGCATCAATTGCTTTAATTCCTGTTTGTAATGGCTCATCAACTGATTGACGCTCCATTACACCTGGCGCTTGGGCTTCAATTGGACGAGTTTTATCTGTCTTAATCTCACCTAAGCCATCCACGGGTTGACCTAACGGATTAACGACACGACCAATCAATTCCTCACCAACTGGAACTCGCATAATTTCACCAGTTCGTTTAACCTGGTCACCTTCGCGAATATTATCAAAGTCCCCCAAAATAATGATCCCAACATCATTGGATTCAAGGTTTTGGGCAATACCATAAGAACCATTGTCAAACTTCAACAACTCATTAGCCAAAACATTGTTTAGTCCATGGGCACGGGCGATACCATCACCGATGTAGGTTACAACACCAACTTCTTCAATATCAAGTTTGTCATCATAATGTTCAAGTTGTTGCTTGATTAAAGAGCTAATTTCTTCTGCTTTAATGCTCAATGGTTTCACCTCTTTTAATCTTTATTAACTAACTGCGCATGAATCTTTTTTAGCTTATTTTTGACAGAACCGTTAATTACACGATCGCCAACTTGCAAAACTACCCCGCCAATAATGTCTTGGTTAACTTTATTTTCAAGCCGAACCTCTTTAAGACCATATTTTTGGGCATAACCTTGACTAAGAGCTTTTAGTTGTGATTCATCGAGCTGCATTGCCGTTGTTACTGTACCAGATACAATCTGGCCTGCATCATCGTATAACTGTTTAAAATAAGTTATAATCTCAAGTAAATCAGCAAATCGATCATATTCTAATAAGAAATTCAAAAAGTTTTGAACTTCATCAGTTAGATCATGCTCGATAATTGCTAGTGATTTTTTCTTTTCATCACTATTAAAAATCGGGTCACTGAAAACATTTAAGATCTGCGGATTCTCATCAACAGCAACTGCTAGCTCCTGTAAATCTTCATATACAGTTTCCAACGCATTCATATCTTGTGCATATTCAAATAATGCAGTCCCATAACGCGCAGCTATCTCTTCTCTACTTAAGGCCATTATTCATTCAGCCCCTTAATAAATTGATCGACTAAATCTTTCTGGTCATCTGCAGACAAATTCTTGGCAATTACCTTTTCAGCAATTGCAACAGAAATATCCGCTACCTGGGTTTGTGCATCATTTAAAGCATCTGATTTTGCTTGTGCAGCATCAGTTTTAGCCTTTTCATGAATTGCAGCAGCATCATTATTTGCATCAGCAACAATTTTACTACTAGTCTTTTGTGCACTTGCCTTGGCATCAGAGAGAATTTGAGTTGCCTCTTGTCTTGAATTCTTCAAGGCAGCTTCACGTTCATTAGCTAAAACTTCAGCTTTTTTACGATTGCTTGCAGCAGAATCCAAATCACTAATTACCTTTTGACGTCTTTTTTCCATCATCTCAGAGACGGGTCCCCAAGCATAATGCTTAACTAACAAAAGTAAAATTGCAAAAACAATCAAATACCAAATGGTATTACCAAGATAAATATGATTAGAAGCTGCGAGTAAAGTTTGAAATTTCATTTACTGCCCTTCTCTCTTTTTTAATCTAAATTATTGTCTTAACTAAAAAAGAATCAGGAATGCAATAACAATTGCCAAAATTGGAACGGCTTCGATCAAACCAACACCGATAAACATAGTTGATCTTAAATCGCCAGAACTTTCTGGTTGACGAGCCATACATTCAATTGTCTTAGAAATAACTTTTCCGTTACCCCAAGAAGCAGCTAAAGCTGCAACACCAGCTACTAAAGCAGCAGCGATATATCTAAAAGCTTGTGACATATTTAAACCTCCAAAAAATTATTCTTTTGTAACTTTCTTACCTATATATACCATCGACAAAGTTACAAAAACATATGCCTGGATAGAGCCAATGAAGACAGAGAAACCTTGCCAGATCATTGCAAGTGGTGCCGACACAATTAAGGTTGGAATACCCATACTTGGTGCCAAACTGTTACCGATCAAAGTTAACAATACCTCTCCGGCAAAAATATTACCGAACAATCGCAATGATAAAGTTAAGAAGTTGGTAACCTCTTCGATCAGATTAATTGGAAGCATAAAGCTAACTGGTGCAGAGTAATTCTTAAAATATCCCTTAACACCAAACTTTTGCATTCCAAATGAAAATGATAAAAGCAAAGACATCATTGCAAATGCCATGGTTGTAACTGGATCTGCTGTTGGCGATTTAACTAGCGTAAAGTCGCCAACTTTGACTTCTAAGAACAAGCCTAGCATATTCATACACCAAATAAAAATAAACAAGACAAAAGCATAAAGCGATAAATGCTTTTGGGCAGCAGTATCACTGACATTACCTTTAACAATATTATCGGTAAAATCTAGCAAATACTCCAAAGCGTTTTGCTTTTTATTTGGCTTCAATTCAACTTCTCGAGAAAGCCAAATACAAACAAATAATACAACTGCAGCCATCAGCGTTGAGCCAATAATCCCAGCAAGGTCAAAGTTTAAACCCATAAACTTGAAAACAAATGATTTCTCCATTACTTCGTGACCTCCCTTCTCGTGTTCGCTTTAGTGAACACTCATTTCATATTACCACCATTCAATAATTTTGTGCATATTTGTAAGCGAATTACATTATTTATTTGAATAAATAACTTATTTAGTCCCGAAAATACGGTCTCCTGCATCGCCTAATCCAGGGAAAATATAACCATTAGACAACAATTTCTCATCTTCAGCCGCGGTATAAATATCAACATCAGGATTTTCATCTTGAACAGCTTTAACACCTTCTGGTGCAGCTACTAAAACTGCCAATCTAATATCTTTAACACCGCGTTTCTTTAAAGCACCAATCGCCATATTAGCAGAACCACCCGTTGCCAGCATCGGATCAACTACCAAACAAGCACGCTCAGCAACATCACTAGGCATCTTACAGAAATATTCATGTGGCTTCAAAGTTTCCTCATCCCGATACATGCCAATCACACCAACCTTAGCTGACGGGATCATTTCCATTACTCCATTTAACATCCCAATTCCTGCTCGCAAAATTGGTACAATGGTCATTTTTTTACCAGCGATTTCTTTTTGAGTCGTTTTGCCAATAGGCGTTTCAATTTCGACATCTTGCATTGGCAAATCTCTAGTAATCTCATAAGTCATCAAGCCACCGATTTCACCAACAATTCGCCGAAACTCGTTTGAACTTGTATCCTTGCGTCTAATAATAGTCAACTTGTGCTGAATCAAGGGATGATTCAAAACCGTAAATTTGCCCATAATTTCCTCCTGTATAAAAACAAATTACATTTAATAAGTATTCTAATCAAAAAAGCAAAGGGTTTAAAGTCCTTTGCCAAATTATTTTTATTTTGCCTGATAATGATGCCCAGCTGCTGCCTTATTTAACCGGTTCATATAAGCTAAACTAGCTTGAGTGCCATTAAAACCTTGAACATATATTTGTTTAATCTGTTCTTGATCATCAAAATAACGCAAGCCGTCAAATAGACTATGATCTGCTGAAACAAGGCTGTCTCCTAAACTAAATTTATTCGCAGCTGGCAAGTTTAATTTCTCTAAAACAGTATCCAATGCTATTACCCCAGTTTGCTTATTAAGATTAAGGTCACTAAAATCTTGAACAGTATCAACCACGACCACAGGGGCACTAGGTGCATAATGGCGATACTTCATCCCCGGCGCTTTAGGGATGGCCTGGTCAGTCACCTTGCCAGTATTAATCAGTACCTCTTCGTCTAAAACAGAGCTTAATTGCTGCGGCGTTATTTCACCTGGACGTAAAACTACGGGATCTTTGACAGATAAATCAATAATGGTTGATTCAAGTCCTACCCGGGCAGGACCACCATCGATAATTCCAGCAATCCTGCCATTAAGATCATGATAGACGTGTTCGGCAGTAGTTGGACTCGGTTTAGTTGAAGTATTAGCGGATGGCCCAACGATTGGAGCACCAAGCTTAGCAATTAAGGAACGCGTTAACTCATCATCTGGACAACGAAACGCCACTGTCTCAAGTCCACCAGTGACTGCCTTAGGCAAGCTACCAGGTTTAACAAAGAGCAATAATGTTAGTGGTCCCGGCCAAAATTCTTTAATCAATTTGCGTGCTCGCTCAGGAATTTCTCTAGCATAATCAGCCATCATCATTTCATCTGCAACTGTCACAATTAACGGATTATCACTTGGTCGACCTTTAGCCGCATAAACGGATTTCACCGCTTGCTCATTAGTAGCTAAAGCTCCTAAGCCATAAACGGTCTCGGTTGGAAAAGCAACTAACTCACCCTTAGCTAGTAACGCCACTGCCTTATCAAGTTCTTCTTGTGAAAAAAACTTCGTTTCCATTATTTATTCCACCTTCCAGCCACCATCCGCGGCTTACCAGCTAGATCACTGTGAAATTCAATTGTAAAATCTGGTAACTTGCTAGCAAACAATTCTTGCAATTGCTGCTGTTCACTAAAACCAAATTCCAAGAAAAATTCACCATGGCTATTTAAATGTTCACGAACCTGCTGAGCAAATTTTTGATAGAATTCAAGACCATCTTTTCCGCCAAATAAAGCCTCTTTAGGTTCATTTTGCAAAACATTTTCATCCATTTGTGAAGTTTCACTTTCCTTGATATATGGCGGGTTTGAGATGATTTTATCAAATTTTTCTAAACCAATTAAAACATTCGCCTTACGAACAGTTACATCAAGATCATAAGTTAGAAAGTTTTCCTCACAGGTTCTTAGAGCGGAATCAGTGACATCAGATGCAAACAGGGTTAACTCGGAAAGTTCACGCTTTTGTGCCTCCTTAGCCAATACCACTGTAATACAACCTGAACCAGTTCCCAAATCCAGCACTTTATCACCAGTCTGCAATTTGGAAAGTGCTAGATTAACGAGTTCCTCAGTTTCAAACCGCGGAATTAAGACTCCACGCTGCACCATGATTTTATATCCGAAGAACCAAGCATAACCTAAAATGTATTGGGGAGAATTACCTTTAGCTAATTTTCGTAAATCTTTTTGTGCCTGCGCGATCTGGTCAGCAGTAAGTTGCATATCCTGCTTTAACTGAAATTCACTTGGAGTCAAATTTAAACGTTCTGCTAGTAGATAATCAACATCTTCTAATCGTGCTTCAGAGGCTGTTGCTCTAGCCCAAGTTCGCAAATCCTTTAAGGTTTTTATGCTAGACATTTTGATCTGCCAACTCCTCTAACTGCTTAGTTTGATTATAAAGAATTAAAGCATCGACAACTTCATCCAATTCACCATTCATAATTCGGTCTAACTTGTTAAGCGTTAAACCAATTCGGTGGTCAGTCACGCGATTTTGCGGATAATTATAAGTCCTAATCCGTTCAGATCTATCACCGGTACCAACTGCCGTTTTCCGCTTAGCATCATATTGATCACGATTTTGACTTTCATAGTAGTCATACACCCGTGATTTTAAAATTTGCATCGCCTTTTCACGGTTCTGCTGCTGACTACGCTGATCTTGCATTGCTACCACAATACCAGTTGGCAGGTGCGTCAGCCGTACAGCACTGGAGGTCTTGTTAATATGCTGACCACCCGCACCGCTTGAGCGATAAACATCTACCCGAATGTCTTTAGGATCTAAGTCAATATCAACTTGTTCATATTCGGGCATCACAGCTACAGTTGAAGTCGAAGTGTGAACACGACCTTGAGACTCAGTTACAGGAACCCGCTGCACCCGGTGAGCGCCATTTTCATATTTTAATTTGGAATAAACTTTATCTCCTGTAATCATTACGGCGACCCGCTTGTAGCCACCAACTTCCGTTGGCTCACTATCAATTACAGAAACATTCCAATTTTGTCGTTCTGCGTACTTTTCATACATTCTAAGCAAATCAGCTGCAAATAACGAAGCTTCATCACCACCTGCAGCTCCCCGAATCTCCATAATGATATCTTTGTCATCATTAGGGTCTTTGGGCAACATCAAAATCTTTATTTGATCTTCTAATTCAGCAATTTCTTTTTCTAAATCACTGTTTTCTTCTTTGGCCATTGCTACTAAGTCAGCATCATTTTCCTTAGCAATAAATTCTTTATTATCAGAAATTGCCGCTTGATCTGCTTGATATTTTTTAAATCTTTCGACTACTTCGCGCAATTCTGCGGCTTCTTTGGAAACCTTCATATACCGCTTAGTGTCATTAATTACCTCTGGATCAGCCATTAGCTCTTCTAGCTCTTCATAATGAGCTACTAAGCCTTCAAGCTGTGCCATAACTTTATCCATACTCGTTTATACCTCTCTTGTCCTCGGCTGTTCTGGGTGAAAATAATGAAAACGACAAACTGGATAATAGCTTTCATCGCCACCAATTTGTACCTGCTCTCCTTCATAAACCGGTTTTCCGTTATGAATTCGTAAATTCATTGTAGCCTTACGACCACAATAATGGCAAATCGTCTTGATTTCATTAATTTTATCTGCAAAAATTAATAAATTCTTGCTACCTTCAAATAAATTATTCTGAAAATCATTCTTCAAGCCAAAGGTCATTACCGGAATCTTAAGTTCATCGACAATTTTAGCGCATTCCAAAACATGATGTCGCTGTAAAAATTGAGCTTCATCAATTAAGACACACGCAATTGCACCATCACCTTTGGCAATATCTTCGTTACTTAACTGCTTAATATAATCAAATAAGTTCATCTGCTCAGTAATAGGAATAGCATCACGTCTGATTCCGACCCTTGAAGCAATTGTGCCAACACCACTACGATCATCTACATTACTAGTCATCAGGGCAATTTTTCGACCCTGAGCTTCATAATTATGTGCATCTTTGAGAATCTCAATTGTTTTGCCACTACTCATTGCGCCGTAGTGAAAAAATAATTGTGCCATAGTTTGCTCCTTTGTTTAAATTAAATTCACCTAACCTATCTAGTATAGATGAAAATTAAAATCTGTGCAGTTAAATCGTCGTTAAAAACTCGTTTTAAGTTATGCGCTATGCTATAGTTTATTATGATTTTAAAGTGAGGGATAAATATGAATTTAAAAGCAAACATTGCTAAAATCGCTGGCAAATCAAGTTACTGGTTCCTTCATAACGTACTTAAAGGTGGTACTAGTTTTCCAGGAAAGTTAGCAATGAAAATTGACCCAAACGTGTTAAATGCTCTAGCCAAGGACTATGAAATAATCATTGTTACAGGTACTAACGGTAAAACAATGACAACCGCCTTGATTGTAGCCGCGTTAAAACAGAAATATGGTGACGTTTTAACTAATTCGTCTGGTTCAAACATGCAGCAAGGAATTGTAACTGCCTTTTTAGCACACCAAAATAACAAAGCTAAACGTAAAATGGCCGTTTTAGAAGTTGACGAAGCAAACGTAAAAATGGTTACTGAGCTAGTTCATCCTAGTTATTATGTTTTAACTAATATCTTTCGTGATCAAATGGATCGTTACGGCGAAATTTATACCACATATGACAAAATCACTGCTGGAATTAGACTAGCTCCTCAGGCAACAATTATTGCTAACGGTGATGCCAGTATCTTTTCCTCAGTTGACCTGCCTAATCCAAAAGTTTTTTATGGTTTTAACTTAGACAAAAGTCAGCAATCTCAAGATTTTAAAGCTCCGGTTAACACCGATGGCGTTTTATGCCCGCAATGCAATCAAGTAATCCATTTCCACGAGCGTATCTATGCTAATCTAGGTAATTTTTTCTGTCCTAATTGTGGCTATCAACGACCAAAGTTAAAATACAGTGTTACACAAATTCTTAACCAGACACCTGATAAGTTAGAATTTTCAATGGGACAAAAAGATTATACGATAAATATTGGTGGTACCTATAATATTTATAATGCATTAGCTGCCTATGCAGTAGCACGGGAATTTGATTTAAGTGATGAAGAAATCGCCCAATCTTTTGCTGCTAATAAGCGAGTTTTTGGTCGTCAAGAATTAATTAATTATGCAGACAAAAAGATTAATCTAATTTTAGTTAAAAATCCTGTCGGTCTAGACGAAGTCCTGCATATGCTTAATACTGAATCAGAAGCATATTCACTAGTGACATTGCTCAACGCTAATCATGCTGACGGAATTGACACATCTTGGATCTGGGATGGTCAATTTGAAGACTTGCAGCAAGATCAAATAAAAAAAGTGATTGTTGGTGGTGAACGGTATCAAGATATGCATTTTAGACTTGAGGTCGCCGGTTTTGATCCTAATAATATGGTTACTACGGCAAACAACGACGAAGTAATGACAGAGGTTGCCAAAGTTCCGACCAAAAAAGTCTATATTCTATCAACTTATACAGCCTTGCTGTCATTACGCAAAACAATGGCAGAAAAGAAAATTATTAAGGGCGGAATGTAAAAGTATCTGGGGAAATTAACTCTTCAAACTTAAAAAGCTCAGTTTATTAGCTATAACTGGGCTTTTTGCTTGCGTTATTTTTTAACATTTAAGCAATCATAATTTAGTAATTGACTGCAAGAACTATAATTTAATATCTTGATATATTTGACTTTGAGTAGAAAAAAACACTCAGATAATTCTGAATGCTACATTCCAGGAATAATTCCTTTAATATCTTTTAGTGTTCGTTTAACTCGTTCCATCATTGAATTGCTAAATAAGTATTCAATCCCAGTTGGAGTAATTTGCAAGTTGTTATACTTAATACTTGTCCCGCCCAAAGCCTTTACTTGTGTATTGCCAGTAATGTAATCTTGTTCAGACATATTAAGCAAAACATAGTTCCAATATTGTTGATTATATTGACCACCAATTTCATCTAATTCTTCATTAGAAATAGCTTTACCTTGCTTTAGGTAATCATCTCCAGCCATAGCTTACCACTCTACCTTAGTCATCTTTGACCATGAGTCAGCCAATCGTTGACCGTCAATCTGATAGTTCAATACTTCATCAGTATTGTTAAACTTTTTAACATTATCATCACTTGCTAATTCTCTTTTTGGTGAAAAATCCGTCTCATCTTGATCTGGCTCTAATAACCAATGCTTATTATTCAAGATAAACTCAATCTCATAACCTGTATCAATTAGATCCTTAAATTGCTCTAAACTCTTAATATCATTCATTTTCAATGCATCATCTTCAGCCATTAAACCGCCTCAGCGCTTATTATATCTTAAATACCAATTTCATTTTCAATGCTAGTACTAATAAAAATAAGTTCTGGTTCATAATCTTCTTTTTGCCATTCTTTAAAATAAATCTCCTCGTTATGTATTAGATCCGTGATAATTCAAGTTAATAGTTAACATCTCTAACGCACTATTTTAGTACCTCAGCTAATAAACACCTGCTATAATAAAAAGAGAGCAGTGGTATTGCCCACACGCTCCCTTTGAATAACTATTTCATGAAATGATTGATTAACCACTCTGAAATAATGTTAGCTAATATTTCAATTACTAGCTCAATGATTAGTTTCAACAAGGCGTTATCGCCTCCCAGAGTTATCATTATTAAGAGTAGTCATCTCTTTAATAACCCCATCAATCATTTTATCAGATCAAATTAAGTTGACAATAATAATTATCGCTTATACAATATAATTGATTAGTTCAACGAGGCGTAAACCTCGAAAAGACCTAAAACCAGTCATTTTAGGCAGTCATTAAAATGATCCTCTGTTAGTAGAAATACTTTCAGGGGATTTTTTAATACAGTTGCGAATCGTTACGGTATTATTCGGTAAGGTTAACTTTAAGGGGGCGCAAATCGCGCCCCTGCAAAAAACTTAACACCCTAAAAGTAGTAATTCCGAGAAATCCGAACCCCTAAAAATGAAAAATCCGACAAATAAGTCCCCCCCTAAAAAGAGAAAATCTCTTTAAGACAATTCCAGAAGTTAAGATTTTTCTACCTTGTAAAATGCAAAAGATTGTATCGTAAATATCCGATGGCGGAATTAATTACTTTTAAATTGACACTTACAACCGAAAATTTTGCACCGATTTATACAATTTTGTACCTGTACAAACAAAAAAAGAAGCCCTTTTAAGCTCCTTAAGGTATCTAAGCTAATAGATAATTAAATCTCTGAACACTTGATATTATAGCATTTTTCGGGTCACTTTTTTACGTTTAGACCAATTTTAGAATATTTTGATTAATCTACCTTTGCCAAAATGTTGTAACCGAATGTTGTAACCTAAGTACGTAATTTAGTGTAATTTCAAAAAATCGCAAAAACAAAAATGTCTTAGTATCAACGCTTAAAGCTAGTTGAAACTAAGACAAATCATAATTATTGGGATATCCGGGCTCGAACCGAAACATGCAGGAACCAGAAACCTGTGCCTTACCATTTGGCTATATCCCATTGATAAAATCACCCGTACGAGAATTGAACTCGTAACTCCACCTTGAGAGGGTGGCGTCTTAACCATTTGACCAACGGGCAAAATCAACATAAATTATTATGCTTGTAAAAAGTGTTCTTGTCAAGAGAAAATTCGCTATAATAAATAATAAAAACAATTTTGCAAAGGAAAACCTATTATGAGTAATTATTCAGCTACACAAACCTTAATTGAATCAATGGTTTCAGAGCGAATTGTCCCTGGAGTAAATTATGCTTTTATTGAAAATGAACAAAGCTTTACTTCTACAATTGGCTTTGCCAGTATTTATCCAACCGTAACACAACTCAGTCCTTTTGCTAAATACGATCTTGCTAGTTTAACTAAAGTACTAGCAACTGAAAATATTTTATTAAAATTATACGATCAAGGCAAAATTAACTTTTCAGAGCCGCTACATGATTTTATTCCTGAATTTAGTGATAAGCGAGTACGTCTATATCACTTATTAACTCATACCAGTGGTATCGCCGGTTGGATTCCTAATCGCGATCAACTTACTCATGATGACTTACTCGATTCACTTATTCACTTACCCGTAACTAGTGAATTTGAGCATAAAATGCGTTATTCGGATACTAACTTTATCTTACTTGGAATGGTTATTACCAAAATCTACGGTCAATCAATCCAAGATGTCGCAATGAAAGAGATATTTGCACCAATGGGTTTGAAGCATACTACTTTTTCACCCATTAAAAAAGATTGTGTCCCAACTACTAGCAACGATCAAATATTGCAAGGAATTGCTCACGATCCTAAGGCACGTCAATTAGGAAAGGACTGTGGATCTGCCGGACTTTTTGCTAATCTTCCAGACCTAATCACTATCAGTAACGGCTACCTGGGAATTGACCGCAATATTCTGCCTTTTGGACAAAATACAGTCAGCCAGTTATTTGAAAATAAAAATCCAATTGGACTAAAAGCTCGATCTTGGGGCTGGGACTTACGCTTTGATCCGCAAGAACATTATCCACTCATTTTGCATACAGGCTACACTGGCACCTTAATGCTGCTCGATCGAGTTAAAAAAACAGGCTTGATAATCCTAACTAACCGTGTTCATCCAACTGGTCATAATCAGATCTTTTTAACTATTCGAGAAAAAATCATCCAAAGTTTTTTAAAAGAAAACGACCAATAAGGTTAAATCAATAAATTTTTGCAAATAAAAAAAGCTACTAAAACTAGTCAAAGAGACTTTAGTAGCTTTAAATTTAGCATTTTTTGTGACTTGGTAAAAAATGATAGACCAAATCCACAACAGCTTGTGAAAGCATCCCACCAGCCATCCAATACATTGCTGGCATCATTTTACCCGTAAAAGTAAAATAAGCGGTTATTCCGTAAATGATTACCCATAAAATTTTGAAAAATAAGTTATCACACATCATCGTAAAAAACTCCTTTTGATTTGCTAGTTCAATTATACTGTTTTTTTGCCTAAATGAAAGCGATTATGATGTTCTTTAACTTCGATTTGTCAATCACCAAAATCTGCGTCTTATTTATCCTGCATGGTTGTCAAATGTTTACAAGCGTAAGCTCCAGAAAAATAAATTTAGAATTTTCTAAGTAGCAATTCTAAATTTATAAAATCAACTTGCAATGTAATTTAATTATTTCATCTCAAACAAAAACAGAGCATCACTATTAAAGCTCTACTCCGTTTTAATTTAATTATTCCTGCTCAAAGCGCGCAGTTAAATTGTCATGTAATTCTTCATAACCAGGTTTATTCAATAAGCCAAACATATTGCGCTTATATTCTTCAACTCCTGGCTGGTTAAATGGATTAATGCCGTTAAGATATCCTGAAATCGCAATTGCCAGCTCAAAGAAGTAAATGAGATACCCCAAAGTATGTTCAGTTTGATCAGGAATGTTAACTGTCATTACGGGAACCCCGCCATCTGTATGCGCCAAAACCACACCTTCATATGCACGATCGTTAACGTAATTTAAACTCTTCCCTGACAAGAAATTCAACTGATCCAAATTATTTTCATCATCTGGAATTTCAACATCATTAGATGGATTTTCCACTCTAATTACTGTCTCAAATAAGTTACGCAGGCCTTCTTGAATATATTGCCCTAATGAATGCAAATCTGTAGTAAAGTTGGCACTTGCTGGCCAAATACCTTTATTATCCTTACCTTCAGACTCACCCATTAACTGTTTGCACCATTCAGCAAACATTCTCAAAGTTGGTTCATAATTTTCAACAATTTCAGTCGTGTAACCTTTACGATAAAGAATATTACGCAAAGCTGCATATTGATATGGCGTTGATTTACTTAAATCAGTATCACTATAATCACTACGTGCATCAGCAGCACCTTGCATTAATTGATCAATATCTGCACCAGAAGCTGCAATTGGCAATAAACCAACAGCAGACAACACACTATAACGCCCACCAATATCATCAGGTACAACAAATTCAGCATAGCCTTCTGCATCAGCTTCAGTCTTAAGTGCACCTTTAGCACGGTCAGTTGTAGCATAAATTCGCTTTTTAGCAGCTTCCCTACCATACTTTTTAATTAGCTTTTCTTTAAAAATTCTAAAAGCAACTGCAGGCTCAGTAGTAGTTCCTGATTTAGAAATAATATTAATACTGAAGTCTTTATCGCCTAGCCATGCCATTAAATCGTGCAGATATGAACCTGAAAGTGAATTACCACAAAAAACAATTGTCGGATAGTTTTCTTTAGCCTTACCATAAAAAGCACTATTTAAAAATTCAATTGCAGCTTGGGCGCCAAGATATGAGCCACCGATACCAATACAAATTAATACTTCTGAATCACTTTGAATCTGTTTAGCAGCTTGCTTGATCCTCGCAAATTCCTCTCGGTCATAATTAACTGGCAAGTCAACCCAACCTAAAAAATCGCTACCGGCTCCAGTTCCAGTTCTTAACTCTTTATCTGCTGCATCAACTAATGCTTGCATCTCACCAAGCTCATTTTCATGAATAAATGGTGTTAGTTTAGTATTGTCAAAATTAATTAAACTCATAAATTTGCTTCCTTACTGTATATAATATTTACTTCACAAGAACATTTTAGCAATCTTATTTTGTAAATTCCAGTGCTTTTTCCTAGTTTTAAAAAGTTTGCCTTAATTAGACCGAAAGCGATTAACTAACCAATAAAATAGATAACCGATTATTGCCCCACAACTATTAAAAAAAACATCATCAATATCACTAACACCAGTCTGTAATAAAAACTGCATCCCTTCGATAAAAACTGATAAAATAATTCCAGCTAGTATAACTCGCCAAAAAGATTGCTTATTTGAAAAAACAAACGGCGCCAAAAAACCAAATGGAATAAAGCATAAGATATTACCTAATGAATTGTAAAAAAAATCCAATTGACTACTGGCATAAAACAATTTCCATGTTTCCTTTAAAAAGGTTAAATTAATCTCATTCAACGGACGACTAAAATCAAACGATAATTGCCAAGGAAAATAAGTGTTGCGGAAAGTAGTTACCATTAGTAATAAAATTAGATAAAAACTAAATAGCCAGACCCCAGCTTCTGATTTGATTGTCCGGCGTCTTCTTACTGCCAATAGCCAAACCAATCGCAATAAAGCAAACAATAAAAAGTAAAATAGAGTCTTATCAATCGCTAGCATCGTCAATTTGACTAAGGCAAAATGGTTAAGTTTAGTAGCAAAATTTTGAGCAAGTAAATTATAAAGTGGTCCTAAAAAAATCATATCTCGATCAATTCCTAAAATAGAGTACAGCTCATTATACAAAACTTTGGTATGATAAATCTTAAAAAATGACTAACAATGTCGAAAAAAATGACTAAAGCTAACTAAACTATTAAAATTAAAACTATTAAGGAGAGTTCATTTTGCAAAAAAAGCGATTAATCAATTTTATTCAAACCAGAACTGGATTTTTCATCTTACTAGTTAGTTTATTTACTCTGAAATATATCTTTGCCGCTTATCATGACTTCAATTTAGGAATCAACGATCCTTACCAGCACTTCATTATGTGGCTTAGCCCAATTGGAACAGCCACTCTTTTGTTCAGTATCGGGTTTTACTTTCCTAAGCCCCTAGTATCATACGGCGTTATGCTGCTAATGGATTTTGCTAACACCGGTTTGCTCTTTGCTAATGTTCTATATTATCGGCAGTTTTCCGATTTTATTACTGTTAAAACTATCGCTAATGCTGGCAAGGTAGCACCAGGCCTAGGTAAAAGTGCCGTTGCCTTATTGCAACCAAGTGACCTTTTACTTTGGCTCGATCTAATTATCATTTTGATCTTATTGTGCAGTCATAAGCTCCAAGTAGATCAACATTCTTATGGGTTACTAACACCTTTTGCTGCAAGCACTGTTGGTGTCCTAATACTAGTTACTAATATTTTCTTAGCAGAAACCTCCAGACCGCGCCTATTGGGGACTACTTTTGATCGTTCTTATGTCGTAAAATACTTGGGAATCGATACCTATACTGTTTATGATGCTGTGAAAAATGAGCAAACTGAACAAACAAATCGCAATGCCAATGCGGCTGACTTGAATAAAGTTCTAGCGTTTACCAAGCAAAGCAAACTGCCAATTAATTCACAGTATTTTGGTAAGGAAAAGGGCAAAAACGTAATTGTTATCCACCTCGAGAGTTTTCAGCAATTTCTGATTAACTTAAAGATTAATGGCAAGCCTGTGACACCATTTCTTAACTCACTTTACAATAATCAGCATACAATTAGTTTTGCCAATTTCTATCATCAGGTTGGTGTCGGACGGACAAGTGATGCCGAAAATATGCTTGAAACTGGCACTTATGGTATTTCTGACGGCTCACTTTTCACTTCTCTTGGCAGTAGCAATGTTTTTCAAGCAGCTCCACAAATTTTACACGAAAATGGTAACTATACTTCTGCAGTGTTTCACGGTAATGCTAGTACTTTTTGGAATCGCGATGATGTCTACAAAAACATGGGCTATAATTATTTCTTTGATCAAAAATACTTCAGTAACGCCAAAAGCGATACTCTAGGTTATGGCATTAAGGATAAGCTGATGTTTGATGAAAGTATCAAATACCTTGAACGCATGCAACAACCCTTTTATAGTAAATTCATTACACTCACCAACCATACCCCATTTGATATGGACAAAGAGGACCTTGATCCAGCTTTTCAGACTACCGATACCAGTGATAAATCAATCAATAATTACTTTGAAACAGCTCATTATCTTGATCAAGCAGTCAAAGAGTTCTTCGATTACCTTACTAAATCTGGATTAATTAAAAACACTATGGTAATTATCTATGGCGATCATTACGGACTAAGTAATTCAGAAAATCAGACGCTAGCCCCCATTATTGGAGAAAGTGCTGATACCTGGAATAGTTATAATGATGTCCAAATGCAGCGCGTCCCCTTCATGATCCATGCACCTAACCTAAAAGGTCAAATAAAAAAAGAAGTAGCTGGAGAAATCGATGTCTTACCAACACTTCTTCATTTATTAGGGATTTCTAACCAAAATTACATCCAATTCGGCAGTGACTTATTTTCTAAACAATACCAACCTTGGCTTGTCTTCAGAAATGGAACTGTGGTCAGTCAAAAATATGTCATCATTGGCGGAAAAGGTAAAAAAGGTGATGTCTATGATCGTAAAACCGGCAAACAAATTATTAATTTTACCAAACAAGAAAAAACTGAAATTAATGCTTTAGCTAAAAAGGCTAAAAAGTCACTCAAATACTCTGATTTGTTAAATAATCATAACTTGTTGCGTTTCTATACTCCAGTTGGTTTTAAACCAGTAAATCCTGAACAATTTGATTATCTGACAAACTATCAGCAGATGGAAGATATCATTACTAAATTAAAGACGAATTCAACTGCCTTAATTAGTCGTCATCACGGCACCACTACTAAACTGTACAAAACTGATGCTCCCCAACTCAAAAATCGTTCAGATGATATTACCAAAATTCCAGCAGATGTGAAAAATAATCAGTTAAGTCAGCAAAAAAAGGCTAAAAATAAAGATAGTAAAAAATAATAAAAAGATTATAATTAATAGTAAAAATTATAGTATAGGATATTGAAGGAGAACTATAATGCTTAAAGCTATTATAATAATTTTATTAATTTGTGTGTTGCTATCTGGCTTTCGAGTTATTCCACAAAACAATGAGGGACTGATTGAAACGCTTGGCAAGTATTCTAGAACCGTTAAGGCTGGCTTTGTTTTCATCATTCCATTAGTCCAACATATTCGCCGTGTATCTTTGGCAATGTTTCCAGCAGAAATATCCAAATATTCAATTATCACTAAAGACAATGCAGAAATCACAACTAGTCTAACTTTAAATTACCTAGTTACTGATTCATATAAATACTTTTACAATAACACTGATTCTGTTAAATCGATGGTTGAATTAATTAGAGGTCACTTGCGTGATATTATTGGGCGGATGGATCTTAATGATGCCTTGGGCTCAACTAGCGAGATCAACGCCCAGTTGTCAGATGCAATTGGTGATTTGACTGACATTTATGGGATTCGTGTTGTTAGGGTCAATATTGATGAGCTCTTGCCAAGTACTGAAATTCAAAAGGCAATGGACAAACAACTAACTGCTGATCGTGAAAAGATTGCTGCGATTGAAAAAGCTGAAGGTGAAGCAAAAAACATTGAACTGACTACTAAAGCTAAAAATGAGGCGCTAGTTGCCACAGCTAAAGCTAATGCCGAAGCGGTCAAAACTAGAGCAGACGCAGAAGCTTACCGAATTGCTAAACTGCAAGCAAGTTTAGCCGATGCAAGCGATGGTTATTTTAAGAATCAAAGTTTAGATAGTTTCAATAACTTGGCCACAGGGCCAAATAATTTAATTGTTGTTGATAAAGACGATATTACCAATCTAGGCAAGATCCCAGCTACCGCAAAGGTATGGCAACAAACAGAAGATAAATAGAATTTAAAGAAGCACCACCAAACTAACTGGTAGTGCTTCTTTATTTACTAATAACTTCTTCATAACCCTGATCATAAATCGTTATCACAAACGTTGACCCTTGATTTGGTACCGAATTAACTCTAATTTTACCGCCATGCTGTTTAACCAATGAAGCAACGATTGCTAGACCTAACCCTGACTCTCCCTTACCAAGTCTTGCTCTAGAAGGATCAGCCTTAAAGAAACGCTCAAAAATATATTGCATCTGCTCTTGACTCATACCAATTCCATTATCCGTAACGACGATTTCACTCCCATGTTCAATCCTGCGACCAGTAATCGTAATCTGACCATTAGTAGTAAATTGGATAGCATTTTGGACTAAATTAACAACAATTTGGGTAAAGCGATCACGATCAGCATAAATCAGCAATTTTTGCGGTGATATTACCTGCAACTGATCGTTTGCTTTAACTGCATTTTGTTTGAGTTGAATCTTAACGTCCTCTAGCACCTTAGTTGCATTAAACTGAGTCTTAGTAAGATTAACCTTGTTATTACGAATCTTCTCGTAATCAAGATTTTCATTAACTAGTCGAATCAAACGTTTAGTTTCCCTACTCATCAATGCAATCGATTTTGGCTTCGATTCTTCAGGAATCGCATCATACTGTAAGCCTTCCAAAATACCATTAATCGTTGTAAGTGGTGTCCTCATTTCATGAGCAGCATCAGCCATAAACTGATCTCGGCGCTTTTCCTGTTGTCTAACTTCTTCGTTAGATTTTTTTAGCGTACGCACCATTTGGTTAAAACTAGCAGCTAATTGGTCTATTTCATCATTTCCCTGATATTTAATCTGAACATCAAAGTCGCCAGCTTGCACCTTTTTAGTTGCCCGTGATAATCGTTTAATTTTGCTAGTTGAATAATATGACAAAACTAGACTCAAAATTAATCCAACAATCAAGGCAATAATTAGTGCATTAAATAAGTTATGCTTAGCAGTGACAATTGAGCGCTCCACATTCTTGACTCGTGAACCTAGCCAAATCGACCCAATCAACTTATTTTTATTTGTCCATGGAACTAATACCCCAGTATAAGCGTCCTTAGTATGTCCAAAATAGGCCTTCGAATCATTATTATTTTTTACCCGAATTTCACGTCCCTGGTTCAAAATAGAAAAAACTGACTGGGGTAAACAGAATTTTTGTTCATTTTTAGGATAAATTTGCTTACCAGCTGCATCAAAAATTCTCAAATGCAAGTCATCACTACGTAAAACAAATTGTAATTGATTTAAGAATTCTGAATTAAGCGTAACCGTTCCATTTTTTTGATTAGCAACAGCCAAATCACTTAAAGAAGCAGCATAATCATCCATGCGCTGATAGTTTTGGGTATAAGCTTGATCTGTAACATACGTGATTTCCGCATAACCAATAATCGCAACCGTAGTAAAAATTATTAGTAAAAAGCTAAGCAGATGTTGATAAATTAACTTCATTTGTCTGCCTGTGAATCATCAAACTTATAGCCAACACCCCAAACTGTTTGAATTACGTTAGCACCAACTTTTTCTAATTTTTGCCGTAATTTTTTAATATGTGCATCAACAGTTCTTTCTTCACCAAAATAATCGTAGCCCCAAACGGACTCTAATAATTGTTCACGCGAAAAGACTTGCTTTGGCTTTTGGGCCATCGTATACAACAAGTCAAATTCTTTCGGTGTAATATTATCTACCAATTGACCATCAAACAGTACTTCGCGTCTAGTTTTGGAAATTTGTACATGATTGGTAGTAAGATCAAAAGATTCAGGTTTGTCACTTGCCTGTACCAGCTTTTGATTATCCTCAATCATAATTCGGCGTAATAGTGCCTTAATTCGAGCAATCAGTGCCAATGGACTAAAAGGTTTAGAAACATAGTCATCCGCTCCTACACCTAATCCTAAAATTTGATCAGCCTCACTATCACGGGCTGTTAACATGATAATAGGAACAGTTGGTGAAATCGCGCGAACTTCCTTAGCAACTTGAATCCCATCCTTTTTAGGCAAATTCAGATCTAAAGTAATTAAGTCATATTGGTCTGGGTGTTTGGTGAACTTAGCAATTGCCTCCTCGCCATCAACAGCTACTTCTTGGCTCCAACCCTCTTTTTTAAAGAACATACCCATCATTTCAGCAACTGAGGCATCATCTTCAACCATTAAAATTTTAAGCTTCATTTTCGATCCTTAAGTCCTTTAGTTTTTTCGTGTTTTACTTGATCGGGTTCCACATAATCTGGTGGTAATTCATGACGTTTTTGCAAAAATGCTTTTAAACTTTTTTCCGTTGCCACAATTGGAAATAAAATAAAAAAGTAAAACGTCAATAACCACAGCAAAAAATACCGATCCCATTGCAAAAGATGGATCACTACTCCAATTCCAAGTTGAAGTAGTCCAAAAATAATGCAAAATTGACTTGCTCGTTTTTGGGCAAACTGAAAACTAGCTTGATTAACTTGAGCCAAGTATGAAGAGTAACCATAAAGTGGATTAGCCTGCTTAGCTGGTGCAATTAACCACAAAAGTCCCACACCTAAAATTAGCAAACCACAAGCAATGTATATCATCCTTTCCCCTTTCTATTTCTTCGCTTAACAAAAATAGTTATTACTTTCTTAATTTTAAACTTTTCACAAGCAAAATAAAAATTGTATTGATAATTTAACAAATTAATTAGTAAAAAGTAAAGGACTAACCTCCAAAAATCAATTGGAAGTTAGTCCCTTAAAAATTAATAGTGTTAAGCATGCTACTTTAATTAGTATTCTTTAACCTTTCAAGCCGAGAATCTGCAATTACTTGTTCTAGTTCTTGTGTGCAATAATCCAGTTGCTGCTGATCCCAACCATAATAATTAGCCATGCGGTTAACAACACCCACTTTAACTTTATCTAAAGTATCATTCTTAAATAAGACATGATATGTGCGCCGCAATAAATAATCAACTGGTGTGAGCGTCATTTCTTCTGCTAAGGAATAATCCAGTGCTGCAGTCTGTCCCAAAGTAAGTCCTGGTTCTGGAGTAATTTGCTTAGCACGGTCATAAATTTTGGCTGCTTCTGAACCAAACAGGCTAGCAATTTCTTGAGCATCAGCTGGTGAAATACCAACTGCCTCTCCGGCTTGCGCAATTTTTGCTAGTTCTGCCTCTGCATTGTCTGAATCAAAATCGCCACCCGCAACTTTGACTTTAGCTGAATCTGGTAAAACAAAAGCTTCTCCAAAATCATCATGCAGTTTTTGAGCAATCTTTTCCATTGCTCCATTAGCCATAATCCGGTAGTCAGTTAGCTTGCCACCTGCAAGCGTAATAAGTCCATCATCAGCAGTTGTCAATGAACTTCCTCGAGAAACAGCAGAAGGCGCCGAGGTACTATCTGAAACGCTGGCACCAGTCACTGCATCAGCAGCTGCATTACCAGCATCTTCTACGCCGATTAATGGCCGTACACCTGCCCAACTAGCTTCAACGTCAGCCAGTGTTAAATGTGCTGTAGGATATTTTCGATTGATGATCTTTAGTAGGTAATCAACATCACTTTGTTCAACAACTGGATGATTATAATCACCATGAAAATCAGTATCTGTAGTACCAATATAGGTTTTCCCTTCTCTTGGAATGGTAAAAATCATTCTGCCATCTGCGGTGCCTGAACCAAAATAGGTTGGTTGTGGAACCTTTAGCCGCGATTGATCAACTACCAAATGAACCCCTTTAGTTGGACGCAAACGGGCTTCCTTATAAGTTAACTGATCTGTCTGTCTGACTTCATCTGACCACGGACCAGCGGCATTAATAACAACTTTAGCATGAATGTCAAATTCTGTTCCATCTAGCAAATCTTTAACTCTTACGCCATTAACCTGTTTGGCTTCATTATGTAAAATTTTAATTGCTTTTAGCCTACTAACCGCTAAACAGCCAAGTTCGTGGGCCTTTTTGACATTTTCCAAAACTAGCCGAGAGTCATTATTTTGATAGTCTAAATAAACCCCTGCGCCTTCTAAGTTAACTGGATTTAGTTGCGGTTCACGTTTTAACGTTTCTGCTTTATCAATCGTATAATTGGCATATTTAGTTAATGGGGAGTCTCCTTCGATACCAGCTAAGTGATCATATAAATCCATAGCGACCTTAACCGAAAACATTGTAAATGTAGTATCTGGCTCATCATAAATTGGCAAAATCATTGGATCTGGTTGGGTCATGTGCGGTGCAATATGTTGAATGACCGCCCGTTCTTTAACCGTATCAGACACCACTTGTACATCAAAAGTTTTGAGATAGCGTATCCCGCCATGAACTAGTCTAGTTGAACGCGATGAAGTTCCGGCGCCAAAGTCCTGCATATCAATTAATCCAGTTTTCATTTTGGCGCTGCTAGCTTGCAAGGCAATTCCTGCACCAGTAATGCCACCACCAATAACTAATAAATCTAAGTCAATATTTTTTAGCTGCTCGATTTCTTTTTTTCTAGTTTTAAGTGAAAATCCCATTTGTTATCCTCCATTAAAAATTATTATTACTATTAAAGGGCATGATATGAAAAACTTTGAGCCGCCTTTACAGCAGATTGCCAGCCTTTGTATAAGTTTTCCCGTTCAGCTGGTTTCATCTGCGGCTTAAAGACCTTACCTACCTTTTGAATACCTTTTAACTCATCGAGGCTATGCCAAAAACCAATTCCTAAACCAGCTAAAAAGGCAGCACCCAAAGCCGTGGTTTCTAAATTTTCAACTCGTTCAATTTCTATTCCCAAAATATCAGCTTGGAATTGCATTAAATAATCATTATTAGCAGCACCACCATCGACCTTAAGTTTTGGAATAGCAATTTCAGTATCTTGATGCATGGTATCAATTACATCACGACTTTGATATGCCAGTGATTGCAGTGTAGCCTTAATAAAGTCATCACGTGAAGAGCCACGAGTTAAGCCAAAGACTGCTCCGCGCACCTCCGAATCCCAGTATGGCGCACCCAAACCAGTAAAAGCAGGAACCACAAAAACTTCATTGTGATCGCTTGAATTACGAGCCGCAGTTTCCGATTCTGTAGCGTCGCTAATAATTTTCATTTGATCACGCAACCATTGGATAGCCGATCCAGCAACGTAAATACTGCCTTCTAGAGCATAATTTACCTGACCATTAATACCATAAGCAACCGTTGTTAATAGATTATTGGCAGAAAATTCTGGCTCATGTCCCGTATTCATGACTGTAAAAGCACCGGTACCATAAGTGTTTTTAACCATTCCTGGTTCAAAGGCTAACTGACCAAATAACGCAGCTTGTTGGTCTCCAGCCATCCCTGCTATCGGCACCTCACTACCATAAAAATGGTAATCTGCTGTTTTACCATATACCTCCGAATTGGTTTTAACTTCTGGTAACATTTGTCGCGGAATATTAAGTAACTTAAGAATGTCATCATCCCAATCAAGTTTTTTAATATTAAACAGCATTGTCCTGCTAGCATTTGAATAATCAGTTACATGAACCTTTCCACCAGTTAGTTTCCAAACCAGCCAGGTATCAATTGTGCCAAATAGCAGTTCACCATTTTCTGCTCTCTGCTGAGCACCAGGTACATGATCCAAAATCCACCGAATTTTTGTAGCTGAAAAGTATGCATCAGGAATTAAACCAGTCTTTTGATGAATCATTTCCTGATTTCCATCGGCAATTAATTGATCAGCTAACTTGGAAGTTTGCCTTGATTGCCAAACAATTGCATGATGAATTGGTAACCCCGTCTTTTTGTCCCAAACAACCGTCGTTTCACGCTGATTAGTAATGCCAATACCTGCAATTTGATCAGGTTTGATTTCAGAGTTGATGAACGAATTGGCAATTGTCGATAAAACTGAATTCCAAATTTCATTGGCATCATGCTCAACCCAGCCAGGTTTAGGAAAATATTGTCGAAATTCTTTACGTGATTCAATTACTTTTTTACCTTTGTGATCAAAGATGATTGCACGTGTACTGGTTGTGCCCTCATCAATTGCCAAGATATATTTTTGTACCATCTGGAATCACTCCTTTTAATATTAATAATCTTAAGTTTTAAGTAAAAATTCCTTGCTTGCACCTTTAACTCTATACTATCTTTTTGGTAAGCGCTAACATAGAATGATAATAACTTATTACCTAAAGTTATAAGCTCAAGGAGAAACTTATGAAATACAATTTATTGGCTTTTAAATATTTTATTGATGTAGTGGAAACACAAGGATTCACGCCTGCAGCTAAACGTAATTTTGTGTCGCAAACAGCAATTAGTAAGGCTATCAAAAATTTGGAAAATGAGCTCCAACTTAATTTAATCGATCGCTCAACTTCTCATTTTCAGGTTACTCCTGCTGGTATTAATCTATATCATTACTCAATTGCCTTGCTCAAGCATTATGATAACTTTAACGAAAAAGTTAGCAAGCTAGATGATAGTTACCAAACTCTAAAGATCCACTATTTACGTGGATTTAGCCATTGGGCACTCGAGTTATCAAAGAAATTAAGATTACTAAATCCACAGTTACAATTGGAACTTGATACCGAAAAATTTTCTAGTAGTATAACTAAATTAGCGGCAAATGACTATGATATTTTAGTAGGCTTCTCAACTGCCGTCAGCAAAATTAAGGATATCAGAATTAAGAAGATTGGTACTGCTAACTTTGGGGTACTGCTTCATCAGTCTACTTTTCATAATCAGACGATAAATAACGAAACTGTAGCTAAACAGTCGCTTTTTTTACAAAAATGGTCAGCTACTGATGGCAACGACGTTCAGACTAAAATTCAAATTATTTTGCAAAAATTGCAGATAAGCTACCAAAAAGTAATTTATCTCGACAGCTTTGACGCTGCGCTAACAAACGTCTACTTAAATCATGGTCTAGCACTTTATCCAAAAGAATTACCACTTAATATCCCCTATACTGACACACTTGGCTATTTACCAGAAATTCCTACCTTGCAATACGATGTAGTAGCAATCTATAAGGAACCGGCAATCGGCAATATTTTAAACAAAGCTCTGTCAGCAAGTTGATTTTTGAGCATAAAAAATCACTCTGGTTACAGCCAAAGTGATTTAGATGATGATTATTAATCTGTCAATCTCAGGGTAGCCAAATTGTAATTTCCATTAGGTGAAATTATCAAGTTTTTAACTCGAGATTTAGTTAAATGGGCTTCTCCGAGCTGGTATAGCGGACTTACACCTTGCTCTTCATTTAAAATATTTTGAGCAGTCTTCAAATCTTGCCAGCGCCTGTTGGCATTATTGGCATCTTCTTTCATACTCCTTGCAACTAACTGATCAAATTTTTTATTAGTCCATTTACCCCAATTGTAACTTGCTTTAGAAGTCATTAACGTTAGAAAATTAATTGGATCCGGAAAATCTGCCGTCCACGTTGTCACCACTAAGTCAAAATCACCACTACCAGAGCGACTAATTCGACTTTTGAATGGCACATTATTTAACGTGATTTTTATTCCTGGTAATTTTTCTAATTGATTTTGGATAAATTCACATTGCTTCTTGGAAACATCAGTATCGTCACCTAATAAGACTAAATTAAACTTTTTACCTTGATTACCTGTTTCAGCTAAGCCTTGTTGCCAAAGCTTTTTAGCCTTTTTGGGATCATACTTGACATATTTAGCCGCACTAGGTTTAACTTCATCCACAAAATCCTTGGTTTTATCAGCTGGATCAAAAGACATATTCTGCGGTACCAGGCTACTAAGCGGCTTACTACCATCACCAAGAACTTTTTTTGTTAATTGAACTCGATCAATTGATAATGAAATTGCTTGCCTAATCTTTTTATTTCTAAATAATGCCTGCCGCTTTAGGTTAGGTGCCAAATAAAAAATAGAATTCATTTTACGAGAATTATAATCTTTATCGCCTCGCATTTGCTTAGCATTATCACCACTAATAGTCACATCATCTAACTTATTTGATTGGTATAAATTTAAAGCAGTAGTTGGATCCTTAACTACCTGATATTGCAACTTTTTAACTTTAACATTTTTGGCATTCCAATAATTATTATTCTTTATTTCGGTCCAAGTATTATCTGGACTGTCCCAATTAACCAATTTATACGGTCCATTAAAAACTGACGCTTTGGAATTTGTGCCAAACTTTTTACCCCATTTTTTCACAACTTTCTTATTTTGTGGAAAATAAAATTCACCGGTCATTAATTTATTAAAATATGGAATAGGTTTTTCCAAAGTAACCTGCAAAGTATATTTGTCTAAAGCTTTTACTCCTAACGAATTGACTGGTTTTTTACCAGCAGTGATTGCTTCTGCGTTAGCAATCCCTTCATAAATATAGGCATACTGTGATTTAGTCTTAGGATCAACTGTTCGCCGCCATGCAAAGACAAAATCAGCAGCTGTCAATTCATCGCCATTGCTCCATTTTGAATGTCGCAAAGGAAAAGTATAGGTCAAGCCGTTGTTAGTCGGTTTAACAATTTTAGTAGCAAGTGCTGGCTTAAGCGTTTTGCCCTCATAACGATATAAACCTTCCATTGTATTTGTTGCAGCCTGACTGCCAATCACATCAGTATTGAGCGACGGATCCATTGTTGCAATGATATCCTTAACCATAAATTTCGCAGTACTATTAACTTTTTTAGGTTGCGAACTATTATTAGTGCCACACCCCACCAAAGTTACCATACTTAATAAACTGGTTATTCCAACTATTACCAATCGTTTTACCTTCATTATTAAACTCCCTATTTTGAGACTGTAAAAGTGTTTTTGTAATTTTACATCGTTTAATATTAAAAGTAAATATATTTTTTATTAAATATAAATAAAAAAGGCCCCACATACGTGGGGAATACGTTGACTAGTATAGCCGCCACGTTCCCATTGAGGGATCACCCCCACATACGTGGGGAATACAAAAGGTGTATTTATTTCAACGCAAGATGTTCAGATCACCCCCACATACGTGGGGAATACTGACTGGCAAGGTGTGCAGTTCAATTTCAAACGGATCACCCCCCACATACGTGGGGAATACAGTAAAAAAACACTGATACATCAACATTCAAAAATTAAAAAGATTGAAAAATCATTAGTTCATCTTCACTAACTATCCCCTGCAAGCCAGAACATACCTAGCATAAAATTTACTTCTTGCCTTAAAAATACAAATAAGCTCAAGTATTGTTAATATTCCTTAGTTTATGAAATAAAGTATTCCTAGTTATACGTCACACATAAAAAGTTTAACAAACGAACTAGTTAATACTAACTCAACCATGCTGGATCCATTAAAATCTATCCTACTATAATAATAAAAATATTTTACTTTTGATAATTACTTCCACTTAAAAAATATAATATAACAAACGTGCTAAACTGCAGTTTCAATTCACCTTTGCTGTAAATTGCTTTTCTTAATACAAATAATAGAATTCCAAGTACGAGAGCAATACCAGCGGATCCATAATACTGCCTTTCTTTGTTAACCGTGATATTAAATTAGATAGTAAAGATTAGAACTTTTCTACTTTTTTATGCTTTCTATCTATTTTTGCTTTATTATAATATATTTTTATTACGTAAAGTAAATTTTCTTGAAAAAAATATTCTTTTCACTACGTAATTTTAATCTAAACCCTACTAATAAAATAAATCGTTTTTTAATTTACTTCATCTTTCTTTATAAAACTGTTTAGAAATCCATCAACATTTTTACGTAAGCATATTGACATTTATTCTCAATAGTGCAAGTATAAAATTATTATAAATAATATATAGTTTTATTCGGATATATTTATATTATTGTATAGAAAAACATTTTTATTAACAAATATATTATTATTTTAAAGGAGAAATTATGAAAAATAAAAAAGTACTGTCATTTCTAGCAGCTAGCTCTATTGCAATAACTTCAGTTGGTTATATTGGCAAAACCGTGCCTACCACTGTTCAAGCAGCTAAAAAAATTAAACTTATTTCAGGAACTTATAAAGTAGGTAAAAATAACAAAATTAAACCAGGGCGCTATACTATTAAGGCAGCAAAAGGAAGTGGAAATGTTATATCATCTCGATCAATTAATGAAATTGTTGGAACAAAGAGAAACAAATCGCTTGGATCTGTTAAAAAATTCCATGCTACTTTACACAACAAAGAGATCCTAAGAACAAACCTACAAAAACTAAAATTGATAAAAAGATAATTGATCTAAAAAAGTATAAGATCATATTTTAGAATTAAACAAAAAATCCTTCAAGACTCGGGTTGATAGTTGAATCTTGAAGGCTTAAAACAAACACGCTTTGACAGCGGTTCCTGTGTACTATTTTATCACAATTATGTAGGAGGGTTTATATGAAAACCAAGAAAATTGTTTTAGCAGGTGCTACTGCCCTACTGCTTGGCTTAAGCGGCATAAGCACTAATGTTTCAGCACATAGTTATTCATGGTGGTACAAACCGCGGAAAGTCAAAGTTATAAAACCTGTTAAGGCTTACGAAAATAAAAAAAGATTTCCACTTTACCGAACTATTTATGTTAGATCAAAAACTTTAAAAGTTGGTACTGAATTAAAAATAGAACATTCTATGAAATACGAATGGATTATGCACAAAAAGGGTTTTGCTGATGGGTATTTTAAATCTAATAAACATAAATACTTTTGGGTCATTTCAAAGCCAAAAGGTTGGTATAAATTAGTTAAATAGCACGAGGTATAACTATGAAAAAGAAATGGCTAGTTTTAGTTATGGCTGTGGTGTTTTTGATACCAACCGCAATATCTACGCAAGAAGTTAGTGCAGCAAAGTACAAGCCATACTCATATTGGTGTAAAAAAGACTTATATGGTAATAAGTGGCATTCAGTAGTTTTAACCAAAAATATAACTATTCGAAAGATTAAATGGCATAAAGAAGGCGTTGGCCATGAATATCTTGCTCAAAAGAAAGTACTTAAAAAAGGTTCTAGAGAATCTATAAGATCAGTTTTACAGTTTAGCTATTATTGGGCATTTAATAAATATTCTAATTGGTGCTACCCACATAAGACAGCTAATTGGTTTGAAACAGAAGCTCAGTATAATGCTGCAAAGAGAAAAAAACAAAAAGCAAAAGAGAAAAAAGCATTTAACAAAAAGACAAAAAAGTATGATATCTTTTTAGAAGATAATATCTTCTATATAAAAAATAAAGGGCAATTGACGATTGGCGACGCAATAAATAAGCAAGATTCAATTAACTTATTTTGTAGTTTTACTAATAAGTCTAAAACTGAACTTAATGTAGCCGATATTTTTAACAAATATGTTCTAGTAACTATGAATGGTGTACCACTAACATTTATTTACGATGATTATTTAGTTAAGCCAGGTAAAAGCCTTGGTATCCAACTTACTAGTTCAAATATCAGTCAAAGCCCTAGTGATCAAATTACAGTGGCAGAAGTTAATTCTGGTATTCATACAGATGGTCACTCTTTATATTTGACTTTAAAATAGATAAGGAACTTCTATGAAAAAGAAACTTATACTTTTGTTTGTGGCTGTATCCCTAGGCATTTCACCAGCTATTATATCAGTGAAAACTGTGCAGGCTGTTCCTTCATTTAAATCGAGTTATTGGCAGAGACCACTTCATCCTCGTAAAGTAATTACGACTAAACGAGTTAAAATTTGGAAGATCAACGCCAATGTCCCTGGCTACAAAGAATATCCAATGAAGAAAAAATGGCTTAAAAAGGGTTCTGTAGTTCATGTTGCAGAAATGGCATCTTGGTCATGGGGATTTCAAGGACATATTCCAGGTATAGGGCCAGCAAACGGGAAAGGTTATTTTTGGATATATAATAAGAACACCAGCAATTGGTTGGCGTACTATAACAAGAAAAATTTAAAAAAGTATCGAAATTAATATCATTTCTACAACAAAAAAATCCCACAAGAGCCACATCGCCAAATGTTACTCTTGTAGGATTAAATAACCGCATTAGGGATACTATGCCCTTTTGCTCACTCAATTTTAACATAATAAGGAGGAATAAACATGCCCAGAAGGACAAATAAAGAGATTAAAGAATACACTCTTAAATCTGGTGCAAAGCGTTGGAAATTTCAAACATATCTTGGCACAGATGAAAATGGTAAAAAAATCAATGTTACACGGCAAGGATTTAAGACCTACAGTGAAGCCTCTTCTGCTTACAACAAATTAAAGGCTCAAGGTGGAGAAAAGCAATATCAACGTCCTAATCAAATTAAAGTTGATGAAATTGTACAAGCTCTGGTTTGAAAGCTATAAAGATCAAGTCAAAGAATCAACTGCCAATAAAATTGCAATAATGTATAGAGTCCACCTCAAAACGATTTTCGGCGACAAGTACATGGACAAAATTCAAGTTAAAGACATACAAAAATTTGCTAATAAAAAAGCAAAAGAAATCGTAAAATACAAAGATGTAGTTAGACAGCTTGGTACTTTATACGAATATGCAATCAGATTTGGGTATGTAAAAGAAAATCCAGTTAAGCGAATAATTATGCCCAAGAAAACCTCTAGGCCACGAAGAGATATACGAAAAAATGTTTACACTAGGCAAGAACTTGAAGATTTTTTAGCTGCAGCGCAAAAATATAGTCTTAGGGCTTATACCTTTTTTAAGATTCTTTCTTCAACCGGTTTGCGCAAATCAGAAGCTTTGGCACTAACCTGGAATGACATTAACTTAGATAAAAGCACCCTCGAAGTAAATAAGACACTATCTGTTGGCTATCAAAAAATCACCAAAAAGTAAAATGTCAATTAGGACTCTTCCAATCACCGACAATCTCAAAGAATTGTTGATTGAATATCAGGACTATGAAATGAAGCAACCACTTGTCAGCAACAAACTTTTTCATACAATGCAAGGAAATTATTTAACACTCAGCAAACCTGACCAATGGCGACATGCTATTTATAAAGCTAATCCCGATTTAAAACAAATAACAATTCATGGTTTTCGCCATACCTTTGCTACTCTACTAATTAGTGAAACTAACGTTAAGCCCAAGACAGTTCAGATGCTAATGGGCCATGAAACAATCGAAATGACAATGGATATTTATACTCACTTAACTACCCAAAACAAAAAAGACGCCATTAATTCTATTAAACTTTTAGACATTTAAAAAGCACCACTCTTTCGGAGTAGTGCTTTTCTTTCTATGTAGAAATTCCACAGACTTTCCACAGACTAAAATTTATTAACCATTTACATCTATTCACAAGAATGTTGTTAAATCAGCGTTTTTTAACACCTATTAACATTAATTTACATAGATATGGAGATGAGGGGAATTGAACCCCTGTCCAAACGCATTCCATCACTGACCTCTACGATCATAGTTATATTATTTGAACTTCACTAGTCCAAAACGCCATATAACAGAGCTAGGATGGACTAGCTAATCTGCTCAGACTCTTTTTAACTATTCAGATGAGGTAGTTAAACGTAACTCATTGATTTGATACCCAATACTAGACATGAGCAATCCAATACCAGGCAAGGCATAACTGCTAAACTAAGCAGCTAATGCGTATGAATTTTCTTTATTTGCAGTTAAAGTTCTGTAACGTTTTAATGTAGCCGTAACCTACAAATCGCAGTCAATGCGAATCTACGCCTGTCGAATCCCAAAACATCCCCGTTTTGACTTCTTAATTATAGCATAAACTACACTTAACATACGAATTAAAACCTAAAAAACTAGTTCAAATGAGCCAATCGAACAACGTCACGTTCAATCATTAATTCTTCATCTGTTGGAATAATCATTGCCTTAACTTTTGAATCAGATTTAGAAATAAACTTTTCACCATTTGACTTGTTGGCTTCAAAATCAGGTTCCAATCCAACATATTCGAATGATTTCATAACATTTTCACGTACACTACTATCATGTTCACCAATACCAGCCGTAAAGATAATTGCATCTACGCCATTCATTTCAGCAATATACGAACCAACATACTGTACTACGCGATTAACAAAGATATTACGAGCTAGACTAGCTTTTTTATCAGGATTAGTTTCTAAGTCACGCATATCTGAAGAAATTCCAGAAATTCCTACCAAGCCTGATTCATCATTCAAAATATCAATCATTTGATTAATATCAAGATTTTCTTTGTTCATAATATATTGCAAAACAGAAGGATCAACATCACCTGAACGTGTACCCATCGTCACACCAGCAAGTGGTGTAAAGCCCATTGAAGTATCAAATGACTTACCGCCTCTAACAGCTGTAACTGAAGCGCCAGATCCCAAGTGACAAACAACCAACTTCAGATCCTTAGCGTCTTTGCCTAATAACTCAGCTGCTCTAGCAACAATATATCTAACTGAGGTACCATGAGCACCATATTTACGGACGCCATACTTTTCATAGTATTTATTAGGAATAGAATACATATAATGAACTGGATCCAGACTCTGATGAAATGAAGTGTCAAATACACCAACTTCTGGTACATTAGGCAATAATTTCATAAATGCCTCAATGCCTTTAGCTTCTGCCGGATTATGTAAAGGGGCATACTCTTTTAAATCATAAATTTTCTGCAATTTTTCTTGATCAATAATTGCAGAATCTGCAAAGTCTTCACCACCAGCAACTATTCGATGACCAACACCAACTATCTCATTGAGATCATCAACTACTTGATATTTCTTTAAGGAATCTAGCAATAGATTAACTGCTGTTTCTTGATCAGGTATAGCAACTTCTTCAGTGTGCTTCTCTGCGTTAGCTAATTCAATTTCAAAAGAAGAGCCATCGATACCAACTCGATCAGCAATTCCTTCAGCTAAAACTTTCTCTTCAGGTAGCGCAAACAGCTTATATTTAAAAGAAGAGCTACCTGAGTTAATTGCTAAAACTTTTTTCATAAATAAAATTCCTCCGCACAAATAACTTTTAAATTTTTCACAAATTAATCAATGTTTTTATTATACCACTCATTTAGCTTAACATTAAGTTTAACCAGTGCTTCCTCTTGCTTAGTTGAGTCCAACTTTGTGAGAAATACTTCACTATTAGTTGCTTCTTGTCCATGATTTTGGAAAACTAAAATTGATTTTTGATTAAATTTATTTTTAAACATTTTATCAGGCAACTCGATTATCGAACGTATAAAAACTTTTTTTGTTAACCAAGGCATAAAATCTGCCCCAACCTTGCCCGCAAGAATTGATTGTGGAACTACTAAAAAAGCATAACCAGCTGGCTTAAGATTTTTAATTATTTGCTCAATAAATAATAAGTGAGCAAATGAATGTCCTTGCTGGGCCTTAGTGGCAAATTTTTTAGCATTTTCGTCAACCGGATAATAACCAATGGGCAAATCACTGACTACCACATCTGGACTATCAATTAGCCAAGGATTTAACGCATCCTGGCAATATAAGTCAATTTTAAGGTCATTTAAATGTGCACCAATATCTGCAAAACTTAAAATTTCTTCATCGTTATCAATACCTGTTAATTTGAATTGAAAACTTGAATGATTGACACCCTTAAGTTGATTAATTACCGAATACAATAAATCGCCAGTTCCAATTGCTGGATCAACAACTGTAAGTTGCTTGTTTGGCAGTAATTTTTGCATCATCAACGCTATTACCGTCGAAATTAGCGGCGGTGTTGGCATTTGATTGGTATCTATGCTGTCTTCAGTTTCCGCTTTTAACGTTAATAAAGTAAAAAGTTGCACCTTAGTAGCTCGCGAGAGTTGTCCATATCCTAGCTCTGCATATTTCTGACTTAATATGGCTACAGACTCTTTGTCTGGTGCACCCATTTCAACCTTGATTTTGCCGCTCTCGAGATTATCAAACGTTTCAATTAGTGCATCACTATATGAAACGTTCAACCTTTCCTGTAAAAACTCAACACAATCCGTAAATTTATTAAAAAGATCTTCGATTTTATCCATTATATTCCCCTATCTCTTAGATATTTTAATAGAAATAGGGTAATGCATGCAAGAAAATCATTCGTTAAGTTAGTGTCAACTTTTTGTGGGTAATAAACTTTTAGCCTTTACCTGCTGCTTTTCGTAGTTTTTGCTTTTTTAAATTATTTGTTCTGGCAGCTCAATTAATTGTCCACCATTGATAATTCCCTGATTCCAGTAATGGGCTTTGGCCGTTTCCCCAAATTCTACTTGAAATTCATCATAATAAGTCTCTGCTTTGGCTTTAAACCGCTGATCTACTTGCATAATTCTTTGCGCTTTAGCTGTTTCTTTTTGCTTTTTAAGCAAATAATGAGTAATATCGCCACCATTTAACTGGAAGATAATACTCCTAGCTACACCTTCAGCGCCCTTTTTACTCCAGCCCATTGGTCTTGAGCTTAGGCGTTCTGACAAATAATGACTAATATGTCCTTCAGCCGTGCAGCGCTGATAGGCTGGAGCTTGGGTATTTAAGATTGCCTGCCAATTACCTAATAGATAGGTCTTTGCCTGCTTTAGCGCCTCTATTTGTGTTCTGGTTAATTCTGGATCACTAAAACGGGTTTTAAAGTATAACGCTACTTTATCCTGCTGACCTGTTAAAGCCCAATGATATAACCGATAAGCTGCACTGGCTTTAGTATTAACGGTTGCTTTGTGACAATACTTTAACAAGTGAAAGCGATCCAAGACAAATTTGCAGTTAGGTAAATATTTAGCTCCAGCTTTAATCCATGGTGCGCCATCGCCAGCCAGATAAACTTGTTTAGCCTGTGGATAATTAGCTTCTAAATAACATAGGACTTCGTCCCAGAGTTGTTCATTGGCTACTCCAGGATAAGTACCGGTAAAATACTTCGGATTGATTAAATGATGCCGCTTCTGCCTTTCATCATAACCTTCATGGACATAAACCAGCTTCATAAAATGATTACTGCCATCTTGAAAGGCCACGTGGTCTTCATCAGCTTCTAAATAAACAATTTGCTTATCGCGCGGTTGGACCTGATCTGGCTGATTAGGCAATAGCTGTCCCTCACGATGCACAATATTCATGACTGTGGTTTTAGAATGAATTTCACTGTACTTAAGCATGTCAATGGCTGCTTGATAATGATACTTAGCCACATTTTCTAAGACAGCTGCCTTAAAGCCTAGAGTCATGCGGCCATATTTTTCAAAGGATAATGCCCGATCTAACCAAAAGAAATATTGCTTAGACTTCTTATCTTGGTAATAAGTACGCTTAAAGCTAAGCTGACCATACAGAGTTTGCTTAATACAAGTTCGCGTAGCTTTAACGATATATTTCTGTTTACGACTGGGTAACTGCTTATAATTATCATCGAGCTGCTCAAGATAAGTCCCAATTAGGTTTAAGCCCCAATGGCGTAATTCTTGCATAAAAGCTTCTAACAAATCATCAAAAGTAAGCTGGTTACCAAGCAGCTTATTAGTATTAGCAGTCAAATTATCTAACAAAAGTTGTAAGTCTTGTAGTAAACTAATCATATAGAAGAAAACCTCTCTGAATGTAATCTTGTTCAAACTACATTTTAGCAGAAGGTAATCTTCTATTTTTTATTTTCCCCACAAATACTTTACGCTAACATTCGTTAATCAAATATTCAATCAACAATAAATTATTTTCCATACTATCTCGATAAACTGTTTGATAAAACTGAATAAAAACTATACATGTTGCTAACACTAATACACTGCTTAATAGGGCACTAGCTTTTACTTTTAGGGATTTTAATTTGTGCATTTCTTGTCTTCTTTTTTATTGGTGGTTTGTCTAATTCAAATACTAATTCGGAATAACGATTATCTGTTTCCGTAACCTTTATCAAAATTTGCTTACTAGTATGCGTGAAAATCGCACGCTTGACATTTAGTAACAGCGGCATATGACCACCTTCAGGAGTAGTCATGCGCAACATATTTTTATAAAAGTTCAAAAGATAGGTTTTCTTCTGACCAGATTTTTCTACTTTAACTATGCCGACCTGCCTAGAATTAGAACCACCTTCAAAAATATAAGCAGTTTCGGTTTCATTATCATGAAAAAAACGATCAAATTGAACATAAGCAAACGCAATATCGTCTGTTCGATGACCAGCACGATCAGCCGTTGTAACACTCTTTAACAGGTTCTGTAAAATAGTCACCACCAGTAAAGTAACAAATATGGCAAATATTGCTTCAGAAAGCATAAAACCCTTATTTTTTAATTTGATAAATTTTTTTATTTGTTGCGTCATAAACACTTTGATTACCTGCTAATTCATAAACACAATCATGAACTTCAATTTTAGTTAAACTGGCTTTCTTTAATACATGCCAAGCATAAGCACGATCGGTTTTTGACTCCAGCTTGCGTTCTGTTGCTCGACTTTGCCCAACAATCAATGCGATCGAGGTTACCCCTAAGATTGCAATAATTAATGCAATCATACTTTCAGCTAGCAAAAAGCCCTTAAGTTTAATCTTTACCATCAATCGCTCTTCCCCACATCATTTGTAATTTGATTTTTTGTGAACTTTTATGGTTAGTTATAGTGATTGTTTGTGGTGAAATTGATCCCTTTGCTGATATCTTTAAGCTAGTCAAGTTATAAACTTCAATTTGTGAATCTAGCTTTATTTGACGTGAATAATTTTTGCCAATCAAAGCTATTCTTTTGGAAACTGGATAATAATTAATCATTATTGCTTGATGTCTAATCGTACAGACTCTGGCAGCTTGCTCAATTGAGCTTTTAACTTCCTTAGTGGTATTATTTAAAATCAACTGATCTTGATATGTTCCTAATTGAACAACCCCTAACATAATTAGACTAATCGAGATCACCAGTGTGACCATCATTTCAACCAAGCTAAAACCAGTTAATTTGATTTTACTTATTCTTTTCAACCACACCATTAACTACCTTATAATTCTTGGACTTTTCTAACTGGTTCTTGGTCAGATATCCATCATCAAACATATTCTGAAAATTCAATTCCTTACCTTTTCGGGAACTATCTTCTTCATATAATTCCGTTTGTGTCTGTAATGTCGTCTTAAAGGCATCATCAGTCTTATCACTAGCATTTTGCTTTTGCTTAGTTAGATTGGGGGCAATAATCAAAATCAACAAGACGATTATGGCAATAACAACTACCATTTCAATCAAGGTAAAGCCTTGAGGTTTGCGTGTCTTAGCAATAATATTTAATAAATAATTTTTCGCTTTTTTCTTCATCTTGGTTAACTCCTTAAATTTGCTGCATCATCGAATACATCGGCAGCAATAATTTTAAATACATCCCGATAATACATAACCCAATCAAAATAAAACAAAAGGGTTGTACGTTGATAATCGTTTTCTCAATTCTATTAGTTAATTCCGTAAATAAGCTCTGACCTAATAACAAACATCTGCTACTTAAATCGCCCTTTTTAGACCCTGTTTGCAGCAATAATATTAATTCATCCGGCAAAAATATTTCTTGTCTAATAATTTGCGATAAACTTTTTCCACGTTCTAGCTGCTGTCCAACTTTTACTCCAACAAATTGCTGCAAAGATCCCTTAGTTTGCCTAGAAGCATATTCACACATTTTTTGTAAGGAAAAGCCACTAGCGATCAACAAGCCAACATCATAAACCAATAAATAATTAACATATACTTTAATAACTGGTCCAATAATCGGATAGTGCGACAGTTTCTTTAATGAGTGGTAGTCTTGCTTTTTTAGTAATGCCACTATCTGTGTCAAAAAATACAAAAACAATATACTCAAAGCTAATATTCCTAGTAATAATAAATCGCCTGTATATTCATTAGTATCTGTAAACTGATCAGATACAAAAGTTTGCATAAAGACTAATAATGCCAACATCATAATTACCAACATAAAGGGATATGACATTTCTGCTTTTAATTTTTTGATTTGCTCATTCTTTAAGCGATTTAAAGTTGCTAGTTGCTTTAAGCAGTCTAACAAGTTACCCTGCTCTAAAGCCAAATCAATTTGTGTCACAGTAGTTTTAGAAAAACCGAGTTTAAGCATTTCGTTGCCCAATTGCCCTCCTTGCTGCATTGCTAGATTCAATTTAGTCAAGGTCTTACTTCGCTTAACCCATAATATTGAAATTAGTTCCAAGCTAGTATTTAACGAAAAGCCATTTGCCAAACAATTTTGTAAATAATCAAGAAAAGTCAGTTGTTCCATACTAGATAGCTTATCCTGCTTGAAACTGCTCACATATTTGCGCACTAATCTCGCCTCTTTTCTTTAACTCAGTTAAATTCTGACTCCAAGCAACAAAATTACCTCTTTGACTTTGTAAAATATTTCTCCGTAATACTGATCCAGCTGCAATATCCATTAAGCATGAATAACCAGCTTGCGTTGGCAGCAAACGTTGATAAGTCACCGCTGTTAAACAATTAACCAATTCATTGCGATCAACTTGTAAACTTTCTAGACGAGAAATTGTTTGCAAAGTGCTCTTCGCGTGAACAGTAGCTAACACCAAATGTCCACTCAAAGCCGCATCAACTGCTAGTCTTGCTGTAGTGGCATTACGAATTTCTCCAATAATTAAAATATCTGGTCGATGCCTTAGCGCTGCTTCCAATAAACGTGTGTAGCTAATCTCTGCTTCCAAATTAACTTGTGTTTGCAAGAAGCTGGATTCCTGAATCTCAACTGGATCTTCAATTGTCATCACCATTTGGTTTTGTCCCACATACTTAGCAAGTTTGTACATTGTCGTTGTTTTACCAGATCCTGTTGGGCCGCTGGTAATGACTAAACCGCGCTTATGTGTTAAAGAGCGCAACTGATCAATTTGATCAGGCAAAAAATATTGTCCAGTATTAACTTGATAAATAATTCGAATCACTAACGATTCTTTATCAGTAAAATCGCCCACACTAGATAGACGCAAGTAAAAATTTACGTCATTAACTTGGTAAGTTAATGCCCCTACTTGAGGCCTACGATGCTCGGCAATATCCATTTGTGCAGCATATTTTAAAAAGTTAATAATTTCCTTACCTTCGTTTTCGGTAAAATTTGCTTGGTTAGTAAACCCTTTTAATGTACGTAAATTAACCAATAACTGGTTATCGTCTGGCAAAAAGAAAATATCACTAGCATGCTTAGAAATTGCTGTTTCAATCAAATTACCTACCATTTCTTTAATTCGCATACATACCTCCTTTACATTAATATATACGCAAAAATAGTAGTATTTTTTTGGCAAAACAAAAAATCACCCAAAATAATTTGAGTGATTTCTAAATTAACTTATTTAATTAGTCTTCGTCAGCTGCCGCAGTATAAACATTTTGGACATCATCATCGTCTTCTAATGCATCAACTAAATTAGCAAACTGTTCCTTCTTATCAGCTGGAACTGGGGTAGTATTTTCTGGAATCATCGTCAACTCAGCGTTAGCAAACTGATAACCAGCCTTAGCTAATGCATCACGCACCTGAGCAAATTGCTTAGGGTCAGTATAGATCTCAAAAGCATCGTCACTAGTCTGCAAGTCATCGCCACCAGCATCCATTACATCAAGTAACATCTGATCTTCATCAGCATCAGTAGTCGAACGGTCAATTACTAAATAACCTTTACGATCAAACATATAGGCAACAGAACCAGTAGCACCAAGTGAGCCACCATTACGTGTAAAAGCCACCCGCACCGCCGAAGCAGTCCGATTTTTGTTATCAGTTAAAGCTTCTACAAAAACTGCTACACCGCCCGGTGCGTAACCTTCATAAGAAATTTCATCGTAATGCTCATCTGAATTACCATCAGCTTTTTTAATTGCACGATCAATATTAGCCTTAGGCATATTATTAGAACGAGCCTTATCAATTACCATCCGCAAGTTAGGATTCCCTGAGGGGTCAGGACCACCATTCTTTGCAGCCATATATATTTCACGAGATAGTTTTTGGAAAATTTTACCTCTCTTAGCGTCTTGCGCATTCTTGCGGCCCTGAATATTGTGCCATTTTGAATGTCCTGACATAAGAATCCTTCTTTCTTTTTTATAATATTAACGATAATAATCTTACAACATGACCACAGAAAATTCAATACTAGCAACATTTTAAGCAAATTTTTCTTAATTTTGAACTAGTATACAAGTTTTTCAGCTAGATAACTCCAATTTACTCTAGTCAGCCAATCAATTAATGAGTAAAATAGAAACGTTGATTATTTTTAAAGGAGAGAAAATAAGTGGATGAAATAAATGCAAAACCGAAATATATTTCGTGGCCAGTCTTGACCTTAATGGCTTTTTGTACAGTTATTGGTCTTGACGATATTATGTATAATTTTCAGAACCAAGGTATGCCCGTTGTTACTTCATGGATTATTATGTGTATTTTTTACGTAATTCCATATTCATTAATGGTTGGACAACTAGGTTCTGTCTTCAGTAAAGAAGGTGGTGGCCTATCTTCATGGGTGCGTGGTACTGATGGCGAATTTCTAGGCTACTTTACTGCTTGGACCTATTGGGCAGCTTCTATTCCTTATGCAGTCGATTCTGCTAATGAATTAATCGTCGATATTGGCTGGGCATTAACTGGCTCGGAAAAATTTCAAAATCAAATTTCTAACACTAAGTTTGCTTTAATGACTTTTGCCTTATTCATTATCTTCATTATTGTCGAACATTACTTTTCGCGTTCAATGGAATTCCTATCTACCATCGGTGGTGGCTTAATGCTCGTTATGACCTTAATGTTTGTTTTCTTAGCATTTTTAGGCCTAGCAAAATCAGGTGGCCATATGGCAACTCATCCATTTACTTGGAAAACCCTGATTCCTAAATTTGATATGCACTATTGGACAACCATCGCCATGTTAATCTATGCCCTTAACGGTTGTGAATTGGTTGCCCCCTATGTCACCCAAATGAAAAAGCCAAAAGCTGATTTTCCTAAAGCTATGATTGCTTTAGCTACAATGACCATTTTCCTAACTGTTTTTGGTTCTTTTGCTTTAGGAATCTACATTGATGCTTACCATATTCCTAACGATTTAAAAATGAATGGTGCCTATTACGTCTTTGACATGGTCGGACACCAATACGGCTTGGGTAAAGGCTTGCTCTACTTTTGGGCTTGGACTTCTGTTTTTTATAACGCTGCGTTATTAGCCGTTTTACTTGATGCCATGACCAGAATGTTAATTTCTGATACTGGTGATAAATATATGCCGCGCTTTTTACGTAAAAAGGACAAGAACGATTTACCAGTTAATGGTTATATTCTAACTGTTTCACTTTCTGCATTTATCATGCTGTTGGGAATCTTTTTGCCAGATATGAATGACATATTTAACTGGTTACTAAACCTTAATGGTATTATCTCACCTGGTGTTACTTGTTGGATTTTCTACTCTTTCATGCGGATTCGCAAAAATCCAGAAAAATTCCCATCTAATTACACATTCATTAAAAATGATAAGTTAGCGTATCTAGTTGGTTTACTTTTACTAATAGTCACTGCAATGGCCACTGTTTTAGGAATTGCCCCTCAAGATGTTAAGCAATTCAGTGGTTATTGGTGGTACGAATTAATCATTAATATTGTTGCCGTAGTTGTTTTAATCGGTTTAGGAGCAATCTTACCAGGAATCAGACGCCGTGAAGAAGAGTATGGAATTGCCTTTAGCAGAGACCAGTGGCTAACAATGTCTGTACTAATTATTGGTTCTGTAATTCTAGATCTTTATCTTGGTGCTCAAAAGCAGCTCTTTGGCATCTCAGCTATTAATCTTGGTCAGATGAAGCTGGGTCTCAATATTATCTTAATTATTGTTGAAGTCGCAGTTGCTATCTTTATTTGCTGGCAAATTGGCAAAAGAAAACCTAGCCAAGTTAAGAAGTAATCATTAGGACAATTTTTTAAGGCTCCCTTTGGGAGCTTTTTTCATCGATAAATCAACTACAATAGAAACATTAACTCTGTTTATCTAATGATTTTTATTTACATGTATCTAAAATCGACTATAATTAAATTAATTAAGCCCAAAGGAGCATAAACTATATGAAAAGCCAACAAAATGAAGAAGAAAGTTGGAGTAAATTTTTCTTAGAAACCATCATCATGATAGCTGCTATTCTTGGTACTTTCTATTTGTTAATTACCTTTGTAATTTCAAACGATCGAGTATCTGGGATCTCTATGCAACCAACATTTGAAAATAATGAACGTCTAATTTCATTTCGGAACTTTAAACCCAAGCGAAATGATATTGTAGTGTTGCATCCTCCAAAAAATGCTCAAGACAATTCTAAAGATTTTTATATTAAGCGAATTATCGGATTACCCGGTGATAAAATCGTTTCAAAAAATGACAAAATGTACGTTAATGGTAAGTTACTATCGGAACCTTATCTAGAAAATCACTATAAAAAAGTTGATAATGATGCTGGGCATACTTACACTACAAATTTTAGCTATAAAGTTCCTAAAGATGCTTATTGGGTAATGGGTGATCACCGCGATGTGTCAAGGGATTCACGCTTTTTTGGTCCAGTAAAACGAGACTCTATAATTGGCAAAGCAGCAGTTAGATATTGGCCACTTAATAAAATCCAAACATTTTAAATCAGCTTTTAAAAACACTGCTGATGTCATAATCGCTATCTTTATTTGCTGGCAAATTGGCAAAAGAAAACCTAGCCAAGTTAGAAAGTAATTGTTATTTTTAAAAAAGCAGGTACACTACTTGATGTGCCTGTTTTTTGTATGGCAAAATTATCAATTAACTAGAATTAAAATATTCTTGTAACTATTATATAATATACTCAAATAGAAAATTAAGGAGAATTAAATGACAACTATTCCTTTTAAAGCAGTAGCAGTTGACATGGACGGAACTTTTGTTAATGACGACAAAGAGTTTGACCGCAACCGCTTTGATCAAGTCTTAACTGCTTTACGTAAACACCATGTTCACTTCATCGCTGCTAGCGGTCGCCCGTTATCACGACTACGCAAGGATTTTCATGGTTTCTTAGACCGAATTGACATCGTAGCTGATAACGGAGCAATTTTGACTCAAGATAATCAAATCATTGCGCGTCATGTTTTCACCTACCAAACTGGTATCAAATTAATTAATTTTGTTCAAACCAATTATCCCGAAACCCAAATTGCCGCAAGTGGTCTTAATGGTTCATACATTAGCAAAAAGGCACGCACTCCATTTAAAAATTCAATGCGCTTCTTTTATCCTGATGTCAGTGAAATTGCCAGTTTAGAGGATATTCCTACTTGGGAAAATTTGACTAAATTAACCCTTAACTGTTCTGCCGAGTTAGCTAACGAATTAGAGAAAAAATTCAATCAAAATAGTCCTGAGCGTATTCACTGTACAAGTAGCGGCTTTAACAATATTGACGTCATGCCTAGCAGAGTAAACAAAGGACAAGGAATTAAATATTTCTTACGCTATTTTAACCTCACCCCAGCAGACTTAATTGCTTTTGGTGACGGCATGAATGATCAAGAAATGATTGAACTTGCAAGTTTCAGCTATGCTATGAAAAATGGTGATCCTAAGTTAAAGGCAATCGCTAAATATGAAGCGCCTAGCAATAACGAAATGGGTGTATTGCAGGTTTTAGAGAGCTACCTAAATTGATAATGACTTAGCATATAGATAAGGAGGATATTTAGATGAGTTATATCGAAGTAAAGCACAATTATAAACGTTATCGAACTGGAAAAACCGAAGTTTTAGCTAATAACGACGTTAATTTTACGATCGAAAAAGGTGAATTAGCAATCATTCTTGGAGCATCTGGTGCTGGTAAGTCAACAATTCTCAATATCTTAGGAGGAATGGATACTAACAGTGACGGCGAAGTAATTATTGATGGCAAAAATATTGCCAACTATAATAAACGTCAACTTACGACTTATCGGCGTAATGATATTGGCTTTGTTTTTCAATTTTATAACTTAATCCAAAATTTAACAGCCAAAGAAAATGTTGAATTAGCTTCTGAAATTGTCCCTGACGCGTTAGATCCAGTCCAAACATTGATTGATGTCGGACTTAAGCAAAGAATTAATAATTTTCCAGCTGAATTATCCGGTGGTGAACAACAACGGGTGGCAATTGCCCGCGCGATTGCCAAAAATCCAAAAATTCTACTCTGTGATGAACCAACTGGAGCCCTTGATTACGAAACTGGCAAGAGTGTATTACAGACCATTGCCAATATGAGCCGTAAAGATGGTGCGACTGTTGTTATCGTGACACATAATAGTACCATTGCACCAATTGCTGATCGGGTAATTCACTTTCACGATGGACAAGTTACCAAAATTACTCAAAATAAACATCCCGAAGATATTGCAAACATTAGATGGTAAAGAGGGCTTTTTTGATGAATAAGATAATTTGGCAAGATATCTGGCAATCAATTAAACATACTAAGGGACAATTTTTATCAATTTTTGGCTTAATGCTGATTGGTGCTTTTGCCCTAGTCGGCCTGATGGTTACTGGGCCAGATATGCGTGATACCGGTAATCACTATGCACAAAAACTCAATACACCTGATTTATCCGTCATGAGTAATTATGGACTTGATAAACAAGATGCTAAAAAAATCCGCCAAACTAAAGGTCTTAAAGATGTTGAGTTCGGTTATATGACCGATACTGTGGTCAAAAATAGTACTAAAAGTTTTCGAATTTTTTCTAAGCCTAAAAAAGTTGGCAAATACGAATTACGCAATGGTCGTTTACCAAAACATAATAATGAAATTGCCCTAGCTGCTCAGTTCTCCAAAAAATATCATCTTGGGCAAACAATTGTTTTTACTGAAAAAAAGAATGCCTTAGGAACTACGTTACTAAAACGCCATCATTTCAAAATTGTTGGTTTTATTTATTCTGGGCAAATCCTATCAAACGTTAATCTGGGTCAAAGTACTAGCGGTACTGGCGAACTCAACGGTTATGGGATCGTCAATCCCCAAAACTTCGACCATACGGTTTACACAGTAGCTAATCTAACTTACAAAAATCTGCATGGCCTTGATTCTTATAGCAAAGATTATTCTGAAAAACTCCGTCGTCATAAAAAAGCATTGACTAAAACACTCAAGTCCAATGCTGGAGCTCGCAAACAGCGGATTATTGCGACTGCGAAAAAACAGCTACAACCGAGTGAACAAAAACTGTCTCAGACAAAGCAAAAGTTAAATTCAGCCAAAAAACAATTGATCGATAATCAGAATGAATTAACAACTCAAAAGGAGCAATTAACCGCGCAAGCTCGGCAGAATCCAAATCCATCTCCAGAAGAGCAATTATCTGCCAAACAAGCTCAAGCTAAAATAACTGTGGCTGAAAAACAATTGCAAGCTAAGCAAGCAGAATTCACTGCCAAAAGTAAAACCGCAGTTCAAAAAATTACTGCAGGACAAACTAAAATTGCTAAAGCGAAAAAGCAGCTTAAACAACTGAAAAAGCCCAGTTATAGCGTCAATAATCGTCGAGAAATTCCTGGTGGTGATGGTAATTTAGTTTATACCACAGTCGCACAGGTGGTAGACGATCTAGCCAAAGTCTTCCCCATTTTTCTTTACTTTGTAGCTGCGTTAGTGACGTTTACTACTATGAACCGCTTCATTGATGAGGAAAGAATCAATTCTGGTACTTTAAAGGCTCTAGGTTATGATGATCGTACCATTATTAGTAAGTTCGTTTTCTACGGCTTTTCAGCTGGGACTATGGGTACTTTGGTTGGCATTTTCTTAGGACATACATTGATGCCACAAATTGTTTATCATGCTTATTACCAATCGATTACTCTGCCGCCGATTGAAACCCACTTTTATTGGCCAATCAGCTTGATTGCCCTCATTTTAGCTTGGACAAGTTCTGTTCTACCTGCTTATTTAACGGCTAAAAATGAATTTCGAGAACAACCAGCTGCATTACTATTACCAAAGCCACCAGCAGCTGGCTCTAAAATTTTGTTAGAAAAAATTCCCTTTATTTGGCATCGACTTAACTTTACGCATAAAGTCACTGCTCGGAATATTTTTCGCTATAAAAAACGGATGCTAATGACCATCTTTGGCGTTTGTGGTGCTGCTACGCTACTTTTTGCTGGTTTTGCAGTCAAAAATTCCATTAGCAACATGAATGAACGGCAATTTTCACAGTTGCTTCATTATGATTTGATTGTCGCTCACAGTTCCAGCAATACTAAGGCAATTAAAGCTAAGTTGCAGCAAAAAGCGATTAAATCGGAAACTCCAGTTTACTATGAGTCAATGAATAAAACTACTGGTAAAAATGGTGATAATCAAAGCATTACTTTAATTGTGCCGCAAAAGCAGCAGAGCTTTTCTAAATACGTTACGCTTAATCAGCGCTCAACCAACCAGAAAATCAAACTCTCTAATCGGGGTGTGATTATTTCAGAGCGTCTAGCTGATTTATTGGGAGCTAAAAAAGGTAGTCAAATTACCCTAAATAGTGCCACTGGTCATCAACAAAAAATGACGGTTGCTGGAATTACCGAAATGTACACCGGACACTTTGTCTTTATGAATCAACGGCAATATCAGCAAGTCTTTAATCATAAATATCATTCCAATGCCAATCTAGTTATCTTGAAAAATAGTGACCAAGCAAACACTCGCAAAGAAGCAGCTCAATTCATGAAATTAAGCGGTGTTAGCGGCGTTGTCCAAAATACTGCTATCAGCCAGGAACTCGACGTAGTTGTTCAATCACTCAACCTAATTATGATAGTCTTAATCGTTGTGGCTGGCCTATTGGCAATTGTCATCTTATACAACCTAACTAACATTAATATTGCCGAGCGCATTCGCGAATTGTCAACGATTAAAGTATTAGGCTTTTATGAAAAGGAAGTCACGCTGTATATCTACCGAGAAACAATTTTACTAACTGGAATAGGAATTTTAGTGGGTTATCTGACAGGTGATTTACTCTATCGCTACATCTTGTATGTAGTTCCACCCGATAACGTAATGTTCAACCCAGCGCTAACCGCATCAAGTTTTCTTTGGCCTCTAGGAGTCATCGGGATTGTGACTATCGTATTAGGCTATGTTGTTAATCACAAATTAAGTAATTTAGACATGCTTGAAGCTTTAAAATCCGTCGATTAAAACTAAAAAGGTAGCATTTCAATTTGAAGTGCTACCTTTTTTGTGCAAAATAAGCATTAGCATGTTGCTTAATTTCGTCAATCACTGGCCCCTTAGCATCAGCATAATCTTGAACTGTTGACCAATTTTGCTTAGCCAACTTGGCTTTTGTTTGCTGATATTTTAAGCGATCAACCTCATTAATTCTGAGCCAATCTCGGAAGTTAACTAAGTCTTTTGCTTCTTTACTGTTGGGACTATAAACATGCAAATGCAGGTGTTCACCAACATCAATCAGCATCCGATGTTCCTCAAAATCAGGCTCACGTATCCGCAAGCTAAAGCCTGCTTCTTCCAGCTGCGGCAAGTAACTTTGCTCCTTAGCTGAATCAGGAACTAGCAGTAAAATATCAACAATTGGCTTAGCACATAATCCCGAAATTGCCGTTGAACCAACATGTTCGATTTTTAGGGCCGTTTTACCTAAGGCCCGCTTAATTTTAGTTTTTTGAGCTTCAAAAAACGTTGCCCAATTTGGATCATAATCGACTAATTTGATAGGCTTATTTTTGGCTACTTTGCCAATAGTTACCCTTTGTAAATGTTCAAGTGATGTCATTTAACAGTCCCCCCTACTTCGACAATCTTAAAGTCTATTATAGCAAAACTTCTGAAATAAGAATGGGACTAAAATGATTTTTATGCTATACTACCTCACATAGCCTTAATGTTAAACTATCAAATAGGTCTTCAAAATTAAACAGTAAAAATGATTATCACACCCTTCCTTTTTAGTGATAGCCAATTTTAACTTAATTTATGGAGCATATTTTTGAAAAACATTTTATCAATTGAACACTTAAAAAAGACCTACGAAAAGCGCAGACAAAATTTCACTGCGTTAGTCGATGTTTCGTTTACAATCGGTCAAGGAGAAATAGTATCTTTATTAGGGCCAAATGGTGCAGGTAAAACTACTATTGTCTCAATTATTGGCGGCTACTTGCTGCCAACTGCTGGCAAAGTCATCATGAATGGTCACGACATTACCACCACCAGAAAAAGACCCAGAATGGGCGTTTCTTTTGGCGGGGAATTAGGATTTTACCGTAGTGCAACTGCTAAACAAAACCTATCTTTTTTTGCTGATTTAGCTAAAGTCCCATATAGAAAACAAACAGCAGAAATTACTCGGGTACTATCAATAGTTGACTTAGCAGGCGTTGCCAATAAAAAAATAAGTGCCTTTTCTAAAGGCATGATTCAAAGGCTACATATTGCTCGTGCTCTGCTTGGCAATCCTAGTTTGCTGCTCCTTGACGAACCAACTAGCGGTTTGGATGTTGAAATCGCTAGTAGCATTCGCAATACAGTAAAGCAGCTAGCCGGTAGTGGCATCAGTATCTTACTTACCAGTCATACAATGACTGAAGTTGAGCAATTAGCCAATAATATTATTTTACTGGGGGCTGGCAAGGTATTTGCCAGTGGCAGCGTCACTGAAATTGTTAAGCAAGCAAATAGCCAAAGTTCTGACCATCCCAATACCTTGGAAGAATCTTACTTAGCATTGGCACCAAAACTGCGGAGGAAATAACAATGAGATTTATCCGTTTGTTTTATTTCCATGTCAAAGATTACTTGTCAGATCAGTACTTCGTCTGGTTAACAATTACCAGTACAGTATCGATCTTCTTAGTCCAATACACTGTCGCTTATGCCAGTCATACTCTTACTAATCCTATGCTTTGGCGACAAAGCGGGATTTTCGGACTATGGACTTCATGTACCACTGTTGCTGGCTGCATTAATTTTGAACAGGCAAAAGGCACATTGCCCTACTTATTGAACAATCAATACGATGAACGTCTGTCACTAATTACGTTATTGCTACCTGCTTCTAGTTATGGACTGTGTAGTTTTCCGATTGCCTTTATTTTAGCCAAAATTTTTGGCGTGGCAACTGGACAAGTTACCGGACAGTTTGTCTTAAGCTGCTTACTATTATGGCTGGCAGCAAGCTTGATGGGAATCTTAATTGCCTCTTGCTTAACCCTTACTAGCGATGCGATGGTTTACGAAACGCTAATTGGTACACCAATTTTATTGTTAGCTGGGTTATTCGGTAACAGCGCCATTCTGACACCATTAACCAACATTTCTAAGTGGTTGATTCCATTAACGACACCCGTTGCCAATATTACCAGGCAGCAAAGCCTTGACTGGCCTGCCTACTTATGCAGTCTGTGTCTTTGGATGATTCTGATTAATTTAGTAGTTAAAAAGATTAACTTTTTAGCTCGTAAGAAAGGAGCTCTGAAGATAATCTAATGCTGACTACACAATTTTCTTCACTATCATTTTTACATAATTGGCGTACTAAATTAGTTTATTTCTTTATTACACCAATAATTGATTTATTCTTACTAGTCTTAATTAATGCCCAGTATACTGATAAACTCGACTGGAGTGTAGCAGTTGCTTCGATCGCAATTGACGCTGCTAGTCTAGCAATGCAAACAATGGGGCAACTATTAATTAAAGATGCCGATTTACAAATCGATTACGAATTAATCGCTAAACGCCCTTTCAGTTGGCGCTATTGGACTATTAAGACGTTAGTTGCTCTTGTCATCGGAATGAGTCTTGCATTAATTAACCTTGGTTTGCTCTTTTGCTTTGGCGCGCCAATTGTACTAATCAAACGGGCAGTAATTCTATTGCCGCTACTTTGTCTTTATGGAGCAGTTCTGGGCTTTGGTGCCTGGGCAGGATCATGGCGAATGAATGATCCCTACTTTTTAATAAATATTTTTAGCTCAATCATGCAATTAGTAGCAGGTGTACTGGTAATTATTTCAGCTTATCCCACATGGCTAAATAAAATCGCGCTACTTTTTCCTTTCTATGAACCAATTAATTTTATCAAGTTTAATCATGCCAATTTGACCACCAGCATATTTGTTACTTTAACTTGGTTAATAATCGGAATTATTGCTTATACCAGCCAAATCAAGTTTGTCTTGCAAACTCGTAGTCACCATTATTAATAAGCTCACACAGCTAGCAAAAAGGCTCCTGAAATATCTTCAGGAGCCTCTTTTGATGATATTTAACAATCTGCAACCTTTACCAATGACTTGATTGCCATGCGCTTGTCCATCGCTTCATATGCTGCTTGAATTTGATCAAGAGTAAATACTTTAGTAAAGACCTTTCCAGGATTTATTTTCCCCGTTAATACAGCATCAAGTAAAATCTTACGGTCATGTGTGGTTACCGCTGCAATTCCACCACGCAAACCAACATTATTATTAAAAAGTTTAGCTGTATCAAGGTTCGTAACCTGTGGCAAACCAACTCGCCCTACAATTGCTCCAGCACGACAAACTTGGCTGGCAGTTTCAATTGCCAAGTCAGTTCCAACACACTCTAACGCAGCATCAACTCCCGCGCCATTAGTCAGAGTCATGACCTCAGCAACTCCTGCTTCTCCTCTTTCACAAACGATGTCGGTTGCACCAAACTCTTTAGCTAATCGCTGACGATCTTCATGTCTGCTCATTGCAATAATTCGTTTAGCACCGCGCAATTTTGCTGAAATTACACCGCATAATCCTACAGCGCCATCACCAACCACAGCTACTGTATCACCAGGCTGCACTTGCGCGCTATAAGTAGCATGATAACCCGTAGCCATCACATCGGCTAAAGTTAGTAAAGAATTCAATTGCTCTTGTGAATAATCCTTAGGTTTTCCTGGGATTTTTACTAGGCCCCAATTAGCATTGTAATAACGCAAATACTCACCTTGGTAGCCACCATTTGGCCCAGCTTCCTGATTTAAACAATTACCATCAAACCCGGCCAAGCAATTAGCACAATATCCGCAACCATGAGTAAAGGGCACAATTACAAAATCTCCCACCTTAACTTGCTTAACCTCGTTTCCAAGCTCAGTGACAACTCCAATTGCCTCATGTCCAATCAAGGAATTCTTTTTACGACTAGAAAGGCCACGGTACCACCACAAATCTGAACCACAAACACAAGTCTGAACAATTTTAATAATTGCATCAGTTGGCTTTTTAATAGTTGGTTTAGGTACTTCTTCAAGCCCAATCTTGCCAGGTTCAACAAAAACAGCTGCTCTCATAATAATGCTCCTATAAAAATTATTAATTTATATTTTCTAGTTTAACTTATTATAATCAGCTTCAGCTACTGCTTCAAGCCACTCAGTTGAGCCAGTTGTGATCGCTAAGTGACTGAACCAAGAATCTTTAGCAGCACCATGCCAATGCTTGGTGCCATCATGAACAACCACCACGTCGCCTGGCTTTAATTCTTGAGGCTGCTTACCCCATTCTTGATACCAACCACGACCACCAGTTGCCAATAAAATCTGGCTACCATCATGATGAATATGCCAATTATTGTGACAACCAGGTTCAAAGGTCACATTATTAACCGGCACCTTGACATCTTCGCCATTGGGTAAAACCAAGGTTTCATTATAGCTTTTACCAGTAAAATACTGCGCATAGTCATCATTACTTGGACCCGTTGCAAAAACACCTGGCTGTTTAGGCTGGTCAGTCGCTGACCAAATTTCTTTTGCGCGCTTGAAAGTTGACCAGGCTTTAGGCCAACCTACATAAAAAGCTAAATGCGTAATTTCAGCAACAATTTCTTCTTTGGTAACACCATTTTGCAATCCAATTTTTAAATGATCACCAATTTGTTCAGTATTGCCCATTGCCATTAACGCTGCAATAGTAATTAATGACCGATCATGGGCTGATAACTCAGACTCTTTGTCCCAGACTTCACCAAATAAAACATCATCGTTTAAGGCAGCAAATTGCGGGGCAAAATTACCCAAATTTTTGCGACCAGCTGTTTGTTTTTTAACCATTTACAAATCCTCCTTAATCAATTATTGTTAGTATATTACTTAAAGCCCACTTTAAGTCAATCCATTAATTACAGAATGTGAGAATAACCGTGGTAACAAATAAAAAACAATATAGCATCGGAGAGTTTAGCAAGTTGTTCAAGCTTAATTCCTCAACCATGCGTTTCTATGAAACACAAGGCTTAATTAAACCGCACCGAAATAGTTCTGGTCGCCGCTTCTATACTGAAGACGATATTGACTGGATGAAGTTTTTGCTTCATTTAAAGGGTACTGGTATGGCAATTGCCGACTTAAAAACCTACGTTAATTTACGCAGCCAAGGGGATGAGACCATCCCAGCTCGATTAGCATTATTAAAAAAGACCAAGCAAGACTTCCTTAAGCAATTCGAGCAAGTCCAGCATCACTTACAAATCCTAAACGATAAGATTAATTGGTACGAAGAAAAACAGGCAGGTCTTGCAGGTGAACAAGAAAGTTTTGCTGCTTATCTGAGAAAATTGGGACATAGCGTTTAAATAAAATAACTATTATGCCAGCCAGTATTTTTAACAGTGCTTTTTTAAAAAGCTATTTCCCTGTAGCTCAATTTTAGCTTGACCCCACCTTAAATCACTAGTAAAGTGTAATAAAATTATTTTCTATTTTTATAAGCAAGGAGTGTAGAATTAATGTCAAATTGGACAACTAAATTTGCTAAAAAAGGGCTAACTTTTGATGACGTCTTGTTAATCCCAGCGCAGAGTCATGTCTTACCTAATGAAGTTGACTTGCAAACTGAATTGGCACCAAATCTAAAACTGAATATTCCCTTGATCAGCGCGGGAATGGATACTGTCACCGAAGGCGCCATGGCTATTGCCATGGCACTACAAGGTGGATTAGGTGTCGTCCACAAAAATATGTCAATTACTGCCCAAGCCAGTGAGATTGCCAATGTTAAAAGCGTAGTTGTCCCCAAAAGTATCACTAAAGCAGCGGTTGACGTCCACCACCACCTATTAGTTGCTGGCGCAATCGGCGTCACTAGCGATACGTTGGAACGAGCACAAGCACTCCTTGAAAAAGGTGCCGATGCCATTGTAATTGATACAGCACATGGTCATTCAGCTGGTGTTCTAAGAAAAATCAAGGAAATCCGCAAACACTTCCCTAAGATTACGTTAATTGCTGGCAACGTTGCTACCGGCGAAGCAACTCGCAGTCTATTTGATGCTGGCGTCGATGTAGTCAAGGTTGGCATTGGTCCAGGCTCCATTTGTACAACTCGGGTCGTTGCCGGCGTCGGTGTACCGCAAATTACTGCTATCTATGACGCGGCTACTGTTGCACGCGAATACCATAAGCCAATTATTGCTGATGGCGGCATTAAATATTCTGGAGACATTGTTAAAGCTATCGCTGCTGGTGGCAACGCCGTTATGCTGGGAAGTATGCTTTCTGGTACGACTGAAGCTCCTGGTGAAATCTTTGAAGACAACGGGATCAAATATAAGGCTTATCGTGGCATGGGGTCTGTTGGCGCGATGGCACAAGCCCATGGGTCATCTGATCGTTATTTCCAAGGCGGTGTCAACGAAGCTAACAAACTAGTCCCTGAAGGCGTCGAAGCTAGAGTCGAATATAAAGGTGATGTTGCCGATACTATTACCCAAATTAATGGCGGTCTGCGCTCAGGTATGGGCTATGTCGGCGCTGCAACTATTGCAGAGTTAATCGAGAAAGCACAGTTCGTCCAAATAACTAACGCTGGTTTACGGGAATCCCATCCTCACGATGTACAAATTACCAAAAAGGCACCTAATTATGACAGATAGTAATCCAAATTGTGAAATTTGTCAGCGAATTGCGTTAATTAAAAAACAACAAAACCCCTACTTTGTCCAAGAACTAACAACTGGTTATGTTGTTTTAGGCGATAACCAATATTTCAAGGGTTATACTTTATTTTTAAGTAAGCAACATGTTACAGAGCTATACTATTTACCTAGTGAAAAGCAAGACTTATTTTTACATGAAATGAGTCTTGTTAATGAGGCTGTAGCTGAGGCCTTTCAAGCTGACAAAATGAACTGTGAACTATTAGGTAACGGTGAATCACACTTGCACTGGCATCTTTTCCCGCGTAAACAGCATGACACCCCGATCCCTGGACCAGTTTGGTGGTTAGATAAAGATATAATGTATGCAGATAGCACTCGCCCCAATCAAATAGAATTAGCTAATCTAAAAGATCAGCTCAAACAAGAACTAAACAAGTTATTAGCTAAATAAAGCAAAAAAAGAGAACCTTTCAATTCAGGTTCTCTTTTTTAATTTAAAATTTACGATAACGCACTTGCCGCTGCTCCAATAATTCAACTAATGACAACTGATCAAAATCTTCTAGTTGCTTAGCAATTAATTGTTTTAATTCTGCAGCATCATTAGCCAAGACCCGTTCAGGCAAAACTTGTTCCACAATTTCGTGTTCTTTAAGCCATGCTGGTTCAATATGCATTACATCAGCTGCCTTTTGCGCCTGCTGACCATCTTTATACATAATCGACGCAAAGCCTTCAGGAGATACGGCAGTATACATACTATGTTCAAGCATCCATACCCGATCGCTACAAGCCAGTGCCAAGGCGCCCCCAGATCCAGCTTCACCAATAATTATTGTCAATAGTGGCACTGTTAATTGCAGCATCTCACTAATATTTTTAGCTAAAATCTGACCCTGACCACTAGCTTCGGCAGTAGCTCCAGGATAAGCACCAGGGGTATTAATTAAAGTGATAATTGGCAGATTCAATGCTTGCGCCGTTTTCATTACTCGCAGTGCCTTACGATAGCCTTGCGGAGTAGGACTACCAAAGTTGGTCGCCATTCTGGTATCCAAATCCTGGCCTTTATTAGTAGCAATTACCGCCACAGCACGCCCATTAATGGTAGCGAGTCCGGCAATAATTGCAGGATCGTCTGCCGCCACACGATCGCCATGCATCTCAAAAAAATCAGGACACAATTGCTTAACTAAAGCCATCATATCCGTTTTGTCAGTACTACGTGCTCCTGCCATAATTTCTGCAATTTTTTTATTTTTTGACATCTTTGCTACCCCACTTTTGACTAGCAAAAATCGCTAACAATTGCGTTAACGTCGCTACTTGCTCATTGCGTGGAACTATTGCATCAACAAAACCATTTTGATAAGCATTTTCGGCACTTTGAAAGTCTTTGGGTAATTCTTTATGAATTGTCTGTTCAATTACCCTACGACCAGCAAACGCAATCATTGCTTTAGGCTCAGCCAAAATAATATCGGCTTGCGAAGCAAAGCTAGCTGTTACACCGCCAGTAGTCGGATCCATAATAACAACAATATAGGCTAGCCCAGCATCGCGATGACCATTAACTGCTTGAGAAACTTTGGCCATCTGCATTAAGGAATGAATTCCTTCTTGCATGCGAGCTCCACCAGAAGCAGTAAACATAATCACCGGTAATGCTTTAGCCGTTGCTTTTTCAAATAAGCGGGTAATTTTTTCACCTGTTGCAGTTCCTAAACTCCCCATAATAAAGGTTGGATCCATAATGCCAAGTCCAGCTTGGTAATCACCAAATTGGGCTTGACCAGTTAGAACTGCCTCTTGCAATTGACTCTTTTTTTGTGCTTGCGCTAACTTTGTCTGATAATTAGGAAAATTAAGCGGATCACTACTGACTACTTCAGCATCCCATTCAGTAAAATTATCCGTTAACATTTTTAACCGCTCTTTAGCCGATACGCGAAAGCCGTACCCACAATTGGGACAAGTTTGATATTTACCAGCCTGAGGCGCATAAAATTCACTTCCGCATTGCTTACAAGACCGATAAATCCCCTCGGGAACTTGATCTTGGTATGCTTTAAGTGCTTTTGTAGGATGTGAAGTAAATTTGTTAATCATATTTTGCCTCCTCTCTAGATTGATTATCTTTGATATATTGAGGTAAAAATTCTTCATCCAAATAAGTAATCAGATAGTCACCACGATTAAAGGTACTATCCTGAAGCAACTTAAGCAAAAAATTGCGATTAGTAGTCAGGCCTTGCAGGTTAAACTCAGTTAAAGCATCTAGCAAGCGGTTAATAGCAACATTGCGATTATCAGCATGGGCAATTATCTTAATAATCATCGAATCATAAAATGGTGAAACTGTATCACCGCTGTTAACGCCGCTTTCAATCCTGATTCCTAAGCCACCGGGTAACGCCATTTGCTTAATTTTACCAGCTTGCGGCCTAAAGTTTTTAACCGGATCTTCAGCATTAATTCTAGCTTCAATTGCTGCACCATGAACTTTGACTTGGTCTTGAGTAATCTTTAAGTCTTGACCGGCAGCAATTTCTAGTTGGGCCTTAACTAAGTCAAACTCTGCAACTTCCTCGGTAATTGAATGCTCAACTTGAATTCTAGTATTCATTTCCATGAAATAGAAGTGATGCTCAGGATCCATTAAAAATTCAATTGTACCAACATTTTCGTATTTAATTGCCTTAATTGCTTTTACCGCAATTGTTTGTAAATAGGTTCTTTCTTCAGCAGTAATTTGACTACACGGGGTTTCTTCGATTACCTTTTGATGATTACGTTGCATTGAACAATCACGTTCAGGCAATGCCACGACGTGTCCAGACTGATCTGCTAGAATCTGCACTTCAATGTGTTTAGCTGGAGAAATAATTTTTTCCAGATACATTCGATCATCACCAAATGATAACTTGGCTTCTTTTTGCGCTGCCAAAAAAGCTGCGGTTAAGTCCTCAGCCTGATCAACTTGCCTAATTCCTTTTCCACCGCCGCCAGAAACAGCCTTAAGCATTACTGGAAAGCCAACTTGATTGGCGACAACTAATGCTGTTTCTGCATCTTTAACAAAACCCTTACTTCCAGGTATCACTGGTACATGATTTTGCCGCATAGTCTCTCGAGCATTAGCCTTGTTGCCCATCAGCGTAATAGTTTTAGCTGCTGGACCAATAAATTTAAGTTGACAATCTGTACACAGCTGGGCAAATTCAGCACTTTCAGACAAAAAGCCGTAACCAGGATGAATTGCTTGTGCCCCAGTTAATAAGGCAGCACTAACAATATTTTCCATATTAAGATACGAATCAGCCGGCTGCGGTCCGCCAATACAAATTGCTTCGTCAGCTTCTTTGACATGCTGGGCGTCTTTATCAGCAGTTGAATAAACCGCGACTGACTTAATTCCTAACTCACGTAAGGCACGGATTACGCGAATCGCAATCTCACCGCGATTAGCAATTAATACTTTTTCAAACATTCTATCCGTCCTATTGAATTGCAAAAGTTAATTCGGCATTGCAAGCCAACTTTTGACCAAGATAAGCCTTAGCTTTACCAACTCCTGCATTACCACGTAACTTCTCTAATTGAACTTCTAAACGTAAACTATCACCAGGTTTGGCCATTTGCCGAAATCTAGCATTTTTAATACCGCCAAAATATGCAGTTTTACCAGCAAATTCAGGTAAAGTTAATAAGGCAATAGCACCTGTCTGCGCTAAAGCTTCAACCATTAATACGCCCGGCATTACCGGGTTATCAGGAAAATGTCCTTGAAAAAAACTTTCGTTAATCGTCAAATTTTTGCGTGCGATTGCATATTGACCAGCTTGGTAATCTAATACTTGATCAATTAGTAACATTGGAAACCGATGCGGCAAAATCTGCTCAATCTGCATGATATCTAAAGTTTGTGGTTCTACTTGTTCTTCCATTTTTTTACTTTCTATTCTGGTGTAACCGTAAACAACGGTTGGTCAAATTCAACGACTTCCTCATTAGAAACTAAAATTTCACTAATCGTGCCACTCAGCTCACTTTTCACTTCAGTCATCATCTTCATTGCTTCAATTACACAAACCACTTCACCAGCTTCAACATGATCACCGATCTTTTTATACGGTGCTTCATCTGGGTTAGCTTGTAAATATACAATTCCAACTAGCGGTGCTTTGATTTGCGGTTGATTAACAACGATTTCCGGTTTAGCTTCAGCAACTGGTTGAGCTACTTGTTCAGTTATGCTTGGTTGAGCTAACTTTTCTTTATCAATATCTAGATGTCCACCATCAAAATCTAGATTTAGCTTGGTAATATTACTTTGATTAACTTGGTCAATTAATTTTTGAATTTCTTCAAAGGTCATTTAATCATCCCACCTTTTTAGCACAAGTACCGCATTATGTCCACCAAAACCAAACGAGTTACTGATAGCATAAGTAACTTGTGTCTGATTATTTTCCGTAGTAACTAAATTAAGCGCACATTCTGGATCCGGCTCAGTTAAACCAACATTTACTGGCAATTGTCCAGTTGTTAAAGCCAAAATAGTGGCAACTGCTTCAATTGCACCAGCAGCACCTAGTAAATGCCCAGTCATACTTTTAGTGCTAGAAACCAGTACGTTACTATCCTGACCAAAAACTTTTTTAATTGCAGTGGTTTCCGCCGAATCGTTACCCTTAGTAGCAGTACCATGAGCGTTAATATAACCTATCTCACCAGAAGTAACTCCAGCCTCATCAATTGCTAACGCCATTGCCCGAGCCGCTTGGGTACCAGTAGGATCTGGTGAAGTAATATGATAAGCATCAGATGTTGCACCATAACCAACAATTTCGCCTAAAATTTTGGCACCACGGTTTTGTGCGTGTTCAAACGACTCCAGGACTAAAGCACCGGCGCCTTCACCCATCACAAAACCACTTCGATTACGATCAAATGGTAAACTAGCTTTTGTTTTATCAGTAGCAGTTGATAACGTAGATAAAGCAGCAAAACCCGCAATTCCGTCCTCATTAATTGCGGCTTCTGAACCACCCGTTACCATAACTTCGCTTCGCCCTTCTTTAATTTGACGATAAGCTTCACCAATCGCATTATTACTTGAGGCACAAGCGGTTACCACAGTCGTACTAATTCCATTAGCATGATACCGCAGTGATAGATTACCAGCCGCCATATTCGCAATTGAAACTGGGATAAACATCGGTGATACTCGATCTGCCCCTTTTTCACGAATCTTGATGGTCTGTTGCTCAATCGTAGTTAGACCGCCGATACCAGTACCCCAAATTACGCCAAAATTATTGCTGTCAGTATTGTCCTTATTAATACCAGCTTGGCTAACTGCTTCGTCACTAGCATAAACCGCATACTGCGTAAATAGATCCATTCGCTTAGTATCTTTTTTACTTAAATGCTTTAAGGGATCAAAGTCTACTAATTCTCCAGCTAAAGTTACACCAGTTTTACTAGCATCAAAGGAAATCGGACTAAAACCAACTTTTTGTGTATTTAAACCAGCAGCAAAACTAGCTACGTCATTACCTATCGGAGTTAACGCGCCCATGCCCGTAATCACAACTCTTGTCATTTTTTCTCCTTACTGCATGGTCAAGCCGCCATCGACTGTAATGACCTGACCAGTTATATAGTCATTTTGTGCCAAAAAAATTGCTGTCTGTGCTACCTCTGCAATATTACCAAAACGCTTAAGTGGAATTTGCTTAGCAATTTCTGCTTGCCGCTTTTCACTTAATTGCTCAGTCATTTGGGTGGCAATCATCCCCGGAGCAATCGCATTACAACGTAAGTTCCTTAAAGCTGCCTCTTTTGCAACAGACTTAGTCAGACCAATCACACCAGCTTTGCTGGCAGCATAATTCGCTTGCCCAATATTGCCAGTTAAACCGACTACACTAGCCATATTAATAAAGCAACCTGATCGCTGCTTATACATTGGTCTTAATGCTTGCCTAATTACATTGAAAGTACCAACTAAATTTGTCTTAACCACTTCTGTAAAATCAGTTTCTGACATGCGATTAAGCAGCCCATCTCTGACAATACCAGCATTATTGACAACCACATCTAATTGACCAAATTTAGTAAAAATTTGCTCAATCAGAGCCTTAACTTGCACCTCATCAGTTACATCAGCACTTAAGTCAATTACTTCGGTTTGCTCGGCAAATTCAGTAACAATCTCTTGAGCAATCGGCTTGCGAGCATTTAATACAATTTTGGCACCTTTTTTAGCAAAGGCACGAGCAACTTCTAAGCCAATCCCTCTTGAACTACCAGTAACGAGCACAACTTTATCTTTTAAATCCATTAACTAGCCTCCAAAAAAGCAATTGTTGCTTGCAAAGCATGATAGCTATCAACTCGATAAGTTGGTAATTGCCGCTTAATTTTACGGGCAAAGGAAATCAGCGTCTTGCCAGGTCCGACCTCAATTACAGCATCTAATTTAGCTAGATGTTCAGTTAATGTCTTGGCAAAATAAGTTGTTGAAATCAATTGGTTGGTCAAATTGTCAACCATTATTTCAGGAACAAACTCTGCTTGAGTTGTCGTACTATAAACTGGAAAAGCACCTCTGGTCCAAGTAACTTTCGCTAATTCTTTTTTTAATTCAGCTTGTGCTGGCTGCATTAGTGGAGTATGAAAAGCCCCACTAACCTGCAAGGGAAGCACTTTAGCACCACTAGCTTGTAATTGCTTAGTCGCCGCATCTACTGCTGCAATTTCGCCACCAATTACTATCTGATGAGGTGTATTAACATTAGCTACACCAATTGCGCCTGAATTTTCAGCTGCTTGACAAGCTAACTGTACATCAGCTAAATCAGCTTTTATGATTGCTACCATCTTACTGGGAGTTTGCTCGCTCGCTTGCTGCATCAACTCGCCACGTTTTTTAATCAATCTAAGTGCATCAGCAAAAGTTAACTCATTACTAGCTGCTAATGCGCTATATTCGCCCAAACTCAAGCCAATACCAAATTTGGCTGGTGGTAAATAATCTACTAACAACTGGTACAAACCATAACTAACGGCCAAAATCGCCGGCTGACAATACTTAGTCTCATTTAAGGCTGCAGCTTTTGCTGGATCAAATAATACACCAGGTAAATCAAAGCCTAAAATATCAGCTGCCTGATCAATTACTTGCCGATATCTAGGCACCTGATCATATAAGTCCTGAGTCATGCCTGTTTGCTGGGATCCTTGTCCACTGAATAATAAACCAATCATGATTTAATGCTTACCATTCAACAATTCATCGGCTTGAGTTGCCACTTCTGCTAAAATTTCAGCAGCAGGTAGTTCGCGCTTAACTAACCCCGAAATTTCACCAGCCATAAAAGAACCATTTTCCTGATCGCCATCTAGCACTGCTTTACGCAAGCTGCCACTACCCATTTCTTCTAATTCGGCATAATCAGGTTCATCTTTTAAGGCCTCGGCTTTTTCTATTTTTAGATATTTTTTAGCCATTTTGTTTTTCAAAACCCGCGAAGGATGACCAGCAAATTCACCTGTAACTAGGGTACTAGCATCTTTAGCCTTCAAAACTGCCTTTTTATAATTAGGATGAACCTTCGATTCAGTCGCTACTAAAAAGCGTGTTCCCATTTGAACACCCTCTGCACCTAACATGAAACTAGCTGCTAGACCGCGTCCATCACCAATTCCACCCGCAGCAATCACTGGAAGATTAACTGCATCGACAACTTGAGGAACTAATGCCATCGTAGTGAGCTTACCAACATGACCGCCAGATTCCATGCCCTCAGCAATTACACCGTCAACGCCAACTCGTTCCATCATTTTAGCTAGACCAGCTGAACCAACAACCGGAATTACTTTAATGCCAGCAGCTTTAAAGTCAGCGACATAATCAGAGGGATTACCTGCACCAGTAGTTACCACCGTAATCGCATCTTTATTAGCTAAAATCACGTCAACGACCTCTTTGACGTAAGGTGATAGCAGCATGACATTCACCCCAAATGGGTGATTAGTTAACTTTTTGGCAGTAGCAATTTCCTCAGCAACTACAGATCCAGGTGCATTGCCTGCACCAATAATCCCTAGGCCGCCAGCATTTGATACCGCAGCAGCTAATTTACCATCAGCTACCCAAGCCATTCCGCCTTGAAAAATTGGGTACTTAAGTCCCAAACTTTTCATTAATGGACTTAATTTCATTAGTTAGCCTTCTTTCGCAGCTAATTGCTTTTTAACGAAATTGACAAGATCTTGAACAGTTTCAATTCCCTCTTCACTTTCAATCTTGATATCAAATTCATCTTCTAATTCGTTAATTACTTCAAAAATATCCAAGCTATCAGCATCTAAGTCATCCTTAATATTTGCCTCTAAGGTAACTGCTGCTTCATCTTCACCAGTTTGGTCAACGATAATTTCTTTTACTTTGTTATAAACTTCTTGATCTGTCATTATTTAAAACTCCTTAAATTCTCTAATAAATAATTGCGATACTGCCAACTGTCAGTCCGCCGCCAAAGCCACTTAAAATCAGTTTCTGGCCGCGTTTAATTCGCTTATCACTAACTGCTTCATCTAGCAGAATGGGAATGCTGGCTGCTGAGGTATTACCAAAGCAGGCAACATTTTGCAAAAATTTTTGTTCATCTTGATGCAAATGCCGCGCAATCGAGGTCAAAATACGACCATTTGCTTGGTGCAATAAGTACCACTTAACCTCATCGGGTTGCCAATTGGCTTTAGTCAAAACTCGCACAATCGAGGTTGGAACTTCATGAGTCGCAAAATGATAAACGCCGCGACCATCCATTTCAAAATATTTTTGATGTATCGCAGTTTTATCTTGAGTAAAAGCCGAATTAACCGCTTGATAACCTGCCGTTAATTGACTTCCGCTATCACCAAAAGTAGCTAAATCTTCCGCCACCAAAAAATTGTCACTGTCATTTTCAACTAAAACTCCGCCAGCACCATCACCAAACAAAACTGCAGTCGAGCGTTCTTGCCAATCAACTAATTTTGACAAAACTTCTGCGCCAATTACTAAGCCTCGTCGATAATGGGTAAGCAATTTATCAGCAACCGACATAGCATAAATAAATCCTGAGCAAGCTGCATTAATATCAAAAGCAAATGCATTTTCTGCACCAATTTTTCCTTGGACAATCGCAGCAGTTGCAGGCGTCTGATAATCTGGCGACATAGTTGCCACGATAATAAAATCAAGCTGATCTGCCGAACAATTTGCTTTTGTTAACAGCAGTTTAGCAACTTTTGCAGCCAAATCGGAAGTTTGTTCAGTTGTAGCAATGTGGCGCTGCTTAATTCCAGTACGGCTAACAATCCAGTCATCCGACGTATCCATTAACTGTGTTAAATCATCATTAGTGACTACCTTGGCAGGTACATAATGCGCCGTTTGTTTAATCTTTAGGCCCATTCTTTTTATTTTCCTTACTTTCAAAATGTGGTGGAAATTCCAAAAAAGCTCTTAAATTTAACAACGCATGCTCAATTATTTCAACCTGCTCATCGTTAAAGCCAGCCACAAATTTCTTAACCATGTAACGATGAAATGAATCTTGGGCACGATAGACTAATCGGCCACGGTGAGTTAAACCTAACCGCACTATGCGGCGATCATCTTCACCATAAATTCGGATCACATAGCCTTTGCGTACTAAATTATTAATCGTAGTCGTCACCGAGCCAGCTGTAATCATTAGATCTTTGGCAAGCTGCGAACTGGTCTTATGATCATACATTGTAATTGCAGCAATCGCGTGAACTTCTTTAATTGAAATATCTTTAAATTCACTTTTCCGCAATTCTTTTTCTTCAACGTGCATGATATCGTTGTAAACCGTGGTTAATAAATCATTAATCTTCTTCAGATCCGCTTCCATCGCAACTTCCTCTCTATCTCTATGACATTTTTTGTGTAATTAATCTATTTCAATTAATCATCACATGATACTTTGGATATCAAAGTATTTATTTCGAGTATGATATTGCATTACGGACAAATTGTCAATTTTATTACTGAATTTTATGCAGATTTGTGTTAATATCAAGGCTAATTAAGTTATAGTCCGTCTGAAATGATTTGAATATCAAACTATTTAAAATAAGAAGTAATTATCATGAAACATGAACACAATCTTGTTAAAGAACAACAGTTACAAAAATTGCTGGCTAACTTGCCAATTACTCTGACTTGGTACAAGCGAATTTCGTCAACCAATACTTCTGCTAAACAAATTGCTGATAGAATATCTGACCCTGGTTTCATGTTAATAGGCAGCGATGAGCAAACGGCCGGTTATGGTAAAAAGGATCGCAAGTTTATTTCTAGCGCAGGAGGAGTCTATCTCTCACTAATCTGTCCAATTGATAACTTATCCAGACACAATCAAGGTCTGTTAACGACCGGGATTGCTTGGTGCTTGCATGAAGCTATCTTAGAACTATTTCACTTAGATACTGAGATTAAGTGGGTAAACGATTTATTATTTAAGCAAAAAAAGATAGCCGGTATTTTAGTTGAACAGGTAAAACCCCAGTTAGCAGTCATCGGAATTGGTTGTAATTTACATCAAGCAACTCCAGACCTTGAGTTAGCTAATGCTGCTAATTTACTAGTAAATCCACCAACTGATGCCCTATTTTGCCAATTTGTTAATAATCTAATCCAAAAGATTGTGCAAATATTACCCAATTTTGCTGAAGGTAAGTTTTTGACAGATTATAAAAAACGACTAACTATGCTTGGCCATGATATAACCGTGCAAATAGGGCATAAAAAGTTAACCGGCCGCGCGATTGATCTTGACCAAAACGCTAATTTGATTTTACAAATTGGAGCAACCCACTATACTCTCAATAGCGGTGAAGTAACTAAAGTTAGACCAAATTAAATAACCAACCAAATTACTTGGTTGGTTATTTTTTAATTAATTATAATTTTATTATTTGCAATATGCCAAATAGTAGTAGCCACATTTTGCACTAATGCTTGATCATGAGAGATCAATAATACTGCCCCAGAAAACTGCTGCATAAACTGCTCTAAAGCTTGAATTGAAGCCAAATCAAGATAGTTAGTTGGCTCATCTAACAATAAAAAATTAATCTCGCTTAGTAAAACTTTAGCGAGCGCTACCTTAGTCTGCTGACCATCGCTTAACTCATCAACTGGCTGATTAAACAGTTCCCGCTCAATTCCCATTGAGGCTAATAAAGTTAAAGCTTCGGATTCAGCCACATTTGCTGTCGTCATCACATTTTGCTTAACTGTTCTAGACCAAATCAAGTTCTTAATCTGCTGACTAAAATAACCAATCTTAGCTGCTGAACTGAGACTAACTGCATCGCTATGCAACATTTGCGTAATAAATGTCGTTTTACCACTGCCATTATCTCCTATTAGAGCAATCTTATCACTTGCCCGAATGCTAGCCGTAAATGGTTGCCAAAGCATTTGGCCATAAAAATCACCGCGATATTTATTAAATTTTACTAATACCTGATTCTTCAAATTATTAGTAACTTGATGATCAATCTTAATTTGTTTAGTTTTTCGCGGTTGCTTGACTGCTTGCAATTTAGTTATTTGTTGCTTAAGTGCTTTAGCAGAGCGATCTAACTTCTTTTGTTTATTCGCATAATAATTTTTTACATTCTTAGCCTCATTTTTGCCAACACCCTTAGGTGCCTTAGCCGCCCTATTAGCTTGGTTTTGTTTAGTAGTGAGCGCTGCCTGTAACTTTTTCTTTTCCTTAGTTTGATTTTCCCATAATTTGACCTGATTTTGCCGCTGACGAGTCTGCATTTGAACAAAGGAGTCATAATTACCAACATATTCAGTTATTTTTTGTTGTTCAATTGACCATATTTTGGAACAAATCGCATTGAGTAAATATCGATCATGCGAAACTAAAATAATCGTTCCTCGATAACGTTTAAGTAGGTTAATTAGTAGTTCAACATGCTGGCTGTCAAGATTATTAGTGGGCTCATCAAGCAGCAATAGCTTGTTAGCTGCTAAGATTTGATTGCGTTCAAGCTGCCATTGCTGCTGTCCACCACTAAGTGCTAAGTTTGGATCTACACTCGCTGCAATATAATTCGCGCTTTGCTTAACGATGATTTGTCCTTGGTCAAGTGGTAACTCATGAGCAATTAGTCTAAGCAAGGTAGTTTTGCCAGCTCCATTATTGCCAACAATACCAACACGATCATGTTCATTGACAATTAAGTGGGTAGCAGAAAAAAGCGTCCGCGCATTGACCTGCTGACTTATTTTTTGGATATCAATTATTTGCATAGTAACCCCATCGTTTTTATTAAGTTAAAATATTAAATTGTTGTTATTTTTACTTAAAATTCTTCATTGGATCTACCTGCGATATTTATGACAATTAAATTAGTTTAATCATAAACTATTTAACCCTAAAAGTAAAGACAGTTTAACTTAGACTGTGTCGCCTATTCTTAATTAACTCTAACACTACTTGTGAAAAAACATAACCTAAAGCAATTGCCCCAGCCACCATACAAACGTGAATCGTTTTTTGTAAAGCAACCATCGGCGAATGATCAATTACGGCAGCGATTGCCTGATACCCACTTACTCCAGGCACCAGCGGTACCAAGCCAATCACAAACATTGTACTGGGCATTTTCTTTTTAGCAGCGAGCAAAATTCCTAAACTCCCAACCACAAAGGCCGCGACGAAATTGGCTAAAATTGCGCCAAAATCAAAGTTAACCATAAACCAGTAAACTAACCAACCAACACCAGCAATTAATCCTGCCGCATTCAGCGCATCTTTAGGTAAATTAATAAATATCCCAAACATGATAGTCCCCAAATAGCTGAATAGCGCCTGAATAATAAAATGATAAAAGCTCATTATCTATTCCTTTCATTATGCATAATGCAAAACTACCCCAATGCCAAATGCTAAGGCACAAAGTGTAATAATACTTTCCATTAAACGTTCAAGACCCGATAATAAATTACCTTCAAAAATATCACGGACAGCCGTGATCATGGGAATACCAGGAACTGGCGGCATAACCGCTCCAATAATAATATTTTGTACATTGAAACCTAAGTGCAACCTTACCCCAATTACGGCACATACCCCAATGCATAGCGCACCAACAAATTCACTAATAAACCGAATTCGGACGTGAGTTGATAGATACAGCGTTACCCAATAGCCTATTGCTGAAGTCATAAAAGCTAAAGGAAAATCGCGCCAATCATAGGTTTGTGTAAAAATATACATAAACAATGCGCCTTCCATTCCAGCAGCTAAAGTCTGTAACCAAATTGGAAATTGTGGACCAGAAGCTTGAACTCCCAATAATTCTCGCTCTAATTGATCTAAACTAATTTTGCCAGCAGTATAATGCCTCGATAATTGATTAACCTTGCTAATACGCGCCATATTAATACTACGTTTTTCAACCTGAACAAATCGACTATAAGAGGTGCGAGGCAAACTAACCAAAACCCCGGTTAAACTGATAAATGCTTCCGGATTCTCGTTTGTAGCACACTTGATTATTCGTTTAGTAGTATCCTCAACCCGCCAAATTTCTGAACCTGATTCAATCAGCAATTTAGCTGCCAAGACACCTACATTAATTGCTTGTTTTCTTAACATGACACTTCCCACCCTTATAAAGAAAATTCTAACTAAAATTATACTTAACTTCCACCTCATTAGTTAAAACTGGCAAACTATTTTAGTCAAAAAAAGACGTTAAGCAGTTTGCCTAGCGTCAATTTTAATCCCGAGCTTTACTTACCATAGTTTTGAAAGATTTGCTTATAAATTTCAATAAAATCAAGATACATTTGCTCAGAAACATATTCGTTATCTTGGTGTGGTGTATTGCTACCTGGACCATAAACCAGATAGGCAAAACCGGTCTGGTTATTAATCAAGAATTTTGATGCATCAGTACCACCTGAGACACCTTCATTTAAGATCATTCCCGGCTCATATGTTTGCCCTAATAAACTCGCTTCTTGCTGCATTGCTTTGAGCTCTGCAGCCGATTGCTTTTGTTGTTGCACATAAGATTTAGCTGCTGCATGAACCACTTGGACTAATTTAGCATTTGGATCGCCAACAATCGGCACAATATCCATCCCAACCGACATTTCAATTTGTCCTTGATGATCAGCATTATAATGCTCAACCACACTTTGCAATTCAGCAATAATGGTTTCATTGGTTAATTCTGGAATTGTACGAATATTAAGTTCTGCGTTAGCAGTCCCAGGAATGGCATTAACCTGATTACCGCCATGGATAACATCAATATTAAAAACTGTATCACCTAAAACTTCATTATGCTTATCTTCACTAAGCTCATGCATACGCTGCTTAATTTGATTCAGTAATTCTAGCATATTTTCTACAGCATTAATTCCCATGAATGGCATTGAACTATGCGCAGTTTTACCTTTAGCTAGCAAGTTAATATTAATTTCTCCCTTGCTAGCATAAACTGACCGATTATACCCAGATGGTTCGCCAATTAACAAGGCATCTGCGTCGTCAAGATAACCTGCTTGTTGCAATTGCTCTGCTCCCGGCTGACCAACTTCTTCGCCAGCAGTTGCAAGTAAACGAATTGTCCCAGGAATTTCGACTTGCTTTTCTTTAAGTTCAATTAAAGCAATCACCATTGCAGCCAGACCTGCCTTCATATCAGTAGTCCCGCGACCATAAAGTAGATCGCCCTTTTTACTGATCTTGAATGGATCGCTGTTCCACTTATCTTCATTGACATCGACTGTATCCATATGACCAGAAATTACCAAGACTGGCTTACCAGAACCGACTTCAGCTACTAAATTTGCCCGATTAGTTGCACCCTTTAATGGTAAAATCTCGTTCTTGATTCCAGCATTATCTAACAACTTCTTGAGGTAATTGGCAACTGGTAACTCGTCCCCATTAACCGAATGAAGTTCAACCAAGTCTGACAAAATTTGCATTCTTTGTTCTTTTTCCATCTAAATGCCTCCTATATTCGTCTACTAGGCATTATATAGCATATCTTGACTAATGCCAATTTAGTTTCTTTACCAATCGGCTAATTAGTTGGTATAATGACCCATTGAATATGCTAATATAGAAAATAAAACTAAGGGGAATTAGATGCGTTCCAATTATATGGATCAAAAAATTGTTAATACTTTCGCTAAATTAACTAGTGTTTACGGTTACAAGGGCACAACTACTAAAAAGATCGCTACTGAAGCTGGGATTAATGAAAGTACTATTTTTCGCCATTTTGCTGATAAAAAGAGTATTTTAAATGCACTAATTGATCAATGTGAAAATGAAATTAATGAATATGAAGTCAATTTTGAATTAAGTGGTGATCCACAAAAGGATATCCAAAATGCCGTTAATCTTTCACAACACTTTTTAGAGAAGCATCGCAGCATTTTCTTTATTTCACTCCACGAAAACCAAGATTATCCAGAATTACTTAATGCCAGTCAAAATATTATTATCATGGAAAAATACCTCTATCGTAAGCTATTTCAGGAAATGATAAAGGCTAACGAAATTCCAGCTGACACTAATGTTAATTTGGAAGTCAGTAACCTGTTATTAATGAATCTAGGTCAAGTTGTCTTTAAATTCGCTTACAGCAAATTACCACAAAACATATCTGATCAGGATTATCTTGATAATAATATTGCAAAATTCGCAGAACATTTAAAATAGATAATAAAAGCAGCTACATCGACTCGGTGTAGCTGCTTTTATCTTACTTATTTAATGCTTGTTCTAGTTTAACTAGATCTGCCATCAATTCCTGTTTAGCCTGTTTGCCCAAGATTTGCTCGGTTTTTTGTTCTGAAGCTATAAAATATTGAGTAACTTGTTCGTCAAGCTGTTCTGCTTTTTGTGTGAGTTCAAGCTCCTTTAGGCGTGCATCCACTGAACTAGTCATTCTAACAATTAACCCTTTTTGAACCATTAAATTTAGAATATTAGTTGCTGTTGACTTCCTAATATTAAATTCATGTTCGACATCTTTTTGGTAAAGTGGCTTTTTCTGTCTAAAAGAAGCCAAATATTCAATTATTAGCATTTGGGTACCAGTTAAGCCGATACTTTTAGCATAGTGATCAAGATTACGACTATACACATTTTGCAATCTTTGTAACAGCAGACCTAGTCTTCTTTGCATTATTTCTTTACCTCATTAGTAGCGCGATAAAGTAAGTATACACCAATAATAACGAGAATAATTAAAAAGATTAGCCCACTTTGAGCACCACTAATAAACTTAGCGGCAGCATTTGGCGCGTGACTAGCCTGCTCTACTGCTTGAACAATCGCTGAGACAATTGCGGTGCCAACTGCACCAGCAAATTGTTGTGCCATATTAAATAGCCCATTGCCATCAGCATTCTCTTTTTCAGTCAAGGCACCCAAAGAACTAGTCATCGTGTTACCCATCACTAGTCCGATACCAACCATGACAATGCTATAAAATAACATAATTTTGCCCGCTGAAAGATTTGCTGAAAAGCCGCAGAAAAGTAACCCGCCAAGTATTTCTAAGATACCTCCCAGCATAATTGGCTTACGCGCGCCATAATTATCCAATAAACGTCCAGCTATTGGTGAAAGAATTGCACCTAAGAGAGCACCTATCAACATCAATAGACCTGCTGTCAAGGCTGTCTGCTGATTAGCGATTTGCGCATAATTAGGTAAAATAAATGATAGCCCTAAAGTATTAATTTGAAATAGAAAATACGCACATAGGCCATACGTAAATTTGCTTTGCTTAAACACTTGCAAGTTAATTAAGGGCTTGTCTGCAACAAGAGAATGCTTAATAAAAATAGTCAGTGCAACTATTCCCAAAATTAATGGTATCCAAAAGCTCAGCGGTTTACGCAGAATTGTCGATAAATTGCTAAACGCTAAGATAACCCCAATAAACGTAACTGCAATACTCAGAAAACCAACCCAATCCAAACTTGGCTTTTCTAGGTCATACGGATCTTTGGTAATAAAGATTAAGCCAAGAATTAAAGAAATCACCATGATCGGAATCACTAAAATAAAAATAAACCGCCAGCCTAACTTATTAACTATAAGTCCGCCAAAACTTGGTCCTAAAGCTGGGGCAACAGCTGTAATCATCGTGCCAATTCCCATAATTAACCCAATTTTTTCAAATGGCGTTCTTTCCAGAATTAGATTAAACATCAGTGGAATCGCGATGCCTGCAGCAATTCCCTGTACAACTCGGCCAAGAACTAATAATTCAAAATGATTGGCACTTGCATCAATTATTAATCCTAAAATAAATAGAGTTGCAGCCACAATAAATAATTTACGCGAACTGAAATTCTTCTTCAAATAAACTGACAGTGGCATAACAATCGAGGCAACCAGTAAATAGCCCGTTGTCATCCACTGAACTGTGGCCATATTAACCTGAAATTCATGCATTAACGTTGGAAAAGTCACATTTCCCGCCGTTTCAATTAATACACCACAAAATGACATTAATCCTGCTGCCAGAATAGAACAGATTAACTTTGTATCTAACTTTCTTTGCATCTATTTTTCCTCCTATTAGTTAGCTTGCTAACTAAATATCTATACTAGTAGTCTGTAAATAAAAATGCAAGTTGTATTCGTTATCAAAATAAAGCAGGCTAGTTACACTCATCGTAACTAGCCTGCTTCATCTTAAAATAATTAAGCACGCTTTTTGGTTAACTTCAAACAGATTGGCCAGATAAGGCCAGCAACAATTCCGATTAACAAGCCCCACCATAATTGTTGTGAATTGACAAAATTGATTCCATGATACAATTGCTTTTGCAAGACAGTTACTAACTGATTGGCATAAAACTGCAAAAATCCAAAGGAACCAATTGCTGCTAATAAGGTAACTATCGACGCAAAATATCGACCAAACACTGCCAATAGTGCAGCCAAAGTAAAGACCAAGACCATTGCAAAGGCGAAATATTGAAAAACACTAATTACTTGATCAACTTGCTCAGCATTTTCCTTTAATTCATGGTTAAGCTTATGTAGAATCACTTCACTAACAGCTTTTTGTACCTGATTGTTTTCCGGTAAAGCCAAATCATGAGCAGTTAGTTCACCATTTTGCTTATAAGTCACGCCTAAGTCATACAAACTATTGTACGAAAAATCTCGTTGATACTTCTTAGGTAAGGCTTCAAGCACCTTATCCTCTAAGCCAAACTTTTGAGCCAACTCTAAAGAAGCTTTTAATTTTGGATCATTTTCTGCATCAACTGACTTATGTAGCACTTCCTTAGCCATATCACGAGTGTTGGCAACATTTAATTGCAATGGGCTAGTCAAAAGTAGGTAGCCTGACAGACAAATTAAAACTGTAAACACTAATCGCAAAAGAATTGTGCTAATTTTTTTCATTCTAATACCTCCTAGTGTAAATCTTACTCTTTCCCTAACAATCATGTTGCTCGGAAGCTAAGCAATTACAATCAACTGTGTCTGGAGCCTGTTGCTCTTTTTGCGTCAATTGCTTTTCAAGTTTTTCAATATCAGATTTTGACAACGGAACATCCTTAATTAGTTCTAGCAGCATTTGCCCTTTGTGCATATCGCACATATGCCCCATCATCTGACGAGTTGCCTCAAGCATCATTTGATTTTCACTAACTGTTGCTGAATAAACGAATCTGCGACCATCCTTACGTGTCTTTAACAGCCCTTTTTTAACAAGACGACCCATCAAAGTCTTGATGGTTGATTCAGACCAAGCTTTTTTAGCCTGTAATTCTGCAATTACTTGTCCAGTATGAATTTCACCGAGTGTCCAAACAATTCGCATAACTTCCCATTCGGCTTCAGAAATATTATGTACGTTATTTTTTGTAACCATTTACTTAGCCTAACTTCATTTTACTATAGAACGAACTTTTTGAGTGCCTTGGCAATTCCGTTATGGTCGTTATCATCTGTTACATAATCGGCACTATCCTTAATGGCCTCAATTGCATTGCCCATCGCAATTTTCTTAAAATCCGGATTAGCAAACATTGAGACATCATTACCTTGATCGCCAAACACCATTACTTGATTGGGGGCAATTTGTAAACGAGCCGCTAGCTGTAATAAGGCATTGCCTTTAGAGGCATTCTTAAGGTTAAGCTCAATAATTTCAGGAAAACTCCGGACAACATCATACTTTGCAAAAACCCAATCTGGTAGATTTTGCCAGAGCTTATCCATCTCTTGCAAATCATCAATCATCGTTAAGCCAACCTTATTAAAGGAAAAATCCTGTGGAATTTCTTCAACCGGGCGAACTTTAATCATGTTATTGGTAGTCGCAGCATTCAAGGCGAGGCTAGCTGCCAAGTCACGATCACAACACCAAAAACAATCGGGCGTTTCAAAATGAAGATTAACATGAGCCAATCTTTGCAAACGAATCATGTTAGTAAAATCATGATAATTCATCTTCTGATCCATCACAACTTTGCCAGCTAAGTTTTGGATTACGGCGCCATTAAATACAATATTGTATTGGTCTGCCTTTCCTGCCAAACTAAGCTGCTCGTTATACCGCATTACACCAGATAACGGTCTGCCAGTAGCCAAAACAACTTTTATGCCCTGCTCATTTGCTTGCTTGAGCAATTTTTCAGTTTCCGGCAAAATCTCATTGTTACTAGTCAACAATGTCCCATCTAAGTCGACTGCAATTAATTTAATCCCCATAGCTTAACCTCCCACTATTTTTTTATCAACTCCTTTATTATACAAAAAGTCGCAATTACTTACGACCTTTTTTACTTTTTATTCAACTGTGACACTTTTAGCAAGATTCCTCGGCTGATCAACATTCAGTCCCTTTTCCTTAGCCGCATAATAAGCAAGCAACTGTGTTGGCACCACTGAAATTAATGGCGACAGATAATAATCAATATTGGCTAATACAAGATCATCTTGGGCTTGTGCCAAATCCTGACTCGCAATAGTAATCACTTGAGCTCCTCGAGCGACTACTTCTTGAATATTGCCTCGCATGAGGCCAGCAGTTACTGGATCATTTATCAAAGCTATCACTGGCGTATCATTTTCAATCAGTGAAATTGTCCCATGCTTTAACTCTGCTGCTGCAAAGCCCTCTGTTTGAATATATGAAACTTCTTTTAATTTTAATGCTGCTTCCAAGGCAACTGGATAATCAATTCCGCGTCCAAGATAGAAAGCGTTACGTGATGAAATTAGCTTCGTTTTGGCCAATTGCTTAATTTTCGCTTGATTTGCAATTAGCTGTTCAATTCCTTCAGCCGCTAAAGCCAAGTTAGTCTTTAAATTAAATTGCTTAGCAGTGACTGTTTTCAGCTGTTTCCCAATTGCTTTAGCCAAAATCGCCATAACTGCTATTTGCGCAGTGTAAGCCTTAGTCGAAGCCACCGCTATTTCTGGACCCGCTTCAAGTGAAATTGCATAATTAGCTTCTCGCGCCAGAGTAGATTCCATAACATTAGTTAAAGTTAAACTAGGAATTTTTCGCTTAATTGCTTCCTGCAAGACTACTCGCGAATCGGCAGTTTCCCCAGATTGCGATAAGAAAATAAAAAATGGCTTACGTGATAATAAAGGAAAATGATAGCCAGCTTCCGAAGCATAGCCAACATCGGTCGGGATACCTGTTAAATGTTCGAGCAAGATTTTGCCAACTAGCCCTGCATGATAGCTAGTCCCTGCAGCAAAGATATAAAAGCGATCTGCTTGTGCCATAGTCTTAACAATTTCATCATCTATTCTAGGTTCGCCCGATTTATCAAGATAGTACTGCGTTAAATGTCGCAATACAGCTGGTTGCTCACAGATTTCTTTCATCATGTAAAAATCATAAGTCCCTTTTGAAGCGGCATTAGGATCAATCTCTAATTGGTAAGGCTTGCGAATTACCGGTTTTCCAGCAAGAGTTTCCAAGTAATAGCTATCATTGGTAATGTCACCAACTTCACCGTCATGGAGATCAATAAAAGTCTTGGTTTGATCTAAAACAGACAATGCATCAGAAGCAATAATATTGAAATTATCTCCAATTCCCAATAGTAATGGTGACTTGTTTTTAGCTAGATAAATATGATCTGGCTTAGTGTTATCAATTAATAAAAAGGCATATGATCCTTTAAGCAACTTTAAAGTCTTCTTCAGAGCCGCAAAGGCTGACAAGTTAGCTTCACGAGCAAATTTACTGACCAATTGCACTACTACTTCGGTATCCGTATCGGAAACCATAGCTGCTTCTGACAGATATTGGCTTCTTAGTTCTTGATAATTCTCAATCACACCATTATGTACTAAATAAAATCGCTTAGTTTCGTCAAATTGAGGATGGGCATTATTGACTGATGGTTCTCCATGAGTAGCCCAACGAGTATGTCCAATCCCAACTAAGCCTTGTTGATCTGGAGTAAGCTTAGCCTCGAGCTGATGAATCTTTCCAGTCGCCTTAGCCAGATACTCTTTACCAGCCAAGTCATTGAGATAAATCCCCGCCGAATCATAACCACGATATTCTAAGTTAGTTAAGCCACTTAAGATTACTTCTCTGGCCGATTTACCAACAATTCCAACAATTCCGCACATATTTTTCTCCTTTGGTCTAGTCAATGCTTTAAATATGGACTAATCCATTAATTCGTTATAACACATGGAATATTAGACCAATATATTAAATTGGTCAAGCAATATATTATATAATTGGTATAGACTATGTGCAGTGGGATTGTATACAACGCACCTTGATAAAAAAGAAAAAATTTTTAGGTGATTTTGCCAACAAAAAAACCCTACCAAAAGTAGGATTTTATCGTTATAAACTTTACTTTATTCGCCCATTTCTGCTTCAACCACGTCAGTTATGCGCTTGACATAGGCATCAGTCTGTTCTTGCGTTGGGCCTTCCGCCATTACCCGCAATAGCGATTGAGTGCCCGATGGTCTAACCAAAACTCGACCTTCACCGCCCATCTCTTGTTCAACTTCTGCAATTACATCAAGAATTGGTTGGTGTTTGCGCCACGCAGTTTTATCATCGACAGGTACATTAACTAAACATTGCGGATACTCTTTAAAGTCAGCTAATAATTCTGATAGAGATTTACCAGTCTTTTTCATGACTAACATCAAATGCAAGCCTGTCAGCATTCCATCTCCAGTATTGTGGTAATCTGTCATAATAACATGACCAGACTGTTCACCACCTAAATTATAACCATGAGCACGCATTTCTTCAGAAACATAGCGATCACCAACTTGAGTGCGTACATTCTTAATTCCTTGACGCTCTAGGGCTTTAGTAAAGCCAAGATTACTCATTACAGTAGTCACAATAGTATCGTTTTTAAGACGACCACAATCTTTTAAATACGTCCCAATGACATACATAATATGATCGCCATCGACCTCATGACCATTTTCATCAACTGCAATACAGCGGTCGGCATCACCATCAAAAGCTAGACCGAGCTGGGCACCTTGCTTAACCACTTCTGCCTGCAGCTTTTCTGTATGAGTAGCGCCAACTTGATCATTAATATTAAAACCATCAGGATGGGTAGCAATAGTAGTGAAATCGACGCCGCAATCAGCAAATAACCGTGAAATCAAGTTACTGGCAGCACCATTAGCACCATCAATGACTACCTTAATTCCATCAAGATCCTCAGGAATCGTATTTTCAATGAATTGTAAATACTTCGAACTACCTTCATGAAAATCAGTTACAGTGCCCAAGCCTTGAGCTGAAGGCCTAGGTAAAGAGTCAACGGTGGCATCCACTAATTCTTCAATCTCACCTTCTAGTTCATCAGAGAGCTTTAATCCATCACTACCAAAAAACTTAATTCCGTTGTCTTGGACCGGATTATGTGAAGCCGAAATTTGTACACCAGCATCAGCTCCTTGAGCTCTAACCAAATAGGACAATCCAGGTGTGGTAATTACTCCTACTTCTAAAACCTCAATCCCAACGGACAACAGCCCCGAGATCAAGGCATATTCTAGCATTTCACCAGACACCCGAGTATCTCTTGAAACCAAAACCTTGGCTTGCTGATCTTGCTTATTTTTAGTTAAAACATAGCCGCCATCACGACCTAATTTAAACGCCATCTCTGGTGATAAATCTCGATTAGCAACTCCACGCACACCATCAGTGCCAAAATATTTCAACATTAAAAACAACCTTTCCTTAAGTAAAATTTATTTAGCATTATTAGAATTCATCGATTCTTTAACTTTAATTTGAACGCTAATTTGATTGGGTTCAGCTTTAACCACACCATCAGGCAATGGTAATTTAACCTCTTTAGTAGTTGTAGACTGAACATCCTTTAAATCAATCGGCACTTTTAACCGTTTAACTTTTTTCAACGCCTCTTGGCTGCCATATACAGTAACATAATCATTTTTAGCAGTTAATGAATAAACTTTATCCACTTTTTCATGTTGCGGTCGTAAATCTACCTTAACTGCCTTTTTGGCTACTGAAATCGGAATAGTTACCTTAACGGTTGCCGGATCGATGATTACATTAAGCTGACGCCCCTGCTTATCTTCAGCGATTAGACTCACCTGCCGCTCATAAGTATGATTAATTTCATTAGGTAGAGTAACCTTAGCTACTACCTGATCAATTTGATCAACTTCACTCCGCGCACCAGTTATCTCAACTTGTTGCGGATAAACGCTCGTTTTGCCTAGCTTATAACCATGGGCCACAGCATCCTTATTATACTCTATTTGTACAGGCTCTGTGACTGATTTTCGTCTTTGAATATTTACATGAACAGATTTAGGATTAATTTTATAGGAAACTTGATTGCTCAGCCCACTAACCCGAACCTTTACTGTATGATCGCCAACACTCTTATGAGTCAAATCAATATATACCCGAAAATTTTGTGTATTAACAGCAGAAGTAACTAATGCGCTAGAGCCCTCAAGCGTAATACTGACCTTAGCAGGATAGCCAACAACATAATAATTATCAGTATTAACAGACACTTGCAGCGGCACCTTAACAGTTTGCTTCTCACTAGCCGTTTGCTTAGTACGTTCTGGCTGTCCCTGGGTCATAAAACCTTCTTGGGTATAATTTGTATAAATTACTAATAAAACTGCAATTAGCAATGACAATAAACTAATAAACCAAGACTTTTTCCAAAAAGCTTTCATCGATCAGCACCCCATTTCCAAACTTTATTGAATAATTTTTGGTACCATTTGGGTGTTGACTTTTCTTCTGGAACTAACTCCGCTTTTAAGTATTTTAAGTAATCCTCTCGACTCATATCTAAATAAAACCGACCGTTACGGGTAATCGTTACTCCACCAGTTTCTTCCGAAACAACAATTGTAATTGCATCAGTAACTTCTGAAATACCAACTGCTGCACGGTGTCTAGTCCCTAGCCGCTTAGGAATCATCGTACTATCAGATAATGGTAAATATGCGGCAGCTACAGCTATTTCATGATCTTTACCAATAATTACAGCACCATCATGCAGCGGTGTATTAGGAATAAAGATATTAATTAATAATTCACCAGTTACCTTAGCGTCAAGTTTGATACCTGTTTCAATATAATCTTCTAAACCAGTTTCTTGTTGAATGGTAATTAAAGCACCAATCCGCCTTTTAGACATATATTGAATTGACTTGTCAAGCTCATCAATAAAGCGTAATGACTCATCGCGCTCACTAGCCTCATGCCCACCAAAAATCGGTAATCGTCCTAAGTGTTCTAGACCTCGCCGAATTTCTGGCTGAAAAATGATAATAATTCCTAGTACCGACCAAGAAACTACCTGATCAAGTAGCCAAGTAGTCGTATGCAGCTGCAAAACCCCTGCAATTAATCGCACAATAAAAATCAATACGATTCCTTTGGCTAATTGAACTGCCTTCGTCCCTCTAATCAAGACAATTAAGTGATAAACTACGAACCAGATAATTAAAATATCAAGTACAATTGACAAGTTATTCCAAGTTAAAAGATTCGCCACGTTAAAATGCATAAGTTCTCCTCCTTTGCTAGTTTGCAATTTTAATTGCTGGGTTTACCGATGACTCTGACTTCAGTTTGTAAATCTATCCCAAATTTTTGTTTAATTGTCTTTTTAATTAATTTGATTAACTTAAGATAATCCGTCGCAGTAGCATCACCTTTATTAACAATAAAACCGGCATGCTTTTGAGAAACTTGTGCACCACCAATTTGCTTTCCTTGTAATCCGGCCTGAATAATCATCGGACCAACAAAATGACCCACTGGCCGTTTAAAGACACTGCCACAAGACGGATATTCTAATGGCTGCTTATAACGGCGTAATGCGTTAAGATAATTCATTTGAGCTAGGATAGCCGACTTTTTGCCAGGATGCAATTTAAAAGTTGCCGCAATTACGACATCCCCAGTGGTTTGCATAAGTGAATGACGATAGGTAAAGTGAATTTCTTCATTAGAATATTCTTTGATCTCACCAGTTAAAGTTAGCACTTTAGCACTTAATAGTGCCTGGCTAGTTTCGCCGCCATATGCTCCAGCATTCATATAGACCGCACCACCAACACTGCCCGGGATCCCAGCAGCAAATTCTAAGCCGCTAAGACCATGATTAGCAGCCGCAAAAGCCGTATCAATTATTCTCCCGCCAGCTTCAGCAGTGACTGATTGCTTGCTGATCGTTATTTGGTTCATTTTAGTCAAAATCAGCACTAGACCGTCAATTCCGCCATCCCGAATGATTAAATTAGAGGCATTACCTATAACCGTTACGGGAAGCTCATCAAGTTTAGCAGCCTGCAGTAGCTGCTCTAGTTCAGACTGATTTCGTGGAAAAGCTAAATATTCTGCTGGTCCTCCTGTCTTAGTAAACGTATATTTACTAAGTGGAACTTGCTGGTTAATTTCAAGCCCATTCCTTTTTAAGTTAAGTAATTCCAAAGCTAAAACCTCTTTATCTATTCTTTATTTTACCGCATTCACTTACTCGCTTCACACTATGTTATACTAAAAATTAGTTTTAAAGGAGAAAAAATGAATTTTATTGCAATGGACTTCGAAACCGCTAATCGTCATCCAGAAAGCGCGTGTTCGCTAGCACTGGTAATGGTGCGCGATGATCAAATTGTTGATCGTTTTTATACTGTCATCAATCCGCAAATGCCATTTGATGCACGTAACATTCAAATTCATGACATTACCGCTCAAGATGTTCAAGATGCGCCAACTATGGCCGAAGTTTGGCCACAAATTAAGGAACTATTTCAACCAGGTATGCTCGTTTGTGCTCATAATGCACGCTTTGATACCAACGTTATGCGACAGAGTCTTGCTCGCTATGATATTCAAGAACCTCATTATTTAGTCATTGATACTTTAAAGACCAGTAGGTTATTTGAACCAGATTTGCCCAACCATAAACTTGATACTGTATCAGACGCTTTGGCAGTTGAACTCTGGCATCATCACAATGCTCTAAGTGATAGTGAAGCCTGCGGTGGTATTTTAATTGCTCAGCACAAGCAATTTGGCGATGAGGCAATCAAAAAGTTGGTTGAACAAGTTTAAATTTGATTCACGAAAAACAGGACTGCAATTACTGCAATCCTGTTTTTTATTTGATTTGTGAATAAATTTCCTTGCTCCAAGCTGTTGCCCGATCACCTTGCGGCTTAAACATAACTAAGCGCTTAGTTGAGTTCCAACTATCATCAATACGCTTAATCGTCAATTGCAAGTATGTTTTAGGCAGATTATCTTTAATCATTTGTGGCCATTCAATTACTACCAAGCCTGCCTGCGCCAGATAACCATTTAAATCAATCGAAGCTAAATCATCATCAACTAGTCGATAAAAATCCATATGAAATAATGGCAATCTAGCTTCGCGATATTCACGCACAATCGTAAAGGTCGGACTTTTAATTGGTCTTTTAACACCAAGTCCGCGGCCAATTCCCTGTGTCAGAGTGGTTTTGCCAGCACCTAAATCACCACTAAGCAATAATACATCACTAGCTTGAGCAGTTTGCGCAATTATCACACCAAGCTGCTGCATTTCACTTGCAGAATTTACTTCAAGCTTCATCTTATCCTCGCCCATTCTTTTCTAACACCTGGGCTGCTGTCAAAATTGCCAAGTCATAAACATCTTGACTACTAGCACCACGCGATAAATCGTTAACTGGCTGAGCTAAACCTTGCAGGATTGGTCCAACTGCACCAAAATTACCCAATCTCTGTGCAATTTTATAAGCAAGATTACCAGATTGTAATTCTGGAAAGATAAAAATATTAGCTTGACCATTAAGCGGGGAATCAGGTGCTTTTTGTTTGGCAACCGCTGGAACAAACGCGGCATCGAACTGTAATTCACCATCAGCAGGAATGCTTGGACACTTTTGTTTAAATAATTTGGCCGCCTCAGCTACTCGATCAACCATCTCGCCTTGGGCAGATCCTTTAGTAGAGAAACTCAAAAAGGCCACTTTTGGCGTTAGATTAATCATTTTAGCAGTTTGAACAGATTGTTCTGCAATCTCAGCAAGAGTTGCACTATCAGGCTCGATATTAATTGCACAATCGGCAAAAAGATATTTTTTACTACCACGTTCCATGATAAAACTACCAGAAACTCTATGCATCCCTTTTGCAGTCTTAATCAATTGCAGTGCTGGTCTAACCGTTTGTGCTGTAGAATGCGCTGCACCTGACACCATTCCATCTGCCTTACCCATTTTAACTAGCATGGTAGCGAAATAATTGGCATCTTGCAGTTGTTCATGCACCTGTTGCCGTTCAAGCTCGCGGCCGCGAGCTGCAATAAAAGCAGTAATCATTTCAGCATCAGCTTCTGGTTCAACTAGTGTAACCCCTGATAAATCTAGTCCTAGCTGCCTAGCCGATTGTTTAAGTTCATTAACTTTGCCTAATAAAATTGGTTCAATAATTTGGGCTGCTGCTAAGCGGTTGGCTGCCATCAGGATCCGTTCATCATCTCCCTCAGGAAAGACAATCCGGATTTTTTTAGGTGCAATTTTAACTTTTTCTTCTAATAATTTAAAAACGCTCATGTTAATCCTATCTATGCTAAATCAGCTTGTGTAACAGTAGCCGGCAGTTGCCAATCTATTGGTGTTTCACCCATGTTTTTCAAGGCAGCATTACAACGTGAAAATGGTCGTGAGCCAAAGAAACCACGATCTGCCGAAAATGGACTCGGATGCGGTGATTTAATAATCACATTACGCTTTTGATCAATCAGCGGAATTTTATTCTGAGCAAACTTGCCCCATAAAATAAAAACTACCTTACCGCGCTCACTTAACGCTTCAATTGCCGCATCAGTCACCTGTTCCCAGCCGCGTCCTTGATGACCATTTGCATGACCATAAGGGACAGTCAAAACAGCATTTAGTAACAGTACTCCTTGATCAGCCCACTTCTTGAGATAACCGTGATTAACCGGTTGACAGCCAACATCATCATATAATTCTTGATAAATATTTTGTAATGATGGTGGCAGTTTAGTTCCCGGCATCACAGCAAAACTCATCCCAGTTGCTTGTCCAGGATTATGATAAGGATCTTGTCCCAAAATAACTACTTTAGTTTGAGCAAAAGTGGTCAACTTAAAAGCTGTAAAAATATGATACATATCTGGGAATATCTGCTTAGTAGCGTACTCGTTCTTTAAAAAATTATGTAATTCCTGATACTGACTACTTGAAAAGACAGGTTCCAAGACGGCATCCCAATCATTGCCAATAAACTGTTTCATTATAAGCTAGCCTCTCTTCCTTTAACTTTTATGGTATCATGAAAATTAATGAAACTGGACAAAAAATTGCTAATTAAAGATTTTTTTAGCAATTTCACTCATAAGCACTTGCTGCGGATTACGCACATTGTGTTAGTATTAAACTAGGAATTGTATAAGTATTATTAGGAGGCGTTACTTACCATTGATTAAATTAGTAGCTTGTGACCTTGACGGTACACTGTTTAACAGCAACATGACTGTTTCTAGTGAGAATATCTCAGCAATTCGTGCTGCCCAAGATAGTGGAATTGAATTTCTGGTGGCAACTGGTCGCTCACCTGAGCAAGCCCGTAGCGCTCTGAAAGACTTTGATTTACAAACTGGCTTTATCAATGCTAACGGAGCTTTGATTTACGATGCAAACGGCAACTTGCAAGTTAAGCATTTATTACCCACTGCAAAGGCACGAGCAGTTGCAGAAATCTTATATAAACATCAAATTTATTTTGAAATCGTCACAAAAAGCAAAATTTATTCAGCAGACATCAGCCAACGTGTTGTTAATCTGGCTCATTCTCTAATAGCACTTAATCCCAACGTAACCTTTAAAGAAGCCGTGGCTATTTCTGCTGGCAGCAATGCAATGCTTAGCATGACTTTAGTCGATAATTTTGAACAGTTACTAGCCGACCCGCAACTTGAAATTACTAAAATTATCGCCTTTGACGGACGAGGTTATGCAGCATTTAAAGAAGTCAAAGAAGAAATCACAGCGCTTGGCGATTTGGCTGTGACTTCCAGTTCTGCCGCCAACATTGAAATCAACGATATTCGGGCACAAAAGGGTTCAGCTTTGCTCGATTACGCTCATAAACAAGGCTTAAAAACTGAAGAAGTAGCAGCAATTGGCGATAATCTTAATGACGAAAGCATGATCCGTGCCGCTGGTACAGGGGTTGCAATGGCAAACGCTGTACCAGCTATTAAGCAGGTCGCGCAGATTGAAACCAAATCTAACAACGACGATGGCGTGGGTCATATTTTAAGACAGTTTATCAAAAATAACGCGCGAGAATAGAGGTTGACTAATGCGCTATTTAATGGAATTAAGTCAAAAACAAGAATATGGTCAAATCCCAGTTGCTTTCGATAATGGTGAATTAAAATTCATTATTCAAGGAAATCTTGATAATCCTAACCATACTTTATATTTAAAAACTACCCTTGGTACTGAAATTGGACGACTTTATTCTGATCGAAATGGCATCATCGCTTCCTTCACAATCGATGTGGTTAACCATTCGCTAGTTAAGGTCAAACGCTTTAATAGCAAAATTGCTAATCTCTTTTATGTTACTAGGCTCAACTACTTAGTCACTGGTAGCATTAAAAAAGGTAGCTACAAGTTTTTATCTGGTGTCAAACAAGTAGCAACTGTAAAGACGAAGGTAAATAAAACCGGTGTTGTCTTGACCTGTGATATCTCTAGACCGGAAGACGTCCCCTTTATTTTATTGTGTGCAACACTATTTACCCAATGGCACACCACTCCGTTAAAATTACCGACTTTTCCACCGATTGGTGGCAATATTAGTATCAAACTAAATTAATTTAGTAAGAAAAAACGCTGTTTAAACACAGCGTTTTTATTTGATTTAAGTTAATAGGCTCTTTGTCCCTTTTTATAGACAGCCTTATCTTGCTCGTTAACTGCCTTGATGTCAACTAGTGGATTCTCGTCTAAGACCAGAAAATCGGCATATTTGCCTTCCTCTAACGTGCCATATTCATCGTCAATCTTCATTAACTTAGCCGAATTAACGCTCGTGCGTAGCGCTTCGTAATTAGTAAAACCTTGCTCTACCAATAACTGAAGCTCAACGGCAGTTTTAGTAAAGTCATTAAAAGGTGTTCCGGCATCCGTACCTAAAGTGATTTTTACGCCCCGCTCCTTAGCATGCGTAATATTCTTACGCAGATCATCAACAGCATCGGCGGCTTTTTTAACTTCCCAATCAGGTAAAACACCTTTGCCATATTTGGCCAGAGACCAATCTGCCACTACCGTTGGGGTTAGATAAGTTCCTTGCTCAAGCATCATATCGATTTCTTCATCATCTACATAAAAACCATGTTCAATACTATCAACTCCAGCCTTTACCGCATTATAAATACCTGCGTTTCCTTCAGCATGAGCTGCGACAATCAGATTTTTGTGGTGAGCTTCTTCAACAGCAACGTGCATTTCAGCAATACTTAATTGTGGATCGTCCATGAAGTCATTCTTAGTCATGACCCCGCCAGTTGCCATTACCTTGATTGCTTTAGCACCTTTTTTCATTCCTTGTCGAACGGCTTTACGCATCTCATCGGGTGAATCAACTAGATTACCAGAATTAGGGGCATCGCCGTGGCCCCCGGTCATCGAGTATACCATTCCAGACGGCATCATTTCTGGCACCTTAGTAATTTTGCCTGTAGCAATCATTTGGCTAAGTGGAATATCTAGATCATACGAACAACCGCACTGCCGAATATAAGTAACTCCAGAACGCAAAAATTCATGCAGATTTTGAACTGCTCGTACAGTTGCAACTACTACGTTCGCTTCAGGATCGCCATCAAAAGTGGTTGAATCATTATCAACATGCGTATGCACGTTAATCATGCCCGGCATTACATACTTATTAGCCAAATCAATTGTCCGATCAGCTGTTGGTGCTTTACCTATACCAATTTTCGTAATTTTCCCCGTCACATCATCAACTAACATGTAGCTATCTGCTTGAACATCGTTTTTCTCACCATCATAAAGATTAAAGTTAGTATATACCGTTTGATTCATGATTTTCTCCTAAAAATTTATTTAATAAGCACGCTGACCTTTTTTATAGACAACCTTGTCGGCTTGTGCCACTGCATGGACATCTGCCAACGGATTCTCGTCTAAGACCAGAAAATCGGCATATTTGCCTTCCTCTAACGTGCCATATTCATCGTCAATCTTCATTAACTTAGCTGAATTTACACTTGTTTGCAAAGCTTCATAATTGGTAAAACCTTGCTCTACCAATAACTGCAACTCAACGGGCGTCATCGTAAAATCATTAAATGGTGAACCAGCATCTGTACCCAAGGTAATTGGTACGCCGCGTTCTTTGGCATGAGTAATATTCTTACGTAGATCATCTAAAGCATCTATGGCCTTTTTGATTTCCCATTCTGGCACTTTACCCTGGGCATAAGTTGGAAATGCCCAATCTGCCACTACCGTTGGAGTCAGATAAGTTCCTTGCTCAAGCATTAAATCAATTTCTTCATCATTAACATAGAAGCCATGTTCAACACTGTCAACCCCGGCTTTAATCGCATTCATAATTCCTGGATTGCCTTCTGCATGAGCTGCAACAATCAAATTCTTATGGTGAGCTTCTTCAACAGCAACGTGCATTTCGGCAACGCTAAGTTGCGGATCATCCATAAAATCATTCTTGGTCATGACTCCGCCAGTCGCCATTAATTTAATGTTTTTGGCACCTTTTTTCAGACCTTGACGAACAGCTTTACGCATTTCATCAGGTGAATCAACTAAGTGTCCAAAGCTAGGCGAATCTCCATGACCACCAGTCATTGAATATGCCATTCCAGACGGCATAATATCAGGTGCCTTAGTTATTTTACCTGTTTGCACTAAATGACTCATTGTAATATCAATATCATATGCACTGCCGCACTCCCGAATATAAGTCACACCTGAGCGCAAGAAATCATGCAAGTGCTGCAAGCCTCGAACTGTGGCTGTTACAACGTCAGCTCCTAAGTCAGCATCATAACTGTCTGAATCACTCACAATATGAGTATGGCAATTGATAAGTCCTGGCATCACATATTTGCCTGCCAAATCGACTACTTGATCAGCTATTGGTGCCTGACCAGTACCAATCAAAGTTATCTTCCCCGTTTCATCGTCAACCACTAGATAGCTATCAGCTTTTACAGCTTCTGTTGCACCATCATATAACTTTGCATTTGTATAAACTGTTTTGGTCATGATTATTCACCCCTTAAATCGTCGCTTTCTTCATTATAATTTAATATTTTAATACTTAGCAAATCGTTTTACAATATTAAATTAAATAAAATGATAATAATTTAGCAATTATAAATGTTATTTATTACATCGCTAGACTTGAAAATACAAATTAGCCAAAAAGCCATAGCTTAACTATATAGACAAAATCTAAAAAGTATCAAAAGCTAGTAAATATAAAGAATGCCATTTTTATGTGTTTCTCATAATTTATCAAAAAATGTTGTATAAAAAAAGACGGTCATAATTGACCGTCACCGCGCGTTGCAAGTAGTCACTTTGCATGCACGTTAAGTATCTCGTACAAAATACTATTTTTACTCATGTTGTATCTTGTGTTTGCAAAAGCTCAAGATGTGCTTGATGATATCAAAGATATCATTGACAAACTGCGTAAGTAGTTCAGCTGTTAAAGCTCAGGTTTTCCTGAGCTTTTTTCATTATGCAGATCGGAATAATTAAGTGCCCCTATCTTTGATGTCTCTAGCTTAATATGCCCGTTGGCCCTTTTTGTAGACAGCTTTATCCGCTTGGGCTACTGCATGAACATCTGCCAACGGATTTTCATCTAAGACTAAGAAGTCAGCATACTTCCCCTCAGCTAAGGTGCCATATTCATCATCAATCTGCAGCAATTTAGCAGAATTAACGCTAGTTCGCAGAGCTTCATAATTAGTAAAGCCTTGTTCCACTAACAGCTGTAATTCAACTGGCGTCATGGAGAAGTCATTGAATGGCGTACCAGCATCTGTTCCTAAAGTAATCTTGACGCCGCGGTCTTTGGCATGTGTAATATTCTTACGCAAATCGTCTAGTGCATCAGCCGCCTTTTTGATTTCCCATTCTGGAACCTTACCTTCAGCGTATGTCGGAAAAGCCCAGTCAGCCACAACAGTTGGCGTCAAATAAGTCCCCTGCTCAAGCATCAAGTCGATTTCTTCATCATTAACATAAAAGCCATGCTCGATGCTATCGACTCCAGCCTTAATGGCATTCATAATTCCTGGATTGCCTTCAGCATGAGCCGCAACCGTCAACCCCTTATGGTGAGCTTCCTCAACTGCAGCATGCATTTCGGCAACGCTAAGTTGTGGATCATTCATAAAGTCATTCTTAGTCATAACACCACCAGTTGCCATGACTTTAATGTTTTTAGCACCTAATTTCAAACCCTGACGGACAGCCTTGCGCATTTCATCTGGTGAATCAACTGCATGACCAAAATTAGGTGTATCGCCATGACCACCAGTCATCGAATATGCTCGACCCGACGGCAAAATTTCTGGAACCTTAGTAATTTTCCCTTCAGCTATCAAACGACTTAGCGTAATATCAATATCATAATTGCTGCCCAATTCTCTAATATAGGTAACACCAGACTGCAAAAATGTATGCAGGTTCTTGACTGAACGCACAGTCGTCTCAACCACATTAGCTGTAGGATCGCCATCAGCGGCGCTGGGATCATTAACCGTGTGAGTATGGCAATTAATCAGACCAGGCATCACATATTTATTAGCTAAGTCAACCGTTTGGTCAGCGGCTGGCGCTTGGCCCGTGCCCATAGCAGTAATCTTACCAGTCCCATCATCAACTACCATGTAGCTGTTTGCCTTGATCGCTTCTTGCTCGCCATCATAGAGATTAACATTTGTATACGCTGTTTTCGTCATTTTGTCCTCCTTAAACTAGCTTCAAATTGATTTCATTATATTTTAATATTCTAATACTAGATGAATATTTTTACAACAATTAATTAAAAATATCTTTCAAGAAATTCTAGGCTCTCTAAAATTGCGCAACAAAAAAATCCCTTACTAATTAGCAACGGATTTTTTTAATTATTTTTGACCAGGAAATTTATCTTTAGGAAGATATTCAATCTGCTTGACGTATTGACCTTTGTGCTCGATATAGATATACTGCCGACCTGGATCATATCCGCCAATATATTTAATTTTATAAGGTAACTTCTTGCCATTGTTATCAACGGCCTGCACATTACGATATTTTTGCGTATGCTTAGGCACCTTGGCATAACTAATCTCCATGTTGATTAACGGATTGATATAATCCGTGTATTGATTATGGATTAGTAAAATACCGCCACAACAGACAACTATTATACCGAAAACAGTTAGTAAAAATTTCTTCATCTGGCTATTCTCTCATTTTCTGTAATATGAATAGTTTGATTTTTAATTTCAATTACATAGTCACACTGCTGCCAAATCTGCGGTGAATGTGTGGCAATAATTACAGTAGCATCTGGACCAAAGTCGTTTAAGAGCGAATTGAGCACTACTTCACTGTTTTCAGTATCGAGCGACCCCGTTGGCTCGTCAGCAAAAATCACATCAGGTTTCTTCAAGATTGCTCGCGCTAAAGCAATTCGTTGCTGCTCACCACCACTCAGGATATAAACTTTTTGCTTAAGCGATAATTTGCCTAGTCCAACTCGTTCAAGCACTGCTTGCATTGCCTCTTGTGCCAACTGTTTAGTAAGTTTTTGATTCGCCAAACCAATAGCCAAATTTTGCTTAACCGTTTCATTATCAATCAGGCCAAAATTCTGAAAGACAAAGCCAAAATGATTGCGATATAGTTGCTTCTGATTTTTAGCATTAACTGATAAATCATTGAAGGTCACGCTGCCAGAACTTGGCTGCTCTAATCCACTCAAGATATTCAAAAAAGTTGTCTTGCCAGCTCCACTCTTACCAATAATGGCATAGCTTTTGCCGGCAGAGAGCTGGCAGTTAACTTTTTCTAAGACGGGTTTTTGTTTAAATTCTTTAGTAATCGCTTCTACTTTAATCATTATTTCCACCTAATTTCCATGGTTAAGAGTTGTTAATAAATTTTTTTGCCCACGCCAACAAGTAAACAAGATTACTATGGTTTCTAATAACAAAAAGACCAACATAATTGGGATATTACTTAACCCATGTCCGATTTGCAAAACAATTATCATCACAAGCAAGTCGAGTAATAAATTCCCTAAAAGAAACATATTAATAAGTTTGAGGTTGCTTCTGCCAAAGATAGCATTAACTGCCATTTTTCGCCGACACCTTTGTAAAAAGCTGCTACTAATAAAGATCTCAATGAAAACTAATTGGATAATAGAAATGATCACTGCAATAATTAAAACACTAAATTTTTGTTTTGTTTGCGTCTTATAATCGCTTAATTGCACTTTTTGATTAGAAATACCAACAACATTATTAGTCAAACCCAAGCGTTTAACACTTTTCCGTAATTTAGTTAAATCGGTAAACCGAAGTAACCCTTGACTAGCAGTAGCCAAGTAGAAGTTATCTGATAGTAATTCATCATTGACCACAACCAATATCGGATCAACTGAAACCGTATCTTGCATGATTGCCAAAAGTTGATAATTATAGATAATTTGCTTGCTCTTAATCGGCACGACCTTTAACTTAATCGCTCCGTGGACTGAATAGTAATTAGGCAAACTACGTTGAAACTTAATAAAATCACGTAACTGCTTTTTAAATTTTGCCAATTGAAACATGCGATCTTCTGGTACTAGTAACACCACATTATTTTTAGATAATTTAGGTAAAACATAATTAGTATTATTAGCCAGTTTAATTGGATTCTTCTTTAAATAAGTTGAATTGACATACATTAGATTGCCATAGTCAGGATCTATGTCATGAATTTTAGGCTGCAAATTTTGTGAATTTCTAGCAAGAATTGCCTCATTCTCAATTGCCAATCTATGAACTGCCTTGCCAACTTCATTTGTTTCTTTAACATTTGGCGCATCTGGATCTTCATCATCCCAAAAGAGACTTAAGTCATAATTTGTTTGTTGATTATTCCATAACTTAATAGCTGTTTGGTCCATTTGATAATCCTTAACGCCATTAACTAAAGCTACGGTATTTACAGTTAATAAAATCATAATTACTATTTTTAATAAGTATCCAATTACTAACAATTGCTTAGTATTAGTTTGTCCCTTAATAGCCGCATAAATATCTATTAACTTTAAGGTTAAGTATGATATTAAATCCAGCACCAAAAAGATAATGGTTAAGCTAAAAGTAATTGCTACCATATATAACATGAACAGACTTATTCCTGAAGCCGTCAACTGCCAAATACTCCAGAAAAAAGTTAATGCAATTAGCACTAGATCGATTACTCCCAGTGGTAAAAGTTCTTTTAACAAGTCATGCCTAATAATTTGCCAATTGCTATAACCATTAATCTTCATTACAGCAAAAGCCTTAAATCGATAAATCTTCTCAAGCAACATCACAATTAACAAGATGCCTAGTAGACTAATAAAGGCAAAAATTATCGCTTCTGAGAAACTGCCAGTGACCATCATAAATAACCGCTTAGGCGTCAAAGCAGTATCTGCAGCCATTATTTTTAGACCCAATTTTTTGAATTTGCTAAATAATTTTTCTAAAGTTGCTCCGCGAGCAGAAGTATAATAATAACCAATCACGGCTTCTAGCTGCAATGCCTGCTTATCTAGTTTTTTGGTTTGCTCACTCCGGTAAAAAGAACCAGTAGCTCTCTTATCAGAATTAAACTCATAAATTGCTTTACTATTATGACCATTTAAATTATTAAAACGGGCTTTCACTAACGAAATATTCTCATCATTTGCTAGTTTGGTCATCTGAGTGAAGATTTTTCTTTTAGACTGCTTATTATCCCAGGCAACAACCATAATTGAATTGGCTGTATTAGGAATAGAAGCAGTAGCATATGAGTTAAACAACAATGCGAAAATACCAACCATAGCAGTTGTTAATGCTGCAAATAATAGCAATTTGATTTTTTTAAGCATTATAACCTCACAGGTGTTTACAATAAAACCTCACGATTTATTGTAAACCGTGAGGTTTACAAAAGAATTAAAATCCAACTTTATTTAACATCATAATACATGGAATTCCTAAAATCAGGGAAAGCTTTTTTAGCTGAAGCCTTAGCCCATTTACCTTTCTTAGTCCAGCCACTAGTAATATACACATCACCCGCTTTAACGGAAGCCTTATGAGTCTTAGTCTTATGATAGTAGTAGGACCATACGTATGTACTTCCAACGTCATATTTCCATGTTCCACCACTAGCAGAACTTGTTGTACGAGCAAGAAGTAAAGGGCTATCCCCACTAACCATATGCGTTTCTGCAACCGAATCATTTTCCGAAGCAGCAAATGCTGGAACAGCAGTCATGCCAATTGTAGCAACCGTTGCTAGACTAACAGCAATTTTCTTTAAGCTTTTCATTTTAATTATCTCCTTCTTCTAAACTACTTTCACAGTTATTTTTATACCACCATGTACAAAATTTAAGTAATCCGCTCATGATTATTCTCCGAACTAAAAAATAAATAACTTTTTGAACACATTTAATGCATTAATTAATGTTCAAAATTATAATATCGTATTTTTACTAGCTTGTCCCGTGCAATTTTTGCACACCACTTATATTTTATACTTTGGACAATTACTACATTGCAAATTAATGAATTGTGCATTACACTTAGCTCATAAGAATAGAGGAGTAAAATTATGATTATTTTAGAATTCGGAGAAGCATTTCGTAAAATACGTTTAGGGCGTGGAATCAGCCAAGAAGACTTAGCTAAAGACTTATTTAGTCGTGAAACTATTTCAAAGATTGAATCTGGTAAAATTTATTGTCCTCGAGCCAATTATGACGTCTTACTTGAGCGTTTAGGTGTTAGCGATCTGGAATTCAAATATATTCAGGCAAACTATTCATTTACTCCAAAAGAAAAAATTCTTTATCAGCTACTTGACATTAGCCATAGCACCGAAACTAATAAAATTGAGCAACTTCTAAAAAAATGTTCAAAGATTGAAAATGATTCGGACATTGAACGAATTTCTCTAATTTTACAAGCAGACTTAATAATAAGTAAAGATCATGACATTGAAAAAGCCAAGAAACTAGTTCAGCCCATTTGGTATAATCATTTACAAAAGTTTAAGCTTCTAACTATCAATGATATTTACATTCTTAACATGATTGCCTATGCCTTTGACAATGTGACCAACCAAGAAATAATTTCTAAAGTTCTTGATGAGATTGACAAACACTATCCCTTTCTTAAATCATTAAAATGCAGTGTCTTAATCAATTCGGCTAGCTTATACTTAGATAATCATAATTTTGCAGCTGCCAAGACTAGCTTAACTAAGGCTGCAGCAATTGCTAAGGCTAACCATCAATATGACAAATTACTACTCTGTCAAGCCGAAATTGCAATTTGCAATCATGACATTTTACATGCTAATCATTATGCCAAGTTACTTGAAGAGATTGGCGCAGATCATATTGCTCCAGCTCTAAAATCAGAAATTGAATCTTTTTCGTAAATATTTGTACTTAATAAGATACACATGCTATAATTTATTTGAGGTGATATACATGCCAGCAGATATTAGGGCTGTTAGTACAAAAGAGTTAAGACAAAATTTTAAAAAATATGCAGATGATATTACTAATTTTGGTGAAACTGTGATTGTTACTCGTCCAGAAAACAAAAATGTGGTTGTTATTTCAGAAAGTGAATATAATTCTTGGCAAGAAACTAATTATTTACTTGCTTCTCAAAAGAACCGTAATGCGCTGCAGAACTCCATTAACCAGCTTGACAAGCCTGATTCAAAAAGTCACTTATTGACACCGATAGAATTTGAGCAGCTAGCAAATGACTAAGTTAAACATTCTATTTACCGAAGCTGCTTGGCAAGAATATATAGAATGGAAAAAAATCGATAAGGCGTTAGTCAAAAAGATTGATCAACTGATTATGGACACAATTCGGCATCCTTTTACTGGTATTGGCAAACCAGAGCCACTACAACATGAACTAAGTGGATTTTGGTCAAGAAAAATTAACAGTGAACACCGAAGTTACTAAAAGCCAAATTGAAATTATTCAGTTGAAATATCATCATCAAAAATAACCAGTTATTATCAAAAGAATAACTGGTTATTTTTTATCTAAACGGATATATGCAAACATTTACTTCTGTTGCAAAATGGCATTAGTCAATAAAGCTGAGAAATTTAGCTTTTGCTTTTTAGCCTTGCGGTCAGCCCATTGCGGAATAGTCAAAGTTTTCTTGACTAGTTTATCATTATTCAAATATTTAGAAACATTGGTTTTAATCAAAGTTACAAAGGCATTTTCCGGTACCTTTACTTCATTAATGTTGGAGGGTGGGTTCACCGAATCGGCATTTTCAATATAATCTGCCAAAGTCAGTCCTAGCGCTTCTTCAGCCATAGCAATACCATATGAAATATCGTCGGTGTTAATTCCTGTAAATGCTCCTTGAATATCCGGAAATTCTATCAAATATCCGCCCTTAGCTTCTGGAGTAAAGACAGCAGGATAGACCAAAAATAGATCATTAGTTTTACTCATTTTATTCACCTCTTTAAAAAAACGCAAAGTGATAATTTATCAACTTTGCGTAACTAGTTAATGTCTGGTTAGCCCAGCCTCTTTAAGGATTTTACGTTCAAGTCCATTAGGCATATAAAAAGACCCTTTAACAGGGTCTTTTTTAAAATATTAAAATTAATCTTGATAATTAACTAATGCCAAGAATGAGTCAGGCTTCAAGCTTGCCCCACCAACTAAACCACCATCGATGTTTGGCTTAGCCATTAATTCTTTAACGTTACTTGGGTTAACTGAACCGCCGTATTGAATACGAACATTTTCAGCAGTTTCTTCATTATATAAGTCTTTAACCGTTTCACGAATTGTCTTACACATTTCTTCAGCTTGATCAGAACTGGCGGTTTTACCAGTACCAATTGCCCAGATTGGTTCATAGGCAATAACCAATTGCGAAACTTGATCAGCAGACAATTCTTTTAAGGCAGCCTTGATCTGACCAACAACCCATTCAGCTTGTTGATTAGCTTCCCGCTTTTCAAGAGATTCACCACAACACAGAATTGGCGTAATGTGGTTAGCAAATAAAGCTTTAGCTTTTTTGTTAATATCTGCATCAGTTTCGTGGAAATATTCACGACGTTCTGAGTGACCGATCACACAGTAATCCATGCCCATTTCAGCTAAAACTTTTGGTGAAGTTTCACCAGTAAAAGCACCTTCATCTTCAAAGTAGGCATTTTCAGCACCGACTTTCAAGTTTGAGCCTTTAGCAGCACTTGCCAAAGCGTCAAGGTCAACAGCTGGAGCACAGATCAATGCTTCAACTTTGTTTGAATCTGGTAATTGATCTTTAACTCCTGCTACAAATTCAGTTGTTTGGGCTGGATTCATGTGCAGTTTCCAGTTACCAGCAATAATTGGTGTACGCATATATTTAGATCCTTTCTTAATTACTTTTCTGAAATGCAGACAATTCCTGGCAAGTCCTTACCTTCAAGGTATTGTAAGGAAGCACCACCACCAGTTGAAATGTGGGAAATCTTCGGTGCAATACCTAATTGCTTAGCAGCAGCAGTCGAGTCACCACCACCAATAATGGTAGTAGCATTTTCTAAATCTGCTAATGACTTACCAACTTCTAAAGTTCCTTTAGCAAAATTAGGCATCTCAAAAGCACCCATTGGTCCATTCCAAACAACTGTCTTAGCAGATTTCAAAATTTCCTTGAACTTTTCAACGGTCTTTGGACCAATATCTAAGCCCATCATGTTGTCAGGGATGTCATCGCCAACAACTTCACGAGAAGCATCATTTGAAAATTCAGTCGCAGCCAAGTTGTCAACTGGCAAAACGATTTTACCATCAGCATCTTTCAAAAGTTGTTTAGCTAACTCAACTTTGTCTGGTTCAAATAATGATTTACCAATATCATGACCTTGAGCAGCTAAGAATGTATATGCCATTCCCCCACCAATTAAGATGTGGTCTGATTTAGGAATCAAGTTATTGATAACATCAATCTTGTCAGAAACCTTGGCACCACCCAAAATGGTTACAAATGGATGTTCTGGATTAGCAACAGCGTCACCTAAGAATTTAATTTCTTTTTCCATTAAGTAACCAGCTGCAGCAGGCTTGCCAGCCTTCTTCATCGCTTCAGCAATACCAACGTTAGAAGCATGGCTTCTGTGCGCAGTCCCAAAGGCATCGTTAACATAAATATCACCAAGACTAGCCCAGTATTCACCTAAAGTTGGGTCATTCTTACTTTCACGTTTACCAAAATCATTATCAATATCTTGGAAACGAGTATTTTCAAGAACAATTATATCACCGTCATGCATCTCATCGATAGCACTTTCAACTGATTTACCCTCATTTTCAGGTACAAATGTTACCGGTCTATCCAAGAGTTCACTTAAACGAGCAGCAACTGGTTTAAGTGACAATTCTTTTTTATCATCATCCGACTTAATACGTCCCAAGTGGCTAAGCAAAATCGCCTTGCCGCCATTTTCAATAATGTATTTAATAGTTGGTAATGCAGCAACGATCCGGTTATCGTCACCAATCACACCATCTTTAATTGGCACATTGAAGTCAACCCGAACCAAAACTTTTTTATCTTTTACATCGAGATCTGAAATAGTTAATTTAGCCATCTATAATCCTCCGATAACTCAATTATTTTTGCTTTCAAAAAAAGGCGGAAGGAAGAATTTCCCTCCGCCTTCTCTTTTACTACTTAAGTTTAATCAACTAATGATTAAAGAGTAGCAAATTTCAACAAAGTACGAACCATTTGGCAAGTGAATGAGTATTCATTGTCATACCAAGCAACAGTCTTAACTAATTGGTTGTCACCAGCAGTAGTTACCATTGTTTGAGTTGGGTCATAGATTGAACCAGCAGTCATGCCAACAACATCGCTTGAAACGATTTCGTCATCGTTGTAAGCAAATGAAGGACTTTCATACTTCTTAACTGCTGAGTTAACTTCATCAGCAGTAACTTTCTTGTCAAGAATTGAAACTAATTCAGTCAATGAACCATCAGTAACTGGAACACGTTGTGCGTGACCGTTAACCTTACCATTCAATTCTGGAACAACAAGACCAATAGCCTTAGCAGCACCAGTTGAGTGAGGAATGATGTTAGCAGCTGCGGCACGAGCGGCACGCTTGTTACCACCACGAACTGGACCATCTAGCAACATTTGAGTTGAAGTATAAGCATGGATAGTAGTCATAGTAGCTACCTTAATGCCGAATTCTTTTTGCAAAGCATCAACCATTGGAGCTAATGAGTTAGTAGTACATGAACCAGCTGAAACAATCTTATCGCTTGAGTCTAAAGTATCATCATTTACTGAGTAAACAATAGTCTTCAAGTCGTTACCAGCAGGAGCTGAAATCAAGACTCTCTTGGCACCAGCGTCAAGGTGAGCTTGTGACTTAGCCTTGCTAGTGTAGAAACCAGTACATTCAAGAACGAAATCAACACCATCATTCTTAACCCATGGAATGTTTTGAGCTTGAGGTTCTGCGTAAACACGGTATTTCTTACCATCAACAACGATTGAATCTTCAGTAGCTGAAACTTCGTGGTTGAAAGTACCATGAGTTGAGTCATATTTTAATAAGTGTGCTAAAAGAGCTGGAGTAGTCAAGTCGTTAATAGCAACAACTTCGATATCCTTTGACTTTTCGCCTAAATCCATGATCCGACGAAATGCTAAACGACCAATACGGCCGAAACCGTTAATACCAATTTTAACTGTCATATTCTAAAGTCCTCCTTAAGAACTATATAAGAAATATAAATTAATTTATTTTAAATGAGAATTATTTCTCCTTTAAAATCTTATCTGAGGCTCCTTCATCAGTAATTAACCAGGTTTGATGAGGAGCATTGGGCATATAAGCCTTGATTGCGTTAGCCTTGCGACCTCCACAAGCAAAAGCGAATATGTGAGGTATTTTATTGAGATTCTCGAACTGCAAGCCAACCTGTTGCACGCGATCGACAATCTTACCATTGCCATCGAAGAAACACCCAAAACATTCGGTGACCACCTTTTTCTCGCGTAACTCGGATAAGCGAATTGAATCGTATCCGCGCCGTTTTGCCATATCATGAGCAAGACCAATTCCATGAATTACTACATCACTTTGCGAAATGTCTTCTAAGACATCTGCAACTGTTGCTTCACGAATTAGCGATTTATAGGCTTCTTTAGAAACTTGTTCCGGCAAATATAATGTTTTATATTCACCGCCAGTCTTAGCAGCCATTGCTTGAACGATCGTGTTGCTTTGAATCGCGACATTCTCGCCCAAGGCACCACGACCTGGAACAAACACTAACTGTCGATTATTTCCCAGACTCTTAGATAAATAACCAGCTGCCTTTGACAAAGCAACTCCACCTAAAACGGTGATAATTGATTGCCCTAATGGCAATAACAAGTCTAAGGCTGAGCTAAGTTCTGTACCCATCCGTTCATAAACGCGCTCTTGCAAGTCACTATCGCCAGGAACAATAATTGTTCGCTCAATCCCAAGTTTACGTGCCAGTTCAATTTCACTCTTGCGAGCATTAACTAGCCGATCAATCAGAGGAGCCGCATCTTGCAAGGTTTCTTGTCCTTTTTCAGTCATGAACATTCCAAAACTCTTAACCTCAATCAGACCTAACTTGCTGAGATAATCAGTTTCGGTTCGAACATTTCTCTCCGATAACCCTAACGCTTGAGCCACACTTCTGCGGCCAACTGGTGCGTTCAGTGAAATCTGTTCGAGAATTGAAATCCTTTGACGAAAAACCTTTAAGATATCGGGAACGAGAGCCTCGAGCACTGGAAATTCCGAGTACATACCTTCTCTCCTTTTTATCTTGGGACAATTATGACCCATCATTTGTCACTTATTGTCCCAGAATGTCCAAAAATATAAGAGTCATGCTGATTTACAAATATCTTAAATCATACATTCCTCCATCGACATTTATAGTATAGCAGTGCTTTTGTGAAAATTCAAGCAAAAACATCCATTTATACTATTGGTTGTGATTAATAAGCGATAATGTCTTAAGTGTTATTAAGCAATAATGTCCCAAATTTTTATGTCATAATCTCCTTATTGGAGGTTATGGTCAAATTGAAAAGGATTGGATTAAATATGAACGCTGAAAGAAAATATCTTGTAATTAAAGAGTTACTTGATCATCACGGCAATAAGCATCGCGCTGCACTGACCTTAGGCATTACTGTTAGACAGGTTAACCGACTACTTAAAAAATATCAGGAACAAGGAAAAGCGGCCTTCGTTCATGGGAACAAAGACCGCCATCCTGTTAACTCTCTCTCTACAAAGATTAACAAGCAAATTGTAACTCTTTATCAACAGAAATATCAAGGCTGTAACTTTAAGCACTACACCGAACTATTAGCTACTCGTGAACAAATTAAGGTCTCTTACACTTTGGTTTATAATTTGCTTACCGCTGCTGATATCTACCCGCCTAAAACTTGGCGTAGAACTCGTAAACGGTTAGCTAAGCAGCGATATCGGGCTAAACACCCTCATGCTCAATCACAACAACTTGATGATGCTGTTAAGCATCTCGTTGCCTTAGAAGATGCTCACCCACGCCAAGCACGTTGTAAATACTTTGGCGAAGAAATCCAAATGGATGCTTCTGACATTATTTGGTTCGGTACTAAAAAGGCTTCCTTGCATCTGGCAATCGATAATGCCACTGGCAACCTCGTTGGCGCTTATTTTGATTGGCAAGAGACTTTAAACGGTTATTATCATGTTTTTGAACAAATTTTGAGGAATTATGGTATTCCTTACTGCTTCAAAACAGATAACCGCACCGTCTTTAACTATGAAACTGCCAAAACCAAGCTTGAACATAAAGACGTCTTAACGCAATTCGGTTATGCTTGTAAAACCTTGGGCACTAATCTGGTAACCACTAGTGTTTCGCAGGCCAAAGGTATGGTTGAACGTGCTAACCAAACTGTTCAAAGTCGTCTAAAGATGGAACTGCGCTTAGCAGGTATTAACTCACTGGCTGGTGCTAATCAATACCTCACAGAAACCTTCGTACCTGCTTTTAACCAGCTCTTTGGTCAAGATTATCACCAGTTTCCAACTGTCTTTGAAACAGCCCCTACACCTGAAAAAATTAACACTACCTTGGCAGTATTTTGATAGTGGTGCCACAATTGCTTTTAAAAATAAGCACTATCAGGCCTTTGATACTGCTGGTAAATTGATCTGCTTTGGAAAAGGAACCAAAGGATTAGTCATCCAGGCTTTAGATGGACAGCTATTTATCGCAGTTGATGAGCAAGTTTATGCTTTAACACAGGTAAATAAGCATGTCACAGTATCAACAGAGATTGACTTGGCAGCTAAACCTGAAAAGCCTAAAAAGAAGTACATTCCACCAATGAGCCATCCGTGGAAACAAGCTTCATTTCTGGCTCAACAAAAACGAGCACATGAAAAGCATAAATACGTATAAAAATAGCGGGAAAAATTCCCGCTAATGTTTAACTATTTTTGGGACATATTCCCTTATTATTGACAGCAAAAACATCCATTTATACTATTGGTAAAACTCATACAGTATTATTAGCTTGCTAAGGCTTAAATCCAACATTGATCTTGCTATTTTTGAGAAGAGATTCGGGAAGGCTAACATAATGAAATTGATAAGTTGGAGCAGGCATATTCTTAACAGTAGTTAGCCTGAAACTGAAATATGAGTAGTCATCATCTTGGTTGTCGGAAGTGATATTCAAGAAAAAACTAGGATACTGACTTGCAAAATTATAGTTATTCTCATCATTAGCTTGCAAAGCGAAATCAACTGGTCGCCAAGCAAGCCCTAGATTACCATATTTAATTCCACCCTCGGTCGACATGTCCGTGGCTTGAAAGCCAAATATGTCAGCTTTTATCTGCTCATAAATTATTTTCTTTAAAGTCGTCATTGAGATTTGATCCATACCAGTTGCACCACGTCCAAGTACAGCATCAACAGACCCATCAGTTAAATTAAGACCGTTAGCCTTACCTGCTTCGATAATAAAATCTGGATCGTCATCATATAAGTCTTTGTTGCCTGCATTATATCTAGCAGCAATATCATCAGCCAACTTTTCAGTCCCCATACTTGTAAGCCATGGTTTCAATTTCAGTTGACTTCTAGCGTCATTAATCAATCTTAAGACATATTCATTCAGTATTGTTTGCTCCTTAACAGTTAGTTTTCCCGGGTTAACGATTAACTTCTCATCAGCTGGACTTTCAGCTGCAACAGTTCTGTTAAAATCATTTTCTTTCACACCCTTTTTCAAAGCCTGAAAAAATTCAGCGTTAAACTTACCATCATTACGCATAGCCTCCCGGATGTTCTCAGTAGTATAGCCTTTAGGTAAAGTTATCGTTGCTAGTTCATAATGTGTTTTCGTATATTGCTTGGCTAATTTTTTGCTTTTAAAGTAGTTCTGAGTAAAATCAGCATTATTTAAATTTGTAACCAGTAATACAGGATGACCTTCATACTTATCAGCGCGATAAGCATTTCTCTGTTTTTTACCTTCTTTGGTAGCAATATACTTATTTTCAGTTTCTTCATAAACTGCATCTTCTATCTTTTCGTTAGTAGTGCTAATGAAGTGATGCTTACCCTGTGACTTTTTAACTTTTTTATTTAAAGTAAAGTAAGTACCATTCTTCAACGAAACCTTATTTTTAGTTATCGCAATTTTATCTAATTTATCATCAACATAGCTATACCAACTACCACGCATTTTTTTAGGAAAAGCTGTTAGTTTTTTTGACCTAACTTTTTTAACAGTAACGTTGGGCTTACTATTTGCTTTAGCATAGATTGATACGCATGAATTTATTCCTACAATACTAGCAACGATTGTTCCCAATAGTAGCAGTTTTCTAAATTTGTTTTTCATAATTCACCTCTTAATAAATTCTTTTTGATATAATCAAGTTAAATAATCAAACTATCGTTATCGCTAATTATATAAACTTTAAGTAACAAATTGCTTAAAATCTGCTAAGCTTTAATATATATTAAATGTTAGGAGTAATATGGATAATCTTAAGTCAATAACTACAATTAATGAGACCATGTATTTAGAAAATACAGGGGTATTAAAAACAGTGCGTAGACGGCAAAACGATAATACCGGTTTTACCAACGTAGATGATATTAATTGGGATAGTTTATAGGTAAGCATAATAAAAATTCAATCAGCCGAAAATCCATTTTGCTTAACTAGCATGACTTCAGCCAAAATTACCATAAAAAATTTTACTTTCGCTAAATTTCTGTTATACTTATTAATGTTCTAATTGGGTCCTTAGTGTAATGGATCGCACGTAAGATTCCGGTTCTTAAAATCTGAGTTCGACTCTCAGGGGACCCATAATAACTAAAAAAGCAACTTCAGGCTTGAAGCTGCTTTTTTGATTATTTAGTTTTACCGACTGTTAATTCGCCGCGTTGTGCAAATTCAACGTAAAGTTTACTGCTAGATACTGACAAGCCCTCAATTTCACGCTTAGTCTTTAAATGGTGTTTACCTTGATAAGTACCATCTGTTTTAACCCTGAAGAGATAATCATTAAATCCAATATAAAATTGCTGATGCTTAGGATCATAAGTAAAGCCTTGAACAGGTGAACCATTACTGATAAAGTCACTTTGCGTTGCACCAATTTCTTCTGGTGTCCACGTATCTCCGCTGCGTGTCACTTTCCAATATTCATAGCGATGATTGCTGCCATTATGGAATAGACAATACATCGTGTTGTCACCGGAAAAGGTCGCGTTATGAATATAGCGCGGCGAACTGCCATTAGCAATCTTAAATGACCAAATCTGATTAATCTGCATATCAGATTTTCGAATTTGCAAGATTTCTTCTGCCTTATCCGAATTTTTAGCACTATTATCATTAGCTAACACATAGAAGTACTTGCTAGACGAACTTAATGATTGACCATGTCCGAGCTTAATGTATGGGCTAACCTTGATATGTGATGCATATTTCCTAAAAGTTGACCACTTAAGTCCCGGCAAATCCTGTGCTTTGTACTTATTAAGCTTGCTTAAATCATAAGACACCAAATGGCCGTACTGATCACTGCTCTTATTGAAGAGGGCCACTGTGAAATCGTGACCGCGAAAGGTAATCCCTTCAGGAATCACCCCAACTTGACCCATCTTGTCTCCTGCCTTGTGGTAATCAAGACTAACAAACCGTGGCTGGAAAAATTTGGTCTTGAGCGTTAAACCGTTGGCCTTAAAGGTATTTGATTTATTCTCAATGGTATAATTATGCTTAGCATTCCAATTTCTAGATGAAGACTTCGAACTGCCTTTCCAAGTTGACACCGCCTTAGGACCATTCTTAGGGATTTGGGATGCGCTAGCTACACCCTCTTTTGGATCAGAGCGAACTGTAACTTTAACACTAGCTTTGGCTTTGCCATAACTATAATTGACCGTAGTTGTACCTGGCTTGTTTGAGCTAACTTTAGTAACCGACGTTTTGACCTTACTGGTATCAACCGCTGTTCCCTTGCTATCAGCTACATAGCTAATCGCGTCTTTAGGATTGAAACTAAAATTGCCATTATTGACCAGGCTAACCTTCTTAGCAACGGAAATTTTATTACGTGTAAAAAAGTTTTGCTTAACCCAACCAACGTTGCGACCATCAACAATGATTTGCCAATAAGTACCTTTGTTAGTTTTCACCGACTTTTTGGATTGAATTTGTGCATGCTTAAAATACTTAGTTGAAGTAAATTTGCCTGACGGCCCCTTCTTAGTCGCGTGATGGTAAATGGCGTAATTCTTATTGCCAGCTACCTTGGTAATTGCCTTACTATACGTCTTAGCGCTAGCTTGCTGACTTTGTCCGCCAACGCCAAGGATCACCATTAAAGTAGCAATTGCTACTTTAGTTTTAATTGCTTTGTTCATATTCTCCCACTTTCTAAAAAATATAAATATAGTTTTACATAATTATCAGCAATAAGCAATAGTTGCTACTGTTATATAATCTGGTTAAAAAATCCGATTTTTTTGCTTTTCATTTTTTGATTTCGCTAGTGTACAATAATCATGTTGTTATTATTATTTTGAAGGGAATTTTGATTTTATGATTGAATCACAACAAAAGTCCAAAAAAATGATGTGGACTACCTTGGCAATGATGTCCTTCTCCACTGTTTGGAGTTTTGGTAATGTTGTCAATGGTTTTGTTTATTTTGATGGCACTAAAGTCATCTTCAGTTGGCTTATCGTCTTTTTACTATTCTTCGTACCTTATGCGCTAATGGTTGGCGAACTAGGTTCTGTTTTTAAGGATTCTGAAGGTGGCGTTTCCTCTTGGGTCAATGCGACTATGGGACCCAAATGGGCATATTATACCGGTTGGACTTTCTGGGCTGTGCGAGTTGTTTATATCTCAAGTAAAGGTACCACGGGTCTTCGCGGCATGTCATGGGGAATTTTCGGCAATACCACTTGGTATGACAGCTTGCCAACTGCCTGGACTCAACTAGCTACCTTGGCCGTCTTTTTGTTTTTCTGTTGGCTGGCAAGCCGCGGCGTTTCTGTGATTAAGACTTTTTCAACTATTGCAGGTGCCGCAATGTTTGCGATGTCCATCTTATTCATTATTATGATGTTTGCGGCGCCATTAATTAATCCACATGCCAATTATTTAAATATTAGTTGGAATTGGAAAAACTTTCTACCAACTTTTAATGTTAAGTACTTTTCTTCTTTATCAATTTTGATTTTTGCGGTTGGCGGTGCAGAAAATATTTCACCTTATGTCAACAAATTAAAAAATCCATCATCCAATTTTCCTAAAGCAATGATCAGTCTAGCCATTATGGTAATGGTTTCTGCCATTTTAGGAACAATTGCAATGGCCATGATGTTTGACCCTAAAGTCGTAAATGCTCATTTAAACGAATATATTTCAAATGGGCCCTACATGGCATTTGACAAGCTGGGTAAATATTATGGCGTTGGTGGATTATTCATGTACATTTACGCTTGGTGTAATGTTATCGGTCAATTCTCAACCCTAGTTATCAGTATTGATGCACCGCTACGCATGCTTTTAGGAAGCAAGGAAGCTAAAGACTACATCCCTAAGAAACTCCTCAAGCTTAACAAGCACGGTGCCTACATCAATGGTATTTGGCTAATCGTTGCCTTATCTGGTGGCCTAATTTTGGTACAAGCGTTAATGCCTGATGCCCAAGCAATTATGGCTCAATTGATCAAATTAAATTCAATTATTATGCCGATGCGTTATCTATGGATTTTCGTCGCCTACATCGCTTTGCGTAAGCAAGCTAAAAAGTTCAAAACTAACGAAAGCTATCAAATGACTAAGCATCAAGGCTTGGCCTACACTGCTGGAGTTTGGTGCTTTATCGTGACCGCGGCTTGTTGTTTATTAGGAGTTTATTCGAATGATCCTGCCACTTTGGCACTAAATATTGCTACACCAGTTGTTTTATTCTTGCTAGGAATGATCTTACCAACCATTCGAAAACATCAAAAATAATTTACTAGCTATAATTAAAGATTAAAAAAGCCGCTTGCAAAAGGCGGTTTTTTTCTGCTAAATAATGCTAAAATAAACTAAAATGCGCAAAAGGAGCTGATAATTTTGCAAGCAGACTATGAAGCGCAAGCACACAATTTATTACGCAAACATCATTTAAAAGTAACCAAGCCACGCTGTAAAATCCTAGTTTATTTGATGACCCATCATAATCATCCCACAGCAGCTACGATTTATCAGGCAATCGGCAATGGTCATTCAACTTATCGAGCAACCGTTTATAATACCCTCAAAAAATTGGTTGACGCCGGAATTATTATTGAGGTCAAAAATGGTGATAATTCTTCTCATTATGATTATTTTGTCAAACCACATTTTCATATCATTTGTATGCAATGTGGCAAGATTGCCGATGTGGTTTATCCTAATTTTGCCCAAATTGAGAACGAAATGCGCCAAGAAGCTGAACAACAAACTGGCTTTGTTACGTCAACTAGTCATCTAGAAATCTTCGGTCTGTGTACTGACTGCCAACAAAAAGTGCAAAAAAATAAGAGCTAATCAGCTCTTATTTTTATTTTAATCAATATCCATACTTACTAACAATTCTGCTCGTTGAGCTAAATTGACATATAAGCGATTATTAGCTACTGACATTCCTTCAATTTCACGACCAGTATTAAATTGGTAAGCCTGTTTCATTTGGCCGCTACGTCCAATCTTAAAAATCAGATCATTAAAGGCCAAGTAATAATTCTTGTGGCCTGGGTCATAAGTAAATCCTTGTACTGGCGCTCCGTTATTGACAAAGTTGCCATCCGTTTTACCAACTAATTCTGGATACCAGTTGTCACCGGTACGTTTAAATTCCCAATATTCGTAGCAGTTGTTAGCTTCGTCATGGTAAACCATGTACATATCTTTATCTGAAACAACTACCCCATTTTGGAAATAGCGTGGCTTAGAATCATCGCCAACCCAAGCCTTGAACGTCCAAATTTTATTAATTTGCATATCACTCTTGCGAATTTGAATTAGCTCGTTGGCATCAGTACTTTCTTTTTGATCATGATCATTATTGATAATGTAAATATATTTTTTACTATTACCCATTGCTTGACCGTGACCAATTGGAATATACGGACTAACTTTAACATGCTTAACATAATTATTGAATTTCTTTTGTGACATATCAAGTAAATGCTGCGCATTATACGGATTGGTCAACTTTTGCAAATCATAGCCAACAATATGACCAGACATTAAATTAGTATGACTTAATAAACTGGTATAAGTCCAACCATCATCGGCAACTGTAACTCCTTCAGGAATATGACCAACGCGGTTAATGTTATCATCACTAGGATCCTTAACACTTAACAATACGGGTTGATAAAACCGGGTTTTTAGTGTTAAATCACCGCTAGTCAGCGTCCGTTTTTCGGTTTCAGGCGTATATTCTGTAGGACTGACATAATTAACTGATGAACCATAATGTGTCTTCCAGGCTTGGTAGTCATTAGTCCCCTTTTGTGCCTTTACACTATCAAAGTCGCTTTCGTCAACCATACCTTCTTTAGTACTCTTTCTGACGGTTACTTTGGTGGTTGCTTTAGCTTTACCATAAGAGTAGTTAACCTTATAGGTTTTCGGTTCATCACAAAAAATGCCAGTCTTAGAGATTTGTACTTGACTATTGTCAACTACTGTTCCAGTATCATCAGTTGCATAAGAAATAGCATCGACAGTTGAAAATTCATAATGCTCGTTGCGAACTAAGCTAATCGTCTTTGGCACAGAGATTTTATTTTTGGCAAAATAGTTTTCATTAACATAGCCAACCTGACGACCGTCAACATAAATCCGCCAATAATTATACTTCTTAGTCTTCACTAATTGGTCTGACTGAATATGGTTATAGCGATAATCAATTCCATCAGCTACCTTTTTATGAACCTTACCATTCGACACACTCTGCCAAACCTTATAGTTCTTGTCCCCAGCAACTTTGGTCATCATTGCGTAACCAGTAGTTGTTTGCTTAGGCTGCTTAGTTGTAGTTGTTTGGCTTGAGTTATCCGAACTAGCCCCAGATCCAGCTTCATTTGAACTATCTGAAGCCGGCGACTGCGTAGTGGTCGAATCTGCCATAACTAACGCAGGCCCATAGCCACTTGCGACTACTAGACTTACCATGATGGTCGTGATAATCGTTGCGATTTTTCTAAATTGCTTCAAAACTATTCCTCCGATAATTAATCTTCTCTATTACATTGTAATATAAGAAGCGTGTTACAAAAAATACAAAATTGATACACTTTCATTGACAGTATTTAACGGAAGTGATTTAATTAGCACTGTACTTATTAGAGTGCTAATTATTTTTGAACTTAAATTTTAGGAGGCAAAAAAATGCTAGTACCTACTGTTGTTGAACAAACAGCTCAAGGAGAACGTGCATATGATATTTATTCACGTTTACTAAAAGATCGGATTATTATGTTGAGTGGCGAAGTTAATGATGACATGGCAAACTCAATTATTGCGCAATTACTATTCCTGGATGCACAAGATAATACAAAAGACATTTCGCTTTACATTAATTCTCCTGGTGGTGTAGTAACCTCAGGATTAGCAATCATGGATACGATGAACTTTATCAAGTCAGATGTTTCCACGATTGCGACTGGAATGGCTGCTTCAATGGCCTCACTGCTATTGACTAGTGGTACAAAGGGCAAACGTTTTGCATTGCCAAACGCTACCGTTTTAATTCACCAGCCTTCTGGTGGTGCCCAAGGTCAACAGACTGAAATCCAAATTGCCGCTACGGAAATCTTGAAGACCAGAGAAAAGATTAACCAAATCTTACATGAAACGACTGGTCAACCATTGGAGAAGATCCAACAAGATACTGAACGCGATAATTATTTAAGCGCACAAGAAGCTAAAGATTACGGTTTAATTGACGAAATCATGGTTAACAAGAAAAAATAATTAATTAGATACTAAAAAGGACTCATTTCAAAGTGAGTCCTTTTTATTTGCCCTGCTAGCATCTTAAAAACCATATTATTGTCGTAAATTTTCAGCAATTTCATGAATTCTTTTAAAACGATGATTAACCCCAGATTTAGAAATTGGTCCATCTGCAACTTGCTCGGCCACTTCTTTGAGTGATAATTCTGGATTATCTAGGCGCAAACGCGCTAAATCTTGCAGTTTTTCTGGTAATTCAGTTAAGCCCATTTTTTGCTTAATTAATTCAATATCTTCAACCTGCTTAGCAGCCGCCGTTGCCGTTTTTTTCAAATTAGCAGTATCGCAATTAACTAGCCGATTAACAGAATTACGCATATCCCGCATAATTCGCAAATCTTCAAACGCCAGCATCGCATTTAAGGCTCCGACAATATGCAAAAAATCACCAATTTTTTCAGCTTCCTTGAGATAAACAATGTAGCCATTACGTCTAGGAGTCGTCTTAGCGTTCAAATTAAAATAATGATTCATTAGTTCAAGCAAATCATTGTTGTGATCTTGATAAGCTGAATAAATTTCCAAATGATATCTGCTAGTTTCCGGATTATTGACACTACCACTAGCCAAAAAGGCTCCTCGCAAATATGACATTGAGCCTTCCCTAGACGAAGTAATCCGCTCAGGAATTCTAGTAACTAATTCTGCTTGCGGTGTTAAGATTTCTAAGTTTGATAGGATTTCACGCACGTGATTTTGCAAGCGAACCAAATACTGATTATTCTTTTTTAATTTCATCTTCCGCGAAACAATTAGCAGGGGTTCTACTCGATAAGCAGTCTTAATCAATGAAAAAATATGACGGGCGATCGCCGGGTTTTCAGTAGTAATGTCCAAACTAAACTGGTGGTCGTGAAAGTTTAGCACACCATTCATTCGCAAAAACGCGGCTAATTCTGCTTTCGCATGTTCAGGATTAATCTTAAGCGACGTCAATTCTTTCTTAACTTCACTTGCATAACTTGCCATTATTTGTTAGTTCTCTTTCTACGTGACATCGCCTCAAAAGCCAGTGCAATAATTTCTTTAGCCACTTTTTGACCATCATGAAAGACCAGGCCGCTGCGTTGATCAATGAAATCAGCAGTAATTACTCGACTACCTTGATCACGCAAACCGGCAAAGTCATTTTTAACTGGTTCAAGATAAGCATCATAATCGTCTGGATTAAACTGCGACATGTCAATTGGCGCACCATTGATCAGAGTAGTATCAATGAAGTGCCCACCCAAATGGTGATTAATCACCTTTACATGCTCACTATCAGAAAAATGATCGGTTTCTCCAAGCTGAGTCATAATATTACAAATATAAATTACTTCACCCTTGGTCTGGCGTACGGCTTCACCTAAGTTAGGAATCATTAAATTAGGCAAAATTGACGTAAATAAACTTCCGGGTCCCAAGACAACAGCATCTGCCTGCATAATAGCTGCCAAAACTGGTAAAACAGCCTGTGGTGTCTCATCAGAATTACTATTAGTAACCCAAACTCGCTTAATTCGCTTATCTTTGTCAGTAATTTCTTTTTCTCCAGCCTGTACACTACCATCAACAAACTCAGCATTGAGGGTTAATGGCTCGTTAGAGGCCGGAAAAACATTACCATCAATCTTCATCATCTTAGATAAAGATTGCACTGCCTCAAAAATATTTCCATGCATTTCATTTAAAGCCGCAATGATTAAATTACCAATCGCATGCCCAGAAAAAAAGGAATCTGAAGAATCGAAGCGATATTGAAAAATATCTTTTTCTTCTTGTGGCAAATCACTCAAAGAGACTAAAACATTACGAATGTCACCTGGCGGCACTACATTGATAAAATTCCGGATCGAGCCAGAAGAACCACCATCATCTGAAACAGTCACAATGGCAGTAATTTCAGCATTTTGATCTTTTAATGCATTTAAAATAACCGGCAAGCCAGTACCACCACCAATTACGACCACTTTGGGACGTCTACCCTTAATGACGCGAATTATTTTTTCTTCGCCATAAGTCATATTTTCACCTATTTTCTTGTATAACGGCTAATTTCCTTGTGGGTAACATTAACTGGATAATCTTTAGCTAAATCACGCGCTAATTGCTGTGCAATCGCGACGCTGCGATGTTGGCCACCAGTACACCCAATTGCAATCGTTAATTGTTGCTTACCTTCCTTGATGTAGCCAGGCAATACTGTCTGCAAAAGATCCAAGAATTTTTGATAAAATTCTTTGGTTTCAGGTTTGTCCATAACATAGTTAGCAACCCGTTGATCAAGTCCGGTAAATGGCCGCAACTCTGGCAAATAAAATGGATTGGGCAAAAATCTGACATCCATCACAATATCTGCATCAATTGGTACACCATATTTAAAACCAAATGACATTACTTCAATTGAAAAAGGCTGCTGTTGCTGCTCGCTAAAAGTAGCAATTAATTTTTGCTTCAACTGACTGGCTGACAATTCAGAAGTATCAATAATTTTATTAGCTCGATTTTTAATTGGCGTTAAGATTTGCCGTTCAGCCACTATTCCGTCAAGTAATCCACCCCTACTAACAAGTGGTGGCAAGCGACGTGTTTCCTTATACCGGGCAACCAAGGCGTCGTTAGCAGCATCTAAGAAAAGCGTGGTTACTTGAACTGACGCATTATCTTCCAATGAATTGACGGCATTAATCAAGTCCTTGTAAAAACTCTTCATGCGCAAATCGATTACCACAGCTACTTTAGTAAAATCGTTGGAATTAACCATTAAGTCCCAAAAGCTACTTAGTAAAGTTGGCGGCAAATTATCAACCACAAAATAGCCCATATCTTCTAACGCATGTGAGGCAACAGTTTTACCTGCGCCACTCATCCCTGTAACAATTAATAACTGCTTTTTCTTTTCAGACATTTGCGCTCTCTCCTTCATTTAGATTATAACATACCGGGTGTTTCGTCGTGTCTTTTACAAACAAAATAAAAAAGATCCTGCTTGGGATCTTTTCTAAAATTAATTTAACGATGAGCAAACGCAACTACAATTTCATTAATACCAAACATAAACAACCAGAAAGAAATTAACCAAATTAAGGTTAATGCCGATAAAGCCGGATTGAACATCAAGCCGATCGCCACAAACAAACCTAAAATATTCAAAATCAAACTGATCCAGAAGTAAAAGTTCGACTTATTACGTAAATGACTGGCAAAAACGATTCCTGAAATAGAATCAAACAAAAACCAAATTGCAAACAGGTAAGCAAGTGTTAACCCACCAGCATCATATGAACGCAAGAACAAAATCCCGATTACTATATCTAAAATACCGGAGACAATCGCAACCCAGCCAAAAGAGATAAAGTTATGAAATCTACTGTAAAAGACTAGCCAGACAAAACCTTGTAAAATTGACAAGATGGCAAATAGTAATACGAACGCCTTAAGAGCTTTACCTGGGTGACCAACTAAAAACATCCCAGCGATAATCATTAACACTCCAGCAACCAGTGCTCCCCAATCAAAGCCACGTGGCTGATCATAATTAGAATAATTATTCATTTTAATTTAGACCTCCTTGGTGCTAATTGTACACTCTTTAGTAATAAACTTATGCTTATTTGTTTTGCTTAGCCTTTTTGGTTAATATCGTATCACGTTCTAAAACTGGTTTTAAATATTGTCCGGTATAACTTTGCTTATTTTCAACTAACTGCTCAGGCGTCCCAGTAGCAACAACTTCGCCACCACCTTCTCCGCCCTCTGGACCAAGATCGATTAGCCAATCAGCGTTCTTAATTACATCGAGATTATGTTCAATAATCAAAACAGTATTCCCCTGATCGACTAAACGCTGCAAAACTTCCAACAGTCGCTTAATATCATCGGTATGCAAGCCGGTTGTTGGCTCATCTAAGATATAAAAGTTTTTCCCAGTTGAAATTTTTTGCAACTCGGCTGCTAATTTCATCCTTTGGGCTTCTCCACCAGAAAGGGTCGTTGCAGATTGTCCCAATTTAACGTAGCCTAAGCCAACATCAACAATTGTCTGCAACTTTCGCGCAATCTTCGGAATTTTATCAAAGAACTCACAAGCCTCACTAATCGTCATATCAAGCACTTGGGCAATATTATGCTTACGGTACGTAACCTCTAAAGTTTCTGAATTATAGCGACTACCATGACATACTTCACAGGGCACATACACATCCGGCAAAAAATTCATCTCAATCTTGATAATTCCATCACCGTGACATGCTTCGCAGCGACCGCCTTTAACATTAAAAGAAAACCGTGCTTTAGTATAACCGCGCAATTTTGCCTCATTAGTTTGTGCAAAAAGTGCTCGAATATCATCAAACACACTAGTATAAGTAGCTGGGTTACTGCGTGGCGTACGACCAATCGGGCTCTGATCAATATCAATAATCTTTTCGATATTTTTATAGCCACTAATGCTACCGTACTTACCAGGTTTAGTCTGATTTCGGTTTAACTTTTGAGCAAGCACTCGTTTTAAAATAGTATTAACCAAAGTAGACTTACCAGAACCTGACACACCAGTTACCACCACTAATTTACCTAAAGGAAATGCTACCTTAATATTCTTTAGATTATTTTCCTTAGCCCCAGTTATTGTGATTTTCTTACCATTGCCATTGCGACGCTCAAGCGGCACCGGTACAAACTTTTTACCAGCTAAATACTGACCTGTCAACGATTTGGGGTTATGTTCCACCTCTTGCGGTGTACCAGCAGCCATTACTTTGCCGCCATAACTCCCTGCTCCAGGGCCCATGTCAATTAGATAATCTGCTTGGCGCATAGTCTCATCATCATGCTCCACTACAATTAGCGAATTGCCTAAATCACGCATCTTTTTTAGCGCCGCGATCAGACGATCATTATCACGCTGATGCAAGCCAATTGATGGTTCATCAAGAACATACATGACTCCTGACAAGTTAGAGCCGATCTGAGTTGCCAAACGAATTCTTTGTGCCTCACCACCAGATAAGGTATTAGCCGACCGCGATAAAGTTAAATAGTCAAGCCCTACACTGCTCAAAAAAGCTAACCGATCACAAACTTCTTTCAAAATCGGTTTAGCAATCGCGCTTTCTTGCTTATCTAGTTTAACTTCTTTAAAAAAATCTAACGCATAATTAATTGCTAATTCAGAAGCTTCCGCAATATCCTTGCCCATCACCTTAACAGCAAGTGCCTTAGAATTCAGACGCTTCCCATGACAAGTTGTACAAGTTAGCTCGGTCATATACTTGCCCATGACATCGCGCATAAACTTAGACATTGGATGTTGATACCGCCGTTCAACATTATCCATTACTCCCTCAAAAGCAGCAGTAGTGTCATTAACGCCAAAGTCGCCAGTTACATGGAACTTAATCTTTTTGTCTGAACCATACAAAATAGTTTCTTTTTGTTTTTTAGTTAACTTTTTAAACGGTTTATCAAGCGGAATTTTCAGCGCTGCACAAGCTTGTTCAAGCATTTGCGTATAATACTTAGAATTTTTCCAAGGTGCTAATGCTCCTTCAGCTAAGGTTTTACCATCGTCAGGAATTACCAAATCTTGATCAACGGAAAGCTTTACTCCTAAACCATCACAGTCTGGACAAGCTCCAAATGGTGCATTAAAAGAAAATAACCGCGGTTCCATTTCACCAACAGTAAAACCACATTTTGGACAAGCATAATCTTCAGAAAAATTAAGGGTTTCACCGTCAATAATATCGACATTCATATAGCCATCTGACAGTCTCAGCGCTGCTTCAACAGAATCAAATAATCGTGAACGAATGCCTTCCTTAACCACTAACCGATCAACTACAATATCAATTGTGTGCCGCTTATTCTTAGCCAAAGTAAACTCTTCGTCTATTTCATGCATTTCACCATCGACAATTACTCGTACATAACCTGACCGCTGTACCCGCTTAAAAACGTCTTTATGCTCGCCTCTCTTAGCACGTACTACTGGCGCCAAAAGTTGAATACGAGTTCGCTCAGGCAAAGCAAGAATTCGATCCACCATTTGCTCTACTGATTGACGTTCAATTAGTGTTCCATCATTAGGACAAACTGGGTGCCCAACTCTAGCCCAAAGCAGACGCAGATAATCATTGATTTCTGTCACTGTACCAACCGTTGAGCGCGGATTATGAGAAGTCGTTTTTTGATCAATTGAAATTGCAGGATTTAGCCCATCGATCGCATCAACATCCGGCTTGTCCATCTGGCCTAAAAATTGCCGTGCATAACTTGACAATGATTGTACATAGCGTCTGCGTCCTTCAGCGTATAAGGTATCAAAAGCTAGCGAACTTTTACCAGAACCAGACAGTCCTGTAATAACTACCAATTTATCCTTTGGAATTGTCAAACTAATGTCTTTTAAATTATGCTCACGCGCTCCGCGAACAACAATTTTATCGTTTACCATTTAATGTTTTTCCCTTTTTCTTAATCGGCTTTCTACTCGAAGATTCCAATTCCATGATCGCATCCCGTAAATTAGCGGCTCCTTCAAAGTCAAGCTTCTTAGCAGCCTCCTGCATTTGCTTACGCAAATCTTTAATCATAGTCTGCTTTTGCTTAGCAGTTAACTCATCAAAGTTTAAATCAGCAAAACTATCACCAGAATCAGCATCATCACTTACCTTAGTTGCCGAAATCATTTCTCTAATCGGCTTAACAATCGTCTTAGGTTGCATATGGTGCTCTTCATTAAAAGCTTCTTGTCGTTTACGCCGACTTTGGGTCGCGTCAATTGCTTCACGCATCGAATCAGTAATCGTATCTGCATACATAATTACTTCGCCATTAGCATTTCGCGAAGCTCGTCCCATAATCTGCACCAAAGGACGGTATGCTCTTAAAAAGCCCTCTTTATCGGCATCCAGAATTGCAACTAGTGACACCTCAGGAACGTCGATCCCTTCACGCAACAAGTTAATACCAATTAAAACATCATATTTACCCAAACGTAAATCACGTAAAATTTGGGTTCTTTCTAACGTCTTAACGTCCGAATGCAAATATTGAACTTTAATCCCTAAATCTTTGAGATAATCAGTTAGATCTTCCGCCATTTTTTTAGTTAAGGTGGTCACAAAGACCCGTTCATTACGTTCAATTCGCTTATTAATCTCGCCAACAAGGTCATCAATTTGGCCATCAATCGGTCTAACCTCAATCTTGGGATCAAGCAACCCTGTTGGCCTAATAATTTGTTCAACCTTATGATCTGTATGCTCCAATTCATACTCTCCTGGAGTAGCTGAAACATATAAAATTTGCTTAACAAATTTTTCAAATTCCGCTAATTTCAATGGACGATTATCTAACGCTGATGGTAAGCGAAAACCATAATCAATTAGAGTCTGTTTACGATTGCGGTCGCCATTATACATTGCTCGAATTTCCGGCATAGTCGCATGAGACTCATCTATCAAAATCAAAAAGTCATCAGGAAAGAAATCCAGTAAGGTATATGGTGGCTCACCTTCTTTACGGCCTTCCATATGTCGAGAATAGTTCTCGATTCCACTAGTAAAGCCAACCTCGTCCATCATCTCCATATCATAGGTAGTACGTTGTTTAATCCGTTCAGCCTCTAATAACTTACCTTGACCTTCAAATTCTTTTACCTGGACATTCATTTCCTCAGAGATTAGCTTTAGAGCTCGCTGCATCTGTTCATCATTGGTCATAAAGTGGGTTGCCGGAAATAGCGAAATACTTTCCCGCTCACCCATGATTTCACCGGTTAAAGAATCAATTTCAACAATTCGATCAATTTCATCGCCAAAAAATTCAATGCGATATGCTCGACTTGAGTTACCTGCTGGGAAAATTTCTACGACATCGCCGCGTACCCGGAAACGTCCTCTTTGAAAATCGATATCATTGCGATCATATTGCAAATTAACTAAATCACGCAACAAGGTATTACGATCATATTCTTCACCTTCATGAACAGTGATCACACTTGCCGCATATTCATGAGGATCACCCAAGCCGTAAATACAAGATACGGAAGCCACAACAATTACATCATTGCGTTCCATCAGATCACTAGTAGCTTGATGACGAAGCTGGTCAATTTCATCATTAATTGCTGAATCTTTTTCAATGTAAGTGTCAGATTGTGGCACATAAGCTTCAGGTTGATAGTAATCATAGTAAGAAACAAAATAATCGACAGCATTATTGGGGAAAAATTCTTTGAACTCTCCATATAGTTGCCCTACCAGCGTTTTGTTATGAGTAATTACTAGGGTCGGCTTGTTTAATTTGGCAATAATATTAGCCATCGTGAAAGTTTTTCCAGTTCCAGTAGCTCCTTCAAGAATTTGTTCATGATAACCCTTTTTAAAGCCCGCGGTTAACTGATCAATCGCCTGTTGCTGATCTCCTGCTGGTTTAAACTTGGATACTAAATCAAATTTACGTTTTTCTTGTCGTTTTATCATTGAAAGACTCCTCGTAAAAAAGTTGGACCAAAGTCCAACCTTTATTTGATGTTTACTATTTTACTCTTTCGAACATTTTTTCGCACGCTCTTTAACTTATTTTAACAGGTCTGCTAGAGCAGTTTGGTATTTAGTCGCCACAGTTTGGGCAGTTGCAATGTCTGGCTGATTCACACCAACATATGCTTTAATTACTGGTTCAGTACCTGATGGTCGCAATGCTAGCCAAGTTTCATCTGCTAGGAAATATTTAAGAACATTTGCCTTAGGTAAATCGTTCATGGCCGCTTTTCCAGTTGTAGTCGTTTCTTCCTGTAACCAGAAATCTTGTGTCTTAATAACTTTAACGCCATTTATTTCAGTTAAACCCTCGCCACGTAATTTGGTCATTAGGTCAGCCATTTTCTGTTGCCCACCAATCCCCGGCATTTCGATTGCTCTAGTAATTTCGTAAGAAGTACCGTACTTTTGCCAAATTTCTTGTAAACCGTCTAACACGCTCATGTCACGTGAAGCATAATATGAAGCAACTTCCGCAAACATCAAGGCTCCCTGCATAGCATCCTTATCACGCGCAAATGGCTTAAACAAATAACCATAACTTTCTTCAAAGCCCATTAAAAATTTGCCATCGTTAGCTTTGTTCATACGATCGATTTCTTCACCAATAAATTTAAAACCAGTTAACACTGCCTTGGTTTGAATCCCAAAATCTTGTGCAATTTTAAGTGGCATCTGACTAGATACAATTGAAGTAATCAACTCATAATCAGCAGTTAGCTGACTATTCTGCTTGAGGTTATTTAACAAATAATAGACCATTAACGTGGCAATTTGGTTACCAGTTAAAACTTGAAAATCGCCATTTTGGGTCCTGACACAAGCACCCATCCGATCTGCATCAGGATCAGTCGCAATGATTAAATCAGCATTTTTTTCATTAGCTAAAGCTACCCCTGGATCAAAAACATCGCGATATTCTGGATTCGGTTTTTTAGTAGTTGGAAACTCGGGGTCAATAATTGATTGGCTTACTACAGGAATCACATTTGTGAAGCCATTTTGTCTAAATGCTCGCTCATAAAGCATCTTACCAGTACCGTGTAGTGGTGTATAAACAATGGTTAATTTGTCCGCATTAGCAGCAATTAACTTGGGATTGACATTAACCTGCTTTAACTGGGCTAGGTATGCTTCATCAAGATCTTCGCCGATTAATTGCAGCAAGCCATTGGCACGTAATTCTTCAACTGGAGCAGCCGTAATTTGAAAAATATCTTTAACTGCTTGGGCATGGGCAAAAACTCGTGCAGCATTTTCTGGTCCCATTTGTGCACCATCTGCACCATATACTTTGTACCCATTATATTGCTTGGCATTATGTGAAGCCGTAATATTAATACCAGCAAAAGTTTTTAAATAACGCACGGCATACGACAATTCTGGAGTTGGTCGCAAGTCATCAAACAAATAAACCTGAATTCCATGAGCACCTAAAATTTGAGCAGCTAACTGCGCAAACTCACGAGAATGATAACGAGAATCAAAAGAAATTGCGACTCCACGCCGTTGTGCTGCCTGACCATTTTCATCAATCAAACGAGCCAGCCCTTCAGTTACTCGTCCAATAGTAAACAAGTTGATTCGATTAGTGCCAGGTTCAAGCTTGCCGCGCATCCCAGCAGTCCCAAAGTCAATATCTTGGCCAAAAGCATCTTCGACCCAACTTTCATCTTGACCTAACTCAGTTAATTGCATCCGCAAATAATCTGGCAAGTTTGGCGTCTGTTGCCATTGCTTAAAGCTTTCTTTAGCATTCATCTTCACCATTAACCTCAATTTCTAAAACTTAAATCCTTCTTATTATTCTTATTTTAACATTTATCTTAGTCGCTATCCGCAATAAACAAAAAGAATTCAGCTTCTGACTGAATTCTTTAATTTTTATTTATCATTTAAAGTTTGTAAATAGTTATAGGCTTCTTGACCAGCAATACTGCCATCACCAACCGCATTAGCTATTTGACGTAAATCTTTAGCACGGACATCACCTAGCGCGAATATCCCATCAACCTTGGTCCGCATATGTTCATCAGTTGGAATCCAACCCTTGTCATCTGTTACACCGAGTTCTTTAAAAGGTGCAGTTTGTGGAATAACTCCCACATAAATGAAAACGCCGCGAACAGCTAGCTGTTTTTCTTCGCCAGTAGCTTTGTCCTTGTAAGTTACACTAGTAACCTTTTGCTCATCACCGTCAATTGACTCAGTTTGGGCATTCCAGATAAAATTCATCTTTTCATTGGCAAAAGCCCGTTTTTGTAAAGTAGGCTGCGCCCGTAATTGATCACGGCGATGAATCACAGTTACCGACTTAGCAGATTGAGCCAAATAAATGCCCTCTTCTATTGCCGAATCACCGCCGCCAACGACAGCGATATCTTCATCCTTAAAAAAGGCCGCATCACAAACCGCACAGTAAGAAACACCTTTACCAGAATATTCATCCTCACCAGGTACATTCAAATGGCGGTGATCAGCACCTGTGGCAATAATTAATGCAGGAGCTTCATATTCACCAGTATCAGTTTTGACAAGCTTATTGTCACCATCTAGAGCAACCGATTGAACATCACCATACGCAAATTCAGCACCAAATTTCATTACTGAATTATACATTTTTTCGCCAAGCTCTGGTCCCTTAATTTCGCTAAAACCTGGATAATTATCAATTGCATCAGTATTGTTCATCTGACCACCATATAATCCGCGGTCAAGCAATAGTACCGACAAGTTAGCCCGTGACGCATATAAAGCAGCAGTTAGTCCGCCAGGTCCTGCACCAATAATGATTACATCGTATTTTTTGGTCATACTTTCACCTCAAGTAGTTTCTTATTTTTAGTAAGTAAATAGTACAACACAAAATAGTTAAAGTCTAATTTCCTGTTTGGGACTTCTACCCATCATTTGCTCAATTTCGTCATCAACGCTGGTATTTTCGTATAAAACTCGGTAAACTGCCTCACTAATTGGCATATCAATTTGTTTGTCAGTACACAATTCATGCACAGCTTTAACAGTAGTGGCACCTTCAATTACTTGTCCCATATTGTTAACAATATCATTAAAGCTCTTGCCTTCACCAAGTTGCTTGCCACATCGCCAGTTACGTGAATTGACCGACGTACAGGTCACAATTAAGTCACCAATACCAGCCAGCCCGCTAAAAGTTAGCGGCTTAGCACCAAAATAATTAACACCTAAACGGGTTATTTCGGCTAATCCACGGGTCATCAAGGCTGCCTTAGCATCATCACCATAATTTTTCCCAGCTAAAATTCCAGCAGCAATTGCAATGACATTCTTAACGGCACCAGCTACTTCAACCCCAACTAAATCATCATTGGTATAAAACCGAACGTAATCATTAGATAGTAGCTCTTGCACAGTTTGCGCATTTTTCATACTAGTTGACGCACAGGCAATAGCAGTCAAATCTTTTTGAGCAACATTTTCTGCATGGCTTGGACCAGAAATTGCCACGATTTGATCGGGATTGTCTGGGTAAACTTCCTCAGTCAAAATCTCCGAAATCAATTTTTTAGTTTGTGGCTCAATTCCTTTGGTAGCAGTAATTAAAAGCGGCTTTTGACCCGTTTGCTCTAAAATTGTACGGACATTTTTAGCAACACTGCGAATGGCACTAGTCGGTAAAACAAACAACACATATTGGGCGCTTTCTAGTGCTACCGCCAAATCGCTAGTTGCTTTAGCTGTTGCATTTACCTGCCAGTTCTTCATATAGTGTTCATTGGTATGTCGCTCGTTAATCTCTTGGTTTACCCGCTCATCAATTCCATATAACACAACCTGATTACCCTTATCAGCTAGCATCGACCCTAAGACTGTTCCCCAAGAACCTGCTCCTAAAACTGCAATTTTTGTCATTTTCTTCCTGACTTTCTCTAAATACCTTATTTAATCTCTAGTATACGGATATTTCAATCCACTACCATCAAGATACCACTTAGGCTTAACCTTCATTCTACGATAAATAAACATCCCTAAAGCAGCAACCAACATAATGACACTTACTAATTGTGAAACCCGAATTGTTCCAGCTAAATATAAACTGTCGGTTCTAAGTCCTTCAACGAAGAACCGGACAATTGCATACCAGGCTACGTAAAGCATGAAAACTTCACCTTGCTTAAACAGGTGATGACGATGCCGTAAAACTAAGATCAAGATTAATCCGATCAAATTAAAAAATGATTCGTACAAAAAAGTGGGCTGATAATAAGTACCACCAATCTTCATCTGTCCAATAATAAATTGTGGCAAATGCAAACTTTGCAAAAAGTGTAGCGTAGTTGGCCCACCATGCGCCTCTTGATTAATAAAGTTTCCCCAACGGCCAACTATTTGTGCAGCCATTACCCCTGGAGTAATCACGTCTAGCATTAAGAATGGTGGCAATAGCCGTCGATAGCAAAAAATTAGTAACACTATCAAGCCGACAATTAACCCACCATAAATGGCAATTCCACCATTCCAAATAGCAATAATTTGATCCGGATGCTTAGCATAATACGGCCATTCAAAAATCACATAATAGATACGTGCACCAACATAACCTAACGGAACCGCCCAAAGCAATAGATCGATAAAATCATCACTGGCAATCTGCCTTTTTTGGCCTTCAATAATTGCCATTGACACAGCCAAAACAATTGCCACAGCCATGATAATTCCGTACCATCTGACACTTAGGCCACCAAGATTAAAAGCAACCGGATTAATTGTTAAACTCATTTATCTTCATCCTTTATTGTGTCCTGCCTGGAATTATCAGCAATTAAAGCTGTTAAATTATCATCAAATGTCTGTGTGGCATCATAACCCATTTTTTTTGCTCTAAAATTCATTGTGGCAATTTCAATAATATCTTCCATATTGCGTCCAACCTTAACTGGAATCGTAATTTGTGGCACTTCAACATTGCAGATATTACGTTTACTTTCCTCAAATCCTAAACGATCGTAGTTAACCTTGTTGTCCCAATTAACTAGCTTAATTACCAATCGAATATTTGAGCGATTTTTAACTGCACCAACACCAAACAAATCCATCACGTTAATTATCCCAATTCCACGAATTTCCATTAAATGTTTTAAAATTAGCGGTGCTTCACCCATCACAGTTTCAACATCTTTCTGGTAAACATCAACCCGATCATCAGCAATTAGCCGATGTCCGCGATGAATCAGTCCTAAAGCAGTTTCAGATTTACCAACACCAGAATCACCAGTTAACAAGACACCTAATCCTTTAACTTCAATTAGCACTCCATGAATAGTATCGCGAACTGCCAAACGTTCACGCAAATATTCGGTTAAAATACTTGAAACATAAGTTGTTGACTCAGATGACGTTAAAATAGGAATTTGCGCTTGCTCGGCTGCTACTTTTAATTCCGACGGAATTGGCAATGATCGAGAAATCACAAAGCACGGAGTTTCGGGTGTACATAACTTAGTGAATACATGTGTTAAACTTTCATGATCTAAGCGTGCAGCATAGGAGATTTCCGTGCGGCCTAACAACTGTATGCGTTGTTTAGGATAAAAATCAAAATAACCAGTTAATTCTAGACCTGGACGATAAATGTCAGATACTACCAATGTTTTGTTTGCTATATTCTCAATACCTTGAGCAACTTGGATAATTTTATTATCGCGTAGCAAATTTTTTAATTTAATTGCTTTAGTCATCTCGACTCGCCCTTCTTAATTAATCATCAACATCTTTAGTTTTAACATTACGAGCCTGCTTGCGTTTAGTACGTGTACTTCGCTTCTCTTGCCAAGTAGTATAAGCTGAGCTACGTGGCCGAGCAGTACTTGGACGATTCTTTTTACTAAAATGTCTAATTAACCAAATGATTAACGCGACAATTAATAAAATTGGTAAAAACATAAAAAAGATATGAAAGACCATGGAAAGTAGCCCCATAACTAATACAGCTAATACTATCAAACCAATTATTCCCCAAAAACTCATTTTTCCACCTATTCTGGATTTTCTTTGCTAAGCAACCATTGCAAATATGCATAAACAAAATTTTGTAACTTTCCATCCATTACACCACTTGTATCTGCAGTTTCATAGCCTGTTCGCAAATCTTTAACTAAATTATAAGGATGAAATACATAAGAACGGATTTGTGAACCCCAGCCGTTTTCCATTTGGTCACCCTTAAGTTCTTGTTTGTGTTGCCGTTTTTTTTCTTCTTCTAAATGAAATAATTTGGCACGTAATTCATTTAGTGCCGTTTCACGATTTTGAATCTGCGAGCGTTGCGCTTGCGAAGTTGCAACAATTTTGGTTGGCAAGTGGGTAATGCGGACAGCACTCGAAGTTTTATTAATGTGCTGACCACCGGCACCACTAGAACGATAGACATCGATTCTTAAATCTTTAGGATCAAGATCAATTTTAATACTATCATCAATTTCAGGAATTACCTCAACTGAAGCAAAAGAAGTGTGCCTCCTTTTAGCAGAATCGAATGGAGAAATCCGTACCAACCGGTGCACGCCATTTTCCGATTTAAGCATACCATAAGCATTTTTACCGACAATCCGAGCGCTCAGACTTTTTAGTCCAGCTTCTTCACCAGGCTCATAATTATTAATAATAAATTTAAAGCCCTGCATTTCAGCATACCGCTGATACATTCTCAGTAGCATCTGCCCCCAATCCATTGCCTCGGTCCCGCCGGCACCAGGGTGAATTTCTAACAAGGCATTATGATCATCATATTGCGCAGACAATAAAAGTGCCATTTCATAATCGTGAAACTTGGCTTGCAAATCAGCGAGGTCATGTTCAACCTCTGACTGCAAATCTGCATCAGGCTCTTCACGTAGCAGTTCTAAAGCAGTTGCCTCATCTTCATAAGCCTTGTCCAATGCTAAAAATGAGTCACGCTTTTCCTTTAAACGATTATTTTCAGAAATTAACTTTTGGGCTTTAGATTGATCTTGCCAAAAATCAGGTTCCTGCATTTGGGCTTCATTGAGTGCAATACTTTCAGTAATTGATTCTAGGTCAAAGAGACCCCCTAAAGTGCGCCAAACGGTCAGCCAGTTTAGCTAATACACTTTGTATTTCACTAATTTCCATTAATATTTTCTCCTAAATTTTATTAATAAAAAAGAGAAAGCATGCAGCTTTCTCCTTCCATCTTAACTTATTCACGACTAAGATTTCGTCTGATTTCAGCTTTCATGAATAGGCGAGTTACGTCGAACTCAATATTTGAAATCATTTCTTCAAACATATTATAACCAGAATCTTGATATTCAACTAATGGGTTAAGTTGACCGTAACCACGCAAACCAATTGACTGACGCAATTGATCCATTGCATCAATATGATCAGTCCAACGATCATCAACTACTCGCAAAATAACTACTTTTTCAAATTCTAGCATATCAGCTGGATCAGCCAAAACACTTTCCTTATCTTTAAAGTTATCGTCAACTACCTCGTACAGTTTTTCTTTTAATTCAGGAACAGTAATTGTCTTGAAATCAATTGAATCTGCAGTTTCTTCTGTGGCAATACTCGAAACAATGAAATCGCGCAGTGAATCAAGCCGCCACTTACTACGATCGCCTTGCGTAAACATATCAACTTGACTGTTAATCGTACGCTTAATCATTGCTACCAAAATATCTTTAAGCGAGTCTTGCTCGCCAATAACTTGCATCCGCTCGCCATAAATAATTTCACGTTGCATCCGCATAACGTCATCGTATTGCAAAGTCTGCTTACGCGTATCATAATTATTACCTTCAACCCGCTTTTGAGCAGATTCAACTTGACGAGTAATCAGCCTGCTTTCAATTACCTTATCATCATCATTATCTGAAAGCCGATCCAAGAAGTCTTTAACTCGATCTCCTCCGAAACGCTTCATCAAATCATCTTCCAGAGACAAATAGAACCGAGTAACTCCAGGATCTCCTTGTCTACCAGAACGACCACGCAATTGATTATCAATTCGCCGAGATTCATGACGTTCAGTTCCGATAACGGCTAAACCGCCAATTTCTTTAACCCCAGGCCCTAGCTTAATATCAGTACCACGACCTGCCATGTTAGTAGCAATCGTAACAGCACCACGTTGTCCAGCATTCATAATAATTTGTGCTTCTTTAGCGTGGTTTTTAGCATTTAAGACAGCATGGGGAATATGCTCCTGATCAAGCAGTTTACTTAATCTTTCCGAACTTTCAACCGCCACTGTACCAACTAAAACTGGCTGTCCCTTAGAGTGACGTTCTTTAATTTCTTCTACCACGGCAGCAAATTTTGAGTCCAAAGTCGGATACAAAATATCTGAGCGATCATTTCTTGCTAATGGACGATTAGTCGGAATCGTAATTACTTGCATATTGTAAATTTCACGAAATTCCTCTTCTTCAGTCTTGGCAGTTCCTGTCATTCCAGACAATTTATTGTACATTCTAAAGAAGTTCTGATAAGTAATCGTTGCCTGAGTCTTAGATTCCTCTTGAATCTTAACTCCTTCTTTGGCTTCAATAGCTTGGTGCAAACCATCTGAATAGCGACGTCCCTTCATTACTCGACCAGTAAATGAGTCAACAATCAAAACTTCGTTGTCTTGCACAACATAATCAATATCTTTAAGCATGATAAAGTTGGCTCTGAGTGCCTGATCGATATGGTGGACTAATTTTTGATTTTCAACATCATACAAATTCTTTAAACCAAAATGCTCACACGCTTTTTGAATTCCCGTTCTTGTCAATGAGATTGTCTTAGTTGGCCAATCTATCTTGTAATCGCCATAATCCTTATCGTCATCGACATCATCGTCACTTTTATCTTCTTTAAGAGTTTTAACAAAACGATCTGCGCGCACATAGTCGCCCGTTGCTTGCTCTGACTCACCAGAAATAATCAACGGCGTTCTTGCCTCATCAATTAAAATTGAGTCAACTTCATCAATAATTGCATAATTGAGCGAACGCTGAACCATTTGTTCTTTATAGACCACCATGTTGTCACGCAAGTAGTCAAAACCTAATTCTGAGTTAGTCGAATAAGTAACATCACATTCATAGGCTTCACGCTTTTCATCTGGTGACATTGCATTGAGATTCAAACCCACAGTTAGACCAAGCCATTTATACAACTGACCCATTTCTTCTTCATCACGGCTTGATAAGTATTCATTAACGGTAACAACGTGCACGCCCTTACTAGTCAGCGCATTTAAATAAACTGGCATGGTAGCTGTCAAAGTCTTACCCTCACCAGTCATCATTTCAGAGATGTTACCAAAATGTAGTGCAATTCCACCTAAAATTTGGACATGAAATGGATATAGACCTAGCACCCGCTTGGCACCTTCTCGTGCTACCGCGAATGCTTCAGGAAGCAGACTATCTAAGTCTGCACCTTTTTGCAAGCGATCACGAAATTCAGGCGTTTTAGCCTGCAACTGTTCATCAGAAAGCTTACTGTATTCATCAGCATAACTTTCAACTTTTGCTGCTGTTTTTTCGAACTTTTTAAGTTCTCGTTTATCGTTATTATATAGTTTCTTTAAAACGTTTACCATTTAATCGATCCTTAATTATATGTAGTCAAGTATAAAAACACATAACAATTTTACCATGATTAGCGCTAAATTAAAATAAAACAAAACAAAGACCTCACAATAATTGTGGGGTCTTTGCTTAAAAGCGCTAATTTTAATTAGTTTCAATCAGACCATAGCGACCATCATTTCGGCGATAGACAACACTTGTGCCATTAGTTTCAGCATCCTGAAAGACAAAGAAGTCATGCTCCAACATATTCATTTGTAAAATGGCTTCTTCTGGACTCATTGGTTTTAACCCAATTTGTTTATTACGGACAATGTCGAATTCGCTAGGAGCTTTTTCTTCTTGAGGTGCTTCAGCAAAAAATTCACTAATCCCTTTTTCCCGACTCTTGCGATTAATCCGCGTCTTATATTTCCTAATCTGTCTTTCCAACTTTTCAGAAACAAAATCGATACTCCGATACATATCATCGGTAGTATCCTCGGCTCTCAATACTAAGTATGGTAGTGGAATCGTTACTTCAACTTTAGCTGTATGATCACGATAGATTTTTAGATTTACGTGAGCAACCATTTCTTGGTTCATATCAAAATATTTTTCCAATTTCTTCAAGCGTTTTTCAACATAACTCCTTAAAGCATCAGTTACCTCGATATTCTCACCACGAACATTATACTTTAACATATGAGACTCTCCTTTCAGACTAGATTAGTCTTTTACTATCTTTATTATAACAAAAAGAGAAAGCGCTCTACAAGTATAATACAGTTAATACCTAAAATATTTTTACTTTGTATTTAAATTAGCGACAAATTGTAAAGCTTTCAATTTTTGCTTGAGGAAAAACTGCCAAAATTGCATCACGCGCATGATATAATGTTCTACCAGTAGTATATATATCGTCTAATAATAATACCTTATGGTGATTAAGATCAGCCTTAGCTTGATCAACTACAGAGAAACTCTGTGGTCTTGCTAAACGTTCTTGACGATTTTTTTCACCTTGCGCCCCAAACCCACCAGTAGTTACTAATAATGGGGTTAATGGCACAACATCTTGATAAATTCCCATAACAGTATCAAATTGCCGTTTTTGTAAATGTTCTGGGGATGTAGGCAAAGGAACATAAAAATCCGCCTTAATTTTAGCTAGTGGCAATGCACACAGCTGTGCCAATGCGAGTCTTAAAACAAAATCACCATACCGCTTATAATTGACCATCAAGTCATGAAAAGCCTGATTATATCGATATAGCGCATAATTACGCAATAATTGATTACCATAGCTTTTTTGCCAAGTTAGACAATCCGTGCAAATCTTAGTACTGGACAATTCAACAGAGCAAATCGGACAAGTAGGTTCGGTTAGTAATCGAAATTTGTTCAAACAATTTGGACAAATACATTGCTTGTTTTGCTGACGCCATGAAAAAACCTGTAGCAAAGAAATCGCTGGAATAAAATCTTGCCCACACAATAAACATTGCTTCATTGATTCATCGCCTTAATCTGTTGCATCGCGCTTTTTAGATTTGCGGTATACTTGCGGTAACAAAATAAAACTAGACCTGTTGGATCTGCTTGAGCACGTCCAACTCTACCAGCAATTTGTACCAAGCTAGAAGCCGTATAGATTTGATCGTCAGCTTCAACCACAATTACCCATACGTGATTGAAGGTCACGCCACGCTCTAAAATCGTAGTGGTTACCAACAACTGTAATTCACCGGCCCGAAACTGTGATACCTTATCAATCCGATTAGCATCTGCTGCATGTACTCCTGCCATAGCAACCTGTTTTAATGCTTGCTCTTGTTTTAAAGCTGCTAAATAAAGTGGTATTTGCTCAATTCGTGGCACAAACAATAGCAATGGATGTCCTGCTTTGATGACATTGATAATTCTTCGCATTAACTTAGGATTAATCCGATTTTTTTGTAAAAAAGGCTGCAAAAATAAGTATTCTTCAGGTACAGGTAAGAGTCCTCCATGAAAGCGACGTTTTAAAGCTAATTTTTTTAATTTCCCCTGTTTAACTTCTGTTAATAAGTCAGGCGTTGGCGTTGCAGTCAAATAGACTCGTAACCCAGTATTTTTCACTGCATTTTTGGCTGCAAAATGTAACTGTGGATCATTAGCATAAGGAAACGAATCTACCTCATCAATTATTAATAAATCAAATGCTTCATAAAATTTAAGTAATTGGTGTGTTGTACAAATCGTTAATTGCTCCAGCCTTGGCTGCTTAAATTCTCGGCCATGATACTTACCAATTGCTATTTCTGCAAATGCTGCTTGAAATCTTGGATATAATTCATTAACTACGTCAATTCGCGGTGTCGCAATGCCTGCTCTCTTACCCTGCTTAATGCACTCAGCAACTAGGGCAAATAGCATTTCTGTTTTACCCGCACCAGTAACAGCATGAACTAAGGTATCTTGACCTTTTCCAAAATTTTCAACTAAATTAGCCGAGATTTTTGCCTGTGCTGCAGTCAACTTACCCTGCCAAGTTAAAACTTGATTTCTTTGCGGAAAAATTGCAGTATTCAAATTGCGCATTAGCCAATCGCCCTCAACTATTCGCCCAATACCAAGACATGCTCGACAATATTTTTTACCATTAGGTAATTGCGCATTTACAAATGCCCCACAGCGATTGCAACAGCTATTTTCAATTGCTGGAATTTTCTTCAAATTAGTTATTGTGCTAAAATCCTCTTGATTACCAATCCATTGGCGACCAGCAAGGAATGCTAAATCCTCCATCTCTTTGCCTCCACTCTTAAATACGCAAAAAAGAAGGTTATTTTTTATGAAAGAAGATTATTTAACAATTAAACAAACCGGCAATCATGAGCTAATCATTAAAAAAAGTCGATTTATTGCGACAATTGCCCGGACTAAATCTGTTAATCAGGCAGAGCAATTTATAACAGCTACTAGCCATAAATATCATGATGCAACACATAACACCTATGCATACACACTTGGCCTAGATGATCGCCAAGTTAAAGCTAGTGATAACGGCGAACCATCTGGAACAGCCGGTGTACCCGAATTAAAGGCGTTACAATTGATGAAGCTAAAAAACGTAACAGTAGTAGTTACTCGGTATTTCGGTGGTATTAAACTTGGCGCTGGCGGTTTAATTCGCGCATATTCTAACAGCGTCACTGAAGCAGTCAGCAACATTGGGGTTGTTAGACGAGTACTACAACAAGAATTGATTTTTCAAATTCCTTATAATCGTCTAGATGAAGTCAAACATTTTTTACAACAAAAAAATATTTACATTGCTAATATCAACTATGGCATCAACGTAGAAATACACCTTTTTACCGACATGCCCGAGCAAGAAGCAGTAAAAAGCTCGCTAACTAACTTGCTGGCAGGTAAAATAAGCTTTACTCAAGGACAGAGTCGCTACAATGAAATTGATATCAATGAACATGATTACCATAACCAATAAAAAAGATTAGGAACATTCCTAATCTTTTTTTTCATGCTTGTTTTTTAATTGTTCTGGTTTTTCTTGTCCAAGGTGCCAAACTTCAACTGTCGGATCATTTTTATTACGCGAATTAATTATTCTTTGAATTAACCGCAAAAGCGGTTTATATTTTTCTCCCAGTAACCCAATCGATTCAACAAAGAGTTCAAGTGCCAGCAATAATCCAAGAATCAAAACTAAGGTACCCCATAACGGTGAAAGCAGGAACAACAATGAGATAAATGAAAAACTTAGTGAAATTGCATAAATCGATAAGACGGTCTGACGATGAGTCAACCCCATTTTCATCAACTGATGGTGCAAATGGTGTTTATCAGCTTGTGAAACTGGTCGATTATTCAACTTTCGCCGAATCATCGCATAGATCGTATCAGTGATTGGTACACCAAGAATTGTAATCGGCACTAATAAAGAAATAAAAGTGACATTTTTTAATCCTTTAAGCGACAATACGGCAATCATGAATCCGATATACAATGCACCAGTATCCCCCAGAAACATTTTAGCTGGATGAAAGTTGTACGGTAAAAATCCTAGTAAACAGGCAGCCAACATAAAACAGGCAATTGGGATATACAACTGGCGTGTATGTAAGAAAAAGTAACCGACAATTCCCATTGTAACTAAAGAAATCATTGAAACCCCGTCAGCTAACCCATCTAAACCATCGATTAGATCGACAGCATTAGTTAACGCCAAAATCCAAAAAATCGTGATCGGCAAACTCCACCAGCCTAGATCAATCTGCTTGTTAATAAACGGTAAATTAACGACATTCATCTTAATACCACCTAAAAAGTAAATAACCAGAGCGCCAACAAAAATGCCAAACATTTTCTGACGCGGCTTTAATTCCATAATATCATCAATAATGCCAGTTAAAACGATCACACTTGAACCTAGCAGCACGCTAAAAGCTTCATGAGTAGGAAATTGATCTCGCAATAAAACAAAGACGCCAATATTAAAAGTTACAAAAATTCCTAATCCCCCTAAAGTAGGCATTGGCTTCTTATTAATTCGCCTAGCATTAGGGTTATCAACCGCACCTAAAACGAAGGCTAGCCGCCTAATAAATGGAGTGATTGCTACTTGGATAATTACTAAAAAGAACAGTTCGACAATAATTTTAAACATAATTGGCTACTTTCATAATTTAATTGCTTTAATTATACAGGTTAGCGTCTTTTTGTACAAATTAGTCTAATTATAGCAATTATTTAGATATTTTGTCTGCTTACAGTCTAAATTTTAAATAATAAAAAAGCTGGACTTTCAAGGTCCAGTTTTTTTATTTTGCAACTGCAACAACTCGTTTTTCACGAATCACGGTAATTTTAATATTTCCCGGGTAATCAAGTTCTTTTTCAACTTGATTACGAATATCATGTGCTAAAACAGTAATCCGATCATCCGAAACCTTTTCAGGTTCAACCATTACTCGAATTTCACGGCCTGCCTGAATGGCATATGCTTGTTTCACACCATGATATCTCTTAGCAATTTGCTCAAGTTCAGTTAACCTTCTAATATAGTTTTCTAAACTTTCACTTCTTGCTCCTGGTCTCGCTGAAGACAGCGTATCAGCCGCTACAACAAGTTCCGCAATAAATGATAATTTGGGTACATCACCATGATGTGCCGCAATTGCATTAACAATTACATCAGATTCGTGATACTTACGGGCTAACTCTACGCCAATTTCAACGTGTGAGCCCTCTATATCATGATCGATGGCTTTTCCAATATCGTGTAATAATCCCGCGCGGACTGCTAATTTTTCATTCAAACCAAGCTCAGCTGCCATAGTGCCAGCTAGCCTTGCTACTTCAATTGAATGCCCTAAAACATTCTGACCATACGACGTCCGATATTTTAATCGACCTAAAATTTTAACTAATTCTGGATCCATTTTATGAATGCTGAGCTCCATTAAGGCGCTTTCTCCAGCTTCATAAATATCATCGTTAACTTCTTTACGTGCTCGATCAACCGTCTCTTCAATGCGAGCTGGATGAATTCGACCATCCTTAACTAACTTTTCCATCGCTCTCTTAGCAATTTCGCGCCTAATCGCATCAAAACCACTTAAAGTAACAACTTTGGGTGTATCATCAATAATTAAATCCACACCAGTTAAAGCCTCAAAAGAACGAATATTACGCCCCTCACGGCCAATAATTCGCCCTTTCATTTCTTCATTAGGTAAATCAACCACAGATACTGTTGTCTCAGCAACTGTATCTGCAGAGCTACTTTGAATTGCATCAATAATTACTTGACGAGCATAATGATCAGCTTTAGCCTGGACTTCCTCATTGCTATCCTTAATCATTTCTGCTTGCTCTTTAACCAACTTATCAGACAGATGGCTTAACACCAGCTTCTTAGCTTGTTCTTCATCTAAATTGGCTACTTCATACAACTTTTGCTGTCTCTTTTGAATTAATTCATCTGCTGCCTGAGCCTGTTGTTTCAGTTGCTCAGATTGCTTAGTTAGTTGCTTTGCCTGTTGATTGAGCTCATTTTCTTGCTCTTTCAACAAAGAATTTTTGTGATTGAAGGTATCTTCGCGTTGTTTCAGACGGTTACGGTCACGCGCTACAGCATCCCGTTTAACATTTAACTCGTCTTCAACTTTTTGTCGATAATCCTGAATTTGTTCTTGAGCTTCAAGAATTTTTTCTTTTTTAGTATTTTGAGCACTTTGCTTGAGAGCATCTGCTGCCTGCTTTTGCGCATTAACTTCTGCTTTGGCAGTAGCTACTTGCGCCTTTGCATCGCTTAAAATATGGTTTGCATCTTGTTGAGCATTTTGAGTTTGCTTTTCCCACCAATTCTTCCGAATTGCGTAGCCAATGCCATAACCAACTAAAATTGAAATAATTGCAACCGCGACGGGAATCAAAATTGTGTTTGTCATGATTACTATCGCCTTTTTTCAGATTATTCACACAATATTAATAATAAAGAACCAAATTGCAACTGTCAATCAACAAGAAAAAAACCTTGACCTAAATTCCTAAGTCAAGATCAATTTCTTCTATTTTATTTGCTTTTTTTGGTGGTTTCTTCTGACTTAGCAGCCTCCTTGACAGAAGTCTCATCTTTAGCAGTTTTGGCTTTTACCTTTTCAGGATCTTCACGTTCTGCAATTGAGTCTTCATCAATTCCATAGGCTTGCCTTACTTTTTGTTCAACTTCAGTATAGACATCAGTATGCTCTTCTAAATACTTCTTAGCATTTTCACGTCCCTGACCTATTCGATCATTATTGTAAGAATACCATGAACCAGCTTTAGCAATAATATCCTTTTCAGCTGCCATATCAAGCAACTCCCCACTTTGAGAAATCCCTTGACCATACATCATGTCAACTTCAGCAACTTTAAACGGCGGAGCAACCTTGTTCTTAACCACTTTAATTTTAACGCGGTTACCAGTAATGTCGCCGCCTGTTTGCTTAATCTTTTCTGCTCGTCTAATTTCTAGCCTAATAGTAGCGTAGAATTTTAGTGCACGACCACCTGGTGTGGTTTCAGGATTACCAAACATAATACCAACTTTTTCACGAATTTGGTTAATAAAGATAGCAATAGTCTTAGTCTTGTTAATATTACCAGAAAGTTTACGTAAGGCCTGACTCATTAGTCGAGCTTGCAAACCAACATGGCTATCGCCCATTTCTCCATCGATTTCGGCTTGCGGAACTAGTGCTGCAACTGAGTCGACAACTAAGATGTCAATTGCCCCACTAGCAATTAAAGTATCAGCAATTTGGAGTCCTTCTTCACCAGTATTAGGCTGTGATAAAATCAAGGAATCAACATCCACCCCTAAAGCTTCTGCATAAGCTGGATCCATGGCATTTTCAGCATCAATATAAGCTGCAGTACCCCCGCGCTTTTGAACTTCAGCAACTGCATGTAAAGCTACTGTTGTCTTACCTGAAGACTCAGGACCATATGCTTCAATTATCCTTCCGCGTGGATAACCTCCAACACCAAGAGCTGCATCAAGAGCTAACGAACCAGTTGGGATAGTCGAAATCTTGGTATTCGCCTTATCACCCATCCGCATTACGGCACCTTTACCAAAATTTTTTTCAATTTTTTTGAGTGCATTATCCAATGCAGTCTGTTTTTCATCTTTGGCCAAGCAGTTTTCCTCCTCTATTAATACTCATTAATTATACGTTGATTTATGTTAATTTTGCAAGAAAAAACCGAACGAACGTTTAACGTCTTTACTCATTCTTAAATACGCAAAAGCCGCAACTTATTTTTTCGTTGTTTTTCTTTCCAAAAATTTTTGTAAGAAATTCAAAATAGTATCAGAGATAATCGCCATTAATGCAGTCGGAATCGCACCTGCTAAAATGATTGCACTACCATTAGTTGCATTAGTTCCGCGAATAATAATATCACCTAAACCTCCAGCTCCAACAAAGGCACCAATCGCAGTAATTCCGATTGCTAAAACTAATGCATTTCGAATACCAGCCAAAATAATTGATAAGGACAATGGCAGTTTGACCATATACAAAATTTGCCAATTAGTCATACCCATGCCGCGTCCAGAATCAATGATATTACGATCAACATTTCGCATGCCAGTATATGTATTTTTAATAATTGGTAATAGCGAATACAAGAATACTGTGACAATCACCGTATTAACTCCCAAGCCCATGCCAATCATAATGATTGAAAGCAATGCCAATGACGGAATAGTTTGAATAACGTTAGCAACACTAATGACAAAATTGCCTAACTTATGATTGCGTGCAATAAAAATACCAATTGGTATTCCCACAATTGCCGCAAACAAAACCCCATAAATTGACACTAAAAAATGCCGGGTAAATTGTTCTAAAACATACATTCCATTGTGATTATAATAATACAGCAATTGCTGAAAAGTATTTAAATGTGACATTTATTTATCACCTCGGAAATAATTATTCTTCTTTAAGAACTTCTGGGCAACAACTTTGGGCTCCAGCAGCTGATCATCAACCTGATAATTCAAACTCCGCATTGTATGTACATCAATCTTGCCATCAAGTCGGTGCAACAATGGCTTTAATTCAGGATGCTTACGCAAAAGCGAGTTATTAACAATCATTGAAGCTTCATATGGTGGGAAAAAGTGCCGATTATCTTTTAATTGCTTCAAGTGATAACTGTCAACACGACCATCAGTTGAATAACCTAAGACAACATTCATTTTTCCACTAGCTAAGGCCGAATACACTAACCCAATCTGCATCGGATATGCTTGTGCAAAGCTCATATGATAATATTGCTGGAAAGCCTGATAGCCATCACCTTTACGATTAATCCAATTACTATCTACCCCAAACTTAAACTTATCCGCAACTTTGCTAAGATCAGAGACTGTTTCTAACTTATATTTTTTAGCATCCTTTTGGGTTACCATAAAAGCAAACAGGTTTTCATAGCCATATGAGGGAAAGTCTGTCTGATCATAACGCTGCTTAACTTCTCGCCTGACAGTTTGACTGGCTTTTTTAGCGTTTTTAGTTGGTGGCAAATTCAAATTAGTTGTCAACTCTGTACCAGTATAAGAGGCAGCCTGAATATCCGCATCATTGCGCACTAGTGCCTGATGCATTAATGGTGCAGAACCTAAATTATCGACAATTTCTGTTTGGTAATTGGTTTCATGTTTAATCAATTCTGAAATGATGTTGGCCAATACCTGTGACTCAGTAGTATTCAAAGAAGCTATGCGAACGCTGTCTGCTCCACCCTGTGCCGAGCCCAGGCCAGGTAAACTACAACCACTACTAAATACAGTAACCAGCATTATTCCTAATAAAGTTAGCCAACGAATTATTTTTTTCTTCATGTCGTTTGCCTCCTTTAGTTACTCTTCTGGGTTGCTGGGGTTAATTTAGCCTCAACCTTTCCAAGCAAATAATCTGTCAAAATTGCCAGTAAGATTACTGGAACAGTCCCACCAATGATTAAATCGGGCTGGAACAGATTCAAGCCATTAAAGATTAAGTCTCCTAGTCCGCCTGCACCAATATAGGATGCTAACGTTGACCACGCAATTACATAAATTGCTGACAACCTAATTCCTGACATGATTACAGGCATTGCCAATGGAACCTCTACTTTCATAATCGATTGAAAGTTGGTCATTCCCAATCCCTTTGCTGAATCGATCACATTAGCATCAACGCCTTTCATACCAATATATGTATTACGCAAGATAGGCATCAAACTATAAATGAACAAAGCGACAATCGATGGCAGCTTCCCAATTCCAAAAATCGGTAACATCAAAGCAAGCAAAGCCAATGCAGGAATCGTTTGTAACATACTAGCAATATTCATCACGACATTAGCAGTTTTAGGGAAACGGGAAAGGATTACTCCCAAAGGAACAGCTACTAGGACACCCAAGCCTAGTGAAATAGCTGAAAGATAAATTTGTTCCCAGGTCTTTTCAATTAATTCAGAACCATGTTGTGCCAAAAATGCTTCCATTATTCACTCGCCTTCTTTATAGAATCAGTATCACTCTCCGGTTGATCCTGCGATTGCGTTAATGGCGAGGTATCACCCCAAATAGTTTGATATACAGCATCAACTAAACTAGACCGAGTTACAATTCCAACTAACTTTCCTTGATCATCAACTACTGGAATGTAGTGCACGTTTCGTCCCATAATTCGGCTGAAATTATCACGCAAATATTCATCAGGTCCAATGGTATGAATTTGCCTATTGACAATATCACTAACACTGGAGCTAATTCGATACTGTTGCTGCAATTTTTCAATTGGGACAATTCCCTTATAATGATCGGAATCATCAACAACTAGTAATGTATCAACGTGTTTTTGCTTCATTACTTTCAAGGCTTCACGCAAGCTAGCACCAATATTGATCTTAACTGGATCTGGCTTCATAACATCTTTAACTTGCACCGTATCATATTGAGCTTCTGCTAGTCGTTCTTCACCGATTAAATTCCTAACAAAATCATTAGCAGGGTTTTGCAAGATTTCATCTGGTGTACCCTCTTGAACCATCTGTCCATTATCCATTACCACAATTTTAGTGGCCAATTTCAAGGCTTCATCCATATCATGGGTTACAAATACAATAGTTTTACCAAACTTAGTCTGCAGTTTTTGGACTAAATCTTGTAAATTCTCTCGAGTAATTGGATCTAAAGCACCGAATGGCTCATCCATCAAAATCAAGTCTTGATTAGCCGCAAGTGCCCGGACAACCCCGATCCTTTGTTGTTGACCACCTGATAATTCAGTAGGATATCTATCCAAATATGATTCTGGTAGTTCGGTCAATTTGATTAATCGCTCCGCTTCAGAATCCAACTTTTCTTTAGGCCACTTTAATAATTTCGGTACCAAAACAATGTTGTCTCGAATTGTCATATGTGGCATTAATCCGTTATTTTGAATCACGTAACCAATATGGCGACGTAAATCAACCGGATTAAAACTGTTCACATCTTTACCTTTAACTAGAATTTTTCCCTTGGTTACTGTATTCATACGGTTAATCATCCGCATTAACGTGGTTTTTCCAGAACCAGAGGTACCAATTAAGCAGCAAAAATCGCCTTTTTTAATTTTAAAATTAACGTTTTCAACAGCTGGTTTTTTAGTTTTAGGATATAACTTTGTTACATCCTTAAACTCAACCATCGGAATTTCTTCTGTCATAATGTCTCCTCTTTTAAAAAAGTCTATTACTTTAATGTTAACAAAAGCATTGCCAGTAAGCAAAAATATCGATTATGTAAAATAACTGAACCAAAAAAGCACTAACCCAGTTAGTGCTTTTTAAATGTAATCTTACATTGAACCTTTAAATACACTCCATGAACTATGGAAATAATCCCAACCTGAATAAATAGTGAAGATTAATGCAACGTATAACAAAATTGTACCAATATAATAAAAGTTACCGATTAATAGAAAAATAACTGATAACATTTGACAAGTAGTCTTAATTTTACCTGGCATAGCCGCTGCCATTACCTGACCCTTATTCTCTGCTAGTATTAAACGCAAACCTGTAACCGCAAGTTCACGACAAACTATAATCACTACCACCCATGCCGGAGCCAATTTTAGATCAACTAGCATAATGAAAGCAGTCATCGTCAACATCTTATCAGCTAACGGATCCGCAAACTTGCCAAAATTAGTAACCAAATTACGTGAACGAGCAATATGACCATCAAACCAGTCAGTTGCTGAAGCAACGGCAAAAATTATCGCGGCAATGACTAATCTCCAGTAAACCGTTGCATTGCCAACTTGAACGCTCGCATCTCCACCAAACATTACTACCAGCACAAAGACTGGAATCAAAATTATTCTAAATACCGTTAATTTATTAGGCAAATTCATTTTTCGCTTGCTTCTCCTATATTACTAGTTATTTCCGTTCTCATTATTAGTAGTAGATGAATTATTCGTACCATTCGTGCCACTATTTTGATTGCTATGCTCAGTATTATTTGTTTGGTTATTATTCTGTTGACCAGTCTGCCCTTGTTGTTGATTAGACTGATTATTGTGAGCAGGTTGATTTTGGCTTTGAGTTTGATTCTGTTGCCTATTATTGCGATTAGTCTGATGTTGGTTAGAATCAGTTGTATTATTATGCTGATAATTATTATTTGTATCATTAGACTGACTTGGTTTAGACTGTCTAGATTTACCTAAGATGAACGTCAATGACATACTACCTTCTTGTTTGGTAAACGGAACTTTTTTACCTCCAATTGTAATTGTCGCATCGGCAGCATTGCTTAAAGTAACTACTACATTATTGGCACTTGGTGATAATTCTAGTGTTCGCTTTTGATCAGCAACTAACGTTTGCGAACCTTGATTAGCACCGTCAATCGTAATAGTCACAGTAACACTTTGCTGACCAGCACGAACAACCAAGTTACGATCCTTCTTTAAACCAGTAACTTGAAATTGATTAGTAGCAATTTCTTTAATCTTAACTGAATTTCGCTTAGCCCGTTTCTTTTTCTTAGGCTTAGCATTATTAGTTGAAGATACCGCTACATCATTGTCAGTGGTGTCAGTTTGCTTATTTGAAGAAAAGTGTGCATACACTACGTAACAAACTAGTATCACTACTACAACTCCCAAACCAATAATGATTCGTGGTAAATAATCCTGCCAAATTTTCTTCTTATTATCAGTTGTTTTACGAACTTCTTCACTTTTATTATCAATTGAATCTTCAACGTACTCATCAGGTTCCGCTTTAGGTATGTCTTGATGGTATTCGCTTAATAATTCTTTACCATCTAGGCCTACAACTTGAGCGTATTGCCTAATAAAGGCCCGAACATAAAAATCACCGGGCAATTTATCAAACTCATCTTGCTCAATTGCCGTCAGATATCTACTTTGAATCTTCGTTGCCTTTTCAATATCTGCAATTGAAAGTCCTTTTGCTTCTCTGGCGCTGCATAATTTCTCTCCGATATCTGCCATAATTACCTCTTTATTAATACTTCAAGTTGGTTTTTTAGTTAATCTTGATTAAACTAACCAGCCACCACTGACATAAATTGTCTGCCCAGTTAGATAATCAGAACGCTCATCAAGTAGATTAGTTACCCAAAAGGCAATATCATCACCTGTAGCTAAACGTCCAGCAGGAATCTCTGCTTGCACTTCATCCATTGTAGCTGGATCAAACATTGCATTCATTGGTGTATCTACTGCTCCCGGTGCAATTACATTAACGGTTAATTGAGCCGAAGCGACTTCACGCGCGTATGCTTGAGCAAAGCCGCTTAACCCAGCCTTAGTAGCACTGTATACTGCTTCAAGAGCACTGCCTTGCTTGCCATATACTGATCCCAGATAAACTATTCGACTATAATCCTGTTTAACCAAAATTGGTTCAAACAAAGCTGTCAACTTGATAGGCAGTTGTAAATTAAGTTGCATTAACTTATCAATAGTTGCTAGCTTTTGCTTGCCAACAAATTGATAATCAGTTATTCCCTGTGCAAAAACAAGTGCATTGACTGGCAATAACTGCTTTACAAAAGCCGACAAGTTTTCATTATTAGTTAAAAAGTCAAACTTAATCGGAATAAAATCTTGCGAAGAGTAATGCTGTGTCAAGTTTTCACATAATTCACACGCCAACTGCCACTGGTCATTACAATGAACATATAATGACCAACCAGCAGCTGCCAAGTCCCGACAAATTGCTTGTCCAATTCCGCCAGTACCACCGAATACAATTGCTCGCTGCATTTAAAACTTCCTTTTTATTTGTTCACATAAATAAGCAATACAATACCTCAAATTGTATAATACTCACCAGCGTATTTCCAGTTTTTCCCGAGCACAATGTTCAAATTTATTTTAACATTTTTTACAATAAAAAAAGTACAAAAACATAACATGCTAAACTTTCTTAAAATTTTAATCAGCTGCCTCGTCGTCAGAAGCCGGCAGCAAAACTTGTCTAGGTTTAGAACCTTCAGACGGACCCACTATTCCTTTGGCTTCCATTTCATCAACAATTCGGGCTGCGCGATTATAACCAATTCGAAAACGACGCTGCAATAATGAAACACTCGCCGTTTGCTGGTGTCTAACTAATTCAACGGACTGCGCATAAAGTTCATCTTCTGGCTCATCATCAGTACTGGCTGCTGCATTATCACTTGCTTGAGGAATAAGACTTTGATCATATTCTGGCTTTTGCTGATCCTTAACCCAGGTAATTACTTGCTCAACCTCACTTGAGGAAACGTAGGCGCCTTGAATTCTCTCAGGCTTTGACGCACCAACAGGCATGTAAAGCATATCACCACGTCCCAGCAATTTTTCAGCACCAGTTTGATCTAAAATTGTTCTGGAATCAACTCCACTCGAAACAGCAAAGGAAATCCGTGACGGGACATTAGCCTTAATCAAACCAGTAATAACATCAACACTTGGTCGTTGAGTGGCTAAGATCATATGAATTCCAGCTGCCCGAGCCATTTGTCCCAAACGAACAATTGCACCTTCAACGTCATGACCACCAACCATCATTAAGTCACTAAGTTCATCAACTATTACCAAAATATATGGTAAAGGTTGCATTACTGACTTTTCCTTATCCTGATTATTGAGTTGCACTTTTTGATTGTACTCAGCCATATTTCGTGCACCGCTAGCTGCAAATAGTTGGTACCGTCGCTCCATTTCTTTGACTACCTTATTCAAAGCGTTAGCTGCCAATTTGGCATCAGTAACTACGGGAATTAGCAAATGTGGCACACCCCCATAAACTGATAATTCCACCATCTTGGGATCAATTAAGACCAATTTTACTTCATCAGGCTTAGCTTTCATTAAGACACTGGTTAAAATCGTATTAATTGCTACCGACTTTCCCGATCCCGTGGAACCAGCAATCAGTAAATGCGGCATTTTGGCTAAATTAGCTGAAATTGTTTGCCCAGTTACATCTTTACCTAATGGAACCTCCATTGGATCTTTATGAGCCTTTTCAGACTGATTTTGCATTACATCTTTAAAAGAAACCACCGAATTAGTTCGATTCGGTACCTCAATACCGATAAATGGTTTACCAGGAATTGGCGCCTCGATTCGAATATCCTTGGCAGCCAATGCCAAAGCTAAATCATCCGCCAAATTAACAATGCGACTTACTTTGACCCCAACAGCTGGTTGCACCTCATAGCGCGTAATTGTTGGCCCCAAAATTGCCTTTTTAATGATAACGTTAACGCCAAAACTTTTAAAAGTAGACTGCAATATTTGAGTATTTTTTCTAATTAAGGACTCATCCGTACTTTGATCAACTTCTTTAACGGCATTGAGTAACGATAATGGCGGACGCTGATATGTCGAATCAGTCCGCTGATTCTGCTTTAATTCACCATGGTCAATGGCTCCCAACTTTTGTTCAAGTTGCTGATCTTCTTGATCGGCTAAATGTGATTTTGGAAGCGAGTCAGACTCCGAATTACTTTTAATTGCCTGCTTTTGAGGATGATTATGACTTGAAATTTGAATTTGTGGCTCGTCTTGTTTTACTGATTGATTTGATGTCGTTGACGTAGCCGCATCTTTTTGACCATCTGCATTAGAAGCAACTTTATCAACTTGAGTATTAGCAATTTTAAAGTCGTCAACATTAGGAAATTCAGTTGAACGATCAACCGCTTCTGGTAAAGGTTCGACAGGTGTTTTTTGCTGTTGTTGATGCTGCTGACGAATTTTACCATACTTGTTTTTTAGCTTAAGTCCAGCTTGTTGATTCTGCCTAACAAATAATTGTCCTGCGGCTTGAATCACGTTGATCAAGGTTCTAAACTTGACATCACAAAACATCAATATTCCACTGGGAATCAATAAAATTGCTAAAATTCGCAACCCGATATGGCCAAGTAACGGGTAAAAACATTGGTAGCCAATTGCACCAATTATGCCACCTCCAAGTGGCAAAGTTACTCCTGCTCGCACGAACTCAGCTTTCATTTCATGCCAAAAAGCATTCATAAAAGCATTGTTGACTAATTCATGTTCAAAATAAATACTACTTTGAATCAACAATAATCCTAAAAATGCCAAAAATAACCCGCAACTTCGCTTAAACTTGAAATGCAATGGCTGATTATAAATCAACATTACTAACCCAAATAAAATGCATAAGCCGGCTGCTAATAAATAGGAATCTCCGCAAAAGAGTCGGTAAGCATTGGCAATTTGTTTACCTAACCAGCCAAATTTAGCAAACGCAAATAGTGCAATTACTATCTGAACCAGACCAGTCACTGCCCAGGTTATTCCAGTCTTTTGCACCTTTTTACGTGGCTTAGCTGTCTTCCTTTTTTTCTTCTTAGGCATAACTATATCCTATTCAACTACTAAAAATTAGCTTGAAAATTCAAATTGACTGGCTGATCCAAAGTAATTCGGGTAACTTCATAAGTTAAAGTTTCAATATATTCCACTAAGGGCCGACTAAGCAATTTATAGTCGGTCTTATCTAAATCGCTACCATCACCAAAATAATCCTTAATCTGAACAATTTGACTAATCATCCCACTAACTGAAAAGTCTCCTGGCATGGGTGCGACATCAAACACGACGTTAATTTCAAAGTAATTGCCGTCTTGCCCTTCATCTCTAGTACCATCTTCATTTTGTTTTTCAACTTTTTTTAAGCCAAACTCAACTTGATCCTTAGTCTCTGGCTCAGCGTTAATATCGTAATGAAAGTTTTTCACCATAACTGGCGTTTCTTTTGAAAAGTCCATGCTTAATTATCTCCTAAATTCCGTTCATATCGCTGCGGGCGATTATAATTATCTTTTAATTTATCATTTTCATAATGATGACTAGTTTCTAAATTAGGAAAACCCTGTTGACGTAATGCTTCCAACAGTACCATTGCAACTGAATTTGACAAGTTGTAACACCGAATATTATCCGACATCGGGATTCTAAGATTGCGATCATAATATTCCCGCATAAAAGTTTCGGGCAATCCAGTTGTTTCTTTACCAAAGATAAAATAATAGTTCTTATTTTTATCAGTATAATCAACTTCGGCATAATTCTTGGTTGAAAATTTAGAAATCAAATACAGTTCATCATTAGCTGTTAAAGTTGCCAAAAAAGCAGCTAAATCATCATGACGATGGACTTCAACCTTATCCCAATAATCCAAACCCGCACGTTTCATTTTTTTATTATCAATTTGAAATCCTAATGGTTCAATTAAGTCTAGCACAGTGTTAGTCCCCGCGCATGTTCGGGCAATGTTACCAGTATTAGCCGGCATCAGTGGCTCATATAATACTACATGATTAGTCATTATTTTCTCCTTAATTAAAAAGATGAGGGTTCTCTTAGCCCACATCCCTTTGTTAATCCTTTACTATATCTTTTGTATCTTTAACTTGGTTGGCTGTCTTGGCCTGATCTTTGTCAGACTGATCCTCAGCAAAGACTTGTGAAACCTTACGGTAATAATTATACACACGCATAGTAATGATCTTTAAGACTGCATAAATTGGAATCCCAAAGATCACTCCCCAAAGTCCCCAAACTGAACTAGCACCGATTAACAGTAAAATCGTAGTTACCGGATGCATTTCCATCTTATTACCCATAACCAAGGGACTAATTATTCGCGATTCGATAGTTTGTTCAATCGCAAATACAATTAAAACCTTGATTAGCATTGGAAAAGAAACCATCATGGCAATCACTAATGCAGGAATAATAGAAATAAAAGTGCCAAAGTATGGAATTAAATTCAAAACGCCACTTAAAACTGCCAAAGCAACTGCATAGGGCTCACCAATAACAGTGTACCCAATTCCAAACATTATGCCAACCCACAGGGCAACCGTAATTTGTCCTCGAATATATGAGGCTAGAGCGGTATTAATATCATATAGCAACTGACTAAAACTAGCTTGCCAACGCTTAGGAGCAAACCCCGTCAAATATGGCCGCAATTGATGACCATCTTTCAACATAAAAAATAAAATAAAGGGTGCTGTAAACAAAGTCATAAAGATCATTGTAACCACGCTAATTGCCGACGAAATATTGGTAATTGCTGTATTAAAGGCAGTTTTCCCGGATTTAAATAATAGGTTTTGTGCCTGACTAAGTGCGCTATTGAGACTATTTTTAACACTATGGAGCTGTGGATCCTGCAACGCATTTTGTACTGCACTTACCGCATCCTCCCAAATATGTGGCCAATTCTTAATCAATGAATTAATTTGACTTTGCACAATTGGCAACAGCGTATTGATTGCCCAAATTAACAAAACCGCTACTATTACAAGTAAGCCAACAATGGTTATTACTCTAGGAACCTTAAACTTGCGTTCAAGTAAATCAACCAGCGGATTCATAATATAGTACTGAATTACTGCCAGTATTAATGGCGGCAACACTGCACTCATAAACAATTTGGCTGGATTTAACACAAAAGAAACTTTGTTAAATAGCCAAATAACTAGAAAAAACAGTAACAAATTAACCAACACTACACTAAAGCGATTATTTAAAAACCATTTTTGAAATACAGTAGTTTGCTTATCTTTTCGTTCGTAATTCATTAAAATATCCTAATCAAATATGTTCATAAATAATTTCAGCGCCAATTTCAAATTGCGGCTGAGTTTGTTTTGCTGTTAGACTCAGATAAATAGCATTGGCAAGCGGATTCTTAGGAATCTTTTGACCAATAAACAGAGTAGAATGTCCCAAAGCACGCATATTGCTTTCGACCATTGGTCCAACATAATCAGCCAAATATGTTTGACCATCAATAGTAACGGTGTCACCTTTTTTCAAAACAAAATTATTTGCGGGACTATCGTGATCAAACTTTTGTATCACAGACACATCTACCAATTCTGGACTCACATTTTCACCAAATAAAATTACCATTTGCTGATCAGCTACAAAGGCTTGCTGACCAATTTGCTTAATTGTTGAAATCCACTTCATTTTACTATTCTCCTTAGAACTTAATTCTAGCATACCAAAAACCGCTTAACTAATATCTAAGCGGTTTTATTTTTTTATTTTTTATGGTAGAACAACCATTTTCGAGCTTCATCAATTAATACAAGTGGGATTGGTAGACAAGCTAGAAATAACCAATCGGTTGGTAATAATTGGTTAGTATTGAATATTTGTTGCAATCCTGGAGTTATTGTTAAAATTAAAAACAAAATAATTTCAAAAATAATTCCATACCAGATATTACGGTTGCTGAATAAGCCCTTTTGAAAAATTGAAATTTTATTAGTACGACAATTTAAAACATTAGCAATTTGGGTAAAAATAATCGTTCCTAAAACCATAGTAGTTGCACGTGCATATACCGGACCGTTAGCGGCCAAAGCTACATTAGGCCAACCATTTTGCAAATTAACCAGCAAATATGCACCAACTGAAATAAGGCTGGCAATCAAGCCATACCAGAAAAATGCCCGTCTAATTACTTGCCGATTTAACAAATGTTCACTACGTTTACGTGGTGCTTGCTGCATAATATCAGGATCCACTGATTCACTTCCAAGACCTAAAGCAGGTAACATATCAGTTCCTAAGTCAACTGTTAGAATCTGCATAACCGTCATTGGTAATGGAATTAGACCACCTGAAAACAGGAATAAAATTGATGGAAAAGCCTCAGGCACATTCGAGGTCAAAATATAGGTCAAAAACTTACGAATATTACTATAAACGGCACGCCCCTCTTCAATAGCAGCCACGATCGAGGCAAAATTATCATCAGTCAAAATAATATTAGCTGCATCTTTAGCAACATCTGTTCCAGTTAAACCCATTGCAATCCCAATATCCGCCTGCTTTAAAGCTGGCGCATCATTAACACCGTCGCCTGTTGAAGCTACAATCTCACCATTTGCTTGCAGCGTTTTGACTACCCGATATTTTTGTTCAGGAGCTACTCTAGCAAAAATAACTTCGCCCCGCAGCGCTGCCCGTAAATCAGTATCGCTCATCGAACTTAGTTCACTACCAGTAATTACACGTGCTTTATCTGAAGTTAACCCGATATGGACGGCCACTGATTTAGCAGTTAATTCTGAATCACCAGTAACCATGATGATTTTTATTTTAGCCTCATGACAGCGACGAATTGCAGCATAAATTTCTGGTCGTGGTGGATCACTCATTGTAGTTAAGCCGACAAAGACCAATTGTTGTTCTGCATCAGCAATTGTTAGCTGATTGACATCATTATTTGCTGTAATTACGCGGTAGGCAAGTGCCATGCTACGCAAGCCTTGGGCAGCATAATTAGCATTGACTTTAGCAATCTGCTTGCGGTCGTCTTCAGATAGCGGTCGAACCTTGCCTCCAGCTTGAATTCGGTCACACTGTTTAATCGTGTCACTAAAAGATCCCTTAGTAAAAACAATATTCTCTGTCTCAGTTAAATGATGAATCGTTGACATCCGTTTACGCTCAGAGTCAAAGGGTAATTCTCTTAAACGCGGATACTTTGCCTGCTCTGTTTGTAAGTCAAATCCTGCTTTTTGCGCCATAATTACCAAAGCTGCTTCAGTTGGCGTACCAAGAATTTTAGGTTTACCATTCTTTGTTTTACTAGGCTGAACATTAGTATCATTGTCTAACGCGGCAATTTGCACAGCCCTTGCTAAATCCGGATTAGCTGAATAAGTTAATTTTTGCCCTTTAAGTTCAACGTGACCATTATTTACATAACCATTACCAGTTACAGTATATTCATTTTCAGGTGTCCATAGATAGTGGACGGTCATTTGGTTTTGAGTCAGAGTGCCAGTCTTATCGGAACAAATAACCGTAGTTTCGCCCAAAGTTTCAACAGAATTTAACTCTTTGACCAAAGCATGCTTTTTAGCCATTCTACGGACGCCTTGCGCCAAACTCAAGGTAACTGTCGGCAATAGCCCTTCTGGGATAAAGGCCACAATCATTCCAAGAGCAAAGATAAAGGCTTTGGCAAATGGATATTTAACGATGAAAATTGCAGCTAGCAAAAACAACACACCAATTGAAACAGCAATAATCGATAATTGCTTAGTTAATCGGTTAAGTTCTTCAGTTAAAGGACTAGTTACTTGTGACTGCTTTTGGGTCAATTGAGCAATTTTACCAAATTCAGTATTCATTCCTGTGTTAAATGCAATCGCTTTAGCACTCCCAGCACTAACGGTAGTTCCAGAGTATACCAAATTAGTTTCTGCATAACTACCTTCCCCTGGCGCATATTTAGTTGATTTAGCAGTTGGAACAGATTCACCAGTCAAGGCACTTTGATCAACTTGCAGCGAATTGGTACTGATTAGCCGTGCATCTGCAGGAATCGAATCACCAGCCTGCAAAATAAAAACATCCCCAGGAACCAATTGCTTAGCATCAATTTGCAGCCGTTTACCAGCTCGAATAACATCGACATAAGTTGGCAGTAAGTTGTTAAGTGCAGCTGTTGCTTTCTTAGCAGCCCGCTCTTGCCAAAAACTAAATAAACCATTAATGATATTCACTAGCCAAATTGCAATTCCAAGACCAACAGTGCCACTAATAATTGCAATCGCACCCGAGATCCATAATAAAATTGCCATGGTACTCAGGAAGTTCTTTAAAAAAGCCTTCCATTGTGCTTGCTGTTCGGGCTTTTTAATTTCATTAATACCATACTTTTGCAAACGCTGCTCAGCTTCATTATCGCTTAATCCACTATCAGTCGAATGCAAATTAGCATAAACTGCCGTAAGCTCATCTTCAGCATAAAGTTTACGAATTGTATTTTGATCCATTAGAGTCGCCTCTTAGACTTTCCGCCCTGAAGTAATATCAAGGTCACAAAATAACATTTCCCAAGAAAAACACGAAATTCTTTATCCTTGCTTGTCGTGTTATACTTATTAAATTAAGTATATTACAATGTTCAGATGGAGGCATGAATATGAAACTATTAATTGGTGGCTACACTAAAAATAAGGCTACTGGTATCTATGAATTACCTGTTACTGAGGGGCAACCAATCAAAGTGGGACAAGCTCAAGAAATAATTAAAATTGGTGGGCCAACCTATTTTGTTAAAGATGAGCAACTGCTCTTTACTATTAATAATGCTGGTGACAAGGGCGGTATCAGTGCATTTAAATTAACTGAGCAACATTATCAAGAAACCGACTCCGCATTGAGTACTGGTTCTTCTCCAGCCTATATTGGCATTAATCGACCGCACAAGTTGCTCTATACAGCTAATTATCATACAGCAGAATTAGCCGTATATTCCTATACTACTGCTGGAAAATTAACCTTACTTGATTCAGTAACACACAAGGCAGACAATTTAGGACCAAGACCTGAACAAATAGATGGTGCACATCCTCACTTCTTCGATCAAACACCACAAGGCAACTTAGTTAGTTGTGATTTAGGCAATGATCGGGTCGATTTTTACCAATTTAAAAATCAAAAGCTCCAACACGTCGCTGAATATCAAAATGAGGCGGGTTTTGGCAGTCGGCACCTAGTCTTTAGTCCAGATGGGAACTATTTTTATGTCGTAGGTGAATTATCAAGCAAGATTAATTTAGTCAAATTTAATGAAGAAACTTGGCAATTTGATAACTTGGCAACTTATTCGACAATACCAGCAAATTACACTGCACATAACGGAGCAGCCGCTATTAGAATGAGCAGTGATGGAAAATTCATTTACGTTTCTAATCGTGGACATAATTCAATTACCGTCTTTAAAGTTAAAGACGACCATACTCTAGAAATTAGTCAACGCATCTCCACCTTTGGCGAATTTCCACGTGATTTCAATTGGGATCAGGCTGAAAAATACGTCGTGGTTGCTAACCAAAATACCAATAATGCTACCTTATATGAGCGTGATGCTGATAACGGTTCATTAACGCCACTTCAAAAAGATATTCAAGTGCCGGAAGGAACCTGTGTGGTATTTGAAAATGAGTAATTGCTGTTAATCCAATCAAAAACGACTGATGAACAAAATTCATCAGTCGTTTTTGATTTTCTTGCTTAAAGGATTAGCTGTTTTTTTCTAATAAGCGCATTTGCTCCCAAGATTCAATTGCTAGATGCCACTGATGACCGCTAACGATTTCGTCTGGCGCGGCTTTAGGTACAAAAATTGCTCCCTTAATTTTAATACCATCAGGTAAAGGCTTAAATTGATGGAATGGAATATTATTAATCTCGCTACCATCAGATGCCAAAACTGGATTACCAACTGAAAGAATTGGGTAGTCAGGTTCACGTCTAATTGGTAAATTGATATTCAAGTCACCTTCCTTAACTACATTAACAAACATATCAGTTGGTTCACCGTACATGCCGAAAGTTTCCATAACATGCAAGCCATCATCACCGTGACCTGTCATAATAAAGTGCTCTGGATTAGTTTCATATTCAGTCTCGGCATTTCCATTTGCTGCGGCATCTGGGCTTAAACCTTGAGCTAAGACTTGTGGATCAACACCATGAACCTCAAATTCCGTCACACCCGCTTTCATCGGATCGCCCATCTTAAAGTCTTTGTTGATATCCTTCCACATTTGATCACTCAAAGCAATTTTATCATGGTAAAGATTTTCTAATTCACTAGCTGAGTATTGACTCCGAGTAGCAACATTAACTCGTCTAGCATCAGTTTGGGATAATGCATCAATTTCCGAGTCGGATAAATCTTGACCATTATTTTTTACCGAAGCACCTAAAGCCTTCATTTCATGAAGAACATGTTTATTTCTTTCATATTCAATTGATTCAACTTGATCATAAAAAATTTCATGCCCATTCATGTAAACCTTAATATCTAACTTCATCGTTTTGCCTCCTAATTTTGTCGTTAAAAATAGTATTTAACTAAAATTTATTGAAACATTTTGTAACACCAATTGCAAAAAAAGCCTCTTATATTTATTGGTACAAATTTGCAAGAAGTGTTACATTAAGCTGATTAGTATTTAATTACTTATAGAGGAGTTATATGTATCAAGGAACTAAACGTAATTATGCAGCAAAAAAAGCAATTGTTGATGCCTTTTTCCGATTATTAAGAAAAAAGCATTTTTCAGATATTAAGGTTACCGAAATTGTTAACGAAGCCAATGTTGCACGCGTTACCTATTATCGTAATTTCTATTATAAAGAAGACATAGTTAAAGGGTATGTTGAAAATCTCCACCAGGAATTGATACAATTTACCGAAGCATCTCCAAACTTTGCAAATATTTTGCTACCAAAAAATTTTAACTGGGTTTTGGTAAATGCCTTTACTTTAGCCAAGAAAAATAAAACTAATTTTTTATTATTATATGATAATGGTTTTAGCAACTTATTATTAGACTTATTTAACGAATATGCCGAAAAAGTCCTAGCTAGTTACCACAATTTAGACAAATACCGAGTACTAATTATTTCAGGGTCTATTTTTAACATCACTATTCAATGGTTAAAAAATGATACCCCTGAATCTGTAAATGAGCTTGCAGCTAACTTAGTAAAATTGCTATCGATTGATGATACTTAATAAAAAATAGTGCTAGTTTCCTTTAACTAGCACTATTTTTTATCTTTCCCCATAAATTAGTCATATCAAGTGGATCATTAATTTTTAGCTCTATTTTTTGCTGTTGCATGAATGGATCAGGAAAAGCTAAGTAGTAGCAATTCAATGCTTGTCTCTGAAATCCATCAGCTATCCCATAAAGTTGGTCACCAAATAAAGGATGACCCAAAAACTGCATATGAACTCTAATTTGATGTGTCCGACCAGTTAATAAACGCAGTTCTACTAGACTTGCACCATCAACTTGTTCAAGTACCTGGTATTGCGTTTGAGCTTTTTTACCACTTGTAGTAACACTACGCTCTATAGCCTCACTTGATCGTCCAATTGGTGCATCAATCAGGCCTACTGCTTCGTCAGACGCAAAATTACCGTGTACAATTGCATGATATTTTTTAACAAAATCAGTCTTAGAAATTTTACTAAAACGCGAGTGTGCAATCGGATTTTTGCCAACTAATACAAGTCCTGATGTATCTTTGTCAAGACGAGTTACAACGTGTGGCTTGAGATCCGGCTGATTTTTTCGCGCAAAATAACCTAACACTCGATTAACCACTGCACTATCATCCTCAAACCTAGAAGGAATCGATAATACGCCAGCCGGCTTATTTATTACCAAATAATTAGTAGTTTCTTTAACTATTGCTAACGGTAAGTTTGAAGGATGTAGCCATACATTACGCTTTTCTCGCCCTGGAACAAAAATAATCTCATCATCCAAATGCAACTGATAACTGGTATAGCGGCGCTTATGGTTAACCAAAATTAATCCTTGGTTATGTTTAGCATTATTAATTGCCTGCTTGGAAAAGCCGTGCTTAAGTAAAAACGCCCCTAATTTTGGGGGCATCTTTTGTTGTACAACTAACTTAAACAGCGTCATGATTATCTCCAATAAAGGCACTCTGCACTCGTGACCAAAAATGGGTGTGACCGAAACGATCAAAACGGATTTCCTTATGCGAAATTCGATAGATAATTTTTTTAGCATTGTGTACATCAATTCTGCTGCCATCAACCGTCATCACAAAATGAGTTGCATTTGGCACAATCGTTATCCATTGCTCAGGAGCAATCACAATTGGTGATGACAAAGTTCTGAAAACCCGATTATTAATTGAAGCAATCTCTGCCATTTGCAGTGCCCGCAGCTGCGGGTGAATCACTGCGCCACCAAGTGACTTATTATAGCCAGTCGAGCCAGTTGGTGTTGAAATACATAAGCCATCGCCGCGAAAGTTCTCAAACAACTGGTCATTAATATAAACATCAGCCTCTAAAGTATGCGATACCCGCTTAACAGCTGATTCATTTAATGCCAAAAAGCGCTTTTTCTCATTTGCTTCCGTAACCAATTCCACTTCAAGTAATGGATACTTCGCAGACTCAGCTTTATGTAAGAGTAAGGCTTCAACCATTTTATCAATATCAGAGCTGTGCCAATCAGTATAAAAACCCAGATGTCCCGTATGGATACCAATAAAACGAATAGAGCTAATTTGCTTTTCATAACGATGAAAGGCGTTAATCAGGGTGCCATCTCCACCCACTGTAATTACTACATCAGGATATTTAGCGTCAAATACGATTTCTTTCTTCTGTTCCAGCAAGTCCTTTAGACGAGTTACGACACGCAAAGTTTCTTGATTAGTATTATGCGCAATCGTTACTTTCATGATTTTTCCTTGCCCTTATTTTTTGTAAAAACCTTCTGTGCTTCTTGGACTTCATCTTTTATAAGCGACATTTCTTCATCAAGTTTATATGCCGTCTCTGCAGTCGACTTTAAGCGTTGTGAAATATCATCGGGATATACTCCCTGATATTTATAATTCAATGTATGCTCAACAGTGGCCCAAAAATTCATTGCTAGAGTTCTAATTTGAATTTCAGCCAAAATTTTTTTAGCACCTTCAGGCTGATAAACCACATAAGAAATTACCATGTGATATGATCGATATCCAGATGGTTTAGCATTTTGCACATAATCGCGCTCTTCCATAACATCCATATCATCACGTGCATGAATCAAGTCAACCACTTTATAGATATCATCGACAAATTGGCAAACAATGCGAATCCCAGCAATATCTTGCATATCAGTTTCAATTACTTCCGGACTAATCACACGTCGCTGCATCTTTTCTTTAATTGAATCGACACTTTTGACTCTGCCAACTACAAATTCAATTGGCGAATGTTCACCTTTAGTTAAAAAACCTTGACGCAGGCAGCGAAATTTAACTTTTAACTCATTAACCGCTTCGCCATATGGCCACAAAAAGTTGTCCCAATCCATCTTCATAGAAATAATTCCTTTCTCAAGCAATATTCTTATTTTACCATATAATAGAGATAAACAGATTGGAGTAAACAGATATGTCACAAAATAATGAAATTGAAGCTAAAACGCTTTTACCAAAAACTATTTATCAAAAAATTTGTGCTGATTTTCCAGTTAAAGCAAACTTTAATCAGGCAAATTACTATTTTGATACTCAAGATGAATTGCTAAAAAAGCAACAAATTAGTTGTCGGATTCGTATATTTGCCGATCATGCCGAACAAACATTAAAAATTCCTGGTTCCCTAACAGCAAGTCATACATTTCATGAAGCAATTGAAATTAATGATGAGCTTACACATATAAAGGCACAGTCACTAGTGCAGCAGGCACAAAACCAGCATAGCTTAATCTTCAATGGTAGTGTTGGAAAATATTTGCAAAAAAATTTTCCCAATAATTGTACTTTATGGTTACAAACTTTTAGTAAAACTCACCGTATTTTATTAATCGGTCCCAAAGATTGTGAATTAACTCTTGATGCCACCAAATATCCAGATCTTTATGAAGACTATGAGTTAGAAATAGAAAATTCTAATCCAGATTTAATCAATACTATCCTTACTAAACTTGAGCGAGACTATTCATTTACACAAAATTCAACTAACACAAATCAAGCAAAAATTGCCCGCGCACTTTTGCATAAAAATTAAATGTGATTGTATGAGCTTTTCTTTTGTTTTAATGTCAGATATTTGGTAGAGTTACTAATGACTAAAACTGATGAGGTGTTATGCCATGTTTGAGATATTTCTCTTTGTTAATCCAATTGGTGTTCATTGTTACAATACTGAAGTTGCTTTAAAAGAAGCTCTTAGTGAACTTAATATTGATATTTGTTTTCATTTTATTCCCATTAATAGTGCTGAAATCATTAAGGGAGACCTTATTAGACGCAAAAAAATGGGCCAAAAAATTAATGATATACCTCAATTTACGATGGTATCTTATCAAGCCTTAAGGGCTTTTCACGCAATTAGATTTACGTATGGTCAAAAGAAAGCACGCACGTATCTGTTTAATTTACAAAAAGCAATCAGTGCTGATTTTAATGACTATTCTGAAAATTTACCACAAGAAATTGCGGAAAAGTTAAATATGAATTTCGCTAAAATTCGAGATGCAAAAGTCAGTCATTATATTGACGATTCAATTAAGCGAGATCAAGATTTAGCAGAAAAGTTAAATGTCCATAATATTCCTACTACGATTATTTATAATCAAAGTGGTAATTATAATGGTATCTTACTTGAAGGAATTGTCGCCCATGATAAACTGATTGATATTTTTAAGAATAGCGCTAATCAACCACAGCCAAAACAAACTAAGTATTTTGCATCTAGTCATTTACGATTGATTTAAGGTATTTGGTAATATTGTTATCTGCTGTAACCTGACGAAAATCATGAAAAACCCAGGTGGGTAAATCTGCTACTGTTAATCTTTGTTGATATAACTGAGTTGCAATTTCTAACCCTACTTTGGTTTTTTGGTTTAGCTGATTTTGTAGATAATTTTTTTGCCTTACTTGGTCAACCTTATAATGCTTAAGCTCTGGAGAAAATTGCCATAATGCTTGTAATCCCTGTGCAGTCAATCTAAATTCTTGAGTTTGATAATGTAATTCATTAACTAGCGGTTCAAGCAGAATATTATATTTTAACCTTAAAATTTCCTGACTTGGATCTACTTCTAAATAATAATCGTGCCACAATTGATTTTTACGAAAATAAATTAATTGTGACTTTTTTATTTTGTGCTTCAAGAAATGTCTTTTACCAACTATCCAAACATCACAGATCTTTATCTGCTGATATAGCGCATGTCGATGTGCAAATTCCCTGCTACTGAGCGGTGCACACTGCACCTCAAAGGCTAGTTGTGAATTTGCTAAAACATCTGCTCGCAAGCGCCCTTGTGCTAAACTAATTTCCTGACTAGCTGTTTTAAAGCCCGCAGCGACCAGCCCGCATTGCAATAATCGTTTACTCTGAGCATGCTCTGCTTTTTCACCTAGCGACTTATTATTTTGGGCAAAATGCTTAAAATAGGGTTGATTAACTTTAGTCACCAATTGTACTTCTTGGTAACATTTAGGACAAAAATACTGTGGTTGCGGTATTTTTTTAGCATGTTGCTTAATTAATTGGGCTTCGGCTACCGCTAATACTAACTTATCATTTAAAAGTGCTGCATACAAAATTATCACCTAATAATAAATACGCAAAAAAGACAAGTGTTACCTTGTCTTTTTTATTTATTATTCGAAAAATCAATCAATGTGCAAAGCAACCCCGTAATTGCTCTAATGCAGCAGTTTCAATTAAACATTTACCAACAGTTCTAACCCTGGCCATTTCTTCAGACTTAACTTGAACGCCATACTCATTGGCAATTGCCCATGCATCAGCCGGCTTAAGTTCAGCATAATTTTCATCGTTAAAGGATAACTCTAAGTAAAATCGGTCATGCTCATAGTACAGTGCCGAGTCTAAATCACTAACCTGCAGGCTATTAGCTAGTTCTCCTAGCACACCAAAATCTTTAAAGCTATATGCCTGTTTTTTTTGAAATTTCCAGAAATTCTTACTAACCTTGGGTTGCGAAGCATTTCTTTGTTCAGCTTTGCGCCTATTAAGATCTTTAAGTTCCTGATTTACATAATTTTCATAATACTCAGCATCTTTTTCATCATCAAATATTTCATCTAAATCATCATCAGCATCTAAGTCTAAAAATGAATGCCGCGGATCATCATCCAATGGTTGATTAACGTCATCAAGAAAACTTGATAGTTCGTCATTCTTATTTTCCCTATTTACCTTGCTAATTAATAAATCTAGACCTCCATCATTTGGCATAACCTGAAAAGTGACCGGATTATCTTCGCTAAATGAATGATCAGTATCAACTTCTTCTAAAATTGAATAAAAGAATTGTTGAATTTTATTTTTATCACCTAATAAATCTAATACTTTAAGTCCACGCTTAGCTAATTCACTTTTATTAATTCTAACACGAATAGTGTTTGCATCAATATGCTCAACTTGCACGAAGCATCGCCTCCCTCAACTTCTTCTCTTTATTGTAGCCTATTTTGGAAATAAAATAAAAGCGTTAGCTAAAAAACTAACGCTTTTTTATTAATAAACTTGAACATTACAGATCTGCAATCTTTTGCATTTCTTCTAGTTCAAGGCGACGAACCTTTCTTGGTAAGAACCGACGAATTTCATCTTCATTATAACCAACTTGCAAGCGACGATCATCCATAATAATTGGACGTCGTAATAAACTTGGATTCTTCTCTACCAAGTCAAGTAATTGGTCAATAGATAAGTCATCGAGATTAACTTTTAGCTGTTGAAAAGCTCTTGAACGCGTAGAAATAATTTCCTCGGTGCCGTTTTCCGTCATCCGTAGAATCTGAATCAATTCGTCTTTAGTAAGGGGTTCTGAGAAGATATTTCTTTCTTTGAAAGGAATATCATGCTTCCTTAACCAAGCCTTAGCCTTGCGACACGAGGTACAACTCGGAGATATATATAAATTTACCATATATTTCACGCTCCTTTGAATATTGCTACATTTACCTTAATTTCATTATAGCATATTACTTGTCTTTTGTAAGTAATGACCGTTATTTTTCGATTTATATATCATAATAAGTGTAAAGATTGAATTATCTATGAACTTTTTACCAAAAAAGGTTAAAGAAAAAAGACACATTATGTAATGTGTCTTTGATCAACGTTATTGATTGATTTTCTTCATCAAGTCATTAACTAGTTTTTCATTTTCTGCAGCAGTTTGGGAAACGTTGCAGACTTGATCAGCCAGATCCTTAATATCTTCAGTATTGATTTTCTTCATCAAACTTCTAATCCGTAAAATTGAAGTTGCACTCATCGAATATTCATCAAGTCCCATTGATAACAAAATCGGGAACATAATACTGTCACCAGCAGCTTCACCACACATACCACACCAAATACCATTTTCATGGGCTGCGTCGATTGTGTGCTTAATTAAGCGTAAAACAGCTGGATTGGCTGGTTGATATAGATATGAAACATTATCATTACCACGATCAGCTGCCATTGTATATTGAATGAGGTCATTAGTTCCGATTGAGAAGAAATCGACTTCTTTAGCAAATTGATCAGCAAGAACAGCAGCAGCAGGAACTTCAATCATCATTCCTACTTGTAAGTCTTCGCCTACCTTGATACCTTGCTTAACCAACTTGTCCTTTTCTTCGGCCAAAATTGCTTTTGCTTGGTGTAATTCATCTAAAGTACCGATCATTGGGAACATAATCCCTAACTTACCATATGCAGATGCTCGCAAGAGTGCCCGCAATTGGGTCCGGAAGATGTCCTTATTCATCAATGATAATCTAACTGCCCGAACACCCAAAAATGGGTTCATTTCATCTGGTAAGTCCCAGTAATCAAGGTGCTTATCTCCACCAATATCCATGGTACGAATAATAACTTGCTTACCGTTCATACCTTCGATAACTTCTTTATAAGCCTCGAATTGTTGGTCTTCAGTCGGGAAATCCTTTGAATCCATATACAGAAATTCAGTTCTGTACAAGCCAACGGCTTCAGCTCCATTATCATTAACACCTTGCATATCGTTAGGTGTACCAATATTAGCTGCAATGGTGAATTGTTTACCATCAGCAGTAACTGATGGTTCATTCTTCAATTTTTCCCATTCAGCTTTTTGTTTAGAAAATGCTTCACCTTTTTGCTGGTAATCTGCCACTTGCTCAGAGCTTGGTTCAATAATAACATCACCGCTTAGACCATCAACAGCCAAAGTTTGACCACTTTGAATATCCTTAGTGATTGAATCAGTACCAACAACAGCTGGCAATTCAAGTGAACGTGCCATAATTGCGGAGTGAGCAGTCCGACCACCAATATCAGTTACAAAACCTTTAACAAACTTTTTGTTTAACTGTGCAGTGTCACTTGGCGTCAAGTCATGAGCTACGACAATCACTTCATGATCGATTGTGGCAGGATTAGGCAATTCCTTATTCAGCAAATGTGCCATAATCCGCTTAGAAACATCACGAACATCACCAGCACGCTGTTGCATATAAGCATTATCAGTCATCGCCTCAAAAATACCAATAAATTTTTGAGCAGTTTCATCAAGAGCTGCTTCACTATTGACTTTTTGTTCCTTGATTTCAGTTTCAATCGCACCAGTAAACTCAGGATCATTCAAAATCATCAAGTGAGCTTCAAATACCTGCGCTTCGTCTTCACCGATACTCTTCTTAGCAGCATCACGGATTTTTTCTACTTCAGTAGTAGAAGCCTTAATTGCTTCGTTGTAACGAGCTAATTCGCTATCTACATCTGTTACAGTAGTTTTCTTAAATGAAAGATCCGGTTCTACCAAGAGATAAGCTGGTGCGACAGCAATTCCGTCACTGGCAGCAATTCCTTGTAAAGTCTTGGTCATTATTCAGCTAGGCCCTCTTTTTTCATTGTGTCTGAAATAGCTGCAATTGCATCTTTTTCATCATCACCGTCACAAGTAATTGTTACATCAGCATTTTTACCAACGCCGAGTGACATAACACCCATGATTGACTTCAAGTTAACTGACTTGCCGTTGTATTCTAGATTGATATCTGAACCAAACTTTGACGCAGCCTGTACCAAAAGGGTAGCTGGTCTAGCATGAATACCTGTATCTGCAACAACATGAAAATCGCGTTTTTCCATTATAATTATCTCCTTTAAATTGAAAAATCAAACTGGTAGTAACTACCTATTCGTGTATTAGCCTATCATTTTTTGGCACAATAGACAACATAATTGTAACAGTTTACATCGTAATTTTCTACTTTACACCTGTATAAACAATTTTTCCACCTCTTAAAGCCCGCCCCTTGATATTTTGTCTCTTGCCAAAAGATCTTAGTGCTGATTGAAATTCAAACGCCTTATCAGGCTCAACTTCGTATTGCTCTAGCTCTCCTTGGACCAATTGTTCAAGAATTTTTTGATAATCCAAATCTTTACCATCTCTTTATTAATTTAATCAAATTAACATTTATCTGAAGAATTAATTTTACCATCATTACCTAATATAGCAAAAATAAAATTCAGTAGTTAGCACTTGACTGTTTAGAGTGCTAATTATATAATTTAGTAAATCAAAAATGAAAGGCGGTAACTATCAGTGCTTTGTCAAAACTGTCAAAAAAGACCAGCCTCCATTCACCTGTTTGCTAAGGTAAATGGTCAAAGTCAAGAAATAAATTTATGTGGAAAATGTTATCAAGATTTAAAACAACAAGGAAATATTAATATGGACGAAAACGGAAATAGTAATTTCTTTGGTGATTTCGGAGATTTGTTTGGCTCAATGAATGGTAATTCACGGGGCAATTTAAACCAAGGCCCGCAAGGCCCACTAAACCAAGGTGGAGGTCAAGGACCAAATGGTAATTCTTTGCTTGAGCAATACGGAACAAATCTGACTGATCTTGCTAAAAAAGGTAAAATTGACCCAGTCATTGGTCGCGATCAAGAAATCGCTCGAGTGATTGAAATTTTAAATAGAAGAACCAAAAATAATCCTGTCTTAATTGGAGAGGCTGGAGTTGGTAAAACGGCAGTTGTTGAAGGTTTAGCTCAACAGATTGTTGACGGCTCAGTACCAGCCAAATTGCAGGACAAGCAAATCATTTCATTAAATGTGGTTTCGTTAGTTCAAGGAACCGGGATTCGCGGACAATTTGAACAAAGAATGCAACAACTAATTAAAGAATTGCAAAGTAAAGACGATGTTATTCTATTTATCGACGAAATTCATGAAATTGTCGGTGCTGGCAATGCCGAAGGCGGCATGGACGCAGGTAATATTATTAAACCTGCTTTGGCCCGGGGCGAACTGCAACTAGTTGGTGCAACAACAATTAAAGAATATCGGGATATTGAAAAAGACTCTGCTTTAGCCCGTCGATTCCAACCAGTTGAAGTAAAAGAGCCTTCAGTTGAAGAAACAGTTAAAATCTTACAAGGGATTCAGAAGCGCTACGAAGACTATCACCATGTTCACTATACTGATGATGCCATTAAAGCAGCTGCTGAATTATCGCAACGGTATATCCAAGACCGGTTCCTACCCGATAAGGCAATTGACCTATTGGATGAGGCAGGTTCTAGGATGAATCTTACCATCCCGTTTGTTGATAAAGATAAAATTAAAGAACGGATCGATGCAGCCCAAAAATTAAAGCAAGACTCCCTTAAAAACGAGGATTACGAAAAAGCGGCTTATTATCGTGACCAAATCGACAAATATACCAAGATGCAAGACCAAAAGGTCGATCCTGATAAATCACCAGTAATTACCAGTAAAATCATGAACAAAATTGTAGAAGAAAAGACTGGTATCCCAGTTGGCGAACTACAAAAGCAAGAAGAAAATCAACTGCAAAACTTGGCACCAACGCTTGAAAAACACGTTATTGGTCAAAACCAAGCAGTTGACAAAGTTGCTCGAGCTATTAGAAGAAACCGAATCGGCTTTAACGAATCAGGTCGCCCAATTGGATCTTTCCTATTTGTTGGTCCAACTGGAGTTGGTAAAACTGAACTGGCTAAACAATTGGCTAAGCAAATGTTTGGTACAGAAGAAGCAATGATTCGCTTTGATATGTCTGAATATATGGAATCATATTCTGTTTCGAAACTAATTGGTTCTGCTCCTGGCTACGTCGGTTATGAAGAAGCTGGTCAATTAACCGAACGAGTTCGTCATAATCCGTACAGTTTAATTTTGTTAGATGAAATTGAAAAAGCAGATCCTTCAGTCATGAATATCTTTTTGCAAATTCTTGATGACGGCCGCCTAACCGACTCACAAGGTCGAACAGTTTCATTTAAAGATACGATTATTATTATGACTTCGAATGCAGGACAAGGTATTAAAAATGCTAGTGTCGGCTTTACAGCTGAAAACAATACTGACGAACCTGATTCTGCTAGAAAATCGATGAGTCAATTCTTCAAACCTGAATTCCTAAACCGGTTAGACGATGTTATTGAGTTCAATGAACTATCTAAGGATGATCTGGTTAAGATTGTTAACTTAATGCTTGACCAAACTAACAATATGGTTAAAAATCAAGGTCTACATATAGAAGTTACTGAAGATGCTAAGAAAAAATTAGTTGAACTTGGCTTTAACCCAGCAATGGGTGCACGACCTTTGCGTAGAACAATTCAAGAAGAAATCGAAGACAAGGTCGCTGACTTTAAGCTTGATCACCCAACAGCTACCAACCTAGTTGCTAGCGTTGATAACAATGAAATTGTGATTAACGACCAAGAGGCAACTGCTAAAGTTGACAGTGATGATAATAACTCAAACTAAATTGCTTGTTTTTAACATGATTGTCCCAAATGGTGATAATCATGTTTTTTATTAAAGAAAAAAATCAAGATTAGCGTTATAATAAATTTAAGATTAGTTACAAAGAAGAAACGGGTGAAATCCATGCATTTAATAGATGTAACCAACAGTTATACAGACCTAGTTCATAGTCAACTCAATTCAACCGATGCTAACTTTGTCAAAGTTTTCTCTTTGGGTAATACTTCCGTTGTCTATACCGAAAGTGATAAAGCAATTGGTATTGCCATTGAAAATCATGATAGACGCATTCGTAAAGATGAGATTGATTTTATTGTCAAACGACTGATTAAGGAACAAGATCCTTCATATTCTGTCACTGTTGATGATAAGCAACAGCAAATCGAACTTCACGTTGATAAATAAAAAAGTTGGCATAAAGCCAACTTTTTTTATTATAATTTTTCAGTTAGCTTAACCTCCGGATACTTGTCTTGGAAGAAGCGTTCTGCAAATTGATTTTCAAACAAGAATAAAGGCTGATCATAGCGGTCTTTAACCAATAAGTTACGACTATTCGACATTGCTGGATCAAGCTGCTCAGGGGATATCCAGCGTGCAATACGATGTCCAATACTGTTCATCTCAACTTCTGAATTATACTCATTTTGCATTCTGAATTTAAAAACTTCAAATTGCAATTGACCAACTGCACCTAAAATATATTCGTCTGTTTGATAGTTGCGATAAAGCTGAATAGCTCCTTCTTGCACTAGCTGTGTCATCCCTTTATGAAATGACTTCTGCTTCATCACATTTTTAGCAGTTACCCTGACAAATAATTCAGGGGTAAATTCAGGTAATGCTGGATAAACTATTTTATGTTTACCAGCATAGATACTGTCACCAATTTGCAGGTTTCCTGTATCATATAACCCAACAATGTCACCTGCAACAGCATTTGTTACTTGCACACGTTCACTCGACATAAATTCGGTAGCATTATTCAAGCGAATCGGCTTATTGGTACGTGCTAAAGTTACATCAAGTCCTTTTTTAAATTCACCACTGCCAACTCTGACAAAAGCAATTCGATCACGATGATTAGGGTTCATATTAGCTTGAATTTTAAACACAAAACCGGAAAATTCTGAATTATCTGGTTTTAATTGCTCATCATCATTGACAGTATGACTAGTTGGTGCCGGTGCCAAATCAACGAAACTCTGCAGGAACGTTTCTACCCCAAAATTAGTTAAGGCTGAACCAAAAAATACTGGCGTTTGTTCACCCTCCAAAATTTTAGCTTCGTCAAAAGTATTTCCGGCCTCTTTAATTAAATCAATTTCATCCAAGGTATCTTGATATTGCGGATTTTGACTAAAAGGCTCACTATCAGGTAATTTACCAGCTTCATCTAATTTCAAAAAGCGGTCTACACCATCTTTACGATATAATTCAACCCGATTCTTTGACAGATCATATAAGCCTTCTAAGGTTTGCCCTGAACCAATCGGCCAGTTCATAGCCACGCCCTCTATGCCTAACAAATCCTCAAGTTCGGCAATTAAGTCAAGTGGTGGTCTACCATCACGATCTAGCTTATTCATAAAAGTAAAAATTGGAATGCCACGCTGTTTAACAACTTTAAACAGCTTTTTAGTTTGTGGCTCAATCCCTTTAGCAGAATCAATCACCATCACTGCCGCGTCAACTGCCATCAGTGTCCGATAAGTATCTTCAGAAAAGTCCTCATGTCCCGGCGTATCAAGAATGTTAATTCTTTTGCCTTGATATTCAAACTGCATTACCGAACTGGTTACCGAAATCCCACGCTGCTTTTCAATTTCCATCCAATCACTGGTGGCATAATGACCAGTTTTTCTAGCCTTAACAGTACCAGCACTACGAATCACCCCACCAAAAAGGAGCATTTGTTCTGTAATCGTCGTTTTACCCGCATCTGGGTGAGAAATAATTGCAAATGTTCTTCTCTTATTAACTTCGTCTATCAATTCACTCATTAATTGCTTTGCTCTTCTTTCGTTTCTTCTGATACTGGCGTTGGAATCGTTAATAACACCGTTAATAGTCTTGAACGCATCATTCTTCTGGTTGTCAATACCATACCATTATCTAGTTCAACCGCTAATTTTTCTCCTTTAGCTGGAATAACTCCTAGTTTGGTAATCATATAACCAGCTATCGTATCAACGTCTTCCATTTCCAGCTCAGTTCCAAACTTTTCATTAAAATCATCAAGTGGCATTTTGCCATAGATCACAAACTTATCTGGTGCTAATTGATTATACAAAACTTCCGCATGATCAACTTCATCATCAATGTCGCCCACAATTTCTTCAATTAAATCTTCTAGGGTTGCTAAACCGACCACGCCACCATATTCATCAGTTAAAATAGCTAATTGCTGTTGTGTCTCTTGCATTTGAGTTAGCAATTCACTTAATTCAATTGTTTCGGGGGCAAACAATGGCGGATTCATTACGTCCTCATAAGCTAAGTTTGAAAAACCTTTTTCTTTAGCTTTTCGCAAAACTGTCCTGATATGGATAACACCCACAATCTTATCCTTATCTTGCTCATAAACTGGAATCCGAGAATATGGTTCACGAATTATTTCATCTAGGTTGTCTTGTAGACCGTCATTATAATCGACCATAAAGGCGTCCGTACGCGGTACCATTACCTCACGTACCATTCGTCCTTGAAAATCTAAAACACGATTTAATAGTAAAAATTCATTATCACTAATCTGTTGATGATCATGTAACAACTTAATTTCACTAATTAAATGCTCTTTAGTCTCTTCATTATTTTCAGGGGAAATTTTATTTTTTAATCGTTTAAATAAATTCCCCTTCTCAGGGTCGCTTGTCATATATTTTTTTACTCTCTTTCTCAAAACCCAAATTAAATATTACTATTATATCATGTACTAAAGCGATGTGGTAAAATAGCTCGTAAGAAAGAGGTCTCAATCATGAAAAAAAGTCATGTTCTACTAGTGTTTACATTTTTATTGTTTATCCCCTATCTGTGCAGCTTACTAATTATTGGGATTGGCTATGATGCCCTAGTTTTGCACTCTGCAGACTTGGTGCGGACATCTATTGGTGCACTTGTTGGAGCCTTGATCATGTTCGCTATTAAAGCAACTATTCAGCGCCCCGTAGATTTATTAGCAATGGAAGTTGATGACGGCTTGCTCAAGCAATTATTGCGCTTTTTTAGTATTAGACGCCGTTACTTTCTATTAATTGCCAATATTGTCCTTGATTTTGTCCTTTGTTTTGCAGCTACCTTTATTGTCAGGGAGTTTTTGACCTTAGACCAAATAGTCGGCAAATCAGCCGGTATTGTCCTGTTAGTCATGCTATTGTCAACTTGTCTGGGAGCCTACGTTGAATACGATAATTTATCAATTGACCCCGACCAATCCTAATTATCCTTCTAAATATAACCTTTGTGTTAAAGTCTGCGTTGTCGTATCTAAAGTCTGCAAAACATATGGTGTCATACTGTCACCTAAGTTTTCGTAAGTCGTAATCCCGGCAGCGCTGATTTTTTGCAAAAATTCTGGAATAACAACGTTCAAAGGTTGAGCAAAAAAAGCTAAACTTTGATTAGCCAGTTCTTCTTGAGCAACTTGGCCTTCAGGTAAGACAAATTTCATTAATCCTGCTGGAGTCTCAACATCACTAGGTGCAATTACACCATACCAATACATGAAATTTTCTGGACCAAAAACTACTAAGCTGCCGCGCTGTTTTTCTAAATGATTAGCTGTCAAAAACTGCTGAAATTCAGCGTCATTTTCTAATTCTTGATTACATTCCGTAAAAGATTTTTGCTCATTCATCAAGTGATCAGCAAATGGACGTCCAATAAAAATTAATTCTGTTTGTGATTTTTTCATGATAATTCCCCTAATATTCTGCTAACTCGTCTAATGGAATAATCTCGCCTGCTAAAAATGATTCGATTTCACTACTTGAAAAGCCATGACTATAAAGATAATTACGCATTTTGCTATTGCGCTGGCTTTCATTTAACCGGCGAAAACGCTTGTAGGCTTTCACACCCTGTTTTTTTAGGGCTTCTGTTTGCTCATCCGCGTCTGTCTCTAAGCCTGTTTGCTCAATTATTAGACCGCATAGACTACTGCTAAAACCATGACTCATCAATTTCGTTCGCATTTTGCGTTCTAGCTCACGCTGAGAAACTTTACCAATCTTATTTTTCATCGACTTAATCACTCGCTGACCTGCATCAAGCCAGTCATCATCGGCAACTTCTGCTAATTTATTTTGCACTAGTTCAGGATCAACACCTTTTTGCACTAGCTTTTGCGTTAAAGATAATGGGCCATCCGTGCCAATCCGTAAATCTTGGCGTAAAACAATTTCAATATATTTTTGATCATCTAAAAAACCCATTTCTGTTAGTTGTGTAACTGCCATTTGCGCGGCTTCATCAGCTATATCATGCTTTTTTAGGTATTGTAAAATTTCAAAAACAGTTCTTGGTTCATAACTTAAATATGCTGAAGCTAAATTGGTAGCTTTGGCATTAGCATCAAATTGCTTAATCTCAGTTATTTTTTCGTCTGTTAATTCCTGCCCCTTAAGTAGCATAAATTCAGCTACGGTCTGCTCGCTAGCCGAAAAGGCATATTCATTATCCACAAAAATATTATACCGCCCAGGACGTTTTTGGCTACTAACTTTAGTAATTATTGGCATATTAATCCACCTTTCTAAACTTCTTTACTCCATGCTAGCAAATAATGCACAATCTTGCTAAAAACTTTTTTCATCGCTACAATAAAGATTAAAACTTAATAGATTATTGTAGAAAGAAAAATTATGCATAAAGATTTTCGGCGCAAAGAGCCAAAAGAAAAAGACGTTATTATTACTATTAAACGACTAGGAATTAACGGTGAAGGTATCGGCTATTACCGTAAAAAAATTATTTTTATTCCTGGTGCCTTGCCTGGCGAAGTAGTAGTTGCTAAAATTACTCAGGAATTTCCTCACTATTTACAGGCCGAGCTTATTCGGATTAAAGAAAAAAGCCCAGATCGGGTTGATTTTCCTAAAGGTGTTAGCCTAGAAGTTGGTGGCCTTGAATTAGCCCATTTAGCTTATCCTAAACAACTGGAATTTAAGCGCGACAATGTGCTTGAAGCCCTTAAAAAATATCATCCACGTGGCTATAGTAAATATAAAGTCAAGAATACATTGCCTGCTCCTGATCAATGGCAATATCGCAACAAAGCCCAATACCAAATCGAGCAAGATCATCATGAAACGAGCTTAGGACTTTTTGCTCCTAACTCACATCAATTATATGACTTACCTGAAATGCCGACTCAAAATAAAGCCACACAAAGAACTGAACGTGCAATTAAAAAGTTAGTTAATCAATTACACGTCCCAATTGCAAATCCATACCGCAATTCAGCAGGTCTAAAAACAATTGTAGTTCGCCAAGCTCAAGCAACCCAAGAAATCCAAGTTACACTTATTACCGTTGGTCATGAACTCAAAAATCTCTTGAAGTTAAGTCAAGAAATCATGAATTTGTCTAATGTCGTCAGCGTCTATCAAAACGAGACTGATTGGCGTAACCCACAAGTTTGGGGGAACAAAACCGAAAAATTAGCTGGCAAAAAACAGATTACCGAGGAAATTTTAGGTAAAAAGTTTGCGTTATCTCCTCGTGCCTTTTTTCAATTAAATTCAGTCCAAACTACTAATCTTTATTCTGAAGCTTTAAAATTCTTAGATTTAAAGCCAGACCAAACCCTAATCGATGCATACAGTGGTGTCGGTACACTCGGAATTTTAGCTGCTGACCAAGTCAGTCAAGTAATTGGAATTGAAACCATTCCAGAAGCTGTTTCCGATGCCCAGCACAACGTTGAACTCAACCATATTAAAAACGCTGAATACTTGCAAGGAAGTGTCGAAAAAGTTTTGCCTTCTCTGCAAAAAGATGGTGTGCCAATCGACAGCCTAATTGTTGATCCGCCAAGAACAGGCCTAGCTAAAAGCTTAATCAAGACACTACTTAAGGCTAAACCACAAACTTTCGTTTATATTTCTTGTAATCCATCAACTTTAGCTCAAGATTTGGTTCTACTAACTGAAGCATACGATGTTCGACTAATTGAAAACATTGACATGCTGCCACAAACACCTCGTTGTGAATGCATCACTAAATTAACTTTACGTAAATAAAAATAGTTGCCGTTTTTGCGACAACTATTTTTATTGTGGGTGAGGCTATTTATACTTTACTAATTTTAACAATACTAATTTTAAATCTAATAAAGGCCTGAAAGGGTCGATATTAGTCTTCTAAAGAAAAAGAAATCGATTACCAGTTATTAAGAAAGACTACATCATATCACTATATTAAATTAAAGATAATTTTGATAATATACAAATTATGGAGATAAAACCTTAGTTATAAGTTCACCTCTTACCACACTTTTATAATATCATAATCTGTAAACGCTTGCAATATTTTTGTTTTGTCTTGCCACTAAGCAAGTCCATAGCTTAGCAACTTAGACTGCCGACACATGCCTCTAATCCGGTCATACAACAATAATAGCTACCCAACTTTTCAAACTAATATAGGACGTTTAGTCAAAACTTTTATCTACTTAATCGACATACTTAGCCAAAAAATGGCTAACTTGCTTCTTATAAGTTTGCGGATAATCCTGATAGGAATCAGCATGTTTAGCCTTAGGTGCAATCCACAACTTTTTAGGACCCTTAGTCGCACGATAATTATCATAGACCATATTAGTTGGCACAAAAGTGTCTTTGCCACCATGAATAAAGAGCATCGGGCGGTGATTCTTTTGTAATTGCTTAGTGCTTGAGCCATCTGCCAAAAAGTAGCCAACCTTAGCTTTATTAATCCCACTTAAAATTTCTACTAGCGGAAAACGTGGAAAAGCTGGCATACCATACAATGCTTTTGCTTCATGTTCGATTTCTGACTTCACATTACTGTAGCCACAATCTTCAACTAAAGCCTTAACTTGGCGTGGCAACTTTTCACCACTAACCATCATAGTGGTTGCGGCTCCCATGCTGACACCAAAAATCACAATTTGCTGCTTAGACCCATTTTTTGCTAATAATAGCTGCAGCCACTTTTTGATATCCTGTTTTTCAACCCAGCCATAACCAATATACTTACCCTGACTATCTCCTTGAGCGCGTGGATCTGGAGTCAACGTGTTATAGCCTAATTGATGAAATAAAGCATCGTATTCGCCCATATCATCCTTAGTATCCATATATCCTGGCAAAATAATGGCGGTTTTATTCGCGTTAGCTTTAGGAATATAATTAGCTACAAGCTGATATTGTTGATCTGCCGATTTAATAGTCCATCTTTTTTTAGCAACCTTTTGATACCAAGTCTTTTCTCGATACAATGAGTCAGTCTTTTTAATGACCTTGCTATCAGAACTTAGAAAACTTTTTTCTCCCGGAACGCAAGCTACCTTAAAAAAATAAAAACCAGCAGCAGTAAATATGGCCCCAACCAATAAAACGATAATGACTAGTGAAAGCCACAGCTTTTTGTGCTTTAATTGTTTCAAATTAGAAATCCCTCTTTCTTGCCAAATCTAACAATTATTAGTATAGCATTTTAAATTTGTATAGGATATTATTTATGAGATTAACCGATTTATTACAATTAACGAATGATTTGAATCAGCAAACCGCCTTTTTTCTAACTCTTGATAAACAACCTGTTCCCTTAGCAAAATTAAAAATCACTAATCAAGCTTGCCTACTTTACCCAGGAAAAAAGCCGCTGACAAAAGCCAAAATTACCAGCCTAGTCAAGCATCTTCATGGTCGCAATATCCCTTTGTGGATTCAAAATAAAACGGAAAAAGTTCCAGTTTATGGTATCCAAATTATTGATGGTCAAAATTCAGTTAGATTGACATAAGAAAAAAGCTGCCCTCACCATTTTAGATGAGGACAGTTTTTAAATAATTATTTTTGGTGATATTGTCGCACTTCATTTTTAGTACCAGCAAAATACCAGTAGCCAGCAGCTTCATCACTTGCTAACTCAACGTTATCAATTGGCTGCTTTAATGCTTCGTTAAAGATCGTTTCATACTGCGGAATGCTAAGCTTTTGCCGGCGCATCAACATTTGTTCATCAGCTATCGGACGCAGCTTCTGCTGATAGCCAGAAACTAGTTGTCCTGAATAAAATTCACCCATTGCACCTGAGCCATAAGAGAACAGTCCAATTGTCGCACCAGGAGCTAAATCGGCTTTTTCGAGTAAACTTAATAAGCTAAGATAAAGTGAGGCCGTGTAAATATTACCCACCTGCCGATTAAACCACGCACTCGCTGTAAAATTATTAGCTAAGTGGTGCTCAACTTCTGCTGGTTGACCAGCCATTGCCAGATTATTGGCCTTAAAGCCCATTTTAGTGAATGGCAAATGATAAACAATTGCCTCAAACTGAGCTGGCGACCATTTCTTGATTCTTTGATAGTCAGCAAAAGTTCGCTCAAAAAAATCTAGATAAACAGCTTTAGAATATTTACCATCAACTAATGCGGTTGCCGAATTATTCGGTCGCCAAAAATCATTGATATCAGCACTATATGCGCTGTGACCGTTATTAATTGCTAAAATCCGTGGCTCGGCCTTAATCAATAAACTGATACTCCCTGCTCCTTGAGTTACCTCACCACCACTATTTAGACCATAGCGGGCAATATCACTGCCAATTACAATCGCACTATGATGTGGATGCAAACGCACATAGTCGCGAGCTAACATCAGACCAGCGGTCACCCCAAAACAAGCCTCTTTAATTTCAAAAGTTCGTACTGCTGCTGGTAATTTTAGTGCGCTTTTAATAAACAACGAACCAGATTTAGACTGATCAACTCCACTTTCAGTTCCCAAAATTAACAGCCCTACTTGATTTAAATCAACATGGTCTAAATAACCTAAAGTAGCATTAATTCCCATGGAAACTGCATCCTGCGTTTGGTCTGCTACGCTCATTTGGCTCTGACCAATTCCCTCAAGATACTTGTTAGGATCTTCATTGCGGGCATTAGCTAAATCGACCATATCGACATACTTATTCGGAGTATAAAAACCGATCTCATCTATTCCAACTTGCATTATTTTGCCTTTCGTATTTCAATTAAGTACTTTTGAGCCGCAGCTTGTGTGTAATTCTGATCTTGCTTCATCAATGACAAAACTTGCTGTTTCTCTGTGTCATTCGCTGACAAAGTAGCCACTATGTTGCGGGCTTGCAATTTCATATGACCTGCTTGAATGCCAGTGGTTGCAATTGCCAATAACGCAGCTAAGTTATTAGCTAAACCGATACTGACAACCACTTCTGCTAACTGCTGGCTAGTTATACTTGAACCTAACATCCGATAATTCTCCTGGACATCAAGACGAGCGTAAATTGAACCGCCAACTGTTCCCAGCGCTAACGGTAGACTAAGCTCACCGTGAAGCATATCATCTTCAAGCCGCCAACTGCTTAAACTGCGATATTGACCATGCCGACTAGCCCAAAGGCCACACGCCGCTTCGACACTACGTGTATCGTTACCAGTTGCTTGTAATACAGCATCGACGCCATTCATGATACCTTTATTATTTGTAACGCCACGCATTGGATCGGTTTCTCCAATTTGGCTAAGCAAGGCGATCTGTTGAGCAACTGCTTTTCCACCAACACTTTGAACCGATAACTGCACCTTTACCCGACTTATTTGGCTAGGATAATTAGACAAAATTGCGAATAATTTAGCCTTTATTTCAGGAAATATCGCTAATTTTTCAGCCATAAATTCTAAAATAGAATTTACCTTATTAGCCCCCATGGCTTGGGCTGGATCTACTAAGACTTGCAAATAAACTAATTCATGTTCACAACGGGCAGTAATTTGTCTGACGCCACCACCGTGATGTACCAAACTGGAAAATTCACGGTTAGTAATTTCAATTAGCTTAGGAAAACTTTGTTCGAAGTCAGCTAACTCAAAATCATCCGCAGCTTGTAAAACAATTTGTCCATAAATCCCTTGACGTTCACTAGTTACCTTGGTGCCACCATTTTGAGTGAAAATGCTAGCGCCATGATTAGCAGCAGCCACTACTGAAGGTTCCTCTGTGGCCATCGGCACTAAATAAGATTGGCCGTTAACTACTAAATTCGTAACTAGACCAACTGGCAGGCTTAATCTACCAACCACGTTTTCACTCAATTGATCCATTTTAGCTAAAGTTGCAGAATCAAGATCGGCTAATTCCAACCCTTGACTAGCCAGCAATGCACGTCTTTTTTCGGGAGGTAATTCATAAAACTTCATTTAGTCAACTCTTTGTAATTCACAAGCAATTGCCTGACCGCCGCCGATACACAGGCTAATCAACGCACGCTGACCATTTCTGTACTTCAAGGCATTAATTGCAGTAGTAATTAAGCGCGTTCCAGTCGCCGCTAACGGATGACCGATGGCAATCGCCCCACCAGCAATATTTAACTTTTCAGGTGCAATGGCTAAGGCTTCCAATAAGGCAACGCTAGGAGCGGCAAAAGCCTCATTAATTTCAATAACGTCATATTCATTTAACTGGTAGTGAGTAGTTTTTAGTAGTTGCTTAATTGCATAATAAGGTGCAAAGCCCATATAAGCTGGATCAGTTCCTGATTCAGAAAACGCACCTAAGCGTGCCAAGGGCTGCAATCCCAGCTCTTTAACTTTGTCAGCCGTTGCCAAAATAACCATACTGGCTCCATCACTTAGGGGTGAAGAATTACCAGCTGTTACTTGACCATTAGCCTTAAAAACTGGTTTTAACTCGCCTAATGCCGCTAAGCTGGTATCTGGACGAATGTTCTCATCTTGCAAAATCGTCTTATCATTTATCGTCATTTCAATAATCTCGTCTTTAAAATATCCAGCTGCTTGGGCATGTGCTGCCTTTTGATGAGATTCTAAACTATATGCATCCAATTTATCGCGAGAAACTTGATATTTTTCAGCCACATTTTCTGCAGTCAGCCCCATATGTTCTCCAGAAAAAGCATCCGTTAACCCGTCGTTTAGCATCGTACTTTGCACTGGTGCAGTCTTATCAACAGCAAACATAGCCGCATTAGTCATACTTTCACTGCCACCAACTGCTACTAACCCAAAATCACCCAATTCCATTTGTCCCTGAGCTAATCGCAAGGCCTTTAAGCTTGACCCGCAAACTTCGTTAATTGTCACACTACTACTGCTAGTTGTCATGCCAGAATTCAAAGCGATCTGCCGCGCCATATTTTGTCCCAAGCCAGCAGCTAACACGTTGCCCATAAATAGCGCATCTAATTGCTCAGCAGCTAATCCAATGCTCTTCAGGCTGCCCTTTAAAGCAATCTCTCCTAAATCAACTGCATCATAATCACTCAACCAGCCCTGATAACGACCAAAAGGAGTCCGTTTAGCAGCAACTACAAAAATTTCTTTCATCAAATTATGTCTCCTAGCAAAAATATTTCATGCAAAATCTTACCCAATTTTTGCTACAAAACCTAGTGATTCGGCCGAGATTAAGAAAATTTTACACAAAAAAGCTGATTATGTTTATATCACAATCAACTTAATTAGCCTTACTTTTAAAAATGTTCTTAAATTACTTTTTTTACAAACCTTTTTTGCAATTTCAAGCAATGGTACCCTAACTTCTCATAAAACTGATGAGCTGCTGTTCGCTCTTCACCTGAATTTAATCTAATTTCAGTTAATCCAAGTTGCTTGGCTCTAGTTTCAAGTTCTAACATTAACGCGTGACCAATTCCTTGGCCTTGGGCAGAACCAGATACTGCCAATGCTAAGACATTAAGCATTGGATCAAAATAACTTTCACTAAAAATTTCGGCATGCACATAACCTAGAACGGTTTCGTTTTCATCCTCAAAAACTAACAGCAAATGGTGCTGCTCATCACTAATTAGCCGTTTTAAATTATAACTGAAACTTGAAAGCTAGAAATCACCTCAAAAGAGCGTGATTTCTAGCTTTTTTTGCCTAAAAAATAAAAACGCAAGCCCTCTCTGCGTTATACTTTAAATAACCAAAACTAAAGTTACAGGAGTTCTTACGTTATGAACAGTATACCGCAATTCAATCAAGAAAAGGACACTTCTTCCTTAATTTCATCTTTTACAAAATTAATTGGTCTAGCTGACTTAAGTAAACAGGTTAATTTTAGACGTCATTCTTTAGTTAGCCTGCTGATGGTAGTTAAATGGCTAATCCAATCACGTTTTGCCCGTAAATCACTGTATCGTTTTGACCAACCAGCTGAATTTACCTCTAAGACTGGCAGAAATATCCTTAATGATGGCCGCATCAATTGGCAAAAACTGCTTTGCTTAGCTGCTGCCAAACTAATTAAGGTACTTAAACCGGTAATTGACAAGCGTAGAAGACTAGCTTTGATTGTAGATGATACTTTGCTAGCACGTTCCTATTCTAAGAAAGCGGAATTACTTGCCAAAGTTTACGATCATAATGAGCATAAATATATTAATGGTTATCGTGGCTTGACCGTTGGTTGGAGTGACGGCAATACTTTTTTGCCAGTTAATTTTGCTTTGATGTCCACCAAGAAAAAACAAAATCTGCTTGGCAGTAAAGCCACTACAACCGATAATCGTTCTATTGCAGGCAGAAGAAGAAACCAAGCCCAAAGGCAAATGAATGATGTCACGGTTGAATTGCTTAAGCAAGCTATCAATGAAGGTGTACCAGCAGACTATGTACTGTTTGACAGCTGGTTTGCCTCGCCAAAAATGTTCTGGCAGTTAAAGCAGTTAGGATTAGACAGTGTCTCGATGCTTAAGTTGAGCAAGAAGGTATATTACCGCTATCGTGGTCGCCTTTATGATGTAAAAAGTTTGTATGAACGCTTAGCTGGCTCAAAGCTGAAAGCCAAAGATGACTATCTTTATAGTTGTGTAGTCGAGGCAGAGCATCAAGGACATAGTTTTCCTATCAGACTAGTATATGTTACTAAACGTGGTAACAAGGGAAAGTACTTGGTTTTGGCTACCACCAGATATCAGTTGCAACCTAAAGAAATCATTCAGCTTTATGGTCGTAGATGGCAGATAGAAACCTACTTTAAAGCAGCCAAGCAATACCTAGCTTTAGATAAATCACAAATTCAAAGTTACGATGGTCAGTGCGGATATTTTGCAATTACCGCCTTAACTTATGACTTGCTGGCTTGGCAAGAGAGACAAGCAGTTGATGAGCGAACAATTGGGGATTTATTCTATTTGATGAATGATGCGTTGCCGGATTTGGCGTTTGAAGAAGCATTGGTCTACCTGCTAAGTACCCTAAAAGCAGTTAAAGAAGAAATAACCACAGAAGTCGAGCGGATGATAAATAATTTTATTAAATTACTGCCAAGATTTATTCAAAAGCAGCTGCAGAGAAGCGTCTAAAATATAATTAAGAACCAAAAAAGCCAGACTCAATAAGGAATCTGGCTAGTTTTACTGCTTTCAAGTTTCAGTTATTAATGGTTTTATCAACCGGATAATCATAGCCCAACTGACTTTTATTTATTTCTTGAATAGCTGGACCATCTCCAGCAACTGCATTACGAATCATTTATTTAAATCCTTTACAACTTATTTAGCCTTTTCGGTGCCATTTACAGCTAATCAATTCGTCACATAATAAGATTTTGACAAGCAAAAAGACTGCACTCAATTTTGAGGCAGTCTTAAATCATTATGCTTTATGTTTTGAATCTTGACTCTGCAATTTCTTACCTAAATCAATAACATATTGGCGCAATGCATCCTTAGTTTCGGGATGATTAAGCCCATATTCAATTGAAGTTTCCAGATAACTTTCTTTATTACCAACGTCATGGCGCTCACCTTTAAAAACATGAGCAAAGACACGCTGCGTCTTATTCATGGTATCAATTGCATCCGTTAATTGAATCTCACCACCACGACCAGGTTTTTGATTAGCTAAAACATCAAAAATCTCCGGTGTCAACAGATAACGCCCAATAATCGCATAATCACTTGGAGCTTTATCAATATCAGGTTTTTCGACAAAAGATTTAACGTTAATCAAACCTGGCATAATCTCATTTTCAGGTTCAATCACCCCATATTTAGAAACTTCTTCGTGTGGAACTGGCATCACCGCAATTGTCGAGGCATGTGTCTTAGCATAACGGTCAAGCAACTGCTTAGTAAGCGGCGTTTTATCCATCATTAAATCGTCACCTAGCATAACGACAAATGGCTCATCCCCAACAAAACTGCGGCCGCGAGCAATAGCGTCGCCTAATCCAGCTGGATAGGGTTGTCTGGTGTAATAAATATTAATCCCTAGCTGAGTAATTTCTTGCGACATCTTTAGTAAACCGGTCTTGCCATTTTCTTGTAAATTCTGCTCCAATTCTGGATTAGAATCAAAATGATCTTCAATCGGACGTTTATTTTTACCCGTGACAATTAAAATATCTTCGATACCTGAATTTTTAGCTTCTTCTACGATAAACTGAATTGTTGGCTTATCAACGATCGGTAACATTTCCTTAGGCATTGCTTTAGTGACAGGCATAAACCTTGTCCCTAACCCTGCAGCCGGAATAATAGCTTTTCTTACTTTCATAGTGTACTCTTTTCTTTTAGTGTTTCTAAATAATATAACAAATTTTATCTAATTATGCGAGCGTTTATAATTGCGCTTTCTTTGTAAGTACTCCGCTAATCTTCCAGCAGAGTATTGAACATTGGCAGTATTCTTGGCCACCAAGGCTGCATTAACGCAGGTTCCGAGTAATAGAAAGATTGACGCTAAATTGAGCCACAACATAAAAATAATAAAAGTACCGACTATACCGTAATTTTCCCAACTTATATGGAAATGGTGCAAATAAAAACCAAATAAAGATGACAAAAGCCACCAGCTAATCAGAGTAGTAAAAACACCAGGCCAAATAACGCGTTTTTTGAGCTTAATATTAGGCAAAACATAATTCAAATAATACAAAATACTAAGTAAAATAATCACTAAGACGGGATAGCGATAATTAAAAATCTTTTCGATTGTTTCTACCGGAAAAGCAAGAAACGGTTGTAAAAATTCCAGCGCTTCTTGACCAAAGATCAACATCAAACTGAGTAAAGTTACAATAATAATCATGATATTAGTCAAAAGAATTGTGAATGTTCTAGTAAAAACTGTTATTCGCCAACTTTGTTTAAGTTCAGTAGAACGAACTCCGTAAATCCGGTTCATGCCAATTCTAATCGCATTAACTAATGACGAAACCGACCAAATTGCCACCAAAATACCAAATGAGATGTAACCAGTTGAATTGCTCTTGAGTAAGGAATTAACAATTGGCATAATATATTCGGTAATCTGACTAGGAAAAATCAACTTCAAATAGCCTGCAATAGGTGCCGTATCGATATTAAACAATGGCAAAACATTTCCAATAATGATAATAGCTGGAAAGATTGAAAACAAAATATAGTAAGCAATTACAATTGCACTAGTTAGTACTTCTCCACGTGAAAATCTGAGTGACAAATTTTTATAAAATTGAACAAATTGTTGGCCAGCAGTCTGGCTTTTACTAGACATACGAATTTACTCATCCAGTTCATCGAAGTGCGGCAGATACTTTTCATAACCATCATACGGTTTCTGCAAGGTTAAAATCTTAGGACCATCCTTAGTAATAGCAAAAGTATGTTCAAATTGAGCAGACTTAGAACCATCTGGCGTGGCATAATAAACCCAATCATCATTAGGATCACTGACGCTCTTTTGTTCGATCCGCCAATCACCACCAGCTTCTACCATTGGTTCACAAGTAATCGTCATCCCTTCGCGCAAACGTAAGCCATGTCCAGCTTTACCCCAATGCGGCACCTCCGGATCTTCATGAATACTTGGTTGAATCCCATGGCCGACAAGTTCCTTAACATCACCATAATGATGCTCATCTTCAACATAATGCTGAATAGCCGCGCCAATATCACCAATTCGATTGCCTAGAACTGCCTGATCAATTCCTAAATACATGGCTTTACGCGTAGTTTCCATTAAATCGCGATCTGCTTTAGAAATTTCACCAACAGGATAAGTTGTACAAGAGTCGCTTTCAAACCCGTTTAAATTACAAGTCACATCCACCTTTACTAAATCACCCTCACGCAGCACAGTGTCTTTGCGCGGTGTAGCATGAGCAATTTGATCATTGACTGAAATGCAGGTTCCATATTTATAGCCCTCGAATCCCTGCTCTGAAAGACGGCCACCACGGCTCTTAACAAACTTCTGACAAAATTCTTCAATGTCCCAAGTAGTAATGCCTGGCTTAATCACTTCACGCAGTCCTTCAAACATTGATGCCAGTAAATGACCAGATGCCTGCATTCCTTTAAGTTCACGAACGGTTTTTATTGTAATCAAAATTAATTTCCCCTTTGTAAAAGTTTACTTAGTTACATTATAGCTTTTTTTAAAAGTTTACTAAAGAAATTCATTAAATCCCCTAAATTAGGTATAATACTATAATGAATGATAAAATCAAGAAATGAAAGGTATGACAAGCATGAAAGCTAGAATTGTCTACGCTAGCATGACCGGCAATGACGCCGACATGGCGGAAATTTTAGAAGAAGATTTATTAGACTATGATTTTGAAGTTGAAACTAGTGAGGCAGAATTTACCGATGCCAGCGACTATTTGACTTGTGATCTATGCGTCTTTGTCACATACACTTATGGCGAAGGTAAAATGACTGACGATATTGCTGATTTTTATGAGCAATTGGCTGAATTGGATTTACATGATAAACACTTTGCCGTCATGGGCAGCGGCGACCAAACATACGCTGACCATTTTTGCGAAAACGTTTTTGATTTTGAAAAAATGTTTAAGCAGGTTGGCGCAACACAAGTTACTAAACCTGTAACTATTGAAAATGAACCAGATGAAACATCAATTGCAGCAATTGATGCCGCCGCAAAAGAAATGGCTGAAAAGTTAAATGCGTAGAAATTCCCCAAATAAAACGAATATCGTATCCCAGGTGATTAACTTAATCAAGCGTCATCGAAATTTATTCGTTTACATGGTCTTCGGCTTCATAGCTGCTTTAATTAATACCAGTGTTTTTATGATGTTACATAAATGGTGGCGTGGATCAGTATTTTATTCTAATATTATTGCTTTTATTATCTCAAATTTGGCTTCTTATTTCTTCAATCAAAAGGCTGTATTCATTAATAACGTTGACCGAGATCACTCGACTTGGCATAAACTGATTATTTTCTTTACTTACAGAATTATCAGTTTAATTCCTGACCAAATTATTATGTCACTGGGAATTTCTTGGTTACACCTTAACGCCTTATTGATTAAGGTAATTGACCAAGTACTTGTTGGTATTTTCAATTATTTGACCACTCGGTCAGTCTTTCAGGTACAAGAAATGACGATGATTGAGCGGACTAAACGGCGAATTAGACGAATTGAAGCCAGTAAAAAAAGACATCTCAAATAAAAAAGCTAAAATTCAATTATGAATCTTAGCTTTTTTAGTTTGGTCAAAATAATTTATTTAACCAAAATCTATTGGTCGTTGACCTTTTTGCTTTGAAAAGTAATACAGAATGTCTGCTAAAATACGTTCTGCAGCATGACCATCCCCATATGGATTTTGTGCATTAGCCATTTCTTCATAAGACGCCTGATTTTCTAACAAATCAAGCATTGCAGACTTCACCTTGCTAACCTCGGTACCAACTAACTTCAAAGTTCCAGCTTTGACACCCTCAGGTCGTTCAGTAGTATCACGTAAAACAAGAACAGGTTTATTTAGCGATGGGGCTTCTTCTTGAACGCCACCAGAATCCGTCATGATAAAATAACTTCTTTTGGCTAAGTTATGAAAATCAACAACATCTAATGGCGCAATCAAATGTATCCTGGGATCATTATCGAGAATTTCATGAGCCGCTTCTTGTACTCGCGGTGACAAATGAACGGGATAAATAATTTCGACATCAGGATGGCTATCAACTACCTGTTTCATCACTCTGAAAACCCGTTTCATTGGTTCGCCTTGATTTTCACGACGGTGCATAGTCACTAAAATAATTTTGTGATCTGGATTTACCGTATCTAGCACTTCGTGATGATAATCCTGTTGAATCGTCTGTTCAAGTGCATCGATTGCAGTATTGCCAGTAATAAAAATATTTTTGGCTGGATGATTTTCCTGCAGTAAATTGGCCTTACTCAACTTCGTCGGCGCAAAGTATAAGTCCGCCAAATCATCTGTCATTTGCCGATTCATTTCTTCTGGAAATGGTGAATACTTTTGCCACGTCCGCAAGCCTGCCTCAACATGACCAATTGTTGTCTGTTCATAAAAACTAGCCAGACTAGCCGCAAAACTGGTTGTCGTATCACCATGTACTAGTACTAGATCGGGATTTTCCTGCTTAATTACTTTAGCTAAATCAATCATTACTTTGGCAGTAATTTCTTCGAGTGTCTGATTTTGCTTCATAATATCAAAATCATAATCAGGAATAATTTTAAAAATTTGCAATACTTGATCAAGCATTTCGCGATGCTGCGCACTAACTACCGTTACTTCATCAAAATTAGGATTGTCTTTTAATTTAAGTACCAAGGGTGCCATTTTAATCGCTTCAGGTCGTGTCCCAAAAACCGTCATTACCTTAATTTTAGTCATAAAAACCTCCATGTCCCTTTAATTTTACTCGATTTATTAACTCAAAAACAAGCTGATATGCTTTAATTATAGTAAATACAAAGAAAGTGCACCAAGATGAGACAGAATTTCAACTTATTATTAATTACCGGATTATTAATCATTATCGCTAGTTTTTGCCTAGTTTACAGCTTTGACAACCAACTTACTAAAAAGAGTAGACGCATTTTGTTTTTGTGCGCACTCATTAGCTTTGGTATTTGTGGTTTATTAGTAATCAAGATAATGCATGACCCTCTGGGGATGTAAACAAAAAATACGCGGTTCTAATAGAATCACGTATTTAAAGATTTATATTAATAGTTCATTAATCGATAGTAACGCCTAGTAGCTGAAGTTCGCCCAGTCCTAGTTGCATAGATATTTAATAATACATCAAAATAATGATTTAACACATATGGTTCTACGAATGACTTTAAATTATCAGGTAAATCTGTTAATTCAAAATCTTTTAGGTCAATTACGAAGCAATCCTTAGCAAATTTCTTGGCAAAATCAACTACACGTAAATCTATATCACGCGTTGTACCGCTATTAACCACAACATTTACACATTGATTTTGATCAGTGATTTCAAAAGGACCATGGAAATATTCACCTGCATGAACTGATTGTGACTTGATGCGTTCAATTTCCTCAGATATATAGTTTGCAAAACAACAAGCTTCGCCCCATGCGTAACCAGAAGAAACCCACATTTGCATTTCTGATAAATCTGTCTCGTTAACTTTTTTAACACTTTTAGGAACTAGAGCTTCAATCTTATCAGCTAAATGTTGTGACAAATCACTTAATTGCTTTTGAGCTGCAACAGTATCTTGGACTTGAGCTGCGCCACTATATACTTCTAAAAACCATCCAAGTTCAATTAAATTTGCATCAGTATCAACTGAATTAAATTGATAGTCTAAAATTCCCATTTTTTCCAATTCACTATTAGCATCACCAATAAAACCTAATTGAATTGTTTTAGGAGATTTATCCTTAATAGTATTCAGCGATTTAAGGAGTTCAGTTGTTGTACCAGTCTTTGTTCCAGAAACAACTAATGTATGCTCATCTAAGTCTGTCAAATATACGTCAACTAATTCTTCAGGACTAACAATAGTAAATGGAATATTTAATTGCTTGAACATAGTTGGTCGTAAATCAACAAATTTAGTAAAAGCACCTCCACAACCTGTAAAAAAGATCTTCTTAATTTCTAACTTTTTAATTTCGGTCGAAACTTGAGCCACATGATCTAACTGATCAACTGCTCGATCATAATTATTAATAAATTCCGTTCTGTTAAAATACATTTTTTCTCCTTAACTAGGGCTTTAAGAAGCCCATAAATGAACCTAAGACGCTAACAACAAGAATGGCTAACAAAATCCACATCATCTTTACATGCTTTTTCTTTAGCAACCAAGCAATAAAAAAGGTCAGAGCTAATGGCAACATATCTGGCATAATTGAATCTAACATACTTTGAATTGTTTCTGGATTTTTCCCACCACCAATTGCAAGCGGTATTTTAATGACTACCATTGAAGCTACCATTGCCCCAATTACAGTATTTCCTAAAATATTGATAACATATGTAATTGTATTCATTAAGCCGTCAGACATTTTGTCAAGGAATGTAGTTCCTAATTTATAGCCCCACATAGTTCCATAGTAACGTACTAATAAATTAGGAACATTATAGAGTAATATGAACAAAATAGGTCCTAAGATGTTACCCTTTTGAGCGAGTGAAACACCAATTCCACTGGCAATAATCCTTAGACTACCCCAAAAAACAGAATCACCTATCCCAGATAAGGGACCCATTAATCCTGTCTTCATTGAATTAATCGCAGACGGATCAAATTCTGGATCAGAAGCATTTTTTTCTTCCATCGAAGCTAAAACACCCGCAATAAATGGCGAAGTAGCTGATGTACAGTTAAAGAATTCCAAATGACGAGAAATTGCTGCTTTACGTTCTTCTTTACTCTTATATAGCTTATTAATAATGCCCGTCATCGTATAAGCAAATCCCATACTCATCATTCGCTCATAGTTAAAAGAAGCCTCCATGGGCATGCTGCGCCAAAAAATACCACGCAAATCTTTTTTAGTTAATTTCTTTGGATTTTCCTTATTACTAGAAGTCATCTTCTTGTACCTCCCCAGTACTTGGACTATTCGACACTGAAGCAGCATTCTTCTTAATTTCTTCCATAATTAAATACATAATACCGGCCATAATTGCGCCAATAATCGACACTGCAACCATGTCCAATTTCATATATGCTGCACAAACAAATCCAAGAAAGAAAAATGGTGCAACCTTTTTTGAAAATGACATATTAATTAACATAGCAAATCCAACTGCTGGTAAAATTTCTGTAGTAATAGTGATTCCATCAATCAATGCCTTAGGAATAAGCTTAATAAACGCACCAACAAATTGACTACCAACTGCAAAAGAAACGGTTGTGACAATTGCCATTAACAGAACCCGTATACCTGATGCCCACAAGTGCATATTCCCTGCACGAGTAGCATCACCATTACTTGCATATTTATCAGCCTTGTGAGCCATTGCTGGAAAGATAACTACATATAGTAAATTCTTAACTAGTAATCCCAAAGTAGCAATTGGTAATACTAATGTTAAGGCAACATTGACACCATATCCGTTCTTTAATGCTAATGCAGTCGCTAAAATACCACCAATTATTTCATCAGGTGGCACTGTCGCACCAACGCCCATTAGTCCCAAAAAGGCTAGTTCCAGAGTTGCACCCATTTTTAGTCCTTCAGTAATATCACCAAAAACCAAACCAATTAAACAACCTGTAACTATTGGTCGTCCAATAAACGAAGAGCCCAAAAAGTCTTGCATATTGGCAAACAGTGATATTACAAATATCCCTATAATTTGTAAGGCCATAATTACTCCTTCTTCTCAATCAAGTTATGAAATTCAACGTCTTTATCTGCTGGAGCTTGTTGAACCACTACACGAACTCCTGAATTCTCTAGTTCAGATAACTGATCGATTTCACTTTGTGTAACATAGACTGACTTAGCTATATTAACTGAATCATCTTTTTTAGACGATAATCCAAGATCGATTAATTTTACTTCAGGTACTAATTTAGTTAATTTATAAGCATCAGCAACGTTTTCCACTACAATAAACACACGATATTTATCCGTCACACCACTTTTAATAGCAGCTGCAGAATCTGCGATTGATTTAAAGATTAATTTTGCATTATCTGGCTTAGCCATCATAAATGTTTTCTTCCGAAAAGTATCTTTTGCCACCGCATCATTTGCCATTAAAATAGCATTAGCTGACAGATTATTGGTCCAAGCAAATGCTACCTGACCATGCAATAAACGATAATCAATTCTTGTCATTACAATCATAATTCACACCTAAAAACTTTCTTCTTCAGTAAAGCTATTATCAACTTTAATTAATTTAATACCAGACGAACCAAGCTCAACTACTTGCTGAAGATTTTCTTCAATTTCATTTACAGAATCTAAATCCTTAATACTAGAAACCTTAGTAATCAATTCCAGTATCAATGGTAAATTCATACCAGATATTAAGAAATAGCTTTCATTCTGAGACGTCAGATCTATAACGTTATTGTTGACTGAACCACCAATAATATCCGTCACAAAAACTATTTTCTGATCCTTAATTGGTTCTATTTCTTCAACTAATTGGTTCTTAAAATCCACATTATCATCCACATAGGCGGTAATGTAATGCAAGTTCTGCTGTTTCCCCATAATTAGAGTAACAGAATCATACATTCCTTTAGCCAAATTAGAATGGCTAGCTAACACAATTTCCATTAATTTTCCTTTCCTTTCGACAACTTTTAACTATCAATTAGAGTAATACAGCAATCGCTTACAGGCAACAAAAAAAGAGCCATTTTTTCAAATAGCTCTTAAAAGCGAACCAATAAGCGAACCAATTATAATTTTAATACCTGATTTTCATTTCAAAATTAACTACATTAGGATCATACCAAGATAAAGTATACTCTACTAATTCATCTTCTCTTGTGTAGCCTAAGTATTCAAACAATAATAAATATTTCTCCTTAACTAAGTTCATTCTACTTGCAATATCATTATCAAATTCAGCTTTAATAGTCGTTTTAAAATGATGTGGTTTAAGTTTTTTAGATTCCATATAATCATATAAAGATAATTTACCAAAATCATATCTATGCGCATCGGAAAATTGTCTAAAGGGAAAATATGATTTTTGCAATGCAACTATTTTATTATTGGCTTTTCTAGTTCGAATTAACTCATAAAATTCAGTTTGTGGTGCAAATAAATTTTCTTTAGTTGGATCCTGATAGACCATCTTAAAAGATTCAACTTGATTAGAGACAGTTTTTTGATTTATTCTAGTAATTTGTGTAAATGAATTCGGTGAACTATCACCAATAGCCAATGAATTATTTAATTTAGCTCCTTTTAAATACGTTCCCGAACCAGGACGCTTTTCTAATACATTGTCACTAACCAACGAATTAATTGCCCGCTTAATTGTTGAACGGCTATAACCTAACCTTTGTGAAAGTATCCGTTCATTCCAAATACGAGTATTTGGTGCAACTTCGTTTTTAATTATTAAATCTAATATTTTAGTTTTAGCTTCTTCATAAAGAAATTTACTCATGCTTATTTCCTTAAAATAAAATGCTCAGGCATGAAACATTCCTCTTCATACCTAATTATTTCTTTTTGACTGTTTTTTATTTTTAAACTACGAACTAGAATTTGACAAAAATCAGACGTTTTAGATAATAACTTCATTTCTTGAGCAGATGCCCAAGTTAACATTATTTTTTCACTTATATTATCTGCTAAAAAGACTTTGTCTATTTCCGCTTCTATGTCTTTTTCTACAGCCAATTGATCACAATGTTCTATCATATCATTAGGTATTATTGATTTTACTAATTGAATAGGTTCAAAATTCTCTTTTAAAACATAAATCCGTGATCTAAAATTAGTAATTTTCTTCTGAAAAATAGTCGAATAAAAATTAGAATTTGCTATAGTTTCATCAGAGACTAATTCAAGTACAACATTATCAGTATTTTTTTGTGACAGTGGCGTATGATATTCCTTTAAATTAATAAATCTCATATATTATATTTCCTATTTAAATAATTAGTTATATATTTATATAAAATACACTATTTAAAAACATGAAGCAATCAAAAAATCATCCATACCTACCTAGTATAGATGATTTTTATACTTATCTACATATCATATTAATGACCCCGGTGATCTATAAGATTAAAATTCTAGAAAGCCTTAGTAAGCAGAAGTGCTTATATAAAGGCTTTTTTGCTTTAAAGAAGCCTTTAGAAAGTATAAGAAATAAAAAAGTTGGCTAACATCTTGGCTAACAAAAACGCCGCTCAATTTAATGAACGGCGTTTGTAGTCCGACACCTAACTCCTAGGGCCCCCGAACTTGATCAAATACAGTATAACACTAAAAAACGCCGCTCTAGAGACTTTATCATCCAGAGCGGTATTTATATTTTTTATTTATTAGCTAACCGATTAATGTAACTTTGAGCTTTATCAAGTTTAATTTCATTTACAAAATCTAAGCTCTTAATTTCATCAGCAAACTCATAAATCATTTTATCATACTGATTGTCATTGCCATCGTCAGTTATAATTCGTAATGTTTTATCGCCTAATTCATTTTTGACAGTACCTAAATTATATATGAATATTTTAAATTTATCAGACAAATAGTTTGGTTTAGAATAATCCTTAGTCATGATTTTTATAAACTCAGTTTCTGATTGAAAAGTAAAAACTTTTTCTGGTACCAATTCTTTGGTTTTCAAATTTGAAACAGTAATTTGATCATTAAGATTATTCAGTTTAACTTGCCGCCTTATATAAGAAGTTAGTTTAGCATCTGTAATTCGTTTATTAGGTTTGTAATCATAATAAAGATATGTTTTTTTAAGAACTTCTATATCTTCACGCAAAGAATTAGAGCTAGTATAAATACTCGATACATCTAAAAAGCGGAAAGTATTGGCATAATATTTTATTCTACTTGACAAAAATGTTGATTTTGAAATATCCTCAAAATCATTATTAATATCTATATCACACATATTAAATACAGATTCTAGTGATTTATACATTAATTTAACAAAATCAATATTACATTCGTCATCAAAAGCAGTCAGTCTCTTAGTTCCTCTTATATGATAAAACTTGCTATATTGTTTTTGTGGAACATGAAATACAATACCCACATTCATTGCTTCATGTCTAATTGGATCTGGAACATATTGGCATACCGAATAGTACATTTTAAATTTATCATTAACCATTTTTACTTTCCTCCTTTCCAAGATGGAAAATACTTATGTATTTCATTTAAGATACTAGGATAATTTCTTAATTGAAATAACACAAATTTTTTGCATTCAATAATATCTTCAGTAGAAACATCTTCTTCATTCTTTTGCCATTCTATGGGTATATCTTTGAACAAATTATTAATTTGGTTGTCGCTAAGACTATTAATTACCTTTCCAATTGATTCAAATGGTGCAGGACCTTTAACATAGTCTTTTGCTATTTCATAATTACGACCATCCAAAGAAACTGTAGTAGGTGGTAAACATTGATAACTATTTAATTCATAACTAGTCCAGATTTGTCCATTTATAAAAATATCAGAATGATCTATTAAAAGTATCCTAGAGCTATTTACATCATAAAACAAATTTCCCCAATTTGACCATCTATCATCATTTAATATTATTTCATCAAATAAAAACATGCTGGGAATTTCATTCAAATTTTTTGCAGCATTAAAAAGATCTCTTGTTAGTGCAGTAGTACCTCTACGAAGTTCACTTGCAAAACATGGTCCTGAGACTGCTTGTATACCAGACAAATTAGCATCAGAGTCTATTATACTTTGAGATAGACAAACTATTTTAGCTGTAGGAATTGATAAATTCATCAATTTAGCTAATCTATATGCAATTAACTCATTGAATTCAACTTTATGAGTATTCGTAAAATCATTCTTCATTTTTATTACATATTCAAGCCCATCGTTACATAAAACTGTAAAAGGATGAGTTCTACCATTTTTGTTCGGTTCAATAATTTTTTCAACAGTTATCAACTTCACCACCTCCTTTCTGAATAAAACCGTTAATTATTATAAACATAATTTCTACTTTTGTCGATGTTATTATTAAGCACAAAAAGCCCGCCCCAGAGAAATTAATCTCCAGAGCGGGTTTTACTTTATAGTATAATTTTTACTTTTTCGCCATTGATCCACTTGTCTTTTCCAGCGCCAATTTTTAGATAGCCATCTTTAAGCTGATATGCTTTGTATCTGTCACCTTTCTTAAACTTGCGACCAGTTACTGGACCACCTGCATCGGCATGGCCTTTAGCTGAACCAGTGACCTCAATTATACAGTGGATATGCGAGTTTGAGTATAGGGGGTTTGGCTTATAAATTCCGCAGCGTCCGTCTATCCAGCCTTCTTTGACCTTATAAAAGCAACCATTTTTAAAGTCAGTCACCGTTCGTACCTTGTTGTACTTCAAGGTGTCGGTTTTCTTCTCGTTATTTGGTCCACTCCAGATGGTTGCACCCTTTTGCTTAGTGACTAAAAAGCCGCCCATAGCAGTTATTGGCACTTTAACTTTCCACGTCATTTCTTTATCTCCTTTCGTATCATTTTTACTGTGTTTATTCCAATCAGTGCCTTTTCCGTAGTACACGTTGAGGTCTAAGTCGCCATTCCAGCCAGATAAGCGACCTGTACTGGTGTACTGAAAAATGGCTAGCTTACTTTCCGACCAGTTACGCAGTGTGCCATATAGCTTGCGTGGCTTATAGCCGTATTGTGGCGACATTGTGTTGTACTGGGCAACCCACAGATAGTATTTGCTAGAAATCGATGACCAGTCATAAGCATTTTCGTCAGCCAGTCCCATATAGATTAGTGGCTTAGTACCAGTCTTTTTATAGACATAGTCCAGCCACTTTTTAGCCCAAGATACGCCACACATGGGAACAACAGCACCCTCGTAGTCAAGTACCAGCACTGCATTTTTTAGGTAGGGCTTAGCCGTCCTTAAAAAGTAATCAGCTTCAGCCTGATAGTTAGCTCCGTCTGCAAAATGATATAAACCAATTTTTTTACCAGCTTTTTTAGCGCTATTCAATTGGCTAGTCATAGCAGGATTGGTGTAGCCTGTGCCCTCTGTAGCCTTGACGATAACGAAATCACTTGCTACTTTGCCGTTATCGATACCTGCTTGGTAACTCGCCTCATCAACTCCATTTAGTGTCTTAGGCATCAGCATCAACCCCTTCAGTGAGGTCTTTTACTTCGTCTTCATTGAAGCCATCGACTGACTTAGCTGTGTCTTCATCTATCGTAGGTGTAACTGTTACTGGCTTGTCCGCGTTCATCTTAGCTACTTCTTTTTCAGCAAAGGCTTCAATCATTGCGATCACGGTTGGATCTACTTTGTGACCAGACTTTTCTAAAGTCTCAGATACCGAGTTAATGACGGCTTTCATTTTGGCACTACCACTAGCGTCAGTGGTCTCGTACTGCCGAACAAATGCGGCAGCCAAGCTCTCAACAGTGCTGACCAGCTTGTTGTTGCTTGTGTGTTTAGTAGCATAAACGCCTACCAAAATCGCTACTACAAAAAGTAGTGCGTAAATAATATCAAAAATTTCTTTTGTACTCATAAGATTTCTCCTTTATTTTGTTGGAAGCTCCTTAGCTTCTTCATATAATTTCGTACCAAGTCCATTGCCGCCAAGACTGTGATAGACACCATATATCTGGTTCAATCTGATGAATTGCTCATCAGTTGAATAACCTTGCTTGATTATAGTATGAGCAAGACCGTCCAACTCAACGTGCAAGTCTTCAACTTCTCCAGCCTTTAATTGATTGACGGTTTCAACTATCTCAGGAATCTGTGCAAGCAATTGCTCATTAGTTTTGACTTTGCGTTTATGACCTGACCACAGCCCGATAATAAACTGCACGATGCCAGACTGCATGATGAAATCCCAAAATTCTTGCAAAAATATAACACCTGCTTTCTTTCCAATCAAAAAAGCAATCTAGCTATTTTGCTAAATTGCTTTATTCGTAATGTGACCAACAGGATAAAATTTCAACCGTTTTATCCTCTTTATTAATTTTATAAACTACACGATGCTTGCCATTCAATCTTCTTGAATAATAATCTCGACCTGACGGTTCTAATTTTTCAAAAGATTGAATTGGTGAATACGGATTAGTCTTTAAAGTCCGCTCAATCTCGATAAATCGTTCACGTAAGTTACTTTTAAGCAGCTTTTTTAAATCCTTTTTAGCAGACGGTGTGATCTTAATCTGCCAACTATCCATCAATTTCAGCTATCATTTCATCTAAATCTACTGCTTCATCATCTTCATCATCACGTTTTATCGCATCCTGCAATTGTCCATTAGCCACCAAAGCCAAGGTTTCCTGCAATTCATCATATTCACGTTTACTGATTAAAACCGCACTCTTCTCATCAGTTGCTCCTGCAATAATTACTGGTTTAGCATCTCTATTTGCTTCATTAATTAAACCATATAAATTCGACCGTGCTTTAGTTGGTGTAACTATATCTGCCATGAAAATACCTCAATTCATTTTAATTAATATAATTATACCGTGCGGCTTTATGTACGTCAATTAAAAGCAATCTAGCTATTTTGCTAAATTGCTTTATTTAAATAAGTCTGCATATAAACTAATCATTCAACCACTTAAATCCTTCTTCTGGATCATCAAAATGGATATAATCACGACTATCAATTGAACGCTGTAATTCTCTCGTTGGTTTAGCAGTTATAGAATGTTCTTGACTTACCATTTAATCACCTCAATTCTTAATTAATTAAGCTAAATTACTTTATGGGTTTAGTTTAAACATTTAGGATTTCAAACTGTCTATTGTTTTTTGCATATTCTGAATATCCATCAATGCTTTAGCAATCCTATTTGAATTCACTACAATCTTATCATAATTATTAATCGTTTCTTTATAAGCTTTATCAGCAGTAACTTTTACCGAATTAAGATCACTTTGTTCTGCTTTGGTTCTAACCGCAGCATTGACTTTGCTATCGGCTTGACTAATAGTATAATAATTGTTCATATTGGGGATGGATATTCCAGATATTCGGTTATCAGTATAGCTTTTGGAGTTATTTTCTGCTGTAACAGCACGATTTTGGACCGCAGTAATATCATTGCTTAGACTATTATATTGACTAGAAGCAGCCGACTTAGTTTGATAAGTATTAGGCAACTTATCAAACTGAGAACTAAGATTATCTATATCTGTCTTAGGTGCTTTACTTGCTAAATTATTGCTATTGGTAGTTTTAAAACTATTAAAGTCAGTAGTACTAACTTTTTTAGCCAATTCCGTATCAGTCTGTACTTTAGAATATGCCCCTGTATCACTAGCAGTAATATCTATATTTCCAGTAGTATCAGGTGCTTTCTTATTGACTGTTTTAGGTAACTTGTCCACATTATCATTTGTATATTGATTTGCATCATCTGAATTAGGCAACCAAGTCATATCTGGTGGCGTGTTAGTATCTTGCCACTTAGCTAGTTTTGCTTCCTTGACCGGTACTGCACCACCACTGATATGAGCGGTTATCTTTACAACATTTGAATTAGTAAAAATTACTGTAACACTAGAATACCCAGCTCGACCATCACTTATAGCATTACCTGAACTCATAGTGATAGCTTTGCCAGTGTTATCCAAATACCAAATTGAGACCTTGTCATCACCAGAGTTTCCTTTGGTGTTATCAATCCAAGCATTGAGGGTATACTTTTCACCAGTTTTTATTGACACACTTTTATCGGAAAGCAAGCCATTACCACCTATGGTTTGTAATTCATCACTAGTCCCAGTTAGTAAGTTAGGAGCAAAAACAGGGATCTGTACATCACCTTTTTGACCATTGGCGCTGGTTACTGGTATATCGACTTTTAAGTCTAAATTACCAGTTGCATCTGGTGAAATTTTTTCACTACCATTAATTGAGGCAGACTTTACTTTACCAACTTGTTTGATGTCATTTTCATAAGTAGCTTTATCTAGCTTTGTATCTAAGACCTTTTGATTATCAGTTTTGAACTTAGTAAATTCTATATTTTCAACTTTTGCATTTAACTTTTTATCATTAGTATCTTTAAAAGTAGTAAATTCAGTCTTATCAACCTTACCCGCTAAATCACTATTTACTTCATCTTTATTCGCTTTAGCCTTTAAAGCTGTATTAAAGGTGTCTACATCAACTTTTGTTTTAGCCTGATCATCAGTGTATTTTTTTGCTTTTGTTACTGCATCGCTAACCTGAGTTGTAACATCAGTTTTATCAGCCTTTTTGTCTACTTCACCTTTTAATCCAACTAAATCTTTTTTGGTTGCAACTCCATCTTCAGTAACATTGACCGTAACATTACTAGTTTGGCCAACTACTACGTATACCGTCACATTAAACTGAAACATTGCCTTGTCGGTAAAGTCCGGCATACGTTCTGGATCAATAGTAGTAGCTACAGCATATAGAAATTCTTGATCGGCGCCCTCTTCTTTAGCATATAATCCAAGAGTATTGATATTGTAGCCATTTTTTAAGCCCTTGTTATTGAATTTCAGCAAAGCCCCAATTACAGTATCCTTGTCTTGAGCTGAATCTGTAATATCTGCTATTTCACCGTATTGCATAATACTTGGCAATTCAGTTAATTCCTGCAGTTCAGTAATACTTTTATTGGATAAGTTTTCACTGCTAGTTGCACACTTAGTAATGCTGAACTTAGCTTTACCAGCATTGACTCGTCTTACTAGTTCGATTCCTGCATTAGTTAACACAGTCTTATTATATTTTGACATCAAATCACTTCCTTAATTAAAAAGCTGAGATACATTTGCTTGTACCTCAGTTTCTACTTTTGCCGTTGTTCCCAATCCAACAAATAAATCATTGCCAATGATCGCTTGCTTTAGTGCGATTCTAATCTCATAGATCATATTAGCTGGTAAATAAACATTTAAAATATATCTAATATTGTCAATTTGCTCATTGCCAATATCCGTACTATTACCTTCTATAATTGCATTTCGTTCAGCATGGTCAATTGTGATATTAACGGGCAATTTTAATGTATTAAATAGCTCCCGCAAATACTTAATTGTAATTGGTCTTGGCGGCAAAAGCCTCATCAGGACGTTATTCTGCCTAGTTTTTAAATTTTCGCCTAATGTTGGTTGAATGCCAACCTGATCTTCAAAAACAGCAATCCCCTTACTATCTGTTTGCGTTACAAATTGATTTAACAAGGCGATAATTTGCCTATCTTCAAAATCGTTTAAGACCTGTCCATGTGCGTGCATAATTGCTTGCATTTCGTAGACATCTTGATAATATTCGGGTAAATATTCCATCAGGTTGTTACTCATTCAAAGTCACCTTCCCTAAAATTGGTAACTGCGATTCATCATTGTTAAAAATCAGTTGCACATCTTGGACGGCTCCATTTAGTGTCGGAATTGTGGCGTTAACTACTCCGTCAACTTGCATGATCTGGGCTAAAATTTTTGAACGATAAATTGTCATTGCATACCCTCGTCCAGTTTTTGGATCAATCACATGCCAATCTGCTCTTAAATTTTTAAAGTACTCCGATAACTTATCGTTAATCTGCTGCTTAACCGTATCCACACCGTGCTGACCATCAATCTGTATATTGGTTATAATGTCTATTGTTAACTCTGTTGGTGCTGTCACCATGACTTTGTGATCAATTGGTGCCATACCATATCCTTGAGCCTCACTACCAGATGGATCAATCAAGTTTTTAACTTTATTAACTAAGCTCTGATTAGCTGGCATCAAGTCGTTATTCAGAATCACTAGCTTGACCGTTCCGGGTCCATTCCAAACTGGATAAACTTGCGTTGCCCCAACTTCATTGATTTTGCTAGTCATTGCTAGATAGTCACTAACATTGCCACCGTATGCAATCCAATCATCTGAACCAAGTAACCGGCTGCGTAAATGATCGTCAGTCTCTTCATCCCTAGCCGGCGCAATAATTTCCGTAATCTCTGCCCAAGATAATTCATCATTTGGCGTCACTGGTAAAATCTGCCCCAGATACCCATTCGGTGTTGTACCTGGATCATCAGCAGTCATAGCAACAGTTAAGTCCTCATTAACTTGCGTCACGGTATAAAAAATAGGCGTTTCACCAATACTTGCGAATTGGTCGCCTATCTGTACATTATTAATTGCATTGCCATCACTATCGGTTATCTTAGCCTTAACTTCCGTTTGTGTTGCTGCGTATCTTTCAGTCCCACGCTCTTGTGCTCGATAGTCTAAGAATTCACCATCTGCTGTTTTGACATAAGTTTCCCTAATAATCGTGGCCATACGCAAATTTTCTTGCGCCATAACTAAGGCTGCTGGGGCAATCGCGTCATAGATTACTGACCCCTCACGTTTGTCAATATCATCTGGCACTGCATCTAGCATTTCATCAAGATAGTAGTCTACATCATGTTCTTCAAATTCTTGTGCTAAATCATCTGGTGTCACCTAGCTTCACCTCACTTTCTATTGGTACTTGGCCATATATCGTTGTGCAAGTCCCTTTTACAAATAGTGTCGTACTATCTTGCTGCTGAATAGAATCAATAACTAAATCAGTGATTCGGTCATCGTCAAGTAGTGCTTCTTCTAACATGCGTTGTATTTCAACGCAAGCATAAGAAAACGACTTGCCAAAAAGGTCTGGTAAGTCGTTGCCGTATTGGTCACTATAAATTGGATAAACAAAGCGCTCAGTGCGCAATATCTTATCGACTGCCTGCACCATAGCTGGTAGTTCATCAAACTTGCTACGAATTCTTCCATTTTTAACTTGAAAAGTTAGTGTTGGTTCATCTTCTTCAAGTTCTTCATCGTCGTCATTATCAACTGTATCTAGATCTGGATCAAAGCCGTCATCTTCATCAATGATTAAGTCATCATCATCCATTGGCTTACCACCTCCTGATTCTTTCATAAATAAGAATTCCTGCCAAAACTATAATGATTAAATCCAAAATTAATTTTATTACTTTAAAAAGAGTTTCATGTTTTTTCATTTGAATAATCCCCAATTTTTGCTATAATTACAGCAAAAGGGAAACGTTTCCGCTTCCCCTTTGCTTGTTACCTAAAAAGTTGGAACAATTGGAGTAACAAGCTCAAGATTGTTGCAAGACTTGCTAGGAAGCTAACCACATTAGTAAATTTATTAAAATTTACTTTGCGGTTGGCTTTTTTGCTTGCCTTGCGGTACTCTTGGCGAGTCATTTAACTCACTTCCCACTTATAGGCTTGTTAGTTTTTCAACCAACGTCATAATTATAACATGTTTTAGCTTAATTCTAACGGCTTCTTCGGTTCTCTTTCAAACAGATAAAACTGCTGACCGCCATCCATCCGAATCATCGTTACCTTATCATCTTTTTTAAGACTATTGTCTAGCTCGTACTTTACTTTTTCAGTAATAGTCGGTCTAGTGCCTGATTCTTTACCGATTTGGTCATCATGAGCATATACCTTAGTCTTACCATTTAGTACGATTTTGCCGATATTTTTACCTAACACGATAAAATCGTCAGTTAAAATCATGTCATTAGCCAGTTGTACTTCTAATGGATCAACTGAGCTAACAGTACCATAGACAATATCGCTATATTCGCTGTCGCTGCCGCCACGCTCATGCATCATTCTCCAGAGTTGCTCGCCAGCCATGATGCCACCTTCATTTCTAATTGACAAGTATAGTCTGCGCCGAAATTATGCGTTGCTTTTAAAATGGCACAGTTCTTTATTGTTTTATATCCCTTAATCTTCACTTCAGCGCTATTACCAGCTACTAAATCCAAGTTGCCAATGCAATCAATTGTTAGCGATTTATTAGCTTTATTTTTTTGCTTCAGTGTATTTTTAGCCTGCTTGACCATTTGAGCATGATTAGCCTTATTCTTCTTATTTTCGGTAATTTGCAGCTTACCCCAGCGACTAACCGTACTACCCTTTTTAGTCACTGACTTAAAGCTAGTCTTCTTAGGATCGTCGCTTTTAGCAGTAGCCGACTTTGATTTCGATTTTTTCTCATTCTTTTGGATTATCTTAACTACGTTTGCTGTATTATCAATATCTTTGGAATAAGTAAAACCAGTCATACCTGATTTATCACCAATAATAATTTTGAGTTTTTTCCTTGGCGCACGGTGTAATTCCAATTTAGAATAGTTAGCATAGATAAAATACATGTGATCTGTGGACTTAAGTGTTTTCTTAATTGCTGACTTGAGCATATCAAAATAGCTTTTGCCATCGCATACTTCAGCGGCCACTTTATGCTTAGGCTTATCAACCACCTTATGACTGATGCCAGCTCGTTTACAAACATCATTGAAACGATCCGCTATTGTGCCAGACTTCCATACAATCGAATCCTGATTCTTTAGATAACGGCTTTTATCAAAAGCAGTAATACTGACAACTTTTTCATGCGTAAGTTTTGCTTTAAAAACATAGCCGTAAAATACCTTTTTGTGATCCCAATAGAACTTTACGATACTGCCAAGGGCTGGTAAATAAGTCTTGTCTTGATACACTAAGTCAAAGTCTAACTGTCCTGCACTAAAATTTAAGTCAGTAATCCATTTTAAATTAGCTACGATATTTTTAACATCGTAGCCTTTTTTCTTATCTCTGGACCAAATCTGGAAAAATGTAATCATGCTTTCTTCACTTCACTTTTCTTAACCCAGCCTCGAGCACCACCAGAAGTCAGTGACACATGGATTGGGTATTTATGCCCGTTGGCAATATTGGTTACCTTACGCTTAGCATTTTTCTCGTATAAGCCTTTACCATGACCGTCAGAATCAGCATGCAATCGCCCATTGACAATTACTGTTGAACCTCTACCAATCTTTTTAGCAGGACTAGTACGCTTTTTCTTATGTGAAGACTTTTTGCTTTTTTTCTTCTTTTTCTTTTTGACTTTGGTATAGCTGGCTTTACGATATTCTTTCAGTTCAAGTGTGTAAGCATATTCGCCGTCATACCCATCTTTAAAGCCTACTTCAAAACTGCTAATAGTCATTGTCTTACTAAGTTTAGTTGATGACACAACTAGCTGCAGATGGCCCCGATCTTTTTCAATCTTCTTGAGCCATTTTATGTAATAGTCTGGCTTGTGAAAGTCGTCAGTTGTAACATAGTGCTCCTCCTCTTTAGGAAAGGTGCTTTCAATTTGTAAAGTGCTAAGCTTTAAAAAACCTTGCTGATTAATCTCGCCCAAATTAACCACAGTTTGTGATTTATCATCAGATTCATACTTGACCATTAAATCAGCCGGATTAACCGGTAATTCAATGGTTTTATTGTCTTTATAATTCGTTAAATAAATCGTAAATTGGTCTTCTTCTAATTCATTCTGCGCTTTCTTTTTGACTTTACTACTAATGCTAGCCATTTATCACACCTCCCTATAGTTTCCGATTATCGATTTCCATCATTTTATTTTCAATTGCAGTAAGTACATCTTCGGCTGTTTGTTCAGAGTTATGTGAGCCCGTAATTTGAATTGCACCTTTTTCAATCGTAAGCACACGGCCGTTGTCACTGCTACTATTCTGGTTTGAAATATTCTGACTACGAGCAAGGCTATCAGCTGTAATGGCACCTGGGCCTTTATAGTCGAGCCCAACTGAACCACTTGCACCACTATTAGCAGCGTTAATTAAGTTACCACCAGCAGTGGATACTAGACCTACCGTGTCCATCATACCCATTGCCATACCCTGACCGATGAAACCACCGACTTCAGCAAAAAGCTTAGATGGCGAGTTAATTTTAGCTTTGGCTCGAGCAGCTCGGTTAGCTTGAGCAACCAATGCATCAGCTGCAGCTGCAACAGCACCAATTTGCGATCGCATACCTGCTGCTAATCCCGCTCCAATCATAGAACCTGCACTGCGCATTGGACCTACGCCAGTTCGAGCAATTGCTGCGGCACGACTTACGGCTTGCTGAACAGCAGCGCCCATTTTAGTACCACCAGCTCTTACTGCTGCAACAGCCTGATTCATTCCCGATCTAATTGCAGACACTACGCCTGCCATCGATGGCTTACCAACTTTAGGTGCGGCTATCTTGGCCAATTTAGGCATTTTAGGTGTAGGAATTGTTGGACGAGCTACTTTGACATGTAATGTCGTAAGTTTTGGTCGCTTTGGTTGTGGTATTGTTGGTCTAGCCACTTTGACATGTAACGGCTTGATTTTAGGTCGTTTAGGCTGAGGTATTTTTGGGCGTGCTACCTTTACATGCAGTGCCTTAATTTTAGGCGCCTTTGGTGTTGGTACTTTAGGCGTTGCAATTTTCACTTTCATTGGCTTAGTACCAAACTTATCCTGAGCTTTTTGCTGAGTTTCTGTTAGTGATGACGTATCAGCTTTAAACTTAGTCTTCACTGGTTTAGCACCAAATTTAGCTGCCATTCTTTGTTGCGTCTGATCAACTGATGATGTGTCTGCTTTCACTTTCATATTTGCTGGAGCTTTCATTTTAGCAAGTGGATTAGCGTCGAATTCATAACCAACTTTAACTTTTGCTTTACCTAGAGCCTGCTTATTACCAGCAATATTGTTCATGCTCATAACATTAGCATTGCTTTGAGCAATATTTGGTGCTTTTATATTATCAATATTAGCTTTAGCATTTTTAGCCTTACTACTTATTTGGTCAAAAACACTATTAATGTTAGCAGTTGCACCGTTATTAAATACGTCTCCGATACCAGCAAAGGATTTCTTCATGTTGTCAACGTCAGATTGCACATCTTTCATGGCATTCTTAGCATTACTAAAGCTCCAATTACGAGTAACTAAGTCTCTAATTGCTTGTAATGCAACATTACAGCCATCAGCAAACATTCTTAGCATCGAAATTATTCCAGCTATAGCATCTATAGCAATTGTAATAGCATCAACCAATAATCCAAAAAGCTGAACAGCCTTCATAATAGCTCCAGCTACACCACCTGCGATTATTTTGCCAAGTCCGGATAGCATGTTACCGATTGGCGACAATGCATTACCCAGATTGCCTAATGCTTGCATAAACGGTGCAAAAATATTTCCAATATTATTAAAAATACCAGAAATAAAATCTCTAAGGCCCAATAAATTATTTTGCCAAGCATAAACTGCTGAGATTATCACAACAGTAACGGCAGCAAGTGCTATTGCGATTGTACCAGCTATCGGAGTTATTGCTGCTGTTAGCGCTGTTCCCATAGTCTGCATACCTTCTAGCATTGCTTTTAAACCATCAAGAGCGCTGCTTATTGACATAATTGTATTAGCGATTCCTCCAAGTGCTTTAAATCCAATTAAAGCCGCAGTAAGTACCTTTATCGCACTAGCAACATTACTTATTTGACCCGAATCCATTTGACCTATTTTACTTAGTCCAGCAACTACGCCAGTAAGTACTAAGCCTTTGACGCCACCTTTTAAGACAATAAATGCAGCTCCTAATGCTTTTAACGTACTTGGATCCATTTGACCGATTGCTTGTGCAATTGCACTAATCGCATTAGCTGCACCTCTGACTGCTCCACCGGCAAAACTGCCAAGCTGGGTAAAGAAATTATTACCACCGCCTGCTGAAGCTTTATTCATAACATTACCGATTGAATTACCAAGTTCATGCAACATATCATTAACAGCCGATAAAGCTCCAGTTGACTTGAAGCCACTGAAAATGTCGCTTGCAGCTTTCTTTACTGTGTTAAAAGCGTCTAGTGCCTTGTCTGCAAATGAATCAAAATTAACATTACCTAATTTATCTGTAATCTTGGAAATTGCATCAATTCCAATTTGACTAAACTTCTGAAACTGTGGCTGCAATTTATTAGCTAAGGTTTCTTTTAGTCCGTCCATTGCTTGACCAACAGTCTTGTACTGGGTAGCCATTTTAGTGAAGTTGGCATTAGTACCAGTTTTAGCAACTGCATTTAAGAACTCTTTAGTTTTAATTGTCCCCGCTTGGACTTGGGCAACCATTTCTTTTGAACTCATACCCATAGTCTTAGCAACTGCTGACATACCAGCTGGTGCTTGTTCAAGCATAAGCTTAAAGTCTTGCCACTGCACCATTGGTTTTGACGCCATTTGCGTGGCTTGCTGGCTAATTGTCTTCATTGCTTGCTTGGGTTCTTCAGCTGACGCTGCTAGACCACCAAGGCCTTTGACTAATTGACCAGTATTTTTAGTACCAACAGCCGCTAATTGACTATACGTCGATGACATATCTGAAGCCGAGTAAATCGTTTCTTGGGCAAATTGTTGCATCGAAGCCTTAGCACTAGCAATCTGTGCAGGTGATTTGCCTAGTTGGGTCATATTACCTTCAAAAGTCTGCCAAGATACGCTAGCTTCGTTCAATTCGCCAACCATTGATCGAATACCATTACCTGCCATATTCATGCCTTGACTGATCATGTTGCCAACTACTTGACCACCAACCATCGACTTAAAAAAGCCATTTGATTGCTTAGTTGCATTGCCAAAAGTATTACCGCCTAGTGAGCTCTTCAGCTTTTCAAAGCCACCCATACTTTTCTGCAATCCACCAGACAATCGATTCAGAGGACCACTAAAAGCGTCAACTATCTTTATCGTTGCTTCAATTGTACTCATTTCTTCCCTCCTTTCTTTGTTTTAAATAGCAAAAAAGACAAGACTATTACTTTTGTCTTGCCTCCCTTTGCGCTTGCTTTTCATGTTCTTGTCTAATCTCGATTGATGCTTGAATGAGAATTTTTTCTCGATTACTCAATGACTCCCATTGCTTAGGTGTCCAGTGATACTCATTAAGCACATAATGGAATACCGCAAAATCACCAACCGAGTTTTCAATTAGTTTTTTGCTGTTTTCTTAACTTCCTCAGCATCCTCATTACCAATACCAGAAATTTTGATGACGCGCTCTGACAATTCGTTGTATTCGCCAATGGTTAGCATTCTTTGCAGCAATTTAGCTGCATCCCCATCAACCACACCATAACTCTTCATCAGATCTGCGTTGTGTAAGTCAGGTGACATAACACTTGCTTCAACAATCAAATCAGTAAATTTATTTTGATCAGTTTGTGCCTCGTACTGATGTGTTTTAGAATTTAAAACCTGTCTAGTTGCTTGATTACGCAGCTTAGTGACATCATCTGCTAATAGCGACTTGATTTTAAACGGCGATTTAAACCGTTTAAAATTCACGTCTTCTTTTTTAATTGGGTTTTCAACATTTTCCATTAAGAAATCTTTTACTGTTTCAGTCATTTCTATTCTCCTTAAGCTAAACTGCCATTAAATTCATCAATCAAATTAAAACCTTCAAACGAAAAGTCGGATTTAACTTCCATGACACCGTCGTCTGCCTTGAAATCGGCGATCGGAATTTCGTCCAAGTTTACATTAGTTAATTGGATTACTTGCTTACCCCAATCGGTCGTCTTATCCTCGATCGCTAAAGTGATGTCGAAATATAAGTCGCGGCCATTCTCGATGTAGGGCATCGCTTGTTTAATCCAATTTGAGTTAATCAGATAGCCACTTAAGCTACCTGTTCCTTCGATTGAAGTAGTCTTTTTGCGCTTCCAGTGTGTACCAAGCGTTTGGATGTCTTCCTTTTTCTTTTCAAGCTTGGCAGTAAACTCCTTACACTCAATCATCTTATAAACTTGACCGTTGATAGTTAAAGTTACTGTCGCTTCTTTAGTCGAAATGGCATTTCTACCATTTAAAAAATCACTTGCTTCTAAAGCCATTTAAATACCTCCTTTATCCTACGTTAATCGTGACATATAGCTTTTCCATTGAGTCAACTGGCTTAACGGCTAGGTCAACTACCACAGAATCACTATCAATTCCGGCTTCAACAGCTACATCAGTTGCACTGAAGTCTTGAATGATATTGCTATTGTTCAATCCCTGTAAGTAACTTACTCTATTAGCCTTAAAGAGATCTCGACCTGCTGCATTGTTGCCCACTTTACCCAAGTATGACTTCTCAAAAGTCTCTTCGGTATCAGTTGCAATTTCATCAAGCGTTCGCATTACTCTATTCTTACTAAAACTCTTAGGCTTATCTTGAGTAAACTTAGTGAGTGAATTGATATCCTGTTCAATCACTACCCGTTGACCAGGACGTGTCGTAAAGACAATTTGTCCTGCATCTAAAGCTTTAATTGTCTTGTCATTGTTTAATTTCGGATTAGCACTGATTGCATCTTCAACTTCGTAGTAAGTCAGTGAAGTAGCCGCATCAGCTGAACTGGACAGACCAGCAAAGTACGCTGACGCATCAGTTACTGACAAAGTTGTACCGTCGTTTAGCGTCAACCCGTTGGCAACCATCGAAATACCTTCATAGTTAACGTTATTAATACTTGAACTCGCCGGAATCACACCGCGAATCTTCATGCCCTCACTGTCACGTAGTCGCTTAACTGCACTAACTAACAAACTATGAATGTTGCTATCTTCTGGATAACCAGCTGTAGTTACTACCGAATAATTTTCAGTTTCCATTACGTCAGACATCAAATCTTCAGTAGCAGCCGATGAAGTCGTCCCGCCAGTTAGTTGATAACTAGCAGCTGCATTGATTGCATCTAGCTTAGCTTGTCCACCGTCTTCAGCGGTTAGAGTTACGCTGACGTAGTCATTGCTTAACAAATTACCAGCCGTTGTTGTAGTGACTGTTTGTTCATCAACAATTTCTGTGCCAAACAATGTTGTAATATTAACAATTGTCGTATTATTTGGATCCTTTTCTAAGCTAATAGAAATATCATTGCCCTTAGTTCCAGGATAACGTGCCACAAACTTCCATGGTAGGGCTGGATCGTTAAGACTAGCTCTTACTCCATCATTAGTATTTAAAAAGAGGACTGTTTCAGCCCCCTTTAGTACTTGCTTTAATGCTATTAATTTTGGATCGTCAATTGTTGTGCCCAGTAGCTCCTTAAAATTGCTGTCATTGTGCAATTCAATCACGCCTTTAGCACCCCAACCTAGTTGAGCATTGCTAAGTAACAACGTTCTACCAAGGCTTGATTCTGAAGTTGCCTTTGCCGTGCTTTTTACATTAACGTAAGCACCTGGACGCCGTTTTTTTTGCGTTTTCCATGTTCCACCTGCCATTTAAATACCTCCTTTAAATTTCTTAATGGCTGCTTGCAATTCATCAACTGTATATGTTCTGTTATGGTCCAAAACTGTTGCTAGGATATCCTTATCAACTGTCCCAAAAAGATTGCTATTAAGAATTGCTTTTTTAGTAAATTTATTTTCTTTTCTAATTGGCTTTTTAGTTTTTAATTCCGCCATTTACTTCTACCTTTCTTTGTTTAATTGTGTCATCCTGTCCAATTGTCCAAGTCCAAACCTCAAATTTAACCTCTAAAACGGTATTTGCCGTATCAATTTCAAATTCACGGTTATGAATACTGGCAAAACCTGATAGTTGTGTAAAATTATCCAATAACTTATCTTCCACACGCTCCATATCAGCATTTGAGTGCTCTTTCTCTGGAAAATACACCACTTGATAGTGGTATTTCCGATCTTGATTCTCAAATAATAGCGGAGCTGTCGCAGTCAATATTTTTTGAATAAAAAAAGACGGTTGCTCAAAGCTACTGTCTTGATTCTCTGTATAAATTACTGCATCTGGAAAAATACTAGCTATTTCATTTGCAATTCTCTCTGTTATGGTCATGGTCTTAATATTCTTTCAAACTCTTTTAGTGCAGGACTAACTAATTGTGGAAGTTGATGATTGATGCTTTCCGTTGCCTTCTTCATGAAAAATAATCCAGGCACCCAGCTACCGCCTCCTTGAGTTCTATGCCCATTTTCAACAAATGAAGCATATTCAGCATCATTTTTTAAATTAACTACGAAGCCACTACCATCATAGTGCATTCCGGTGTAAAACCAGGATCGCCTTAAGTGTCCAGTTTTGACAGGCGTAGTAGCTTTTAGCCTCTTCAAAGCTTCAAAAGCAATGTGAGTACCGCTATGTTCAACAGCTTTCTTTAGTTGCCCCATATCTACAGCACCTTTAATCTTTTCAGTGAAAGCTTTAAATTCAGCATCGTCAACTGTTCCTAGACTCATGCTTTTTCATCCCTTACCATTGCCAGTTCTTGATGACTAGCATAACCGGTATAGCCTTTGCTGGCATACTTATACTTAACTACTTTGCCATTCATATCAGTAACGGCAATTCTGGCACCTGCTGGAATATCAATACCAGTTCTGATTAACAGTTCTGCATCGTATTCATCAGTGCCAAAGAACGACTGTGCACTAGCTTTTTGAGTTTTTAAGACAACTTTGCATGGCTCATTGGAAACAATCGTCACGGTCTCGCTATCAGTGATAGCACCATGTTTAATCGCCCGCTTACCAGTAATAGTTGCCTTATCATGCCAAAGCAATGGTGCAGCACGTGTTAAATTATCAAACATTGTCATTGCTCTGGTAACCTCCTGTAGTGATTAAGAATTGCACGATAGTCATCACTAACTGCGTTAACAGTCTGCAAATCCTTATAGACTTCGCTTGGCTGCTTAAACGTCACTGACACATCGCCTTCAGAAATACTCGATACATTTCTGTCGCTTTGCTGACCATTTAGCCAGCCGTGAGTTTCAAGTAGCTGCACAGTTAAACTAACAATTGTACTGCTCAATTCTTCCGGCAATTTATCAATTGGCGTATTACAGTAATTAGCTACATCATTGATTGCTTTCTCAAGCGTAAACTTAACAATTGCTTCATAGCTTGGATTATTCTCATCATTTGATATTAGCAGCTTTACTTTAGCAAGTGTGTCTTCATAAGCAGGATAATGCATGTCCGTACCTACTTACTTGACTTCTTCTTTGACGCTTTACCTGCTGGAGTATTTTGTTCCGGCTCAACATCTTGTACCTCTGGTGCAGGTGCAACAGTCGGTTTATCTGATACCACAAATTCAATCCCCGCGGTCTTTGTTTGCAATAAAAGTACATCATTGTATGACTCTTCGTAATACAGGTAGTTGCCTGAATTAGCAGCACTCGGTTGATCAAATCCAGAAAATGAATACTTCTCAGGTGCCAGTTGAATGCCGTTATAAATTAAGAACATGTCAATTTGCTTAGACGAATCGATTACCTTTGAGCCATCGCTAAAGTCAAATGCTGTTTGCATTAAATCAGCCGGAACAATCACAAGCTTGACAGAATCAATACTGTAAACTGTTCTTTGTGGATTATTAGCATCAATCGACATACTCCGATTCTTGGCCACTGCTCGTTTTAAAATGGCATTAATCTTTGGTGTGATATAAAGCACTCGATTTTGTGCTGGTACCCGAGCTTCATCAAAGTCCAACATCATAGTATCAAAGGCTTCAAGAATGTTATTTTCGTCTAGCGTCTCATTATGAATGCCTTGACCACCATCTAATTCTTGCTTCTGACTAAATAACCGACTAAACATGAATCTGTCTTGCTCTGGCATCTTTTGAGTCAAATTGAATTGCTTAGTGATGTTAGCAATTGATACCACATAATTTGTTTCATCAACATCAAGTGGATCAACTAGTGTTTGCCAATAACGCTCATTAGTTAGTTCATAGCTTTCCCAGTCGTTAGAATAATTGGTACTAAAGCCAGTAATCGTTCGCCGTTGTCTATCCTTTCGTCCACTTAAAATTGTAAGCTTCGGTAGTTTAATATGCTTTGCCCCATCAAATTTAATCATTGAGTTTGCTGGAGAATTCCATAAAGCTCTTGAATATAAAACTCCATCTAAATTATAGAATGAATCTTGAATTGCTTGCTGATACTGTTCAGCAAAATTAATTGTTGTCATTATTTACCAATCCTTTCGTAAAAATATTTGTCATAGTTTGAGCTTCGTTATCGCCAGTTGGATCACCATTCTTAGGCTCATAAGTTTGCTTACTGCCTTCATCAAATAGATAGGCATCGGACTTTTTGAGACTTTTAACCTGTTCATCTAAGCCAATCAAATTGCCTTGCTCATCAAGCTTGATATCGTCCATATTGAGTAAAGCTTTGGCAGCCTTAGTGTTACGTACTTTATTTTGCGTAAGTGACTGATTAATTGCATTAGATAGCTTGGTCTGACTCAGCTGTTCATTAAGTTTCGTAGTATCTTGCTTGTATTGAGCCTGTAAATCCTTTAACTGATCACTTAAGCCATCGTTATCTTTGACTTGCTTCTGCAGCTTTTTCAAATCTTTATCACGATTAGTAATCTGTTCAGTTAATGACTTGTTGGTTTCTTCAAGTTCAGTCGCCTTTGTCTTAGCAGCATTAATGTCTTCACCATTCATAGTCATGACTTTGTCAATAACGTCTTCGCTCAAACCTAACTCTTTTAAATTTTCTCTTTTCATTTCTGCTCCTTTAACATCTTTTTACGAGTTGACTTCTCGCAAGGTATAAAAAATAAGCCTTTTTACGCCATGCTCAGGGCAAACAAATAGCACTCAGATAATTCTGAATGCTACATTCCAGGAATAATTCCTTTAATATCTTTTAGTGTTCGTTTAACTCGTTCCATCATTGAATTGCTAAATAAGTATTCAATCCCTGTTGGAGTAATTTGCACATTGTTATACTTAATACTTGTTCCTCCCAAAGCCTTTACTGGTGTAATGCCAGTAATATAATCTTGTTCAGACATATTAAGCAAAATATAGGTCCAATATTGTTGATTATATTGACTACCTATTTCATCTAATTCTTCATTAGAGATAATTTTACCTTGCTTTAGGTAATCATACAGCTGTTTAAGCAGCATGTACATAATTACAAAATAGTCATCTTTAGCCATTAAACTGCCTCTGCACTAACTATATCCGATATACCAATTTCATTTTCAATGCTATCACCAATAAAAGTAAGTTCTGGCTCATCATCTTCTTCATTTAGAATATCTTGAACAAAAATAGTTTTCTTTTTGCCATTATTTAAAGTAAATTCTACATTTCTTCCATAAAAGTGTTGATCTATTTCTTGAATTGACATCTTTCTAGGATTCATAATAAACCTCCTTATTCTAGATAATCTGGTTTTTGCGGTGTCACATGACAGCCTTTCTTTTTACTATAACCAATACGACCATTTTTAGTAGGATATAGTTTGCCATCAATACTAGCCCATTGACCAATATAAGAATCGTCAGTAAACAAAACCTTATTTTTATTCTGATCGTATTCTTTATAACCATATTTATTAATTAGCTTTTGAACTTCTTCAGCCGACAATATTAGTTCGCTAATTGGCTTTTTTCGTCCTTTAGCATAGTTATCGAATTCTGGTGTTCCCTTTACATGCTTATTATACGCCTCGGCATTAAGTTCATTCCACTCATATTTACCATTTTTCTTTGGTTCCATACGAACAGCACGATTTTCAATCTTGATATCAGTATGATCAACATATTGCTTCTTCCAATCTTGAAAGCTCATGCTGTCGACCAACCTACCTTTGCCTGTTTCAGGATCACGCATCCAACGAGTTTCAATATCAGGTAAATTTTCATCATAAGGCACTGTTGTACAGCGACAATACGGGTGGATTAGCGGGTAATTCTCACTGTCAATTCTATCTTTAACATTAAAAATCTTGCCATCTAAATAGCCACACTCTTCGCAAGTATGCGACTCAAGCGTGGCCATATATTCGTACCGTTCAATTTTGGAATCTTCGTAAAAAGATGCAGTTGCTTCTTCGGCAACGTGTCCCATTTCCGTAATAACCAACCGATGAATTTGCTTTCTTTGGATATCCACAAATCTATCTTGTAGCATCCTAGTAACACGCTGAGACGAATAGCCAAGCAATGTACCACGTAGTAAGACATCAGTTAATTGATCGGGCAAAACATCATGATAGTTCTTCCAAATCCTCTTAGAAAAATTGCTGCCTTGCCAAGGTTGATTAGCTATCTGCTTTAGTTGTGTTTCATTAAAATGTGTAAAATCAATACTAAAGCCGTTATGTGAGTCCTGCCAATTGTAATTCTGGTGAAGGTAAGTATCTTGAAACTGATTAGCTAACGCATTCCCCATGTTGCCAGACTCTTTATCAGCAAACTTACCACATAATTCCTGTAGTTGCTCATTGATATTCTGCAAACGAGCAATTCTACTTTTAAAATACTCGTTATCTAATTCCTTATCAAAGCCACCTGCTTTAGCCTTTGTTTCGAATTCCTTAAGGGTCATCTGCCAATTAGTGGTGTTGATATGTGCAAGCAACTTTCTTGCAGCACCAACAGATATATCATTATTTGCCGCATAACGCTTCATAAATTTATCTGTTTCTTGCTGAATTTCGACAAACAAGCTTTTCATGCGACTACGCAATGCTATTTCATAATCGGTGGCGTTGTCTAACTGACGTTGCTTTTCATCTAGTTGACGTTGTTGCCAATACCTAAGCGTCTGTTTCTTCGTCATTATCGGCACCGTCTACTTGCTTATAGTCATCACCAGCATATTGATCATCATTGGCAACATCCTGCTTCTGGTCTTCCAGCTCTTGCTGCCAATCTTCAACCAGTGGATTATTTCTAGCAATGGCTTCCTTACTTGTATAGTTAGCTAGCTGGGCAACTGTTTGTGCCTGCGTTAGATCATCTTCAACCTGCGTACGTGTCCATGTCTGCGTAATCTTACGTCCATCTGGATTAGATAAGCCGAGGTGATTCATAATTGCTCGCACTAATTCTGTAATGGCATCTCTAAAGTGTGTTTCAGTATTGGCTGCTTTCATCTCAAGGTGAGAATACAGCATCTTGATGGCTACACCACTTGCATTAGTTGATTCAAACTTGGCTGGGTCAACACCTTGGCCATAAAGAAAGATATCTTCACGTGTGATTTTCAGCGCATCGTCACGTGCTTCCGTTGGGATATCGATTGTTAGCTTATCAACACCGGATTTGTCGCCAGTCCCAATATTATCTAATTTGATGGCTTTATGCTGCTTCAGGTCATTTTCAAACCTATCTACATCTTCACCGCCATAATTGGTCAGCACCAGAATAACTTCTTGTACATCATCTAGGTCATTGATAAAACCGTTGTAAATATCATCATAGGCATCTATCAAGCCCTTGTATTTCATCAAATCAGGCTGCTGATACTTGTTTTTAGGAAACGCAATAAACGGTACTCGACCCATATCATGTTCATATACATTACTTTGCCCAGTCTCATAGCCTGCCGTCATATCAAAGCTAGTGAAGCAATTATATGGCTCAAGCTCATACTTATTAGCATTATCCTTTTCTCGATAAACTTGGCAAACTTTATCAGTCCAATATTCATGAACATTGAAGTATTCGCCTTTGTCTTCATCAAATTGACGATAGCTACGCAGTACTGCAAGTAGCTTGCGGTTGAGTTCAGTTGACCATATCGGAGTTATCTGACTTGGTTCAATTACGCCATATCTAAAATTACCGTCTTCATCAAGCCAATAGTGTAGCCATGCAATGCCCGCATTAGCAGCATCAATAACCAGCTGGTTGAGTGTGAGATTAAAGTTATCACCCAACACATCAGCTACTTTATTACTATCCGCCTGGCTGCCCACATCAATTTGCGGAGCAACTGTGGCCACATAACCAGCTTCTTGATTTACTAATAACTGATGGAAGTTTGAACTCACACGATTATCAGCATGCCTTAGTGGCTCATCTTTGCCATCTTTGTTTGTTTTAGACTTGCCATTATTCTTGTTGGTAATATCGTTTTGCGTCTTATAATAGCGCAATGATTTTTCATATTCATTTTTAAATGACTCACGACTTTTTGAAGTACTCTTTATTAATTCTTGTATTGCTGTTATTTCCAAGGAACGAAGCCTCCTTTCACCATTGCTCTTCTCATACCGTATCTAACTGCATCAATTGTATGGTCATCACCATCAGGATAATTCTCGATGAAGTTACCCATGCCATCTCTTTCGTATTCATAGCCTTTAAATTCTCTAGCGGCATTCGGACACGATACAGGATCAATTACAATCTCTGCCAGTCCTTGCAGCCATTTATAAGTAAACTCACGGCTGCCTTTACCTTTTGGAGCACCGACAACATTAAGCCCTAGTCTTCGCAGTTCAGCAATAGTGTTGGGTTCTGCCGCATCCGCTGATATTAGTTCGTGTTCTACACCAGCATTCTTAATCTTTTCAGCTGCTTCATTGTTCATTAAACGGCGTTGGTATATTTCATTAAAAATAAGTATTCGTCGCTTATTGGGTTCGTAGGCAATATCAACGTAAGCAGTTGGATCGTTGGTAAAGCCAAAGTCCATACCATGATAAATACTTTCAAAATTGCTGCGCTCTTGTTGAGTAATTTGTCGAATTGTTAAATTGTCAAAGACCTCTGCACCCGTACCTGTTACTTCACCCAAATACTCATGCTGATAGGCTTTTAAATTGTCATGCTTCAACTGTTCAGCATCAGCAATAAACTCCTTACCAAGCCACTCTTGCGGCACTGAGCGATAATCTGACGAATGCACCAATGTATCAGAACGTAAGCCCTGCTGTTCAGTCGCTTCATTAACCCAATTACGTTGACTAGCTGGCGGATTATAACTACTAAAGGTAACAATCCCTGAACCACCACGATTTAAAGATTGATTGATATTACGGATTTCTTCCATGCCTTTGAAGTCTGAAATCTCTTCAAAATGTTTGAACTTCGTATAACCGTGCCTAAATTTCTGTGACTTAATCTTTTGCGGTTTGTCAGCACCCTTGAAACGAATTTGCTGTCCCGTTGGTAAGTAAGTCAGCTGCATTGGACTTGTACTGGAAGCCCAGTAATCAGATACACCCAGCTTATCTATTGCCCACAAATATTGATCGAATACCGAGTCACGCAATGTTGCGGCAACCTTACGAATAACCATTGCATTAGCTTCAGGATCTTGCATCATGCCCAGAATAATTACAATGGAAACAAAAGAAGACTTGGTTGAACCACGCCCTCCTTTTAGCCAGTAGTTGGCATATTTATGATGTTTAACGTCTTGATAAACACTAAAAAAGGATGGTGCAATCAAGTTAGATAATCTAACCATCTTCTTCACTATCCTTTGGAATATCATCAATAATTTTCACTGGACTAATAAGCTTAGCATTCACGTCATGCTTTTCAGTCCACATCGCTGACCGTTTACCTAGCAGTTCAGCAGCCTTAATCCTATCTTTTGCGCCAACAGCAACGCCCTTAAAGACACCTTTTGCAGTTGCTACATCTTCTTTTTGTTCGCCTCGCATCACAGATGATAAATACTCAAGTATTTCTTGCTGGTCAGCAACTTTGCTATCAGATATTTCTTTCATACGCTTCTCCAAGTAATTTGCGATTTCAACTTTCTTCAGGTTTTCTTGTCCAATTGAGTAAGCTGTTCGTTTAGAATAGCCAGCTTTTATTGCTGCTTCTGTAGCATTACCAGTTTTTATGTACTCATCACAAAATTTTCGTTGTTTTACTGTTAAGCTCAAGCATTACCACCTTCTTTCTGCATCAAAAAAGACGGCCGCGGGGTCGCCTAGGATTATTTATCACTTACAATCTGAACTTCAGATGTTACCCTTTTTAAATTCATTAGTGTTTCACTAATTTTATTACAAAAATTAATAAGACCTTTTTCCTTTATAACTGCCTCGCCTGTACTCAAATTGACAGCACTATAATATTCTTCACCATCTTCGCAACTTTTCCCAATTGGATAGCTAACCGAAATAATAAAGAAACTATTATTTAAGCCATTGGCATAACTTGAGCAAATAATGTCACCTGGTTTTAACATAATAATATTGATATTATTTTTGCTTTCACCTTTATCTGTTCTAACAATGTTCATACGTTTTCCTCCAAACAAAAAGACGGCTGTTAAGTCGTCTATGAGTTAATTATCTTTTTTATTTGAATCAAACAAATCCAATTCAATTTCTTCAGAACCTTTTATATGATCTAATACCTTAAGTATCGTGTAATTGCTTTTTAACTTACCATCCGTATCTAAATATTGCGAAGTCTTCATTTTTACTTTGAGAGTGTCAGTTGAACCAAAACGCTGTTCATTTTTTGTTACAGCATCTAAAAAATCCTGATCTTCAATATCAGCAAAAAATTGACTTGCCCCATTACTAAATTTCCATTTTCCATGTTCAAATGCAACATTAATTATTTGTAGATAGACTTCTGAAACCTCATCAGTTAACTCTTTTTCTTTAGTTGGCGGTACCTCAAAATTATGATATTCTTTTTCTCCCACTGAAACTTTTATCTTTTCATCATGTGAAAAATCAATACCGCTGATCCCGCTTTTATCAAGTGGCTTCATTACATCATGAATCTGCTTTCTAAATTCGACGTTTCCGTAGGTTTTAAAAACAGCTTCTGGAATTGTTAAGCTAGTTTCATCATCAAGTTTTAATTTAACTTGACCTTCTTCTTCTTTTTTAGAAGCTATCTTTTTATCTGCAATTCTTTTAATAGTATCAACTGCTGTAATAAAAATTCCAGCATATTGAGTTAAGTTTAAAAAAGCTTGCGAATCATTACCATTAAGCAAATTCATAGCTTTTTTTATTAAATCTGGGCCATTAACCAAAAATAATTCAGCTATAAATGAACCTTTTTTTGTCGCACTAATATTTAAAGACAGTCGCTCTCCATCTGGATTATTTATTTTTTGAATGGTCTGAAATGCTTCTGACAAAGACAACAAAGATGGTGCAAGGTCATTAATCGGTATGCTGCTGTTTTCAACTGCTTCTCCAACATAGTGAACTTCAAATTTATATTTTGCCATCTATAATCATCTCCAATCTAATTCATCATAATGATACTACAATAATCATCAGATGAACATAAGTTTAGACTTTTTGAGATGAATAAATTTAGTTTACCGCCATCACGGACGATAGCAGCCATAGGAATCGAACCTATGTAAGAGACCATCGCTGCTAACCATTGTAGGAGGAAAACCCAATTAAAATTGGTGTCGAAAACTTAGGTATTTTCCGCTATCCAATCTTTTCGACAATAACAATATAGCATCCCTTAACCCCGATTGAGCACCGATTTTGTAACGATTCTGCACCGATTTTAAAAAATATTGCAGCATATTATCCAATTTTATTTATAGTGCTTTACTCTAGGATTAAAGAGAGATATAATACTTGTAGAATAAAAGAAAGAAGGAAACATTAATGTCAACTGATGTAAGTAAAAAAACTAACCTAAATGTTAAAATTGATACCAATTTAAAAAATGAAGCAGATTTAGTTTTCAAAGATATGGGACTAACATTAAGCGCTGCAATCACAATGTTTCTAAAACGTTCTGTTGATGATCGTGAGTTACCTTTTCAACCACGTGTGACTACCGAAATGGATCAAGCTTTGGATGAAATCAACTCAGGTAATGTTGAATCATTTGATTCTGTTGAAGACTGGGAAGAAGATTTACGTAAATATGTACAAAGTTAAGCAATCACGTAAATTTAAGAAATCTGCCAAACAAGCAATTAAGCAAGGAAAAGATATCAACAAGCTAGTCGCTGCTGTGAAAGCCATAGTTACAAATACTATAAGTCCTAATTACCATGACCATGAACTTAAAGGAAAGTGGCAAGGAACTCGCGAATTACATATCGAACCGGATTGGCTATTGACTTATAAAATCAAAGGCAATGAGCTGATACTTTATTTAGTTGACACAGGCTCGCATAGCCAATTATTTGGTAAGTAAAAAGCTTAAGTAACCATAAAAAGTTACTCAAGCTTTTTTATATCTAGAAAACTTTTAGTTCCGGAATATCTACACCATATCTTGTCTTCTGTGTTTCAAGTGAATCAGCAAATTGACATAAAGCATAGCGTTTCAAATCTCCATATCGAGAATCGCTGTATTGGACTTTTGCTGCCACTTTCCAGTCTTCTAGTTCATCTATATATAAAGCTTTTAAAATCGTCCTAAAAGGCTGCTTTTGGCTATCTGAGCAATAATTGATTGCTTGATAGACTGCTTTACATCTATCCTGCATTTCAAAAATATGAGCCATTTTAGATTCCGCCGAATTACCGCCATGAACTGCTATTCCCGTTGGATCGAGTTGTGGACTGCTTAAATCTGTACGATGAAATCCAGCTTTGACTAAATAATTTGGAAAAGTATATTTAAAAAAATCACGTACTTTTTTAGCGGTTTTAGTTTGATCAATGTCTAAACCTAGGTCAACTTCTTCCACAAACTCAATCCTTTCTTTACTTTACATAAATCTTTTTATCATTACGTTTCATGTACTTTGTACCCTCAGGTACCTGATTCCAGCGATAGTATTTCTTCACCGACAAAGTATAACCGCGCTGATTTAGTAAAGCTGTTGCCTGTTCAATACTGAGTGCTCTATCAATTCCAAGTGCTTTTAAGTTACTTAAAGATGATAGAAACGCTACTTTTCCAGATTTATCAGTAAGCTTATATTTAAAATTCGGTAAAAATTTTAAATGATATTTTTTAGCAATTTTATAAACATAAGAGTTATCACAACCAACACTTTGCATAATCTGTGAACAAGAATATCCGCGCTTTATCAAAGCAGATATTCGTCCTGCGCGATCTTTTGGAGGTCGCTCTTTAATACCAAACTTTTGATGTATCTTAGCTAAAATCGGTTCATCGTCAGGCGCATCAGCTAAACAACCATATTTATTTTCAATTTCATGGATTAAGTTATAAGGAATTGTATTCATTGTTATACCTCGAAATCGAAACGATGTTAGAAGTATTGATCCATACTTCGCCAATCGCAAAATCCGTCACAATAACAAATTGTGCATCGAATAGGTTATCTATAATTTCATCCATTGATTCTTTGACCTGATAAGATGTTCTGCCATCATTCATACGAATTACTGATTTAATATCCATACCCTATATAATCCCCTTTCACAATTTCAATTGCCTCTTCAGGACTACGCGCAATGCCATGACAGATACCACGCTCTGTCAGCATTTCATGAAAAATAACTTGTTCTTTACGTGGTCTACCAGTCTTCGTTTTAACTTCAATAAAGAATGGTTTATTTAAATCATCATAACCGAATAAATCAGGAAATCCTTTTGGTAATCCAGTATCAAACCAACGACCATTCTGCATCAAAACTTTGCCAACATTAGCCCGAAATGTTAAATACCCACAGAATGAAAACAATTTACGAATATTATTCTGTATGTCATGCTCTGTTGTTGCTTTAGTGATAATGCCTTGTTCATAAGCCTGCTTAACAACATCAATCATCAACTGGCACCTTCTCGCAATCTTCAAGATGATATTTTTTGATTTCAGGTTTAGTGAACTGATAATACTGTTTACCAACTCTTCCAATAATGTTGCCGTTTTCGATTTCGCCTGCATTTATTTGGTTATCATTGCTCCACTTGTGATAATAACCGTTGTTAGTATGTGGCACTTTCACATACCACCTTCTCTCTGGAACTGGCTTAGAAAACAAATCCCAAAAATTTTCCATTGATTCTTTATCAGGAGCGCCATACCAATACAAAATAGTACTTGCATAGTCTTCAAATTTTTCATTAATTGCTAATTCCATAAACTCTTTTTTAGTCATAGGAACTCGTCTAGCTCTTGCATATACTCCTTTGGTATCTAATCCTCCGCCCAAGACTTTAGTGCCACACCAATCATTTGTTACAAACAAGCATCTATCGTTATGTTCAATAATTCTTTTTTCTTCAGTCATCGCTATGCCTCTAGCTTTCTACCGCACATCGGACAATAGCAGATTTTTCTGTTAAGCTCGGAGCCATCACTCTTTAGCAAAAACAGCTCGCTAGTATCAGAGTCAATCGCGATCGTTTCCTTTTTATCCATGATCAAAGTCTGAGTATCTCCATGTTTATCGTATCTGCAATACTTACACCCTTTTTCAGTCATCGCTATGCCTCAAGTTCATCCATTACGTTTTGCTTAAATTCAAAGCTTTTTAGTGCTTCATCAGTAATACCCAAATGCTGTGCTCTAGTATAAACATCCATGTAAAGTTTGTGCTCTGAACCTTTATATGTGCATTCGTAATAGTCAGAGCTTTCTCCTTCGATACCTAACATTGCTTTGTTATTATCTGCTGCTTTAACTAGCCAAGTTACAAAAATGCTATCCTCGTCTGCTTTAGCATATTCTGCGACGCTTTGCTTACAAATACTTATAAATCTTTTATTATCCATTGATTTGTTCCTCCTAAAACGGTAAGTCGTCATCTGAAATATCGATTGTGTCGCTACTACCAGTAAATGGATCTGTTTCAATTTGATTTTGATTACTGTTATATCTGCTGTTGTTTTGTTGATAGCTACCTTGCTGGCCTTGATTGCTATCCTTTGGATCAAGTAGTGCAATCTGATCTGCTACAATTTCAGTAACGTAAACTCGCTGACCATTCTTATCTTCATAATTTCTAGTTTGAATGCGACCATCTACACCAATCATTGAACCTTTGTGGCAATATTGATTAATTATCTCCGCCGTTTTCTTCCAAGCAACACACTGAATAAAGTCAGCGTCACGTGAGCCATCTTTATTTTTAAATGTTCGCTCAACTGCTAAAGTAAACGACAGCACCGACAAACCGCTTTGCGTTGTCCTTAGCTCTGGGTCACGTGTGAGCCGTCCTACTAATACCGTTCTATTAATCATCTATAAACCTCTTCTTTTATCTCTAATCTTAGTAAAATCAATTACGTGTCCTGCTCCGCCTTCTTGCATGCGACTTACTAATCTTGAATGGTAAGTAGTATGGAGTTGCTGCATATCCAAATTCGTTGTTGTGATGATGCGTTGATTGCTCTCGTAAATATCAAAAATAGTATCTTGCACAAAACTAGTTGCTTCACTATTAGCACTCTCTGAGCCTAAATCATCTAAAACTACCAAATCTGCTCTTTGGACCACTTCTGCCACCCGTTTAGGTGACCATGGCTGTGTCTTATCACTAAACCAGTTCTTCATCTCGCGAATAAGCTTATTAACACTAAGAAACAAGCATTTCTGCATTGGTTCAGCATTATCATTCACCGCATTTAAAATTGCCATTGCTAAGTGCGTTTTCCCTGCTCCGGCATTGCCATAAAACAAAGTATTGAATTTCTTATCAGGCTGTTTGAGATAAGCTCCTGCAATCTGTCTAGCTGCTTCTTTAGCAAAGTGTTCGCTAGAATTGGTATTACTTTTAAAAGTCGCAAAGGTGTAGCCAAAAGTCGCATCACGATCAACTAGCGATTGTCCACGGAGATAGCCCCGCATTCGCCTGATTTTATGGTCCTCGTGCATTTGTCTATCTTGCTCATCACGTTTAGCCTTAGTACATTCAAGACAGAAAGGTTTTACCTTTTTAACACCAGCAACATAAACTAAGTTGGTTCCATGAATTGGACATTGTTCACTTGTTTGCCTAACCGCACGCGTCAATGCCCCAACCATACTTCCAATTGAACTTGACATAATA